>CAWGTX010000001.1:0-1064476 GCA_963825585.1 uncultured bacterium
TTCTCCAAGCACTACCGGGAGGACGGAGAGACCGCCGAGGAGATCGCCCTCGACCGGGTGATCGGTCGAGGCGATGCTCATCGACCTGGGTGAGCTGGCTCCGAGCCACGAGATCGGTGTCGCCGATCTCGAAGCCGCCGACCCGGGCGTCACCGCCGACGACATCGTGCTGGTCCGCACCGGCTGGTCCGACCGGGCCTTCGGCGAGTTCCCCCGGTACTACGTCGACTCGCCTACTTGTTCGCCCGAAGCGGCCGAGTGGCTGGTGGCGAAGGGGTGCCGCGCCATCGGCTTCGATTGCTTCCCTGAGGCCAGCGCCAAGAAGACCGACTATTCGCCAGACGAGTTCGTGGTGCACCGCACCATCGGTGAAGGCGGAGCGGTGCTGATGCAGACGCTCACCAACCTCGACGCTCTTCCGAGGCGCCAACGGTTCCAGTTCTTCGCCCCGTTCCTCAAGTTCGAGGGTGCCGAAGGCGTGCCGGCTCGATTCTTCGCAGTCGTGTAGGCGTCGGCGATGTAGAGCTACACGCAGTGCGAACTGGTCAGGTCGATCAACCGAAAGCGACTCGTCCGTCAGATCGGCGCAGTCGCACCGGATGTCAGCGATCAGGTCACCACCCTCATCAAGGCCCTTCTCGACCATTGATCGACAGGCTCCGCTCCGGTGTCATAGGATGGTCGCATGGAACGGCCGGCGATGCGTGTTTCCGGTCCGACCTTGGATGCCGCCGACCCCATTGCACTGGCCGGGTTCTACGAGCGGCTGCTCGGTTGGACGATCGTGCGGCGAGAAGGCCCGCGACCAGGGCAACCCTCGACCGATGGCTGGGCGATGCTCCGGTCGCCGTCGGGCGACGTGAAGCTCGAAGTCCAGTGGGAACCGAACTACCGACCGCCGGTGTGGCCGGGCGCGGACGGCGAACAGTTGACGATGATGCACCTCGACATCGGCGTCGCAGACCTGGAAGCCGGTGTCCGCTGGGCCGAGGCCCAGGGCGCCACCCTGGCCGAGCATCAACCGCAGGACGACGTCAGAGTGATGCTCGACCCCGAGGGTCATCCGTTCTGCTTGTTCGTCGACGACGCCCTGTGATGGACGGGTGTCGGCGTCTCCGAGCGAGCGCTGCACGGGTGTCGAGCCGCTGCACGGTGTGGCCGTCAGGTCGATGGCAGATCGTCAGGCAAGGGTTTGGCAAATCGTCACTCTACGTCTGGCAAGTCGTCAGTCGATTCGGTATGGTCGGGAAGTGATCTACCGCCCGCGTCACCTGGAGAGAGTCATAGCGGAAGCCCTTGCCGACACGCGCGTGGTCATCGTCAATGGGGCTCGACAGGCAGGCAAGAGCACAGCGGTACATCGGCTGGTACGCGATTGGCCCGGTGTGGTCGAACGCAAGCTCGACCGGCCGAACGACCTCACCGCGGCCCGGCTCGACCCGTCCGAGTTCGTCAGCCATGACGGCCTTCTCGTGATCGACGAGGTCCAGCGGGCGCCCGAGCTGATCCTGCCGATCAAGGCCCGGGTCGATGCCGACAACCGGGCCGGGCAGTACCTGCTCACCGGGTCAGCACGTTTGCTCGGCCTGCGCACGCTCCCTGACGCCCTTGTGGGGCGCTCCGAGACCGTGGAGTTGTGGCCGTTCGCCCAGGGCGAGATCGATGGTGCACCCGATCGATTCGTCGACGCCGTGTTCGGGTCATCCCCAGACCTAGCCACCGCCGCGACGTTCAGCCGTGCCGACTACCTCGCCCGAGTTGTTCGTGGAGGTTTCCCGGTGGCGGTCGAACGCAGCGGCAACCGACGAGGGCGCTTCTTCGAGTCCTATGCACGCGACCTCATCGATCGGGACGTGACACAACTGGGCGAGATCCAACGTCGCGACGACCTGGCTCGACTGCTGTCCATCCTCGCCGATCGGACTGCCAAGCCTCTGTCCATCGAGGGAATCGCCAAAGGGATGGCCATCAGCAAGAACACGGTCGAGCGCTACATCGCCCTCTTCGAAGAGGTCTTCCTGATGAAACGCATACCGGCCTGGACGAATTCTGCGACTACTCGCGCAACACGACAGCGCAAGCTGGTATTCGTCGACTCCGGCATGTGTGCCCATCTTGCAGGTCTCAGCGCTGAACGGCTCCAGCGCGACCCTGTGCGAGCCGGCTCTCTCACCGAGTCGTTCGTCATCAGCGAGATCATGCGCCAGCTCGCCTGGTCCGACACATTCGCTCGCCTGTATCACTACAGAACCAGAGACGGTGAGGAGGTTGGCGCCGTCATCGAACATCACGACGGGCGCGTGGTGGGCGTCGAGGTGAAGTTGTCGAGTTCGGTGTCGGGCGACGATCTGCGACATCTGCGTCACCTCCGCTCGAAGGCAGGTGCGGCCTTTCACCTCGGTGTGCTGCTGTACACGGGCACGGACGTGCTTGCACTGGGTGATGGGCTGATCGCCGCACCGATCGACGCTCTCTGGCAGAGTGGTTGAGCCGCGCTGTCGTACGGTCGTCTCAACTGTCTGGGCGATCAGGGCCGCGTCGGTCACTCCGCCACCTCGTCTCCCATCGAGCTTTCCACCCGTTCAACACCGACCTCGCGATTCGCCCACCTGGCGCCAGCTGTCACCAGCTCGACGCAGGAACACGTCTCATCGGGCGCCGAGTCCCGCCAGGAACTGCCCCGTGCGCTGGTCGTGGGCGACGCCGTCGCGGGCGATCTCGGTTCCGCGCAGGTAGGTGGCGATGGCGCGGCCTCGGAACGTGCGGCCGGCGAACGGTGACCAGCCGGCCTTCGAGATCACGTCGGCGTTGGCGACGGTCCAATTCGCCGCCGGGTCGATCAACACCAGATCGGCGTCGGCGCCCACGGTGAGCGAACCCTTGCGAGGCGCCAGGCCGTAGCGCTCGGCCGGGGATTGGGCGTAGAGGCGGGCGGCGGTCACCAGGTCGATGGTGCCGGTGAGGGCGGCGTCGATCAAGAACGGGAAGGTGGTGTCGAGGCCGGGAAGGCCGAACGGTGCCGCCCAGATGTCGCCCCCTTTCTGTGCCAGCGTCGAGGGGGCGTGGTCGGTGGAGAAGTGCGAGAAGGCTCCGGAGCGCACGGCGTCCCACATGCTCGCCCGGTCGTCGTCGTTGCGGATGCGGGCGGGTGGGGTGAACTTGCGGAGCGCACCTTCGGTCTCCACCTCCGCCTCGTCGAGTGCGAAGTACTGCGGGCAGGCCTCGGCGGCGATGTCGGCACCCCAGCGGCGGGCCACCTCGATCACGTCGATCACTTCGCGACTGGATACGTGGGCGAAGGTGGCCTTGGCGCGGGCGGCCCGAGTGATGACCGAGGCGGCGGCGATCGCCACCAGCTCCGCCTCGCGGTTGCGCCACTCCACCAGGATGCGGCCGTCGGCTCGACCTTCCGCCTTCAACACCTTCTCGGCTTCGGCGGTGATCGACTCGTCCTCGCAGTGGATGAGCGTGCGACCGTCCACGGCGGCGATCGACGTGAGTGCCGCCAGCAGGTGGCCGGGGTCGATGCCGGGTACACCGTGGGTGGTGCAGGTGAAGATTTTGAAGAAGGTGACGCCGGCGTGCCACAGGTCGGGGATGTTCGACACCCGATCCGGCCACACATGGGCGGCCAGCCCGAAGTCGACGTTCGAACGGCCCCGGAGATGCTGGCGTTTGTCTGTCAGGTCCGGGACCTCGCGAATGGGATGGGCGTGGGTGTGCTCGACGATGGTGGTGACCCCACGGGCGGCCGCGGCCCGGGTGCCGTGAGGGAAGTCCTCGCGTTCGGTAGGGCCCGGGTCCATCAGATGGACGTGGGTGTCGACGCCGCCGGGCATCACCACCAGCCCGGTGATGTCGACGAGTTCGCCGACCGGCGATATGTCGCCGAGTTGGGTGATCACGCCGTCTTCGGCCACCAGGCCCCCGCGGATGATGCCGGCCGGTGTCACGACCTCGCCGCCGACGAAGCTGATGGATGTCATGTCACACCTCCGCAGACAACGAGGTCGCGAGGATAGGGGATCGGGCAGCGGAGATCTCCCGCCGGAGCGGTCACCAGGTCGACGGTCAACTGGTCAACAGGACCGGATCCGGGCTCGACCCGTCGACTTGTCGACCATTCCGGGACGGGTCCGGTCCGCCGTGCCTATCCGCTGAACCTCGAGGTATAGGATCGACGGTCGGACCCCAATCAGGAGCGGCGGCGTGGAGCAGGTGAGACTCGGAAGCATCGGACTCGGGTGGTGGGGGAAGGTGCTGGCCGAGGCGGTGTGGAAGATCCCCGACGTCGCCATCACCAGTTGCTACGCCCGGGGGGAGGCGGGCAGGGCGGCGTTCGCCGGCAAATTCGGATGCCGGCAGGCAGACTCCCTCGATGACCTGTTGGCCGACCCCGAGATCGATGGTGTGCTCATCGCCACCTCGCATGAGAGCCATCGCAGCCTCATCGAACAGGCCGCCTCGGCCGGCAAGCACGTCTTCGTCGAGAAGCCGCTCACCACCACGGTCGCCGACGGCCTCGCCTCGGTTGAAGCCGCCGAGGCCGCCGGGGTGCTGCTGCAGGTGGGACACCAACGCCGCCGCAACACCATCGAGCGCCGGCTGCACGAGATAATCACAGCCGGCGAGCTGGGCGACGTCGAGATGGTGGAAGCCAGCCAGTCGATCCCCAACGGCTTCACCATGCCCGACGAGGCGTGGCGATGGGACAAGGAGCAGAGCCCGCTCGGGTCGATGACCTCGCTCGGCATCCACCGGGTGGACACGTTCCACTACCTGATCGGCCCGGTGAAATCGGTCTTCGCCTTCACCCGCCCGGGACGGACCAAACCGATCGACGAGGCAACCGTGCTCGCCTTCGAGTTCGAGAGCGGAGCGATCGGCTCACTCGTGACGTCGTTCTTCGTGGCCAGGGTCGTCGAGCTGACGATCGCCGGCACCGACGCCACCGCGTTCTCCCGGGTCGACGGGTCGATCCTGGAGGTGCAGAAGCGCGGTGAGCTGAGCCGAACCGAGATCCCGCTCACCACCATCGACCCGGTGGCAGATCAGCTCGCCGAGTTCGCCAGGGCGATCCGAGGCGAGGCCGAAGTCGAGGTGAACGGCCGGGTTGCCCTCGAGGTGATCCGGGTGTTGGAGGCCGCCACCGAGAGCGCCCGAACCAAGAGAGCCGTCGACCTGGAGGACTACCGCTGATGCCCCGCTTCTTCAACCCCGAAGGTGTCCCCGGCCCGTTCAACACCTACAGCCACGGGGCGGTGGTCGAGGCCCCGGTCCGTTTCCTGTTCGGCGCCGGCCAGGCCGGAGTGCACGCCGATGGTCGCGTCGGCATCGGCATCGAGGAGCAGTCCCGCCTGACGTGGCAGCACATCGTGACGATCCTCGCCGAAGCCGACATGACGGTCGAGAACATCGTGCAGCTCAACATGCTGCTCATCGACCGCAACGACCGAGCCCCCGCTTCGGCGGTGCGTAGCGAGTTCCTGGGCGATCACCGCCCGACGTCGACGCTCATGGTGATCTCGGGTCTGGCCAATCCGGACTGGCTGATCGAGATCGACTTCATCGCTGCCAAGGAACTCGACCGGCCCGGCGAGGGGTAGGGTCGGTGGGACCGAGGCCTGGAGGCCGTGTTGGGCAACGCCGAGCAGCATGACGCCTGGGCGGCGGCCGACTCCTACGAGCGGTACATGGGCCGCTGAAGCCGGCGGTTGGCGGTCGTCTTCATCGCCCGGCCCGGCGCCGACGCCGATCTCGCCTGGGTCGACATCGGCTGCGGGACCGGAGTGTTGTCGGCTGCCGTCCTCGACCTCTCCGCTCCTGCCGCGTTGCTGGCGATCGACCCTTCAGTCGCATTCGTCGAACACGCACGCATCGCCATCGACGATGCGCGTGCCACCTTCGCCGTGGGTGCCGCGGATGAGCTTCCGGCCGGTGACGGAACGATCGACATCGTGGTCTCCTCACTCGCCTACAACTTCTTCCCCGATCGGACCAGGGCGCTGGCCGAGATCAAACGGGTGTTGAAAACGGGCGGTGTGTTCGCATTCACCGTTTGGGATTATCCGGCCGGCGGAGCCGTGTTCGTCGACGCCTTCTGGAAAGCCGCTGCCGCCCTGGATCCGGAGGCCCGTACGCTCGACGAAGCAGTTCGGTTCCCGTTCTGTAGTGGGCCAACGCTCGTCGAAGAACTCGAGGAGGCAGGTTTCGCCAGCGTCGAGGTCGAGTCTCTGGCGATTCCCACCTCGTTCACCGACTTCGAAGACCTGTGGATGCCGTTCACGCTCGGTGCCGGACCGGCGCCGGGATATGTCGCTGGGCTCGATCCGGGCCGCGTCGAGGCCCTCCGGCACCGGTTGTCGCGGGACATCGCTGAGCATGGCGGCGTGGGCTCGTTGCAGGCGACCGCGTGGATGGGACGAGGCGCCCGGGCGACTTGAGGGTGCCTCCGGGGATGTGCCGGGTCAGCGATACCAGGCGAGGTGGTCGTCGTCGTTGACCATCGGTTGGGGTGACGCCGCTTGTTCGCACATCGCTGGTGTCGAACCGGATGTCGGTGCTCTGAGCCCGCCGTCAGGCTATCCGGGGCCGACATTCGCTCCCGAATGCGGGCAGAATCGTCGACCATGGCGTTGTGGATCATCCCAGTGGTGTTGGGCCCGATCGCGATCGTCGGCATGTTCGCCTTCATCTCGATGCTGATCTCGGCCGCAGGTTGGCAAACGCTGACATCGGTCTACGACGATCGCGACTTCTCGGCTTCGGAGTCGTGGCTGGCTCCGTTCGTCAGCTTCGGCTGGCTCGGTCAGTACCGCGGAGTCGTGCGGATCGAGACCGATCCGATCGGAGTGCGGTTCTCGGTGCTGTGGCTCTTCAAGGCCGGACACCGGCCGTTCGCGGTCCCGTGGGGCGCGGTAGCGGTGGAAGATGCCATCGGCTGATATCAGGAGGTGACGTCATGCAGGCTCCCAACGAGCCGGTCCACATGAACCAGGCAAGCGTGGAGCGGATGGAGAATGCCGCCGGTCGATCGTTGCGCCGGTGGGGTCAGAACCTGATCGCGATCATCGGCGCGAACTCGACCAGCGTCTCCAGTTCCGCCTGGGTCGAATACCAGTCGATTTCGGGGTCGCGATGCGCGAAGAAGCGCTGCCTGAAGTCACGGTCGTCGACGATTTCGGCGGTTCCCGTGTGGTCGTGTCCGTCGGCGTGGACGACGACGGTGGGGTCAACGGAGACGTTCGCCATCCAGTGCCGCGGTCCCGGTGTGCCGGTGACGATGAACCGCCCCTCGAAATGGAACCACCAGATCTCGATCCGTGACGGCCGGCCGGACTTCCGTCCGATCGTGGTCATGTCGATGGTGCGGATCGATGCAAGTCGGCGAGTGGTGTGGTGGTCGAGAGGCATGGAGGAAACGGTACGCGACGAAGAGTCCATACCAGCGCCGCGCAGAAAGCGCGCCACCAGGGTTGTGGTCGCCAGAGCGCCACGTCGAGCTTGGTGATGGCTCCGTCTACGCCGGACACGTAGGTCGTCGATTCGAGTCCGTTGATACCGGGGATCCACAGCACCAGGTCTCTCCGACGGTCGCCGTCGACGACCCGACGGCTCAGGCACCCCGGCCGTACATCGGAGAAGAGCTCGTTGTGGAAGCTCGAGTCGACGACGACCGTCTTGGCTGCGGTGGCGAGCGTCACCCTCGCCGGCCCGTTGGCGCCGTCGGTGATCCGGAGCTCTCGGTCCGGACGGAGATATCCATCTCGCCCATGTCGACGCTGACGTCGTGCTCCAATGGTGTGACCCACTCGTGCGAGCGCACCCGCCAGAAGCCGCTGCTGATGACGACCATGCCATCCACGGCGATCGTCCGCCACCATCACGCCGGTCTCCCACGTGCCACCCGGACCATGGTGAGCTACAAGGCCGAGGTGTCAACCACAGACACGGCATCGAAGCGGAAGCGGGCGCGCCTCGCCGGGGTCGACTGCGGCGGCTGCCACCGACAGTGACCGGCCCGGATTGTGCACGTGCAACGAAATGCCGGTTCCCGGGCGGGTGATTCGCCGGATTTCGGGGTTGGACCCCGGGGCGTTGGTGCTTGGTCGCCCTGGCCAATGCTGTTGATGGCAACGCTCACGGGGTCCTGACGACGAAGACTCCACTGCTCGTTGAGCCGTCTCTCTGGGTTGCGTGCCCGTCGACGACGATCACCGAGTTCCCGTCGATCGGAGCGATGACCGGCCTCCCGAAGACGGGTGTGCCATCAACCAACTGGTCGCCACGTCAGCGCATCGTTCCCGACGCGGACGGAGTGTTGATGGTAAAGGTGCGGCGTTCGCGGCCCGGTACGTCAAATACACAGCCGCACGCTGCCGCTCGGGCAGGACCGACACCGCCTCGGCCACCTCGGGCTGACGCCGGGAGGCCAGACGGCATCCGGGGGGAGGGGAACCGCCGGCGTCACCGATGCCACATTCCTGGCCTCGTCCAGCACGGTGCGGAACAGGTACGATCGAGGGTCGTCCAGAGCGTCGAGTGAACCTCTCGAGCGCCGTACCCGGATCACCATCGCCGACAAGACGTCTTCGGCCTCGCACGGACCAACCAACCCGGTGGCGTACCGAACCAAATCTTCGGAATGCCTACGCCAGGCAGGGTCATCGCCCACATCCGTCTCACACACGAACCGTCGGATCGGTTGCACGCCGAACAGACTTCTGAGTACTCGATTCGTTCTCCCCGATCTCCAAGGGCCAGAGACCCCTCATGGACGACTCCCGGGATGGCGCCCCGGATAGTCGGCAATCAAGCCATGGGCGGCGTGATAGCGCTGGGAGTCGGCTCATGTATTCGGCCGACGAACCTCCGACGCGGCGAGCCTTCGTTCAACTCGACGCAATAGCGGCGAACAGGTCGCAAAGACATACGTCGAGGCCGTTTCCGAAGATCGAGGGGCGCATCCACGGAACTGGTGGTTGCAGCTGCACCCCCGTTGATGCAATCATCCCCGCTCGACGAGAGGAGCACGGTGGCGACGAGGAGCGAGGCGCGCAGGCAGGTGGGAGACGGCTTGCGTCGATGGTTTCGGACTCCACCGAGACGTCATGGCGAGGTGGTCTCAACCCGAGAGGTGAGCTTCCTCGAGCTGTTCTACGACCTCACCTACGTGGTCCTCATCGCCCAGGTCACGCACCATCTCGCTGAGCACGTCGGCTGGGCGGGTGTGCGCGACTTCGCCATCGTGTTCGGGCTGATCTGGCTGGCGTGGCTGAACGGCACACTCTGGCACGAGCTGCACGCTCGCGAGGACGGGCGCAGCCGCAACTACATCTTCTTCCAGATGATGCTGTTAGCGCTGCTGGCAGTCTTCGCCGGGGACGCGACCGGGGACGGCGGGCGTGCCTTCGCGATCACGTACGCCGTGCTGTTCATGCTGTACACCTGGCAGTGGTACCTGATCCACCGGATCGACGAGCCCACCTACCGTCCCATCACGACCCGGTATCTGGCTGGCATGGCGATCACGGTGCTGGCGCTGATCGCCAGTGCATTCCTGGATGAGACAGGTCGCCTGGTGATCTGGGGGATTCTCGTGGCTCTGTGGTTCGTCGGCGGATTCGTCCAGATGCGTCTCGATACCTCCGGCGCAATGCAGGCGGGCGTCACCGGCTCCCTCGTGGAGCGGTTCGGACTGTTCACGATCATCGTCCTGGGCGAGGTCATCGTCGGGGTCGTCGACGGGATCGGCGATTCGGAGGAGCTGACCCCGAGGATCGTCGCCACCGGGATCATCGGCTTGACCATCGGCTTCGGCATCTGGTGGAACTACTTCGACAGTCTCGGACGCCGGATACCAGAGGACCACGTGGGCCGTCTCTCTGCGTGGTTCTTCGTCCACCTGCCCTTGACGATGGGTATTGCTGCCGGTGGTGCTGCAATGGTGAGCCTCGTCGAACATGCCGTCGACCGACGGACGCCCGTGGCGAGCGCCTGGCTGCTCACGGGATCGGTGACGATCGTGCTGGCCGCAATCGGCGTGGCCGCTCAGGCGCTCCCCGACGAGAGCTTCCCGAAAGGGTGGCTGCGACAGCTCATCCCTACGTTCGCGTTGGCAGGAGTGGCGATCCTGGTGATCGGTGCGGCACGCCCGACTCCAATCGTCCTCGCTGGGACCGTGTCGATCCTGCTCGCAATGACCTGGTTCCGGATGTTCGCGTTGTTCCTGGTGCTCGGGGGAGTGCCGTCCCTCGAGCGCGAAGCCATGTGACGGGCCGTCTCTGCGCCTCGTATTCCGTCGTGGATCGTTGAGCCCGCTCCCCGCCTCGCGCTCCACGAAGACGCGGTGACCGTGTGCACCAGTTCCTTCAGGCCGGTCGGAGTCGGTGCCACCCGACACTCGGACGGCTTGATCTCTCGCGGTGCACCTTCCTTCATTCCCGGCTCCGTTCTGGTCGCGACAACGCAATCGCGGCGTGCTGCTGGGCGGAGGTGCGGGAGTCCGCCACTTATGGTGATGCGCTGGATCGGCACTTCCGCGAGTGGGTCGGTGGCGTAGCCGGTCAGTGGTCTGGGTTGGGCACGGCGACCACCGTGAGGTCGTCGATCCCGGCGAAGTCGCGGGGGTTGCAGGTGTGCAGGGGTAGATCGTTGGATATGGCGATCGCAGCGATCATCGCGTCGTAGGCACGTGCTGCTGGCTTCCGGCCCGCTCTTCGCAGCCCAGCAGCTACCCGACCGAAGCTGCGGGCCGCGGCAGCGTCGAACGGCAGCGGGTCGAAGTCCGCTTCGGCTTGCTGGAGGTGCGCTTGCCGGGCGGACCGTTCCTCGTCGGTGGATGCCACCAGCGGACCTACCGAGAGTTCGGCCAGTGTGATGGTCGTGATCAGCGGCTCGTCGGGGAGCGGATCGGTGTCCTGCAGTCGACCGAGCAGGATGAGCGTGCTGGTGTCGAGGATCCCGCGCGGCATCGATCAGAGGGCGGGATCGAGGACCCGGTCGAGGTCGTGGCGCAACTGGTCGGGGTCGACAGGCGGAAGCTGCCGGCGGCGGGCAAGGATCACGTCGAGTGGCATCGGCTCGCGGCCGAGTGGTCGCAGCTCAGCGACCGGCTTCCCGGAGCGCGTGATCGTGAGCCGCTCGCCTTTGGCGGCTCGGTCGACCACGTCGCCGCCGTGGTTGCGGAGTTCCCGGATTGAGACTTCGGACATGACCGCAGTGTATCGCGCGTGATACAGGGGGGAAGGAGGTCGACCAACCACGCCGATCGCCACGTCCGGCGCAGAAACGAGCACATCGCCGAACCACGCATAGCGCCAGATATGCGCCATAACGAGCACTTGCCCGAGTGTGCCAGATCGACAAGGGCGCCACCGCTGCATCCGATCACGTCCGACGCGACTTCAACCCGCCCGCCCCGGACGTCGTGTGGTGCGGTGACATCACGTATCTGGAGCTATGACTGACGCGGCCGCAAGACCAGCCGATAGATGGCTTCTGCGATGGCGGCACCAACGGCGACACCCACCAGCGCGGGAACGGTATTGAGTCCGTCGAAGGTGGGGCCTGCCGCATACCACGCGTGGCCAGTGAAGCCACCAATGAGACCGCCCCCCGCCATGAACACCCAGTCCTGGTCGCTCGGACGCCGGTTCCTGGAGAGGAACACGAACTGCACGACCGTCGCGAGGGCCGCCGATGCCGCCAGCAATGCGACCCATCCCCAGATGCCCATCGCGCCACTCCTTCGCCTGAACCGACCCGGTCAATCCACCTACTCCAATCACAATAGCTATAGAGACACGACCCGAACTCGGGAGGAGTCTTGGACGAACGGGCGAGCGTGGATGCGCAACCTCGCTGCCGCAGCCCACGCGGTCCCAGCGGCGCATTGGGTTGTCGAGGGCGATGTCACCGGTTCGAGATCGGGCGTTGCCGGTGCCGAGCTGCTGTCGAGCTGACGTCGGGGAAGGTGCGGTCCGGGGTCCCCGCGTTGCAGGCAGGAGGTCTGCGCCATCTACTTCAGGGTGCCAGGCGGTCAACCCGCATCGGGTCATCCAATGCGATGATCACCGGCTCCAGATCGGGCGGGCCAGGAGCGGTGTACCGGACTCCCTCGAAGGGTTCGGGGCCAGGTCCACCAGGGTTGTAGAACGCCCGGTAACCGCCCTCCAATGAGGGAATCTCGACAAAGCTGACATTTCGGGCTGCCTCCTCGTCGCCGACCAAGATGATGTCGATGTAGTTGTCGCGGTCCTCCGTGTAGCAGTCGTCATAGAAGACACCCTCATCGGAGTCCGCCATCGGGCCTAGATCCGACAACCCGACAACGCGCAGGGTGCCCCCCGCTACGGCGTACTCCACCCCGACGTCCTCGAGGAGGACCGTCTCGCCATCTGCGCCGTTGACGTGCACCCGGAGGAAGTCCTCGTACGTGTCGGGGCGTACGCCGGTGACCCCATCGGGCGAGAAGCCGCCGGTTGTCAGCACTCGGATGCGGAAGTCGCCCTCGTCGTAGAGCGCAAACTCGTCATTGGGGAAACCGATGATGTTTTCTGCCAGTCGAACACCGCCTTCGCCGAGTGCCTCTTTGCCGACGTGATTCAGCTTTGCGCCGACCAGGACCGGACCCGCGTCGTATGGCGTCTTGTCCGTTTCCCAGCTCAAGCCCACCGCGTTGAACTCTTGGCCACCCGGCCCGATGAGCAGGAGCGGTGTGTCATCTTCAACGATGTCGAGACGGACGGGGAAGACGGCATCGTCCTCACTGCTCAAGCCCCGATTGCCGAAGTCGCCGAAGGCGACGACGGTGTTGCGTTCGTTGAGCTCCCAGTTGGGCCACATCCCGATGCTGTTGGGGAAGACTGTCTCACCGGTGTTCAGCGTGAATCGGAAGTCTGTCAGATCCACGGTTTCGGTGGCGACCGGCCAGCTGAAGACGATGGGCAAACCGTCGTCGTATTCCGAGAAGCCCTTGTAGAGGAGTTCCACTTGGCCCGATTCGGCTGTGCTGGTGAAAGCCCCAGTGCTCGGTTCTTCGCCATTGGTGCAGGTCACGGATCCGTACCAGCTTCCACCCGCTTCGCGCACGGTCTCCTCGTTGACCTCGGGTACACCGATGATGTTGTCGAACCCCATGCCGGCAGAAAGAATCAATGGCTCATCAGCCCAGTAGTCAGCCGCGACCAATTCACCGTTGTGGAGTGCCGCCAGCGGGCCGATCACCAGGTCTTCCGGTTCACCGACGAGTGCGACGGCGGCAATCCCCACCACAGTGGCGCCCAGCGCCACCCACCAGCGCAGGTAGACAGGGCTCTCTCCAGTGTCGACGGTCGAAGCGCCCTTCCGGTAGATGTCTTGTGCCCAACGCAGTAGCAAGAAGAGACTCACGCCCATGAAAACGAACGAAGGTGCGATCCAGCCATCGAGAATCGAGTGGATGGCGTTCAACACGGCAATCACGACGGCGGAAACCGTCAACACATGCGGTGCATGGCCTCTTGCCGCTCCGGACCACACGATGAGTGCCGCCACCACGCCGACAGCGTTTCCGGCCACCCTCCACGGCTCGACCATGTCGACGACCACGTGGACCATGACGTCGAAGATGTTCCACAGGATCACCAGGCTCGGGAACCAGCGACGTATCCGGACCCTTCGTCGCGCTTCCATTTCAGTGTGCGTCATGGTCCATGCTCCTCGGTGCTCATGGTTGCGCGTTGGGGACAACCATCAACGGATCAGGCTCGTATGCCGGCGACGTGCTGGCGAGTCGGCGACTGGCTGGTGAGTCGCTGCGGAAGGCTTCACAGTCACCCCCTCGTCCTCGGAGACCACGACGGGAGCCGTCACTTCCTGGTGCTCCGAGTTCGAACGAGTGAGTGTCAGCACATTCCGGTCGCGTGATCGCCCCGCCAGTGGCCTTCCGGTCGGCGCTCGTCGTTGTCACACGCACCTTTCACCGCCGTCTCAGGGTCATGCGGTTGTCAGGCCAGGAGGGCCGTTCGTTGCCGGTCGAACTCGTCCTGCGTGATCACGCCCTTCGCCCGGAGAGCATCGAGCTTCTCGATCTCGTCGGCGATCCCGTACCCGGCAGCCACCTGCTGTTGGTGCACCGCCCTCTCGTAGGCAGCCACCCGTTCCCGGTCCTGGTCGGTGACCGGCCTGGTCAACAGGTAGATGAGGGCACCCAGAAGTGGCACGATGAACACCCCGAGCAGCCAGAGCACCTTCATCCAGCCGTTCAGGTCCTGGCGGTCGAAGATGTCGACCACTGTCCGGAACCAGAGGATGGCGGCTGGGATGAATACGAACAGCAGCAGGATGAGATCCCACAGTGTGATTGCGTCGTTCACGATTGACACCCTTCATGTGCGGTCTCGAGATCATGGGGTCGGCCCCGTCTCCGGGTTCCCGTGAGGTGCTGTCACGACAGCTGGCATGTCGGCGTCGAGCGATCGCTGCGCAGGACCACGGGAGGGTCCGGATCGAGAGGTTTCCCGGCGGCGCCATTCGTGGTAGGCGGCCCACACCACCATGAGCGGTGGCACGACCACGATGGCCACGATCAGCGCATACAGGATGGTGATCCCGGTGACCAGTCCGAACTGCTGGAATGGGATGAGTGGGCTGAACAGCAACACCCCGAAACCGAGCACCGTGGTGAGCGCAGAACCGAGGAGAGCGGATCCGGTGGTCGCCAGCGTCGTTGTCGTCGCCTCCTCGACCGACCCTCCGTGCTCGAGTTCCTCGGTGAAACGGTGGATGACGTGAATCGTGTAGTCCACGCCGATTCCGATCGAGAGGGCGGTGATGAGCGCGGTCACGACGTTGTACGGGATCCCGAGCAGCGTCATCGTCCCCAGTACCCACACCAGGACCAGGACGACGGGGAACACGGCGATCACCGCCAGCATCGGCTTGAACTCCGTGGCCCAGAAGAACAGCATCAACACGACCAGCGCGGCGAGGACCGTGATGGCGATGGCACTCGTCTGGGTCTCCGTCATGGCGCCCGTGACCTCGAGGCTGATGACGTCCCCCGAGGTGACGGTCAGCTGGTCGCGATCGCCGTACCAGAGGCCCTCGATGTCCTCGACCATCTGTCGGGTGCGCTCTTGATCGCCCGTGAATGCGTCGAACTGCACCACCGTCAGGTCCGAACCACTCGGATCGTCGACCGCCACCTGGGCGAAGCCGGCTGGGTCGAGCGACTCGAGGCGATCGAACAGCTCCTGGAGGCCGGCGGGGTCGAGGGTCAAACCCTGATCGATCTGCTCGGCGATCGCAACGAGTTCCGGGTCGAAGTTGTCGCCGGGCTCTCCGCTGTCGTCGACCCAGTCGAGCAGGAGCGTCCCCAGCGATGCCGTCACTTCTCCGGCGGCGCCCGTCGGTCGCGACAGCTCGTCTTCGAAGGCCCTGCCCACCTCGACGAGGTTGCGGAGCGTCCTGTCGTCGGTGAGTTCGGCCTCGACCAGCACGGTGACCGTCTCGGTCTGGCCTCCGAAGGCCCGCTCCAGCGCCTCGATGTCGGTGAGCGATTCTCCACCTGATGGGAGAAAGTCGTTGGAGTCGAACTCGCTGTCGATGTTGAAGGCTGCCGCGCCGAGAGCGATCGTCACGAGCGCCGTGCCGATGAGCGCCACAATGGGATTGCGGGCGACGAACACGCCGACTCGCTCCGCCACCGGTCCTGCGCCCGGAATGGCGTCGGAGACCGGCTGCGGCGGGCGCAGGGTGCCCTTGGCGTCACGGCGACCGTCGAGCACGGCCCGCGCCGCCGGGATCACGGTCAACATCACCGCCAGACCGAAGAGCACGCCGAAGGCCGCGACCACCCCGAAGTCTCGGTTGGCCGGGATCGGAGAGGCGAGGTTGGTGAGGAAGCTGATCATCGTCGTGCCGGCGGCGAGGCCCAACGGGAGGGCCACGTTCCTCAGCCCGACCCTGGCGGCCTCGACGACTCCACTGCCTTCGAGGCGACGCTCCCGGTAGTGGGCGACCGACTGAATGGAATAGTCCACGACCAGTCCGATCAGCATGATCGGCACCAACGTGGTGATGCGGTTCGGTGATCCGATCAGACCGAGACCGTCGGGTCCGACGATTCCCTGGAAGCCCAACGTGCCGACAACGGTGATGCCCAGACCGGCCAGGGACAGCAGCACGTCGGAGCCGGTCCGGAAGAAGACGAACAACAGCACCACGATCACGGCGAACGCAACCAGCATGAGCACGTTGGTCGAGCCCGACGCCGCCTGGGCGGACTCCTGGTCGACCGTCTCCGGCGACAGGCTGCGCACGTCGAGCGGGCCGTCGACGGCGGCCACGGTCTCGGCGATCTCCAGTTCGGCAGCGGCGAGACCGTCGGGATCGCCGAGCGAGCGGAGCCTGATCGACGAGATGGCCAGATCCTCACCATCGGATTCGCCGATCAGCGCCTCGAGGAGCGGGCCGAACTCGGGGTGGGACGCCAGTCCCTCCGTGACCTGGTCGATCTGCGCCTGGCTGACAGCGGAGAGATCGGTCGTCTGCATCGCCTGCTTGTAGACGTCTGCGATCGAGACCACGGCGTTCGCGGACGCCAGACGTTCGGCCACCTCAGGTATGGAGGTCGCGGCGGCGATCACGTCGTCGACATGAGCCAGGCCTGTCGGCGTCAGCACCTCACCTCGATGGATGATCGTCACATTCGTCAGGCCTGCGGAGTCAGGGAACTCGGCCGACAACGTCGCGGTGGCATCGGCGACGTCGCTGTCATCGGGAAGGAACACCGAGTTGCCGGCCTGCTCGGTGAGCAGGCCGGACCCGACTGCGAGCCCGACGGAGATGACGAGCAGCACCGCCAGAGCCGTCAGCGGCCGGCCCGTGATCGCTGTTGCGAACGGATCGATGAATCGCTTCACCATGAAGTCCCGTCCGCAGCGGCGCCTTCGTGGAGCCGGAGGGGCGATGTGCGCCGCTGGTTCTCGTTCGGAGGCATGTCGTGTCCGGATCGGTATCGGGTCATGACCCCGAGCATCCCGGCCATCCCTGGACGCGACCTGGGACGAAGCTGTGAGAAACCTGCGAGTCTGCCCCGGGTCTCGGACCGTCCCGACCGCAGCGGAGCGAACCGCGTCGACTCACAGCCCATTCCCAGGTACCTCCCGGTGGCCTTCCAGCGCTGCCCTGCACACTGGAAGGAGTACGAGATGGCAGCGAACACGGAGATCTGCGGGGCTCATATGGAACACAGAAGTGAGATCGCCACCAGCGAATCCAGCGACCGCGGCGACGCCGGCGCACCACGCCGTCACGGCGACACGAAGAGGAGCCCATCCAGGAGACGGACGGTGATGTATGTGGGAGTGGGATTGGTGGGAGCCGCGCTGCTCATGGTGGCGTTTCTGCCACAGATCCTGAAGATGCTCGGCTTGCACCCCGACTATGAACAGGCGGAGTTCAGCCTCGAGGAGCGACGAGCATTGATCGTCGCCACCAATCACGACACGCTCGGAGAAGAAGGCGACGCCACCGGCGTCTACGGCTCGGAGTTGACCATTCCCTACTACGAGTTCCTGGATGCAGGGATGACCGTCGACATCGCCAGCATCGAAGGCGGAAAGATCCCGTTCGAGCCCGTCAGCCTGCGGTGGCCGCTGAAGACGCATGCCGACGACCGCTACCTGGAGGACCAGGAGGCCCGGGACAAGACGGCCAACTCGTTGAGGATCGACGATCTCGACTTCCGGGAGTACGACATCGTCTTCATGGCTGGTGGCTGGGGTGCAGCCTACGACCTCGGCACGAGCGAAGTCCTCGGCCAGAAGATCTCCGAAGCCAACGAGCAAGGCATCCTGCTGGGCTCGGTGTGTCATGGCGTGCTCGGGTTCCTGATGGCGACCGATGTCGATGGAACCCCACTCGTCGAAGGCCGAGCGATGACCGGTGTCACCGACAAGCAGGTCGAAGAACTCGGCATCGGCATCACACCGCAGCACCCGGAAACGGAGTTGCGCCGACTGAACGCCGACTTCGTGAGCAGCAGTGCCTGGAGGGACTTCTTCGCCACCTACGTTGCCGTCGACGGCAACATCGTGACAGGTCAGAACCAGAACTCCTCCGGCGAGACTGCCCAGACCCTGCTCGGGATGCTGGCGGAGAAGAACTGACGATGCTCGCCCTCATCTCCAAGCACAGTCGGGCAGTCATTTCGCTGGCCGTTGCACTGGCGGTTCTCATTGCCGGCGGCGTCTGGTTCATGTACAACCTTCCGGACAGCCTCGTTGCTGCGGTCATCGACCGAACGGTCTCGTCGGCCCAGAGCTCAGACACCTTCGAGCAGGACGGCCTCTACGTCATCACCACCGGGACAGGCGCCCCCCTGCCGGATGCGGAGCGAGTGGGCCCCCAAACCGTCGTCGTCGCCGGCGATCAGATCCTGGTCTTCGACTCGGGGCCCGGTAGTACCCGACAACTCGAACTGATCGTGCCCGACGTCAGTTCGGTGGATGCGCTGTTCTTCACCCACTACCACTCCGATCACATCGGCGACACCGGAGAACTGCTGCTGAAGCGGTGGGGCACGAGTGGCCGCGCGGACCCGCTCCCCATCTACGGCCCCCCGGGGGTCGAAGAGGTCGTCGCTGGATTCGAGTCGGCCTATCAACTCGACAAGGTCTATCGGGTCGATCATCACGGCGAGGACGCCATGCCATCCTCGGGATTCGGCGGAGAGGCCATCGAGTTCGACCTGGGCTCGGACCTGACCTCGAGTGACGTCGTGTACGAACACGATGGCGTCGAGGTGATTGCGTTCAATGTCGACCACTTCCCGGTGTTCCCGGCGGTCGCCTACAGAGTGAACTACCACGACAGAGGCGTTGTGATCACAGGCGACACGATCTACACCGACAGCCTGATCGACCACTCTATGGGGGCCGATGTCCTGGTCAGCGAAGCACTGAACCACGAGATGTCCGACATGGTCGCCGATGCGGGCCGTGAGTTGGACAACAACGTCACCACGGTCGCCGAAGACATCCAGGACTATCACATCACGCCGGAGGAAGCGGCCGTGGTGGCGCGGGAAGCCGACATTCCCGTGCTCCTCATCACCCATGTGCTGCCTCCGGTGCCCAGCAGCCTCCTGGTGAATCCATTCCTGAGGGATGCGAAGGCGGTCTATGACGGCGACATCAGGATGGCGAATGACGGCACGATGCTCTTCCTGCCGGTCGAGTCGGATGACTACTCCATGAGTGAGCTGCTGAGGTAGGGGCAGGTGATGAACGCAGACACCTACATCAAGGCAGTGCTCGTCGTGTTCGGATTGCTTCTCGTGAGCAGGATTCCCACGCTGTTCTGGGGTGGGGTCTCGGCGCAGGTTGCCGTCGGTGGCACCCTTGACCCCATCACAGTGGTCTCATCGGTCGTCGAGCTGACCTTCCTGGTATGGGGGATCATGGTCCTGAGGCGGGCGAGGTAATGAATCGACCATGGTCGCCGAATCGAGGAGACCTGCTGATCGGTGGGAACGGCGATGTGCGCCGGCCTCGAGCTTGAGCTCCCGCCCACTCTCCGATCGGGGGCTTCGACCGACCGTGCCCTCGTTGCCCGTCACCACAACCGGACTCCATGGGCTCACCGAGCGGTTCCGGATCCCGATCGAGGTGAATGGCCTCAGCCTGAGCATCAGATGCGGTGGAGTCCCGCCGAGATCCAGGCCGCCTGCGATCGGCTGGTGATCATCAGTCCACGCTCACTCGTCTTCGAAGGGCCCACGCAGGAGCATCTCGACCGGTCGTACACGGAGCTCGTGGTCGTTCCCGAGTACCGCGACCATCTCGACGAGCTCGCAGTGCTGCTCGACGAGAGGGGCATCGGCTTCACGACCAGCGCTGGTCTCCGTGCCCCGGGGTGTGGCCGGCGACTCGGCAGTTCTCAACCGGCCTGTGCCCGAACACTGCGTCACGCTGCTCGAGCTGGGGGCGGAGGTCGAGGACGTCGGTGCTGCCCGACATCGGCCAGACTGTGCCACCGATGACGAACAACCCTTCAGATCGGCGCACCGTACTGGTGGTAGACGACGAGGAGTACATCCGTGACCTCGTCCGTACCGCATTGACCTTTTCAGGGTTCGATGTCTCCGTCGCCGCCGACGGCGTCAGCGGGCTCAACGCCGTGCAGCGGTTGCGGCCAGACCTCGTGATCCTGGACGTGAACATGCCAAGCTTCGACGGGTTTGAAGTCGTCCGTCGCCTTCGAGATGCCGGCGATTCCACGCCCGTCATCTTTCTGACCGCCCGTGACTCCGCCGAGGACAAGATCAGCGGTTTCACCAAGGGCGGTGACGACTACGTGACCAAGCCGTTCAGCCTCGAGGAGCTGGTGGCACGCGTGGAGGCGGTTCTGCGGCGAACGGCTCCCACCGAGCCCGAGGCTGTACCTGTCCTCAGGTTCGCCGATCTGGAGATGGACGAGCGGGCACACCGGGTGCGGCGGTCCGGACAACCGCTGGAGCTGGCGCCGACCGAGTTCGGTCTGCTGAGGTACTTCCTGCTCCACCCCGAGCAAGTGGTGTCCAAGCGGCAGATCCTCGACCACGTTTGGCACTACGACTTTGCCGGCGATCCCAACGTCGTGGAGAACTACGTCAGCTACCTGCGCAAGAAGACCGAGGCGCTGGGGCCCAGGCTCATCCACACGGTGCGTGGATTCGGCTACGTGCTGCGCGAAGAACCATGACGATCCGGCGCCGCCTCGTCATCATGTCCGTGGCGGCATTCGTCGTCGTGCTCCTGGCGGCGGGAGCATCTGCGATGGGCCTTCTCCGAAATCGTCTGATCAGCGACATGGACGCGTCGTTGCTCGACCGCCGGGTCGCCCTGGAGCAACTGGTGGACCTGGTGTCGACCGACATCCTGGGGGACCTCGCGGCGCAGCGGCCTCGGATCGGCGGCAGCGATCTCGCCATCGTCGCATTGGCATCGGATGGCACGGTGAGGGCCGCTCTCCCGAGTGGCCCCCCGGACGACCCCGACCCGCTGCCGGTGCTGAACCCTGCGACCGTCGATCGGCTGCGCGAAGATGAGGTGCCGTTCGCCGTCAGCGGAGGAGCCCACGGGTTTCGAGTCACCGCTGCGGTGGCCGACGGAGGCGACATCACGCTGGTCCTGGCGAAGCCGCTCGACGACGTCGCCAGAACGATGCGTCAGGTGCTTCTCGTGCTCGTCACCGTCGGTGTTGGAGCCGCCATCGCCCTGGGTGGGGCCATCTGGCTGCTGATCCGGAGCGAGTTGAAGCCGCTCGACGCCATGGCCGATACCGCCGACCACATCACCGCAGGCGATCTCTCCCGGCGGGTGGCGATCGACCGAAGGGCGGACGAGATCGGCCGACTCGGCGCGGCGCTCAACAGCATGCTGGCCCGAATCGAGGAGGCCGTCGCCGCCAGGGCCGAATCCGAGAAGAAGACGCGGCGGTTCGTCGCCGACGCATCCCATGAACTACGAACGCCTCTGACGTCGATCCGTGGCTACGCCGAGCTCTACCGGGCTGGAGCCAGTTCGCCTGAGCACGTGGCCCGATCCTTCGGCAGGATCGAACAGGAGGCGATCCGCATGGGCGGCCTGGTGGATGACCTCTTGTTGCTGGCGCGTCTCGACCAGGAACGGCCGCTCCAAAGACACGCCGTGGACCTCACAGAGGTGGTGCGCGAGGTGGTGGCCGATGCCCAGGTAGTCGAACCCGACCGGCCGCTGACCGCAACCGTTGGGACAGGGAGGATGGTGATCGACGGCGACGCCGATCGGTTGCGACAGGTCGTGGCGAATCTGCTCGGAAACGTGAGGGCGCACACTGCCCCGGGCACGCCGGCCACTGTCTGCGTCCAACGAGACGGTGACGAGGTGGTGGTTGCGGTTTCCGACCAGGGACCGGGCATGGAGCCGGACGTGGCGGCGCATGCGTTCGACCGGTTCTTCCAGGCTCGCCCAGACCGCGCAACCCCCGGCATCGGCCTCGGACTTTCGATCGTACTCTCGATCGTCGAGCGTCACGGCGGCACCGTCGAACTGGACAGCGCCATTGGCAGGGGTACCGAAGTGAGGTTTCGGTTGCCGGCGGTGGCGATGAACGAGTGATCGACGAGCCGGATCGCGGAACGGCTGCTTCGGCTCCTGCGCGATGCGGCCCCAAGGGGGGCGGCCTCAGCGGCCCGCCGCTCGCCCCTCAACCGTCCCACAGCCCCCAGGCGGTGAGCAACACTGGCGGTTGCCTCCGCTTGGAAGCCCTTGCCGATGGCACGGGGAACCCGTGCCGGGTCCTTGCGCCTCCGTGGGTTACGGTTCCTCGGGCAGGTCGCACGACACCGGCAATACGAGGGTGGTCTTGAGGAGCCAACACACCAAGTCCGTGTACGTCGGACAGCCGTGGCTCATCGTGCTGCGGGACCTCGGGTTGGATGAACGCGCAATCCTGCGTCGTGCACAGCAGCCTCCAAGCCTCTTCGAAGGGGAAGGGTCTTGGATTTCCGTCGACGACTACTACGCAATCTTCGACGCCGTCGAAGCCGAGGCTGGCGATCCAACGGTCGCATTGCGGGGCGGCCAGATCCTGTCGGCGGAGCTGTTCGACCCCGCCTACTTCGCCGCCATCTGCTCGCAGGACCTCAACGCCGCCCTCTCCCGACTCAGCGAGCACATGCGGCTCGTCGGTCCGTTCGCCCTCGATGTCGACGTCGAGGCTGACCAGACGAGCGTCCGCTACCGGTGCAAGCACAGACCCGATCTTGCTCGAGCGTTGGGCCTCTCCCAGTTGGCCTTCATAGTCGCGCTCGCTCGACGTGCGACTCGCTTTGAGGTCGTGCCGAGGCGCGTCACGGGCGCCGCGCCAGCGGATGACCTGGGCGGATGCGAGGAGTTCTTCGGGTGTCCGATCGTCGAGGATGAAGCTTGGGCTGTCATGTTCGACGCCTTGGACGCGAGTCGACCGTTCCTCACTCACAACGAAGAGATGTGGCAGACGTTCGAGCCCGGTCTGCGGAGACGCATGGCCGAAGCCGGCGCCCGGCGGTCCACCACAGAGGAGGTCGAGGAGGCGCTGCTCGAGCTGCTCCCCAGCGGAAGGAGCCGAATGGCCGATGTTTCGCGGGAACTTGGCATAGGTGGCCGCACCCTGCAACGACGCCTGGCGTCAGAGGGCACGAGCTGGGTCGAGATCTTGAACCAGACCCGGGAGCGACTGGCCGTCCACTACTTCGCGTCGACCGACCTGAGCGCGACGGAAGTCGGCTTCCTGCTCGGCTTCAACGACCCGAACTCGCTGTACCGCGCGTTCCACCGATGGACGGGCACGACGCCCGAGGCATGGCGCGCCGAGGCGCGCCCATCGGTCTAGCCACAGCGCCAGAGGAGTTCATGGCGGTGAGTCCGCCACGGAACTGACGCATCTGGCTAGCACGTTGGCGCATTGGGCGAGTGACATTCCGCCCAACGTTGCCGAGACTGGCTGCATGACGACCAAACAGACACCGTTCGTCGGGTGACACGCACGTAACGGTCGAACGACACGGTCTCCCACTCACCACCACCTCGAGGTATCACCATGCCAAGAACAATCCTGATCACCGGTGCCAGCTCAGGCATCGGCAAGGCCACTGCAGCCCTCTTCGCTGACAGGGGGTGGAACGTCGTCGCCACGATGCGCAACCCCGATGACGGCGCCGACTTCGCAGACCGCAGCAACGTTCTCGTTGCCCCGCTCGACCTGGTCGAGAGCGAGTCGATCACGTCAGCGGTCGCCGCTGGCGTCGAGCACTTCGGCACCATCGACGTCTTGGTGAACAACGCCGGCTACGGCGCCTACGGGCCACTCGAAGCCACCCCGACTGAAACCCTTCGCCGACAGTTCGATGTCAACTTCTTCGGCCTCGTCGAAACGATGCAGGCGGTTCTTCCGACGATGCGCTCCCAGCGCAGTGGGGTCATCATCAACATCTCATCGATCGGCGGACGGATGGCCTACCCGCTCGGCTCGCTGTACCACGGATCGAAGTGGGCGGTCGAAGGTCTCTCCGAGGCGGTCCACTTCGAACTCAACATGCTCGGCATTCGGGTGAAGCTCGTCGAGCCAGGCGGAGTCAACACCGACTTCGGTGGCCGGTCCTTCGTCTTCACCCACGATCCCGAACTCACCGACTACCAACCGCTGGTCGCCATGGCCGTCGCAGCGATGGAGAGCGCAGATCAAAGCGGCAACCAGGAGCCCGCCGAGGTCGCCGAGGTCATCTACACCGCTGCGACGGACGACACAACACAGCTTCGGTACATCTCAGGACAGGGAGCCGAAGATCTGTTGGCCAGCCGCTACTCGGCCGAGCAGGACGAGCAGTTCGTGGCCGGCATGCGCGCCCAGTTCGGCCTGTGAACCCAGCCCGCTACGCCCCTTTTGCCACTCCCCGAAAGGACCCCACCATGACCTCAGCACTTCGGCGCATGATCGGAATCGCCCCCACCCCCGAGCCGCACGGCCCGGGTTTCATCCCCTCCCCGATGGGCCTACGCCTGGGCGTGGACAAGACCACGGATTATGCGCCGGTCGACTTCGGCCGCACCTACCACGGGCCTGCCAAGGTGCTGGTGCTGTGCACCGAACAGCGCTACTTCGAGATGACGAACGGCAAGCTCTTCTCCACGGGCCACAACGTGACCGAGACGGCCGTACCGCTTCTGCATCTCACCACGGCCGGGTTCGATTTCGACGTCGTGACCCCGACCGGCGCACCCGCCGTCTTGGAGGACTGGTCGGCGCCCATCGATGACGACGCCGTCA
Source organism: uncultured bacterium (assembly GCA_963825585.1). Classification (GTDB taxonomy): domain Bacteria; phylum Actinomycetota; class Acidimicrobiia; order Spongiisociales; family ZC4RG35; genus JAOUGY01. The sequence goes on from CAWGTX010000001.1 coordinate 24,817, forward strand.
TGGGTTTCGTCACACAGCACCGCGGCCGATTCGGCGCACCTCTGTCACTGGCCGACCTGGTCGCCGACGGCTTGGCCGATGACTCACCGTACGTGGCCGTTTTCCTGCCAGGCGGCCACGGAGCCATGGTCGGACTACCAGAGGACGCGAATGTCGGACGCCTGATCCGATGGGTCGCCAGCGCCGACCGACACCTCGTCGCCGTGTGCCACGGCCCTGCGGCCATGCTCGCGACCCGGGTGCACGACGAACAGCCCCACCCATACGCAGGCTACGAGATGTGTGCATTCCCCGACAGCATCGACCGTCGATCGCCTTCGCTGGGATACCTCCCGGGCCCGCTGCCGTGGTTCCAGGTCGAGGAACTGGAGCGACAGGGCCTCACTGTGGTCAACGACGGTACGAAGGGAGACACCCACGTCGACCGCAGGCTGTACACCGGCGATAGCCCCCGGGCCTGCGACGAGCTGGGCCGACTCGCCGCCGAGGCACTGCTCAGCGAGTTCGTCGACAGTGCGTCGCCCAAAGGAAAGGGCGCAACCTGAGCGCCGTGAACGACGCAGCCATGGAGACCATCGAGGCAGGGAACCTCGGACATCGAGCGGGCGTCGTCGCCCCGATCACCTGATACCGAGGCATAACGTACGCAACCGGCAATAGCGCCGATCGGCATGTCGGCGCTCGCGTGCGGTGGGTCAGATCACTTCGATTGGGCATCTTGTGCCGGGCGCTCGAGAGAGCCGGTTGTCTGCAGTGAGGAAGTTACAACCGAGAGTCTCTGCCAGAGCGATGTAGCAGGCGTCGTAGGCGGTGAGGTTGTCGCGTAGCTGCCAGCTGCGAAGCAGCAGCGGCGCGGTGGGATACACGGTGATGGGAAGGTCGAGGAGATCGGTCACCGCCTATTCGGCTTGGGTGGCGTCGATAGTTCCGACGTGGAACTGGCGACGGATCACCGACAGGACCTCGATGCGAAGCAGGTCAGGTGCGGCGATCTGCTCGGTGTGAAGTCGTTGCCGGTAACGGATGCCGTCGGGCCCTCCGTCGGCTACCGCCGGCGCGATGACCGAGGCGTCAGCGACGAGCACGTTCGGATTGGAGAGCGGCGACGGCGTCTTCTCCGCTCAATCGTCCTTTGCTGCGGTGGTCGATCCTGTCGAGGACTTCGTCGATGGTCGGGGTGGTGGCGATCAGTGCCAGTTTCGCCGCCAGGTACTGCTGGAGCGACTGGCCCGCTAGTTCCGCCTGACGGGCCAGGGCTTCGTGGACTTCTTCGGGTACGTCCCGGACCTGAACATTGGGCATGCATGCATAATACATGCAGATGGTTGGAGAGGCAAGAGGGAGCGCCGAACACCAAATATCGTGCAGAAACGCACCTTCCGTCGAGTGCTCGGGATCGGCACCTCCAGCGCTACCCACCCGCCGGCGAGTGACCACCGACCGTGACCAGCCCATATTCCGGCGAGTGCAACATGTTGCCGGATCTGGGCTAGCTGCAGGACCGTCGTGATGATACGAGCGGCTTCCCGCGCGAGTGACTTCAGGACAACCAGCCTGCTCGAGCCGATCCTAGGGTCGAGTGCGGTCGCCTTCTCGGGTCTCGCAATTCCGTAGTGGTGGCCCCGCTAGGACTCGGCGCTGAGGCTCTGGAGACCCCGGCACGGAGCTGCGCCGAGGGCCGGCCACGGCGCGGACCATTCCCATGGGATGGAGGGGTTGTCTGGCGGCGACCGCAGTGCCCCTGGATCGACGGGGGAAGGCCACCCATACGTGAAGTTGGCGATGAATCAATTTGACCGACCGGTCGGATAGTTATACTGTTGAGGCATGGAAGACGGTCGGCGGGCACGGGGGGCAGCCACTCGACAGCGCATTGTCCAGGCATCGGTGTCGCTGATTGCTACGAAGGGTCTTGCCGGCGTCTCGGGGGCGACGCTTTCCCAGGCGGCAGACGTATCCAAGGCCACCGTGTTCCACCACTTCCCGTCCATCGACGAGGTTCCGCTGGCGGCCTTGGACTTCATCATCGACGGGCTTGTGGCCGCGGTTGAGCACCACGACGACGCAAGGGCTTACCTTCTCCAGTCGGGGCGCGATGTCCTGTGGCTGACGGCCGATGGTGCCGACGAAGCCCTTACGATGAACGCCCTCTTCGCCGGCGCCAGTCAGAACCCGGGGCTCGCCGAGCGCATGGCGTCGCTGTCGACGACCAATCGCGATCGAATGGGACAGCAGCTCGCTGCCGCTGCGCCGAGCGCTGACCCGGCTCGAGCTCGAGAAGTGGCCGATATCGCCGTAACCGCGATCGACGGTATGGCCACCCATTTGATGCTCACCCGTGACAGGGAACGTCTCGAGCGAGCGTGGGAACGACTGGTCGAGCTCCTGCTCCTGGCGCTGGGTGAGCCGAGCGTCTATGCGGAGAGCGACCCATGAAAGGCGTCTGGATCACCGCCGTCGCACCGCCGGTTCAGCTCGCGGACACGTTCGAGATCCGAGATGCCCCGACCTCGGAGCCGGACCAGGTGAGGGTTCGGGTGCCCAGTGCGGCGGTCAACATCGACGATCTCCGCATCGCGGAGGGGCGATTCCCGGTGCCCGGGAAGTCGATCCGACCAAGTGAGGCCAAGCCCCGTGCGCCGGGTCATGACTTCGTGGGCTTCGACCCGGAAGGCGTCGCGGAGTCCATCCGCCGCGTGCGGAGCCATCGCGCCGCCGGCAAAGTCCTCATCAAGATCGCCGCAGAGCAAAGGAGTCAGCAATGAAAGCATGGTTTGACGGAACGACTCAGATCGACTGCGATCTTCAGACGGTGAAGTCCTCAGTCGCTGACTTCGGCACCCACTTCCTGGGTGTGGTGCGTTCGATGCCGGGCATCAGCGCGGCGGAACTGCTCGAACAGGGCGAGGACTTCGTCACGATCCGAACCAACGAGGGCGTGATGAAGCGGCACAACATCGAGCGCTCCGTCGCGGATGACAAGGTCATCCTTAGCTTCTACGAGGTCTACGAGACCAGCAAGGTCACAGGCAGATCACACTTCCGAGACACCTACACCGCATCGAACTCGGGTGGCGTGCGATTCCACAGCATGGTGAGCGATGTCCAGGCAAACGGCGTGCTCGGGTTCCTATACCGCAGATTCGGCTCGAGGAACATGGGGAAGGCGTTCCTCACCTCCCAGAAAAAGTACTTCGAGAACACCCAGCGTTGACCGATACTCCGCCAAAGCCCTCGTGACTTGTCCTCGACCGCCCGACCTTCTCGGCGCTCCTATGAAGGTCACCGGTTCAGATCCCGACGTGGCCTCTCGCAAGCCGGGTGGTCTCACCGTCCAGCAATAGTGAGCAAGCAAATCGATCAGGCCCCCGGACCGGCGACCCGCTCGGGATCGGCACTTCCAGGGGCGCCTGCTCCTTGTCGGGTGGTCACTGAGCGTGGCGCTTGCCTGTTGCCACGGTCTGTAGTCAGCGAGGTACAACAACATGCCGGATCGAGGGTGGAATTGATTGGCGGTTCGAGCCGGTAGGTCGCGTGAATATGCGCTACCAGCTTCATTGGTTGCCAGATGTGGGTGGGGTTGACAGGGATTGCGGCGTGGAGTGAAGTTGGGCGGGTGGAGCGGTCCGTCCCGGATGCTCAGTGGTCCCGACCTTCGAGTACAACGAAGCGAGTGTTCGGGATCGACGACCCAAGATGCCGGCCCTCGTCGAACGCTGAACGTCGTGTGCAAGAAGTTCACGTCCGATCCGGCGATCGGTCCTCGCCCCGCGGCATGAGAGGAGCAACTCCTCGCGACGACTGTCGACCCTCGCGAAATCGCAAGCAATACGGTGGTTCGGTGAGAGATTCGAGTACCCGTTGCTCTGCCCTCTCGCATCCTGCGCAGCCACCCTTCCCGGTCCTCGCGAGCCTCTCACCGGCGAATCGTCGGGGTCGTCTCGTCCGTCCGCTTTTGGCTGCATCGTCCCTCCGTCGCAACAATGCTCGGTGTCGTGGGAATAGCCGTGTGAGCAAACGAGGAACAGGGCACCGTCAACAGACGATCGGCTTTGGGTCCGTGGTCGCCCTCTGCCTCGTCATCAGCGTCTTCCCCATCCTCGCGCCGCGTGCCCCCACCGAAGACGACCCCGGCGCTATCTCAGTCGAGCGGGCACTCGAGCATGTCGAGTTCATCGCTCAGGAACCACATGTGATGGGGACACCGGAGATCGAACGCGTTCGTGAGTATCTCATCGAATCCCTGACCGGGGTCGGTCTTGAACCCGAGACGTTGACCGTCGAGACACCGGACTACTTCGGGGTGCCCGGCGGGACCGTTGACGTCACGGATGTGCTGGTTCGTATCCCCGGATCCGGCGACGGAGAGGCCATCCTCTTCATGGCGCACTACGACACCGTGCCGAGCACGCCGGGAGCGAACGACAACTCGACGGCCGTCGCGGCGTTGCTCGAAGTCGGCCGTGTCCTAGCGTCTGAGCCGACGCCGCCGACCGACGTGATCCTCCTCTTCACCGATGGCGAGGAGCCGACCCCGCGGTTCGGAGCGTGGGGTTTCGCCGAGTACCACCCTTGGTTCGCCGACGTCGCCCTGGCGGTGAATCTCGAGGGCATCGGCGTATCCGGACCGACGATGCTCGTCGAGATGAGCGGGCCGAAGGAGGAGCTGATCTTGCGTCTCGCCAACGCTGCGCCTGACCTCGTCGCGTTCTCATTCCTGACGCAGACGGCCGACCTCATCGGTGGACCAGTGAGCGACTTCGACGTCTTCCGCGACGCCGGCGTGCCGGGATACAACTTCACCTACATGCGGGGCGTGTCGATCTATCACACCTCCAGGGACGCGATCGACGTCGCCAACGTGAACGGCCTCGCCCACGATATCTCGTTGTCGCTCGGCATCGCGGTGGAACTTCGGATCCCTCGAGATCGGGAACGCGACGAACGACGCCGTCTTCTTCACCGCCCCGTTCGGCTTCGTCGTGCGCTACTCGACGACCGGGGCGATCGTGAGTCTCGCTGCCGCTCTGCTGCTCCTCGTCGGCGCGCTGTGGAGCCGTGTGAGGCGACGGGGCACATCGGTGCGGAGACTCCTGTCCGGCCTCGGCTTGGTGCTCCTCGGTGCACTGGCCGCCCTGGTGGCGGCGACCGTGGTCTGGGTCGGGCTGGTCAACCTCAGGAGCGACATGGGTGTGGTCGAGGGGTACGCATACCTCGCCGCCCTCGTCGGGCTGACCGGAGGTGCCTGGTACCTGGTCGAGCGCCGGTCGGCTATCAGCGGCAGCGACGCCGGCGGCGGCCTGCTGATCACGTGGCTGGTGCTAGCCGTGGTCGCCGGCGCCTTCCTGCCCGCCTTCGGCTACCTGTTCGTGTGGCCTGCAATCGCTGCCGGCATCGGCGAGCTGCTCGCGGGCCGCAACCGGGGTTTCGCGTCGCGGCTGGCGTCGGTGATCGTCGTGGCGCTGGTCACGTTCGTCGTGCTCGTGCCGGCGGTCGACACCTTCTTCCACTTTGCGTCGCCCCGCCCTGGAAACCCGGGCTCGGACCTCAGTTTCACGATCGTGGTGCCGCTGTTCCTTTCGTTCCTCGCCGTCGGCCTCATCTCCGCCCGGGTCTCGGAGCCCAGAAGGCTCTCCACGCCAACTCATCCCGACGTCACGGCCGCCTGACTCGGTTGCTACGGCGGTTCGCCGGGGGTTGATCGTCGAGTGGTGCACCGCTCTAGGAGCGCACGCTTATCCTCCGCCGGGGCTCAACCGGAGGTGATTCGGGCGATCATCGATCTTGCTCGCAAACTCGTGTCCCTGCTCCCCGAGTCTCAGGCTGGAAGGGGAGGCTCTCTTCGCCGGGAGGTGCATCTCGTCCTTCAGCGGGCCGAGCGTGAACTCCCCGACGACGACGTGAAGCTACTCAGGAGACGTGCCGAGAAGCATGGTTTGGTACCGGAACCCGGAGACTGACCCTCGACCCCTACCCCGATCCCCAGCCACTCGGACGATGCGCCACGGAGCACTCGATTCAGCCGCCAAGCGATCACTGGCCGACCGCCCCCGATCGCCCTGTTCCCGAGCGATAAGCCGCCACTCCACGAATAGCGCATACCGGCACATCCACGGGCGGGCCACCGAACACCCTGCGTGACGAGGGTCCTACGCGCGATGCGCCCTATCCGCTGGTTCGGCGACGCTGTGGGGTGCGTGAGATCGCTCGCTGGAGTGAGCGATCTGCGGGAGCCTCAGGTGACTTCCAGCTCTGTAGAGGTACGGCCAATGGTGACACGATGGATCTGGAGGTGGTTTCAATGACTACCGAACGGAGAGCGGAACGGGAAGGCCGTGAGTGGACCGCCTCGGTGAATGGGACCGGGCTGAGGGTCGAGGAGGTCGGTGGTGGGACGCAGACCGTGGTGTTTTCGAACGCCTTGTTCACGAACCGAGCGTTGTTCGAGGCGCCCGTTGCTGCGCTGAGCGACGGCTACCGGTGCATCAGGTACGACCACCGCGGTCAGGGTGACAGCGGTCTGGGGGCTCCCCAGCCGTCACCGGGCATGTTGGGGACTGAGGGGCTCTATGACGATGCGGTTGCGCTGCTCGACCAGCTGGGCATCGATAGCTGCCACTGGGTGGGAGCGTCGGTTGGCGGATTCGTCGGGATCCGGCTGGCGGCTCGCCACCCGGATCGGGTCCGTTCGCTGACCCTGATCGGGTTCAGCAGGGGACCCGTCTCTCGGGCGGAGCTGTTGTCCCTGAAGTTGTATCTGAACGTGATGCTCGGATCTGTGCGTCTAGGCCGACAGTTGGGGCGGGTCGGCAACACCATGCTCCGACGGGTGTGCGAAGAGGTCATGCGCAACATGTTCGGGACGACGTTCATGTCGGATCCGGAACGCTCTGTCGAACGGGAGATGTGGCGTGAGTGCTTCATGGCGCAGCTGGTGCCCGAGGCAGCGCCGATGATGCGCCAGGTGTTCGACCACCACAACCCACCGGAGCTGCTGGCCAGGGTCCAGGTGCCCACCCTGATCGTCGTGGGCGAGGAAGAAGTCGGCGGTACCGCCGACGCGGCAGGAGGCGCAGTTGGCCATCCCCGATGCACGCCTCGTGACCATCGAGGGTGCGGGCCACATGGTCCTCGTCGAGCAACCGGGAGCAGGCACCACAGCCATCACCGAGTTCATCCGGGCGGTCGACGGGGGGTGACCCCTTCGGGTTGCTTCGAGCTAGCGGGGTGCGCTGGTACCCCAGGAGGTGTTCGATATGCGCAAGGTTGCCAAGACCCTGCTGGTGATGTTGGGCATTGTCATGGTTGTCGAGGTCGTGGACTCGGCGCTCCACATGTTGGCATGGCGAACTCGCAACCCGCGAGCGCTGCAGTTCGTGAAGCGGTACAACAAGTTCCTGGTGAACCGGGTCTATCTCAGGTTCTCGGGCCGCCTCGGCCAGGTTGCCGTCGTTCATCACGTTGGTCGCAGATCCGGCTCTCCTTACACCACCCCGGTGATGGCCCACGAGAGCCATCAAGATGTGATCGTCCCGCTGCCCTACGGCACCGATGTCGACTGGCTCCGCAACCTGCAGGCCGCCGGACACGGCTCTGTCGATCTCCAAGGTCGCAGCCTCCAGGTCGACGAACCGGCGGTGGTGGACATCGAAGACGTGGTCGGCCTGCTACCAGAATCGATGGTGCGCACCGCCCGCCTCAATGGCGCCCGTCAAGCCGCCCGGCTCCACGTTTCGGGGTCTGCTGCTCTGGCGTCGGCCTGAGATCAAACAACCAGGTCAGACCATGTTGACCGCCGGAATAGCCGGACGTGGCGAGCGATCTCCACATTGAGCCTGTCCATCGTCGGTGGCGGATTGGTCTTTCTGCTTCGCCCCGATCGGTCGGTTGCCGCTCTCCGATTCCGAAGGATCGTTGGACTCTTGTCGCACGACATCGAGCGAAGTACTGATCAGTAGAAGGAGGAGGCACGCAATGAGGATGGAACTCCTTACCGACGGTGTGTATCAGCTCGGCGCCGGGATGGTGAACTCGTACATCATCGATGGCGACGAGGGCGTGACTCTGGTGGACACTCTGATCCGCGGCAGAGAAGGCGCAATTGCCCAGAACCTGAAAGAGATTGGCCGAACTCTCGCCGATGTCCGAGCCATCCTGCTCACTCATTCCCACATGGACCACACCGGAAGCGCTGCGGCACTCAAAGCGGCGTCCAACGCCAGGGTCTACGCGTCCGAAGCGGACACCCCTGCGATCCGGGGAGTCGAGAAGCCACCCAATCCGCCGACCCATTGGTATTGGAGGCCGATGTACTGGCCAGCGGTCTTCTTCCCCGACCCATCTCCCGTCGAGGTGGACCACTTCGTCTCCGAAGACGCCAACGGAGTGCTTCCCGGAGATCTTCGTGCCATCGACACGCCCGGACACACGCCCGGACACACCTCCTACGTCATGGATCGAGGAAACGGGCTCCTGCTCGTCGGGGACGCTGCGGTGGCCACCAAGGACGGCAGGGTGAAACGCCTCGCGTTCAACCGGTCCACACCAGACATCGACGACAGTCTGCGACATCTCGCCGAATTCGAGTTCGAGATCGCCGCCTTCTGCCACTCCAAACCGATCCACACTCAGGCCTCAGCAGCCTTCCGACGATTCGCCGAGTCCCTCGCCTCACCGAAACGCCCGACCCGCACATAACGGCACTGTCCGAAAGGCGGTGGAATGTCGACTGATCTCCATATCGAGTTGGCTGACGGCACGAGGATCGGGTACGCCGAGGTGGGGAATCCCGATGGTCCCCCGGTGGTGTACCTCCACGGGAATCCGGGTTCTCGCCTCGAGGTGAACGTTCCGGTGTTTCGAAGGGCTGCGGAGCAACTCGGGATTCGCCTTCTGGCTCCGGACCGCCCAGGCATAGGCCTTTCCTCTTTCCATTCCTTCTCCCTCCGGGAGTACCCACAGCTGATAGGCCGTTTCGCAGACGCTTTGGGGGTTGAGCGATTCGCCATGATCGGGCTCTCAGGCGGTGGTAAATACGCGTGCGCCTGTGCCTGGGGTCTGCCTGATCGGGTGAGCCAAGTCGCTCTCGTCTCGTCGACCTGCTCGCCCGATCTGCCGGGCGCCAGAGCGACCTGGAACAGAGAGGACAAGCTGCTGTACCCGCTGGCCGCCCGAGCGCCGTGGCTTGTTCGGATAGTGTTCGCCAAGTTCGCCCGTCACGCCAGGCGCGACCCTGAATCAATTCTTTCGATGCTGGACAAGCTAGGACCGACCGATCGGGAGATCCTTGGCCGTGAGGAGTTCGGACAGGCGTTGGGCCGAAGCCTGGCGGAGGCCTTCCGGCAGGGAGGACGCGGCGTGACGCACGATTACGCGCTCGAAGCGCGGTCTTGGAACGTCCCACTGCACCAGATCCAGGCGCCAATTCAGATCTGGCACGGCGAAGACGACCGGCTCGTGTCTCCGCAGGCGAGCCGAATCCTCACCAAAGCGCGCCCGGGCGCCACCACTCACTTCGTGCCCGAAGCCGGCCACCTCATGATTGCCGACCACGCCAGCGGCATTCTTCAGTCGGTTCTCTGACCCTCCCGAGCCCACGAGATGCCCGCATTGCGAGCGGCAACCACTGAATCGACGATCTGGCGTTCGCTGCGCGCCCGAGCCACCGCGGCACGCTGCAGCAAGTACTCCTCAACCGGGCGCTCGTCACCCTCAGACGGCTCGTATTCCTCGAACCGCCGAGCAAGCTCATCCGCATGATCGAGAATCTCTTGAATCGAACGTGGCATCACTTCACCTCAGGAACCGTTCTCTGGCGGGCATGGCGTGAACGATGAACTCCAAGCCCTCGGCCTCGGCAACGCCGACCTCGAGGAGGCGCCCGGACTGGTCTGCACCGATCAGCATGACCAGGTCATCCATGGCGAACACTCGGATCGGATGGCGGTAGGCGTGGAGCATGTGCGAGTCGCTGATCCCGTGCTTGCGGGCACCCTCAGGATCACGGGATCCATCACATCAACGTAGCTTGATGCAGGTGGAACGTCTTGCCCACACGGAGCGCCGATCAACAGATACGGCGTAGAAACGAGCATTCTGCCGAATGCTCTGGAACGGCACTCACGTCGGCGTGCGCTTGGTCAGCGGGGTCGGTAGACGTCCGCCCGGTGGTCGATGTAGATGACACGAACAGTTCGGCTGCCTTCATGGATCTCGTAGACGATGCGGTAGGCCCCGACCCTTGTCGAGTGCAGCCCGGTGAGTTCGCCTCTCAGCGCTTTCCCTACCCGGTGTGGATTCTCGAGCAAGGGACCCACGAGGCAGTCGAGGACGGCCAGTGCGATCTTGGGAGGTAGTCGATCGATGGCTCGCTTTGCCGGGCCGGCGATTGCCAGTTCCCAGAGCGCTTCGGTCACGCCGTCTTGGAGCGGAGCTGGATGCGGAGTGCCTCGATCGCTTCCCTGTTGGCAACGTCGCCGTCGGCGATAGCCGCCCGACCTTGCTCGATCTGGCGCATGGCCGCTGGGTCCGAGAGGATCGCCAAGGTCTCTTCGATGGCCTCGAGGTCGTCTGTGCTGAGCAGCACTGCAACGGGACGACCGTTCCTGGTGACCGTGACTCGTTCTTGGGTTGTGGCGATCTCGTCGACGACTTCCGACAGCTTGGCCTTGACTTCGGAAAGCGGGAGCGTTCTTGTCATGACCATAATTTTAGTCTGAGCGTGGTGCGCTGGTCAATGGCCTCGAAAAGCGACCGCTCGGGGCCAGACGCGCACCGGGCACCAGATCTCGCGCAGTGAGGTACACCTGCGTGCGAGTAGCTGACGTACAGCACAACAAACAGCACCACTACGCACAGATCATCCGGCAAACCGATCGACACTCAGCGATGCACTCGAGAGATCCCGGTCACCTTGGCAGAAGTTGGCTGAAGCGTCGAGTTGCACAGCGGCTCGATTCGTCAGCGTGAGTCTCAGTCGCCCTGGGGATGAACCCATGGGTCTCGGCGTGGCTCACTCCCATCGGAAGAGCCGAACCGCCATCAGACCGGCGACGACAGTGACGCCGGCGACAATCGGCCATGACTGTCCGGGATCGAGGCTCAGCCAGCCGTCCTGAATCACTTCGATCGCCTGGCGCAGGAACGAATAGTCTCCGATGGTGCCCATGGCACCGGTCAGCACCTCCGGCGGGGGGCCGGCGCCTCCGAGTATGAGGAGAACGAACCAGAGCAGTACACCGAGCGCCTGTGCTGCCCTGGACGAGGGGAGAACCGCACCGAGTAGGACTCCGATCGCGGCGAACGCCAGTGCCACCAGAGCGAAGCCTGCAACGACGAAGAGCAGCGAGTCGGGTGCATTGACGTCGTAGGTCGGCATTGCCACCGAGATCAAAACGATTCCCGAGATGGCGGCGATGGTGAGTGTGACCACGATCTGTGCACCCACCAGGATTCCGGCAGGAAGACCCGAGGCCCGGTATCGCTTGAGCACGCCCCGCTCGCGATCGGAAGCTATGTGCGTGGGCAGGCTGATGAGGCCGACCGATGCCGCAACCAGGGCAAGGTACGCCGGGACGTAATAGTCCATCGCCCCTACTCCCCGGTAGATGTCAGGTGTGGAGTCGTTGCCGAAGACACCACCCATCACGAAGAGGATGACCAGCGGCAGGGCCAAAGAGAAAAGGACGGTCAGCGGCTCTCTCAGGAACAGCTTCTGCTCCAGCCACGACAGCTTGGCGAGTAGCTTCATCGGGCCTCCCTGGTCAACGAGAGAAAGACGTCCTCGAGACTCGCCCGCTCGGAGCGCAGGTCGATCGGGGCCAGACCATGGGAGACCAACGCGGCCGCAACATGTGCCAGGAGCGGCCCCTCACCCGTCACCTCGTACCGACCCCGGTCGGAGGCGACCTCCTTCACACCGGCCACGTCGGAGAGCCAGGAAATGCCTGGTCCATCGGCAGTGAACCGGACACGGACGCCGCCGCCGTACCTGTCGATCAACTGCTGGGGCGAGCCCTCGGCTTTGACTCTGCCTTCGTCGATGACGACGAGGCGGTCGCACAGTGCTTCTGCCTCGTCCATGAAGTGGGTGACGAGCACCACTGTGGTCCCACGCTCGCGGATGCGTCGTATCAGATCCCATGCGATGCGCCGGGAGGCGGGGTCCAGGCCGGTGGTCATCTCGTCGAGGAACACCAAGGTGGGGTTGTTGACCAGGGCCAAGGCGACGAAGAGACGCTGTTGCTGGCCACCGGAGAGGTTGCCGAAGCGGGCGTTTCTCTTGTCGGTGAGGCCCCAGTCTGCGAGCAGCTCGTCTGCTGAGGGCCCCTCGCTGCTCAGCGCGCCGAACAGGTCAATCGCCTCCCACACCTTGATCCGGTCCGGAAGGGCCGAGTCCTGGAGTTGGGATCCGATCCGCCGCTGGATCTCGGCAAGGTGGGCCGTCGGGTCCAGGCCGAGGACCGAGAGGCGGCCCCCGTCGTGGGGGCGGAGGCCCTGAACGCATTCCACGGTGGTGGTCTTGCCGGCGCCGTTCGGGTCCCAGGATCCCAAAGATCTGACCTTCTTCCACCTCGAAGGAAACGTCCCGTACGGCTTCGAAAGTGCCATAGACCTTGCGGAGATTCTCGATGATGAGGATGGAAGTCATTGATCGTGGCCTTCACGAGCCCGATCGCAGCCAGCACGAGAGGTCTGGGAAGCTGTCGACCCTTGCTGCCGCCGGACCCGTGGGCGGACTTGTTCGTGATCGTTCTCCATCCTGTGTTTCGGTTCGCCTGATCTCGGTCACGCTACGGACGTCAGCTCGCGGGTGTCGCTTTCGACACGGGGCGGTTCGTCGCTCATGCCCCGTGTGATGAGCCATCCGGCGAACACCATCTCCTGGAAGGCGATTGGCATGGCGAGCAACATCAACGGAGAGCCGATCCCCACATCGCCGCCGAGCACAACGACCAGCCCGTACATGATCACCAGGTACGCCCCGGCGATCCCCCACCCGGACAGCCATCGCGGCACCATGCGGAAGCGGTAGAGCAGGTGGTTGAGGATCCAGGCGCCGAGCCCGAAGAAGATCAGGGTCCCGATCGACACCGACCAGTGCTGGATTGCTATCAGCGCGGCGCCAACCATCGGGCTGTTCGTCGGCTCGATGCCGATGGCATCACCCCCGGCGACGGTCAGCATGGAGAGCATCGCGACGACACCACCCACGTAGAAGACGTTCTCGAAGGTCCGCATGGCGACATAGCCGATCGACAGACCTTCGGCGCGCGTGCGCAGAATCGGGAACAGCAGCAACGCTGTGCCCACCGCCGATATGGCAGCCACCATGAACACCAGCGCCGACCCGATCAGTCGACCCGAATGGGAGGTCAGTTCGGACAGATAACCCGGACCCTCCAGGATCGAGCCCTGGATCGCAGACGCAGCGATCGAACCCACGGTCGCTACCACGAAGAGCACACCCACAATCCGTTCTCTCATCCTCTCGGACATCTCGTTCTCCGTTATCTCTCCGAGGCAGCGACAGCGGCGTGGGGGCGCGAGGCCGGCGCGTCGGCGCCCTCTGTCACTGCTCCCCAAACACCGACGTTCCGCGTCCCGGGCCGAATGACAAACCACGAGCTGGGACCGTCCACCAGCTTGAGGGCATTCACTGCTGGCGACACGTCCGTTGTGTTCCATGACCGTTCTGCACGACGTTCCGACCGCCCGAGATCACGCTCTTGCCCACCGTGATCCATGCCCCCTGCCGGCGCTAGGGCCAACCTCCCCGTTTCCTCGGTGAGACACCTCCACATGGGGCCTCGGCCTCTACTCCGCATCGGTGATCACCGACAGACTGATCGATGGATGTGCCGCGGCGCGGCATGTAGCCGCGCAACAGCGACGCCCTTGAAGGGAGTCCATCATGACGGTCACAGTAGAAACAAGAGATGGCGTCGATCGGCAGAAGGCGGGGGGTATTGCAGCGCTCTACCTCGCGCTCGCCCTCCTCGGCGCTATTCCCTACTTCCTCGTCGTAGTCGATTATCCGAACGCGGTCACCGCCGCTGACAAGGTCGAGCTGATCCTCGACCATTACCCGAGCATGTACGCCATGTACCTAGCCACCTACGTCTTCTTCGGACTAGCGGTCGGCGTCCTCGCTCTCTCGCTGAACGACCGGCTCCGAGCTGGCGCACCGTTGGCCACTCGCATCGCCACCACCATCGGGATGACGTGGTCGTTCGTGCTCGTGGCGAGCGGGTTGGTCTTCACTTACGGGATGACCACGATCCACGACCTCGCCGCCACCGATCCCGCTGAGGCTACGAACGCCTGGCAAGCCGTCGAGCCCGTCGCCTTGGCACTGGGCGGCGCCGGAGGCGAGCTGCTCGGTGGCCTCTGGGTCCTCCTCGCAAGTGTTGCGGCGCTACAGAGCGGGGCACTGTCCAATGGTCTAGGAAGGCTCGGGGTCATGATCGGACTCATCGGCCTCCTCTCCGTCGTGCCCCCGCTGCAAAACGCAACTGTTGCCTTCGGGCTACTCGAAATCGCCTGGCTCGCCTGGCTCGCCAGGTCGCTGCTAGCGGTCAAGGGAACTCCCGATGCCGATCGGCGGCAGGTGACGCGTGAAGCGCTCGACTCCAGAACGACGGGGGCACCACGATGACCGGCACCACCACCGCGGCACCGAAACTGCCGCCGGTGTGGTTCAAGCATGCCTTCTGGCAAGTTCACCGGCTCCTGCATCGTTTCAGCGGCGGACGCTTCCTGTGGACCCCGGCCAGCAAACGCGGCTGGGGTGTCCTGCGCCTCACCACAACCGGCCGAAAGACCGGCCAGCCTCGGACCGTGATCGTCGGCTACATCGAAGATGGTCCCAACCTCGTCACGATGGCGATGAACGGTTGGGACGAGGGCCACCCCGACTGGTGGCTCAACCTCGAGGCCAACCCCGACGCCACCGTCCGCCTCGCCCACGACATCTCGCGACCAGTAACGGCCCGCGCCGCTACCGGCGACGAACGCGACCGACTCTGGAAGCGATGGGCCGAACTCGACACCGGCCTCGACGCCTACGCTGCCAGTCGCACCGCCACCACACCGGTCGTCGTGCTCGAAACCGTGGTGCTCGAACCCGGAAACGACCCCACGGCCGAGGCCAACGGAACCCAGACGCCCCCATCTGCGAACTGACCCGGCTCCCGGCGGCGGCGCCGCCCCGTTGAATGCCAAGGCATGTTGGACCAAATCAGCTGAATCACCACGCTCACGAACGGCATGGGAAACCCAGGGCCGCTGGTTGAGCCGACACCGGCGGCACCCAGGCAACGAGTATCGAGTATGGAGGCCAGCAGCGCTGGGCACCACCGCCAGGGGATCGAGGACGCCATCTCGACGGTCAGCCGTTACGCCTGGTTCTCGACTCGGCTACCAGCTACTACCAGGTGGGGCTGTGGCAGGGTTTCTGCTGAGTTCGGTGCTTCGAGGGTGGTGCACCGGTTTCGGCTTGGTCTCGAACGCGGTAGTGGAAGGAGGCCGGACATGCTGTGCCAACGCCGGGTGATTGCGGTCATCGTGGCGGTGGCGCTCACTGTTGGGTGCCGATCGTCTGACACAACCGGTGGTGCGGTGACGACGACGCCCGCTTCGCGGTCAACCACGATGGCGTCGGCCGTCGCGACCACGACACAGGGGACCACGTCGCCCATGCGGTCCCGTCCACGACGTCACAGCCAGAACCTGTGGAGGTCGAGTTCCTGAACGCCCGGCCGGCGTCCGCCGCCCCCTGGGGCGATCTTGGAGCGGCAGCGTTCCTCGTGGTCCTTCCGGAGGCCACGGTACTCGAGCTCGTGACGGCGGAGGGGGTCGTCTTCGAGATCGCCCGGTGGTTCGACCGCGCACAGGATCGGACGGTGCTGGACGTCGACGCGGCCGGTCGTCGAGCGCTCATCGGGACCGGGCGAGAAGTGGGCGTATTGCGTGCCTCCCTGGGATCCGTGTCTCTCCTCGATCTGACGACGGGCGACGAAGGAGAGGTCGTCACGGCGCCACCGGCAGCGGACGACGGCGTTCCCCGGGCCGCGCCCTACGCGGCGTTCGACCGGTCGAGTGGCGACCATGTGCTGGTCGCCTGGACCGACGGCGTCACCGATCGCATCGAGCGCTTCGACCTCGCCGGGAACTCGACGGGTGCTGCGCTCGTCGAGCAGCCGGCCAGCCTGAGCGATCCTCTGTCGTGGGTGGCGACGCCGGACGGCAGCGGACTGGTGATCGCAGGGTCCGCCGGGCTACAGCTCACCGATATCGAGGGCGAAGCGCTGGCCGCCCTCGACGAACGCAGATCGATGCATCTTCGTATCAAGTCGATGTTTCGGCCGGGGTTGGGACGCGGCCGGTTGGTCCCGCGCCTGGAGGTCGGGTGGTCGTAGGCTTGGTGTCGAGTCCGGGCCGATTCCACCGCCCACGACCGATCCGGATACCCCGATGCCCACCGTTGAAGCTCTCCTAGGAATACAACGATTGCAGCGATTGGTATCCGATTGCTGTTCAGCCCGATGGCAATGAACATGATTCCGATAGCGACGAGTGCTACCTGCGGTACGGACTCCTACCGATCGAGTAGCCAATGCACCCTTCTGACGGACACGACGTAGTGAAGAATGATCAGGGCGCCAAACCCGATCGCAATGTAGGGGCGCTCGACCAGATAGAACCCTCCGGCGCCAGCTCCCAAAACGACCAACTCCATCCCGAGGCGCACCGGGCCCCGAACTTCAACAGGAGCTTCGCCAGAGCGACTCGGGTCACCCACAACGTTGAACACGCCCCAGACCGCAGCCGCGGTCACGGGCACCACGACCACTGTCGCCCATCGAATCCATCCTGACGACGACTCCCAAGCAGCCATCGCTAGACCAACCAGGGCGGCGAGTTCCAGGCCGAACCGTAAAGCCAGGTTCCACCGGGACATCTCAGGAGCGTTCATCTCGATCCTCCGATCAGGTGAGTCCTCTCGTAGGAAGCCCGACACCTAGGCGTCCACTTCCATGAAGTCTCCTGCCCGACCCACGGTTGGCTCGAGGGCAACTGCGGCGGCGATTCCAGCAACTCGCGCGATCACCAGGAAGGGGATCTCCCAGTCAACGGTCGTCAACTCGGGGATCACGATCTCCCATACATCATCAAAGGCATTGATGGCCGAGTGGAGCAACGCAACAACCAATACGCTCTCGCCACTCCGGTGAAACACCCAAGAAAATACGAATGTGAGTGCGATCACACTCAACACGAATGCCACGACCGACGCGACATCACGGTCGACAAGCACGGGCAGGTGCCAGGCGCCCCACAGTCCCCCCATCAGAAGTGCTGCTCGACGAGGGGATGAACGACGTTCGTGCTGCGCCAGTGCAAACCCACGCAGCCCAGGTTCCTCTCCCAAGCCAGCACGGGTGAACAGGTAGGTGAAGATCCCAGTCTCGGCTCCGAACAGCACATGTCTCACCAGGCCGGCGTCGAGGGAAACGGTTTTGGCGCCCGGAGCGAGCCAAGCCCCCACGCCATAGGCCAACAGCGGACCTCCCAGGGCGAGCACATACCAGCGAACCGGCACCCTCCACGTCGTGAGCCTTCGCATGAAGGCTCGCCGATCGACTCCAGCGCCGAACACGACAACGAGTGCGGCGATCGTGAAGGCGAACTTCGGGATTCGACCGAGGAGAAACGCCGCCACCGGCGGATAGCTGCCCTCAATCACTTCGGGATCGACGCCGGCAGTGAACCCGATACCCCAGGCGATCGCAAAAGCGATCACCCAGAACGAAACCGTCGGATAGCTGCGGATTACTCGCATGTCCTATGCCCCACCTCACCGGTAGCCGATCGCGTCTCGGGACTTGTTCCCCAAACTGGAAGTGGACAGCTGGCCAACCCGGCCCCACGCCTGGCCGTTCAGAGCATCGACGAATGGTTCTTGACTGTCAAAGTCGTCGTCGATCATCACCGTGCCATGGCGACATTATCGCGCCGCGTCAACAGGTTGGGTTGAAACCGATGTGGCGCCGGGTCGGCGAGCGACCATACCGCGAGGCCCCAACCGTCGACGTAGATGCTCTCACCGGCGGGGGTCCTGGCAACCTGGCGGTGTTCTACGCCATCCAGCTTGGAGGACCCCCGTGATCACGGATCGCAGTGCGGACCGGACACCGCCACCGTGAGGCAGCACTCTGGAACCACCTCGTTGGCCGAGGTCGAACTCAACGTGTTCATCATCGAACTGGACAGGAGAACCGAGCAACGCCGCGGCCGATGAACACGCCGACCTTCGTTGGGTCGGTGCGGGAGACTTCGCTCGATTCGACTTCGCACATCCCGACTACCTGCAGCTGCTCCGACGGCGTTGGAGTGACTCCCAAGGGGTTCCCCGTGGCCGTCGAACAGGGACACCACACTCAGCGACCTTGCGTTGCGAGCAGCGCGCACACCTATGGCCCGATGGCGTGGTTGGGTGAGATGGGCGTTCTGCGCCCGATCGGGTGCTCGGCGCTGCTTTGACACCGGAGGTCGACTCGCCCGCGGTGCGGGAAGCGATCGCTGGGTTCTTGGCCGGGTACGGTGACGCCACCCGTGACGCCTACAGCCTCGATTTGCGGAAGCACTTTGCGAGTCGGTATCCATCGATCACGGTGATCAGGCTCGGCGGGTGAGTCTGCCGGTGGTCATACGCATGGCGTGGCCTCGGGTAGGGGGAGGGCCTCGACGGCTGCGGCGTTGGCTGGTTGCAGTCGGAGGATGAACACGGTCCATCCGTTGTCTCGCCGGTACTCGACATCGCCGCCCATCATCCGGGCGAGTTCTCTCGAGATGGGGAGTCCCAGACCGACTGATCCTGGTTGAGTGGTGGACGGGTGTGCTGTTTCGTAGGGTTGGAACACCCGGACGGCATCGACCGCATCGACGCCTGTGCCGTTGTCGCGCACCTCGATACAGGGGTGTCCGTCGGTCACCGTCGAGCGGACCTCGATCGTCGGGCCGCCGTAGCGGACGGCGTTGCTGACGAGGTTGCGGAGGATCTGCCGTGCCCGGGGTGGGTCGGCCATGACGAGGACGTGATCGGCTTCCAGCGTGATGTGGCGGCCGGCGTGTCGTTCGATCGACTCCATGGCGGAGCGGGCGAGCGTGTCGATCGCCACCGGCTCGAGCTTCATGGCGAGTTGGCCGAGCCCGAAGCGTGCCGCGGTGAGCAGGTCCTCGACGATGTGGCTGAGGTCCTGGGCTTGGTCGGCGATGGTGCTCGCCAGCTCTCGCTTCGACTCGTCGTCCAGCCCATTCCGCTGCTCGGTGAGTACCTGAGCGAAGCCAAGGATACCTGTGAGCGGTGTCCTCAGCTCGTGGCTGACGGCGGCGATCAGTTGATCCTTGGACTTGACGAGTGCTTCGCTGGTGGCGATTTCTTGGCGAAGTTGGTGTTCGACGAGTGCGCGACCCAGCGATGCTGCGGCGTGGGAGGCCAGGGCGGTCAGGAGGTCGCGGTCGGCGTCTGACAACGCCACTTCGTCCTGGTTCCGGCCGGTCACCGTGATCTGTCCGATCGTCGTGTCCAGCCCTGATCGGAGTGGGACTGCGAGACGGGTGGCTGAGGCGTCGCTCGGGCCCAGCGGGGCGCCTTCGGCTGTCCAGGTGGAGGTGGCGCCCAACTCATCCACGGTCACCTCGACGACGAGGACCTTCAGTGAACGTCCCACCCCCGCCGCGATGGTGGCGGCGAGCTCGGACACGGTTCCGGCATCGCCGAGTGTGCTCGAGAACACGTAGAGCGAATCCAGCTCGGCATGCCGCTGGCGCAGCCGACCATAGACCAGCAGCGCACCGTGGAACCCGATCGCCAGTACTGCCGAGACCAGCGCACTCCAAAGGTTGACGACGATCGGGAGAAGGACCGCCAGACCGACGAGGGCGCCGGCGCCGACCTGAATGGCTGCGATGCGGAGTTCGTCTGCGACGTCGGCGAGTGTTCGCCCGGGATCGAACAGTGACAACACGATCGCCACCGCCACGGATGTTGCCATACCCCCGGCGATGGTTCCGATGAGGAGCCACAGCCAGGTGGCGGGTCGGGCGATGTCGGCCCCGGCTTGTTGCCCGATTTCGGAGGCGATGGCGGCGGCGAGGCCGGCCGCAGCGGTGTTGAACGCAGCCTTGAGCGGCTGTTGTCTGCGGATGACCCCGACGAATACGAGTGCACCGACGACTCGGGCGAGGATGACTTGTGGGCCGGTGAGCAGGCCGAGAGCCACCATCAAGGGCACCTCGACGGGGTTGAGGGTATGCGCACCGCGACTGGTGATCAGGTGGATCGATCTCGCCTCGGTGATGGTGAATACCGCCGCCATCACGATCCACGGCACCGAAGTCGTCACCAGGGCGGGCGCGTCGTTGCTCACCGCCATCCCGGCGGTGAGCAACGCCATCAGCAATGTCAGCGACCACGCCGCGGCGGGTGCGTGTCGTGTCAGCAATCGGTGCTCCGTGTCGGACGATCTCCCTGTCGGCCCGCCTGTCTCTGTGACAAGGCCCGGTGCCCTCGCAGGCTGTGATCAGCCCCAGTGGACGCAGGTCCAGCGAGAGCCGGTCCAGCGGGAGCCGGTCCAGCGTGATCCGGCCCACTCGGTGCCGGTCCAGCGCGAGCCGGTCCAGCGCGATCCGGCCCAGTCGATGGCGGTCCACCGAGAGCCGGTCCATGTGACGCCGCCCCAGACGTCCGTGGTCCAGCGTGACCCGGTCCAGCGGGAGCCGGTCCAGGCGTCGACGGTCCACCGCGACCCCGACCAGTCGTTGCCGAAGATGTCGATTTCGCCGTTGAGTTCCTTCCCGTCGATCGCCACCCGCAACTCTCCGCGGACGTCGTCGATGGCGCCGGTGCCATCTGCAGGGAGGAACCACTGGGTCTTGGACGAGGGTGCCAGCTCAAAGGAGGTCTCGAGGTCGACGAATCGCAATGGCCACGACCAGTCACCGGTGGACACCGTGTCCGCACCACCCGTGAGGAGGCGCTTGACCTGGTCCGGCGTGAGGTCGGGACGCTGCTCGAGGAGGACGGCGACGGCGCCGGCCACCACGGCGGTCGCCTGCGAAGTGCCCGAGGCCCGCACGAGGTCATCGCCGACCCGGCCCGCCTCGTTGTAGGCGTCCGACCAGGAGCCAGGGTTGCGCAGCGAGATGATCGAGGAGCCGGGGGCGTGGACATCGACGGGGCGCAAGACGCCGCTAGAGGTGTAGGCGGCCTGTGTCTCATCCTTCTTGGTCAATTCAGCAGCGCCTACGGCGATCACGTAGGGGTCGCGGGCGGGGCTCGTGAGTTGCCACTGGTCCTGGCCTTCGTTGCCGGCGGCGACGACGACCACGATGCCTGCCTTCCAGGCTCGTTCCACGGCGTAGGTCAGCGGATCGGTGAGATACGCGTGGGAGGAGTCGGCGCTGAATGCCAGCGACAGCACGTCGATGTCGGTCTCGCCCGATGTCTTCTGAGCGACCACCCAGTTGATGGCGGCGATGACCTGAGTGATGTCGGTCCCACCATCTGCGGTGCCCGCCTTGATGCTCAAGAGGGTGGCATCGGGTGCGATGCCGATGGCTCGATCGGCATTGCGGGTGCGGTTGCCGGCCGCCCAGGCGTCGTCGGTGCCGACGATGATCCCGGCGAGATGGGTGCCGTGCCCGTTGGTGTCCAGGGAGCGGAGGTCGTCGTACATGTCTTCAGGTGTGAAGTCGGGCCCGAGGACGAGGTTGGAGTGCTCCAGGCCTTCGACCGGCACCACGCCCGTGTCGATCATGGCGATGGTGACGCCGTCGCCGGTTCCATCCACCAGGGCCTTTCCCTTCGAGTCGACCAGGCCGATGCGTTGTGCCACGTCGAACAGCGTCGTGCCACCCGTGACCGCTGCCCTCGCCGCGCGGTGCTGGTGGTGGTTGCCTGGGTGGTGGTGGTCGTTGTGGTCGTGGCCGAAGGCTTCTTGGCGAGCGCCGACGCCGTGGGGAGAAGCAGCGCCGCCGTGATCGCCAGCGCCGCCGTGCGAATCCATTTTGTGCTGCGAGATGTCTTGTCCGCCATTCATGCCTCCGTGCCGACCTGTTACATGGGTGATCGGATCGGCAAGGGCTGTTCCCACAGCATCATTCACGAGTAGTCCGAAAGGACTACAACTGTCGCACACCAGAGCGCTAGTCCCCCGGGCCGGCCGCGATCCAAGCGACGCTGCGGTGCTGTGAGGTGATCCGACGCGCACCGCTCGGCTGTCATGATCGAGGGGGACCGGCAAGGCAACGAAGACGGTCCGGGGCGTGGCCCAGTGATCGAGCGATCTCCATCAGGATGGACACAGTCACCTGAGGCCCCGAACACCAGATCCCGAGCAGAACGCCCATCTCGTGGAGTGCTCTGGATCGGCACCTCCTGCGCTGCCGATGGCTGACGGTGGTGACGCGGGGAAGATCGGCGAACGCATTCTCGTCGGGGGTCACGACCATCCGGTCGCTCGCTCGGGCGTCGCAGCGATCGGGCAGGTCATGAGCGCCTCCTGGCCGGCCCTGGCCGCGGACGGCGACGAGGAGATCGGCGTGTCCGACCGCCACGTTGCGGTCGTAGGCAATGATATGGAGCGACTCGATGATCTCATCGACGTAGACCTGGCGCGCCTTCTGCCGCTTGGCCGAGGCGAGCTTGACCCCCACCAGCAGCTCGGCGACCGTGATCGCGGCGATTGCCACGTTGTCGTCGTCGTCGATGGCGTCATCGAGGTCACCGCTCGAACGCTCAGCATCGATCAGGAACGTCGTGTCGAGCAGGAGCAAACTCATCTGCGGTTCTCGACCTCGAGCAGACCGCGAACATCGCTCAGATCTTCAGTCCAGGCTGCATCCGGTCGGTGCCGGCGCAGCAGCAGTAGCGACGGGCTGGGCCCTCGTCGGAAGGGACGATCTCAGAGGTGAGGTGCCCGGCGTTGAACAACCGACGCAACGTGCCATCCACCGACGCCTCGCCCCACCTCGTCCAAACCAGCCTCTCGGAGTCGCCGGACGAGGTCATAGCCATAGGTCCGTTCCTCCCGAACGACGGCCAGGACGGTCGTGCATGGCTTGCGATCCGGGCCGATACAACCGACTCGGCTCATTGGCTCGGCCTTCCTCCTGCCCGAGCCAGAGCGTCACCGTTCTGCCGGATCTCGATGGTAGGCCTTGTCGCCGAGAGCGCGATCAGGCCCATGGTGGCGGCCACGGTGTCGGTTGGTTTCAAGTATCGGCGCGCTGGTGTTCGGCGCAGTCGACCCGGAGGTCGGCGTCGGGTAGTGGTGTGTCGAGGAGTAGGCAGTGGGCTGATGCCGTTGGCTCGGACGGCCGGTAGTGGTGGCAGCTGAGGCAGCTGCGGTTGATCGTGATGATGCCCGCGGTCTGGAGCCGGGCGATCTCGCCGAGGAGCACCTTGAGCGCTGTCCCGCGTGCCTCGGGGGGGGATGGGCGACCGTCGATGAGCGGGGTGAGTTCCTCGGCGATGGCGCGGGCCAGTTGGGTGCCGGAATCGGTGAGATGTACGACGGTGCGGCGGAGGTCGGCCGGGTCGCGACGACGGAGAACGTGACCCCTCTTCTCGAGGGCGGTGAGGGCGTCACTGGCGGTGGGCTGGGTGACGTCGAGTTCGGCGGCGACTTCACCCACGAGCCTCGGCCGGTCGTCCGCTAGCCTTTCGAGGATCACCACACCGAGCAGCGACAGGTCGTGTCGTGTGGCGACCCGCTGGCGGGCGGCCCGCAGTGCTCGCCCCAGCCGTTCGACAGCGGCGAGGAGTTTGTGATCGAGGTCGGGGCCGCTCACCATCTCCCTGGATCGTAGGGCTGCACCCACAGTGCCGCGCTGAGGGCGACCGCCTTGAACCAGGCGGTATGCATGGCGTCGAGGTCGGCGGGCTCGGCTGCTCCGTTGGCGAGGAACGGGCGGATGGTGGCCGTGATCGGCCAGATGAACGCCACCATGTAGCGGAGCGGAACATGCGTCTGGTCCGATTCGATGCCGTCGGTGGCGCCCACCAGATCGGTGTGACGGCGGGCGATCTCGTGCTGATAGTCGAGCCACACCTGATCCCAGGGGCGGGAACACAGGTCGCGGATCCACTGCCCGAACCTGATTCTGACCGCGTCGAGGTAGTCGGCCGACGGGGTGCCGTCGGCGCCGTTGAACGAGGAGACGAGGTGGGGGTGCGACCCGACGTAGCCGTACCAGAGGTCGAGGATCTCATCGACCTGGGGCTCGAGCACGGCCCCGGCCCGGGCGAGAGCGGCGGCGTCGTCGTTGGACCACAGCAGGGTCGACAACAGCAGGTCGAGGTCGGCGGTGCTCACCGGCGAGGTGGGGAGCTGGGTGGCCATCGAGGTCTCCTCTGGTGTTGGGATGCAACCACGTCGGGATCGCAGGCGGTCGGGTGGGGGTTCGTCGATCAGGCGGGCCAGGGTCGCGCCGATCGTGAGGTCGTCGACCTGGCCGAAGCCGTGGAGGCGGATGCCGCCGGCCCGGTCGATCAGGACAAGGCTGGGGGTGCCGCGAAGTCGATAGCGGGTCATCGTGATCGGTGTGCCTCCTGGGTGGTCGTGGGCGTCGACGCCAACGGGAAAGGTGATCCGGTACTCGTGGAGGAAGGCCGCCAGCGACACCGGCGCCATGGCGGCGTGGTGCTCGAACACCGCGTGCAGGCCGAGCACCGCGACCTCGTCGCCGAACGTGCTCAGGATGCGGTGGACCTGGGGGATCCCGTGACTCACACAGCCAGGGCACAACATCTGGAATGCCTCGATGGCCGAGTGTCATGCCCAATCGCTGTGCGAAGGGTGGAGCGTGCTCGATGTCGCCGGGCATCTCGCCAGCGTCGTCGGCGTGACCCGACGGGAACTCGCGGCTCGGAACATGCGATACGGGTCGGGCACCGACGCCGCCAACGCACGCTCGGCAGCCGCTTGGACCGATCCTGGGCGCTGTGTGAGGCAGTTGTGCACCACCAGGACATCCGCCACGGCTTGGACCGACCCCGGAGCATCCCCGACGACCGGCTCAGCGTCGCCCTGGACGTCCTGGTTCGGCTCCCGTTCATCACGAGGTCCAAGCGACGAACCCGCAAGGTCGCGCTCCGGGCCATCGACATCGACTGGTCACACGCCACGGGCCCAGACGTCCACGGACCCGCCGAGTCGATCATGTTGGCTCGCCGGGCGCACCCGAGCCGTCTACGACCTGGCCGGAGACGGCACCGCCAGGCTCCTCGACCGCACGGCCCACTGACGAACCCGGGAGCGGTTCCCGGAAGCGACGCGCTTCGCTCCACCGTTGGACGTTCACACGGGCCAGTTGCCAGGACCGGTGGATCCCCAGCGATCAGGCCCGGGCGGATTCGCCGGTGTAGGCCACCCCAAGCCTGAACACGGCCCACAGCACGCCCAACGCAGCCGTCGCAACCAGCACGAGAACGAGGTCGGGCACGAAGAGGGACAGGTTGCCGAGTGGTGAGCCGAACAAGCGCGGTACCAGCCAGAGAATCACCCATGCGGCGGCGATCGTGGTGAGCAGCGGGAACCACAGGCTGAACCGGCCGAACATGCCCGATTTGGCCCGCAGCTCGTGGCGGTGACGCCACGCCCAGATCATGCTGAGCAGGTAGGCGATCGGCAGGATCGCCAATCCGACGAACAGGGCCTTCTGGGACAGGCGGGATCCCTCTCCGTCGTAGTCGAGACCGAGCGCGGTGGCGGTGATGGCATTACCGAGTTGTGCCGTCTCTCCGAAGCCCAGTCCACTTCCTCCGTTCACCAGCACGACGACGCCACTCCGGGTGGCGGGAACCATCGTGGCGAGGGTCTCGATGCCGGGTGTGGACCCGGAGTGCCACACGGTCCCTCTGGTCGAGTCCAAGAACCAGCCCAGGCCGTAGAAGGGCGATGCCGCACTGGCTGGTTGCATCATCAGCGCCTTGCCTTCGGCGCTCAGCACGTCGTCGGTCCCGTTCATCATCATCTGCATGTAGAGGGCCAGGTCACTGGCGCTGGCGACGATCCCACCCTGGGGTGCCGTGACGCGATCGGTTGCGTGGCCGGCCAGCGGTCGCTTGGTGGTGAACCAGGGGGTGTGCCCGGTTGCCATCGACTCGTGGATCTCACCGTCGGCGACGAAGCTGTGCTCCATACCGACCGGCTCCAGGATGTGGGCTGCGATGTAGGTCTGATACTCCTGCCCGCTGACGACTTCGATCAGACGACCGAGAATCTGGTAGTTCGTGTTCGAGTACTCCCACCGTTCGTCGGGGGCGTGGGCGGGCGTCACCCCGGCAAGTCTGTCGACCGAGCGCTCGAGCGCGTCCTTCCCGCCGATGGCGTCGGCGTACGAGGTGTTGCCCTGCAGCGTGGAGAAGCCGCTGGTGTGGCTGAGCAGCTGGCGGATGGTGATGTCACCGGCCGGTCGGCCCGAGAAGACGTCGAGATGCTGCGAGACCTGGGAGTCCAGGTCGACGGCGCCCGCCTCGACCAATTGCATCACGGCCAGAGCGGTGAAGCTCTTGGAGATCGAGCCGGCCACGAACGGTGTGTCCTGCGTGACCGCTTCTTCGACTCCGATCTCCATGACACCCTGGGCGCCCGTCGAGGCCATCGCCCCGTCGGATACCACGGCATACGCCAGCCCGGGCACGCCCGACGCCGACATCTCGCGATCGATGACATCGTCCAGCGCCGCCCCGGAGGCATTCGCAGACGGGACGCCGAACAGGGCCAGCACAACAACAGCCAGGAGATACCGCATCCGATCACACCCCCCACGTGCATTCATCTGTCGCTGAGGCGATCGGTTCTTGGATCGATTTGGTGCGCCCGCTCATGCGTGGTCCCTCTCGGGTCGTCCGAAGTCGTTGCGGTGCTTTCGGCCACCGGCATCAGTGCTCGATCCTGCGAGCGAGCAGCAGCCAGAGGCCCAGCCAGCCTTCGCCGATCATCGAAGGTAGCGCTACGGCTACCAGGAGCACATCGGCGACGGCCTGGTAGTCGGCCAGCAGCCCGTGGGCGAGGGTGTCGATCACGTAGGCCAGACCGGCGGCGATCAACAGGTAGCCGAGGGCCCTGGCGACCAGGCCCGACCGAAGGACCAGCACGCCCACCATCGCCACATGGATGCCGAACGCGACCAGCCCGATGAGCCACGCCGACTCGAACCTGGCCAGTTCGATCATGGTCTGGGCGTTGGTCTGCTCGGTGGTGAGGAAGGCGAGCGAGTCGCCACCCAGGAGATCGAGAACCTGGAACATCGAAACGATGCCAACGCCGAGGAGCGCCGTGTAGATGAGCCGAAACCAGGCGGCGGCGAGCGAGACGTCGTGCTGGATGTCCCGGAAGACGACATGCAGGGCCCAGGAAATGACCACGTCCAGGACGAAGATTGCGACGAAGGCCGCCACGCCGAGCCGGAAGAGGCCGATGGACCCACTGATATTGGCAACGGTTCCCACTGCATCACCCGGCTCGACGAGCCCTTCTCGCACACCGAAGTTGGCGAAGATCGCCAGCACGAACAGTGCGAGATAGGAGACGCCCGCAATCCGGGCCGCCCGTCGTCGGGAGTAGCCACCCCCTGAGGAGCCTGCGTCGGAAGGGATGTTCGAAGCCTGTTGGGTTGTGACTTTGGTCGTCATTCGTCGCTTCCTTTCGTGTCCGGCCCATGGGGCTTGGGTTCGTGCTGCGCCGTCGTCAGATAGGTGAGGGGGCCAACGGTGGTCGCGATCCAGAGCGCCAGCGGCCATGCGAGGTGTTCGGTGACGACGATCACGACCGCCCACGCCAGCGACATCGCAAGCCACAGCCACGGGAGCGCGTGACGCAACGGCCCCCCGGATACATCCGCGGTCACGCGCCCTCCCGCACGACGATCACCGACTTGCCCCGTGTGCGACCGGCCACCAGATCGGCGATGGCCTCCGGGGCATCCTCGAGCCGATAGCGGCGACCAACGGCCGGGGTGACATCGCCTGCTGCCATGAACGCCGCCAGCCGATCGATGTGGCTGTGGTGCTCGGTGCTGAGGAAGAAGGTGAGATGCTGGGGAACGAAGAGCGATACGACCTTGGCGCGGAGCTGGCGGCCTATGCCGCCGGTGATCCGCCCGCCGCCTTCGCCGCCGACGATGACCAGGGTTCCGGTCTTCTTCAGCGCTCGACGCAGGCGCGTCAGTGAATTGAGGCCACCGATGTCGATGATCAGGTCGTACCGAGTACGGCCATCGAGGTAGCCGCCTTCGGTGTAGTCCATCACGTGATCTGCTCCCAGGGACATCACGAGATCGGTCTTGGCTCCACTCGCCACACCGGTCACGGTGGCTCCGAGTGCCTTGGCCAGCTGGACCGCATAGGTCCCGACTCCGCCGGAGGCACCGATGACCATCACCTTCTGACCTGCCTGGAGCCCCCCGACATCTGTGAGAGCCTGCAGCGCCGTGATTCCCGAGATGGCCGACACGGCTGCCTGCTCGAACGAGAGCGCAACCGGCTTGTGTGACAGCTTCTCTTCCTTGGCTGCGGCGTACTCGGCGTAGGCGCCGGTGGCTATCCCGAACACTTCGTCACCGGTACGGAAGCGGGTCACGGCATCGCCGACTGCGACGACGGTGCCGGCGACGTCGAGCCCCGGAACCGTGGTCCTGGGCTTGGTCATGCCGAACCCGGCCAGCCTCACGAGGTGTGGCAAACCGGTCATGAGGTGCCACACGCCGCGGTCGACTCCGGCGGCGCGGACCTCGATGAGCACCTCGTCGGTGGCGATCGTCGGTCGGGCGATCGTGGTGAGCGTCAGGGTGTCGGTCGATCCGTAGGCGCGCTGGGCGATGGCCCGCATCGCCGGTGTGGTCGCGGAGCCGAGCTCGGTGGGGATGGTGGACATGGTCTTCTCCTCGGACATCGAGTCGTACTTTGTACGATCAGTTGGACACAACCTACTCGTACTTAGTACGGTCTGTCAACCACGAGATGCGAGGAAGCTGCGATGGCGAACAGAGAACGGCGAACCCTCAGTCGCGAACGCGTGTTGGAGGGGGCTGTGGCGCTGGCCGATGAGATCGGTCTCGAAGCGTTGACCATTCGTCGTCTGGCCGAAGCTCTCGACACCAAACCGATGACGATCTACTACCACGTCCCGTCGAAGGACGACATCATCGATGGCATGGTGGAGGCCGTGTTCTCCCAGATCGACAAACCGCCTGCCGAGATCCATTGGAAAAGCGCCATGCGCGCCAGATGCATGTCGGCCCGGGAAGTGATCAGGCGTCACGCCTGGGTGGCACCGCTCATGGAGTCGCGGACCTCGCCGGGGCCTGAGAACCTAGCCCACCACGAGGCGGTGCTGGCCTGCCTGCGCCGCGGCGGGTTGTCGTACCAGTTGATGGCACACGCCTATGCCATGCTCGACGCGTTCGTGTATGGCTTCGCGTTTCAGGAGGCCAGCCTCCCGGCTCAGCTGGACGGCGACTTCGTGGAGGTTGCGCGAGACATAGCCGCCGCCTTCGACGTCGACGCCTACCCGCGGCTGGTGGAGTTCAGCATGAACCACGTCTTCCGGCCGGGGTACGACTTCGGTGACTCGTTCGAGTTCGGGCTGGACCTGATCCTCGACGGAATCGAACAGGCGGCCGACCTCACATCGTGAGCCGGCCGAACCCCCCTCGTCAGATGAGGGTGTTGGCGTAGGCTGGGAGGATGCGGAAAATGACGAATTGGCTCAGGTCGAGGCGTCTGTCGAAGCGCCGATCCTTCTATCAGGCCGACCGGGCCGAGATCGATCGGGCGATGCGCGAGGGTCGAGAGGTCAGCACGAACCACATGTCCGAGAAGATCCGCCACCCCGGCAATCACTTCTAGAGCTTCGAGCTATGAGACGGACTCGGTGGGATCGAGGCCTCTCGCCCTACAGCTTGCCCCGCGACCTCAATTGCACCGGCACCCTCACCTCGGTCGGGATGAGACAGGTCTCGTCGTCGCAGGCCTGGTAGCTCACCACCACCTCGAGTTCGACGTCGCCGACGTTCTCGTGGATGTGGGTTGGCACCGCCGTCCGGATCGTGCCTCCCGCGACGGTGAACGACTCGCCGAGCATCGCCAATGGCTCGCCTTCGGGCAGGGAGGGTGCCTCGGTGAAGATCCCTTCGGGCCCATCGACGCTCACCGAGAGTGCTCGATAGCCGTCCGGAACCGGTGGCAGATACACGTGGAACCCGGGTTCCACCGCCACCTCCACCTCGATCGGGAACACCTGGTTGGGGAAGTAGTCCGCTCGGTGGATGTTCACCCGCACGGCCAGCGAGGGACCCGATCCATCGGCGGTGATGTCGTGAGACGGCGACGGGGCACCGAGCATCGACAGCAGAGTGGCGGCGCTGGCGCGGTTGCGGTGGGAACGCTCGAAGTGCTTGGCGGTGACCATCCCGTCGCCGTCCAGCAGGAACACACCCGGGAAGGGCAGGCCGCGGTGCTTCTCTTCGGGCTCCCGACCCCAGAACCGGACCTCGTCCTCGATCCGGGTGTTGAGCATTCCCAGTGAGGCCATCGCTTCGCTGCCGACGTCGGACAGCAGCGGGAACGTGATCCCGTGGGTGGCAGCGAACCCGGTGAGGGTCTCGACGGGGTCGTAGCTGATGGCCACCACTGCCGTGTCGTCACCGATGCTCTCGTGCAGCTCGACCAGCTGCATCTTGCACCATGGTCACCAGTCGGCGCTGCGATGGAACACCACCATCGCCGGACGGTTGGCGCGGTAGCCGTGGAGGTCGAGAAGCTCACCCGACTGATCGGGCAGGGCCACGTCGGGGAAACGGGTGCCGACCATCGGCCCCACCTGCTCGAAGTCGATCGGGTCCAGGCCCGTGCCGGGATCGTTGGTCATGGTCATGTCGCTCCGCCTCTGTCGCCGATATTGCACGATATAGGATCAGGTCGCCGACGTGGAGCGACGTGCAGGGATTTGTGATCGAACGATGGGGCAACGATCCCCAATGGGCCGTGATCGACGAGCCGCGCCCGGGGCCGGGCGACGTGCTGGTGCTGGTCGAAGCATGCGGGGTGGGGCTCACGGTGCTCAACTGCATCAACGGCGACCTCGCCTCCGATGCCGAGCTTCTTCCGCGGGTCCCCGGGCACGAGCTGGTGGGCCGGGTGGTGGAACTCGGTGAGGGCGCCGACCCGGCACTGCTGGGGCGCCGGGTGGTTGCCTACTTCTACCTGTTCTGCGGACGCTGCGACTGGTGCCGGTCGGGGCGAGAGCAGCGGTGCGACAACTTGGCCGGGTGGGTGGGTGTGCACCGCGACGGCGGATACGCCCCGTTGACGGTGCTGCCCGAACGTCAACTCGTCCCGATTCCCGACGATGTCGACCCGGTGGCCGCCACCGTGATCCCCGACGCGGTCGCCACCCCTGTGCATGTGGCCGGCGTCGCCGGCATCCGCCCGGACGATCGAGTGGTGGTGATCGGCGCCGGGGGTGGGGTTGGCATCCACATGGTGCAGGTCGCCCGTCATGCCGGAGCCGAGGTGGTGGGCCTCGACGTGGGCGACGCCAAACTGGTCGCCATCGAGCGGTACGGTGCCCGGGCCGTTGAGAGCCGTACCGATCTCGATCCGCACCTGTGTTCGGGATCGCGTCCCACCGTGGTTGTCGACTTCGTGGGCACCGCCGCCACCGCTGCCTGGTCGGTCAGCGCCCTAGACACCGGCGGCCGCATGGTGGCCCTCACCACTTTCCCAGGGCGGCCTGCAACCTTCCAGCATCGCGACCTGGTGTTTCGGGAGATATCGCTGCTCGGCTCCCGCTACGCCACCCGGGCCGAAGTCGTCGAAGCGGCCCAGTTGGTGGCCGGCGGTCACGTCACGGCGGTGATCGGGGCGGTGGCACCACCGACGGGCGTGCTCGGCATCCACGACGAACTTCGCAACGGGACATTGATCGGGCGGGGTGCCCTCGATTGGAGCAGTCAATGAGCGACGTCTCCGATATCCGCATCCCTGACGACGTCGACGGCGTGTTCGTGGGCGGCGGCCACAACGCCCTCATCTGCGCCGCCTACCTCGCCCGGCTGGGGCTGAAGGTGGTGGTGTGCGAGGCGGCGCCCGCCATCGGCGGTGGCACCACCACCGCCGAGGTCACGTTGCCGTTCTTCCGGCACAACCTCCACGCCTACTTCGTGCGCTGGACGCCCGAATACGCCGTGTGGACCGACCTCGACCTGGGGCGCTACGGGGTGCGGTCGATCTTCCCCGACGTGCAGAACGCGGTCCCGTTCGACGGTGGTGAGCGGGCGTTGGTCACCTACTCCGACCTCGACCGGTCACTCGCCGAGATCGCCCGGCTGTCTCCCGTCGACGCCGCCTCGTACGCCAACCACCACGCCGAGTTCAGCGACCTCACCCGGCTCATCGACACCCCGATGCGGTTCTCGGAGCCGCTGCCGCCCGACGAGCTGGCGGCGCTGCTCGGGAAGAGCCGGCTGGGTCGTCGCTACCTCGAGCTCGACCAGAACTCGCCGCTCGAGCTGGTGCGATCGCTGTTCGAGTCCGAGCCGCTTCGCAGCCTGATCCTGTTCAACGTGTCGGTGCGGGGGTACGTCCCCAACCTGGACGTGGCCGGGATCGGGTCGATCGTCGCTCTCGCCATGGCAAACTCCCATCAGGGGCGGCTCGTCGAGGGAGGCACCTACGAGGTCGCCAAGGCAATCGCCTCGGCGGTGGTCGACGCCGGGGGGACGCTGCTCACCGACGCCCGGGTGGCCTCGATCGACGTCTCCAACGGCCGGGCCACCGGCGTCACCCTGGCCGACGGCCGCCGCGTCCCCGCCAGGCGGTTCGTGGTGAGCGGGGCACCCGCCCCCATCACGATGCTCGAGCTGGTGGGCGCCGGCCACCTCGACGTCTCGCTGGCCGAGGACCTGGGTGGATACCGCTGGTTGGAGGAAGCCCTGTTCGGAGTGCACTGGGCGCTCGCCGACCGTCCCCGCTTCACCGCCGAGGCGTACAACCCCGACGTGCCCCGCTCGCTCAACCTCGCCCTCGGCTACGAGTCCTCCCAGCACCTCGAGGCGCACATGCATGCGGTCCGGGCCGCCCGGAACCTCGACGACGGACCGATCCACGTGTCGGTCCCCACCCTCCACGACCCCAGCCAGGCGCCGGCCGACCGCCACACCACCTTCGGATGGCACTTCGTGCCTGGCCCGCCCACCCGCGGAACCTGGGGCGACACACAGGTGGCCGAGCGGATGGACACGATCGTGTCGACCTACCGCCGCTACGCCCCCAACCTCGATGACGTGACCCTGGCGGTGGCCGGCCATTCCCCCGACGCCACCGAACGGCGCATCATCTCGATGCGTGGCGGCGACCGTCACCACGGCAGTTTCCATCCCGACAATTGGCAATGGAACCGGCCAACCTCGCAGATGCCCGGCTACCGGACCCCCATCGACGGGTTGTACCTGTGCGGGGCGTCCCAGCACCCGGGCGGTAGTTTCCATGGGCAGCCCGGATACAACGCGGCGGGTGCGGTCGCCGCCGACCTCGGCCTGGAGCCGTGGTGGCGGCCGACCGACGCCCGCACCGCACTCGCAGAACTCGACTGACAGGAGACCGACATGAGCAAGGGAAACGCCGGCGCTTCCGGCATCAGCCTCGACGAGGCCGACCGCATCGCCTCGGGTGTGATCGCCTGGGGACGTGACCACGACAGCGGGAGACTGACCGTCGCCATCCTCGACGCCGGAGGTCATCTGGTCGTGCTCAAACGCGATGACGGTGCGGAGTTCCTCCGCCCCGACATCGCCATCGGCAAGGCATGGGGCGCGCTCGGGATGGGCATCCCCGGGCGTCTGCTGGCCGAGAAAGCGGCGGCCATCCCGCAGTTCATGACTGCCCTGTCGGTCATGTCGGGTGGGAGGATGGTGCCGGTGGCGGGCGGAGTCCTCATCCGTAGGGACGGCGTTGTGGTTGGTGCTGTCGGCGTGTCGGGTGACACCTCGAACGTCGACGAGGGATCGGCCGTGGCCGCCGTGGTTTCGGTCGGCCTTCAGGCCGACACCGGTCAGTCCGAGGAGTGGAACCGGCCGTGACGCCCTGTCATACCGGTGACGGCACCGCCGTCACCCGGGCATCGACCCGGCCGAACAGGAAGGCGGCCACGAGAATCACACCAGCGATGGTGAGGAACATCGGCGGATAGCCGGCCCGTTCGACGATGATGCCGAGGATGGGGGCGCCGATGAGCGGCCCCAGGTCGAACATGGCCGTGAAGGCGCTCAGCGCCACACCGCGCCGTTCCTCGGGTGCTCGATCCACGGTGAGTCCTCCGAGGATCGGGAACATGAACGCATGCCCGAATCCGCTGAGCACGGCGGCAGCCACCAGCATCGCAGGAGCACGGGCGAACGCCAGCAGTTCCAGCTGCCAGCTACCAGCGTACCAGCTGCCGGCCGAACCGGCTCGTCGCTCCGTCCGTTCTTCGATCGGCTGGCAGCTGGAAGCTGGGAGCTGGAAGCGAGCTTCAACCCACCTGCATCAGCACCTTGAGCGAGCTGGCGTCGTGCACGAGATGGAATGCCTCGGCGGCGTCGTCGAGGGTGAGCTGATGGGTGACGACCGGTTCGAGGTTGAGACGTCCTTCGGCGGCGAGCTGGACGCCGAGGGCGTAGTCGGCGGGAAGGGCGGCTCGGGGGTTGTAGAGGTTGAGCTCCTTGAAGTAGAGCTGGTAGTAGGGAAGGCCTTCGTTGCCGCCGGTGAGGGTGCCGAACACCAGGACTTCGCCTCCGATGCCGACGAGCTCGATCGTCTGTGCGAGCGTCCGTTCGGTTCCGGCGCATTCGACCATCAGCTCGGGGCCGCGGCCCCCGGTCAGGTCGGCCAGCACGGAGGCGGCTTCGTCGGGGGTGGCGGTTGCGATGGCGCCGTTTGCGGCGGCAAGGTCGCGCTTCCATTCGGAGCGGGTGATTCCGACCACGTTCACGCCCCGCTGGGTGAGCAGCTGCACCATGAGCTGACCGGCCACGCCGAGACCGAGCACGCCGGCAACCATCCCCGGGAATACCTGCACCGACTTCTGGGCGTGGACGCACGTGCCCAGGACCTGGAGCATGCCGGAGGCGGTATCGGAGATCGTGTCGGGGACGGGGATGAGCTGATTGACCGGCACCGTCACGAATTCGGCGAACACGCCGTCGATCTCACGGCCCATGAGCCCGGCGTTCCTGCAGAGGTGGCCGCGTCCCTTTCGGCACAGGTCGCACCATCCGCACGACTTGGCCGGGTCGATCAGCACCCGGTCGCCTGGCGAGAGTGGGGCACCTTCGGGAACGGCCACCACCTCCCCGATCATCTCGTGGCCCATCACCCGCGGGTAGTCGACCGGGATGGCCCCCTTGAAGACTTTCACGTCGGTACCGCAGATGCCTACCGTGCGGGTCCGCACGAGAACCTGATCGGTGGTGGTCGGCTCGGGGACGTCGACGACCTCGAGTGTTTGGGGGGCGGTGACCCTGACGGCTTTCACGATGACTCCTCGGGTGGTTCTGGAGCGATGTTATATGATGCACGATCTGTGGAGAACACGATGAATCAGGATGCGGCTGCCGACCCCGACACGATCGTTTCGATCAAGGATGTCACCGTCATCAAGGACGGCCATCGTCTGATCGAAGGGGTCAACTGGGAGATCAGGGCGGGCGAACGTTGGATCCTGTTCGGGGCGAACGGATCGGGCAAGACCACGCTCATGGAGGTCGTTTCGTCGTACCTGTTCCCGGCCCGGGGATCGGTGCACCTCTTCGGCCACAAGCTCGGTAAGGTCGACGTCCGCAGGCTCCGACCCCGGATCGGCTACGTCGGACCCGCCCCCACCCAGTTGGTACGAACCACGTTTCCCAGTATCGAAATCGTGCTCGACCGGCCTGCACGCCAGCTTCGTCGATACCCGCTGGCACACCTATGCGCGACGCCGACTGGGAGCGGGCACGCGAGTGCCTGCGGCTGCTCCACGCCGAACGTCTCGCCGATCGTGAGTTCGGCACCATGTCGGAAGGCGAGAAGAAGCGGGTACTCATCGCCCGCAGCCTGATGGCGTCGCCGGATCTGCTCCTACTCGACGAACCCGGTTCCGGGCTCGACCTGGGTGCCCGTGAGCGGCTGGTCGACTCGCTGGCGGCGTTGGCCGCCAGCCCGGAACCGACTCCGGTGGTCCTCGTCACCCATCACGTCGAGGAGATCCCGCCCGGCTTCGACCACATCATCATGATGTCGGGCGGCCATGTCGTGACGTCCGGCCAGATCGACGAAGTCCTCACGCCCGAGGCGCTATCGCGTACTTTCGACCTGAACCTCGACCTCGAGCGACGCAACGGCCGGTGGCACGCCTGGTCGCCGGACGTCGGATAGAACAGCAGCCAGCGAAAACGCAGAACGCAGAACGCCCGGAAGGTACAACGTAGAACGTACAACGTAGAACGTACCGGACCGGGCCCAGAGCGGCCAGCTACCGGCTACCAGCCAGAATGGCTCGTCGCTCGTCGCTCGTCGCTCGTCGCTCGTCGCTCGTCGCTCGTCGCTCGTCGCTCGTCGCTCGTCGCTCGTCGCTTCTTGTTGACGTAGCCCCCTCCGGACGACGAAGATGCATTCGTGTTCATCGATGACAGCGCTCCCATGGCAGCTTTCGCCGGTACTGCTCGGCAGACGGCGCACGAGTACGTCCGGGAGGTCCTTCGTCGGGCCATCCTCAACGGTGAGCTGGAGAGTGGGTCGCGTCTCGTTCAGGCCGAGCTGGCCGCGACGCTCGAGGTGAGCACGACCCCGGTACGCGAAGCACTACGCGATCTCGCGTCGGAGGGCCTCATCCGGTTCGACCCGCACAGGGGTGCGGTCGTGACCGAGCTCAACCCCGAAGAGCTGAGGGAGATCTACGAGATCCGCCAGATCCTCGAGCCGCATGCGATGCGCCAGGCGGTGCCCGCCCTCACCGAGAGGAACTTGGAAACGCTGCGCAAGCTTCACCAGAAGATGATCGACGAGAAGCATTCGGCGTCGTTCGTCGACTTCAACCGCACCTTCCACATGGCGATCTACGAGGCTGCCGCCTCGCCGCGACTCACCGCCATCATCCGGGCCCTCGAGGATGCCGCCGTCATGTACATCGGGGCTTCGCTCAAGACGTCTCCCGGGATCCGCGACCACGCCATCCACGATCATGGCGAGATCCTCGATGCACTCGAGAAGCGGGACACCGAGGCGGCGGTCGAGGCGATCAAGCGGCATCTGAGTCTGCCGTTGAAGGCACTGGAAGGCCCGCTGGCCTAGGGGAGTCCCGGTTCCGAGAGCGGGACGAGAACGCCGAGCGCCTGAAGGCACCCGGCGTTCTCGATCGAGTGGGGTCCTCGACCTCGTCCCTCGAAGAACGGTCAACCCGTCTTCTGGGCCACCTTCTGCTGCATCTCCTCGAATCGTCCGAGGATCTCTGCCTGCTGGGTGGCCACCTTCGGGTCCGAGGCCTTGCGGGGATGGGGCAGGTCGATGCTGATGTCGTCGTAGATGGTCCCGCCGGGCGCGAGCACGATGATCCGGTCCGAAAGCTGCACCGCCTCCATCACGTCGTGGGTCACGAACAGCACCGTCTTCTTGGTCTGCGACCACAGAATCTGGAGGTGGTCGCGCAACGACCGTGCTGTGATCGCATCGAGATGGCTGAACGGCTCGTCCATCAGCAACAGATCGGGAGCGACCGAGAAGGCTCGGGCGATGCCTACCCGCTGCTGCATGCCGCCCGACAGCTGTCCGGGGAACATGTCCACGGTGTGGCCCAGCTCGACCATCTCCAGATACTTCTTGATCTCGGCCCGGTCGGATTCGGTGTCGGAGTCGCGGACATACATCATGTTGTCCATCACCGTTCGCCAGGGGAGCAGCCGGGCGTCCTGGAACACGTAGCCGAGCTTGGCACTGCGGCCCCCCTCGGTCACCGTCACGGTGCCACCGGTGGGTGTGTCGACCCCTGACAGGATGTTGAGCAGGGTGCTCTTGCCGCAACCGGATGGACCGACGATCGACACGAACACGTTGCCGTCGACCTTGAAATCTATGTGCGTGATCGCCTTCACCGGGTCGCCACCTTTCAGGGGTGGCGGGAAGATCTTGGTCAGGTTGTCTACGTTGACTGTCGCCATGGGGTCACCTCGTCTTTGCCAGGTCTTCTTCGGTGAGCTGACCGCCCGGGTTGCGCCAACGGAAGGCGCGGTCCTGGAGCGGGGTGAGGATGAAGCGGTCGAGCGCCACGATGAACACGATGAAGCTCACCACCCATCCCAGGAAGCCGGGATACCGGTTGGCGTCGAACCAGAACCTGGTCCGGAAGCCAACGCCCACCTGGCCGTTGAACCATTCGGAGAGAAGCACGCCGTTCCACGAGACGATCATGGCGAAGCGCAGTCCGGCGAACACGTACCCCATGATCCCGGCGATGGTCAGATGCCGGAACCTTTTCATGCGCGTCACCCCGAAAGCCGACGACATGTTCCTCAGGTCCGGGGTGATCGAACGCACACCCTGGGCCACGTTCACGGCCACGAACGGGAATGCGGTGAAGGCGACGGTGAGCACCGGTGCCTGCCACCCGATTCCGTACCACATGGTGGTGATGAAGGCCCAGACGAATGCCGGGAGGGCCAGCAGCACCAGCACCGTGTCGCTGATGAGCGCCCGGGCGAAGTTCGAGGATCCGATCAGGGCGCCGATCAGGATGCCGGCCGTGAATCCCATCAGGAGACCGAGGGCGTAGCGACCCAGAGTGGCGGCATAGTGGCTCCAGAACTCGCCGCGGCGGACGCTTCCGAAGTCGCCACCCGTCATCTCGATCCACATGATCTTGACAACGTCGACCGGCCCGGGGACCCGGGTGGCGATGTAGGTGAGGAGCTGCCAGAGAACGAGGAACGCCACGAAGGCGGTCCAGGTCGCGCCCCGATCCGAGACCAGGAAGCGTCGGAGCGCCGCCCAACGGGGAGAACGGTGCACGTACGTGGATGGTGCGGTCATGACTCACGCTCCCACTGACGCCACCTGAAGAGCCGGCGCTCGAGTCGAACCAGGATGAACCGCTCGAGGATGAGCATGAACACGATGAACAGCGCCACCCAGGCGATCACCGCCGGCAGGTTGAAGAGCTGGAAGTTGCGGCGGATCTGAAAGCCGATGCCCTCCGACGATCCGAACACTTCGGTGAGCTGGCCCACCTTCCAGGCGAGCGAGAACGAGAGCCGAACCCCGGCGAAGATGAACGGCAGCACCGAGGGCAGCACCACGTTGCGGAACACCTGATCGGGCGTGCGCCCGAAGGCGGTGCTCATGTTGATGAGCCCCTTGTCGACTCCGCGTACACCCTCTGCGACGTTGATGGCGATGTAGGGCATCGAGATGAGCCCGATCGCCATGACCGGTCCGATGAAGGAGATCCCGAACACCACCAGCACCATCACGGCGTAGGTGAGTCCGGGGATCGATCCCAGGATCAGCACCGGTGACCGGAGCAGGGCCATCCAATACCTGCTGCGGCCCATGAGGAATCCCAGCGGCGTGCCCAGTACGACACCGGTGATGAACCCGAGGAAGACCCGCAGCACGCTGGCGTTGAAGTTGTTCCAGAAGATCCCGCCCTCGTTGTTGGCGAAGTCGGGGTCGCCGTTGAAGATCTTGTCGATCTCATGGAGCACACGGCCCGGCGACGGCATCCGGGCTTCGTTGCCGACCAGCCACGCCGCCAGGTACCAGATGCCGAGAAACCCGAGCCAGCCTGCGACGAGCCCCAGGTACCGCCGCCGGCGGATGCCGGCGGCGGTACCGAGTGCCTTCGCCTCGAGAGCTTTGTCGTCGAGGACGCTGGTCATCGTCAGCTGTTCTGGGGCATGTCGAAGATCGGATCGGGCTCGTCCTCGGCCATGAATCCGTTGTCACGCATGACGTCGAACATGGGGAGCGTGGCGTCGATCCACTCCTGGTCCAGGTAGACCGTGCTGACGAACCAGTCGTGATTGGACAACCACTCCTGCATGAACGCCACCTGCTCGTCGGTTTCGACGGCGAAGTGCTGCGGGTAGCTGGAGATGATCTCGGCCTGGTTGGCCTGCCACGCCTCGATGCCGGCTTCCCAGATCTGGAGGAAGACCTTCACTTCCTCGGTGTGCTCCTCGTACCAGTCCTGTCGGGCCAGGAACACGTTGATCATCGGGCCTTCGTAGGCATCCGACTTCACGATCTCCTTGGCGTACAGCTCGGCCGACGTCTGGCCGTCGTACAACACCCGGAGCTGGCCCGTCATCAACTCGTTGACGGCGAAGTCGGGGAGCACGATGGCGGCATCCACATCACCTTGTGCCGCAACCGGCCCGGTGTTGGTGATGTCGACCTGGACGAGCTCGAAGTCGCCACCGCCGGTCCGCAGGTCCAGATCGTGGATCTGCTTGGCGATGATTCCCCAGATGAGGGTCGAGGACACCGAGTCCCAAACCGCGATCTGCTTGCCGACCAGATCCTCCAGCGTCTGGCTGGTGGTGTCGGACTCGGGGACAGCGATGACCGAGCGGTCGATGTTGTACTTCCCGAAGATCACCGACTGCTGGCCGGTCTCGGCGTCGAGCGTGGGTACCTCGAAGTCGGCGACCGACACGATGTCGGCGAACCCGCCGGCGTAGATGCCGAACTCGTCCCAGGTGGTCTGGGCGATGATGCGTAGGCCCGACTCCGCCTCGATCTCTTCCTTGATTCCGTTGTCGTTGATGTAGTCCCACACCGGATCCGGTGCGAACGTGAACCGGATCACGTTCGCCGGCCCCGTTGCCGGCTCACCACCCTCGGCTGTGCCACCGCCGGCTGCCGTCGTGTCACTGGTGGCTTCGCCTCCGCAGGCGGCCACGATCAACGACAGCAACGACAGGATCACCAGTAGTCGTTTCCTCATCGATGTCTCCCTTTCTTCCCGTTTGTCGCCGACACGGCAGTCGCCGTGTCGGCTCGTTCCTCCCGCGTGGGGAAGCCTTCGGTTTTGGCAACGTACCGCAGCATGGTCTCGTAGCCATCGGACAGGTGCGCCGCCACCAGGGCCGACAGGCGTCGGGCGTGGCCGGCGCTGGCCGCCTCGAAGATCAGCCGATGCTCCACTTCGACGGTGCTCGGGTCGAAGCGGTGGTACACCCGGATGTAGCGGGCGGTGGCCTGTCGGGCTCGCTCGATGATCTCCACCGTTCGGGGTCGGCCCGAGCGTCGATACAGGATCTCGTGGAACTGGTTGTTCAACACCAGCCAGTCGTCGGCGCCGGGTGCCGCTTCGAGCTTCGACAACGCCTCCTCCAGCTCGGCGAGGTCATCGGCTGTGAGCAAAGGCAGCGACCGTGCGCACAGGTCGGGTTCCAGAGCCAGGCGAAGCTCGTACAGCTCGGCCAGGTCGTCGAGGCTCAGCGGGCTGACCAGCGCGGTGGCGTGGGCACGCATCTCGACCAGACCTTCGGCGGCGAGCGCTCGCAGTGCGTCACGGATCGGTATACGGCTCATCCCCATTGCGGTTGCCAGGTCGTTCTGGTTGAGCGTTGCCCCTGGCGGCAGGACGCCGCTGAGAATTTGCTCTCTGATCACCTGGGCAGCGGTCTGACCAGCCGTGCGCGGGAAGTCCCTCGCCATCGCTCCTCCGGGTCGTACACCGTGGAATGTATACACACCTGCAACCACACGCTGGCGAATGCCGGATCTTTTTCGCTGTCGTCTGCGGCTAACGGAGGTCGGCCTGAGGGGCCGGGGTCCGATTGAGACCCACCCCGGTGATGACGCCGATACCGATCAGGAATGTCGCGATCCCTGTCTCTACGGTCAGCTGCTCGCCGATCACCGCCGCTGAGGACAGCAACCCGATCACCGGCACCATCATCAGGGTGAGGTTGGTGGTCACCGCTGGGAGGCGCCGCAGCACGGTGAGCTGAGCCCAGGTGGCGAAGCCGGTGGCGAGCGCTCCCTGGTATACGACCACGAGCACGAGCAACAGGGTCCACTCGATCGAAGGTAGCCCTTCCAGCGCGACTGTGACCGCAGTGAGGGGGATGGCGGCGAGCAGCAACTGCCAGGGCAGGAGCTCGATGGGTGTCGATGTCCACCGGTGACCCCGGACGTGAACGGCAGTGCCGGCCTGGGCCACGGCCGCGACCAGCAGAAGCCCGTATCCGATCAGCGTTCTTCCGTCAGGTTGGACTCCCCATGGTTCGACCAGCACCACGATGCCGGCGACTCCCGCCGCCAGCCCGAACCACCGCTGCCTGTTCATCCGCTCACCGAGAAACGTCACCGCCATCGGAACGGTCCACAGACTCGAGGTCCACACCAGAACCGACGAGCGACCCGGTGGCACCAACCGCAGC
Organism: uncultured bacterium; assembly: GCA_963825585.1. Taxonomy (GTDB): domain Bacteria; phylum Actinomycetota; class Acidimicrobiia; order Spongiisociales; family ZC4RG35; genus JAOUGY01. Next base: position 67,288 of record CAWGTX010000001.1, read on the forward strand.
GCAATGAACACGAGCACCATCACGATGATGAGCCGGCCGAAGGCGACCGAGAGGACCACCGATCGGTCGGCTCGCGGCGGCGGACGGAGGTTGCCGGTCGAAGCGGCGATGCTGACGATGACGGCGGTGGCGCCCAACAGGCGCATCGAACTCAGCCACAGCGGGGATATGTCGCGCAGGCCGATCGCCAACAGCGGCCAGTTGAACCCGAGCACCGCCACCACCGCAGCGAGCAAGGTGAATGAGATCCAGGTGGGGTGGCCGGTGGCGGTGCGTGCTGTGCTCATGCTGTCATCCATATGGCCTGCCATACCCTATATGGTGTACATTCGTCTCCGTTCGTCCGTTCGCCACCCTGGGGAGCACCGCATGTCTCGCGTCATCGACATCCACTGTCACATCGCCACGCCGGAGGCTCGGGCGGTGGTCGCACCTCACAAGAAGTCGTCGTACGAGCCGTACGACTACTACATGGGGCAATCGTCGGTGCAGCACAACGTGAACACCCTGATTCCGTCGATCGGCGCTCAGTTGGCCGACCCCGTCGCCCGGTTCGAGTACATGGACCGGATGGGTGTCGACGTGCAGGGACTGGCGACGTTCGTGTCGGAGTACTTCTACTGGGCGCCGGGCAAGGTCGGCGCCGAGGTCTCCAGGATGCAGAACGACAAGATGCTGCAGTGCGCCGCCGACCATCCCGACCGCTATGTGGTGTGCGGAGCCACGGTGCCGATGCAGGATACGGACCTGGCGCTCGCCGAAATGGAACGCGTGGTGGCCAACGGTGCCAAGGGACTACAAATCGGTGGAACCATCAACGGGCACAACCTCGACGAGCCCAGGTTCCGGCCCTTCTGGGAGGCGGTCGCCGAGACGGGGCTGCCGGTGATCCTGCACCCCAACGGCTACCCCGAGAGTCAGCGCTTCGACGACTTCTTCCTGGTGAACTGCATCGGGAACCCATTGGAGACCCACACAGCCGCCACCCGGATGATTTTCTCGGGACTGTTGGAGGAGCTCCCCGGCATCAACCTGGTTCTGCTCCACGGAGGCGGGTTCCTGCCGTTCTACGCCTCGCGAGCCGACCACGTGTGGGAGGTCCGCCCCGAGACCCGCGAGAAGATCCCCAACAAGACCTTCAGCAGCTATCTGAAGCAGCTGTGGTTCGACACAATGGTGTTCCAGCCGCTCTACCTGAAGCATCTCATCGAGATCGTCGGCTCGGACCGGGTGATGCTCGGCACCGACTACCCCTTCGACATGGCCGAAACCGACCCGGTCGGACTGATCGACGCCACCGAGGGACTCACCGACGCCGAGAAGGTCGCCATCAAGGGCGGAACCGCCGAGAAGCTCTTCGGAATCTGAAACCGAAAGGTCGCCGGGTCGGCTCTCCCAGGCCTTCACCGAAGGCATGGCTCGACTCAGACGGTGACGAGGCGTACTGACGCTCCGAGTACCTCGAGCAGGTGTCGGAGGTCGGTGGGGTCGGAGGTGACGAGGGCGGCGGGTCCGCTATGCGATCGAGCGGCGGTGACCAGCGCTACGGAGGCATCAACGATGTCGGCGGTGCCGGCACGTCCACACAACAATCCGCTGGCGCGCGCCAGCGCTCCCTCCAGTGGGACCTCTTCGCAGTGGGCGAGTGCTCGTGCGAGGAGGACTTGGCGGCTTCCGCTGCGCCACGCCTGTGCAATGACGCCAGCGGGCACCGACACCTGAGCGGAGTCGTCGGCGGCGTTGCGGAGCATCGCCCAAGCCGTGCGGTCGTTGCGATCCAGCGCGATCAGCGCGCCGGTGTCCAGAACGAGTGCGGTCATCCGTCGGTGAGGGCGCGGGCGGCTGCGAGTTCTTCGTCGCTGAAGTCGCCGTGTTCGCGTTCCCAGGCAGCAACGACGTCGCGGAGGCCGCGGTTGGCGAGTTGGCGGCGGGCAGCGTCGGCGAGCCAGGCGGACACGTTCTGCTCGTCGGCGTTGGCAGCTTCGCGGACGGCGCTGGCGAGTTCCGATTCGATCGAGACGGTGAGTCGCTCCACGGTCATACACTCATCATACTTCGTCATACCGGATGTGGTCACGCTCGCCGTTCGGGTCACAAACGAACGAAACTCGGCCACGTGGCCGGTTTCGTTCGTCAGGGCGCAAGCGGCGCTCAGCCCATGGTTCGTTTGATGGTGTCGTGGATGCGGTCGACCGAGGGGATGGCCATGTCCTCGAGTGCCTCGGCCGCCGGCAGCGGGATGTGCGGGGTGCTGATTCGGACCACCGGGCCGTCGAGGTCCCAGAACGCCTCCTCGGAGACGATCGACGAGATCTCCGCACCCCAGCCGCACAGTCGGGGGTTCTCCTCGACGGTGTAGAGCCGGCTGGTCTTGGCGACCGACGACAGGATTGCCTGGGTGTCGAGCGGAACCAGCGTCCGCAGGTCGATCACCTCGGCCGAGATGCCGTCCTCGGCGAGACGCTCGGCGGCCTGCATCGCCCGAGGCACCATGTAGGCGAGTGCCACGATGGTGCAGTCGGTGCCCTCACGCAGGACCTTGGCCTTACCGAGCTCGTCGACGACCTCGCCCTCGGGGACCTCGCCCTTGGACGCCAGGAGCGACTTGTGCTCGAAGAAGATCACCGGATCGGGGTCGCGGATCGAGGCCGCCAGCAGACCCACCACGTCGGCCGGGGTGGAAGGCGCCACCACCTTGAGACCGGGGATCATCATGCACCAGTTCTCCACCGACTGGGAGTGCTGGGCACCGAACCGGCTGCCGCCACCGTTGGCGGTACGAACCACCACCGGCACCGACACCTGGCCGCCGGTCATGTAGCGGGACTTGGCCATCTCGTTGGCGACGATGTCGAAGCACACCGCCAGGAAGTCCGAGAACATGATCTCGGCGATCACCGGGATGCCGGTCATGGCAGCACCCATGGCGGCGCCGAGGATCGCCTGCTCGGAGATCGGGGTGTCCCGGATACGCCGGGGACCGAACTCGTCGAGCAGGCCCACGGTGGTCTTGAACACACCACCGGCGCCGGCGATGTCCTCGCCCAGCATCACCAGCTGGGGGTCGCGCCGCATCTCCTGGGCGATGCCGTAGGCGACGGCGTCGCGATAACTCAGTTCCGCCATTCCGACCCTCCATCAGCCCACACGTCGGTGAACAGGTGCTCGGCGCCGGGATGGGCACCGGCCTTGGCGAACTCGGTCGCCTCCTCCACCCGCTGGGCGACGCCCTGGGTGATCTCACTCAACCGGGACTCGGGCACGCCGAGTCGTAACATCCGCTGGTGGTACATGGGGATCGGGTCGCGATCGGCCCACGCCGCCACCTCCTCGGCGGGGCGGTACTTGCCCGGATCGGCCCGGGAGTGCCCGCCGGAGCGGTAGGTCTTGGCCTCCACGATCGAGGGGCCTTCGCCACGTCTGGCACGGGCGATGACGTCGGCGGCCACCATGTACACGGCGTCGGCGTCGTTGCCGTCGACCGTGATGGTCTCCAACCCGTAGGCGGGAGCGCGATCGGCGGCGGGGTTTGGCACCGGCGCCACCAGATCGATGGGCGTGTACTCCATGTACAGGTTGTTCTCGCACACGAAGATCACCGGAAGCGACCACACGGCGGCGAAGTTGATCGCCTCGTGAAACGCGCCGATGTTGGTGGTGCCGTCACCGAAGAAGCACACCGCCACCTGATCGGTCCCACGCAGCTGGGCCGACCAGGCGGCACCGTTGGCGATGCAGAGATGGGCACCGATGATGGCGTAGGACCCCATCATGTTGTGCTCGGCCGAGGTCAGGTGCATCGACCCGCCCTTGCCCTTGAGGATGCCGTTCTCGCGTCCCAGCAGCTCTGCCAGCACCGGGCCCATCGCGGCCCCCTTGGAGAGGGTGTGGGCGTGGCCGCGGTACGTGGCGAACACGTAGTCGTCTGACCGCATCGCCGCCCCGAACCCGGCCGAGACGGCTTCCATGCCCAGGGAGAGATGGCTGGTGCCCTTGACCAGGTTCTGCATGAACAGGTCGTAGGCCCGCTTCTCGAACTGGCGGAGCTCCTGCTGGCGTTCGTACAGCTCGATCCGCTTGTCGAGCGGGATCGGAAGTGATTCGTTCTGCTCGTCGACCGGCTCCGGCGCCCGGATCTGGCGCTGGGAGTAGTCGTACATCGTCGGGTCGTCGACATCAATACTCATTGGCGACCATCAACTCCTCGCATGGGAACAGCGTCGTGACCTGAGGGCCGTCGGCGGTGACCACCATCATCTCCTCGATACGTGCTGCCGAACGGCCGTCCTTGGCGGGAGCGTACGTTTCGAGCGCGAAGTACATGCCTTCCTTGATCTCGATCGGGTCGTCGAGCGAGTTGAGCCGGGAGATGATCGGCCGCTCATGCAGGCCGATGCCGACTCCGTGGCCGAACTGGAGACCGAAGGCGTCCATCTCGTCGACGAATCCGAAGTCCTCGGCCTTGGGCCATACCTGGGCGATCTGATCGGTGCTGTTGCCGGGCCGGACCCGTTCGATCGCCATGTCCATCCACTCGCGGGCCTGCTTGAAGGCATCGCGCTGGGCCTGGGTGGCACGGCCGACCACGAAGGTGCGGTAGTAGCAGGTGCGATAGCCGTTGAAGGCGTGGATGATGTCGAAGTAGGCCTGGTCCCCGGGGCGGATCATGCGATCCGAAAACACGTGGGGGTGGGGCGAGCACCGCTCACCGGCGATCGAGTTGATCGCCTCCACGAACTCCGATCCCATCTCGAAGAGCCGTGCGTGGGCGAGTGCAACGATGTCGGACTCCCTGACGCCGGGCTTGAGCGCCTCGAAGATGTCCTGGTACACGCCGTCGACCATGGCCGACGCCTGGCTCAGCAGCATGATCTCGTCGGGGGACTTGATCTCCCGAGCCTTCATCATGAGCTGCTGGGCGTCACGAACGTCGAAGCCCGCCCCCTGCAGCTGGAGGAACGTCATCGCTTCCGCGACGTCGACGCCGAGCGGCATCCCGTACACGCCTTCTTCCTTCAGAACCGAGATGAGCTCGGCCACCATCCGTTCGGGCAGACCCGTGGTGGGTGCGATGGCGCCCTGCAGCCCGAGGTTGCCCGGGCGAGAGTTGTTGGTGTCGTACATCGAGGGCAGCTGCAGGCGGTGTGCTTTCGCTGCCGACCCGAAGTCCCACACATAGGGTCCGCCGGTGCGGGTGACGAGGGCCCACCGCTCGGTCTTGTTGAATCCCCAGTACCCGATGGTGGTGGAAGTCGCATAGCGGATGTTCGATGTCTCGAACAGCAACACCGCACCGAATTCGGTCTGATTGAGCTGTTCGTGCACGCGGGCCAGTCGGTAGGAGCGGAGCCGTTCGAAATTGACGCGCTCCTCCCAATCGACCGCCATCACGCCTGGTGCCCGCGTGGTCGCTACCGGAAACTCACTCACAGCCATTCCTCCTCGGTCGTCCTCGTCGTCGTCGGCCACTTCGACCGACCTCGTTGGACGGTCGACCTCTTCGTAGCTCGCAAATCTGTTTGCAGCTTACTGCAATCGATTGCGTTGTAAGTAGGAGTGAACACTTCGTGGCTTCCCCTTTTCACCCGTCAGGCGACGATCGGAGCCAGAACGATATCGAAACGGACGTGGCACCAGAGTCCTTCCATAGGTCTGCCGTCGGGTGCGGTGCCGCCATCCTCGAGGAGGAAGTCGCGGATCAGCGACTCCTTCACGCCGAAGACGGCGTCCTCGTCGAGGTGCTCGCCGCTGGCGGGGAAGATGTGGGTGACCAGTGTCCGGTGACCGGGAACCTCGACCCGGAAGTGCAGATGCGGCGGACGCATCGGGCTGCGCTTCGTTGCCTGAAGCAGCCGTCCGACCGGTCCGTCGTACGGAATCGGGTAGGCGGCGGGTCTCACACACCAGAAGCGGTACGAGCCGTCCTCGTCGACGAAGAGATGACCGCGACCGCTGACCCTGCCATCGGGGTACTGCACGTCGTAGAACCCATCCTCGTCGGACTCCCACACATCGAGCCGGGCCCCCGCCAACCGGTTCCCGGCCGGATCGGAGACGGTCCCTTCCACCCAGCACGGCATACCTGCAGCCCCGTGGGCCAGGTCGCCTCCCAGGTCTGTGGCGGGGGAGTCATCCAGGAAGAACGGGCCGATCACGGTTGCTTCGGTCACCCCCTGCTCGACCGGATTGTTGAGGGCGATCGTCAGCATCGAGAGCCCCAGGACGTCGGAGAGCAGGATGAACTCCTGGCGGTTCTCGTCGCACATCTGCCCCGTCCGCGTGAGGAACTCGATGGCCTCTGCCCACTCGGCTTCCGTCAGGTCGATGTCACGGGCGAAGGCGTGGAGGTGCCGGACCAGGCTCTGGAGCAGCTGGCGCAGACGCGGAGACGGCGTCCGTTCCAGGCTGTCGAGCACCAGCCGGGTCACCGGATGGATGTCTTCCACCGAACCAACCTCCCTCGTCGTCATCGGGGCGCCGTACCTGCGTTCCGCCGGAACGCAGGCTACCGATGACGGTTGCGGGTCGCCCGGCAGGTACGTAGGTTGGCGCCCGGAGGTGCTGATGAAGGTCGTGGTGATCGGGATGGGACGGATGGGGGCGGCGATGGCGCGTCGCCTGGCCGGCACCGGGCACGAGGTGACGGTGTTCAACCGGAACGCCGATCGCGCCGCCGAGGTGGCGGCTGCCATCGGTGGATCACAGGCTGTGACTGCGGCGGCCGCCGCCGGCGCGGCACCGGTCGTGCTCACCTGTCTGGCCGACGACGAGGCCGTCCGCCAGGTCTACCTCGCCGACGACGGAATCGCAGCCGGAGTCGGATCCGGATCGGTGGTCGTCGACATGAGCACCATCGATCCCATGACGGTCGCCGAGATCCGCCTCCCGATCCGGGACGCCGGTGCCGACCTGGTCGACGCCCCGGTCTCGGGAAGCGTCGCGCTGGTGGAACAGGGCACCCTCACCGTGATGGCCGGTGGCGAGACCGCCGCCGTCGAGCGGGTGCTGCCGGTGCTCAACGACCTGGCCAAGGCCGTGTTCCACATGGGTCCGTCGGGATCGGGCTCCACCATGAAGCTGGCCGTGAACGCACTCGTCCACTCGGTCAACGTCGCCGTGTCCGAAGCGCTGGTGCTTGCCGAAAAGGCGGGTGTCGATCGGGCCCTGGCCTACGATGTGTTCGCCGCCGGGGCAGGCGGTTCCCCGTTCGTTGCCTACAAGCGGGCTGCATTCCTCGACCCCGACTCCGCCCCCGTTGCCTTCAGTCTCGATCTGGTGGCCAAGGACCTCACGCTCATCCGTGGGCTCGCCCAACGGGTCGGAGCACAGACGCCTCTCGCCGACACCGAGGCCGAGATCGTGGCGGCAGCCGTGGCAGCCGGACTCGGAACCCGGGACATGAGCGTGGTGGCGGAGCATCTGCGCGGATAGGGGCGAGGAGCGAGGAGCGGGTATCCACTTCTTGCACATTGAGCGACGAGCGGCGTGAGTAGCTTTGTCCCCCTCGCGCTTGCGAGAGGGGGAAGGGTCTCAAGACGAGCGGCGTGTATAGCTTTGTCCCCCTCGAGCTTGCGAGAGGGGGAAGGGTCTCAAGACGAGCGGCGTGTATAGCTTTGTCCCCCTCGAGCTTGCGAGAGGGGGAAGGGTCTCAAGACGAGCGGCGTGTATAGCTTTGTCCCCCTCGAGCTTGCGAGAGGGGGAAGGGGCCCCCGCTTGCGGGGTAGGGGGGGCCTATCCCTCGCGAGCATGATGACGCGTTCCTATCGCTCGCGTGGCCTGATGGTGCGTTCCGGAACGCATGCGGAGGTCATCTCGCGGGCTTTCGACCCCCCTACCCCGCTTCGTGGTCCTCCGTGGGGACAAGCCGCCGCCCCTTCCCCCACTGCGCTGCGTGGGGGACAAAGCCGCTGGAAGCTGGCAGCTGGCAGGTGGCCCTATCCTCTCCGGTTCATGACTGAACGATTCGATGTGTGTGTGATCGGTGCCGGGATCGTGGGGTTGGCGACGGCCACGGCGGTTGCCGAGCGCAATCCTGGGGCGTCGATCGTGGTGATCGACAAGGAACCGAAGGTGGCCACCCATCAGACAGGCCACAACAGCGGCGTGCTGCATTCGGGCCTCTACTACAAGCCGGGGTCGCTCAAGGCGCGGTTGTGTGTCGATGGCCAACGCCGCATGTCGGCCTATTGCGAAGAACACGGGCTGCCGTTCACCCGGAGCGGCAAGATCGTGGTGGCATCGTTCCCGCACGAGGTTCCGGCCATGGAGGAGCTGTTCCGTCGTGGCACCGAGAACGGCCTGATCGGGCTCCGGCGGCTGTCGAGCGGGGAGATCTCCGAGATCGAGCCCCAGGCGGTGGGTCAGGCAGCCCTCCACGTGCCAGAAGCTGGTGTCGCCGACTATGTGGCGGTTGCCCGCCATCTGGCCGAGAACCTCCCGGGAGAGGTCCGGCTCGGGTCGGGTGTGCAGTCGATCTCGTCGGGTGCTGGTGGCGTGCAGGTCTCGACGGCGGACGCCACCGTGAGCGCCAAGGTGATCGTGAACTGCGGCGGCCTCCACTCCGATCGTGTCGCCCGGATGGCCGGGATCGACCCACCGGTGCAGATCGTCCCGTTTCGGGGTGAGTACTACACGTTGACGCCCGAGGCCGCATCGCTGGTGAAGGCGCTGATCTATCCGGTGCCAGACCCGCGTTTCCCGTTCCTCGGCGTGCACTTCACCCGACGGGTCGACGGCTCGGTGGAGGTCGGTCCCAACGCCGTACTCGCCCTCGGTCGCGAGCACTACCGGGGTGCGAGGCCGAACCCCTCCGATCTGTACGAGACCCTGCGCTACCGCGGGTTCCACCGGGTGATCGCCAAGTACTGGAAGACCGGCGCCGCCGAGGCGTGGCGTTCCGCCCGCCGCTCCACCTACGCCCGGTCGGCCCAGACGCTGGTGCCGGCGGTGAGGGCCGAGCACCTCCAGCCTGGCGGCGCAGGAATCCGAGCTCAGGCGGTGACCCGCGATGGAGCCCTGGTGGACGACTTCTCGATCGTAGAGACCGACACCGCCGTGCACGTGTTGAACGCCCCTTCGCCGGCGGCGACGGCGTCGTTGGCGATCGGCGATCACATCGCCGGTCTGGTGTCTCCCAAGCTGGGGTGAGTCACCCCAGGGAGGTGCGTGAGTCGGCCGCCCGCCCCACCACGAACCAGATGGCGTGTACCGGCACCGTGCCCTTGTTGTAGAGCCGATGCGGACGATCCGAGTCGAAGGCGATCGAGTCGCCCTGACACAGCTCGTACTCCTCGTCGTCGATCCGAACGCCCAACGTGCCCGAGATCACGTAGCCGTACTCGCGGCCGTGGTGGGTCATGAGCGAATCGGTGGGAGTCGAGGTTCCGCCGACTTCGTAGATGGCGTGGAGGAAGTCGACGCCGTCCTCCGAGCCGGCGGTGAGCTCCTCCCAGCGCACCCCTGAGGCGAGCTCGATGGCCTGTCGGCCGGAGGCATGCACGACAGGCGAGGCGATGGCGCGGGCGGGCCGCTCGGTGGCCCCATGGTCGAAGTCCTCCCCCCGGATCAGGCGGTCGAGTGACACGTTGAGCTCGGTGACGATGGCATAGAGGGTGGCGACCGACGGTTTGGTCATCCCGCTCTCCAGTTGGGAGATCATGCTGGCGGACAGCCCGAGTCGGCGGGCCAGCTCACGCTGGCTGATGCCCGCCTTCGTCCGCTCCTCGCGCAGCCGGTCGCCGATCTCCTCGAGTGTGTCGAACGACACGATGGCCCTGCCCCTCTCGTTCACTTCAGTGCCCGAGCCCGGTCGGCTCGTGCACGTCAGAGTCGCACCGTAGTCGGCCATCGCACGAGATCAGGTCGGCGAAGTGTTCCCCGATCCGGAACGTGCGCAATCGAGAAACACTGGCTGCCGTTTGTGCGTCCGTGCCCGGCACGGAGTGTGTAGTGTGACTGAACAGTTCAGTGAGACTAAACACTTCGGACGACCTCGGTCGGGCCGGATCCGCACATTCGGCCTCCCGCCCGCGGAGCGAGTCCGTCCAGTCTCACGGCAGGCGACGGCGGCACGACCGCCCAACGACGGCGGAACAAGGACCACATCACCGGTGACAACTGCGCGTAAGACCAACGATCTCCCCGCCTTCGGTCGGGCCGGCTCATCGGGTTGGCGTCGGCCATGAAGATCCTGTTGCGGGGTGGGACGGTGCTGGCGCTCGCCGCCAAGGCGCCCAACTACCACGAGGCCGACGTCCTCTTCGACGGTGACCGCATCGTCGAGGTCGGTTCCGGGCTGTCGGCTCGGGACGCCGAGGTGATCGACGCCTCCAACACGATCGTCATGCCGGGATTCGTCGACGCCCACCGTCTCGTTCGGATGGCGCTGCTCCGGAACACTGGCACCTACGACACCGCCGTCGACTCGGTCCACATGACCCCTGACGACATGTACGCGGCAACGCTGGTCGGACTGCTCGGGGCCATCGAGGCCGGCACGACCACAGTCGTCGACTGGGCCGACTTTCCCGCCGACCCCGCTCTGGTCGAGGCCGCCCGGCAGGCGCACACCGACTCCGGGCTCAGAGCCGTGTTCGTGCATCGGGGAGAGGGCGGTCCTCCGCCCACCGGTTTGACGACCACGGCCCACGCATCCTCCGACCTGACGCAGGCCAACGCCGCGGTGTTGGCGGCCGAGTGGGCCACCGCCCGCCGGTCGGGTCTCAGGATCCACGCTCGAGCGGGTCTCGACCCGGCCGACGCCGGCATCGTTGCGTCGCTCGGCGAGCAGGGCCTGCTCGGCGGTGACGTCACCCTCGTCCATTGCACCCACCTCGGTGATCAGGATCTCGATGCGGTGGCGTCGAGCGGTGCCGCCATCGTCGTCGCCCCCTCCACCGAGATGGCTGCCGGGCTGGGCGTGCCCCCGCTTCAGAAGTTCCTGGACCGGAAGATCGAGCCCGGGCTGGGCGTGGGAGACGAGCGCCTCGCGCCGGGCGACATGCTGTCGCAGATGCGGGTTGCCAACTCCGTCCAACACGCCGCCTACTTCGATCTGAAGCTCGCCGGGAAGGCGGGGCTCCCCAACCTCCTCACGACCCGCGACATGATCCGCTATTCCACCGCCGAAGGGGCCCGAGTGGCGGGGCTGGGGGCCGTGACCGGATCGCTCGAGGCCGGCAAGCAGGCCGACCTGATCGTGCTGCGCACGGATCGCCCCAACATCTACCCCATCAACGATCCGATCGGCGCCGTGGTGTGGGGAGTGGACAGCTCCAACCTCGACGCCGTGTTCGTGGCCGGCAAGCCCCTCATGCGTGACGGTCGGCTGCTGGCAGACGTCGGCGCGGCTCGAGCCCTCGCCACGGCGGCGCGTGACCGTGTGATGGCGCCAGGACAGTTGACGGCAGCGGGAGAGGCAACATGACAAGTCGCGGTCCCTCTTCCGCCCTTACCTCCTTCGTGGTCGGGTCGCGGTACATGCCGGTCTTCCTGGCCATGATCGTTCTGGTGATCGTCGCCTCGGTCTGGGCTCCCGAGACCCTCGGGAATGCCGGGCTGAGCGCCATCGCCATCTTCGGAACCTACCTCGCCATCACCGCCCTCGGCCAGATGTTGGTGATCATGACCGGTGGCATCGACCTGAGCGTTCCCGGCGTCTTCACGCTCGGAGCGATCGTGATGGTGGGTGTCGGTCGCCAGGAGGACGCCCGCATCGGAATCGCCATCGCCACCGCCCTTGGGGTGGCGGCACTGGTCGGCCTGGTCAATGGGCTCCTGATCGGCGGTCTCAAGCTCAACGCCCTCATCGTCACGTTGGCGGTTGGCCAGGTGGTGACCGGGCTCGTGAACCGGTACCACAAGACCTTCGCCATCCAGAGTTCGGTGCCGAAAGGTCTCGCCGAGTGGTTCACCGAACGGACCTTCGGAGTGCCGCGGGTGTTCTGGATCGGTGTCGTCATCACCTTCCTGATGGTCTTCGCGTTCCGGTTCACGACGCTCGGGCGCAAGTTCCAGGCCGTGGGCGCCAACCCCACCGCCGCGCTGGTGAACGGCCTGCGGGTGAACGTCAACCAGATCGCCGCCTACGTGCTCGCCTCCGTTCTGTATGCCACCGCCGGTGTGCTCATCTCGGCGTTGCTGAGGAACCCGGGTGTGACGATCGGAGCGCCGTACCTGCTGGGCCCCATCGCCGCCGTCGTCATCGGCGGCGCCTCGCTGACTGGTGGTCTCGCCAGCCCGTTCTCGACCTGGACGGCCGCCCTGTTCCTGGCCGGGCTGAACCAGATGATGCGGGTGATGGGACTGCCGACCGCTCTCCAGTTCGTGGTGTTCGGCGTCGTCATCATCGGCGGGATGCTGGTGTCGGGCGACCGCATCATCAAAGCCGTGGAGCGTCTGCTCCGCGAACGGCGCCGGGACCGGCGCCGTGGCACACCGACGGCCGATGCCGAGGCACCGGCATGAACACGGACCGACCATCTACGACATCTACTGACTGGCATCGACGAAATCGGTTGACGGGCGATGGCGCCCTGAGGGAGGAGATATGAGAAGGACAAAGACCATAGGTGTGGTGGCCCTGCTGGCCCTCATCGTCGCCGCGTGCGGCGGTGACGCAACGTCGGATACGACGACGGCGACCACTGCGGCGAGCACCGAAACCACAGCTGGTGCCCCAGACACCACCGCAGCACCGGATACGACCGTCGCCGGCGGCACCGAGACCACCGAAGCGACCGGAGACGACCCGCTGGCACAGTACGGCGAGAGCCGCGACGCCGACCCGGCGTTGCTCGACGAAGCCATGGGTCCGATCACGGTCCCGGAAGGTGACCCCGCCTGGGACATCATCCTGGCTGCCGTCGCCCGCGCCGATCAGGACCTCGACGATGCGACCATCGCCAAGGCACTGGAATGCTGGAACGCACCTGAATGTGACACCGGCAGCGGTGGTGAGCTCATCATGGGCTTCGCCGACGGCGGTGGCCATCTCAACGTGTGGCGAGGCGTCACCCACATGGAGGCGATCCTCCAGGCACTGACCTATCCGGAGATCGGCAAGATCATCTCCACGGAAGCGCTGTGGAACCCCGATCCCAACGTGGCGGCGAACGACATCCGCTTCCTGGTTCAGAGTGGCGCAGACTTCATCACCGGCTATCCCGACGCAGGTGTCGCCATCGGCGCCGCCATCAAGGAAGCCACCGAAGCCGGCGTCCCCTACATCCCGTGGTCGGCCGGTTGGGTCGGACTCCCCGGTCAGGACGGCGCTCTCGTCCCAGGCGAGGACTACCTGGCCGTGGTCGGTGAGGATTTGTGCTCGCTCGGTGAGAGCATGGCGACGGTGCTCAACGAGAACGTCGGCGAAGGCAAGATCGGCGTGCTCGGTGGAACACCCGGCAACGCCCTGTCGCTCGGATGGCAGCAGTGCCTCACCCCGGCGCTCAACGACGGTCTCGAGCCGGTGGGTGAGCCCGCCGACACCTTCTGGGTGAACGACGTCGTCCTCCAGGTGCTGCTCGGTTGGCTGTCGACCGATCCCGACATCAAGGGCTACGCCTACGAGTACTCGGACGGGATGAACACCGGACTGCAGGCATACGACCAGCTGGGTATCCCGGTGGAGAACCTGACGCTGGCCATGAGAACCGACGAGCAGACCCTGTTCTGCGACTGGGTGGATCGTGGCGAGCCGACGTACAACATCTTCTACACCGCCAGCGGCACCTTCCAGTCACGGGTGGCGATCACGGCGGCGATGATGTCGCTCCAGGGAGCCGAGATCCCGGCGGAGATCGACATCCCCCACGTGATGCGCCAGGTCACGGCCGACGACTGCGACCCGGATCGGCCCACCCCGGCCGCCCCGGGCACGTCGCTGGTGCCTGACGACGTGCTCACACAGATGTTCGGCGGCTGATGACGACCGGCGATCCCATGGGAGGGGAGACACCCGAGAATCTGGTGCTCGAACTGCGGGGCGTGTCCCGGCAGTTCGGGGCCGTGCGTGCCCTGACGAACGTGAGCTTCGACTGCCGCGCAGGCGAAGTCCACGCCCTCGTCGGGGAGAACGGCTCGGGCAAGTCGACCCTCCTCGGGATCGCCTCGGGTTTTGTCGAACCCGACCTGGGCGACATCCTCATCGGCGGAAAACACCTCCGAACGGACTCGCCCGCCCTGGCCCGAGGGCTGGGGCTGGCGATGGCGTACCAGGACCTCTCGCTGATCCAGGCGGAGCCCGTCAAGAACAACCTGTTCTTGGCGGCTCCGCCCGGTAAGCGCTCGCCCTACTGGAACCGCAAGCGCTGGGCGCGAAAGCTCCTGGCGGAGTTCGATCTCGACCTCGAGCTGTTCCCCGATGCCCCGGCCGGGACGCTGACGCTCGCCGAGCGGCAGCTGTTCGAGGTCGCCAAGGCGCTCGTGTCCGACCCCAAGGTCCTCCTGCTCGACGAGCCGACCACGGCGCTGGGACCCGACGAGGTGGAAGACCTGCATCGGGTGATCGGTGCCTGCCGCGAACGCGGCATCGGCATCGTCTACGTGAGCCATCGGCTGCCCGAGGTGCTCGAGATCGCCGACCGGATCACCGTGCTCCGGGACGGGCAGGCGCGAGGTACCTTCGATGCCCGCAGCACGACCGAGCACGAACTCGTCGACCTGATCGTCGGTCGATCCTTCGAAGGGGCGTTCCCCGAGGCTTCGCTTCCGGCCGAAGAGCGCCGTGAGGTGCTCGTCGTCGACGCCCTCCAGGGCCAGTCGTTCGGACCCGTCACCTTCACGCTCGAAGCCGGTGAGGTGGTCGGCATCGCCGGCGCCGAAGGCAACGGGCAGCAACAGCTCTTCGACACGCTGTCGGGCCGTACCCCGCCCAGAGCCGGCCGGGTGACGTGCGACGGAAAAGAGCTGAGCCTGGTTTCAACGCACGAGGCGATCGCCTCAGGTGTGATGCTGCTTCCCGGAGACCGCAAGAACGAAGCACTCATGACCGTGCTCGGCGTGCGAGTGAACTCCACCATCCAGTCGCTCCGCAGCTTCAGCGTTGCGGCACTTCTCCGTCGCCGCGCCGAGCGCAAGGCAGTCGGCGGACTCGTGGAGGAGTTGGAGATTCGGACGCCGTCGCTGGAACAGCCGGTCGAGTTCCTCTCGGGCGGGAACCAGCAGAAGGTCGTCATCTCACGGACATTCCTTCGGAAACCCGCCGTGATCCTCGCCTACGAACCCACCCAGGGCGTGGATGTGGGTTCCCGATTCGACATCTACAAGGCGCTGCGAGCCCGCACCAACGAAGGTGCGGCCATGCTCGTGAAGTCGAGTGACCCGATCGAGCTGTCCGGCCTGTGTGACCGTGTGCTGGTCTTGTCCCGCGGCCAGATCATCGAAGAGATTCCCGGCGACGAACTCGACGAGGTTCGCATCGTCGAAGCCATCGTCCGGGGTCCCGGACTGTCCAAAGCGGGTCGTTCGCCGTTCGGTGTGGCGATGCCCAAGGCCCCCACTCAGACGGAGACCCAGTGACCAGCGAGTACACCGCCAACAGCGCCGTCGACCGGGTGCGTCAGCTCGGACGAATGGTACTGCGGAACGCCCGCGAGAAGAACAAGTGGCGCAAGATCGTGAAGGTCCGCCTGTGGATGCCGATCGCCTTGCAGCTGCTGCTGATCGGCCTGCTCCTGTGGTACACCGAGACCCGTTCAGAGGGGTTCCTCAACGCCGGAAACATCACCAGTGTGCTGTTCATCGCCATCCCGCTGGCGATCGCCGCCACCGCTCAGACCCAGGCGCTGCTCGTGGGATACCTGGACCTCTCGGTCGGGGCCATGATCAGCCTCGGTGTCGTGATCGCCTCGTTCCTCATCATTCCGGGTGCCACCACCGGTCAGACGGTGATCGGGGTCGGCGCCATCATCGGGGCGGGCCTCGCCCTCGGGCTGGTCAACGCCGGGTTGGCCCGGGGGGTGAAGATCCCCTCGATCATCGCCACCCTCGCCACATTGAGCATCCTCGACGGCATCTCCCTCACTCTGCGCGAGACACCGTCGGGCACGATCGATCCGGCGTTCGTCGACCTGCTCAACACCACGGTCGGTCCGGTGCCCGTGGCGTTCATCCTGGTGGTGGCGGCGGTCATCGTGCTCGACTACTGGCTGTTCGCCACCCGGTCCGGCCTCGTCGTGCGTGCCACCGGGTTCGACGAGCGTTCCGCCAAACGCAGCGGCCTCCGCACCACATGGATCCGGGTGCGGGCATTGCTGCTCTCGGGTCTGTTGGCCTCTGTGGCGTCGCTGTTCGTGATGTCACGATCGCCGGTCGGCAACGCCCAGATCGGATCGAGCTACGCACTCAACAGCATCACCGCCGCCGTGCTCGGTGGCGCCGCCCTGGCCGGCGGCCGGGCAACCTTCATCGGCGGCCTCACCGCCTCCGTGCTGTTGGCACTCGTGCTCACGGTGCTGCCGTTCCTCGGCCTCACCCCCGATCACGGTCTCCAGATCATCGGGGTGCTGGTGCTGGCAGGCATCGTCCTCTTCCAGGTGGGCGACATCAAGGAACTGGTGAAACGGAATTTCCGGCGCGCCAGACGTCTCGTCCTGGGGGCGAACGTGGCTGCCGTCGCCGAGATCCCGAAGCTCTATCCCGAGGGCACCGACTTCCGGGTCGTTCCCAACGGCCGCACCCTCATCAAGGGGGGCACGGTCCTGTCGATGGACCCGTCGGTGGGAGACTTCCAAGAGGGCGATGTGCTCGTCGAAGACGACAAGATCGTGGCCGTCGGCCCCAACCTGACCGCCGAGGCCGAGGTGATCGATGGCTCCGGCATGATCATCATTCCCGGCTTCGTCGACACCCACCGCCACATCTGGGAAGGCATCCTCCGCAACATCGGTACCGACGTGCCCCTGGAGGGCCGGGTCTCCTACATCTCGTTCGTGCTTCGAACCCTCGCCCCTGCGTACCGACCCGAGGACGTGTATGCCGGCAACCTGGTGTCGGCGGTCGGCGCCATCGACGCCGGCATCACCTGCCTGCTCGACTGGTCCCACATCCAGTCGTCGCCCTCACACACCGACGCCGCCGTGCAGGCGCTGAAGGACTCTGGGATGCGGTCGGTGTTCGGGTACGGCTTCCCGTGGTGGGGCAAGTGGGAGGAGCGCCAGCCGAGTTGGTTCGTGCGCGCCGCCAGCGAGCACTTCTCGTCCAAGGACCCCATGCTCAGCCTGGCACTGGCAGCACCCGGGCCCGAGTTCGTCGACTTCGAAGTAGCCCGCGATCACTGGAAACTCGCCCGCGAGACCGAGGCCCGACTGAGCGTGCACGTGGGTGTCGGCACCTACGGGCTGGAGGGCAAGGTGCAGCGCTTCGGTGAGGCCGGTCTGCTCGGACCCGATACCACCTACATCCACTGCACCAGCCTCAACGACACCGAGATCCAGATGATCGTCGACACCGGAGGCACCGTGACCATCGCCTTCCCGGTCGAGATGATGATGGGACACGGGTTGCCTCCCGTTCAGAAGTTCCTCGATCGTGGCTTGGCACCCAGCCTCTCGATCGACGTGGAGACGAACGTCCCCAGCGACATGTTCAACCAGATGCGCTCGGCTCTCGCGCTCCAACGGGCGGTGGCCACCGCGCAGGGGAAGGGCCAGGTGACGGCTCGCGACGTGCTCAGGTGGGCGACCATGGAAGGCGCCAAGGCCAACGGTCTCGACTCCTACGTTGGTTCACTCACTCCGGGAAAGCGGGCCGACATCACCATGCTCCGCACCGATCGGCTCAACGTCACTCCGCTCAACGACCCCTACGCCGCCGTCGTCACCGGGATGGACACCAGCAACGTCGACACCGTGATGATCAACGGCCGGCTCATGAAACAGCACGGCAAGGTGTTGCACGTGGACTGGCCGGCGGTGATGCGGATGGTCGAGGACTCCCGTCGCTACGTCATCGACAAGTCGGGCTTCCGGCTTCCGAAGATCTGAGGTCGGTGGAGTGAGCCACCACATCGAGCCCGTCCACGCCGAAGGCCACGACGCCCGATTCAACATGCCCTACACGGCGGCGATCGTGCAGACCTCCGGCAAGCTCCTGTTCGCGTCCGGAGTGACGGCGGCGCCGATCTACCACTCGCACCCACACGTGTCCGCGGAGTTCGACGACATCCCCGCCGACCCGACCGAGCAGGCCGAACGAGCCATGGACAACCTGGAACGAGTGCTGGCCGGTGCCGGAGCCGGGCTGGCGGACGTCGTTGACATCATTCGGTTCATGGTCGACGTCGCCGTCAACCAGGACGCAATCAACCGGGTGATGGGCCGGCGGCTGGGTGACCACCGTCCCGCCACGACCTCGGTGGAGGTGGTACGGCTCGCCACCGATCCCCGCCTGGTGTTGGAGCTACGGGCGGTCGCGGTGGTGCCGGAAGGTGGGAAGAGGTGAGCGCGGCCGGGGTTCGTTTGGATGGCTCTGGATGGTGGGTCATAGACGGCAGAACGCAGAACGCAGAACGCAGAACGCCTGTACCGCGGAGCGGGAATCCGCAATCGCTGAAACATGGCAGGAAAGAACGGCTACCGCCTTGGGGTCGGGTATTGGCGTTCAGCGTTCGGCGTTCGGCGTTCTGCAAATCCTGCCACGCCGCCACCGGTTCATTCGAAAGGAGTGATCAATGTCCGGTTCTGTTGTGATCATCGGTGGAAGCTCTGGGATAGGCGAGGAGATCGCCCGGCACTACGCCGAACAGGGTCGCAGGGTGTACGTGTCGAGTCGTGAGCAGTCACGTGCCGACGAGGCCGCTGCCCGCGTCGGCGGCGACACCCACGGTGTCGCGGTCGACATCTCCGAACCCGAGACGATCGCAGCTGGGCTGGCCGGCATCGAGGGGCCGGTCGATCACCTGGTGATCACGGCGGTGCTCCGTGACGTCAACTCGGTGAAGGACTTCGCCATCGACGGTGCCCGGGCACTGGCGATCATGAAGATCGTCGGATATCCGGAGACCATCCATCAGCTGTCGGACCGGCTCACCGACGACTCTTCGATCGTGCTCTTCGGCGGGCTCGCCAAGGAGCGGCCCTACCCGGGTTCGACCACGGTGACGAGCGTCAACGGCGGCGTCGAGAAGATGATCAACACGCTCGCCCTCGAGTTGGCCCCGGTTCGGATCAACGCCATTCACCCCGGCATCGTCCTCGACTCCTGGTACTGGGAGGGCAAGGACGGGGTCCGTGACGCCGTGCTCTCGCGCACCCCAACGGGGCGGCCGCTGCTCACTGCACACGTGGTCGACGCCGTGAGGTTCCTGCTCGAGAACCCCTCGATGAACGGGGTGAATCTCAACATCGACGGCGGCTGGCTGCTGCCCTGAACGAGGAGCTCTCGATGGAGTCCAGACACGTCATTCGCCGGGCATCGGAGTCGAACCCGGTGCTCCCGGCTGCCTTCCAGGGACGGTCGGAGGGTTTCACCCGCTGGGCCGCCGTCGACCACGAGACACCGGGGGCGGTGCACACCGGGTTCGGGATCAACCATCTCGCCCCGGGAGGATCGGTCGAGCGCCACGTCCACTCCTTCGAGGAGAGCTTCTATCTCATGTCGGGCGAGGTGGTGGTCGACACCGTCGAGGGCTCGGTGAAGCTGCGTCCCGGCGATTACGGCGTGGTGCCGGTGGGAAGCCCGCACGGCTTCCGCAACTTGTCGGACACCGAGGCGGTGTGGGCCGACATGCTGGCACCCCAGCCCCAGCCCGGGTTCGAGGGCGACACCTTCTTCGTGCCCGCTGCACCGCCGGTGGGCGAGCTGGTCACCGTGGATCCCCGCGACCCGCGCACCCGCTCGTTCGGCAACATCACCCCCGCCAACATGGAACCGGGCAAGCAGACCCAGGACATGCTGGCCGTGTCGGCCTCGATGCGGACGGCGCTGCTCGTGTACTCGGGCATCACCGTGAAGATGATGGTGGACTCCGACCTGGGCGCCCACCTGCTCACCATGTTCATGGTTCAGTACGAGGAGCGTGGCGTGGCCGGTGCCCACGACCACCCGCTGGAAGAGACGTACATGATCGAGGAGGGGTCCACAATCGGCCGGTTCGACGGCCACGAGTACGTGCTCGAGCCGGGCGACATCGCCTTCGCCGGAGTCGGCTGTGTGCACGAGTTCGCCAACCGCGGGCCCGGCATCGTCCGCTGGCTCGAGACCCAGGCACCCCAGCCACCCAAGCGTCACTCCTACCGCTTCGCCCGCGACTGGAACTATCTCGGTGAGGTGCTCGGCTAGTGCTGTGACCAGAAACGTTTGCGAGGGTCAGGTCGTGACCGTCCATCCGTTCGTTTTCTGGTCACAGCCTGGCCGACCGTGCCCCCACGCCCCGCCCCGCCTCCCAGCGGAGCCCAACAGGTCGGCCGGAACACTCGAAGACGGCGAAGCACCATATGGAAATACACCCACACGACACGTGCGGCGCCGACCCACAACCAGGCGAACGTTGCAGGACACGGCACTAGTCCGAACTTCCGAATCGCGGCCGAAACGACCGCTCAGGCATCCACGCATCTCGCCCCGATCGACGTTCGGATGGGCGGGTATGTAGTCAGTGAAGCGGAGGCTATGTATGATCGAGGTGGTGAAGACCATCACGATCACGATCCCCGATGACCTCGACGCGGAAGCGGCTGTCGAGGCGAAGCGGCTTGGCATCTCCAAGTCCGAACTGATCCGTCGCGGGCTGTTGGCGCTCCTGCCTGATCGCAACGACCAACCCGATCTCGATCCGTGGCGTCGCATGGCCGGGTTCGCCTCGAAGGAAGCGACCGCGGAACCGGGCGAGATCGATCAGGTCGTCTACGGCTCGTGAAGTTCGCCGACACCAGTTGGTGGGTCGCCTGGTCGCTGCCGGGCGATGGCCGACACGCCGACGCATTGGCGCTCCTCGACCACCTCGGACCCGCCGAGCAGGTACTGACGTCGAACCTGATCGTCGGTGAGACCTGGACGTTCCTGCGCCGCAAGGATGGTCATGGCACGGCGCTCGGCTTCCTTGACCGCATCGATGCGCTTTCCGACCGAGCGAAGCTCACTGTCCATCGGATCACACCTGAGCAAGAGGCCAAAGCATGGGAGTGGCTGAGAAAGCGCGACGAACGTGTCTATTCGTACGTGGATGCGACCAGCTTCCAGGTGATGCGCGACCGACGTCTCCGCGAAGCCCTGGCGTTCGACCAGGACTTCACCGCAGCGGGCTTCGTCGAACTCCGCCCCTGAGTGCTCGCCGAAGTGGGGAGTCACCGCCCGAACAGCTTGGCGGCGTTGTCGGTCAAGATCGCTTGTACGTCGGCGTCTGAGAGGCCGGCGGTCTTGACGAAGGTCACCGGGTCGAGGTCGCCCATCTCGAAGGGGTAGTCGGTGCCGACCATGATCCGGTCGGAGCCGAGCAGGTCCACCAGGAACCGCAGGGCAGCCGGCTCGTTCAGCACGGTGTCGACGTACACGTTGCGCTTCAGGTAGTCGAGCGGCTCCATCGACAGGTTCTTTCCGGCCAGGCCCGGCTTCTGGCGGTAGCCCTGGTTCATGCGCCCGATCTGGAACGGTACGAACCCGCCACCGTGGACGACGATGGCGGTGAGGTCCGGGTTCTTCTCGAACGCACCACCGAACAGCATGGCGGCGAAGGCGAGCGTGGACTCGGCCGGTCGGCCGATCATGTTGTCCATGAAGTAGCGCTTCAGGTCGACACCGGGGAGGGGCGCCATCGGGTGGAGCAGCACCACCGCGCCCACCTCGGCGGCGGCCGCCCAGAACTCGTCGAGCTCGGCCAGGTCGAGGGCGGTCTGATCGACGGTGGTGGCGATCTCCACACCCACCATCCCCAGATCCTGCACGATCCTGCGGACCTCCTCGGCAGCCTTCGAGGCGTCCTGCAGTGGCACCGAACCCAGCGCCAGGAAACGATCGGGGTTGGTGGCGGCTTCGGCCGCCAACATCTCGTTGATGGCCTTCGACCACTCCAGGCCCTTGGCGGGCTCCAACTGGTAGCCGGTGAGATCGATCCAGCTGGCGATCACCTGCACGTCGATCCCGGTGCGGTCCATCGTCTCGATGCGCAGCTCCGGCGTGGTGAGGTCGGAGTTGAGCGGTGCGGTCTTGTACCGGCCGTCGAAGACGACGCTGGCCTTGCCGTCCGCCTTCTGTACGTCGATACCCACCTCATGACCGTGCTGCTCCATCCAGGTGATGAGGTCGGCGGGGATGCAATGGGCGTGGACGTCGTAGATCATGGCAAGGAATCTAGCAATCGTTTGCAGGAGACGACGAGGTGCGGTACGTTCCCGCCATGAAGCCGCCATCCGTGTTCAAGTTCGGCGACCTTCCTCGAAGCCACTCCACCCGGGACGGCCGAGATCGCATCGATCTGGTCACCAAGGAGATGTTCGGCTTCGATGATCTCAAAGCCGACCACATCACCTATCACCCGGGTGACACCGCCGCCGCCCACTACCACGTCGGTGCCAAGCACTTCTTCTTCGTCGACCAGGGGACCGGCATCCTCCACCTCGACGAACGGGTCTACACCCTCGAACAGGGCGATGTCGCCTTCTGCGACGAAGGCGAAGCCCACTGGTTCGAGAACCGCTCCGACGGACTGTTCTCGTTCTACGAACTGTGGGTGCCCCTCCCCAAGGAGACCATCTGGATCGTCGAGGACGACCAGTGAACGTGGAGCGAGAAGGCGTGAGTTCACGTCTTTCGGAGCTCTTGTCCCCCGCTTGCGGGGGAAGGGGTCCCCGCTTGCGGGGTAGGGGGGTGCAGAGCCCGTCGGGAAACATCCGGCGCGGCCATTCAACGTTCGAGCAGGCGAGCAGATGCTCGAAGATCACGGGGACAGGATGATCGGCGAATCACACAAGCGCGTCGAGGATCTACGGCTGATTCAGGGTCAGGGTCGGTACACCGCCGACCTGAGCGATGCGAGCACGCTGCACTGCTGGTTCGTGCGGAGCCCGGTGGCGCACGGGATCCTGCGTGAGCTGGACACGTCGATGGCCGCCGAGGCTCCGGGGGTGGTGGCGGTACTGACCGCCGCCGACTTCGACATCGACGACGTTCCGGCGGTGCTGTTCGCCGGGAAGGCCGAGCAGTACATGACCCGGCCGCACATCGTCCGGGACCGGATCCGTCACGTGGGTGAGCCGCTGGCGCTGATCGTCGCCGACACCGCCCGCAACGCCGCCGATGCGGCCGAGCTGGTGTGGCCCGACATCGACGAACTGGAAGCGGTGGTCGACCCAGAGCGGGCAGCCGACCCCGACGCCCCCCACCTGTTCGAAGAGGGTGGCAACGTGGTGGCCCGGATGAAGCTGGGCGAAGGTGTCGAGCCGTCCTCGCCCCCCGAGGTCTCCGTCACGGTGAACGTGGAGTCGCGTCGTCTGGCGCCCGTGTCGATCGAGACCAACGGTGTCGTGGCCGAACCGATGGGCGACGGGGTTCGCATGTGGGTCGGTCATCAGGCCCCGCACCGCTTCGTCAAAGAGGCTGCGATGGTCATGAAGCTCGACCCCGCCAAGATCCGGGTCACCGTTCCCGACGTCGGCGGCGGTTTCGGCATGAAGGGGCGCTACTTCCCCGAATATCCGCTGGTGGCCCAGGCCGCGATGAGGCTCGGCCGACGGCTGTCGTGGATCCAGACCCGCCGTGAGCACTTCGCCACCGGCACCCACGGGCGCGGCATGCGGCACCGGGTCACGCTCGAGGGAGATCGCACCGGGCTCATCCAACGCATGCACATCGACCTGCTGGGCGACGTCGGCGCCTACCCGCACAACGGGTGCCAGGTTCCGCTGTTCGCCCGCCTCGTTGCCCAGGGTCTCTACGACATTCCCCGGGTCGACATCGACCTGACGATGGTGGTCACCAACACCGCCCCCACCGGCTCCTACCGGG
Source organism: uncultured bacterium (assembly GCA_963825585.1). Taxonomy (GTDB): domain Bacteria; phylum Actinomycetota; class Acidimicrobiia; order Spongiisociales; family ZC4RG35; genus JAOUGY01. The sequence continues at coordinate 91,225 of CAWGTX010000001.1, forward strand.
GAGCGGGTCGTCCGGAGGCGGCGCTGGCGATCGAACGCGCCATCGAGGCCTTCGCCCGGGAAGCGGGACTGGACCCCATCGAGGTTCGCCTCCGCAACCTCATCACCGAACTGCCGCACACCACCAAGACCGGTGCCGACTACGACTCGGGTGATTACGCCTGGGCGGTTCGACGGGCCGCCGAGATGCTCGACCTTCCCGCCGTGAGGGCGGAACAGCAGGAGCGGCGGGACCGGGGCGACAACCCGATCGGCGTGGGCATGGGTGCGTTCATCGAACGGGCCGGCGGGTCGATCGATTCCGGCGAGTACGCCAAGGTCGAGGTGGTCGACGACCGGATCGTGGTCCGGACCGGGTCGGTCGACACCGGTCAGGGTCACGAGACGGTGTGGGCACAGGTCACCCGATCGGTGTTCGGTGAGCTTCCGGTGAAGGTGATCGCCAAGGACACCGGCGAGGTCGCCGACGGCGTCGGCAGTTACGCCAGCCGTTCCGCTCAGGTCGGCGCCTCGGCAGTGCAGCGGATGGCGATCTCGGTGCTCGCCGAAGCCAGGCGTCGTGCCGCCCAGAAGCTCGAAGCCGCCGAAGAGGACCTCCGGTACGAGGACGGCGTCTTCACCGTGGCGGGAGTGCCCGATGTTCGCGTCTCGGTGTTCGACGTGGTGGGCGACGGCCTCGACGACGAGGAGATGTTCATCCCCGGCGCCCAGACCTTCCCCTACGGCGCCCACGCTGCGGTGGTCGAGGTGATCCTCGAGACCGGTGAGGTCAGGATCCGCAAGCTCGTCGCCGTCGACGACTGTGGTGTGGTGCTCAACCCGATGATCGTGGAAGGTCAGGTCGAGGGTTCGCTCACCCAGGGCCTCGGCCAGGCCATCCTCGAAGAGGTCCGCTACGACGACGGTGGCCAGCCGCTCACGGCCACGATGATGGACTACCTGTTGCCCCGGGCCGGTGACTTCCCCCAGGCGGTCACCGACCGGAAGGAAACGCCTGCGCCGTCCAACCCACTCGGGGCCAAGGGCAGCGGCGAGGCCGGCTGTATCGGCGCCCCGGCCGGCGTGCTCAACGCCGCCCTCGATGCTCTCGCTCCCTACGGGGTGACCGAACTGCAGATACCGCTTCGGCCGGAGCAGGTGTGGCGTGCTATCCAGGAGGCTTCGCATGGGTGATGCGCAAACCGTTGTGAGAGGGGCTGCCGTGCAGGCGGCGCCCGTGTTCCTCGACCGGGACGCCTCCGTCGACAAGGCCATCGCCCTCATCGAGGAGGCCGGGGCGAACGGGGCCCAGATCGTCGGGTTCCCGGAAGGGTTCATCCCCGCTCACCCGATCTGGTTCCACTTCGGGTCGGGCACCGACAAGGCCGCCACCCGGTTGAGTGTCGAGCTGTTCAAGAACTCCGTCGAAGTCCCCGGACCCGAGATCGACGCCCTGTGCGCGGCGGCGAAGCGGGCCGGCACCTACGTGGTGATGGGCGTGTGCGAGAAACGACCCGGCACGTTCGGGTCGATGTACAACACCCAGGTGTTCATATCCGCCGAAGGGGAGTACCTCGGCAAGCACCAGAAGCTCATCCCCACGGTGGGCGAGCGTCTGGTGCACGCACCCGGCGGTCCCGAGACCTTCGGGGTGTTCCCCTCACCGTTCGGTCCCGTGTCGGGACTGATGTGCGGTGAGAACTCCAACCCGCTCGCCATCTTCGCTCTCACCGCCGAAGGCGCCCGGGTGCACGTGATGGCCTGGCCCAACCACTTCCCGAAGCCGGCGGTGCCGATGCCCGACATCGCTCTCAACGCCGCCCGCTCCTTCGCTCAGATGTCGAAGGCGTGGGTGATCAGCGCCTCGGCGGTGGTCGACGACCGGGTGCGCGACATGGTCGCCATCACCGACGAGGACCGCGTGTACCTGGCCCGTGATGACATCGGCGGTGGATCCTGCATCATCGCCCCCGACACCCGCATCATCGCGGGACCCACCGTCGGCAACGAGGAACTGATCCTGTACGCCGACATGGATCTCGACGTGGGTATCCGCATGAAGCTGCGCCACGACCTGGCCGGGCACTACAACCGCCCCGACGTGTTCCGACTGCTCGTCAACAAGCAGGCCGCCCCTCTGATGCACCAGGTCGGTGTCGACACCCCCGCCATCGAGTACGGCGACTTCGAGGCACTCACGGCCGGCGACTGATCAGTCGCCGGCACGCCGGCGGGCACCGGTCGACTCGAGGGATACGGTGAACGGGCGACGGTGAACAGCGAACCGTCCGCCTCCCTCTGCGGGTGACTAGACACCTGGATCGCGAATCGTTCGGTCCCTTGTGAGTCCATGCACAACAGCGAACGTGTTGGGCGCCGGGTCTGGAGCGGGTACCCCCTTCCCCGTTCTGGGCCCGGCATGAACCGTCACTCGGGGCGTGACGGCACCCGTCTGACGGGGGCATCGTTCAGCGTGTTCCCGGTTGGGCTGGCCAAGGATCGTTCCAGTCCGGTGAACAGGTCGAGGACGGCTCCGGCCTCGAACACCCGGTACCGCTGACGTCCCACGTTTCGCTGCGTCAGAACGCCTGCCTCTGCGAGAGCGTTGACGGCATCGGTAGTGCGGGCTTTCGACCTTCCGATCAGCAGTGACGCCGATTCCACCGTAATGATCGGTGTCCCAGGCAACCGACGCAGCAGCAAGTCGGTCGCCGAGTTGGCGCGTACTCGTCCGAGACTCTCACGCCACGAGGCGTCGACTGCGGCGATATCGGCGCTGTACCGCTCGGCATCGGCGCACGCCCGGCGCGTGGCGGCCGCAAAGATGCGAAGCCACTCGTTGGCCGCGGTCGATCGCTCGGCAGAGTCGGGCTCGCCCACGTGACGGAAGGCGGTGAGGCCGGTCACGTAGTCGGCGGACCACGTCGCCAGCACCAGACTGATCGGAGGAACGAACCGGGGAGCGAGGCCCCTTCGCCGAAGGATCGCGTGGATCAGGGCGCGCCCGGTTCTCCCGTTCCCGTCGGCGAACGGATGGATGGTCTCGAACTGGGCGTGGGCGAACGCAGCCTGAGCGAGAGGGGAGTGGTCGTCGCGGTTCACGTACGAGATCAGGTCGTCGACCAAGCCTGCCACGTGCTCTGGCGGAGGTGGCACGTACGAGGCGCTGCACGGATTGAACACGCTGCCACCGATCCAGTTCTGGCTTTCCCGAACGACGCCGGCGATTCCCGGCGTCGGGGACGCCGTCATCAGTCGGACGTGGATGCTCAGTAGGTCGTCGACCGTGAAGTCGGTACCGTCGACTGCCGCTTCGACTGCGACCTCCATGGCGGCGACGTTCCCCAGCACTTCGATGGCCACCCGGTCGTTGGCGTCGCCGCCGAGAGCGATCGCGGCCTCGGCACGCGCCAATCGTCGGGCGGCGGCCTCGAGCCCTTCGATCCGGGACGACCCGACCGACTCGGCGCGCAGGAGGAATCGGGCCAGTCCCTCCAGGCTCACGTGGGAGGTGCCGCCGTCGTTGAGGCGGCGGACGGCCATCTCGGCATCGGCAACATCGGCCGCGACATCAGCGGAGAGGGTCGGGTTCCAGCCGGCGAGCCGATCGGGAAGGTAGGCGTCGTACGAGCACCCTTGGCGGTCCCGACGGCTCATCCCTTCGAATCGGGCCTCCCACCGGCGGCGTAAGTGTATTGCCATCCGACCTCTTGGTATCGGTAATGCACTAACCGTAACTTAGGAGGGTCGCTGATGCCAGCTGTGCTTCAGGCTCGCCAGAACCCTCTCGGAGCCTTCTGCAACACCTCGACACCGTCGTCGGTGATCGCCACCAGGGCACCGCTCTGCACTCCCGCCTTCTCGTCGATGGTGATCACGTTGGGCTGCACCACCACCGTCATCCCGGTCTCGAACACCATGTCGGGGAGCGGCTCGTTCATCCGGCTGGCCGAGCCGAGGATGGGTGGGAAGTAGCCGCCGCCGTAACCGTGGACGAGGTCGTCGTAGATGGTGAACCCGGCATCTTCGATCAGCGAGGCGGCGTCGATGACCTGCTGGGGGGTGGTTCCGTTCCTCAGCACCCCGCAGATGGCGTCGAAGGCGGCGTCGGTGGCGGCGTGGAGGTCGAGGTAGAGCTGGGTGGGTTCGGCCTGGATCGTCATCGACCGCAGCACCTGGCCGGCGTAGCCCCACCATGAGGCCGAGATCTCACAGGTGAGCACGTCGCCGGCTTCGATCACCCGGTTCGACGGCCACTGTGACGGGACGCACTGCCGGGGGTCGGCCATCGAGGTGACGCCGAAGTAGTGGATGTGGTTGGTGGCACCGGTGGCCAGATACGGCGTCTCGCAGATGAGCGCCAGGTCGGTCTCGCGCATCCCGGGGCGAACGCCGTCGCGCACCGCTTCGATGGCGACATCGGAGAGGTGCGCTGCCTGGCGCATCCAGTCCATCTCCTCGGCGGACTTGATGAGCCGCAGACCGGTGTAATCCTTGTCGAGGCCCACCATGTCGAACTGGCCGGCCAGCGCTGCGTACTGCTTCCATCCGAGCGGGCCGATGAGGCCGACCCGCTTGGCGCCTCGGCGGGCCAGCTCGCGGGCGGCGGCGGCCACCGTGTTGGGACCGTCCCAGCCGACATCGCAGCGCACCGCCATCCGCTGGGCGTTGGGGAGGTGGTTGTAGAACTCGACCCACATGGCGTCGCGTGCGTCGCGGGTCATCACGAGTGAGCCCTCACGGGTGACGGGCCATTCCGTGATCCACTGGATGGCGGAGCCGGTGCGATTGGCGCCGTGCACCAGCACGGCGTCGAGCCCGTCCCGGTCCATGAGCGCCACGATCGCCGCCCTTCGGGTGTCGAGCTCGGTCTCGCTGAAGCGGGGATAGTCGACTGCCGTCACCTGCAACTCCTACAATCGTTTGCGTCCTCGGAGGAATCGTACCCATGACAAGCGCGGTCTCATGAGCTCTGGCGTCGCCTGGTCGCTGCTTGCCGCCCTCGGGTTCGGGTTCACCCAGAACCTCAACCGGAAATCCAACCTGTTGGTCGGGCCCTATCGCACGGCCTTCGGACTGTTGGTGTTCGTGGAGGTAGTTCTCGTCATCCAGTTGACCGCCACCGGCGGATGGTCTGTCCTCGACGGAGCACCGCTTCGGTTCCTGTGGTACTTCGTGGGCAGTGCCCTCATCCACTACATGGTCGCTTGGACGCTGCTGGCGCTCAGCCAGAACCAGATCGGCGTTGCTCGTACCGGTGCCGTGACGTCGGCGGCGCCACTGGTGGGAGCGGTGCTGGCGGCGGTGTTCCTGGCCGAGCCGCTCACCATCTGGACCGTGGTGGGGGTGCTGGCATCGGCGATCGGCGTGACGCTGGTGTCGTTGAGCCGGGCGCCCGACGCCGGCAAACGGTGGGTGATCCCCGGTTTCGGACTGGCCGTGGCCGCATGCTGGGGCACCTCGCCGATGCTGATCCGCAAAGGCCTCGAAGGGATCGACGCTCCGGTGCTCGGTCTGGTCGTCGGTCTCGGGGCGGCCCTGGTGGTTCACGCCGTCGTTCTCACCGTCACCGGCCGCTGGACGAGTGAGCCGTTCGACCGTCGGGCGATGGTGTGGATGGCGCTCGGTGGTCTGAGTGGAGCGGTCGCCATCAGCGCTCAGTGGATCTCGTTCGGATTGACCACCATCGCCATCGCCATCACCGTGCAACAGCTGGCGACACTCGTGGTGGTTGCACTTGCTCCGATCATGTTCGGCACGATCGAGCGACCGAATGGCCTGCTTCTCATGGGCACCGCGACGATGCTCGCCGGGTCGGCGATGGTCGTGTGGGCTGGATGATCCACAACCCCAGTCCACGGTTCGATCAGCTGAGGAGTTCGACGCTAGCTCCGACCGCCCGGTACGTGTCCAGAGCTCTTCGCTCCCGGGTGACCAGCGTCAGCCCTGCCGCAGCCGCGGCGCCACCGACCAAACCGTCGTGCACGGCGCCCCCGGTGACTCCGAGCCTGGGTAGGCGCTGGGTGAGTTCGGCCGAGGCACCCGGTTCGAGAAAGTAGGAGCCGGGGAAGTTGTGGGCGAGGATCGCCGCCACCTCGCCGGCGGCCCGTCTCGCCGGAGCCGGCATCCGGGTGAGCACCGAGAAGGTCTCGAACCATGCGTGGCCGGCGAGGCCGAGTGTGCGATCCCCGAGAGCGTCGAGTGTCGACCGGTTGCCCTCGTGTCCGGCGATGATCGAAGCCACCGCCCCGCTGGTATCGACCAGCGCGTCGGTCACCGTTGGTCCGTGAAGCGCATCTCGCGGACGTCCTCGTCGTTCATCGTGACCTCGGCGTCGATCACCAGGCGACCGCCCACCTCGATGGTGCCCTCTCCCGCGATCGGCTCGATGCGTAGCGCAGCGCCGTCGTGTCGATTCGACCTCGCGAGGCGGAAGGAACGATCGGGCCGAGTGCTCGCGACCGGTACCATGGTGGAATGGCTGCGACCACCGTCCTCGGAACCTGTCACCACGACTGCCCCGACAGCTGTGGCTGGGCCGCAACCGTCGACAACGGCGTCGCCGTCAAGCTGCGTGGGAACCCCGCCCACCCCTACTCGCAGGGCGAGCTGTGCCCCAAGGTCAACCGTTTCTTGGATCGTGTGTACAGCCCCGACCGGATTCTTCGGCCGATGCGGCGCACCGGTCCCAAGGGATTGGGTGAGTTCGAGGAGTGCAGATGGGACGAGGCACTGGCCCTGGTGGCTGAGCGTGTCCGCGAGGTGCGTGAAAGGTGGGGAGGCGAGGCGATCTTCCCGTGGTGGGACGCAGGCACCCAGGGCCTCATCCAACACAGCTCGCTCGACCGGCGGCTGTTCGCCGCTCTCGGTGCTTCCCAGCTCACCGACTCGTTGTGTGGCGAGACCGCCGGCCATGGCACCGCCGCCACATATGGAGTGACCCGGGCTGCCGACCCGATGAGTGTCCGTCACGCCCAGCTCGTGATCCTGTGGGCCACCAACACCAAACTCACGAACCGGCACCTCTGGCCGTTCGTCGAGGAGGCCAGGGTCAACGGTGCGCAGATCGTGGTGATCGACGTCATGAAGACCATGACAGCCGAGGCAGCCGACTGGTTCCTCCAGCCGCTACCAGGAACCGACGTCGCCCTCATGCTCGGGATGATGCATGTGCTCATCCGCGATGACCTGATCGATCACGACTACGTGAACGCTCATGCCGTGGGGTACGAGCAGCTCGTCGACCACGTCGCCGCCTGGACGCCCGAGAAGGCGGCGGAGGTGTGTGGGCTCGCTGCCGACGACATCGAACGGCTCGCCACCGCCTACGGCACCACCCGTCCCGCCTTCATCCGCACCCTCATCGGTGCCGAGCACCACGAGAACGGCGCCATGTTCTTCAGGTCGCTGGCCTGCCTGCCGGTGCTCACCGGATCGTGGAAGGACCACGGCGGTGGGATGGCCCGCAGCGTCGGGTCGTGGAACTACCTCAACGTCGACGGGTCCGTATTCGATCCAGCCACCGAGCAGACCACCCGCAGCCTGAGCATGAATCGCCTGGGGCGGGTGCTCACCGACGACACCCTCGACCCGCCGGTGAAGGCGTTGTTCGTGTGGAACGGCAACCCGGTGGTCACCGTTCCCAACGCCGACATCATCCGTCGTGGTCTCGAACGCGACGATCTGTTCACGGTGGTGAGCGAGCAGTTCATGACCGACACCGCCCGCTACGCCGACGTGATCTTTCCCGCCACCACCCAGCTCGAGCAGCTCGACGTGGTGGAGAGCTGGGGCAGCCTGTATCTGGGTTGGAACGAAGCCGCCATCGCCCCGCTGGGTGAGTCGGTCCCCAACACCGAGCTGTGGCGGCGGCTCGCCAAAGCCCTCGGCATCGACGACCCGCTGTTCGAGCTCGACGACGAGACGCTCATCCTGTCGGCGCTCAACGACGTCGACGTGGATGCCATCCGTGCCGATGGCTTCGTGCGTCTCAGCGTCCCCGAGACGCTCATGCCCTACGCCGAAGGCGGATTCGGCACCCCCAGCGGCAGAGCCGAGCTGTACTCCGAGCGGCTGGCCGCCGAAGGGCTGCCGGCACTGCCCGAGTACACCGCGCCCCGGGAGAGCCCGGCCGGCGACCCGGCGCTGGTGGAGCACTACCCGCTGGCGCTGCTCACCCCCAAGGTGCACACCCGCTTCCTCAACAGCTCCTACTCACATCTCCCCAAGCACGGCCCGGTCGAGGGAGCACCGTACGTGGAGCTGTGCGCCGAGGACGCCGCCGCCCGCGGGCTGGCAGCGGGCGACACCGCCGAGGTGTGGAACGACCGAGCCAAGCTCACCCTCGAAGTCCGCATCTCCGATCGGGTCCGCCCCGGTGTGGTGATCGTGCCGTTCGGGTGGTGGTCCGACCACCACGGCCAGCCCGCCACCGCCAACTCACTCACCAACGACACCGCCACCGACTGGGGCGGTGGCGTGGCCTACTCGGACACCCTGGTGCAGGTTGCGCGAGCGTGAACCGGCCATCGGCAACCGACTCGACTTGAAGATGATGCGACGGATCCAGCGCCCATGAACTCTACCGATACCTCTCGAACAGGTAGGCGAACGGGCTCTTCGTGTAGGCGATCCCCCGACCGGTGCTGTGGAGGAGCTCCCTCGTCACCGCGACGTCCTTCTTCGGCACGAGGTACGTGTCCAAGTCGGACGAGCTCGCCCGGTAGCCACCATCTCGGGAAAAGATGACCGCCCGCAGCCGGTATCGATCGTCGATAGAGGCCATCGCAGCATCGCCGTGGCTGGAGTTGACGAGGAGATGGCCGCCGACCCGGAGGTAGCGGGTGCAGTGCTCGGAGATGAACCCGGCATATAGGGAGATCAGTAGATCGAATGAGTTCTCCTCGAGGTCCAGCGGCTCCTGGTAGTCGCCGTGGATGAACCGGACCGTGCGGGCTTCGGGGTCGGCGCCGTGTTCGCGCAGAAGCTGACTGACGCCGTCGAGATCTGCGAAGAACTGATTGGCTCGACGATCTACATCGACGAAGGCGGTCTCGGGCCAGATGAAGGCGGGCGTGAGGTCGACGTAGGAACCTGGATACAACACACCCGTTGCTCCGACCGTCTCGGCGACCGCACCGAACAGCTGACGACGGTCGCCCACTGCCTGGTTCTGCTTGTCCCACAACGTGCGGGTCCGATCCAACATCGACGCAATCCTAGGAGGTCGTTCGATGGGTGGTCCGGGGCATGTGTCCGCCCGTGGAACGGTCAGCGGTGAACGGTTCTACGTCCTGCCCGTCTCCGTGAACTCCTTGAAGGTGAGCACATCCTCGACCACCGTCCCCGCGTCATCGGCTTGCACCATCTCCAGGATGGCCACCGACAAGGCGAGATCCTGGAGCCCCGTGCCGGTGGACTTGAACAGGGTGACGGCGTCGTCGGGTCTCGGCGGGGGAGCGCCGACGATGTCGGCCAGGTTCGCCGCCCGGCTGACGTCATACAGGCCGTCCTTCACGGCCGCGATGGCGTCACCCGATTCTCCGAACACCAGATCGACCGAATCGCAGACGACCCGGTCGAAGGCGGCGAAGGTGTCGGGTTCCACCTCTGACAGGTTGGGGCGAGCCGACCCGACCGAATTCACATGCATGCCCGCCGTCAGGTGGCTCCGGCCAAGCACGGGGGTCGGCGACTTGGTGGCGAGGGTGACGAGGCCGGCGCCGTCGATCGCCTGCTCCACGCTGGCGGATTCCACCAGCTCAGGATCGAGGAGCGGTTGCATCTCGGCGATGAACTCCGAGCGGTTCTGCGGGTTGCGGCTGAACACGCGGATCTCTTCGACCGGTCGCACGGCCTGCAGGGCGGTGAGCTGGCGTCGCGCCACCGACCCTGTTCCAATCACCGCCGACACCGACACGTCGGGCCGACACATCGACTCGGCGGCGAGGGCGGCGGTGGCACCGGTACGGGCGCCGGTGATGGCCTCGGCGTCGATCACGGCGGTCATCTCGCCCGAGGCGATGTCGAACAGCGTGACCACGTAGCGCACCCCGGCACCGTTGGTGAAGCTGATGATCTTGTGGCCGAACACGCCGAGGCCCTCGAACACCGCCGGCAGGATGCGCATCCACCCGGCGGAGTGGCCGAGATCCATCCGGCCCTTCGCTCCGGTCTGCTCGGCCGCTTCCAGTGCGAAGCAGCGGCGCATCGCCGCAAGTGCCAGCTCGTCGGTCAGATACCGCTCGACGGTTACGCCGTCGATGACCCGCATGTCAGAGAACGTCCAGCAGGCTGAGCGCTTCGAGATCGGCTGCCAGATCCGATTCCTCCTGGGCGGTGAGGGGCAGCAGCGGTAGGCGCACCGGGCCCTGCGGGAGGCCCATCAGGTTCATCCACCCTTTGAGCTGGGCGATGGGGATGACACCGGTGGGTCCGGCGAAGAACGGGTCGCGCAGCCAGCGCTGGAACGCCACCCGGTGCTGGGCGAGGGAACGCTGCACCTCCCAGGCTTCGTCGATCTTTCCCTCGGCGGCGAGGCGGGTGTAGTCGGCGATCGGCCGGTGGTGCGGTGTCTGGAACATGGCGAGCGCCGGGGTGGACATGAGCGCTTGGATGCCGAACTCGAGGTGGTACTCCAGCCATTCGTCCTCGGCGGCGTCGCACACCACGATCCGGTCGCCGCAGCCCTTCACCACCTGCTCGAAGTGTTCCTTCGGCTTGGGGTTCTTGATGCCGCAGATCAGGTCGAGGTCGGACAGCTCGATGATCAGCTCAGGTGAGAGCGAGTACCCCGAATAGGCGGTGTTGAACAGGAAGGTGGGGATCGACGTCTGTTTGTCGAGCTCGCCGTACCAGGCACGGACGACGTCGTCGGTTGGACGCGGCGGGAAGTACGGGTTCATGACGATGGCGAAGTCGAAACCCAGCTCTTCTGCGTGGTTGCCGAGTTCGACGCAGTGTTCGAACACATGGTGGCTGGTCTGGGCCATGATCGGGATGCGCCCGTTGACCGTGTCGGCCACCAGTTCGTGGACCCGGCGGCGTTCTCCGACCGTCATCGACCAGAACTCGCCCATCACGCCGCCACAGAAGATGCCATCGACCTCGATGCCGGATACGTAGTACTCCACCGAGTGGCGGATGCCGGCTTCGTCGAGGACGCCGTCGGCGGTGAACGGGGTGGGGATGGCCACCCAAAGGCCTGTCACCTTCTCGAATGCGGATTCCTTGGCTGGGCTCAACGGCATGGCGGGGCTCCTGGTTCTGCGTGTCGATCCTGCACGATATAGGATCCTCGTCAGTGCCGTAGCGAGAGGAGCGAGCGATGGAACCTGTGCGCGTTGGTCTGATGGGCCTCGGTTGGTGGGGCAACGAACTACTGCGCGGTGCCACCTCGGCGGGTGCCGTGGACCTGGTCACCTGCTACGCCCGCACCCCCGAAACGCGGGAGGCGTTCGCTGCCGAGAGGGGAATCAGGTCGGCCGCTTCCGTTGAAGAGCTGATCTCGGATCCGAACATCGAAGCGGTGATCGTCGCCACCCCTCATTCCACCCACGTCGACTACGTGACCGCCGCCTTCGCCGCCGGCAAGCACGTGTTCGTCGACAAGCCGTTCGCCATGACGGTCGAAGGCGCCCGCGCCTGCATGGCGGCAGCGGACGTCGCCGGCAAGGTGCTGCAGGTCGGCCATCAGCGCCGGCGACAGGCCCCCACCCGCCGGATCAAGCAGATGATCGACGCCGGGGAGCTGGGCAGCATCATCGCCCTCGAAGCCAACTACTCGGCCCCCGGTGGCGGCAATCCCGCCCCCGACAACTGGCGCCAGAACCCCCAGGAGCGGCCTCTCTCGGGTCTCACCCCGTTCGGCGTGCACGTGCTCGACACCTTCCAGTACTTCGTTGGTCCGATCACGCACGTCTCGGCGATCAGCACCCGCCCGTTCGGCAAGACCGCCCTCGACGACGGCGCCATCCTCAACTTCCAGTTCGCCAACGGTGCCATCGGGAGCCTCATCACCTCCACCGCCGTCCCTTCCACCAACCGGGTCGGCGTGATGGGCACCGCCGGTGCCGCCTGGAACGACCAGGACGGCGGCAGGCTCCTCATCCAGGGCATCGGAGACAAGGCCCCCACAGAACACCCGACCGAACAGAACGACACCATCGCCGAACAGATGACCGACTTCGCCCGCTGCGTCCGCGAAGGTGCCAGCCCCGAGGTCGACGCCAACGCCGGATTCCGAGTGGTCGCAGTCATGGAAGCGGCCCTCAAGAGCGCCAAGAGCGGGAGGCTCGAAGAGGTCGAGCAGGCCTGAGAAGCTACGAGCTACGAGCTACGAGCTACGAGCATCTACAGCTCAGGTCAGTGGACACCGGTCCTTCTGTCGCCAGATCCGTCCGGTCCCGGTCTTGGGGGCGGGGGGCGACCTTTTGCACATTGTGCAGATCGCGGTCGTTTCGCTCATGTTTTGCACATTGTGCAAAAGGTGGATGCCTGCTCGTCGCTCAATGCTCGCCGCTCGCTGGGTGGCCCGTTTCCTCAGGCCGGGTCCCCGGTCGGGCGTGACGGGCTGAACCGCAGGGGTCTGGGCGCCCTCGTCCCTCGGTCGCCCCTACGCGAATTCCTGCGTGTTGCCTGTTGCGTCGGACGTCGGACCTTTCCGGCTCCTCTCTCTACAACGCCGACACGATCAGCCGGATGCCTGCGAACGCCAGTGCGGCGAGCACCACCCACCGGAACGTGGTCGATGTGAGTCTGGCGGCGATGCGGGTGCCGAGCGGGATGACGATGAACACGGGGATGATGGCAACGGTCGCTTCGATCACGCGCTCGCGGGTGAAGCTGCCGAGTCCGAACAAGGTGATGGTCTGGACCGTGCCGAACGAGAAGAACACCACGGTGAGCGCCCACACGTAGGCGCGGCGGGGGAGCCCGAGGGCGTGGATGAAGGTGCCGAATATCTGGCCGCTGTTACCGGTGGCGCCGTGGACCACGCCGCCGAAGAGGCCCACCGGGATCGCCGCAGGCAGTCCCTTGCCGGCGGGGATCTTGAGTTGCGGCATTCGGAGTGCGGTGGCGATGTAGGCGAGCACCAGGATGCCAACGGCCAGTGAGATGGGGCGGTCGTCGACCCAGGTGAGCAGCCAGGTACCCACCGCGGTCCCGATCACGCCGCCGGCGAGCAACCGGCTCAGCAGCGGTTTGGACTCGGGCGCCTCCGACTTGTACTCCCACAGCATGAGGACATTGGCGACGATGTTGGCGAACGAGACGGCTACCACCGCATGCTCGACGCCGAGGGTTGGGTGCGAGCACGGGGACGGCGAACAGCGGTCCGCCGAATCCTGCGATCGACTTGAGCAGGAAGCCACCGGCGACGGCGGCGGCGATGAGGGGCAGGTGATCGGTCATGTCGCTGTCGTGTCCCTCGTCGAGCGTGCAACTCCTGGCCAGCACGACCGGAACGCAACAGTCGAACGCCACCCCTTCGCGCAATATAGCGGTGGCGCCGAGGGCGAAATCCGAGTCTCAGGTCGTGAAGTCGGGACGCCCGTGAGGTGTGACGAACTCCCGGTACCACTCCACGAACTCGGGCCAGGGACGCGGCCCCCGGACCAGGTCGACCGCCACCACGAAGTGGAAGAGGGTGTAGGGGTGGGCGCCCATGGCATAGAGGGTCCCGTAGTCCTCGGCGGCGAACGCCTGCCGTTCGGCCTCGTCGAGCATGCCACCATCGGCCACGGGTCGTGGGTGGGCGGACGCTCCGCGTTGTTGCCACGCCTCCACGTAGCCGACCGGGTCGGCGGCGAAGGCGGAGATCCGTTCGCCGTCGTCGTCGGAGTACTTGATGAACTTGTCGATCTGGAAGCGGCTCATCGTGTCATGTCCCAGAAGAAGAACGGAGCGGCGTTGAAGCGGGACGGCGTGCCTTCGGCGAAGTCGGCCGGCCGACCCCCGGCGGCGGCGAGAGCGGTGAGGAAGTTGAGGAACTGCGGTGTGACGTTGCCGGCGGCCACCAGCCGTTCCAGTGTGCAGCCGGCGATGGCTCCTTCCACGTCACCGTTGGCCATCCATCCAACCGCCATGTCGTCGAACTCGGCATCGGGCGAGCCGCCGCCCAGGAATCCGGCGGGCCCGCCGATGTCGGTGGCGAGATGACCGGTCGCGATGAGTGCGACCCTTCCCCCGGTCGGTGCCCGGTCGATGGCCCCGGCCAGGTACCGGCCCAGATCGACGAACCGCGAGGCGTGGGGGGTGGGAGGGATGTTGGTGTTGGTGTGGACGGGCACCACCGGGAGGTCCCACTCGGGACGGAGGAATCGAAGCGGAACCGAGAAGGCGTGGTCGAGGATCCATTCGTTCGACAGCGTCAGGTCAAGCGATGTGGGGAGAACCGACCCTCCGAGGATGGCGCCGGCGAGCTCTTCGTCTCCGTCGACGACCCACTTCTCGAGCCCGAAATGGCGGGTCTCGTTTTCGTAGGTCGTGGCGTACCTGGGTGCCTTGCCCACGACGAACGGCGGGCTCATGTCGTGGCCGAACTTGCGGAGGTGGTCCGAGCCGACCACCACCAGCGTCTCGACCTCGAGTCGCTGCAGATGTCCGGCGAACATGTCGAAGTGGGTGGCCGTGGCTGTCAGGTCGCCCGGAAGCGGGTCGCGCATGGTCCGAAACAGCAGCGGATTGTGGGGGACACCGATCACGGCGACGAGTTCAGCCAAGGCGCCCACCGCCCGATCGGTTGAACCGCCCGCCGCTGGTCGGGCTGCCGGTGAACAGGTGTGTTTTCACGTCACGCTCCAGAGGCCGATGGCATACTGTATACAAGCAACCCGTTGACGTGCCGGGTGAAGGAGTGGAAACGTGGCAGGCCCTGTCCAGGCGGATCTCCGTGCTCGCATGGAGCCGCCGCGCAGCGTCGAGGACACCGTCACCGACACGCTTCGGTGGGCGATCGAGAGCGGCCGTCTGGCTCCCGGCGCCCGACTCGGCCAGACCGATCTCGCCGAAGAGCTGGGCGTCAGCCGGATACCTCTTCGAGACGCGTTCAGGCGGCTCGCCACGGAGGGCCTCATCGATCTCGACAGCCGCCGCGGCGCCCGGGTGGCATCGCTCAGTCCGGCCGACATCGCCGAGATCTACGAGATGAGGCTCCTGCTCGAGACCACCTGCGCCCGCTACGCCGTCGCCAACCTCGAACTGGCCGACGCCACCGCCCTGGTGAACCTGTCGTTGGCGATGGACCGTGTGGCCGACGACCCAGAGGCGGGCGCGGCAGCCCGGCTTGAGTTCTACTCCCAGTTGTACACCCACGCCGATCGACCCCGGATGCGCGAGGCCATCCTGCGGCTGCGCTCCCAGGTCGGCAGATACCACCGGCTCAACCCGGCGAGCCACGCCAGTCACGCCCACCCTGAACTGCGCACGGCGATCAGGGCCCGGAACGGTGAACGCGCCGCCGACGTGGTGGCCGCCCACCTGACCGAAGCCCGGGACGATCTGCTCCGAACCCTCAAGATCGCGTCGGCCTGAACGTGTCACGGCTCACGCCCCGTGGTTCAGGTCGCCAGTCGCTCCGCCATCCAGTCGGCCATGTGCGGCCGGTACAGGTACGCCTTGTTGGTCGCCACGTGGTTGGCGCCGGGGATGACGTTGAGGAACACCTCGCCCGACACGCCTTCGGCGATGCGTCGGGTCTGCTCGGCCGGGACCAGCCGGTCGAGAGCTCCGGTGACGATGAATGCCGGCTGGTCGACCAGGTGCACGACCTCGGTGAGGTCCATGGCACGCAGATGCTCCTTGGCCTCGGCGAGGTCGGCCGAGTGGGTGCGGGTGATGAAGGCCAGCTGGCTCATCGGTGGGATGTGATCGAGCGACGAGCCGATCTCGAACGGCCCCGACAGCGAGATGAGCGCCTTGATGCGCTTCTCGAATGCCGACGCCCGGATCACGTAGTAGCCGCCCAGGCTCACACCGAGGGCGCCCAGTCGGTCGGTGTCGACGTCGCCCCGTGCTTCGAGGGCGTCGATGGCCGCTCCCACCGGCTTCTCGTAGTGGCACTCGATGGGGAGGTCGTATTCGAGTTCGCCCTGCCCGGGTCCGTCGATCGTGAAGGTGGCCATGCCCCGGTCGAGGAACCAGGGCTCCATGAAGGTGAGCTCCTCCTTGGCCGAGTCGAGCCCCGGCATGAGCACCACCACCGGTGGCCTCTCGGTCCCGATCGGCTTGCGCAGGTTGCCGACCATCGTGTGAGTGTCGAGGTAGGGAAACTCGACCCGCTCGACCGGCGGGTCCATGTGTGGGTGGGCCTTGCGATGGACGGCCACGGCCTTCTCGTGGGCAGCCCGCAGTTGCGCCATGTCATGACAGAACAGGAACTTGGCGAAGTGGTACTCCACCGCTGCAGTCATGTAGTGGAGGGCGGCCGAGCGGGTGTGTCCGGCGGCGAGGGCCGTGTCACCCTCGGTCTCGTGAACGGCGGCGGCGTCGCTCCAGGCACTGCACCAGTCGTCCCAGCTCGAGAGGTCGCGGGTGACGTCGAGGAAGTCGCCGACAGGTACGCCGTGCTCGACGTAGCGGGGGGCCCAGTGGTCGATGGCTGCCTGGATGCGTGGGTCACTCATGCCGGGAAGCGTATCGGCTCGCCGGTGGTGGCACCGTCAGAGGTCGGCGTGACTTCGAAGGAAGTCGAGCAGGTCGGACCACAGGGCGTCGGCGGCCGCGGCCCGGAACCGCTCCGGTCGGGTGTGGTCATGAAAGGCGTGGAGCGTCCGTGGATACGAGAGGACGCGGTAGGGCATATCCAACCCGGCCAGCTGCCGGCACAGTTCCGGGACCCCCTCGTTGACCCGGGAGTCGTCCTCGGCGTAGGCGGCGAAGACGGGGCACGACAGCTCCGACACGTCGGTTGGTGCGACACCGTAGACCAGGGCGGCCGCAACCGGGCGGCGCCTCACCGCCAGCCGCCACCCCATCTCCGCTCCAAAACACAGGCCCACCAGCACGGGCGTCTCCGGCATGGCGTCGAACACTTCGAGCAGGTCGAGTTCGTGGGTGTCCCCGGGGATGTGGCGGGTCGTCACCGACGTCGGATCGTCCCGCTCGGAGACCCGATGCAACAGGTCCGGGGCGTGGGTCTCGAAGCCCTCGGCGGCGAGGTCGTCGAGAACGGCCATGATGTAGGGCGAGAGACCCCGGTTCTCGTGGATGAACAGGATCGGGCGACGTCCGGACGGCTGCTCGGGCACGGTCCGCAACACCGGCACGCCGCCGGGAGTCTGATACCAGGAGCGCATCACGTGAGGCTAGGGACATGAAAGCTGCGGTCACGTCCGCTCCGAATGGTGCGATCGACGTGCTCTCGGTCGACGATCCCACCGCCGACGCGGGCGGGACGCTGGTTGAGGTGCATGCAGCCAGCGTCAACCGCCTCGACCGGGCGGTGTACGAAGGTGTGGGTCTGGGCAGGTTTGCCCGATTCCCGCTGGTCCAGGGCATCGACGCCGCCGGGGTGGCCGTGTCAGGGCCCCACGAGGGCCGGCGGGTGGTGGTGAAGCCGTCGGCTGCGTGCGGGAGTTGTCGCTCGTGCGAGAGGGGACGTGACGCCGACTGCGTCGCCGCCAGCGTGATGGGCATTCACCGGCCCGGAGGCTTCGCCGAATACGTGACCGCCCCCGACCACAACGTGGTGCCGATCCCCGACGCCCTGTCGTTCGCCGAAGCGGCGGCGGCGGCGCACGTGCATCCGGTTGCGCTCCGCATGATGAGAGCCGCCGAGTTGGACGATGGCGAGACCGTGCTGGTGACGGGCGCCGCCGGAGCGGTGGGCCTCGCCTGTGTGCAGCTCGCCGGCGCCCTCGGTGGGCGGGTGATCGGGGTGTGCTCCACCGAGTCAAAGGCCGAGGCGGTCCGTGCCCAGGGCGCCACGGCGGTGGTGGCCGGGAGTGGCGACCTGGAGGTCGTCATTCGCGAGCTCACCGACGGCGGAGGGGTCGACGTCGTGCTCGACTCCACGGGGACCCCGGCCGTTGTGACTGCTGCGGCTGCGGCGATGGGCCGGGGCGGTCGTTTCGCAGTCGTGGGTACCCACGTTGGCAGCCGGCTCGAGATCGATCTTTCGCGGCTCTACACCATGCGCCAGCGGTTCCTGGGGTCGGCGGGATCCTCCCGGGCGGACTTCCGCGCGGCCTATGAGTTGATGGAGCGGATGAGCCTGCACCCCGTGATCGGTGGTGTCCATCCGCTCGAGGACGTTGCAGCTGCGCTCGACGCAGTGCTGGACCGGTCCCGAATCGGGAAACCGGTCGTTCAGGTGAGGTGAAGGAGAGATATGACGAGAGTCGACATCGAGAAGCTGGCGGCGAATGTGGCCGACACCACCGAGCTGCTCCGGCGGGACCCTGCCGCCGGCCACGTGCGACCCAACGTCAGGACGCGCCTGATCGCCGACGTCCAGGCCCAGTCGGACTTCATGCAGTACGGCAAGCAGTTCTCGTTTCGCTGTGACGAGTCCGACGACCGTGCCGGTAAGGGTGAGGCCCCGAGCCCGCTGCGCTACTTCCTGTCGGGTCTCGCCTTCTGTCAGCAGGTCTGGTACGCCAAGGGCGCCGCCCTGGTCGGAATCGAGATCGAGGATCTGGAGCTCGACGTTCGGACCTACATGGACATGCGGGGCGAGCACCTGATCGACGGCATTCCACCCAACCCGCAGTGGATCGTCATCGAGGCACGGGTCACCAGCCCCGGGCACGAGTGAGGAGGTGCTGGCGATGGTCGACGAGGCCAACGCCCGCTGTCCGGTGTACAGCCTGGTGGTCCAAGGCGGTGCCCGTCCACGAGCGCATCGTGCACAACGGAACCATCGTCCGTGACACGGTTCCCAATGGGTTGGAACCATGAGCGGAGCCCTCGACGGGGTGCGAGTCCTCGAGATCTCGCGCTACATCGCCGCGCCGGTGGCAGGAAAGGCGCTCGGTGAGCTGGGTGCCGACGTCATCAAGATCGAGGACCCCGACAAGGGTGATCCGATGCGGTACTGGCAGTCCGGTGACCGGGCCCACAGCCCGCAGTTCGCCGCCTACAACCGCACCAAGCGGGCCATCACCCTCGACCTGAAGTCGGATCGGGGCCGCGACGTGTTCCTGCGCCTGGCCGATGACGCCGACGTGGTGCTCGAGAACTTCCGGCCAGGGGTGATGAACCGGCTGGGGCTGGGATGGGATGTGCTCCGCCAGCGGAACCCCCGCCTCGTGTACTGCGCCATCTCCGGCTTCGGGGATGTCGGTCCCTACATCGATCGGCCTGCCTACGACACGGTCATCTCGGCGATGGGTGGTCTCTACAGCCAGATCCTCGACCCCGAGAAGCCGCAGCCGGTCGGCCCGGCGTTCTCCGACCTGCTCGCCGGCACCTTCGCGGTCCAGGCCATTCTGGCGGCCCTCTACGCCCGGACCCGAACCGGACAGGGTCAGTTCGCCGACGCCTCGATGCTGCGGGCGGTGATGGGGTTCTTGGTTGAGCCCGGTTCGAACCGTCTCGACATGGGTGAGGTGACGATGCCCTCCACTCGTCAGCGGCGGGCGCAGGCGTACGGGCTGATCGCTTCTGACGGGCTCTCGTTCGTGGTGCACATGTCGGTGCCCGAGAAGTTCTGGATCGCCACCACCGACGCATTCGCCGTGCCCGAGTTGCGGGATGACCACAGGTTCTCTGATCGCACCGCCCGCCACGACAATTACGACGACCTCGGCGTCGAACTCAGGAAGGCGGCGATGCGGCGGACCCGGGCCGAGTGGTTCGACATCCTCACCGCGGCCGACATCCCCCACGCACCCATCAACGGGTTCGATCTCATCTTCGACGACCCACAGGTCCAGGCGATGGGTATCGTCGAGTCGATCGAGATGCCCGACGGGGAACGGCCGCTTCGGCAGGTGGGCCCGCCGTTCCGGCTCTCGGACACGCCGCTGCGGGTCTCACCACCGGCTCCCAACCACGGCGAGCACACCGACCGGATCCTCGCTGGACTGGGTATCCCGACCGACGAGATCGCCGCCATGCGAACGGATGGAGTGATATGAGGCTGCCCCCCGACGTCGTTGCCATCGACATCCACACCCATCCCCAGACCGAGGAGTTCCTGGCGGCGATGGGGGCCAGGCGGCGTCAGATGGGAGAG
The DNA here is from genome assembly GCA_963825585.1 of uncultured bacterium. Taxonomy (GTDB): domain Bacteria; phylum Actinomycetota; class Acidimicrobiia; order Spongiisociales; family ZC4RG35; genus JAOUGY01. The sequence continues at coordinate 111,382 of CAWGTX010000001.1, forward strand.
CACTTCGGGAAGGAGCGGACTCCGGTCAGCTTCGACCAACAGGCCGAGATGTACCGATCACGCAGGATGATGGCCGTGTTGTGCAACTCCGACGACGAGACGACATCGGGTGTGCCCGGTGCCCCCAACCACCTCATCGGTGAGGCGGCCGAGCGCCACCCGGACGTGTTCATCCCGTTCGCCGGTATCGACCCGTGGAAGGGTCGGGCGGCGATCGAGGAGATCCGCCGCTGTCACGAGATGTACGGAATCAAAGGAGTGGGGGAGCTCAATCCGAGTCGGCAGAAGTTCTTCCCGAACGATCACCGGCTCTACCCCATTTGGGAGGCGTGCGCCGAGCTGGGCATCACTGTCATGTTCCACATGGGGTTCGCCGGTGCCGGAGCCGGCAAGCCGGGTGGCATGGGCTTCAAGCTCGATGCGGTGAGGGCCATTCCCTATCTCGACGACGTCGCCGCCGACTTCCCCGAACTCAACGTCATCCACGCCCATCCGGGATGGCCCTTCCATCAGGAGGCTCTTGCGGCCTGCTGGCACAAGTCGAACTTCTTCATCGACCTCTCCGGTTTCGCCCCCCGCTACTTTCCGGAGGAGGTGGTGAGATACACCAACTCGCTCATCCAGGATCGGGTTCTGTTCGGTACCGATTGGCCGGTGATCCCGATCGACCGGTGGCTCGAGGAGTGGGAGCAGCTCCCGATCAAGGCCGAAGTCCGACAGAAGGTCATGCTCGACAATGCCGTCCGTCTGCTCGGTATGGAGACTCGGTATGGAGATGAGTGAGAAGTGACTCGAGAACGAACACAAATAATCACGTCTCAGTTGAATTGGGCCTCACGCCTCACTAGAGTCGGCCGACCGCAATCGTTTGCGACGAACACCCCCGGGAAGGATCGATGACCGGTACATCTGATGCCAAAGGCCAAACGAGGCGCCCCCTCGTCGTCGCCGAGAATCTCGTTGCCGGATACGAACTGCAGCGCGAGCGCAAGCTGTTGACCGCCCTGGTGAACATCAACCTGACCGTGTACGAAGGTGAGTTCCTGGTCCTGGTGGGTCCTTCCGGCTGCGGCAAGACAACCTTCATCAATGTGATCGCCGGTTTGGTCGAACCGTGGGAGGGGACCATCACCTACGACGGCAAGCCGATCAGCGGCACGTCGAAGGATCGCGCCATGGTGTTCCAGGACTACGCCATCATGCCCTGGCGCACGGTCGAGGAGAACATCGCCCTTCCTTTCGAGCTCCGCAACCTCGACATTTCTTCTTCCGACAAGGCCGCCCGGGTCCAGCAGACCCTCGAGGCGGTTGGCCTGCAAGGATTCGAGCAGTCCTTCCCCTATGAACTCTCGGGTGGAATGAAGCAGCGCGTGGGCATCGCCCGGGCGCTGGTCACCCAGCCCAAGATGCTGCTGGCCGACGAGCCGTTCGGCGCCCTCGACGCCATGACCCGTGAGGTCATGCAGGCCCAGCTCGAGAGCCTGGTCACCGAGTTCAACCAGACGGTCGTGTTCATCACCCACTCGATCGACGAGGCCATTGCACTGGGTGACCGGATCGCCGTGATCTCGCACCGCCCCGGAACCGTTCGGGAGGTCATCGAGGTGGGTATCGAGCGTCCCCGCCTGGCAGAAGGCGAGATCACTCAGCATCCCCGGTACGCCGAGCTCCGTGAGTACCTCTGGAACCTCGTCAAGGATGAGGCTCTGGGCGCTCATGCCGAGGGCGACCAGGAGTTCGACGCATCCAAGTCCGAGGCCTCCAAGATCGAGGCAATGCAGCAGAACGTCAACGCTCCGGGAGGAGGTGGGCTGTGACCCAGACGAGGTCCAAGAACGTCGACGGCGGCTCGATCGCATCGCAGCCCCGGATTCGTGAAGCCAACTGGACGTGGCAGCGATTCTGGACGCGGTACCGCTTCGCCATCATCACCGTCATCAACCTGTCGGTCTTCTTCGTCCTCTGGGAGCTGTTCGCCAACTCGGGTCGGGTCAACGCCCAGATCTTCCCCACGTTCAGCGACGTGCTGGACACGTTGAAGATCGGCTGGTTCGGTGGTGGCAACCTCGAAGGCTTCAACAACCGGATGCTCGCCGACTTCGTGATCGCGGTGAACATGTGGGAGACAACCAAGATCTACGTGATCAGCATGATCATCGTGGTGGTGTTCGGCATCCCCTTCGGTCTGTTGATGGGTGGCAGCAAGTGGGCGGACGCGATCCTGAGCCCGTACGTGTGGACGCTGTCGTCGTTGCCCCGGATCGCCATCTACCCGATCTTCGTGATGTTCCTGGGAATCGGCGAGGGCGTGAAGTACGCCATCATCCTGTCCACCGCCATCTTCCCCCTGATCATCAACACCTGGGCGGGCGTCAAGACCACCGAACAGTCGCTCATCAACGCAGCCAAGGTGTTCGGCGCCAACAAGGCACAGATCTACAAGAAGGTGGTGCTGCCCTACACCCTGCCGTTCGTGGTGTCCGGTATCCAGCAGAGCCTCAGCCGCGGGATGATCGGCGTGGTGCTGGCGGAGTTCCTCTCGGGCGCCACCGTCGACGGCGGCATCGGTTGGCTGATCTTCCGGTCTGCCTCCGCCTTCAACGCTCCGCTCACATACGCCGCCCTGCTGACCCTGGCGGTGTTTGCACTCATTCTCGTGCAAGGTACGAGATCCATGGAGGCGAAGATCGCTCCATGGCGTCAGGCCACCAAGACCTGACCATTCGGGAGGAAGGACCCAGATGACAAACAACATCCACGATCCATACGGCTTGTCGAGGAGAAGGTTCCTCCAGGTGTCGGGTCTTGCCGCCGGCGGCATGGCTCTGGCAGCGTGCGGCGGCGACGACACCGGCAGCACCACCACGGCGGGAGCCACCGAGACCACCGCGGCCGCGGCACCCGCCACGACCGCCGCCGGAGGCACGACCGAGACGACCGCCGCAGGGATGGCCATCCCTCAGTCGGACCTCGAGGTCGTGCGCTTCGACTTCAATACCCCCAACCCGAACCTCCAGGCTCCGTACTGGGTCGGCATCTCGAAGGGATGGTTCGCCGAGGTCGGTATCGACCTCCGTCCCGAGAACATCACCGGTCTCGACGAGTACCTGCCCCCGATGTTCGCCGACCAGATCGACATCGCACTCATGGACGCCGTCGTGATCTTCCCTTCGGAAGATGCGTCCGTGCTCGACGGCAACCCCAACGGCCTCAGGTGGATCGGCTGCGCCCTCGGGTATCAGCCGATCATCATGATCGCCAACGAGGGTGTCACCGCAGAGAACCTGGCGGGCAAGACCGTCGGGATCGCCCGGGCCGGCACCACCAACGAGGTCCTCGCCAGGTTCGCCCTGTCCGAGATGGGCTATGACGCCGAAACCGACGTCAACGCCGTCAACCTCACCGGTGGTTCCAACGACTGGGTCACGGCGATGCTCACGAACCAGGTGGATGCGACCCTCGCCTTCTCCCGCCACGTCGCATTGGCCGAAGCAGAGGGTGGTGGCGCCATCTACACCGGGTTCCGGCTCGATCCGCAGGCCGGTTGGGGCATGCTGCAGTCCAAGATCGACCAGTATCCGATGTTCCCGGTCGCCTGGAACTACGCCTACATCAAGGCCAACAACTGGATGCGGGACCCGGCCAACTGGGAAGAGGCACGCGAGATCCTGACCGGCGAGTTCAACCTCGACGTGCCGGACAACGTGTTCGCCGCCCTGGACATCGACGCCAACATGCTCACCCCGGATCTGGGTTGGAGCCCGGACGAGATGGACAGCCTGATGGCGTTCTCGCAGCCCTTCGCCGAGTACCGCGAGGATCTGCCATGGCGTGACTACGTCAACCTGGATCCGCTCTACGCAGCCCAGGAGGCGCACGGTCTGGCCCTCAACCCATCGGCCGATCTCAGCACCGGAGAGACCCTGGTCACTCCCCCGAGCTGAGCTTCGAACGGAAGCAAACAAAGAGAGAGGGCCCGCCGGAAGGCGGGCCCTCTCTCTTGAGCTGCCAGCTACCGGCTGCCAGCTACCAGGAGACCACGATCTCGCCTGTTCGCGTGTGTGGTCAGGAGCTGGTAGAAGAATCTCGCGCCTCCAGCTTTCAGCTCCGCGTTACCAGCCACAACGCGTGTCCTTGTGGGACCTGCTCGCAGGCGCTTGGCCCCCTGGAGATGTCCAGGCTCAGTGGGCTTTTCCGAGCTGGCAGCTGGTAGCTGGTAGCTGGTAGCTGGTTGCTACCCCACCACCGCTCCGAGCTGCCGCGCCAGCCAGTCCGAGGCGGGAGCAAACGCCCGGTATCTCAGGTTGTTGACGCCGTGGTTGCCGTCCTTCACCAGGTTGTACACCACCTCGCCGGTGCCCATGGCGGCGATGCGGTCGCCGTGTGAGACGGGGATGAGCGGGTCGAGTTCACCCTGGATCACGTAGAGCGGGCCTGCGATGCTCAGGCCCTCGAGCGTGAGTCCGGCCGCCTTCTCCTTGGCTTCCTCCATTGTGGAGCACGCCGAGTAGTGCCGGAAGGCCTGGCGGGTGACGATCGGCAGGTCGTCGAAACACTCGGCCCAGTCGTAGGGGCCACAGTTGGCGACGGTCGCCTTGACCCTCGGCTCGTGGGCGGCGACGCGGGCGGCGTAGTACCCACCGAGACTGGCACCGTTGATGCCGATGCGATCGGCGTCGACGTCGCCGCGGGCGGTGAGGTAGTCGATGGCGGCGGCCGCAGTGGATTCGTAGTCGGGCCGGATGGGCATGCGCAGGCTCACCTCTCCCTGACCGGGGCCTTCGAGGCTGAGCACTGCCATACCTCGTTTGATGAGGCCCTGGCGCCCTGAGTGTCGCGTCTCCTTGGTGGAATCGAGTCCCGGCAGCACGATCACCACCGAAGGGTTCTCGGCTCCCGCCGGCTTGCTGAACAGGCCGAGGATGTGGGTGTCCTCGAAGGGGATCTCCACCTTCTCGACCCGCTCCGACTCGATCACCCGGTCGTAGCACTCGATCATCTTGAGCAGACCCCGTTCGTGGAGCTCCACATCGTCGACGGAGATGAAGTAGGACAGGTGGTAGCACTTGGCCGCCATGCCGAACTCGGCGATCGAGGTGAATCTGCGACCTTCGGCCCAGGCCTCATGAGCCAGGTCCTCGTGGACGGCGGCGATCCTCATCCACTCGGGCCCCCAATCGGTCCACGTGGACACGTTGGCGACGGCGGCGTCGATGTCGCCCACCTCGATGCCGGCCGCCAGGAAGCGGGGCAACCAGCAGTCGAGGACTTCCTGGACGACGGGATCCGGATGGTTCATGGGACGCTCCTGGGCTGGGTTGGGCGCGGTACGATTGCAAACTAGCAATCGTTTGCAGCGCTCGTCCCGAGGAGGTTCCCCCGATGTCCCAAGACCCCAGGATCCAGGCCGCCGTCGACCACTGGGGCCCCAGGTACATCGAGAACGGCGTTCCACCGGGCGACTTCTTCACAGTGACGAAAACCTGCGAGAGCTGGGACGACTGGTGCGCTGCTTGGAGCGAGGTCGCCGCCCGGCACGAAGCCGAGGGCGACGCCGCCCTGGCCGCCGGCCACACCCAGTCGGCCGCCTACCACTTCGTCACCGCCGCCGTGGAGTACCACTTCGGGAAGTTCCTCTTCGTCCACGACCTCCACCAGATGCGAACCGCTCACATGAAGGCCGTCGAAGCCCATCGCAAGGCCCACCCCTACATGAGTCCGCCGGTGGAACGAATCGAATTCCCCTACCTCGACGGTCACACCCTGATCGGCCACCTCCGCAAGCCCGGCTGGCGTCGAGCGGCCGCCGGTGGTGGTGATGATGCCCGGACTCGACTCGGCCAAGGAGGAACTCAGTTCGAACGAGCAGTGGTTCCTGGATCGGGGGATGGCCACCTTCCTCATCGACGGCCCCGGTCAGGGTGAGGCCGAGTACGACCTCCCCATCGAACCGCACTACGAGAAGCCGGTCGCAGCCGCCATCGATCTTCTCGACGTCACGGGACGATGTCGACACCGACCGGCTGGGCGCCTGGGGTGTGAGCCTGGGCGGCTACTACGTTGTGCGAGCCACCGCCTGTGAGCCGCGCATCAAGGCGTACATCTCCCTGTCCGGCCCGTTCTCCATCCCCCAGGTCATCGACCGGATGCCGCCTCTCTCCCAGAAGGCGTTCACCGTGCGCACCCACTCGTCCAGCCTGGAGGAGGCGAAGGAGAAGCTCCAGACGATGGACCTCACCGACGTGATCGGTCAGGTGAAGGTGCCCGGCTACATCGTCGCCGGCTCAGAAGATCGCGTGATCCCGGGCCCGGAAGCGCAGCGAATGGCCGACGGCGTCTCGGGCCCTGTGATCCTCGACGTGGTCGAGGGCGGCAGCCACGTCGTGTCCAACCTGGCCTGGCGTTACCGCCCGCACGTTGCCGACTGGATGGCCGAACAGCTCCGGGCGTGAAGTTGGCCGACACGGTGACGCCCCGATCTAGCCCGGAGTGGTCAACAAGGTCGACGGGTTCAAGGTCGTTCCCGTCTGGTTGACCTGTTGACTTGTCGACCTGTCGACCTCTCGACCGTCGAACGAGAGCTGCTCCGTCGCCGCATCCCCCATCAGCTGTCCTTTAGTAGAGGTTCTCCACCTGGCGGCGTTCGTAGGTCTCGTCGGTGGACCCGGCCTCGAGGTCGCCCGATGAGATCGTCTCCATGATCTGGCCGGGTGTAGGCAGCGAGCTCCGTTCCACGTGCTTCTCGGGATTCCACAGGTCCGAGCGCAGGATCGCCTTGGAGCAGTGGAAGTACACCGACTCCACGTCGACCACGACAACCACGTTGGGCGCCTTGCCGCGGAACGTCATCGACCGGCGGAGCTCCTCGTCGGCGGTGATCCGGGCAGTGCCATTGACCCGCAACGTCTCACCGACACCGGGGATGAGAAACAACATCCCGACCCGCGGGTCTTCCATCAGATTGCGGAGGCTGTCGAGGCGATTGTTGCCCCGACGGTCGGGGATGGCCAACGTGTGCTCGTCGAGCACCCGAACGAACCCGGGGGCATCACCCTTCGGTGAGCAGTCCATTCCTCCCGCTCCTGCGGTGGCGATCGTGACGAACGGCGCCGCCTCGATCAGCCGCCGGTACTCGTCGGTGATGACCGCCGTTTCCTTGTGAAGCGAGGTCGGGGACACGTCGCCGTAGAGGGCTTCCAGCTCGGCCAGGGTGGTGAGGAACTCCATCGGGCGATTGTCGCAGATGGCTCGCCGCTCGCCTGGCGGCTCGCCGTATCCGCTCGCCCGAGCGCCAGCGAGCGGATACGTGAAAGCCCGCGAACGGCGACCGGACGCGCGGGGGTCAGGGTTCGGCGGCGTCTTCGTCGCTGTAGGTTGCGAACTCGGGGTAGAGCCTGGCGAGAGCGAGGGCACCGATCACGCAGGCCAGACCACCGGAGATCACCGAGAAGCGGAGCGATGTGAAGGCGGCGACGGCTCCCGCCTCGAAGTCGCCCAGTCTGGGGCCGCCGGCGACGACGGCGATGTGGATACCCGACAGCCGACCGCGGAGATGGTCCGGGACGTTCAGCTGAAGGATGGTGTTGCGGAACACGGCGGACACCACGTCGGCGGCGCCGGCGACCATGAGCATGACCACCGCCACCTCGACCGTCCGGGTCAGACCGAACACGGTCATGGCGAAACCCCAGACGATCACGGCGACGATGACGGCCCGGCCCTGACGGCGGATCATGCTCACCCATCCCGAGGTGAGGGCTGCGATGAGGGCTCCGAAGCCGGGGGCGGCGTACAGGAGGCCCACCGTGGTGGCGTCGCCACCCAGCATGTCGATCCCGATGGCGGGGAACAGAGCCGAGGGCATGCCGAAGATCATGGCGTTGAGATCGATGAGGAAGTTGCCGTGGAGCAGGCGACGTCCCTTCAGAAACCTGAGCCCCTCGGCGATCGACCGGAACCCCGGTCGGGCGGCGCCCACATCGGCCGGCATCGGGCCGATCTTGTACACCATGACGGCACCGATGAGGAAGAGTCCCGCCTCGAACGAGTAGGTGATGGGGAGCGTCGTCGTGGCGATGAGCAGACCCGCCAGCGCCGGTCCACCGGCCTTGGCGACGTTGCCGAGCGTTTGGTTGAGGGCGAATGCCGAGGGCATGAGCGCCCGTCCCACCAGGGCCGGGAGCACCGCAGATCGGGTTGGGAGATCCACCGCCGAGATGGCGGCGTTGGCCCCGGTCAGCACGTAGAGAGGCCATTCGAGCGGCGCAGGCAGGGCGGCGTTCCAAGCGAGCAGGATGGCGGTGCAGGAGAGCAGGAACTGAGCGACGAGCAGCAGCTTGCGGCGGTCCACGGCGTCGGCCACCGCCCCGCCGGCCAACGACACCACGAGCGTTGCGATGAACTGGATGAGACCGAGCGCGCCGACCTTGATGGTCGACCCGGTCATCTGATAGAGCTGGAAGGGGACCGCCACCACCGTGATCTGGCGGGCGATCCAGGCCACACCATGTCCCGCGTACAGCCAGCGGTAGGCGGGTACCTCTCTGAGTGGCGTGGTGTCGACCACCACGGCCCTGAAGAAGCGCCTCACGAGCGCCTACCGCGTTCGCGCGACGTCAGCACGTTTCGACTGTAGCTCTCGACCCCACCGGCGAAACCGGGTCGACTCTTCAGCCGGGCAGCGCCATTTCAGGGGGCGGGCGGAAGTTGGTCGAGCACACAGGCGGCCACATGGCCGGGGCCACGGTTCGTCAGGACGACCTCGTCAACCGGGCGGAAGCGGACCCGCACCGTCGAGCCGCTGACCTCGGTGGATTCGAGCGCCGCCCGCATGGAGGCCGGGACCTTCTCGCTCCCGAGTGCGGCGGCCAGGGCCCTGGCCGCATCCTCGCCCTCGAACCCGATTCCGGCGTCGAAGGGCGAGTGGCGTTCCACACCGGCCACGGTGTCGAACAGCCCTGGTTCGTCTTCGAGCCAGCGGACCACGTCGTCGACCTCCCAGCCGCACACCGGTGTCGCGAGCGGGCAGCGGGTGTGGAAACGGCAGCCCTGCGGCGGATGTGCCGGGTCGGGGACCGAGCCCTCGAGACCCCGGAAGCCGGAGCCGTCGCCGTCCTCGACATCGGGGCTGGCCCCCAGCAACGCCTGGGTGTAGGGATGATGTGGCTCGGCGAACAGCCGGTCGGTGGGGCCTGCCTCGGCCACTCGTCCCAAGTACATCACCACGATTCGGTCCGCCATGTGCCGCACCACGCCGAGGTCGTGGGTGATGAACAAATACGTGAGGTTGCGTTCCTGCTGAAGCTCGTGGAGCAGGTTGAGGATCTGGGCCTGTACTGATACGTCGAGGGCACTGGTCGGCTCGTCGAGCACGATCAGCTCCGGGTCCAGAGCAAGCGCCCGGGCTATCGAGATCCGCTGCCGCTGACCGCCTGAGAACTGGTGGGGATACCGGTACAGGTGTTGGCGGCCCAGACCGACGAGCTCGAGGAGTTCCACCACCCGCTCGGTGAGCTGGGTTCCGGACGCTTCCTTGTGCACCTGGAGCGGGCGACCCACGATGTCCTTGACCAGGTGTCGTGGATTGAGCGAGGCGAACGAGTCCTGGAACACCATCTGGCAGTTGCGTCGGAAGCGTCGGAACCGCTCGTCGGTGAGTTTGTCCACGCGGTGCCTGGACTCGATGTCGGCCACGATCGTGGCCTGCTCAGCGGTGCGCTGTTCGCTGGGCACCGCCAGCGCCGCGTCGAGCCTCCCTGCCGTCTCGTCGCTGAGGTCGAAGAACACACCGCCGTTGGTGGGATCGGTGAGACCCGCCACCACCCGGCCGAGGGTCGTCTTGCCGCAGCCGCTCTCGCCTACGAGGCCGAGTGTCTCGCCGCGTCGGAGGTCGAAGGTGACACCATCGACCGCTTTGACGTGGCCGGCCACACGCTGCAACGCGCCTTCCTTGATCGGAAAGTGCTTCTTGAGATCGCGGACGCCGAGAACGATCTCTCCTGCGCCGGCAACCTGTTCGACCTGGGTGGGTGTAGTCACTTGGTGCTCCTGTCGAACGAAGGGAGCGGACCCTGGACGCCCGAAGGGGCATTGTGGATGAAGCAGGCGGCTTCGTGCCCAGGGGATACCGGCTCGAGAAGGGGGTCGGCGCTGGTGCACACCTCGGTCTGAAAGTTGCATCGACCGGAGAAGCGGCACATCGGCGGTGGGTCGATCAGCTCGGGGACGGTGCCTTCGATGGCCGACAGCTTGCCCCGCTCATGGGAGGCGGAAGGGACCGCAGCCATGAGACCCCTGGTGTAGGGGTGTGACGGGTTCTTGAAGACGGCGTCGGTCTCGCCGATCTCGGCGATGCGGCCGGCGTACATCACTGCGACGCGGTCGCACACCCGGCGCACCAGCGAGAGGTCGTGGCTGATGTAGAGCACCGAGGTGTTGTGCCGTTCCTTGAGCGAGGCGATCAGCTCGAGGATGCGCGCCTGGACGGTGACGTCGAGGGCGGTGGTGGGCTCGTCGGCGATGAGCAGATCCGGGTTGCAGGCGAGAGCCTGGGCAATCATCACTCGCTGGCGCATACCGCCCGAGAGCTCATGGGGGTAGCGGTCCATGACCTTGATCGGGTTGGGGATCTGGGTCTCGGCGAGGGCCTCGGCGACCCGTTCGTTCACGGCCTTGCGAATCCGGTCGCGTCTGGAACGCAGTGGCGGCAGGGCCAGCAACACCCGCTCGGGGGCCCGTGACTTCATCGAGGCGTTGCGTTCCAGGATCGCCGCTCCCGTGCCGTTGCCGTCGATGCCTGCATCGGACAGGATCTCGTCGGTTCGATGCTCGTAGAACACCTCTCCGACCTGGTCGCGGATCGTGAGCCCGGGGTTGAGGGCTTTGCCGGGGTCCTGGAAGATCATGGCGATCTTGTTGCCGCGGATGTCGCGCAGCACCGACTCCGACGCTTTCATGAGGTCTACGGGTTCGCCGTCCCGCGGTCGGAAGATCACCTGACCACCGACGTGGATGCCCGGAGGCATCGGTACGAGTCGGAGGAACGACCTGGCGGTGACGCTCTTGCCACACCCGGTCTCGCCGACCAGACCGAGCGTCTCGCCGTCACGGATGTCGAAGTTGACGCCGTCCACGGCGTGCACGGTGCCGGCCTTCGATTTGAAATGGATACGCAGGTCCACCACCGAGGCGATGGCCGTTTCGCGGCCGGATTGCGGTTGCACGGGTTCGAGAGGCGCCACCGTCATCGTCCCGACTCCGTCCGGGGATCGAGGGCGTCACGAAGTCCGTCACCGACCAGGTTGAAGGCGAGCGACCACATGAACACCATGAGCCCGGGGAAGGTCGATGCCCACCAGCGGCCCGCCGAGATGCCGGCCTGGCCGTCGGAGACCAGGACACCCCACTCGGCGAGGCCCGCTTCCGCGAGCCCGATGAACGAGAGGGTGGCGGCGGTGAGGACGATGTTGCCCACGTCCATGGTGGCGGTCACCGCGATCGGCGTGATGGAGTTGGGGAGGATGTCCCGACGGAAGATGTTCCAGCGCGAGTCGCCGATGATCCGGGCGGAGTCGACGTACTCATTTTGCTTCACATGCATCACCTGGGCTCGCATGATCCGGGCGTACTTCACCCAGAACACCACCGACAGGGCGAAGATGATGTTGCCGAACGAGGGGCCGAGCACGGCGGCGATGGCCAGGGCGAAGATCAGCTCCGGGATCGACAGCAATATGTCGACGATGCGCATCAGGAACTCGTCGATCCGTCCGCCCCGGAAACCGGCGATGCTGCCGACGATGACGCCAACGGTGACGGTGACGCCCACCACGATCAGCGACAGCCGCAGCGAGGTGCGGGCTCCCCAGATGATTCCGTAGAGGATGTCCCCGCCGGTGCTGGTGGTCCCGAGGGGGTGTCCGACCGTACCCGGCGGCTCGTTGAGGGCGCCCCAGTCGCGGGGCATCTGGTACGGGTCGGGCTGATTGGGTTCGGTGATCCAGGGTGCGAGGAGCGCCATCGACAGCATGCCGATGATCATCACCAGGCCCAGCACCGTGGTGGGGTTGGACAACACGTTGGCGGCGAGCTCACGGGCTCGGCGCAGCCGGACCCGGAACGCCGAGTCGAGGGGCGCTGCGGATACTGCTGGGGCTCTACGGGATACGTCGACCATGTTCAGGCTCCCAGCGTGACTCGACGGTCGAGATAGGCGTAGATGACGTCGACGGCCAGGTTGACGACCAAGAAGAGGACGCTGGTGAACAGCACGTAGGCCATGATCGTTGCCTGGTCGCCACGGAGAACCGAGTCGGCCATCCACCGGCCGATTCCCGGCCACTGGAAGATGATCTCGACCACCACCGAACCCTGCAGGAGGAATCCGAAGCTGAGCCCGATGACGGTGACGGTGGGGATGAGTGCGTTGCGGCGGGCGTGACGCCGGAGCACGAGGCGCTCGGCGAGGCCCTTGGCCCGGGCGGCATCGACGTAGTCCTCCTGCAACTCCTCGACCAGCGAGGAGCGCATCATGCGGGCGATGATGGCGGTGGCCCCGTAGCCGAGCGTGATGGCGGGGAGTACCAGATGCCACAGGGCGTCGAGGAGGGCCCGTACGTTCCCGGCGAGGATGGCATCGATCGTGTACAGGCCCGTCGGGTGGGAGATCGATTGATAGATCGATTCGGTGCTCCGGCCGACCGGGAACCATCCCAGGTAGACCCAGAAGACGATGAGCAGCAGGATGGCGAACCAGAAGGTCGGCATCGACGATCCGCTGATCGAGAAGATTCGTGTGAGGTGATCGGGTAGCCGGTTGCGTCGGGCGCCGGCGTAGGTGCCGAGCCCGATCCCCATGGCGACCGCCACGATGGCGGCGGCGACCGAGAGCTCGATGGTCGCCCCGATCTTGTCGGGCATGACCTCTGCCACCGGGGCCGACGAGACACCGGACCAGCCGAGGTCGCCTGTGAGGACGCCACCGATCCAGCGAACGTACTGCACCGGGACCGGCTGGTCGAAGCCGTAGCGCTCCTCGATCTGTGCGACCTGCTCGTCGCTCATGTCGCCGGTGATGTAGATGCCGATCGGCGAGCCACCCACCCGGGTCAGTGTGAACACGATGATCGATGTCCCGATCAGGAGGATCGGGAGCACCATCACCCTTCGGATGAGATAGTCGCGGATCTGCATGGCTTCAGTGTCTCGCGTTTCGTTGGGTATGCCCGGACCGGCCGAAGCCGGTCCGGGCATACTGTTGTGCTACTTGCTGAAGTAGTTCCAGCGCACGTTGGGTCGTGGCCACAACGGGTTGTGGACGAAGCCCTGCACGTTGTCGCGGTAGGCGACCGCCACACCTTCCTGAGCGGCGATGATCCACATCGGATCGTCGTACAGCAGACGCTGCAGCTCGGCGTACTGACCGGCACGGGTGTCCGTGTCGAGCTCGGCGGCCGCCGCGTCGATCAGGTCGGCGATTCCGGCGGCGTCCTGGTAGCCGTTGGCGAACCCGTGGACCTCGCCCCACTCGCCGTCGGGGTGGGCGTAGGCACGCATGTAGGCCTCGGGGTCGGCGAAGGGATCGGCGTTCTTGACCCACATGGCGTAGGGCACAGGGTTGGAGGCGTGTGCCTCGTCGAACTGTGCTTCTGCCACGGCCAGCACACGGATCTGCATGTTGGGGTTGAGTCCTTCGATCGAGTCCTTCAACACCAGGGCTGCGATCTCGAACAGGTTCGCCTCCTCGGTGATGATCGAGACGGTGAAGCCCTCGTCCCAATACCCGGTCTCCCGGAACAGCTCCTCGGCCCGTGCCAGGTCCTGGCTGTACACCGGAGCCTCGGGGTCGTACCCGAAGATGCCCTGGGGGATGTAGTGCGGGTTGAAGTCGCCGAACCCGCCCAGGGCGCCGGCCAGGAAGGCCTCGTAGTCGAAGGCGTAGTTGAACGCCTGGCGGACCCGGGGGTCGTGGAAGAAGTCGACCGGGATGGTGTCCTCGGGTGGGAGCGCGCCCTCCTCGATGTTGAGGTTGAGACCGATGTGAATCGGCTCGAGCAGCAGACCCTCGGAGTAGATCACGACACCTTCGGCGCCTTCGATGTCACCGATGAACGACGGATCGGTCTCGATCATGTCGTACTCGCCGGCCCGCAGGCCGAGCACCCGGACGTCAGGGTCGCCCACGAAGTCGATGCGCAGGTCGAGCGCAGGTACCTGACCGAAGTAGTCGGCGTTGGCCTCGAAGCGGATGTTCTCGTCTCGGTTCCACTCGACGAACTCGTAGGGACCGGTGCCGATGGCGTTGCCGGTCATGAACTCGTTCGGTGTGCCGGCTTCGACTCCACCGTTGGCCTCGACCACTTCCCGGCTCACAACCGAGGCCACAGATGCGGTGACGATCGAGTTCAGGAAGGCTGCGTTCGGCCGCTGCAGGGTCACCACGAAGGTGGTGTCGTCCGGCGCCTCCATCGAGGCGACGTTGTCGAGCAGCAGACCCGCAGTGCCCTCCGGGAGGTTCATGGTCATGGCCCGCTCCCACGAGAACAACACGTCGTCGGCGGTCAGAGGGCTCCCGTCGTGGAAGCTCACGCCGTCGCGGATGTTGAACGTGTAGGTGAGGCCATCGGCCGAGATCCCGCCGTTGTCATCGGTGGGAACTTCGGTGGCGAGACCGGGAGCCAGGTCGGGGCCGTCGGGGGTGAACTCCACCAGTCGGTCGTAGACCTGCAGGATCACGGCCTCGCCGTACTCGCCGGCCTCGATCTGAGCCGGGTCGAGCGAAGATGGCTCCTCGTCGCCGGCGTGAACGAAGACGTCGCCGCTGGTGCCCTCGTTCTCTCCGCCGCCCTCTCCGCCGGTCGTATCGTCGGTGCTTCCACCGGCCTCTGTGGTCCCGGTATCGCCGGAGCCACCGGTGTCGTCTGATTCTTCGGCTGCGCCCGTGCAGGCGGCCAGCATCATCGCCAGCACCAGCAGCACGGACAGCCCTCGTCGTGTCCTCATTCCGTATCCTCCCTGGAATTGCCAAAATACTCAGCATCCGGTTGCACAGCTCCTAGGGAGTTATGCAAACGATTGCTGGATCGATCAGCGAATCCTATATCGTGCAACGGTGTGCAGTCAACAGGTCGACGGAGGCTGCCCGAAGGTGGAAAGGGGCTCAGCGCTCGATCGGCATCCCCACCATCGACCCCCATTCCGTCCAGGAGCCGTCGTAGACGCGGACATCGGACCGTCCCGCAAGGTGAATGGCGGCAAACCATCCGAGGGTGGCTCGATGCGAAAGTCTGCAATAGGTCACGGTGTCCACGCCCGGATCGGCGCCGACCGATCGCAGTTTCTCCTCGACTTCGGCCGGTTCGAGGAAACGGCCGGTCTTGTCGAGCAGGTCCTCGTAGTAGAGGTGCCGTGATCCGGGGATCCGGCCCCTACGTTCGGCGCCATGGTCGAACGGGGAGGTGGTGGGTGACACCCGCTGTCCCGTGTGCTCCTCGGTGGAGCGCATGTCGATCAGGACGCGACGAGCATTCCCGAGATTCGCCAGAACGTCGTCGCGTCCAACCAGCGAAGACGTGTCGGGGGTGCCCGGCGTGACCACGCCCGGTACCGCTGGAACCGGCTCGTCATGGGTGAGCGCCCGTCCCTGTGCCTCCCAGAGCTGACGTCCGCCATCGAGCACGGTCGCCAGGTGTGCCAGGCCGGTGAGCGTCAGCACCCAGTAGGCATAGGTGGCGAACTGGATGGTGTCGCCGATGAGGACCAGGGTGGAGTCGTTCGACACACCCAAGGCTTCGAGGCGGCGCGCCATCTCGTCGGGCTCTGGGAATCGGCGTTCCGTATCGTCCCAGCAAAGGTCCTTCCAGAAGGTGTAGCGAGCGCCGGGGATGTGACCGTTGCAGAAGTAGAGCGCTTTGGCGGGTTCCATGAACGCCACCTCGAGCAGCACAACGGCGGGGTCGTCGAGGTGCTCGGCCAGCCAGTCGACGGTGCAGAGCGGCTTCACTGTGTCATGACCGCCTCGGCAGGAAGTCGAAGGTGATCTCGGGTGACCGCTCGAGGGTGTTGTGGATCTTGCAGGCGCCGGCGACCCGTTCGAGCGTCCTGATACGTCGGTCGTCGGCATCGGTGTCGAGCTCCATCGAGATTCGGATGCTCCCGATGCGCTCGGGATGCTCCAACGTCTCTTCCTCCAGTTCCATGCCCACGTTCGAAACGGCGATCCCCTGGTTGCGGGCGAAGTTGATCATCGTCCCGATCATGCATGTCCCGAGCGCACCCATGAGCAGCTCCGACGGCCGCCAACCATCCCCCGGGCCCCCGGCCTCGAGCGTGTCGTCGACGATCAGCTCCAACCCCCTCGCCCGGATCGCCATCCGGCGACCCTCGACCTGTTCGACTTCGACCTTCACAGTTCCTCCTTTGATCTTGTCCCCCACTTGTGGGGGAAGGGGCCCCCACGAAGTGGGGTAGGGGGGTGGCGAGCCCGTCGAGACGGTCATGCGCGCTCCCTAACCGGTACTCCAAACCGGTCCCCGTATTGAACACCTAGACCTTGCTACCCCGCTTGCGGGCTAGGGGGGTGGCGAGCCCGTCGAGACGGTCATGCGCGCTCCCTACCTGTACTTGAGCCCCGTCCCCGTATTGAACACGACAACCTTCTCGCCCGGCGTGATCCAGCCGCGTTCCTGGAGCTGGAGGTAGGCGGCCCACACCGCTCCGCCCTCGGGGCAGATGTCGATGCCGGTGGCAGCAGCGAGGGCGGCGGTCTGCAGGTAGAGCTCGTCCTCGTCGATGGCGATGGCCGTCCCGTCGGTCTCACGCAGGGCCCGGAGGCACACGAAACCTCCGATCGGGGAGGGGACACGAAGGCCCCAGGCGGTGGTCACGGCGTTCTCCCACGGTTCGGTGAGATCGGCGTTCTCTTCGAAGCCCTTCACCACTGGGGCGCATCCGGCGGTCTGCACCGAGACCAACCGTGGGCGGTCTGAACCGATCCAGCCCATCTGCTCCATCTCGTTCCACGCCTTCCACATGCCCACCAGTCCGGTACCGCCACCGGTGGGGTACACCACCACGTCGGGGAGGCTGCCGCCGAACTGTTCGAACAGTTCGTAGCCCATGGTCTTCTTGCCTTCGGGGCGGTAGGGCTCCTTGAGGGTGGAGACGTCGAAGTCGTCGGGGCCGCGGTTGGCGGCGAGGAATTTGCCGGCGTCGGCGATGGTGCCCTTCACCAGATGGACCTCGGCGCCGTAGTGCTGGCACTCGTTGATGAAACACTCGGGGGTGTCGTCGGGCATGGCAACCACCACCGGCACCCCGGCGCGGGCACCGTAGGCAGAGAGCGCCCCGGCGGCGTTGCCCGCCGAAGGTGCGACCAGCCGCTTGGCGCCGAGGTTCACGGCAGCGGACACCGCCATGGTCATACCGCGTGCCTTGAACGACCCGGTCGGGTTGCGAGCCTCGTCCTTGACCCAGACGTTGTCGCCCACCTCCATGAGCGGCGTCCACCCTTCCACCAGGGTGACGGCGTCGGCGAGACGGACGGGCAGCACGGCCTCGTAGCGCCACAGTGAGGCGATGTCGGTGCGGATCACGTCCTCGGGCGCCGAGGACGGCAGGTCGAGGTCTACGCGCAGCGGCATCCCGCACGCTTCACACAGAGTGGTCAGATGATGTGGATCCTGAACGTTGCCGCAACGGAAGCAGGTGAGCGTCTTGACGATGGGAGACAGTGCCATGGGCGGCAAGATACGCCCGACGTCGATGCCCCGCAAACGATTGTGATTCTGGTCGCCCGGACCACCGCCACCCCTGTTCCATCCCCTACGATCTGGTCATGATCCCGGCAACGATGCGCGCAATGGTGGTTGAGGAATACGGTGGAGAGCTGAAGCTCCGGGAGCTACCCGTCCCGGAGCCACGGGCCGACGAAGTGCTGCTGCGAGTCAAGGCGTGCGCCGTCGACCGCTTCGACCTCGCCATTCGTGCCGGTGGTCGGGAGCGGGCGGAGCTGCCCCACATCCTCGGCCACGAGATCGCCGGTGAGGTGGCGGCGTGGGGGTCCGACGTGTCCGGTTGGGCGGAGGGCGATCGGGTGGCCGCCACCCTCTACCTGGTGTGCGGCACATGCCGTTGGTGCCTGCGCGGTCGTGAGACCATCTGCGAGGCCTTTCGCGGCCACGTCGGCGTGAACATCCCCGGTGGGTACGCCGAGTACATCGCCATTCCCGCCCGTACCCTGGTGCGACTGCCGGGAAACATCGACTTTCCAGCCGGATCGATCCTCGCCAACGCCATCGGCACCCCGTTTCACGCCCTCACGGCCCGCATGCGTCTCCAACCGGGGGAACGCCTGGTGGTGACGGGCGCCGGCGGCGGAGTCGGGCTCCACGCCATCCAGCTGGGGTGGATGCTGGGTGCGTCCGTCATGGCTGTCGACATCGGCGAGGCGAAGGCCGCCGCCATGCTCAGGCTGGGAGCCGACGCGGTGGTCGATCCCACCGTGGTTGGCCTGTCGGAGTCGATTCGTGAGTGGACCGATGGCAAGGGCGCCGACGCGGTTCTGGAGCTGGTGGGTCCCGCCACCATGCCACATACACTCGAGTCACTGGCCAAGGGCGGTCGGATGGTGATCGTCGGTTCTCACACGGGCTCGAACTGGACGATCGATCCCGGGGCGATCTACCGCAACGAGTGGGAGATCCGGGGGAGTCGCAACGTTTCGGTCGACGAGCTGGCCACCGTGGTCGATTTGGTGGCTCGTGGAGTCATCAAGCCGATGGTGGCCGAGATCCATCCGCTCGAGGACGCCGAGCTGTTGCACCAGCGGGTGCGTGACGGCGTCGTGATCGGTCGCGACGTACTGATTCCCTGAGCGGCGCCCTCGAGCGGTCGGGCCCGGTCATGCCGTCGGTGTTCCGAGATGACTGCAATCGATTGTTGTCCTAGAGTGTGGGCATGTTCTCGGCCACCCACTCATGAGCACAGTCGCCATTCTCGGCACCCGGTATCCGGATTTCGTCATCGAGGAAGGTGTGCTCGCCGGAGTGGAGATCGTAGCCGGTCCGGGGTCCACGCCCGACGAGATTGTCGAACTCGCCGGTGACGCCGACGTCATCCTCATCGGCTCCCTGCCGAGGTTCACCGAAGAGGTGCTGAACCGCCTCACCTGTCGAGCCCTCGTGCGGTCGGGCATCGGCGTCGACAACGTGGATCTCGAAGTCGCCAAAGCCCTCGGCTACACCGTCGCCTACGTTCCCGACTACGGGACCGAGGCCGTCGCCCAGCACACGCTCGCCCTCGCCCTCGCTGCCAATCGACGCCTCGGAGAGGCCGACCGGCTGGTCCGCGACGGTGACTGGGGCTTCGCTTCGCTCCGCCCCCTCCACCTTCCGTCGGCGATGACGGCGGGCGTGGTCGGGTTCGGCCGCATCGGACGCCGCACCGCCGAGTTGCTCCATGCCGTGGGGTTCGGCCGGATCGTGGTCCACGACGCCTACCTCACGCCGGATGTCGACTGGGCGGAGCCGTTGTCGCTCGGCGAGCTGCTCTCGGTTGCCGATCTGGTGACGCTCCACGCCCCCGGTCCCCAGGGCGGCGGTGTACTCATCGGTCCGGCGGAAGTTGGACGGATGAAGCAGGGGAGTGTCATCGTGAACACCGCCCGCGGCTCGCTCATCGACCCGATCGCTCTGGCCGCTGGGCTTGCCGCCGGAGCCCCGACGGTGGCGGCGCTCGACGTCTTCTCGCCGGAACCGCCCGACCTGTCGCCCTTCGAAACGGTGATCGATCGCATGATCCTCTCACCGCACGCCGCCTGGTACACCGAGGAGAGCCAGGCCGATCTCCGTCGCAAATCGGCCGAGGAGGCCGCCCGCATACTCGCCGGTCAGGCACCGTTGAATGCAGTGATCCAACCACAGGAGGAATCGTGAACCCCCAGTCGATCTCCGACCTCACCAGCCCGGAGGTCAAGGAGCTGATCGCCCGCTCCAAGACCGCCATCATTCCGATCGGATCGGTGGAGCAACACGGGCCGCACCTGCCCTGCGGCACCGACACGATCGCCTCCGAGGTGGTCGCCGAGGCGCTGGCCGCCCAGCTCGACGCCCTCCTCGTTCCCTTCGGGCCGTACGGAGTGACTCCGATCCACGCCGGCCATCCCGGCACCATCAACCTGCGCCGTTCGACCTTCGAGGCGCTGCTCACCGACATCTGCGAGGACCTCGTGGACATGGGTGTCGACCGGTTCGTGTTCGTGAACTGGCACGAGGGCAACATCGCCTCGATGGACGGGGTCGCCACCGATCTCCAGGACCGTCACCCCGGTGTGTACGTGATCACCGCCCACGCCTGTTACACGGCCCAGCGTGTCTATGCCGCCCAGGGTGGTGAGCTCACCCACGGTGGCGGCATCGAGGTGCTTTCGGTGATGGCGCGTGACCCGGAGCTCGTGAAGGTGGCGTTGGCAGGAGACGCCACCCGTCCCGACCATGCCATTGCACTCGACGAGATGCGGCGCTCCAAGGAGATGTACGGCTACATCACCGACGTCACCGAGATCGACGAGCACGGTTGGTACGGAAACCCCCGCTGGGCCACCGAGGAGATGGCAGCCGACTTCGCCGACACCATCGCCGGTGAGATCGCCAAGAAAGCGGAGGCGGTGTTCGCTCTCCGCCAACGCTCATGAGCGTGGTCCCCGGCGACTCACTGGTGTTCGCCGATCTGCCGGGTCGACGTTCCGCCAACCCTTTTCCGGAGGGTGGACCGTCGTCGAGCCTGCGGATGGTGGAGCTGGAACGCACCCACGGCCGGACGGCGCACAGACACCCGCATTCCGAAGAGGTGGTCTACGTGGAAGGCGGGTCGGGTCAGGTGTGGCTCGATGGGACCCTCACCCCGGTGACCGCCGGCGACGTGGTGCACATTCCGATGGGTGTGGCGCACGCCACCATCCCCGACGAGGGAGTGGGGATGCGGCTCGTCTGCTTCTTCCCCCATCCCGACCTCGCCTCGAACAACGAGGACACCGACATCACGGTCAGCTGACCGTGTCCGCCGATTCGCTGACAAAGGAGAAACCATGACGGACAAGGTACGGCTCGCCTCGATCGGGCTCGGCCGCTGGGCTCAGGTCCTGGCACGTGGCGCCCAGCGCGGCGATGTGATCGAACTGCACTCGTGCTTCAGCCGTGGCGAGGACAAGCGCAAGGCGTTCCAGGATCTCTACGGAGTCCCGAAGGCGGCGGCCACTCTCGACGAGCTGCTGGCCGACCCCGACGTGGAGGGTGTGATCATCACCACCCCCAACGACACCCATCGTGAGGTCATCACCGCCGCGCTCGAAGCGGGGAAGGCGGTCTACACCGACAAGCCGATCGCGCAGACCTTCGAGGACGCACTCGCCATCCGCGACGCCGTCAAGCGCACCGGTGGTCTGTTCGCCGTCGGTCACAGCGCCCGTCGTCTCTCGGGTAACCGGGTCATGAAGCAGTGGATCGACGACGGCACCCTGGGTGGGGTGTCGATGGCCGAGGCGAACTTCTCGAACGAGCGTGGTCTCGAGCTGACCCCGCAGACCTGGCGCTGGTATCTGGACAAGACGCCGGGCGGTCCCCTCATCCAGCTCGGGGTACACCACGCCGACAACCTCCAGTACCTGCTCGGTCCGGTGGTGGCCGTCACCGCAGTTCAGCGCAAGCTGTTCACGCCATCGGAAGTGCCCGACGCCACCATGTCGATCCTCGAGTTCGAGTCGGGTGCGCTCGCCTACCTGGGCTGTGGCTGGGCGTCCCCCGGCATCTATCAGATCCGTCTGCAGGGCACCAAGCAGAACCTGATGTACGACCTCGACTTCACCCACTGGGACGAGGCGCACGAGGCCGACGAGTACTCGTCGCTGGTCTCGCAGGCCTACGGCCAGGTCGAGCGCACTCCCGTCGAACTGCCCCACACCGACATGTTCCGCGAGCAGCTCGAGGAGTTCGCCCTGGCGATTCGTGGTCAGGACACCATCGAGGTGGGCGCTGACGACGCCATCCGGGCACTCACCGTGGTGCACGCCGCCATCGAGTCGAACCGGCGCAACGGCCAGACGGTGGAAGTCAAACCGTTCCTGGCCGAGAACGGCATCACGCTCGACTGAACACCGTGTGCCCACAGTGGGGCACACATCACCTTGGCCCGCACCGGTACACCTTCCTCCCACCGGTGCGGGCCCTGCCCTTCCGGAGGTCACCATGCGGTACTCGTTCAAGATCTGGGCTCAGGAGACCGACTGGCCGTCACTGCGGGACTGCTGGGTCGAGGCCGACCGGGGCGGCTTCTGGGACATGGTGTGGCTGAACGACCACCTGTACCCGCCGAAGGCGCCGGCCGAGCTGCCGATCATGGAGGCCTGGTCGTTGTTCGGGGGGTTGGCGGCGATCACCGAGCGGATCCGGTTCGGCACCATGGTGAGCTCCAACACCTTCCGGCACCCTGCCATCCTGGCCAAACAGGCCGCCACCCTCGACCAGATGTCGAACGGGCGGATCGAGATCGGGCTCGGATCCGGGTGGAAGGAGACCGAGCACACGGCGTACGACATTCCGCTCCCCCCGCTCACCGAGCGGTTCGACCGCCTCGAGGACACCCTGGCCGTGCTCGACGGGTTGTTCACCCAGGATGTCTTCAGCTACCAGGGTCACCACATCACGATTCGCGAGGCCCGTTTCGAGCCCAAGTCGGTGCAGAAGCCCCGGCCCCCGTTCGTGATCGGCGGTGTCGGCCCCAAGCGCACGATCCCGATCGCCGCCCGTTGGGCCGATCAGTGGAACTACCCCGACTTCGACCAGGACTTCGACCTCCTGGAACGGAGCCTCGCCACCTTCAACGCTTCGTTGGAAACCATCGGCCGCCCCCGCTCCGACATCGAGCTGTCGATCCAGTTCCGCTACCCCAACGACGACCGCAAAATGCTCGACCTGGTCGACACCTACATCGGGTACGGCGCCGACCACATCCTCGTGAGCTTCTCACCCAACACCGACACCACCATCGTGCCGAGAGTCGGAGACGTGCTGGGAAGCCGATAGTTAGCTACGAGCTACGAGCTACGAGCTACGAGCCAGAACGCAGAACGCCCGAACCTGGACGGGTTCGGGCGTTCACTCGTCTTCCCGCCAGAACTCGCTCCCGGGTGTTGCCTCGTTTCCACCTTTTGCACATTGAGGTCGCGGCGGATAGGGGATCGGGCGGCGGAAATCATCTCGCCTGAGCGGTCAACGGGTCCACGGGTCAACAGGTCAACAAGACCGGAATCCGGGGTTTGGCCTGTTGACTTGTTGACCCTCCTGGACAGGTCCGGTCAGCCGTCCCTATCCCCTAAACCTCATTGTGCAGAACGCAGACGTTTCGCTCACCTTTTGCACATTGTGCAGAAGGTCGATACTCGCTCGTCACTCCGTCACTCGTCGCTCGTCGCTCGTCGCTCGTCGCTCGTCGCTCGTCGCTCGTCGCTCGTCGCTCGTCTTCTCAGACTCCCAGCCGCGCCTTCAACACGTCGAGTTCGCTGAGCAGGATCGTCGGCGTCTTCTCGCCGATGGTCTCGAACCACTCCTCGATCATGGGGATCTCGGCCTTCCACTCCTCGGGGTCGACGGCGAGAGCGGCTTCGAGCGCCTCCCGGGTCATGTCGAGACCGGTGGTGTCGAGGGCGTCGGGGGTGGGCACGTAGCCGATGGGGGTTTCGACGGCGGCGGCGTCGCCGGTGAGCCGTTCGATGACCCATTTGAGGACTCGGCTGTTCTCGCCGTAGCCGGGCCAGAGAAACCCTCCGTCCTCGTCTTTGCGGAACCAGTTGACGTAGAAGACCTTGGGGAGCTTGGCGGCGTCAGCCGACTTGCCGATGTCGATCCAGTGCTGGAAGTAGTCGCCGGCGTGGTAGCCGATGAACGGGATCATCGCCATTGGATCCCGTCGGACCACTCCAACCGCGCCGGTGGCAGCGGCGGTGGTTTCGGAACTGAGGGTGGCGCCCATGAACACACCGTGATTCCAGTCGCGGGCCTCGTACACGAGCGGAACGGTGGTCTGGCGGCGACCGCCGAACAGAATGGCCGAGATCGGGACACCGTCGGGTGCGTCGTACTCGGGGGCGAGGATCGGGCAGTTGCGGATCGGGGTGCAGAACCGTGAGTTCGGATGCGACGATACGCCGCCGGAGTCGGGGGTCCAGTCGTTGCCGTGCCAATCGATGAGGTGAGCGGGTGGCTCGTCGGTCATGCCCTCCCACCAGACGTCTCCCTCGTCGGTCATGGCGACATTGGTGAAGATCGAATCACCCTTGTCGACCGCCCGCATGGCGTTGGGATTGGTGACCCAGCCGGTGCCGGGGGCCACGCCGAACAGACCGGCCTCCGGGTTGGATGCGTACAGGCGACCGTCCTCACCGAAGCGCATCCAGGCGATGTCGTCGCCGATCGTCTCGACCGTCCAGCCCTCGACGGTGGGCTCGACCATGGCCAGGTTGGTCTTGCCGCACGCCGACGGGAAGGCTCCCGCCACGTAGTGGACGGCTCCCTTGGGGTCGGTCATCTTGAGGATGAGCATGTGCTCGGCCATCCAGCCTTCGTCGCGCCCGATCGCCGACGCGATCCGCAGGGCGTAGCACTTCTTACCGAGCAGGGCGTTCCCGCCGTACCCGGACCCGAACGACCAGATCTCCCGGGTTTCGGGGAATTGCGAGATGTACTTGATCGGGTTCGAGGGCCACGCCACATCTTCCTGTCCGGGCTCGAGCGGTGCCCCCACCGAGTGCAGACAGGGTACGAAGAAGCCGTCGTCGCCGATGGCGTCGAGCACGGCCGAACCGATGCGGGCCATGATCCGCATCGACACCACCACATACGGCGAGTCGGTCAGCTGCACACCGAACATCGGGTGAGTGGAGTCGAGCCCCCCCATGACGAACGGGATCACATACATGGTCCGGCCCCGCATCGAACCACGGTAGAGGTCGGTCATGGTCGTCTTCATCTCGGCAGGATCCACCCAGTTGTTGGTGGGGCCGGCATCGTCGGAATCGACCGAGCAGATGAAGGTCCGGTCCTCGACACGCGCCACATCGGTGGGATCCGACATCGCCCAGAACGACTTCGGCTTGGCCTTCAATGCCACGAAGACGCCTGCTTCCACAAGCTCGGCGCACAGGCGGTCGTACTCCTCCTCGGAGCCGTCCACCCAGTGGATCGAGTCCGGTGTGGTCAACGCGGCCGATTGCTCCACCCAGGAGACCAGCTTCTGATGTCGTGTCGGTACCTGTGCGCTCATTGTTCGCTCTCCGTCTCCAGTGCCCAAAAATCTGCTTGATCCCCAGTGTGCCTCGGTCAGAAGATCTGTGGAGACATTCGAACGCCGAATGTTTGCCAGTTGTTGCGATTCCGGTCAGATCTCCAGACCGATGAGGACGACCCCGGACATGACCAGCAGGATGGATCCCACCAGGGTTCGGTCGATGCGCTCCTCCTGGCGGAGAAAGATCCACCCCAGCAGCAGTGTGAACAAGCCCTGGGTGCCCTGCAGAATGCCCACCACCCAGGCCGGGAGGTAGCGAAAGGCGTTGAACTGCGAGAGCAGGGCGAGCGTGGTGAAGATGCCGGCGGCCATGTACCACCACACGATCGGGCGGAAGTTCGCCTTCACGGTGGTGACGAGCTTGCCCCCTCTTGCATCCACGACGGTGACCACTGCGAATGCGGCGGCGGCGCCGATGAATGCGCCGATCACCGAGCCGGGAAACCGCTCGAGACCCCACTTCCTGAACACGAACGCCGATCCGAAGAACACCGCCGCCGCCACCGCCCAGACATATCCCTTGGTCGGAACCGCCACGGCGTCCGCTGCCGGGGCGGACCGCGAGAGAATGAGCCACAGGAGACCGAGGATCACCAGTGCGCCACCGACGAACTCCTGCAGTCCGAGGGTCTCGTCGAGGAAGAACCAGCCTCCGATGGCCGCCACCACCGGGTTGCCGGTGAGGAAGGCGTTCGCCCGACTCGGACCGATGAACCTCACGGCCTTGAGGTTCGAAGAGCGACCGCCCACCGTACCGACCACGCCGCCGATCAGGAGCGCCAGCACGCCTTCCAGGTTCCACGACGGCCACGTCTGGAATGCGACGATCAACCCGAGGACGATCGCATTGATGCCGATGCTCAACCACAGCCCGTTGTCCTTGACCTGTGTGCGCTGGCCGATCTTGAAGCAGATGGCAGCCGACGAGAAACAGATCGCCGATGAGAGTCCGAGGGCGATCCCGATCATCGGATGGCCGAACGCAGAACGCCGAAGGCCGAACGCCCAATCAGGTGGCAGCACACCCCTCCACCGGTTCGCAGCTCTGGTGGACGATTGCACGGCATTCGGCCGCTATGGGTGGCGCAGGGCGGCGGAGAGCTCGTGGAGCGTTCTGCGTTCTGCGTGCTGCGTGCTGCGTTCACTTGGACAAGTGCTCTGCCAGCCACGCGAACGAAGCCGGAGCCCAGTCCTTGAAATACTTGAAGGCGCAGTGACCGTCGTCGGCGTAGACACGGGCCTGGCGTCCGATGGCGGGGCCGTTCTCGAGCATGAAGTAGATGTTGCCGATCGGAGCGAGGTGGTCGTTCTTGCCGTTCACCATGTAGACCGGCTGGGTGATCTTGTCGACCAGGCCCAACTCCGACAACGCCCACTTCTTGAACGCCGCCCGCTCCTGCTCCCGCGAGGTGGGGGCGAACGACGGGGGGCCGTCGGGGGCACCGAACTTCCAGGTCGACCGTTGGTTGCGGACTGCCACGAACTCGTCGAGCTCGTCGTCCGACATCTCGTAGCCGAATGGGTGCCCGGCGCTGGCCACCACCGCCTTGACCTTGTCGGGGGCGACCCCGGCCAGCTGCATCACCGAGTACCCGCCCCGACTGATGCCGAACGCACCGATCCGATCGGCGTCCACCTCGGGGCGGGCGGCCATCCACTCGACCGCGGCCACCCACGCCGACACCGATTCGGGCGCCCACGCGAAGGGGTTCTCCCCCGTCCCCGGAGCGTCCATCACCAGCGACGCCATGTCCTGCTCGAGGCAGTACTCCTGGGCCCAGCCCCGGTCCTCCTTGAACACGTCGGCGCCGCACATGATCAGGACGGCTGCCACTGGGGCGTCGGCGGATGCCCCCTTCGGCGCACGGAAGTGCGATCGGATGGTTTTGCCCTCGTGGGGGACCTCGACCACTTCCACGGGTGGGTCGAGGTGGGCGCAGGCTTTGCGATAGGCCCGCGAGCAGTCGTCGGAGATGGAGCGTTTGACGTCGCTCACCTCACCGGGGAACCGGCCGATCGCATAGTAGGTCTTGGCCTGGAGGTACGAGCGCCGGGCGCCCTCGTGATCCCCGGCCGCCTCGAGACGGTCACCCTCGGCCTCATGTGCACTGCCGACCTCACGCCACACGGGAACCCACACGTCGTGGGTGGTGCCCGTGAGCTTGGCAACGGTGGCTTCCAACTCCGAGATGTCATCGATCATCGCCAGCCAGCGGCGGTAGAACCCGCCGTGCTGGACGACGAAGGGATCCTCTGAAGGGGCGAATCCGAGCTCGAGTGTCATGAGTGGTGCTCCTGGAACGGGGGACGGCTCCGGGGACTAGCGTAGCTATGGAATCGATTGCAGGTCCGGAGACGGAGGTTCATGTGGAGATGGAACAGCTCGACACCACCGGCCTGGGCGAGAAGTACGACGAGTGGATCTCGTTCATCGCCAAGACCCATCACGGCTCCCATCCGCGCCGCAACGAGCCCGTGCCGTTCGCCCGGCCGTCCAAGCCTCTGTCCGAATGCAGGGTGGCACTGCTGACCACCGCCGGGGCGCATCTCGACGATCAGCCGCCGTTCCACGTCGAGACCGTGGCAGGTGACCCGACCCACCGGATCATCCCCGACGACTCCGATCTGTCCCGCATTCGCTTCACCCACACCCATTACGACACGTCCTCGGCCGAGCAGGACGCCAACGTCGTCCTACCGATCGATCGACTCCACGAGCTGGTGGAGCGAGGGAGGGTGGGGGCGTCGTCGCCGATCCACATCGGCATGATGGGATTCAACCCCGACCCCGACCCGATCGCCGACCAGTTGGGCCCGACCGTCGCAGGCCTGCTGTCGGAGGTGGAGGTGGACGTCGCGCTGCTGGTGCCTGGCTGACCCATGTGCCACCGGTCGGTCGGACTGGTATCTGGTGCATTGGAACGGGCCGGCATCGCCACCGCAACGGTGTCGTTGCGCCCCGAGATCACCTTCGGGGTCGGAGTGTCGAGGGCGGCGTACGCCCGGTTCCCGATGGGCAACCCCCTCGGTGAGCCGAACCGTCCGGATCAGCAGCATCTCATGGTCGAGGCGCTGCTGCGGCTGCTGGAGGAGGCCGAAGGCCCCGGAACCTTCGTGGAACTCCCCTACAGGTGGAAGAGATGGGAGAGATGGCTGTGAAACCCCACGAACTCATCACCGAGAAGACCAAGGCGATGGAGGCGGCGATCTATGCCGCCCTCGGTGCGATCGACGCCTACGGCGCTGCCGCCCGTCAGGTGATCGCCGACCAGGAGGCACTGGCCGATCCGAACGAGATGCTCGTCAAACGGATGGCTCAGTTCGCCTCCAGAGCCGACACCATGACGTCGATCATCGAAGACGACGTGCTGTCGCATCTCATGTTCTGCCTGGATCGTCTGTTCTCGGTGGAGATGGCCGAGAACGGGGAGTTCATCTGAGCGACGGTCCGGTCCGCAAGGCAGACCTCTGGGCTGTTTCCGGATCCACGGCGATCGTGATGCTCGGGCAGGGCATCGTCTCGCCGGTGCTCCCGCTCTTCGCAGATACCTTCAACGTGGGTCTGGCCGCCATCGGGGCCACCATGTCGGCGTTCGCCCTGGCGCGGATGGTGCTCAACACGCCGCTCGGGCTCGCCTCGGACCGCTTCGGACGAAAGCCACTGCTGGTCGGAGGCCCGCTGGTGGTGGCGATGGGGATGGTCGGTTCGGGGCTCGCCCCGTCGATCGCCGTCCTCATCGCGTGGCGTTTCGTTGCCGGGGTGGGGTCGGCCATGTACATGACGGGTGCGATGGCGTTCCTGGCGGACATCGCAACGCCCGATCGGCGGGCACGTTTCCTCGGCACCAATCAGGCCGCCATCCAACTGGGAGTCTCGGCGGGCCCGGCCATCGGTGGGCTGGTGGCGGAGCAGTACGGTTTGCGGGCACCGTTCTGGGTGGTGACCGTGTTCGCGGTCTCGGCGGCGGCGTACAGCGCGATTCGACTGCCCGAAACTCTCAAGCAGCGCGAACCGGGCGCGTCCACCAAGGGTCGCAACCGGGGAGCGGTGAAGGCGCTGTTCCGATCTCGGGCCTACACCTCGATCCTGCTGGTGATCATGACCATCTTCCTGACCCGCGGCACCGCCCGGGCGAGCCTTCTCCCTCTGGAGGGCTCGATCGAGTTCGGTCTCGGAGCGGGTGAGATCGGTTTGATCCTGTCCGGTATGGAGGCGGTGAACCTGCTGGCGTTGCCGTTCACGGCGACGCTCGCCGATCGGTTCAACAAGCGGTTTCTCATCATTCCGGCACTCATCGGCATGACGATCGCACTCACGGCGTTCGCTCTGGCCGACACCATCACGTGGTTCCTCGTGGCGGCGGGTATGCAGGCGGTCGCCACGTCGATGGCGGGGCCTGCACCGGCAGCGTTCGCCGCCGACTCCGCCCCGGCCGAGGCTCGGGGGCTCGCCTTCGGGATCTACCGCACCGCAGGCGACTTTGGTCTCTTCATCGGTCCACCCGTGCTGGGGGCGGTGGCGGATGCCTCCGGGTTCGGGGCAGCGTTCGGGGCCAACGCCGTGCTGGTGAGCATCGTCGCCGTCGTGTTCTGGGCGTGGGGTCGACCCACGCGGGGACTCCGTGACGAGGGTCGCTCGGTGGCGAGCTAGTGCCGTGTCCTGCAACGTTCGCCTGGTTGTGGGTCGGCGCCGCACGTGTCGTGTGGGCGTGTTGCATGTGGTGCTTCGCCGTCTTCGATGTTCCGGCCGACCTGTTGGGCTCCGCTGGGAGGCGGGGTGGGGCGTGGGGGCACGGTCGGCCAGGCTGTGACCAGAAAACGAACGGATGGACGGTCACGACCTGACCCTCGCAAACGTTTCTGGTCACAGCACTAGCCGTACGGTCGTACGGATGGGGACCGAGCCGGAGCGGAGTCCGTGTGCGGAACGAGCGAGGTGCCAGGTGCGAGGGGCCAGAAAGCCGGAAGCGGTTGCCGCGCTCCGTCGATGCCGACTTCACCGGTGGCGGCCCTCGCTCCTCCTCGCTCGTCGGCCCGGCTGGAGTCCCCGGCACCTCATGGTGGAGGTCCTGTGGGCCCCTGTGATCGGTGGCGTCATTCGAGCGGCTCGGACTCGAGTGAGATCGATGGCGGCACTCGGCGCTCCTGGGCGTTCGACGTGTGGTCTGCCGGGAGCACGTGAATCTCCGGCAGAATGGATACGATCCTGCTCAACGGCGCAATGGGCGGTGTCCGAGGGGGCGGGGTCAGGGCTGGTGGCTCCGATCTGCGAGCCGTCGCCGGTGTGGTCTGTCACCTGCGACCTGGCGCCGGCGGTGCCGCCCACAGGTTCGACGCCGAGCAGGGATTGCGCCTGACGCGAGATGCTGGAGAAGTAGCGACGTGAATCATCGTGCCGAAACGCTGGAAGTGCTCGCCTCCGAGGCGCGGGCTTCCTATCGAACCATCGAAGACACCGTGCACCACGTTCTCAGTGAGGCGATCATCAAAGGCCTCTACATCCCGGGCGAACGTCTCGCCCAGGACCGCATCGCCGATGCGCTGGGAGTCAGCAGGATCCCGGTGAGAGCAGCGTTGCGGCGGCTCGAGTCGGAGGGTCTCGTCACCTTCCAGGCCCACCGCGGTGCGACCGTTCGAGAGCTGAGCCCGGCGGAGGTCGCCGAGATCTACGATCTCCGCATCCTTCTCGAGACCTACGCCCTTCGCCTGGCGGCCAGTCGCGTCACCCCCGAGCAGCTCGACCACCTCGAGGAGCTGGCGAGGAGGATCGACGGAACCACCGACGCCGGGGAGTGGGTCCGGTGCCGCACCGACTTCTACACGGAGCTGTATCGCGTCGCCGATTGCCCGCGCACCGTCGAGATCATCCTCAAGCTTCGTGCCGACGTGGGGCGCTACTGGTTGGTTCGGCGGTTCCACGAGGGCCTGCACGCCAGAGGGCACCTTGTGATCGTCGAGGCGCTCCGTCATGGCGATCCCATCGAAGCCGAGCAGTGGCTCCACACCCACCTGAGTACCGTGTCCAAGGAACTCCAGCGGCTGATCGACGAAGAGTCCGGACAGCGGGGCTGAGTCCGAAGCCCGTCCGGTGACATCGAACGTGGACCGGTCGCTCCGACGCTCACCTCGTCGGGGTTTCGGGCCGCATCCGCAACTTCGGCACGTCCGCCGCACCCGCCGCCATCGGAGCGTTGACCTTGGCGATGTCGGTCCAAACGGTGGGCGCGAGGCGGGGGATGTTCGCCGCGTTGTTGGTGGCCCCTGCGCCTGTCGGCCATGCCCTGGTCACGTACGGCCCGCCGGACGATCCGGCGACCCGGCAGGCCGATCACCGGTCGGTGCTGGTGGCGGCTGAGACCCAGGGTTTGACCGGGTGTGCAGTTTGCCGCCACGGTCAGAGCGGTCCTCGCCAACACTCTGGACCCGGAGCGGGCGTAGCCGCGGACGAGCGTCTGCTTCCTCAGAAAATTCGCAGCAGTTGGGCGAATCCATCGGATCGTGGATACGGATCAGGTGGCCAGGGCGGGGACTAGTCCGTCGACGTGCTCCCGGTTTGGCCTGCGGGTGCGTTCAAGCATCGAGGGTGACGGCGCCGATAGGGCGGTATGTCGTTCAACTCGCCAACCTTCC
The DNA here is from genome assembly GCA_963825585.1 of uncultured bacterium. Taxonomy (GTDB): domain Bacteria; phylum Actinomycetota; class Acidimicrobiia; order Spongiisociales; family ZC4RG35; genus JAOUGY01. Next base: position 143,347 of record CAWGTX010000001.1, read on the forward strand.
CGGTCGTCCCCCACGGGTATTCGCCCGCACACGTCGATGAGTTCGTGCTGAGACTGGCACGTCGCGCTCGCGGGGAAGTCGCCGAACTGCGCGCCCATGTGGAGGACCTCGAAGCCGAGATCGAACGACTGCGGGCGCAGGCGGCTCCGGCTCGAGTCGAGCCGGAGGGCGACCTCATCGACGAGATGGTCGCTGCCGACGACCTCGACTGGGCACACTCGGTGATCGGGCGGAGTGCCTACGACTCGTGGAGCGAGGACGAACGCGAACGGGCCGCCACCGCTCTGCGCGGCCGAAGGCTGAGCGTCTGCACGCCGACCTCACCCGCGGTGTGACAGCTGTCAGACCGCCGCGGCCCGCATGCGTTCCTTCAGCCACCCCTCCGGCTCGAGCACGTACACCCCGCCGTTCACCCGGTCGGTGATGTAGACGAGCAGGTCCTCGGCCACCCACAAGTCGTTGATCTGGCACGCCTCCTGGCCGGGCGGGCACTCGGGAATCCAATGGGCGATGTCGGTGGGGTTGTGCGTGTCCGACACGTCGTAGACACGAAGACCGCCGTTGAAGTAGGTGGTGAACATCAGCTCTTCGCTGCGGTAGCTGTTGGGCCGGTTCTCGTGGAGGTTGTGCGCTCCGAATCGCAGACCCCGCTCGCAGAAGTCACCCTCCGGCTCGGGGCAGACGGCGATCACCTCGGGGTTCGTCTCGTCGGAGATGTCGACGATCCGCACGTAGTGGGGGTCGCCTTCGCAGTCGTTCTTCACCGCCTCGTCGGTGACCACCACCACGTTCTTCGACGGCAACGGCAGGCAGGTGTGGGTGTTGCCGCCCACTTCCCAGTTGATGTGCGAGATGGTTTTGATGTCGGAGTAGTCGGATGTGTCGAGGATCGCCATGCCCGAATCCCAGAACCCGACGTAGGCGCGGTCGCCGTGAACCATGGCGTGGTGGACCGAGCGCTCCTCACCCTCGGGCCAGTCGCGGAGGTGCTCCTCTCCGGCCTTCATCCCCGGCCACCACCATCGGCCGGCTTCGACCGGGTTGGTGGGGTCGGCGATGTCGACGATGATCCAGATCCGGTCCGAGAACTCCGGCGGGGTCGCCGACAGGTACACGTAGCGACCGCCTTCGTAGACGATGCGATGGACGCCCCTGCCTCCGCTGTTCCAGAAACCGATCTCGCCGGGGTTGAACGGGTCCGAGAGGTCGAAGATGGCGAAACCCACCCGGTCGGGCGCACCACCGCGGAACGCCTCGAAGTTCGTGATGAGGAGGCCGTCCGCCACCTGGACCTTGTGGTTGTGTCCACCCTCGGGCGCCTTCCACTGCTTCACCAGCTCGAGATTCGAAGGGTCGGACGCATCGAGCACGCTGGTGCCCATGCCGCTGGGTCCGAAATGGCCAACATACAGGGCATCGCCGTGTCGCATGACCTGCATGCCGTCGCCGTACCCGCCCAGGTCGTGGTGGCCGATCTGTCGAAAGCCAAAAATATCTTCGCCATGCATGCAATCGTTTGTAGCAGATCGGTACCGTGAATGGGATGACGGAGCAGGCTTATCCCCGATTCAGCGACGACGAATACCGCCGCCGGTACGCGCGGGTGAGGAGCTTCATGGAGGGCGAGGGCATCGATGCGCTCGTCCTGTTCGGGTGGTCGGCGCTGGGTCGGGCACTGCAGGCAGACGTCCACTATCTCTCCACCTACCTGGGGATGCGCGACAACTACGTGGTGTTCTCGCTCGACGAGGACCCGACGCTGCTGGTCCAGAGCTACAACCACGTGCCCAACGCCGCCGAGGTGAGCCAACTCGACGATGTTCGTTGGGGAGGCGTCGACTCCGGCGCGACCATCGCCGAGGAGTTGCTCCGCCGTGGCGCCCGCGCCGTGGGAGTGGTGGGTCTGATGCCCTATCAACACTACGGGCGCATGCGGGCGGTCGCCGAGGCCGTCTCGTTCCGTGACGTGACGCCGGGTTTCCGTGCTCTCCGGGTCACCAAGAGCGGCGAGGAGTTGGAATGGCTCCGACGCGGGGCCGCCCACACCGACGCTTCGCTGCGGGCGCTCGCCGAGGCGCTGGTGCCGGGCATCCGGGAGTACGAGCTGGCCGCCGCCATCGAAGGCGCATATCTGAGGGAAGGCGGGCTCACCACCTTCTACTACTTGGCGTCGACGCCCATGGACAGGCCGGATCGGTGTGTGCCGTCGCAGGTGCTGTCATCGCGTCGACTCGAGGTGGGCGATGTGGTGTCCTGTGAGATTTCGATCTCCCACGGTGGGTACGCCGGCCAGGGTCTACGCACCTACACGTTGGGCGCCGACCCCTCACCGATCATCGCCGACCTGCACCGGGTCGCCGAAGAGGTGTACCACTCGGTGCGATCGGCGATCCGCCCCGGCGCCACCCACGAGGACGTGTGGGACGCCTCCGACATGATCGAGGACTCCGGCTACACCATCCGTGACGGACTCCTCCATGGGTTCGGCATTGGGCTGCTTCCGCCGAGCATGCGTACCCGCAAGACCACGCAGGTCGACGATCCCTGGGTGTTCCAGGAGGGACAGACGATGGTGATCCAGCCCAACGTCATCGCCCTGGACGAGACCGTGGGGGTGCAGACCGGCGACCTCTGCGTGGTCACCGCCGACGGCTGCGAGAGTCTCCACACGTTTCCGTTGGAACTCGTCCGGGTGTGAGCCAGGAGTCCGCGCGCCCGGATGAGCGGTGACTCGTGGCGCAGCTGATTTCAGTCCGAATCGGGCGGCGGCGAAGAGACCGGCGACACGGGTGGGTTGAGCCTCATGTTGGCCCGGAATCTGCCTGGGCTCTCGTCGACGTGGCGCGAGAAGGCGCGGTTGAAGGCGTACTCGGATTCGTATCCCACCGCCGCCGCGATCCGATGGACCGGCTGGTCGGTGTCGGTCGGCAGTCGCCTGGGCGGAACGGACGTCGATCACCGGAGGGAGCAGCGAGAGCAGGGGGTGCACACCACAACCGAGTCGGGTCCTTCCTCGGAGCCGAGCCGGAACCAGCCGATCTGGCCGGGTCGAATCTGTCCGATCAGCTCGGGCAGTGGCATCGCCGGTGAGTTGGGAGCATCGAAGTGAAGCGGCGAGCGCAGATCTTTGGCGACGTCGTGATCCATCATCAGGCCGAGCCGGCCGACCGCGTGATCACCGTCGGCGCGCTGGGCGTGGGCCACGAAGGTGGGCTGGTCCCATTTGCCGAGATGATCGCGGTGACCGACGGTGAGATCGTCTCGGTCGACCTCATCTTCGAATCAGCCCGTATGGTTGTACCGGGTGAGTCTGTTCGTCTATCGATCGAGGAGGCGGATGTGGCCAGGAAGGCCGGCTATGAGGGCCCACCGGAGCGGCTGGAAGCCTACGACTCGGTGCTCGAACTGGTCGGGGTGGCGAGAAAAGGGGTGGCGACCCCATACACATCGCTGAACGGCTGGATGACGAGCTTCCTCGACGTCGACGGGTCGTTGTCGCTGCGGCTGGCAGCCGCCGATCGGTCCGAGTTCATCGAGTCCTTCGACGCCCTGCCGGCGATCCAGTACGGGAAGGAGATGAAGGAGTTCTTGGTGGTGCCTGCCGACGTGCTGAACGACACCGAGTTGATGGCCGTGTGGTTTCGGCGGAGCCTCGACTGGGTCGCCACGCTCCGCCCGAAGCCGACCCGCAGACGTGGAGGTGGCGATGGGTGAGAAGGGGTCGAAACACAGTGAGGCGGGAGCAGCGGCGGCCGCAGCGGTCGTAGACGACCTCGTCGAGCTGGGCGATCTTCGCGGCAAGAAGATGTTTGGCGGCTTCGGGCTGTTCTGCGAGGACACGATGTTCGCTATCGTCGACCCAGCAGGGATCGTGTTTCTCAGGGCCGACGATGCCATCGTCGCAGGAACCTGGCTCACCGCATGGTCGACGACGCCTCGGCGTTGTACGGCCACTGCCGCCAGCACGGCGTCCGGATCGTCAAGGGGATCCGTGACGCCGACTTCGGTCTCCGCACGTTTGTGATGGCCGACCCCGACGGGAACCGGATCGATGTCGGGCAAGCGTGATCGGGCGTCAGTCGCTGGTCGTGAGCCCCGTGAAGACTGACCCCGCCTCGCCGGCCGCATCGAGTGCTTCCTGGAGCTGGCCCTGGGTGGATCCGAGGGTCTTGAGCCAACGCTGGCCCCCGTAGGTGAAGCCGATCCAGTATCCGAGCTCGACCAGTTCGGGCTCCGTGAACTCGGCTTTGAGCTCGGCCCACATGGCGTCGTCGGCCTGGGATGGGTCCCACATGATGGCGTCGGCGTAGCGGAAGCACAGCTTCTGCCGGTCGGTGTACTGATCCGAATTCTGATAGTCGAACAGCTGGTCGAGCTGGGCCTGGTCGGCGTTGATGTCGCGGGCCACACCCTGGTTGGAGCAGTAGGTGCAGTCGCCGGAGAGGGCGATGTAGGCGCGGATGAGCTCTTTCAGCTCGAAGTCGAGGATGCCATCGTGGTACAGCCACTGCCGGCTCATCGTGAACGACCGCATCACACCGGGGGCGTGGGCGCGGATCGCCTGGAACTCGGGACCGGGCTTTCCCTTGGCGATCGCTTTCTGGAGCCAGCTGCGGCACTCTTCGTCTTCGACCTTGGACGGAAGCCTGAAACTGATGCGCGCCATTCGTCGTTCCTCTCTCATCGGGCGGAAGACCCCGCCGCTCCGTGGAGCGGAAGACCCCGCTGGTGCAATCGATTGTAGTACCTGACGTCGTGGCTAGGCTGGCCGAAATCGATTGGCTCCAGCATGCTCGGGGCCACGGACTGCACACGGAATACACGAGGAACTGATGGCTGGGGCCAGGGTCACACTCAAGGATGTCGCCGACGCCGCCGGGGTGCACACCTCGACCGCGTCGCGGGCCCTCAACCCCCAGACCCGGGGAGTCGTGAACCCCGAGACGGTCGAGCGGGTGCTCGAGGTGGCAGAGCGGCTGGGATACCGGCCGCACCCCCTGGCCCGGGGGCTTCGCACCAACCAGACCATGACCGTCGGGATGGTCATCCCCGACGTCGAGAACCCGTTGTTCGGACCAATCATCGCCGGTGTCGAGCATCGGTTGGGCACCGACGGATACTCGCTTCTCATCGTGAACACCGACCCGCGCGACGACACCAGCCTCGGTGTCATCGAGACGCTGGCGGAGCGGCGGCCCGACGGCATGATCATCGCCAGCGCGTCGCGTGCCGATGATCACGTCCGCAGACTCCATGACCAGGGGATGCCCGTGGTGCTCGTGAACCGGATGTCCGAGGATGTGGCGGTCCCTGCGGTGGTCGGCGACGACCACGCCGGGATCGGGTTGGTGTTGGAGCACCTCGTCGAGCTCGGCCACCGCAGGATCGGGCACGTGGCAGGGCCCCACTTCTTCTCGACCGGTCAGGATCGGCGGGAGGCCTTCCTGGCGTGGGCGAAGAAACTCGGCGTGCACGAGGCCCCGGTGGAAGAGGCCGAATCGTTCCGGATGATGCCGGGCTACCGCGTCAGTCGTCGTCTCATCGAGAAGAACCCGGACATAACCGCCATCGTCGCCGCCAACGACCTGCTGGCCATCGGCGCCTATCAGGCGGTTCGGGAGGCCGGCTATGAAGTGGGGCCCGGCATGTCGATCACCGGTTACAACGACGTGCCGTTCATGCAGTTCATGCAGCCGCCGATGACGGCGGTCCGGGTTCCGTACCGTCAGATGGGCGTCGAGGCGGCGTCGCTTCTGCTCGAGCTGATGGCCGATGACGGGGTCGACAGCTCGACCTGCGTCAGGCTCACGCCGACCCTGTCGGTGCGCGAGTCGACGGCGCCGGCCCGCAGCTGACACCCATGCCTTCATCGTCGAGGTTTCGCTCGGTTTCGACCGCGATCGGCGCAGCCCTCTTCTTCCTCACCATGGCGGCTTTCGTCCGGCCGCCCCTGCTCCCAGACATCGGCCGGGAGTTGGGGATGAGCGCCGTCGGGCTTGGGCTCCTCGGTTCGGTGTTCGCCACCGGGCGCCTCGCAGCCGACTTCCCGGCTGGTCGTATCTCGGATCGTATGAGACCGGGTCCGATGATGTCGCTATCGGCGGTGATCGTGGGGCTGGGGAGCTTCGTGCTCGCTCTCGCTCCGTCGGCGTCGGTGGCATTCGTCGCCACCTTCGTGCTGGGGGTGGCGTCGACCTTCGTGTTGACCACCGCCATGGCGCACTTCGCTCGCGCCCCCAAGATCCGACGCGGGGCGGCGTTGTCGGCGTTCGCCGGCTGGTTGCTCGCCGGACAGTCCTTCGGTCCCACCACCGGTGGGACGATCGGTGCCGCGCTGGGTTGGCGGTGGGCGGTCGGGATCGCCGGGATCGTGGCGACCGCGGTGGCGGCTCTGATCGTGTTCGTACGTGCCCCGTCGCCCGAGGTCGAAGCGAGCCAACCGCGGCTCGACGGGGAGCCAGGGGAGCCGGTCGCCATCCCGAAACGGATCCTGACGTTCATCTACCTTCTCCCCGCGGTCCAGTTCGCTCTCGGTGGGGCACTGCTGCAGACGCTCGTCCCGATCGTCGCCGATGGCGAATTGGGTATCGGGCCGGCCCAGGTCGGTCTTGCGCTGGGGGGTGGCGGGGTGGCGCGGCTGGTGTCGGCGCTGGTCGCCGGTCAGATCAGCGACCGCCACTCGCGTCGGATGGCGCTGGTGCCGGGCCTGTTGCTGCAGGCGGTCGGAGTGTTGGTGTTCTTCCTGTGGGCTTCCCCGATCGCATGGTTCGCATCCATCATCCTGGTGGCTTTCGGGTCGTCCGGTGTGAACGTGGGTACCACCATCCTCGCCGACCTCAGCGAGGGCAAGGCGTTGGGCAAGCGTCTGGGAGCGTTCCGGTTCACCGGTGATGCCGCCTTCATGGTCGCCCCGTTGTTGTCGGGATGGCTCTACACCGTGGGGGGCAGGCCGCTCGCCATCCTGCCGATGTTGATCTTCGCTTCGGTGGTAGCGGTGGGAGCCACCGTGTTCATCCCCGAGACCCGGCACTGACGATCTCCGCCGGGGCTTACGCAATCGTTTGTAGGCGCGGTTCGGTAGGCTGTCGGCATGGCGCGAATCTCATACCCTGACCTCGGCACGATCACCGACCCCGAGATGCTGGCGATCCTCGATCGGGCACGGCGTGTCGGCACCCCGCGACCCGAGAGCCAGGCGATCCGGGCCCATGTCCCGGCGGTCATGAAGACCTTCACCGCCGCCTGGACGGAGACGTTCGTCGAAGGAGTTCTCGACCACGCCATCAAGGAGCTGTGTCGGGTCTACGTCACCAAGACGGTCCAGTGCGGGTACTGCGCGGCGCAACGGTCGGTGGATGCGGGGGTCTCCGAGGATCACTACGACGACCTGCTCATGTTCCAGGCTTCCGACCGCTACACCGAGCGGGAGAAGGCGGCACTCGCCTACACCGATGCGGTCGTGTGGGACTCCAACCTCGCCACCGACGAGCTGTGGGATCGGCTCCACGAGCATTTCACCGAACCGCAGCTGGTGGAGCTCGGATTCTTCCTGGCGCTGACGTCCGGGCAGCAGCGCTGGCTCAAGACTCTGGACCTCGGACATCTGGAGGTCCTGGCCGACACCGACGCCGGTCTCGAACATCTGAACGTGAGGAGCTGAACCATGGCGACCGAAGTGGCCTCATCGATGGACGTGTCCCAGCCCATCGTCCGTCGCAAGGCGGTCTCTGCCAGGAACTACGGCGGCCTGTACACCGAGATCGACACCGGTGAGTACGGCACGCTGGTCACCGACGAACCCATCGAGCACGGTGGCACCGGGGAGGGTCCGTCGCCGTTGCAGACGGTGCTGGGAGCGTTGCTGGGCTGTGAGTCGGTGACATTCGGCCGCACCGCCGCCGAGATGGGCTTCGCCTACCAGGGCATCGAGTACGACGCGGCCTTCACGATCGACATTCGGGGTCGACTCGGTGTGCGGGGTGTCACCCAGCACTTTCAGTCGGTGAAGGTCGACGCCGTGGTCCTCACCGACGAGAGCGCCGAACGCCTCGCCGAGGTGGTCGAGGAGACCGAGGCCCGCTGCCCCGTGTTCAATCTGATGAACGACGCCGGGGTCCGTATCGAGATGCGCTGGGTCGCCAAACCGACAGGTTGAACCCAGGGTCCAACCCTGAGTTCGCGCTCACCGCCACGGTCAGTCCTGGCCCTCAGATGGCAACAGCACGTTCATCGGAGGGCAGCCGCACAGCTCGAGAACGTCTGTTAGTTCGTCGACTCCGCCGGCCCGATACGCCAGCCAGTCGGCGCCGAACCGGGATTCCGTCACGTCGTCAAGCGCTTGCCGCCACCGTGCCAGCAGGACCCGGCCGCTGTCGCAGACCGCCCCGCCGTCGAGTTGGCGAGCCAGCTCGCGGGCCGCCACCAGCCTGCCCTCGAGGTATTTGGCGCCCGGAACCGATCCCGCCGACTTTGAGATGGCACACAACGAGCGACCTGCTGCTGCGTTGTTGAGTTCGATTTCGAGTCGATCGACTTCCGCAGAGACGATTGCCCCGGCTGCGTCAGGTGTCATGACACCGATGGTGGCCGGGGTTGATCGACCACACCAGGGGCTTGGGTCCCGGTGCTCACGGGGTCACCGCAGTCGACAAGGCATCCACCGCGTCTCTTTCGATGGCGAGGATCTCCTCGACGGCATCGGACATCGTGAGGAAGAGGCTGCGGGCATCGTCTGAGCTGAGCCCTCCGGAGTCCACGAACTCGGCGCGAAGATCGTCGAGGGCGCTCGATCCCAGAGACGGATGTGTCCTGGCGGTGATCGTCATTGCTTGCATCTGCTCGAGCACGTCCGGTACCCGGCCGAGCCCCGGGACACCGGCCGGCATCGAGGACTCGGCGAGCCGTTGCCAGCCGGTGCCCGCCTGCCGGAACAGCGTCGCCGCCTCGCTGAGGCGCTCGGCCGTGACGATGGTGCCGGCCTCATCGAGGAAGTCGGCGTACAGCGGCCTCATGCCGCCAGTGGAGCCCCACTCGCTCTCGATCCCGACGTACAGACGTTGAAGGGCCACGAACATTCGATCGGGATCCGAGAATCGTGCCAGCCACCCCTTCTGCGTGCCCGACCGCAGTTCGGTCGCCAGCTTCTCGAGGCCGCGGAACCCGAAGTTGGAGTCGAAGTTGTTCCCGAGCACCGGTCCGGTGAGGTTGGAACACGTCTTGGCGATCGCATCGCGGATCCCGGTTTCGAGGTTGGCGTCGACCTTCGGCGATACGACTTCGATCAGCCGGTGCTTGTGTTTGGCGGTCCGCGCCCTGGCTGCGGCGAGCTGGGCCATCGAAACGTGGTGCGGCTTCGGCCACTCGTCGTCGACGAGCGCCGTGTCGCCTGCGATTCCGACGATGGCGATCTCATGGTGGTCGCCGGTCGGCATCGGATCCTGGTACGGCATCGACCCGGCGGTGACGCGGCACACAGCCGCTCTGCCGTCGGCGATCACCGAACGCAGCGTCGCCTCGGCCCTGGACCTCGATCCCGTCGTGTGGATGCGGTGGTCCGCTCCGACTCGACGGAGCAAGCCCTCGATGAAGTCCTCCGGGTGGTGACGCAGCACCATCGTCAGCATCGGGAGGTGTCCTTCGTACTCGAAGACGAAGTACATCACCCCGATTCCCCCGGCAAGCCCGGCCAGCATCGCTTCGGTGAACGGGACACCGGTATGGGGTGCGGTCACACCGGCCTGGGCGAGGACGTTGCTCATGAGAGCCGAGTCGTGGTGGGCTCCACCTCCGAAGGTTTGGTAGCCGGGTACCACTCCTTCGAGATCCGCCTTGCTCGACGTGGTCCCGACGATGGAGCGACGGGCCGCGGTGTAGCTTTCACCGGTCTTCGCCATCCGGGCGCGTATGCGACGCTTGAGGGTGTTCTGATCGGTCACGGATGCTTCGCTTTCCGTCCGTCGCCGGAGGGGAACCACGCTCTCCTGTTCCGGCCCGGACGCGTTGCGATACGGGTGGTTCTCCGAGGACAGTGCCCCCTTTGCCCTCGCAGCCGTCAGCGGGCGTGGTCCGCCGATCAGAGGGTTCGGCGTGGAGCACGCCGTGTTGAACATACGATACCCTCGCGTCGCCGTTGCGTACCATCCGGATCGTGTCGCATCGGTTCCGTACCGCCGTCGTCCCGATTCACGAGGGCCGCATCGCCCTCGTCGGGCGAGTCACGCCCCTCCGTCATGACCGGGTACTTCCGGCCGGCGGGGCCGAAGAAGGCGAGTGGGCTGCCGAGGCAGCGCCGAATCAGTGACACCGCGCCGTGCCTTGGTCGGGTCGTCCCCGGCGATCTATCGTTCGCTCATGCCTGATCCCGTTGCCGACCTCCTGGCCGCCCTCGCGGATGGCCCCCGCAACTTCTACGACCTCGAGGATCACCTCACCGAGCTGGGCTACGAAATGGGCGATGATCCCGACGCCGCCCTCGACGCTCTGATCGAGGGCTCCGATCGGATCATCGAATTGGAGGATGCGGTGGTCATCGACCCGGTGGCGCTGTTCGAGGGGACGGTGTTCACCGTGGACTTCTCCGAATCCCACGACCTACTGGACCATCAGGCCGACCTGCTGCTCGTGGGCCTGGTAGCGGAATGCCACCTCCCATTGCTGATCGATGGGGAGCCGGTCGGCGTCAACACCCACGACAAGGGATACCGTCTGCATCACACCAGGTGGCTGCACCTAACCGAGCCCGGCGTGCTCACCGGCTTCGAGATCGTCGACGGCTCGCTCAACGTGGTGCCACGGCTCGGCGAGGAGCCGACGATTGAGGACGCCCGGCGAATCCACGGCACCTTCCTCAACGCCGCCAAGGTGATGACCGAGTCGCAGCTCCCGATGGAATTGGAGCCGCTCCTGTTCGAGATCGCGGTGGCCGATGGTGATCCGGCGTTCAAGCGGCTGCTTCCGCCCATCACCCGCATCATCGACGCTGCCGGCCTCGAGTACGAGAACCTCATGATCGTCCCGGCCGGGTTCGACTGGGACGGTTGGTACGAGGCGCAGGAGGATTGACCCCCGCACCCAACCGGCCGCGGTGGCCTACCAGCCGGCTGCGATGTATTTGGTCTCGAGGAACTCCATCACACCTTCGTGGGAGCCTTCCCGGCCCTGACCGGACTCCTTGACGCCACCGAACGGGGCGGCGGGGTCGGAGATGAGACCGCGGTTGATGCCAACCATGCCGGCTTCGATCGCCTCGGCCACACGGAGCCCTCGGCCGAGGTCGCCGGTGTAGAGGTAACTGGCGAGACCGAAGATGGTGTCGTTGGCGAGGGCGATCGCCTCCTCCTCGCTGGAGAAGCTCACGACCGGCGCGATGGGACCGAACACCTCGGTGTCGAGGATCGGGTCGTCCCGCTTGACATCGGCCAGCACGGTGGGTTCGAAGAAGAACCCGGCCCGGTCGGGGCGACGCCCGCCGACTGTCACCTGGGATCCGTGTCCGGTGCTTTCCTCCACGAAGCCGGCCATGTCGGCGGCGGCCCGTTCGTTGATCACCGGGCCGAGGGTCACGCCCGATTCCATGCCCGGTCCGACCTTCATGGCGCCCATGGCGGCGGTGAGTTTCTCGGTGAACTCCTTGGTGACCGCCTCGTGCACGAAGATGCGATTGGCGGCGATGCAGGACTGCCCGCCGTTGCGCATCTTGGCGACCATCGCACCCTCGATGGAGGCGTCGATGTCGGCGTCCTCGAACACCAGGAACGGGGCGTTGCCGCCGAGTTCCATCGAAGCCCGCACCACCCGCTTGGCGGTCTGCTCGAGCAGTCCACGGCCGACTTCGGTGGAGCCGGTGAAGCTCAGGTTGCGGACCCGGTTGTCGGCCAGCATCGCCGGGACCACTTCGCCGGCCCGGCGCGACGGGAGGACGTTGAGCACGCCCTTGGGCAGGCCCGCTTCCTCGAGGATCTGCGCCACTGCGAGGGAAGTGAGTGGTGTGTCCGAAGCCGGCTTCAGGATCATCGTGCATCCGGCGGCGATTGCAGGACCGATCTTGCGGGTCGCCATGGCTGCCGGGAAGTTCCACGGAGTGATCAGCAGCGACACGCCGATCGGCTGGTGGATGGCGATGATCTTCTTGTCGCCACCGGGGGCGGTGTTGATGTAGCCGATGTTGCGGACGGCCTCGCCCGAGAACCAGCGGAAGAATTCTGCGGCGTAAGTCGCTTCGGCCCGGGCCTCCGGATAGGCCTTCCCCATCTCGGCCACGATGAGTTCGGCGATCGAATCGGCTCGCGACACCATGATCTCGAAGGCCCGGCGCAGGATCTCGGAGCGATCCCGTGGGGCCATTGCGGCGAAGGCGGGTGCCGCCTCGGCCGCCGCGTCGACCGCTGCGATGGCGTCATCGACCGAGCCGCTCGCTACGGCGGCGATCTCCTCGCCGGTGGAGGGATCGAGCACGGAGATGGCAGACCCGTCAGATGCCTCGCGCCAGTCGCCACCGATGGCGAGGTTGGTGCGGCCGGTGTTCTTCAGTTCGTCGAGCAACGTCATGAGTGAAGGTTAAACCGTCGACCCCCGGCCCGTGTTCGACGGAACGGTACAGTCCCGTTGCCATCGGATAGGAACAACCATGTCCGCCTTCATCACCGAGCCGGCCCGCCAGGTCGATGTCATCCACCGGACGGATGTCCTCGTGGTGGGTTCCGGCCCCGGGGGGCTGGCGGCGGCGTTGGCGGCGGCGCGGTCCGGTGTCAGAGGTCGCACTCGTCGAGCGGTTCGGATGCTTCGGCGGCAACATCACCACGGTCGGCGTCGAAGGCATGGCGTGGTACCGACACGAGGCGACCATCGAAGCGGGCGGCATCGCCAGGGAGTTCGAGGATCGTGCCTTCGAGATGGGAGCGGCCGTTCCCGAATCGCAGTCTCTCTCCTACGAGCTCGACTCCGAAGGTTTCAAGGTGGTGGCCGACCGGCTCGTGGAGGAGGCGGGCATCCGTCCGATGCTCCACCGCCTGTTCGTGGCGCCGGTCATGGACGGTGACCGGGTCGTCGGCATCATCACCGAATCCAAGGCGGGTCGCGAGGCGATCCTCGCCGAGCGGGTCATCGACGCAACCGGTGACGCCGACGTCGCCCACCGGGCGGGGGCACCCACCATCAAGACACCCCGTGAACAGATGATGGCTGCGTCGGTGATGTTCCATCTGGCCGGTGTCGACAAGAGGGCATTCCTCGAGGGCGTCGCCGAGAACCCGCAGACCTACGGTGACTGGGACGGCGGGGGTTGGAGCATCAGCACCTCCGGCAAGGAGGACGCCATGTACTCGCCGTTCATCCGTGCCCCGTTCCGCAAAGCCCAGGAGGAGGGTCTCATCCCGGCCGATCTCACCACGATCGCCGGGACATGGGGAGCGGTGCACGACAGCGGCGAGCTCACCTACATGAACCTCATCCATCTGAGCGAGTGTGACGGCACCGACCCCGACGATCTCACCCGCTTCGAGATCGAGGGGCGTCGCCAGGCCATGCTCGCCATCGAAGCGCTCCGTCGCCACATGCCCGGATGTGAGGGTGCCCGGTTGCGCAACTTCGGGATGACGCTCGGCGTCCGTGACACCCGCAAGATCGACGGGGTCTACAACATGAGCGAGCAGGACGTGTCGGGGGAGGGGCGCTTCGACGACACCGTCGGCATCTTCCCCGAGTTCATCGACGGCTACGGGTTGCTCGTCCTGCCCACCACGGGCCGGTACTTCCAGATCCCCTATCGCAACCTCGTCCCGCGCGGTGTTCGCAACCTGCTGGTGGCAGGCCGGGCGACGGGCGGCGACAAGGTCGCCCACGCCGCCACCCGCAACATGGGCTGCTGCGCCGTCATCGGCCAAGCCGCCGGGACCGCCGCCGCGCTGTCGATCCGCACGGGCCGTGACTTCGACGAGCTGGACGTGGCCGGCCTCCAGGCCGAGCTGGAGCGCCAGGGGATGCGGATCGGGTGACCGGGTACCGGGGCCCGGTCGATCCCCGCGATCTCAAGGGTGGCCGGGTCGTATCCGACCGGAACGGCTACTACGACTCGCAGAACGTCGTGGCGGTGGGCGACCCACCAGTGCTGTCGGTGATCCTCCATCACTCCGAGAATCGCGAGGGCGGCCCAGGGCTGCGGCTGTATGCGACCCGCAGCACGGACCTCGGCCGCACCTGGTCGGCGCTGCAGCTGGTGGAGTCGGCGGAACGACAGTCCCACGACGGCTACCAGCTGGTGCAGCGTCGTCCCGACGGGAGCGAGCGGATCCTCCTGTTGTACGGGTGGAACCGCGGTTCGCATCCCCCGCTCGGCGACCCGCTCAGGCGCACCGACATGCAGCTCGACGAGGGTTACTGGCTACGGGTGTCCGACGACCACGGGGCGACCTGGGGTGATCGCCGCCACCTCGTTCCGGTACGGCGTACCAGGATCGACCGGGAGAACCCGTGGTGTGGAGACACGATGGGGATGTTCCTGTGTGACAAGCCGGCGATCATCGACGGAGCCGTCTACGCCGCGTTCCAGAAGACCACTGACGGCGCCGGCGAGACGTTCGGCTCCGAAGTGTTCCTGTTGAGGAGCCGCAACCTCCTGACCGTGCACGACCCGGATGACGCCGACTGGGAGACACTCCCAGCCGGTGACGTCGGCCTCCGTCCACCCGAAGGGGATCTGGGGGAGGAGCCGCACGTGCTGGCGGTTGGCGACCGGCTGCTGGTGCTGTGGCGGACCGAGGTCGGGAAGCTGGCGGCGGCGATGTCCGACGACGGCGGTGAGTCGTTCGGTGAGTCGTTCTGGCTCACCTACGACGGCGTCCACCCGATCCGTAACCCCAGGGGGTCCATCACCCCGTATCGGCTGCAGCAGGACCCCTCGGAGTACGTCATGCTGTTCTACAACAACGGACGGACCGAGCGCCTCGGCTACGTGGGGCGGCGGGTCTACTGGATCACGCACGGCCGGGAGCGTGACGGCACCATCGAGTGGTCCCAGCCCGAGATCGCCCTGTGGTGGGACGGCACCGGCTTCGAGGATCGCCCCGGCTGGAACCCCGACTGGGCGATCGTCGACGGCCCTGGCTATCCCGACTGGGTGGAGCTCCCCGATGGCACGCTCGCCTTCGTCGAGTCCAACAAGCTGGCGGTGCGCTACCACCAGGTGGACCGGTGGATGCTCGACCGGCTGCGACGCCAACGGGAACTCGCCGGGATTCCAGACGAGTCGCTCGTGCTGGACGTTCCGGGTTGGTGCTCGACCGTGCGCGGCCCGGTCCTGGTGGACACACGCACCGGTGGAGGCTTCTCGATCACCGCCCAGGTCGGCGGCCGGCCGCATGGCACCACGCTGGTGTCGGCGATGTCGGATGTGACGGCTGCGCTCGGCGAGGAGCCCACCGACGCACGCATCGTGAAGGGCTACCGGATCGACGTCTCATCCGACGGCGAAGTCCAGCTCCACGTCACCGACGGCTTCGGTGTGTCGCTCGATCACCGGACCCACATCGCCGCGGGCATCTGGGACGGTGAGGATCACGTCATCACCTTCATCGTCGACGGCGGACCGAAGGTGGTGAGCGTTGTCGTCGACGACCGCCTCGACGACGGAGGCGACACCGCACCACAGGGGTGGGCGTTCTTCGACCCGGATCTCGGCGAGGTGGGCGGCGTCGAGGTGACCATCCCGCCGGATGGATTCCTGCGACGTCTCCTCGTGTTCGACCGTCCTCTCCTCACCTCCGAGGCGATCGGTGTCCACCGCTTCCTCGCTCAGCCCGGTTGAGCGCCGCCAGCGGACCGCTCCACGGTCCGAGGGCCCTCCAGTCGAACCTCGTGATCCCCACCAGCAGTGTGTGATCGTCACCGCCACCGCTGCTCGTGGGTCGACGAGCCCCAGGAGCAGGCCGACCGCCATCAGCGTCGGCATCAGGTACCTCATCGTCGAATAGGGGCTCCCAAGGAACGTGTGCACCAGTCCGATCCCGGCGATGGTGCCAGAGACGTCGGCGGGAGCGCTGGAAGCGTTGGAGCACGGCATGGTGGATGTGCGGCGTGCCCGGACCCTGATCGACGGCACCAGCCACCAGCCGCAAGCTTCGGCCCGAGCCGTGGTCGACACCGCCCTCGAGAGGGCGGGGTCGTTGACGACGGGTCAGTTGACGGCGTACCTGCGGACACGTGCATCCAACACGACCCGGATCAAGCCCAGGCACGATATGAGCACGCCATCTCGGAGCGACGAGTCATCGCCCAGCACGAGCCCGACGGGACCGTCACGATCAGCGGGATCGGCCTCCCGGCTGACCGAGCCGCCGCTGTGTCGTCACGACCACACCCTCCGTCACACCACCGGCTGGACCCACACTCCCAACCCCGACGGCACCCACACCTGGACCACTCCCCTCCACACCGCCTACACGACCCGACCACCCCCGTAGCGCCTGGCCCGGCGGAGACGGACCCCGTCTCCTATGCTCGGCCGCCGTGGACCAGCCCAACATCCTGCTCATCCAGTGCGACCAGATGACCCGGTCGGTCATCGACAACCCGGTCGTCGACACGCCCAACCTCGAGCGCATGGCCGACGAGGGGGTCACGTTCGAGCGGGCATACTGCCCGTCGCCACTGTGTGTGCCGTCTCGCGCCGCCATGATGACGGGCACGCTCCCGTCGGAGAACGGCTCGTATGACAACGCTGGCGACTATCCGTCGTCGATCCCGACCATGGCGCACTATCTGCGGCGGGAGGGCTACCGGACCGAACTGGCCGGGAAGATGCACTTCATCGGGCCGGACCAGTTGCACGGGTACGAATACCGAACCACCACCGACGTGTACCCGTCGGGCTTCGACTGGATTCCCGACTGGACCAGCGACCGCCGCTTTCCCTGGTACCACGACATGTCCAGCGTGTTCCGGGCCGGCCCTGTCCGAGCAGCGCTCCAGATCGACTACGACGAGGAGACTGCGTTCGCGGCTCGGCGGGCGCTGACCGACGCCGCCCGTGACCCTCGCTCGTTCTTCCTGACGGCGTCGTTCACGTTCCCCCACGACCCGTTCGAGGTGCCGAAGGCCTACTGGGAACGGTACGAGGGCGTCGAGGTCGACGACCCGGTGGTGGGACCGGTCGCTTCGCCCGACCCGCACTCCCGTCGGCTGATCGAGATGATCGAGGCCGACACGAAGGTCCCGGACGCCGATCAGATCCGAGCGGCCCGCCGTGGCTACTACGGTGCCGTTTCGTTCATCGACGACATCGTCGGTGAGTTGCTCGACACGCTCCACCGGCTCGACCTGACCTCGTCGACGGTGGTCGTCTTCACCTCCGACCACGGCGAGATGCTGGGGGAGCGGGGGCTCTGGTACAAGATGTCGCCGTTCGAGGGCTCCGCGGGAATTCCGCTGCTGGTGTCGGCCCCGGGCCGGTTCCCGGCCGGTCACCGTGTGACGGCTCCGGTGTCGACACTCGACCTGATGCCGACGTTCCTCGAGCTGTGTGGCGTCGGGGCGCCGGTCACCGCGCTGGACGGCGAGAGCCTGCTCCCGCTGCTCGAGGGCGGCGCCACTCATGGTCGGGTGGCGATGGAGTACCTGGCCGAAGGGCTCACCGCCCCGCAGATCATGCTGGTCGACGGCGACTGGAAGCTGGTCAGATGCCCAGGCGACCCGGATCTGCTGTTCGACCTGGCGACCGATCCCCACGAGCTGTCGAACCGCTCGGGTGATCCGACCGTGGCCGACGTGGAGCGTCGGCTCTCCGATGCGATCGTCGGCCGCTGGGATCTCGACGAGCTGCGTCGGCGGGTGATCGAGTCGCAGGCGCGTCGCCGGGTCGTCTCCGAAGCCCTCGGCACCGGGCAGATCACCGCCTGGGACCACCGCCCCGACGGACGCCGCTACATCGGCACCGGTCAGGACTTCTGGTCGACGCTCGAGGCCGCCCGGCTGGAGTGAGCGCCCGCCACCCGGAACCCGGTGTGGCCCGTGGATGAGTCTGCCGTTGTGGCGGTGCGGGCGCTCACCCGGTACCGGTTGCAGTACGAGTCGTGACACAGATACGAGCCGCCTCGCACCACCTCGACGCCGGGGTGGTCGGGCGACCACCCACCGGCGCACCACTCCCACACGTTGCCCACCATGTTGTGGAACCCGAAGCCGTTGGGAGGGAAGGCATCGGCCGGGGCGGTCCCCACCCAGCCGTCGGCGCCGGTGTTCGACGCGGGGAATACGCCCTCCCAGATGTTGGCGAGGGCGACGCCGTCGGGTGAGAAGTCATCGCCCCACGGGTACCGGCATCCCTCGAGCCCGCCCCGGGCGGCGTACTCCCATTCCGCCTCGGTGGGCAGCCGACATCCCAGCCCATCCGGCGTAGGCGTTGGCGTCACGCCACGAGATGTGTACCACCGGATGGTGGGGGTCACTCGACGTCCCTGGTCCCGACGGGTGGCGCCATGCCGCCCCGAACACTTGCAGCCACCACGGGGCCGCCGGGAGTCGGGCGGCGGTCCGGCGGAGATCTTCGGTGGCGAACAGATCGAACACGTACGACCATCCGAACACCTCGGCATCGGTTCGGAATCCGGTGTCGTCGACGAAGCGGCCGAACTGCTCGTTGGTGACGGTGGTGGGAGCCAGCGAGAACGGGGCCACCTCGACGGAGCGGCACGGGTCCCTCGACGTCACCCGGGTTGGCGTCGGGGCCGTCGTTCCCCATGAGGAACGTTCCGCCGTCGACGTCGATGCCGGCGAATCCGATGGCGGTCGCCCCCTCGGGCGGGGCGGTTGCCCGGTCGCGGCCGGGGACGCAGCAGCCGCTCACCCGACCACTGAAGGGTCGGGGATCAGGTCACGGACGAGCCATTGGAAGTTGTGCCAGCCGACCGACTCCGGCCCGACGGTCTTCGCCACCTCGGCGGCGGCCGATGGTGACACCGGCTTGGGGTCACGGCACTTGATGTGGGCCTCGGCCACCCGGTCGGCCATCACGAACCACCCGATCGCTGCCTCCACGGTGCGTCCGACCGTGAGCAGTCCGTGGTTGCGCAGGAACACGAGCTTGTGCGGCCCGAGCACTTTGGCGATGCGCTCGCCGCCGGCGGTCGAGACGATGTCGAGCTCCTCGTCGTCGAAAACCGCCTGGTCGTCGACGAAGGCGCACGCCTCCTGGGTGATCGCCGCGAACGGCTCCACCATCGCCGACCAGGGAGTTCCGTAGCCGGTGTGCACATGGGCCGCCGACACCACCTCGGGCCGTGCGGCGTGGATCGGATGGTGGATGTTGTAGGCGGAGATGTTGATCCCGCCGGTCCCCTCCGCCAGTGCGCCGTCGGGTGCCACCAGCACCAGGTCCTCGATCGTGGCCTGCCGGAACGGCACCCCGTACCGGAGGAGCCAGAAATGGTCCGTCAGCTCGGGATCACGCGCCGAGATGTGACCGTCGCCGATCTGCCCCCATTTCAGAGCACCGAACACCCGGTACCCCAGCGCACACATCCGCTTTCGGTGGATCCGTTCGTCCCCCATCTTCGCGAACGCCGGGGGCCGACTGTCGGGCGACAACGGTGGATGTGTCATGACGGCCTCCCATCTCGAGACGTCTGTCGCAATCTGTCCGAGCATAGGGGTCCGGCCCGCTGTGCCGAGGGCTAGTCACCTGGTGTGTCCGGAATCTGCCCCTCCAATCGGCATGCGTCCGGTGACGAAGACATGGATGTCAAGGAACGACCATAGGAGCTGGAATGAGACACTCGGTAGTGACCCGAGGCCTGAGCTGGGACGACCCCGGCAGCAAGAAGACGGCGATGGGTGCCGCTCTCTGCTCGCTCGCCATGCTCCTGAGCCTGTTGAGCGGCGCTGTCATGCCCGTGCAGGAGGATCCGTTGGTCGACGTGATCGTCCGTGAAGCGGATCCTTCGACCAGCGTGGCCGAGTCGCTTGTGGCGACCCTCGGCGGGACCGTGGGCGAGAGCATCGAGCTGATCGGCGGCTTCACGGCGATGGTCCCCACGTCGAAGATCCCGAGCCTGCTCGCCAGTCCCGTGATCGAGGCCGCCACCCCCGACAGCTCGATCAACCTGCTCGCCAACTCGTTCGGTGAGAACCTCGAGGCCGCCGCGTACGACGGCTCGATGCCCCACGTGCTCCGGTCGATCGGTGCCGAGTCGTTCTGGTCTGCCGGATACACGGGCGCTGGAATCGACGTTGCACTGATCGACTCGGGCGTGGTCGGCGTCGAGGGGTTGATGTCGGTGAGCGGCTCGACCACCAAGATCATCAATGGTCCGGACCTCTCGTTCGAATCCCAATCGGAAACCTTCCGCTACCTCGATACCTACGGCCACGGGACGCACATGGCGGGGATCATCGCAGGCCGGGACCAGCAGCTCCCCACGAACCCCAGGATGGTCGATGACCGGCTCTTCGCCGGGGTAGCGCCCAGTTCTCGGGTCCTCAACATCAAGGTCGGTGCCCACGACGGCGCCGTGGACGTGTCCCAGGTGCTCGCCGCCATCGACTGGGTGGTCCAGAACAAGAACTCCAACGGCATGAACATCCGGGTCCTCAACCTGTCGTTCGGCACCAACTCCGTCCAGCCCTATGTCCTTGACCCGCTCGCCTTCGCAGTCGAGCAGGCGTGGAGAAGGGGAATCGTCGTGGTGGTCGCCGCCGGCAACGACGGCAACTACGTTCCGTTGCGCAACCCCGCGCTCGACCCGTACGTGATCGCCGTGGGTGCCTCCAACACGATGGGCACCCAGACCCTCACCGACGACGTCGTCGCCTCGTTCTCCAACTGCGACACCCGCGGCCGAACCGTCGACCTGCTCGCACCGGGCGTGTCGATTCTCGGCCTGCGCAACCCGGGAAGTTACGCCGATGTCACCTACCCGGCGGCACAGGTGGGAAGTCGGTTCTTCAAGGGAAGCGGTACGAGCCAGTCCGCGGCTGTCGTGTCCGGTGCTGCCGCCCTCATCCTGTCGAAGTACCCCGACGCCACACCTGACCAGATCAAGGCGCTGCTGCGCTCCACCGCCTTCATGCCCTCGGTGAAAGGGAAGATCGCCGCTTGCTACGGCGCCGGGATGATGGACCTCTCTGTAGCAGCCGGCGCCAGGCTGCCGTCGGTCTCCAAGTCCCTGCAGACCTGGGCCCCGTCGACGGGATTGGGCACCCTGGAAGGTGCCCGCGGTGGCGAGCACCTGGAGCAGAACGGCGTCGTCCTCAGCGGCGAGCAGGACATCTTCGGCCGCCCCTTCGTGTCCGCCATGTGGGCGCCTCTGTCGGCGCTGGGAGTCTCCTGGTCCGGCGGCACCTGGTCCGGCGGCACCTGGTCTGGTGTGAGCTGGTCTGGTGTGAGCTGGTCTGGTGTGAGCTGGTCCGGTGTGAGCTGGTCTGGTGTGAGCTGGTCTGGTGTGAGCTGGTCTGGTGTGAGCTGGTCCGGCGTGTCGTGGAACGGAGTCTCCTGGTCCGGCGGCAGTTGGTCCGGCACATCCTGGTCCGGCACATCCTGGTCGGGCGGGTCCTGGTCGGGGAGCTCGTGGTCTGACGCCCGCTGATCGGGCCGGTCTCGACCTCGAGCCACAGATTCGGTGCGCCGGGGCGAAGGGTGCCGCACACCCTGCGCCCCGGCGCATGATCCGTCCTCCCCAGCCCCGAGCCCCGAGCCACCGCCAGCTGCGGGGTCAGCTCAGACCGTCGTCGACGACGCGATTCTCCGGCTCGAGTGTCATGCCGGCGCCGTTGGCCGCTTTCGTGAGCAGGGCTGCGAAGTCCTGCTCGGTGTAGCCGAGGCCCATGCCGTCGATGACGATCTGGTGGACCAGTGCAGAGACGGGGAGCGGCACGTTGAGCTCGCGTCCGGCGGAAAGGCCCAGCTCGAAGTCCTTGCGGAGCAGGTCCCAGGTGAAGGTCGGCTTGTAGTCGAGGTTTACGTATGCCGGGGTCTTGTACCGGGTGAACACCGAACCCATCACCGAGTCGTTGAGGAACTCGAGGTAGTCGCCGCGGGACACGCCGGCTGCTTCCACCAGCACAGAGGTCTCGGCCATGACCTGGGCGACGATGCCCAGCATCAGGTTGTGGCAGATCTTGACGAGTCGGGCCTCGTCGGCGCCGCCCACATAGGTGACCTTCTTCCCGAACAGCTCGATGTACTGCTTGGCCTCGGCGTATGCATCCTCGGGTCCGGACACCACCACCGTGAGTCCGCCTGACTTCACGACCTTCGGGTTGCCGCTGACGGGCGAGGCGAGAATGGCGACACCGAGTTCGGCGGCCTTCTCACGGAGCAGGGCGGAGGTGCCGGGGTCGATGGTGGTGACGTCGATCACCATCTTGGGTTTGGCGTCGGAGCGGGACAGGACTCCGCCCTCTCCCACCGTGACCGCCATCACATCCTTGGGGCCGGCCACGATGGTGAACACGATGTCGCACTCGGCCAATTCGGCCGGTGAGTCGACGACCTTGGCGCCGAGCTCGGCCAGAGGTTCGGCTTTCGACTTGGTGCGGTTGTAGACCCACACGTCCACGCCGGCTTTGAGGAGTCGCGAGGCAAGCTCGAACCCCATCCGTCCGGTTCCGATCCATCCGATACGGTGCGGGAACCCCTCAGTGGCCACGGCTCTCTCCTTGCCAATGTCGTCCTCGCCGGTCGTTTCGCCGGCCTTGCAGGTCAGCGCATTCCCCGTACCCCCAGCGGCCCCGACTGGTGACGCCATGGCATGCCGGGGTCGACTGCGCTGCAATCGATTGTATTCTGCGATGCCCGTTGCCGGATGTCAAGCGTGCCCGGTGCCGATATGGTGGCGGCGTGCCCATCGCCCAACTCTTCGTCACCTGCCTGGTCGATGGCTTTGCCCCCGAAGTCGGAAGAGCCACGGTTCGTTTGCTGGAACGGCTGGGCGTCGAGGTGTCGTTCCCGGCGTCCCAAGCGTGCTGCGGGCAACCGGCCATGAACTCCGGGCATGCCCGCGACGCCGCCAGGATGGCCCGCCAGACGGTGCGCGTCCTCGACGCCACCACCGGTCACGTCGTGGTCCCGTCCGGGTCCTGCGCCGACATGCTCACCCACCACGCCCCCCACCTCCTCGAGGGCGGTCCCGATCATGCCGCCGCCGTCCGGGTGGCCTTCCGGGTCCGCGAGCTCACCCAGTACCTCGTCGACGAGTTGGGCGTGACCGATGTGGGGGCGTCGTGTGCTGGATGCTCCGCAGTGTTTCATCCCTCGTGTCACGGTCTCAGGAACCTCGGCATCGATCACCAGCCCACGGACCTCCTCGATCAGGTGGACGGTCTCGAACGGAGATCACAGGCCGAGGCCGACCAGTGCTGCGGGTTCGGCGGGCTCTTCTCAGTGGAGATGCCCGACATCTCCGCAGCCATCCTCGCCACCAAGCTCGATGCGCTCGAGGGGACCGGGGCCGACGTCGTCGTCGGCGGTGACCTCAGTTGCCTGCTCCACATCGAAGGAGGGCTACGCCGCCGGGGGAGCAGCATGGAGGTCCGCCACATCGCCGAGGTCCTGGTGGGCGGCACGTGAGCGAGCCCGTCACCTTCCTCGGGAGGGCGGACCGTGAGCTCGGCACCGCCAAGGCCAGAGCCAACCACTCGGGGGCGCGCAGGTTCACCGAATTGCGAGACGCAGCCGTTGAGGACTACCCGGCGCTCGAGGAGATGCGAGACCGCGCCCGTCGTATCCGCATCCACACCCTGGCCCACCTCGACACCTACCTGGGACGCTTTGCGGACGCGGTCGAATCCAATGGGGGCCATATCCACTTCGCCGCCGATGCCACCGAGGCGGTGGATGTGGTGCTCGACATCGCCCGCCGTCACAACGCCCGCCGCATCATCAAATCGAAGTCGATGGTGTCCGAGGAGATCCACCTCAACTCGGCTCTCGAGGCCGCCGGACGCGAGGTGATCGAGACCGATCTGGGTGAATACATCATTCAGTTGGCGGGCGAGGCTCCCTCCCACATCATCGCCCCCGCCATCCACATGACCGCCGCCGACATCGGCCGACTGTTCGCCGAGAAGCTCGGTGAGGACTACACAGATGACGCCGATCTTCTCAACGCCATGGCGCGGGTCCAGTTGCGCACCGCCTTCCTCTCCGCCGACATGGGCATCTCCGGCGTCAACTTCGGCGTCGCCGAGACAGGTTCGATCTGCACCGTCACCAACGAAGGCAACGGTCGGCTCACCACCACCGCCCCCCGGGTCCACGTCGCCCTGATGGGCATGGAACGCCTGGTACCCACCACCGCCGATCTCGCCCAGATGTTCGAGGTGTTGGCCCGCTCGGGTACCGGGCAACGACTCAGCGTCTACACCAACGTGATGAACGGGCCGCGGCGGCCCGGCGACCCCGACGGGCCCGACGAGCTGCACGTGGTGATCCTCGACAACGGCCGCAGCCGAGCGCTCGCCGGTGAGACGGCGGAGATCCTCGCCTGCATCCGGTGTGGGGCCTGTCTCAACGCCTGCCCGGTGTACCGGGCGGTGGGCGGTCACGGCTACGGCGCCGTCTATCCGGGTCCGATCGGGGCGGTGCTCAACCCGGCGCTCGACGGCCTGGGCCCGTGGGAGGACCTACCGTACGCCTCCACGCTGTGTGGTGCCTGCAAGGAGGTGTGCCCGGTTCGCATCGACATCCCACGGATGCTGTTGGAGCTCCGGCGGGAAGCGGCCGGAGAGGGCGTCGGGTTCGGCTGGCTGAAGCCGGGCATGCGCCTCTACTCGGAGGTGGCCACCCGGCCGGTTCTGTGGAAGTCGTTCATGGCGGGTGGAGGGCTCCTGGCCCGACTGGTGGGGAGAAGCGGCCACGTCGAGCGACTGCCGTTCCATGCCGCCGGGTGGACGCGTCACCGGTCGCTTCGGGCACCGGCCCGACAGTCGTTCCGGTCGTGGTGGAGGGACGATCGTGGAGCGTGAGGCATTCCTTGGCAGGGTCAGGGTGGCGGTGGGTCGCGCCGTGCTCCCCGAGGTTCCCCTCGACGATCCCGGATTGCTGGTGCCCGACCTCCCCGAGGTCGATCTGCTCGACCACTTCATGGCCGCGGTGGAGCGGGTCGGCGGTGTCGTCCATCATGGCGACCCGGCCGCGGTCGCCATCGAGATAGCCGGCTCGCATGCCGCCACCACCTTCCTGGCGTGGGACGACGATCAGCTTCCGGTCCCGGGAGTGGTCGACGCCCTCCTCGCCGCCGGCCTGCAGCGACTCGACTCGACGGTGCCCAGCGAGGGCAGTGTCGAGCACCAACTCCGCTACTTCGATGTCATCCTCGGGGTGACGGGTGCCTTTGCCGGGTTCGCCGAGAGCGGCTCGATTGTGGTGGCATCGGGCTCCGGCCGACCCCGCATGGCCTCGCTGATCCCCGCCGTGCACGTCGCCGTCCTCCGCCGCGACGACATCCACCGCAGCCTGGCCCACTGGGCCGCCGCCCACCCGGGGCTCATGGCGGAACACAGCAACGTCGTGTTCATCAGCGGCGTGTCACGCACCGGCGACATCGAGATGCGCCTGAACACGGGCGTACACGGACCGAAGCACGTCCACATCGTTGTCGTGTGAGCGAGCTACGAGCTAGAGCTACGAGCTACGAGCTACGAGCTACGAGCTACGAGCTACGAGCTACGAGCTACGAGCTACGAGCTACGAGCCAGTCGCCAGTCGCCAGTAGCCAGCAGCCGGCTACTCGATCGGGTTCCTGATCGTTCCGATACCTTCGACGGTGCTCTCGAGGATGTCTCCGGGGTGCAGGAACTCGGGGGGGGTGCGGGATTGGCCGACACCTTCGGGGGTGCCGGTCAGGAAGATGTCGCCGGGCAGGAGGGTCAGGCCGCGGCTGAGCTCGGCGAGGAGCCTGGCGATGGGGAAGATCATGGTGCCGGTGTTGGACCGCTGCTTCTCGACGCCGTTCACCGAGCAGGAGATCTCGAGGTTCTGGGGGTCGGCGATCGCCTTGGCGTCCACCAGCCACGGGCCGATCGGGCAGGTGCCGTCGAGGCTCTTGCCCCGAAACCATTGGCCACCGTGGCCGTGCTGGACGTCACGGGCGGTGATGTCCTGGCTCACCGTGTAGGCGGCCACCACCGCCATCGCCTCGTCCTCGGACAGGTCGACGCACTCCTTGCCGATGATGATCGCCATCTCGACCTCCCAGTCCAGCTTCTCGGTGATCGCCGAGTGCGACGGCACCGGGTCGAAGGGGCCGATCACCGAACGGGTGGCTTTGGTGAAGATGTTGGGTCGTTCCGGCAGGGGACGCTCGCCGTGGACGATGTCGCCCTCCTTGAAGTGAGGGAGGTAGTTCCAACCCACGCAGTACACGTTGCGGATGGGATCGTGTGGCGAAAGCAGTTCGACCTCGGGCAACGGGATGGCCGGGCCGCTCTCGGTGGCGCCGTCGAGGATGGCGGCGAGCGGCGACGGTGCTGACGTTGGCACCACCGTGTCGCCCTCGACCCGACCGGTGTGCACGGCGTCGGCGTGGCGGAATCTTGCCCACTTCATGTCACGGCTCCTGCGCTGGGGAAGTCGTGACTCTACAGTGTCGGCGGTGCCCGCTCGGTTCGGGGGGCCGAGGATCTGCAATCGATTGTAGAGTGGCGACATGAACGTTGGAACCTACGACCTGGTGGTGATCGGGGCAGGGCCCACCGGACTGTCGATCGCCTCTCATGCCCAGCGCCGAGGGCTGTCCAACGTCCTCGTTCTCGAGGCCGGAGAACGGGCGATTCCATTCGACGCCGTGGGTCGCTACGGGCTCACCGTGCGCTACCAGTTCTCGGTCGGGCGGATCGAGAACCAGGGCGACACGGTGGTCGTCGAATCCGACACCGAGAGCCTTCGGGCGAACCTGGTGGCAGTCGTTTCGTCGAGCGCCGGGGCGCCGCCGCCCTTCCCGTGGGCGTCATCGCTGGAGGGCCGCATCCACACCGCCCTGGGCGGGTTCGAACCCACCGACAAGGATGTGCTGGTGGCGGGAGCAGGCGACGACGTCGTTGCCGCCGCCGAGGTGCTGCTCGACGCCGGTGCCCGGGTGGTGGTGGCGTTCGCCGGATCCCACTCGGATCTGTCCCGGGTGGCACGCGAAGCGCTCGCCGAACTCGAGCACGCCCGGCGCCTCACCGTTCTGTGGCATTCGGCACCGAGCGCGGTGGAAGACATCGACGGGTACCCGATGGCGTTCTTCGACGACCGCCGCACCCCTGACCTGCAGTTCGATCACGTGGTCGCCGTCTATCCACACGACAGCACCGTCGCCACCGCCGACGGCCGGCTCTTCACCGTCGACTCGACCGCTCCCGCATCCAACCCGCTCGGAGCCGCCTCTTCGTGGGACACCATCACCTCCTCGTTCGCCGACGAACTCCCGCCCCCCAAGCCCGGCTGGCCTCGGCCCAGCACCACCCACGAGGTGGAACAGCTGCGGGTGGAGCACTACAACGCCACCATCACCCACTTCGACTTCAGCCACGAGGACCTGTGGGTGATCAGGGTTCGGCCCGACCAGCGCGATACCGTGCACCGGCCCGGGCAGTACGCCACGCTCGGGCTGGGCTACTGGGAGCCGCGGGTCGACGACGCCGACGAGGGCCTCAGCGAGGCGCAGCGATCCAAGATGATCAGGCGGTCGTACTCGATCAGCTCTCAGATCTTCGACCAGTACGGCTACCTGGTCGACGCCGGTGAGGAACGCGAGATCGAGTTCTACATCGTCCATGTACGACCCACGGAGGATCGGATTCCCGCCCTCACCCCACGGCTTGCCGGCAAACGGGTGGGCGATCGCATCTACCTCGGCCCCAAGATCGCCGGGCGGTACACACTCGATCCGGTGACCGACCCCGAGGCCGATGTCGTGCTGCTCGCCACCGGGACCGGCGAGGCACCTCACAACGCCATGATCACCGAGCTGCTCCGCAAGGGCCACCGGGGCCGGATCGTGTCACTGGTGACGGTGAGACAGCTCCGAGACCTGGGCTACGACGAGCATCACCGAACCCTCGAGCGCTACCACCCCAACTACACCTACGTCACCCTCCCCACCAGGGAGCCGACGGTGCCCAAGCGCTACATCCAGGACGTCGTGCGCGACGGAGAACTCGAGGCAATGCTCGCCCACGGCCTCGACCCACGCCGGACCCACGTGTTCCTGTGCGGCAACCCCGCCATGATCGGCCTCCCCGAATGGTCGGGCCACACCCCCACCTTCCCCGCAGTCGAAGGGGTCATCGAGATCCTGTACGAACGGGGCTTCACGCCCGATCGCCGCGGCGTCATCGGGAACGTGCACTACGAGGAGTACTGGTGAGGTAGAACGTAAAACGTAGAACGTACAACGTCGGCAACGCACCCCACGCCCACGCCGGCGTCCAGACGGTCGACGCGACAACGGCGGCTTCCGGGTCTGAAGCTCGTTACGTCACGTTGTACGTTCTACGTTGTACCGGCTCTGGGCATGAGCGCCAGCTGCCTGCTCTGCGCTACCAATCTGCCCGATTCGTCCCACACTTCGCCGTCCTCCTCCAGCATGCCGCCGGTGATGAAGCGGGTGCTGAAGCGGCAGCGGAGCCAGCCGGGGTGGGGGATGCCGCGCACGTGAGCGGTGAGTTCGACGGTGGGGGTCCAGGAGAGTGGGAGGTCGGCGTTGAAGATCGTCGGGGGGAAAGCGTCCACTGCCAGCAGCAGAATGAAGACGTCGAGTTCCTCGCCCGGAAGGGGGCGGAACCAGCCCCGAAACTCTGGTCGGCCCGAGGGCTTGCCGATGCCGAAGCCGGCGTCGTCGGGGTGGAGGCGGAGATCGATCTTGTCCATCATCGCCGGTGGGAATCCGGCCGGACTCGGTTCCACTCGAACGCACTCGTCGGGGTGGGGGAGGGCCGGTGGCTCGGCGTCGATCCGTACCGGTCCTTCCAGGTTCGACAGGTCGCCGAAGCTGCCCAGCAGTGACACCAGCGTCCGATCCTCGGATCGGAGATCTGCCCGGACCGTCGAGAAGCTGCGTCCCTGTTTCGCGATGTCGGGTCGCACGGTCACCGGGCCTTCCCGGCCAGGGGCCAGGAAGTGGCCGGTGACGGTGACGGGGTGCGGACGCTCCGAAGCACGGGCCATGGCTCGGGCGGCGATGGCCATCAGATAGCCGCCGTTGGCGTTGCCGACCACATCCCATCCTGCAGCGACGCGGCCGCGGTAGTCGTCGCCTTCGAAGTCGACCGAGGTGGCGGATGCGAAGCTCATGGCCTCGGGTTTAGCAGCTGTCGGCGCTACCTTGACTCACCAGTGTCCCTCCAGATCGGTTCGTTGGCGATTGCTTCGCCGGTGGTCCTGGCCCCGATGGCCGGGGTCACCAACGCGCCGTTCCGGCGGCTGTGTCGGCGGTACGGCGGCACCCTCGGCAGTCTCTACGTGTGCGAGATGATCGGCGCCCGCAGCCTGGTGATGGGTGACGAGAAGTCGCGGATGCTGGCCCGGTTCCCCGACGACGAGTCCCCCCGTTCGATCCAGCTGTACGGCACCGATGCCGGGGCGGTGGGCGAGGCGGTCGCCCTGCTGGTGCGCGAGGAGGGGGCCGATCACATCGACCTCAACTTCGGCTGTCCCGTCCCGAAGGTCACCAGGAATGGCGGCGGCTCGGCGCTGCCGTGGCGCAGGCACCGGTTGCGGGCGATCCTGCGGGCGGCGGTGGCCAACGCCGGGTCCATCCCCATCACCATCAAGTTCCGCAAGGGCATCGACGAGGACCACCTCACCTACCTCGACACCGGCCGCGTCGCCGAGGAGGAGGGAATCTCGGCGATCGCCCTGCACGGGCGGACCACCTACCAGCTGTATTCGGGCGAGGCCGATTGGTCGTCGATCAGAGCGCTCAAGGAGGCGGTCACCACCATCCCGGTGCTGGGCAACGGCGACATCTGGGAGGCGGCCGACGCCGTGCGGATGATGGACGAAACCGGATGCGACGGCGTCGTTGTCGGCCGGGGTTGCCTGGGGCGCCCGTGGCTGTTCGGCGACCTGTCTGCGACCCTGGCCGGCACCCCCACCAACACGATCCCGGAGCTCGGGTTCGTGGCGAGGATCATGTTCGAGCACGCCGAGCTGCTGTCGGACTGGTTCGGGATGGACATGGGGTTGCGGGGCTTCCGCAAACACACCGGCTGGTACCTGAAGGGGTACCCGGCCGGTCCGGAGCTGCGCTCGGGCCTGGCGTCGGTGGAGAGTCTCGATCAGCTGGCCGACCTGCTCGCCAAACTCGACCACCAGGCGCTGCCCCACGACGGCGCCACCCGCATGAGCCGGGGTCACACCCGGGGGCCGCGGGCGGTGAAGCTGCCGCACCGTTATCTGGAGGGCGGCTGGGATGAGGACGTGCCCGACGAAGACGAGGTGGCGGTGTCGGGGGGCTGACTCAGGGCCGCAGCCCGGACACGATCAGTTCGGCGACCGCCCGGGCCGTGTCGGTGTTCGACTCGATCCCGTCGGCCCGGGTGATCCACGAACGCAACGGCATGAACGCCGCCAGGAACATCACGACGTGGCCCACCAGCAGCGGGTCGTCACAGGAGAGCTCGCCACGTGCGACACCCGCTTCGATCGCGTCGGCGATGCGGTGGGCGTAGGAGCGTTCGGTGCCGGCCAACTCGTCGCGGTGACCGGCATCGAGTGCCACCGTCTCCCGGTACAGGATCTGCACGTCCTTGGCGCGGTCCCACGATGCGGCGAGGGCGGCGGTGATCAAGTCGGTGAGGTCGCCGTCGGTGGGCACGTCGAGGGTCTCGGCGAACGGCGACGTCATCTGCCGGTACACCAGCGACAGCACGTCGTCCTTCGAGCCGATGTACTCGTACAGCCCACCCATGCTGAGCCCGGCGGCGGCGGCGATCTCCCGGATCGAGGTGGCGTGGAAGCCCTTCTCGAGGAAGAGGGGCAGGGCGCCGGAGGCGATCTCGGCCTCGCGGCGGGTCACCAGCTCGTTGGGTTCGTCTGCCATGGACCGATCATCCTACGGCCTGGTGCCTCACCGAGCGATCGCTCGGTAGGCTGGTCGGATGGCTGCCACCTACTCGCTCGACGACCGTCTGGTCGCCACCATCACACTCGCAGAACCCGACCGCCGCAACGCCCTGTCGAACGCCATGGTGGCCGACCTGGCCGCTCACCTGGCGCAGGCCGGCGCCGACCGGGCCCGGGTGGTGGTGCTGGCGGCGGAGGGAGACGTGTTTTGTTCGGGTGGCGACCTGTCGGCCATGCAGGTGTTCGTGGCGGGCACCCGGGACGACCGGCTGGCGGCGTCCCGGGGATTCTCCGAGCTGCTGGTGGCACTCGACACCGTCCCGGCGGTCACCATCGCCCGGGTCGAGGGTCCGGCGTTCGGGGGCGGCGTCGGTCTGGCGGCGGCGTGTGATGTGGTGGCGGTGGGTGAGCACGCCGCTTTCACCCTCACCGAGACCTCGCTCGGGCTGACCCCCGCCAACATCGCCCCCTACCTGGTACGGCGACTCGGGGTGACGGCAGCCCGGCGGATGATGGTGACCGCCCGGGCGGTGGACGCCGACGCCGCTCGCTCCCTCGGTCTCGCCGACATCGCCGTGAGTGACATCGATGCCGAGATCGAACGGGTGCTCCGTTGCGCTCCCGAAGCGGTGGCCGCCACCAAACGACTGGTGGCGATGGCGTCCCGTCCCTGGTGGGACGACATGCGGGAAGCGGCCGTGGTGGAGTTGGCCGACACCTGGGAGCGCCCCGAGGTGTTCGAGGGGATCGCATCGTTCATGCAGAAGCGCCCACCCTCGTGGGCCGAGGGGATGGGCTGAAAGCGGACGCTCACGGGTACGGCTCGAAGCCTTCCGTCTCCTGCCGGTCCCGCACGAACGCAACGATGGCGTCGACATCCTCCGGGCCGAGGCCTTCGATGGGCGGCATGGGCCCGAAGTCCCAGTGGTGCGGTTGGACCCCGCCGGCGACGGCCAGCACGAAGGCGGCATCGGAGTGGTGGTTCGGCTCGTACACGATGGACAGCAGCGACGGCCCGGCCTGGGTACCGCGCAGGTCGGCACCGTGACACTGGGCGCAGTTGGCGGCGTACTGCTCGGCGCCGGCCGCCAAGGTCTCCGTGGCGGGAGCCGGTGCCGCCGCCTGACCCGACGACCCGCAGGCGGCGACGAGCGAACCGGTGATCAGGGCGAGGATCGAATGGCGATGTCTCATGATGGGGAGGGCCGCAGGTCGAGTCGGCGCAGGAACTGGGCGTTGATGGCGACGATAACCGTCGATGCACTCATCAGGACAGCGGCGACTGCGGGGCCGAGGGTGATCCCTGCCCACGCCAGCGCACCGGCGGCGACCGGGATGGCAGCGGCGTTGTATCCGGTGGCCCACACCAGGTTCTGGATCATCTTGCGGTACCCGGCCTGGGAGAGCCGACGGATCGCCACCACTCCCCGCGGGTCGTCGGAGGCGAGGACGATTCCGGCCGATTCGATGGCGACATCGGTTCCCGCCCCGATGGCGATGCCGACGTCGGCCTGGGCGAGCGCGGGCGCGTCGTTCACGCCATCGCCCACCATGGCGACCCGTTGACCCTGATCCTGAAGCTCCGCCACCTTCGAGTGTTTCTCCTCCGGGAGCACCTGAGCAAAGACCTGATCGATGTCGAGCTCCGCCGCCACCGCCTCTGCCACCTGGACGGCGTCGCCGGTGATCATGGCGACCTTCACCCCGAGTTCATGGAGCCGGTCGATCGCCTCCCGCGACTCCGGGCGGATCTCGTCTTCGAGGGACAACGCCCCGGTGATGCGATCGTCCTCGCTCACATACAGGACGGCCGCCCCCCTCTGTTTGGAACCCTCCGAGGCGCGTTCCACCACGTCTGGGATGCTGAGCCCACGCTCGCCGACCAGCGCCGGCCCGCCCCACGGCGACTCGATGCCCGGCCACATCGGCCTCTACACCGCGACCGCTCATCGACCGGAACCCTGCTGCGACGGGGACGGGCCCGCGGCTCCGGGCGGCGGTGATGATCGCACGTGCCAGCGGGTGTTCGGAATCGGCCTCGACTGCGGCGGCCGACGCGAGCAGGCGATCCTCGTCGGCGTCGACCGCCACGACGCCGCTCACCCGGTGGCTTCCCCTGGTCAACGTCCCGGTCTTGTCGAAGAGCACCACGTGGACTGTGCGCATGCGCTCCAGGGCGAGGCGGTCCTTGACGAGGATTCCGTTCCTGGCCGCCATCGATGTCGAGATGGCGATGACGAGTGGGATCGCAAGCCCGAGGGCATGCGGGCAGGCAATCACGAGGACGGCAACGGTGCGCACCACGGCCTGGTCGGGCCTGCCGGCGATGAGCCAGCCCGCCACGGTGAGGGCTGCGGCTCCACGGCGACGTAGAACAGCAGTGCGGCGGCACGGTCGGCCAGCACCTGGGCCCGTGAGCTCGACTCCTGCGCTTGTGCCACCAGTCGCCGGATCCCGGCCAGGGCGGTGTCGTCACCCACGGCGGTGACCCGGGCCCGGATCGAATTGTCGGTCGCCACCGTCCCCGCTACCACTCTCTCGCCGGGGCGCTTCGCCACCGGGCGGGACTCACCCGTCACCATCGACTCGTCGACCTCGACGTCACCGGAGACGATCTCACCGTCGGCGGGGACCCTTCCGCCAGGACGCACGAGGACCACATCGCCAATGGCGAGGGCCGAGATGTTCACTGTTTCGACATCGTCCCCGGCCACTCGCTCTGCCTGGTCGGGGAGGAGCTCGGCGAGCGCCTGGAGTGCTCCCCGTGCCTGGCCGATCGAGCGCATCTCCATCCAGTGACCGAGCAGCATCACGGTGATGAGGGCAGCGAGCTCCCACCAGAACTCCAGATCGAACCAGCCGAACGAGGTCGCAGCCGACGCCACGAACGCCACCGTGATGGCCATGCCGATCAGCAACATCATTCCGGGTACGCGATCCCGGATCTCCTGGAGCGCCTCCTTCAGGAAGGGTGCTCCGCCGTACACGAAAATGGCGGTGCCGAGGACCGGCGAGATCCACTCCGAACCGGGAAGGTCGGGGGCGGTGTAGCCGAACCACTCCTGGACCATCTCCGAATAGGCGATCACCGGGATGGTGAGCGCCAGTGACAGCCAGAAACGGTCACGGAACATGGCCACGTTGTGGCCGGCGTGTTTGTCGTGTCCGGTGCCGGCCGAGTTGTGGTCGCCATGTCCTCGAGCGGACCGGTGCGAGGGGCCGGGCTCGTCGTGGAGTGCCGTCGCATGAGGGTGGTTCTGTTCTGAGTGCTCGGTCATTCTCTCGACCTCTCTTCGTCAGGCGCGGACCAGCCGCTCGATCGCCTTGGTGGCCTCGGTGACCATTTCATCGATGCTTCCCGATCGCCCCGCTCGATCGCCTCTCGAACGCAGTGGCGGATGTGCTCGTCGAGGAGCCCCACGGCCACGCCCTTGAGAGCAGCCGAGACAGCGTTCACCGGGTGAGCACGTCGATGCAGTACTTGCCTTCGCCGATCATCCGCTGCAGTCCCCGCACCTGACCTTCGATTCGCGCCAGACGGGCCAGGTAGTCATCGGTCTGCAGCTCGTATCCCCGCATCGAAAGCTCCTTTTCTCATATACCCTAGGGGGGTATTGTATCGTATGGGCGTGATCGGTCAAGAGGTCATCGGGGCATGTGGTCAGCCTGTGGGGCAAAGAAGCCAGCAGCCAGAAGCCAGCAGCGCAATCGTCGCTCAGTCGCTCAGCCGCTCGTCGCTCGTCGCTCGTCGCTCGTCGCTCGTCGCTCGTTTGCGCCGCTGCCCCCGTCTCATCTAGCTTCCCGCCATGGTCAGCTCGCGACTTGTTCCGTTCGGTTCGACTGTGTTCACCACCATCACGGCCCGGGCTCGGGAGGTTGGAGCGATCGACCTGGGGCAGGGGTATCCGAGCTGGGAGGGGCCGGATTTCGTCAAGGCGGCGGCGGTGTCGGCGCTGCTCGAATCCTCCAACCAGTATCCGCCGTCGATGGGGATCCTGGATCTGCGGGAGGCAATCGCCGAGCGGTGGCTGGCCGATACCGGCACCGAGATCGACCCGGTCCGGCACGTGACGGTGACGTCGGGGTGCACCGAAGCCCTCGCCGCCACCTTCCTGGGGACGTTCGAACCGGGGGACCGGGTGATCCTGTTCGAACCCGCCTACGACGCCTACCCGGTGGGATGCGCCATCTCGGGAGCGGTCCCCATCTACGTGACACTGCATGCACCCGACTTCACGTTCGATCCCGACGAGCTGGCCGCTGCCTTCGCACAACGGCCGCGGGGGATTCTGGTGAACACCCCGCACAATCCCAGCGGCAAGGTCTTTTCGCGAGCGGACATGGAGCTGATCGCCGGTCTCGCCGTCGAGCACGATGTCACGGTGATCACCGACGAGGTGTACGAGCGTATGGTCTACGACGCCGAGCACGTCCGTATGGCCACGCTGCCTGGGATGTGGGATCGCACGGTGACGATGTCGTCGATCGGGAAGTCGTTCTCGGTCACGGGGTGGAAAACCGGGTGGGCGGTGGCACCCGCGTCCCTCACGGCCGGTGTGAGGGCGGCGCATCAGTTCCTCACCTTCACCACGCCGAATCCCATGCAGCACGGCGCCGCGGCAGCGCTGAGGGCACCCGATTCCTACTACACCGAGCTGCTCGCCATGTACCGAGCCAAGCGGGATATGTTGACGACGGCGCTCGCCGGGCTCGGCTTCGGCGTGCGGGCGCCGGAGGGTGCCTACTACGTGCTGGCCGACCACACCGGCTTCGGCTATCCGGACGACCTGGCCTTCGTCGACCATCTCATCGACGACATCGGCGTGGCCGCCATCCCTCCCTCGTTCTTCTACCACCTGACCCACGAGGGAAACGGCCTGGTCCGGTTCGCGTTCTGCAAGGACGACGCCACGCTCGAGGCCGCCCTGGAGCGGATGGCGCGGCTATGAAACGCATCGAGGGAATCCGACGAGCGGATTCCCTCGACACCCCCCAAGTTCGAGAGCCCCCGCCCGGTGCCCCCAACGGGTGAGCGCTCTCGCATGGACCGGGGCGAACCCCTGACACGCCGGACCTCCCGAGAGAGGTCGGAGGCGATCCGCTGATACGGCGTCAGAGCAGATTCACCACGGTGCCCAGATCGGGGATGCGGAACAGGCCGTGTTGGTGGACCACCGTGTCGGCCGCCTGGCGTGCATCGACATCGGCTCTGGTCATCTCGCGGGCGATGGCAGCCGCCACCTTGGGGGCGGCGAACGACGTCCCGCTCCAGGTGGCGAACCCCTCGTAGCGATCGATGTCGACGCTGTCGATCTCCACCGCGGAGCCGTCGAAGAACACAAAGGTGGAGTGCACGTCCACCCCGGGAGCGCAGGCATTCACCCACGGGCCGTAGTTGGAGAACCAGGCCCGATCCACGCATTCGAGCGCCGCCACCCCGATCACCTCGGGTCCCGCTGCCGGCCAGGTCCTTCGGCACGTGGCGTCGTTGCCGGCGGAAGCGACCACCACAACCCCCTTGGCGGTGAGCGCTCGCAGCACCGCCGACAGCACCGGCGGCGGCTGGTCGTCCTCGGTGTGGCCACCCAGCGACAGGTTCACGATGTCGGGCTCGACCCGGTCGACCAGTTGCTCGATACCGGCGGCGATCTCGAAATCATCGCCCTCGCCGAAGCTCGACAACACTCCTTCCACGTGGATCTCTGCTTCCGGGGCGAGCCTGCGCACGATGCCGGCGATGAACGTTCCGTGGCCGGCGATCCGGTCGAGCATTCCGTCACCGTCAACATCGGTCATGTCCTCGTCGACCGGTGAGGCCACGTCGTTGCCACTCGACCAGTTCGACTGCACCACCACGTGGTCGACCAGCCACGGGTGGCGGGGGAGCCCGTCGCGGGTCTCCAACCCCGAGTCGAGCACAGCCACCACGGGTCGCCGATCACATGCAGAAGCCTTCTGGTAAGGGCTGGGTCGGCCCGCCGGCACGGCGCTGTTGATCTGGGGGTTGCCGAGGTATTGGGGATTGCCGAGGTATTGGGGATTGCCGAGGTATTGGGGGTTGCCGAGGTATTGGGGGTTGCCGAGGTATTGGGGATTGCCGAGGTATTGGGGGTTGGCGAAGAAAACGTGGTTGAAGGACGCGGCGGCGCCGGCTGAGCGCAGCGCAGTCAGCGTGGCCCGGGTGTCTTCGACGGAGATACGTGCGTAGCCGGCCACGGTCCCGGTGGGGTCTGCTCCCTTCACGACTTCGCCCACCCGCCTGCGATTGTCCTCGTCCCAGCGGACGATCAGTTCGCCGATGCGGTACGAGAAGCCCGCCGCGTCGATTCCGATGCGTCCGGCGGCCAGGCGGGCTGCGTAGCGCCGGGCCTGCTCCTGGTACATCTCGAGCATGTCGGTGCCGGCTTCGTGTGCGGCCATGGTGTGGGTCGTCCCTTCGTCCGGGATACAGCGGTGTCAGAGCTATCGGAGTCGGGACCAGCATGTCACGTACGATCTGATCGTGACGCTTTCGTTCGCCCCGCCCAACACCGGTCCCGCATCGCAGGGGCTCGTCGAACTGGCCCACGCCGACCCGGGCCGCGCCCTCGCCGCGGTGGGGCGCATCGACCTCGACTCCCTCGATGCCGTCGAGGCGGCCTCCGTGTGCTGGGCCGCAGGCCTGGCTCACCGCGAGCTGGGCGATCTCGATGCCGCCGAACGGTTCCTGGATCGGGCGGTCTCCCTTGCCGAGGATGCCGAGTTGGGAGCCCTCATCACGAGCTCGCTGGCACTGGTCCATCTGGGCCGGGGCGACCTGTCGCAGGCGCTGGGAATGGTCGAGTCGGCGGCGCAGCACATCACGGGACTGGCCTGGTCCCGCAACGAGATGCAGCGGGGACTGGTCCTGCAGCGCCAGGGTGACCTTCCGGGCGCCCTCGAGGCCTATCGCCGAGCCGAGCCCGGCCTCGGTGACGACCCGCACACGCTCATCCGGCTCCTCAACAACCGGGCGTTGGCGGCCGCGTACCAGGGTGACCACGAAGTTGGTGCCGCCGACCTCACCCGGGCCTACGACCTGGCGGTGACCGGCGGACAGCACCTGTCGGCGGCCAGCTGCGCCGCCAATCTCGGGTTCACGTTCGGTCGGCTGGGCGATGTCGCGCCCGCTCTCGACTGGTTTTCCCGGGCCGAGGCGATCTTCGAGGAACTGGGGGTGACCGATACCCGGCGGGCCGTGCTGGCGCTCGACCGGGCCGAAGTGGCGGCTCACGCCGGGCTCCTGACCGAAGCGAGACGTGACGCCGCCGACGCCTCCCGCGGTCTGGCCGAGGCCGGAAGCTTGGTCGACGCCGCCGAAGCCGAGCTGCTGGGGGCCCGGCTGGCGCTGGCTGCGGGCGACCACGAAGAGGCGGCCCGAATGGGTGGGACCGCCCGCCGGATGTTCGAGGCACAGGGCCGCGATTCGTGGTCGGTGCAGTCGCGCTTCGTGGAAGTGACAGCCCGATCGGAGTTGGGGTGGCCCGGTGCTGGCGAATCGGCGTCGCTGATCGCAGACCTCGAGCGGCTGGGTTGGCAGCTGGAGGCGGCCCAGGCACGGGTTACGGCGGCGGCCACGCTCATCCGGCAAGGAGAGGTGTCACAGGCGCGGCGATTGCTCGCCGAACACGACGCCGGTCGCTCCGAACCGGCCGTTCTGCGGGCGCAGCGATGGCACGCCCGATCCTTGCTGGCGCTGTCGGATGGCGATGCCGGAGCGGCGCGCCGTGCGCTCCGGTCGGGGCTGGCCGTCCTCGACGAACACCGCTCGGTGCTCGGGTCTCCCGAGCTTCGGGCCTACGCCTCCACCATCGG
This sequence comes from uncultured bacterium, assembly GCA_963825585.1. Taxonomy (GTDB): domain Bacteria; phylum Actinomycetota; class Acidimicrobiia; order Spongiisociales; family ZC4RG35; genus JAOUGY01. Next base: position 182,216 of record CAWGTX010000001.1, read on the forward strand.
CCGCGATCTCATCGTCCGGGCGGTCGAGTTGGCCGTCGAATCGGATCGACCGTGGAGCCTGCTCGCAACCGTGGAGTCGTGGCGGGCGGCCTCGCTCCACCTGCCGCCCGCCCATCGCCCGGAGAACCCGGCGTTGGCGGCTGACCTGACCGCACTGCGGCAGCTCGACGGCGAGATCCGGGGCACCTCGGGCGACCACATCGCCGCCCTGCTCGCCCGCCGTGCCCGCCTCGAGGATCGGGTCAGGCGCGCCTCGCACGGGACAAGGGGGGTGGGGGAGACCCGCGATCGGATCGACCGCGGCCGTGTGGTCGAGGTCCTGGCCGGTCGTACCCTCGTCGCCTTCCTTCGTGATCGCGGACGTCTCCGGGCGGTCTCGGTTCGGGAGGGTGCCGTTCGCTCCCACGATCTCGCCGACGCAGATGCGGTGGCCGACGAGGTCCGATCGCTGGTGTTCTCGCTGCATCGGATGGCGTCCGCTTCCGGGTCGCCGGCCGCTCGCCAGGCGACGGCCGCCGCGTTCGCCCACTCCGTGGAGACCTTGCACCATCAGGTTCTGGCACCGATCGAGTCGCACGGCTCCGGGCTGGTGGTGGTACCGACCGGTGTTCTCCACCGCCTGCCATGGCATGCGTTGGCCCGGGGCGAAGTGGTGACGGTGACGCCCTCGGTGGGATCCTGGCTGCGTTCCACCGCTCGCTGGGAGCCGCAGACCCACGCCGGGAGAGTGGTCCTGGCTGCCGGACCGGAGTTGCCCGGTGCTCGGTCAGAGGTCGAGACGCTGGCGCGCAGGTATCCGAACCGGGTGCGACTCACCGGCCGCTCGGCTACCGCTGCCGCCGTGTTGGAGGCGCTCGAGGGTGCGTCACTCGCCCATCTCGCCGCCCACGGCACGTTCCGCTCCGACAATCCGCTCTTCTCGTCGCTGCAGCTCCACGACGGCCGTATCACCGTCTACGACCTCGAGCGGGTCCGGCACGCCCCGGCGGTGGTGGTCATGCCGAGCTGCGACACCGCCGTGAGCGAAGTCATCGAGGGTGACGAGATCCTCGGTCTGTCGGCGGCGCTGCTCGGCATGGGCGTCGCCGCCCTGGTGGCGCCGGTGATCCCAGTTCCCGACGCCGCCACCAAACCCCTCATGCTCGACCTGCACCGTCACCTCGCCGCCGGCCTCACGCCCTCGGCCGCACTGGCCGCAGCCGTCGACGTCGCCCCCGGCGCCGACCCTCAGCAGCAGGCCGTCAGGTCGGCGTTCGTTGCGTTGGGGGTGTGAATAGCTTTGTCCCCCGGAGCGAAGCGAGGGGGGAAGGGTCCGTCCGGCGAAGCGCCGGGACGACGAAGGAGCGGGGTAGGGGGGGCCTATCCCTCGGTAGCATGATGACGCGTCCGGAACGCGTGTGGAGTTGATCTCGCGGACTCTCAACCCCCCTACCCCGCTCGTTCCTCCCCGGCGCTTGCGCCGGCAAGCTGTTCGTTCTGGGGATGTATCTACGGCCGCTCAGAGTGATCTCTGACAACATGAGCCTGGCAATCACCCCACAACCAGGTCGCCCCGTATCCTGGGGCGTTGTGACAGAAGACTCCATCGCCGACTTGCTGGCAAAGGCCGCCCAGAACGATCGCGCAGCGTGGCACACGCTGGTCGATCGGTATCACCGACTCGTGTGGTCGGTGATACGCGGTTTCCGCCTCGACTCGGCCGCTGCTGAAGACGTCTTTCAGACAACCTGGCAGCGATTGATGGAGCACTGTGATCGGATCCGGGAGCCCGAGCGGTTGCCCGGTTGGTTGGCGACGACTGCGCGCAACGAGGCGTTGCGGGTGATCAGACAGCAGAAGCGGCAAGTCCCTTCGGAGTTCGAATATGACGTGGCGGACCCCACCACGGTGAGCTTCGACGAGATGCTGGTCGACGATGAGACCCAGCGTGCCGCTCTGCGAGCGTTCGCCAAGCTGCCGGAGGACGCCCAACAGCTCCTTCGGCTGCTCTGCGCGGATCCCCCCCTGGACTACTCCACCATCTCCGAGATGGTGGGCCGCCCCATCGGAAGTCTGGGCCCGACCCGCCAGCGGATTCTCGACAAGCTCCGCAAGCTGATGGAAGACGAGCTGGAAGGAGGGTCCGGCCGATGACCCGGAACCCGAACGATGAACAACTCCTCGGGGTTCTTGCCCGAGCTCTCGAAGTGGCCGATGCCGTTCCTGAACATGCCCTAGCGGCGGCCCGTGAGATCCTCAGCCCCTCGAGCTTCGAGGCCGAGATGGCCGAACTCGTCTTCGACTCGGCCACCGAACGTCTCACCGGTGTCCGAGGCGCCGAGACGACCCGGCAGGTCACCTTCCGCGCCCCCGGTGTCGAGATCGAGATCATGGTGATGGCCGAAGGGGCTCGCCGCCTCATCGGCCAGCTCGTCCCGCCCCAGGCCGCCACCGTCGAGATGCACTTCGACGGCCAGGTCCGCGAGACCGGCACAGACAGTCTCGGCCGATTCCAGTTCGCCGACGTCCCGACCGGATCCATCCAACTCGCCGTCACCAGCGAAGACGGCGGCAAAGTGATCACGGAGTGGATGGTCCTTTAGAGGCTGCTGGCTACTGGCTTCTAGTAGCTCCTGGCTTTGGTCAGCGTCGTGGCACGTGACCGATACCCCGCCGCTGTCGCTCCCAGCAGCCAGCAGCCAGCAGCCAGAAGCTCTCTACGGGATCAGGATCACCTTGCCCGTGGTCTCGCGAGCTTCCAGCATCCGGTGCGCTTCTGCTGCTTCGGCCATGGGGACTCGGGCTCCGATGCGAACGTGGAGCCACCCCTCGGCCAACCAGGTGAACAGGTCCGAGGTGCGGGCTTCGAGTTCGGCCCGGGTTGCCAGGTAGTGACCCATGGTGGGCCGTGTCAGGTAGAGCGACCCCTCGCGCATGAGCGTGAGCGGGGGTACGGGGTCGGCGGGGCCGGAGGCGTTGCCGAAGGTCACCATCGTGCCCCGGGGTCGGAGCAGGGTGAGACTGCGGTCGAACACCGCTTTGCCGACACCGTCGTACACGACGTCGAGCCCACGGGCGCCGATCTCCGCCTCCACGGCCTCGCCGAAGTCGACGGTCGAGTAGTTGATGACGTGGTCGGCGCCGGCATGGCGGGCTAGCTCGGCCTTGGCTTCACTTCCCACTGTGGTGAACACTTCGGCGCCGAGATGTTTGGCGATCTGGATGAGGAGGAGGCCGACTCCGCCCGCTCCGGCGTGGACGAGGCAACGGTGGCCGGCCCGAAGGGGGAACGTGTCGGTGGCTAGGTAGTGGGCGGTGATGCCCTGGAGCATCACCGCCGCCGCCGACTCGAGAGCGACGGCATCGGGCACCCTCACAGCCTGATCGACCGGTACCGCCACCCGCTCCGCGTACGACTGCGAGGCGTTGGCCCACGCCACCCGGTCGCCTGGTGTGAATCCCGATTCGCCCGACGCCCACAGCACCGTCCCCGCTCCTTCCAGTCCGGGCGTGAACGGGAGATCGATGGGATAGAGGCCGGAGCGTTGATAGGTATCGATGAAGTTGAGACCTGCGGCCGCCACATCCACGATGAGCGAGTCGTCGGCAGGCTCCGGTTCCTCTCCGGCGACCCACTCGAGAGTCTCGGGTCCACCGGCTGTCGACACTCGTATGAGATGCATCTCTTCCTCCAGGATCAGTCGGCGTTGGACGGCGGGGTCACCGTCCACCCGCGTCGGGTGAGTTCTTCGGCCAGCGCCGCCGCGCTGAACGTCTCCAGATCCGGCTGCCAATCGAGGTGAATTGGACGGTCGGCATCGAGTAGACGCTCCACGGGGTCTCGCAGCGTGCGCGCCCACGCCTTGCCCTTGGCGTCGGCGTGGTGGCTGAGCGTGGCGTCCGGGTTCACGGTGAACACCCGCGCTTCGATCTGGGGGCTGGTGCGTGACCCCTTCTCCCCGTACACGAGGATCACCGCCCCCGAAGGCACATCCTGGATGCCTCCCGCCGCGATGAAGTCGCCGACGTAGGCCCACCCTGAGCTCTTGGTTTGGTCGATCGAGTACACCACCTTCGCCCAGTACTTGTGTCGTTCGTCGCCCACCATTGGGATCTCGACGGCGACGATCGGGACGGTCTCGCTCATTCGGCGAGCGTACCGGGAAGAGCAACCAGCTGACCAGCTTCCAGCCACCAGCCAGAAGCGAGGAGCCGGAGTCGGCAGCACTGGAGGGGCCGGGCCCTTGCGGACCCGGCCCCGGGAGGAGGAAGGGAGGGATGCTTCCCCTTCTCACCTGATGAACGATCGATCTCGTTCGCCCGTGATACACGAAACCATGGGCGCGCTCTTTGGCGGCCAGCAGCCAGCAGCCAGTAGCCAGCAGCTCTGCTTCAGACGATCCGATCCACGATCCCGTACTCGAGCGCTTCGGTCGCGCTCAGCCAGCGGTCGCGTTCGGTGTCGGTCCGTATCGATGCGGCGTCGCGGCCGGTGTGGGTTGCAAGCAGACCGATCATCTCGTCTTTGATCCGTGCGATTTCGGCGGCCTGGATGGCGATGTCGCTGGCCTGGCCACGCATGCCTTCCGACAGGTGGGGCTGATGGATGAGCACGCGGGCGTGGGGGAGGATCTGACGGTGGCCGGGCTCGCCTCCGGCGAGGATGAGGGCGGCGGCGGATGCGGCGATGCCGAGGCACCGGGTGTGTACCGGGGCGCCGATGTGCTGGATGGTGTCGTAGATGGCCATCATCGCCGAGATCTCCCCTCCTGGGGAGTTGACGTAGAGGGTGATGGGTGCGGCCGAATCCTCGTGGTCCAGGGTGAGGAGCTGGGCGATGAGCGTGTTGCCGGTGGTGTCGGTGATCTCGGATCCGAGCATCACCACCCGTCGCTCGAACAGTCTGACCTCGGGTGGCTTGATCTCATCTGTCCTCATGAGGCATCTCCTGTGCAACTGGTTGGTTGCACCCTAGTGTTCCACCTAGAGTATGCAACCACATGGTTGCTTCCGATCCCTCGCTCATCCCGCGCACCACGATCGTCTCCCGTCACGTGATGCGAAACCCGGTCGAGGTGGTGTGGAGCCGCCTCGTCGGCGAGCCCGAGTCGTGGCTCGGCGCAGGGGCCGTGTTGGACGCGGTCCCGGGTGGAGTGGTCAGCCTCGACGGCCATCGAGGTGTCGTTCGCAGTGTCGATCCCGGTCGCCACCTGTCGTGGGAGTGGAGCGCCGACGGTGATCCGGGGTGGTCGCTGGTCGAACTGTCGATCACGGTCGAGAGCGGCTCCACCGTGGTCGAGGTGAGCGAACACCTCATGGCATGGGAGCTCGAATCCTTCCCCGCTCAGGACGCCGGCGGCTGGGGAGGCGCTCCGGTCGCGGCCGGTGCCCGATGAAGCCCGACGTGTTCACAGCGTTGTCCGACCCCACGAGGCGGGCGATCTACGAGCGGATCGGCTCGGAAGGAGCCTGCTCGGCGTCACACATCGCCCGCGACGCCGCAGTGAGCCGCCAGGCGATCGCCAAACACCTCACCGTGCTCGAAGGGGCCGGGCTCGTGGCCCGTCGTCGGGCCGGCAACCGGGTCGAGTTCTTCGTCACCGGCGAAGGAATCGACGAAGTCGAGGCCTGGGTGGGTCGGGTTCGGGCCTGTTGGTCGGAACGATTGGCGAGACTGGATCGGGCTTGAACGCTCTGCTGCGGTCCGGGCCGGTAACCTGAGCGGCGATGGCCACCCTTCGACTGTTCGCCGGCTTGCGAGATGCCGCCGGGACTCCCCGGGTCGAGGTGCCCGGAACAACTGTCGATGAGGTCCTCTCCGAGGCGGTCGCCAGGTTCGGGCCCGCCTTCGGGGCTTCGCTGCAGCGCGCACGGGTGTGGGTCAACGGCGAGGAGGCCGACGGCGCCGACACGGTGCGCGATGGCGACGAAGTTGCTCTGATCCCGCCGGTGTCGGGCGGCTCCGACACCATGATCACCGCGGTCGGGGTCAGCCCAGGGGCGTTGGTCCTGGGCGTGTTGGGAGTCGCGCTGGTTGCGGCCAATGTCTTCGGCACGCAGGCGTGGGTCGCCGCTGCCATCGTTGCCGCCGTCTCCGTGTGGGCCGCCGATGTGGCGAGCGTTCTCACCTCGCGCGGTCGGGACCTGCCAGTGATCCCCGTGTTCGTGACCGTGCTGGCGGCCGTGGTAGCGACCCGGACGTTGGGAGGTGTCGGTCTGGCCGTCACCGCCGCGGTTGCGGTGATGGCGCCCATGGCATGGGGCGTGGTCTCCGAAACGGCCCGTCTCATCCAGATCATCGCTCCAACCGTGTTGGTCTCGCTGATCGCCGGCACCGCCACCGCATCGTTGTTGCATGTGTCGTTCACCAGGCCCACCACGGTGCTCGGCGTCTACATCGTGGTGGTGCTCGTGTCTGTTCCCGCCGGGGCGTTCGCCGAGCGTATGAGGAGCCTGCCCTTCGGCGACCCCTTCACGGTGGTCGCCTTCACCGCCATCGTTGCCGCCCTCGTGTCCGCCGCCATGTGGGAACTCGAACTGGCCGGCTACCTGTTCGTCGGGGTGGTGTTGGCGGTGGGCCTCGTGGCGGGTCGCGCCCTGGGTTCGATCATCCGAACGCAGGCGGTCTCGCTGGTGGATCGACCCCCCGGTCTCACCTGGGCCATCGACGGCGCCGTCATGGCGGCCGCTCTCTACTTCCCGATCATCGCTCTGCTGGGATGACGGCGGGTCGGCGGAGGTGATGCCGAATGGCCTCGAACAACGCCTGCATGACTAACATACGCTCGCTCATGCGCAGACGATCAACTCGGCGCGCCACCGTCCTCCTGCTCACAGTGGCCGTCCTCGCCACGACCGGTCAACCGGCGTTCTCGGTGACCAAAGCCGAGGTCGACCAGGCGTGCGCCGCTTCGCAGGCTCAGTACGCCGAATACCTCGAGGCTCGTGCCCGCTTCGAGGAAGCCGCTCTCGCCTACGAGGAAGTCCTCAACGACATCGAAGTCACCACCCGCAAGCGGGACAGGGTCGCCAACACGCTCGAGCAGCGTGAGGCCAACATGGTCGAGGTTCAGGCTCGCATCGAGGAGCAGGCCGTCCAGCTCTACATGCAGGGCGGCAACACCGACTCGTTCGTGTTCTTCGCCGATTCGGTCGACGAGTTGATCACTGGCACCGAGTTCCTGGCGGCGACCTCGGAATCGGATCTCGGGTCACTCGACGATCTGCTCGCCCTCAAGGCCGACATGGAGGGCTTCCAGTCCGAGCTCGTCGATCTCGACGCCGAACTGAGGCTGGTCGAGGCCGAACGCGCCGACATCGTCGACACCCAGCTGCAGGCGGCCGAAGAGGAGCAGGCCGCCTTCGGGCGGCTGTCGAGCGAGTGTCAGGACCTCCAGGCCAAGTACGAAGCCGAGCAGGCCGCCGCCCGTGCCCGGGCTGCTGCTGCAGCCGCAGCCGCAGCAGCCGGTGGGGGCGGTGGAGGCGGTGGAGGTGGTGGTGGCGGCGGTGGCGTCGGGGCGATCTCCGGGTTCCAGTGCCCGTTCCCCGGCTCGTCGTTCATCGACTCCTGGGGCTTTCCCCGCTCCGGCGGGCGGCGCCACAAGGGCGTCGACATGATGGGCGGCTTCGGCAACCCGGTCATCGCAGTGACCAGCGGAACCGTGTCCCTCGGCAACGGCAACCTGGGCGGTCGCACGATTTGGCTGGTTGGTGGCGGCTACGGCTACTACTACGCCCACCTCAGCGACTGGAACGTGTCCAACGGCGAATCCGTGTCGGCCGGCCAGGTCATCGGCTTCAACGGCGACTCCGGCAATGCCTCGGGGGGAGCACCACATCTTCACTTCGAGATCCACCCCGGCGGTCGCGGTGCGGGAGCGGTGAACCCGTACCCCACCGTTGCCCCGGCGTGCCGCTGACCGGGCGCCGGTGTCGGCTCCGAACGCGCCCGGCAGTCGTCCCGAAGCGGCGATACAGGTAATGTGAACGGCATGCAGTCACGCCGCCGAATCGATCAGGTGCTCGATCCCGAGTTCGTGGAGGGCATCGAAGGCCTCGATCTCGACGAGATCCGTTCCAGGCGGTCGCTCGCCGGAGACGTCGAGAACGAGCTGTCCTACTACCGGCGGCTCCTGCACGGCCGGATGGATCTGATTCGCTTCGAGCTCCGCCGACGCAGCGGCGAGGAGACCCGCTCGCTCATCGAGGCGCTGCCCGAGATCTTGGCCGATCCCGAGCCCGCCGGCAACCACCGGAGCGGTCGCTACGAGGTCCCCGAGCTCCCGATGCTCCCGGACGTGGGGAAACGAGACATCGACCACATCCTCGGCGGTGACGTGCTGCTCAGGTTGGGTGACCTGAGCGATGACGAGCTGACCACAGCCCTGGCGTCGGTGTCCGAGGTCGAAGTCGAGATCAGCGAACACCGGCGGAGCGTGCAGAAGGTCGAAGACGTCTTCGTGGAGGCGCTCGCCTCCCGATACCGCGTCGGTTGACTCCTTGCTCGCCCAGGTCATCCGATCCGGTCTCGTCGAAGCCGTCCACGGTGGCGCGGTGGCCGTCGTCGATCCGACTGGTCGAATCACCCACCGCTTCGGTGACGTCGACCGACCGTTCTTCCTGAGATCTTCGGCCAAGCCGTTCCAGGCTTCCGTGACCCAGGAACTCGGTGGTCCGCTCACCGACGAGGAACTCGCCATCACCTGCTCGAGTCATGATGGCGACCCCGCCCACGTCGCCCTCATCGAGGCGATCCTTGCCTCCGCTGGACTCGAGGAGTCCGACCTGGAGTGTCCGCCCGACTGGCCCGGATCGTCGGCAGCGACCCGTCGTGTCGCCCGTGACGGTCACGTCAGCTCCCGGCGCATCTGGCAGAACTGCTCGGGCAAACACGCCGGCATGCTGCGCGCGTGTGTCGCTCAGGGGTGGCCCACGTCCGGGTACACCGACGCCGCCCACCCGCTCCAACGGGCGATCACGGCGAGAATGGTCGAAGAGTTCGGTGCGGCAGCGGTCCCGGTAGGTGTGGACGGCTGCGGGGCGCCGGTCTTCCGGGGAACCACCGCCGGGTTGGCCGTGGGTTTCGCCCGGCTCGTGACGGAGCCCCGCTACGAATCGGTGGCACGGGCCATGAGCCGTTTCCCGGCTCTCACCTCCGGCGCCCGCCACGTCGACCTCCCCATCGCCGTCTGGTTGGGGGGCGTGGCGAAACGTGGGGCGGAGGGTTGTCTCGGTGTTGCCCTTCCCGATCGGGGAGCCCTGGCGGTGAAAGTGTGGGACGGCGCAGAACGGGCGGTGGCCCCCGCGGCGCTGGCCGCGCTCGACCAGATGGGGTGGATACCGCACGGATCTCGGAGAAACTTGGAATCAGAACTGGAGCGCGCAGTGTTTGGTGGTGGGCGGGCTGTGGGAACGGTTGAGGCGAGCTTTGTGATGGAACGACTGTGAGACGACACCAGGATTGGGCTTCGGCGGGCTTTGCTCTTCCGTCGGTGGCAGAGGCCACCGGTCCTTTTCCACGTTCCGAGTTTCTCCGCTTGACCGCCACCCCCACCACCGAGATCTTCGAGCATGACTCGGGTCTGGCGGTGCTCTCGATCGACGACAATCGGGTCGTGTTCGGAGGCGAGGCCGATCTCACCGACTATCACGCCCCGTTGGGCGACGACGTCGATCGGCTGTTCTCCGAGGTGGCCGCTCAGGTGGGGCCGGGTGTGACCTTCGACCTCGACTCGCTGCCGCTGGAGGCGGCGGAGCCGGTTGCCAAGGGACTGGGGGCCGCGGGTCTCACCGCCGAGATCGAACAACACTCGGTGGCGGCCGTACTGGCATTGCCCGCGTCCTACGAGGGGTATCTCGAGGCGATCGGGAAGAAACAACGCCACGAGGTCCGTCGAAAGCGGCGTCGCTACGAGGAGACGGTCGGTGAACTCCATTACGAGTCCCACCACACCGCCGGGTACGCCTTCGACGAGTTCGTTCGGCTGCATCGCCGATCGACCGGGTCCAAGGGTCGGTTCATGACACCGGAGCATGAGGAGTTCTTCCGATGTCTCATCACGACGCCCGGGTGGCGCCTGGACATTCTCAGGATCCCCGGCTCCGAACGGGCCGCCGCCTGCCTGTTCGCGTTCGTCGACGACACCGGGATGTACCTCTACAACTCCGCATACGATCCGGACCTCGCCGAGGCCTCGCCGGGCGTTGCAATCCTCGGCGCAGCCATCGAACAGGCGATCGCAGAGAGCCTGCCACGTTTCGACTTCCTCAAAGGTGACGAGATCTACAAGTTCCGACTCGGCGCCACCGAACGACCCCTCTTCCGGGTGACGGCCACATCGTGATCCGCCGCGTCGCCTATCTCTCGATGCACACGTCGCCGTTGCTGCAGCCTGGCTTCGGCGATGCCGGTGGGATGAACGTCTACATCGACGAACTGTCGCGCACGATGGCTCAACGTGGAGTCGAGGTCGACGTCTTCACCCGCCGTGACGACCCGTCACTCGCCAAGGTGGTCGAGGCCGGTCCCGGCTATCGGGTCCATCACGTGGACGCCGGCCCTGCCAAACGGCTCCCCGTGGCCAAGCTCGCACGGTATGTCCGCCATTTCGCCGAGGAAGTGGTGGCATCGGTGCGTGAGGAGTCCACCAAGCCGGACATCATCCACAGCCACTACTGGCTCTCGGGGTGGGCCGGGCTGATCGTGAAGCGATCCCTCGAGGTGCCGCTCGCCAACTCCTTTCACACGCTCGGCCGGGTCAAGGACCTGACCCGCCGACATGACGAGCCACCCGAGAGCCTGCTCCGCATTGCCGCCGAGCACGAGGTGATCGAGGGTTCGGATTGCGTCGTTGCGTCGACCCCGCTCGAGGCCGAAGACCTCATGGATCACTACGGTGCCGACCCGGCCCGGTTGTGCACCTCCCCGCCCGGCGTGGATCACACCGTCTTCAGCCCGGGCGACCGCTCCGAGGCACGCCATCGACTCGGCCTCGGGAATCGACCGTTGCTGCTCTTCGTCGGCCGCATCCAGCCGCTCAAGGGTGTCGATGTCGCCGTCGACACACTGGCGGCCGTGCGGGCCAGACTCCCCGAGGCGCGCATGGTGATCATCGGAGGGCCGAGCGGCCCAACGGGCGACGAGGAGTACACGGCCATCGTCCATCGGATCGAACGGCTCGGACTGGCTGACGCCATCACCATGGTGGCGCCTGTGCCGCACGTGGATTTGGCGGTCCATTACCGGGCGGCCGATGTGCTGGTGTTGCCATCGCGTAGCGAGTCCTTCGGGCTCGTGGCCGCCGAGGCGCAGGCCTGCGGGCTTCCCGTGGTGGCCACGCGGGTCGGTGGCCTCGTGCACGTGGTCTCCCACGAACGATCGGGCCTGCTGGTCGACGGGTGGGATCCGGCGGATCACGCCGATGCCGTGCTGTCGATCATCGAGGACGCCGATACCCGGGCTCGGTTCTCCCGGGGTGCCGCCGACTGGTCGGAGCGTTTCTCGTGGGACACGACCGCGCACCGCTTCCTCGAGCTCTATCAGGGTGCGATCCACCGTGTCTCAGACTCGTGACACCCTCGTCGCCCTGATCGAAGCCTGGGTGGCCGATCCCGACGGCGACGTCGTCTACGCCGAGGAGGTCGACGGTCGCTGGGCGACCCGGCTCCGCCAGGAATGCCGTGAGGCAACCACCATCTGGTGGGACGTGGGGCAGCGCACCGTGACCGCCGAGGCATACGTCCTGCCCGCTCCCACCGCCAACCACGCCGGAGTGTTCCGGCTGTGTCTGATCCGCAACGCGTCGGCCCTCCGGGTGTACTTCGCCCTCGATGGGGAAGAAGCCGTCGTACTCCGAGCCCGGGTCCCCGTGGAAGATGCCACCCCCGAAGTGCTCGACCAGGTTCTGGCCGAGATCCATCAACAGGTCGAGCTCAGCTTCCGGCCGCTGGTGCGGATGGCGTTTCAGTAGGTTCGAGCGAGCGAGCTGAGCCACGAGCACGCTCTGGCGGTCGCCGAGCGGCTCGCGAAAAGACCTGTTGAGGAGTTGTTCACAGGGGGTTGTGCACAAGACCCTGTGGAAACATGTGGAAACGGTGGACAACTCAGCTGTCGCTCACTGACGGTGGCTGGCGGCTGGAGGTCCCGTCACGCTGCGTCGTGACTACTCACTTCGAGGTCAGGAATGACCATCTTGACCCACCCAACGGTCATCGGTAGCTTCGTGAATGCGACGCCCGAGGTGCTGAATCGGGAGCCATGAACCGTTCGGGGAAGTGCGGAGAGGGCTCACGAGGAGGTTCCTCGGGCGCTTGCATTTCTACAGCGCCGGGCACTCCTTCACCCTCCGGCTCCTCGCTCCACGCTCCGTGCCCTCGGCGTTCAATCGATACATGCCGAGCCCTGCGATCCCAGCGGGGAGCAGAGTTCGCGGTTGGACCGTTCGAACACGGCGACGGCACTGAGCAGTCGCGAGACGGCGAACTCGGGGAGCCCCGAGATCAGCACCATGGCGCCGGTGGCGCCATCTTCGGCGGGGGCGTCGGGGGAGCGGCGCATGAAGACGACCGTGGTGAACAGCACCCCGTCGGCGGCTCTCGCCATGCCCACGCCGATCCGGTCGAAGTCGCCGAGCACGTTGGCCCGGTGGCTCTCGGACTCCATGAACGCCTGGTGGATGGCCTCGACGCTCGGCCCGCGCCCGACGTTCTCGCCCAGCAGCTCCCAGTCGGAAGCGTACGAGGTGAGCTCGCCTGACGAGCTGTGGAACAGGTCGCCCTGCTCGATCATTCCGGCCGTGTGGCCCCTGGCGGATGCGATCAGCCCGATGTCGGCGACGAGCGGCTCCAGTCCCGCCTCCTCCCGCGCCGCGTTGACGAGCAGGAACAGCTCGACCTCGTCGGACCCGTCCGCCGCAGCCGGAAGCGCCCCCGCACCGAGCACGAGAGCCATCACGACCGCGACCAAACCGAGCTTGCGCATACCGGTCGTATCGGAACAATCACGCTCGAGACTTGAGAGACCAGCTTTGTCCCCCACGCAGTGGGGGAAGGGGCAGCAGCTTTGTCCCCTCATCGCCGCGCAGCTGCGGGGAAGGGGCCCCCTCTCGCAAGCTCGAGGGGGACAAAGCTATCCACGCCGCTCGTGGCTATCGCTCCAACCCGAAGATCAGTTCGCGCAGATTGATCTGTTTGGTCATGAACGTGTCGAGATCGATGCGGAGGGATCCGAGGCGGAGGCCCTGCATGCCTTCTCCGGCCCTTGTGAGGACCTTGAGGGCGCCTTCCTCGTATTCCAGGCGCCCGACCCCCAGACAGTGGCCGTCGCCGTCCTGGACGCCCACCAGCACGCCATCGAGGCGGGCCAGGTCCAGACCCGGCGGGAGGGTGGGAGCGAACACGGTGGGTCGCACCCTCCACCGGTCGAGGGGAGGGGCGAAGGCGATCTCGAATGCGGCGGCCCGGCGGGTGGCGCGCTGGTCGGGGCCGACCGGGAGCACGTCGGGGTCGGCGGGGAGCGCCGAGACCTCGGTGGCGAGGAACCGTCGGAGCATGCCGATGATCGGTTCCAGTTCGCCCCCTCGCTGGAGTGCGACCACCAGTTCGGGGCGAATGAGCTCGACCTTGTGGTACTTGAGCGTCTCACCGGCCACGCCGGAGACGGCTCCGGTGGTGTCGATGATCACCAGGTCGGCGGAGCGTCGCCCTTCGTCGGCGAGGGCGACCGTGGCGATGACATGCTGGAGCACGAGCCGATCGGGGGTGATGGCGCCAACGAAGTGGAGCCGGTCGGCAACTGCCATTCGGTCGAGGTCGGCGGTGCTGTGCAGTACAGCCAGGGCGGTGCATGCCGGGGGGCCGATGGTGGAGTTGCCGACGTCGGCGTCGACGTACGCCACCGTCCGGCCTCGTTCGAGCGCTGCGCGGGCGATGCGCCGTCCGAGGGTGCTTTTTCCCGTGTCCATCGCCCCGATCAGCATCACCGAAGAGAGCGTGGAGGCACGCTCGATCACCTCGGGAAGGACGGGGGCCGACATGGGGCGGATGCTAGTTCCTCCCAGGCGGCTGCTTCGCTCGCCGCTTCGAGCGCGGTCGAGGTCGACTCCTACAATCCACGGCAATGTCGCTTCCCATCACGTTTCTCTCCGACTTCGGACATGACGACGAGTTCGTCGGTGTGGTCCACGGCGTAGTCGCCAAGTTGACCCCCGACGCCCGGGTCATCGACCTCAGCCACTCGATCGGCCCTGGCAACATCCGGTCGGGGGCGTTGGCGCTGACCCGTGCCATTCAGTACATCCCTGAGGGCGTCGTGCTGGCCGTGGTGGACCCCGGTGTCGGCACCACCCGCCGGGCGGTGGCTGCCCAGACCCCGTGGGGCTTCTTCGTCGGACCCGACAACGGTCTCCTCTCGCCGGCCGTGGCGATGGTTGGGGGAGCGTTTGCCATCGTGTCGATCGAGAATCCGGAGGCGCGCATTCCCAGCCCCGGCGAGACCTTCCACGGCCGCGACGTGTTCGCACCGGCGGCGGCGCTGCTGTCGTCGGGTGAGGCGAAGCTATCGGATCTGGGCCCGGCCGTCGACCCGGAATCCGTGATGCCACTCCTGCTCCCGCTGCCGGAGTCCGAAGCCGGAAAGGTGGTCGGCGAGGTGTGGTGGGTGGATCGCTATGGCAACTGCCAGACCAACATCGGACCCGACGTGATGGCCGAGGCGGGGCTTTCCCCGGGTGACGAGATCACGGTTCGTGTGGGAGCCATGACCTACGAGTGCGCCTGGGTGACCGCCTACGGCGATGTGGCCGAGGGCGACCTGCTGGTACACGTGGACTCATCGGGTCTGATGGCGGTGGCGGTGCGCAGCGGTCACGCCTCCGAAGACCTCAATCTGGGGGAGGGAACCGCCGTCACCCTGTCTGCGCCTGGAGCCAGAACCACCACACCGTGAACGACAGGGCGATGAGCGCCAGCAATGCGAGCATGACGATGGCGGTGGCGGGACGCAATGGGAACCTCGGGTTGGGGGGCGGAGGGCTTCTGGCTACTGGCTACTGGCTACTGGCCACTGGACCGTAGCCCGTGGAGCGCCGGCCATCGAAGTGAGCCGTCATCCGGGCCGCCGTCTCTTCGCGGCTTTCAGCAAGGCTCTGAACTCGATGATGCCCTCGGCGAGGACGGTGCCGTCGTCGGACCGCACCACCGGGATGCGCAGTCCGAACTCCTTCACGAGCTCGTCGTCGCCGTCGATCTCGATGATGCGAAGAGGGCAGCGGGTGAGGGCGGCGACACGTTGTGCCGTCGGAAGCGCGTCCTCGCACAGGTGGCAGCCGATTCTGGTGAGAAATTCCATATCTCTGCTCAAGTGTTTCGTGAGTGTTGCCGAAGGTGTACAGTATGAGCGGGCACCTAGAGTGCCTCGGCGAGAAGAGACGGATCCGCCTTCATACCAAGGGCACGTTCGAACCCTAGGTGTGATTGGATAGCCTCCCAGCCCGCCCCATGGCGGAACTGTCGTCTCGTTGGACGAAGCCCCCTTGCCCCGGGGGCTTCGTCGCGTTGCAGGCACGCCCCAAACAGCGATGAGTCTCGCCAACTGGGGACAGAATCCACGAGTTGAGTGTCGATTCTGGCCCCAGAAGGGTGGATGGGGTCGAACGGGATGCCGTGGCTTCTCAGCCGGTGGCGCCGACGCGGGCCTCGCCACCCATCGTCGTCTCGGTCGAGGCGCCTTCGGTGGGGCCGGAGTCGTCGGTGGTGTCGCCGCCACCCTCGACCGCGGCGTCGGACTCCTCGGCACCTTCGACGAGGCCGCAGTCCACCAGCACTTCCTCGGGGTCACCACCTCCGAACACGGCCCGTTCGAACGCCACCACCGAGGCAAGATCCTCTTCGGAGAGATTCGGATGTCCCGGCATGCCTCCCGAAACCGGCTTGGCGATGTCGCCGTAGGTGCTGCGATCGGCGGCCTGGAATCCGGCCGATCCGAGCAGCACCCACTCGATGTGGTCGGCGCAGGAGCCAAACGTCAACAAGACATTGGCGAAGGCTGGTCCCGTACCACCGCCACCTCCGGCGCCATGGCACCCGGCGCACCCACCGGCTTGGTAGAGCTCGGACCCTGCGGCGATGAAGGCGGCTCCCGCCCCACCGGCGCCACCACGTCCTTCGAAGGCGCTGCCGTCACAGTTCTCGACCACGCCGGTGACGCGGTCGACGGCGAGCTCGTAGCCACCCTCTTCACAACCCGGCGGCGCCAGCGAGGCGCTCAGGTAGACCAGTCCGAACATCGGAACCACCATGAATGCCGCCGCCAACCAGCGGGGGAGCGTTCCGGAGGTACGTTCCTTCAGGCCGGCGGTGGGGACCGAGATCACCACCGGGTGCGAGAGTGCCTGTTCCGGAGTCACCGAGGCGGGGCCGGGGGGAGGCGTGACGGTGGAAGCAGCGGCGGGTGCCGGTGCCGGCGCTGCTGGTGTGGCTGCTGGTTGTTCGGTGGGGGTGGGGTCGACGGGGGCGGCTTCGGGTGCCGGTGGCGGTGCGGCGGTGGCGGGTGATGTGGCGGGTGCGGTGGCGGGGGCGGGTGCTGATCCGCCGCCTGCCCAGGCGGCGAGGATGTCGTCGACCGAGGCGCCGGTGGCTTTTGCCCTGGCTTCTGCGGAGCGTTTCACCATGGCTTCGGGAGCGTTCAATGCTGCGGCCGCTGCCGCCAGATGCTCACTCATGATTCGGTGTCTTCCTCGGTGCTCTCTTCGGGGGTGAAGTTGGTGGCGCTCAGATACGCCACCAGATTCGCCACGTCCTCGTCACTCAAACCGGTGTACGCCGGGTGCCCGCCGGCGCCCGAGAGCGCCGCTGCGTACATGCTGGCATCTTCCACGCGGTTGGTGACATTGGACAGATCAGGGCCGATGCGTCGGTACCCGAGCTCCTGGTTGGCATCGGCGATCGTCACCGGGCCAAGCCCGGCGTCGATGGCGAGGGGGCGCACCATCGACGTGTGGCAGGCGCCGCACCCGAGGCTGCGATAGACGTCACGGCCGTCCTCGGCCTGGGCCGACAGCGGAACCGCCGAGCTGAACACGCCGTTGGATTCCACCGGCCCGGTGGGCGCCGCCAGCCCGGCGAGCAGCGCCATCGCAAGAGCCGAGACCGCACCGAGCATGGCGAGGAACGGTCGATCCGGTTTGGCGTCGAGCACCGGGGGTGCCGAAGGCCGGGAGACAGCAGTCACCGTCGCACCGGGTGTGGAAGCAGCGGCGGGTGCTGGTGCTGCGGGGGCGGGTGCCGCTGCTGCTGCTGGTGTGGCTGCTGGTTGTTCGGTGGGGGTGGGGTCGACGGGGGCGGCTTCGGGTGCTGGTGCGGTGGTGACGGGGGCGGGTGCTGATCCGCCGCCTGCCCAGGCGGCGAGGATGTCGTCGACCGAGGCGCCGGTGGCTTTTGCCCTGGCTTCTGCGGAGCGTTTCACCATGGCTTCGGGAGCGTTCAATGCTGCGGCCGCTGCCGCCAGATGCTCGCTCATGCGCCGTCTCCTCTCGTGACCAGAACCTCCTGCACCCCGGCCCTCCCCGAGGAGATGGTGCTCAGCACCGACAGGATGAAGGCCAACTGCCCCAACAGCATGACGAGAACTCCGACGAGGGAAAGACCGGTCACGAGGGCGCCGGTACCCGACAACGTGGACCAGTCCTCGCCCGTGGCCGACGTGCCCTGGAAGGCTCCGCCGGCCCAACCGAGTCCGGTGACGATCCCGCCGACCATCAGAAGGAGTGCCGCCGACCCGACACCCCATAGTGTGAATCGGATGTGTTGGCTCGCCCGGGTGCTCGAGGCAGGTATCCGGCCGCTCACCACGGGGAGCGCCTGGTGGGTCCACCCGGCAACCAGCAGTCCACCGACACCGAAGAGGGCGGCGAGTGTCACGCCCTCCCAGTAGGAGGTGAAGCCGACCACCGAGGCGGCGGAGCGGAATCCGGCCACGGCGGTTGCGAGTGCCACAACCACGGTCATCGCCAGGCCGGCCATGGTGGCCTTGATCGAGGGGTGGTCGCCGAACCGTGTCCAGGCGGGAGCGACGGTGGTTCCAATGGCGATCGCATTGGCGGCCGCCGCCACCGGAAGCGCCAGGGTGAGCACCGCTGCCACCGCATCCAGCCAGTCGGGTGTGGGCCCGAACACCACCTGGAGCGGTCCTGCCCACGAAGCGGCGAAGGCCAACGACCAGAACCCGGCCTTGGCGAGTTGCCGGTTGGCGAGCGGCTGGTCAGTGATCTTCACCACCGTGTAATAGGCGAGCCCGACACCCATGCCGGTCACCCACAGCGTCGTGAATCCGGCCGAGAAGTTGAGGCCCTGCAGGACCCGGCCCAACGAGGAGGCGGTCGGCACGGCGGCTGCGAGCGCCAGCACCGGGAGGGTTGCGACTCCGGCCAGCACGAACCACATCGAGACGTAGGAGGTCGGTTCAGTTCGGGCCCTGACCGTCTGAACCGACACGACGAGCGGGATCAGAGTCACCGCCACCAGCACCGCATCGAGCCACCAGGGCATGGAGAGGGGCTCTCCGCCGTCCCCGAGCCCCGCGACCGCGACGATCACACCGGCGATCGCCACCGTGGCGGTGCCGGCCAGCCCGAGCCGGGCGACGCCGGGGTTCCAGAGCTGTGCGCCTGTGAGGCGTGGAAGGACGTAGTAGGCGGCACCGGTGAACGAGATCACCAGCCACCCGATCATGGCCAGCGCCATCGCCGCCGGTCTCACCCTGCCGTACGACAAGGCGGTCGGCAGGACGGTGGGGAAGACCACCGCGATCAGCGAAATGGTGTAGAAGACGCCTGCCACGCCGAGGAAGATCGACGAGACGAGGATGTGGAGTGAGACCACATCCTCAGAAGCGGCCGGTCGGGTATTGGCGTCGATGGCGGCGGGGGCTGCCACGAGGCTCCTCTCAGATGGTTCCAGGACGGCCGGAGCATAGCTGGCCGACCGGTCCCTCCTGCCCGCTCGTCGAATCGACGATGAACTTCGTTCCGGCATCTCCAATGTGGTAGAACAGGCCCTCAACCTGGGTAAACGCGTCGAGCGAGGGCGACAACCGGGTTGGCGGAACCGATCCGGCGAGCGACCGGATGACCGAGTCGGCTTCGTTCAGGCGGACGTCCTACAGGCGACCGCCCGGAGGACCGATCAAGGGTCATCGCCTGCCGGTGGTGCGGCACGATGACGTCGGGCGGGAGACGTCGGGCAGGAGGCATCAGGCGAGGGCAGGGTGTCGAACGGCAAGGTTTCGTGTTGCAGGTTGTGCAGGCGTGCGACGAAGATTGACCGGACGAAGACCGACCAGTAGGCGATCGATCGACACAGGTGAGAGGCAGATGTACCGACTCGGCGAGATGACAGACAGGCAGCGCATCCGCATCGGGAGCGCCATGCTCGTGCTCGGCACGCTCCTCATGGTCGTTGCCGTCATCCTCGTACACATCTACGGCCGTCCCGCCGAGGCGGTCCCCACCGTCGAGCCGTTCATGTCGATGTTCACCGAGATCCCCTTGGAGGCCCACAAGTGGTTCAAGGGCATCGGATACCTGTTGGTCTTCGCCGCCTCGCAGATGATGCTCGCCGGTACCGCCATGATCTGGGTTCTGAACCAGCGGATGACATGGGCCCGGGCCGCGTTCGCCGCGTTCATCACCTGGATCGAGATGGTCGTCATCTTCGGGATCGTTCCCTCCGAGTGGCTCAACTTCTCCCAGACCGACCTCGACTGGAGCTTCCAGCGGGGTTGGTTCGACATCCCGCCCTTCCTCGTGCTCGGCAACGACGTGACGTTCAGCTACGGTGCCCTCAAGGACGCCGTGTCCGGCACCTACAACCTCATCATGCTGGTCGTCGGTGGTGTGTTCGCCTGGCAGGTCCAGAGCATCGGCAAGCCTCGGCCGGCTTCGGCCGCCAAAGAAGCGCCCGTGTCGCCGTACGGTCGTCCGCTGGTGAAGACCGACAGAACCAAGGACGGCGACTGATGCCACGTGGTGTCGTCGACGAGACGCCCCCCTTCCGTGACGACTACCAGCTGGCGCTGGTGGACGGCGACTACTTCAAGGACAAGCTGCGCCCCAAGCAGTTCCTCCACATCGACCAGGCCGAGTGCATTCTGTGCGAGGGCTGCGTCGACATCTGCCCCTGGAAGTGCATTCACTACCTGAGCGTCGACGCCATCACCGAAGCGGTGAACGTCGACATGCCGGCCGCCGAGGCCACCAACTACGGATTCTTCGTCGTCGACGAGGACGAGTGCACCCGCTGCGCGCTCTGCGTCGACCGCTGCCCCACCGGCGTCATCTCGCTCGGCAAGTTCGAGGGCTCCCTGGCTGCCCAGGCCGAGGAACTGGGCCTGAACCGGACTCCCTGGGACGTCGACACGGGGCAACGAGATTTCAAGAACGGCTACGCCTACGGCATGCGCTGGTGAGCACACGCTCGATGTGGCACACGCTCGGTGAGAAAGGCTGACGAGTGGCAGACGGAAACGGCAAGACAGGGCTGAAGGATCGCGTCGGAGAGGCGCTCGAGAATCTGCGGGGATCGCAGTTCGTCGAGTCGGTTCTCCGTCCGGGGTCTCCGTTCAAGAAGGGCTACACCGATAGCCCCAGGAACCGCTCCTACGTGATCATGAACAACGTGCTCTACCACCTTCATCCGGTGAAGGTGAAGCGGCACGGGGTCAAGCTGTCCTACACGCTCTGCCTGGGTGGACTGAGCTTCTTCCTGTTCATCCTGCTGACGATCACCGGCATCTTTCTCATGTTCTACTACGCCCCGACCGCCGATCGTGCGTACGCCGACGTGGCGGCGCTGTCCACCAACGTCGCATTCGGCTCACTGGTCAGGAACATGCATCGATGGGGCGCTCACCTCATGGTGCTCACGGTGTTCCTCCACATGAGTCGGGTTTTCTATCACGGGGCGTACAAACCACCACGAGAGTTCAACTGGGTGGTGGGCGTGATCCTGCTGCTGCTCACGTTGCTGCTGTCGTTCACCGGGTACCTGCTCCCATGGGACCAGTTGGCGCTGTGGGCCGTGACCGTCGGCACGAACATGGCCGGTTTCGTTCCCGTGTTCGGTGCCCAGGTCAAGTTCGCGTTGCTGGCAGGTGCCGAGGTGACGGCGGGAACGCTGCTCCGCTGGTACGTGCTCCACGTGCTGTTCCTGCCCTTCATCATCGTGATCTTCATGGCCGTCCACTTCTGGCGGGTCCGCAAGGACGGCGGAATCTCAGGGCCGCTGTAGGTCTAGGAGGCAGATATGGCAGACATCCCAGAGAGCCTTCTTCGCAGGTCGGCGGAGGCCAAGGCCAAGGCGCTCGGCGTCCCGGTCGAGCAGGTCCTCGCCGAGATGAAGGGTGAGGCTCCACCGACGCCGCCGCCGGCCGCTCCGGCACCCCAACCCGCTCCGGAGGGCCGGTCGCCGAAGAGCCGGTCGCCGAAGAACCGATTGCCGCTGCTTCGGAGCCGACGCCGGAGCCGGCCCCCGTGGCGGAGGCCGAGCCCGCACCGGTCGCAGCCGCCACGGCGGTTGCCGTCGAGGAGCCACCAGCGCCTGCCGGGAACGGCAACGGCGGTGGCAACGGGCACACCGGGAACGGAGCCACCCGCGTCGCCGCAACGGTGAGCGCCCGACCCATGGCCCCCCCGACCAACGCCCCCGAAGGAGTCCGCACCCAGCGCCTGCTGACGGTGGTCAAGGCACGGGCCATCCAAAACGTCAAGGCCGAGCCCACCGACAAGGTCAACACGTGGCCGCATCTCATGATCGCCGAGTTCACCGCCCTGCTCGCGATGACGGCTCTGCTCCTCATCATGTCGGTGGTGCTCCACGCACCGCTGCTCGAGCCCGCCAACTTCAACGCCACACCGAACCCGTCGAAGGCACCGTGGTACTTCCTCGGTCTGCAGGAGCTGCTGTCGTACTTCGACCCGCAGATCGCAGGCGTGACGGTGCCCACCATCATCGGGCTCGTCGGATTCATGATGATTCCCTACATCGACCGGAATCCGTCGACCAAGCCATCGGACCGGAAGTTCGCAATCATGCTGTACACCATCTTCCTCACCGGTTCGGCCACGTTGACCATCATCGGCGTGTTGTTCCGCGGTCAGGGATTCAACTTCGCCTATCCGTGGCGAGACGGCGTCTATTTCGACGACTTGAAGGACTGGGTCCCGATCGGGCTCGGTGGAGGACACTGATGACCGTTGAGGTGATCTGAACATGAACGCTGAGCTTCTGGTACCCATCGGGGTCGCCGTGGTGGCGATCCTGGCGGCGATCGCCGCCTTCACCATCGCTTGGCGTCGATCCTCGGGCACCCCTTTCAAGGTGACGAAGGAGACCCGGTCAGCGGACCGTTCCGGACCGGTCGACGTGCCGGTGGCCATCGCCGCCGCCCCGGTCGGTGGCGGTGAAGCCGCATCGGTCCCGGTGGTCGAGGACACGGAACCGGCTCCGGCCACGGTGTCGGTCGCCACCGCCCAGCGTGTCATCGAAGTCTCGCCCGAGGAAGCGGGTGTCACCCGCCGCTCGTTCCTCAACCGTGCCCTCGGCACCATCTTCCTGGGGGGATTCCTCGGAGGTCAGGCTCTGGCGTTCCTGTCGTTCCTGTGGCCGAGGGTGTCCGGCGGGTTCGGCAGCGATGTGATCGCCGGCAAGGCCACCGACCTGCTCGCCCAGGCGATCAACGCCGATGGTTCGGTCACGCCGGTGTTCATCCCCGAGGCCCGCGCCTACATCGTGCCGGCCCCAGCCACCATCTCGGCTCAGTTCGAGGGCAGGGCGGTCGACGGCGGGGGCGTGATGGCGCTCTACCAACGCTGCGTCCATCTCGGATGCCGAGTGCCGTGGTGTCAGCCGTCGCAGGGGTTCGAGTGCCCCTGCCACGGATCGAAGTACAACGGAGTCGGCGAGTACTTCGCAGGCCCCGCGCCGCGCAACCTCGACCGCTTCGTGGTCGAGGTCACCGCCACCGGCGATCTCATCGTCAAGACCGGCACGATCATCGAAACGCCCCGAGCGGTCGACAAGTCGGTGGAGTACCCCAAGGGCCCCTCGTGTATCGGAGGCTGACGTGAGCTCTGGGGTCATCATCACCATCGTCGTCATCGGCGCCCTCATCTGGCTCGCCGTGCTCGGCGTGTCCGCCCTTCGATCCCGCGGGTCCGAAGAGATCCCGGCCAACCTCGCCCCCGGCGAGACCGACGAGATCCTCGAGACCAAGCGGCTCGAGAAGGCGCAGCAGGCCGCCGTGCTGCTGTCGGCGTTCCTGGCCGTGGGCATCCCGCTGTACTACCTGGGTGAACCGGCCCGGCAGGACTCCTTCGTGGAGGCCTATGCCGAGGAGTCCGTTGCCCGTGGTCTGGCCCACTGGGAGGAATATCAGTGCGCTAGCTGCCACGGCGCCGACGGCGGTGGCGGCGTCGCCGCCTACGTCGAGAAGCGCACCGGGGTCGCGGTCAACTGGGTTGCCCCTTCCATCAACGACGTGTTCTACCGCTACGACCGCGACGAGGTCCGCTACTGGCTCGTCTACGGCCGGCAGAACTCTCCCATGCCGGCATGGGGTCTCGACGGCGGCGGCCCGATGACCCCGGAACAGATCAACGAGCTGCTCGACTACATGGAGTCCGAGGAGTTCCGGATCTCGCAGACCGAGACAGTGGCTCAAGTGGAGGGGCGCATTGCCTCCGCTCTCGCCGGTGTCGAGGCCGCCGAGTCTGCCCTCGCTTCCCAGATCATCGACCAGCGTCAGCTCATCGCCGACATCGAACGAGCGCCCGACCTGCGCCCCATCTTCGAGGACATCGATGCGCGGGCCCGCGACCTGTTGCCGTTGCTCGGCGACGGGCTCGATACCGACGGCGACGGCGTGGCCGACGCTCGTGAGGTCGAGGTGAACCAGCTCACATCCGAAGCTCGAACGGCGCTGCTGCTCCCCGGCGTCGAGGAGCTGACGTTCGCTCCGGACAATCCGGAGACCAACGGCGCCCCCGACCGTGAGGTAGCCGAAGCGATCGTCGCCACCTACCGGGATCTCGCCGACTCCGGGCGAGCACCCATCCTCGGAGGGTTCGCGGACACCATCCAGGCGATCCTCGACGGCCCTGAGGCAGCCGCCGACGGTGAGGAAGCTGCCGAAGGCGACGAGGCGACCGAAGCCCCGGTCGACACCGACGGAGACGGACTCGACGACGCCGCCGAGGCTCAGATCGGCGCCCAGACCACCCTTGCGGTCGACGCCGTGGTCGGGGGTTTCGCTGCATCCACCCTCGACCCCGCCAACGTGGAGACGTCGTCGGGCACTCCCGATCAGGAAACTGCCACGTCGGCGCTCACCGAGTTGGAGACGTTGTTCACCAACATCCGCCTCAACGCCGACAACGGCGAAAGCCTGCTCGTCGACGCCAACGCCTCGCTCGACCTGCTCGAACAGGCGATGGAGGATCGCAACTGGGACTTCGACTATGAGGCGATCGCAGCGGCTTCCTTCGACGGAGACGTAGAACGGGCTCAGCGGGTGGCCGGGATCTACGAGGCATACTGTGCCCGCTGTCACACGTCCGGGTGGTCGGCCGGGGTCGGGCTCGCCCAGCCAGCCGGATCCGGTGGCTTCGGGCCAGCCCTGTACCAGGGCCGGCCCGCCGTCCAGTTCCTCAGCGACGAGGACCTCAAGGACTTCCTCATCGTCGGTGCCGTGGCCAATCAGCCCTACGGCGTGAACGGCATGGGCAACGGCCGGATGCCCGGTTTCGGCGAAGTGCTCTCAGAGGAGGATCTGCTCGACCTCGCCCACTGGCTTCGTGGCGGCAACCTGACCGGAGAAGGTGATTCCTGATGCGTGAACTGTTCCGGACGATCTTCTCGGCGAACATCTTCGTCACCGGAATCGTCCTCACTCTCATCTCGATCCTGGTGTTCTACGGGACGGTCTATCTGCTCAACTACACCAACCTGGGCAAGAAGCTCGGCTTCCTCGTCACCGGTGCCGGAACATTCGCGTGGTCGACCATCGGCTCGCTCCTGTTCGTGATCTACGCCCCCCGTGGCCCCCAGCCCGCCGGCGGCATCGAAGGCCTCAACGGGTTCGAGATCCGGATCATCCCCCTCACCTTCACCGGTGTTTCGCTGATCCTCTTCATCATGTTCCTGGTGGCCCTCCACCAGTACGAGATGTCCCAGGAGCGAGCTGAGTTCTGACGCCGAGAACGAGCGGCGGGACGGGGACGCCCGAGCGTCGCGGCGGTGAACAGGTCAACGAGTCAACGGGTCGACCAGTCCGTTCTGGCCTCCGCCGTGAACCCCCGATGAGTGGCGGTCCTCCTGCTCGTCACGCCGCTGGCCATGACGTGGCCTGATCGACGCATCGGAGGCGTCTCAATCGCTGTGCCCGGGTGCGGCATCGCGGGTGTCGGACTCAGCACGCTCCGGTCCACAACCCCAAACTCCGCGAAGGTTCACTGGGGACGGGGTGTTGTGCTCCCGCCGATGCCACAGAAGCCTGATGGGAGACGGCCAGCAGGTTTCTCACCTGTCGACTTGTTGACTTGTTGACGGCGTGGCGACGAGCGATTCCTGCGGCTCCGCGTTAGCCAGCGGCCAGGTGGTAGCTGAGGATCTGGAGCTCGGTGGCGAGGTCGACTCGGCGGACGGCGACGCCTTCGGGGACGTGGAGTTCGGTGGGGGCGAAGTTGAGGATCGAGCGGATGCCGGCTTCGACCATGAGGGTTGCCACGAACTGTGCGGCTTCGGATGGGGTGGCGATGATTCCGATCGAAATCTGGCCGTCGGCGGTGTCGGAGGCCAGTTGGTCGATGTGGCGTACGTCGAGGCCGTTCGGGAGTGGGCCGATGCGTTTGGCGTCGACGTCGTAGACGGCGACCATCCGGAACCCTCGGGCTTCGAAGCCTTGATAGTTGGCGAGGGCGGAGCCGAGGTTGCCTGCCCCAATGATGGCGACGCCGAGTCGGCCCTCCAGGCCGAGGGCCTTCCCGATCCGCTTGGCGAGGGACGTGACGTCGTAGCCGACCCCGCGGGTTCCGGCGGCTCCCAGGTAGGACAGGTCTTTGCGGACCTGGACGGCGCTCACACCGGATCCTTCGGCGATCTCCTCGGAGGACACCACGCTCACGCTCGGCGACACGCCTTCGAGGAACCGGAGGTATCTCGGAAGCCTGGAGACGGCTGCGGGGGGAAGCGGTCCACTCACCCTGTGGACGTTAGAGAGTCGCTTCGGTGGGGCCAAAGTCGGCGATTCCCGGTGTACCCGACGGCCCCATACACTCCCCATCATGAGTCCTGATGTTCTGGTCGTTGGTGGCGGGCCCGGAGGATCGGCCGCCGCCCATTGGCTTTCCAAGGCGGGCCACTCGGTGGCCCTGGTCGAGAAGAAGGAGTACCCCAGGGAGAAGACCTGCGGCGACGGTCTCACGCCGCGCGCCATCGCCCAGCTGATGGACATGGGGTTCGACTTCACTCTTCCCGAATTCCACAAGATCACCGGTCTCAGGTCCTACGCCGGGGATGACCTGATGCTGGAGTTGGAGTGGCCGCAGCACTCGCGGTTCCCGAACTGGGGCGGGGTGATCCGCCGGTTGGACCTCGATCACCAGGTGGCCTCGATCGCCGAGAAGCAGGGTGTGGTCATCCATCAGAAGACCGAGGCCAGGCCGATCGCCGAAGAGGGCGGTTTCACGAAGGTCGAGTTGTTCCACGGCGGCGAGCGCGAGGTCATCGAGCCGAAGGTGGTGGTGATCGCCGACGGTTCGCTCAACCGGTTCGGGCGCGAGCTGGGCACTTCCCGGCGCAAGGATTACCCGATGGGGCTGGCGGCGCGCGGCTACTACACGAGCCCCCGCTCGACCGACGGGTTCCTCGAGAGCCAGCTCGACATCCGCGACGCTTCGGGGGCGTCGATGCCGGGTTACGGCTGGATCTTCCCGCTGGGCGACGGCACGGTGAACGTGGGCGTCGGGCTTCTGTCCACGTTCAAGCGGTGGAAGCACGTGAACACGACCCACATGATGAACGACTACGTTGCGTCCGCCCCCGATTACTGGGAGCTGAACGCCGAGTCGAAGCTCTCCGACCCACTGGGCGGCAAGCTGACGATGTCGTTCAGCAAGGGACCGCTGTTCGGGCCCAACTGGGTGATGGTGGGTGACGCAGCCGGTTCGATCAACCCGTGGAACGGTGAGGGCATCTCATACGCCTACGAGACCGGTCGGATCGCCGCAGACATCGTGGGCGACGCTCTCGCCGCCCGTGACCTGTCGCTCCTCGGTCGCTACCCGCAGTACCTGGAGGACGAGTACGGCCTGTACTACAAGATGGCCCGCATCTTCGTGAAGCTGATCGGCAATCCGGCCGTGATGCGTTCGCTCGCCCACGTCGGACTGCGCAACCGGCCCCTCATGGAGTGGACCCTCAAGGTGATGTCCAATCTCCTCGACGAGGACGAGAAGGGCGCCGGCGAACAGGCCTACCGGATGCTGGCGGCGATGGTGAGGCCACTTCCAGTGGCGTAGGGGAACAGAAAACGCCGAACGCAGAACGCAGAACGCCCAACTTGGGTGTCGGCGTTCGATACTCGGATCCCGCTTCCTGCGCGAGAAGGGCGACGCCGAGGGCGTCCTCGACGGGGCGAGGATCGGGCGTTCTGCGTTCTGCCTCCTAGTGCTTCACCTCCAACCCGCCGAAGAGCACCGTGGCCGAGATGTCGAGCACGGGGGCGTCCTCGGGGAGGATCTCCTTGGTGGTGATGTTCTCGAATCCGCCGAACAGTGGCAGTCCGTGGGTGATCACCTTCCAACCCTCTGGGACGCGCACTTCGGTGCCGCCGAAGGCGGTGAAGACGTCGAGGGTGGCGCCTTCGGCCAGGTGTGCATCACGCAGGTCGACCTCGGCCCCTCCGAACACGGCGCCCACGTTGCCGGCCTCGAAATGCTTCGAGTGACTGGCGACCTCCGTGCCGCCGAAGGCGGTGAAGGCCGAGAGCCGGTCACCTTCCACGACCTGGGGCCTGGGTCGGCCGAACAACACCATGAGGCCCGCTGCCACGACGACCAGCGGCCAGAACACCTCGAACGAGATGTCGATCACGTCGAGCCGGTCGATGAGGAACGCCACACCGACCGCGCCCAGGATCGCCGGTCCCATCAGGTGGCGGGGATTCGCTGTGGCCGCCGCGATGGCGGTCAGGATGAGGGCCACAGGCCACCATTTCGAGATCACTTCGTCCGACACCCACCAGTCCAGGGCGTCTCCTAACAGCACGGCTCCCAACGTCACGAGAACCGCTCCGAACAACAGTCGTGCCCGGTTCATTCACACACCTCCTTGGAGGTTTGACGATGTCAGCGTGCCACCGATGACACGGGCCGGACAGGGGCCGAATTCCCCAGTTGCTCAAGGGCCCCCGCACTTCGTGCCGATATCCGGATATGCGCGGTCTCAGGCCCACGGCTGTTCGGGCTGCTGCCCTGGCGGTGGCACTCCTGTTCGCCATCGCCTCGACCCTGGCGTTCAACGGTCAGCGCGGCCGTGATCGAGCCATCACCGACCTCGAGTCACAGCGGGAGGCACTCGAGGTGCAGGCGCTGCGGTTGGCGGCTGCTGATCAACTCGACCGCATCCGCGCCGAACAGATCCTGCAGGCCGACACCGGAGCCGGGGAGGTCGACATCTCCGAGGCCTTGGACGTGGTCGACCGGTTCCTACTCGACATCGCTCCGCTGACACGCGGCCGGCTGAACGATGATCTCACGGCGCTCTCATCGGAACTCGACGCGTTGGTGCGACTCGGCACTGAGGCAACGACAACGAACGACCGGCTCGAGGCGATCGATGGCCTCGTCGATGAGGTGTGTTGTCGAGCTCTGGGTGGCGATGTGGGCGGCGACGGCTGGCGGACGATCGCTGCGCTGATCCTGGCGCACTCCTACACCACCTATGCCATCGACACAGTGGTCGGTGGGATCTATGTGCGGGACGGACGGCAGATCGACGAGGGCACCATCACCGACTACATGAGTTGGAACATGGACGAAGCCTCCCAGGGTGCACCGTTCGACTGGGACCCCTTCGAGCCGTATTTCGGAGAGTTCATCGACATCGGGACGAACCCGGTGGCCGCCGGCTTCGTCGATCGGCCCGTGCGAGACGAACTGGTCACAGCCTACGAATGGGCGCTCGGCGGCGGGGCGGCCGCCGGTGAGCCGTTGGATGTGACGGTTGAGCAGGTGGTGGGTTGGGTCGACGAACTGTCGCAGTCCGAGACCGTCATCATTCGGGAGGAGATCTCGGGCGAACGCGATGTCCTGATGGCGGCGATCACCGAGGAGCGGTCCGCTCGTACACAACGACTGTGGATGGCGGTCGGTGGGTACGTGGCAGCTGCGTTGATGGTGGTGGGAATCCTGGTCGCCATGAGACGGGATCAGGTGCAGACCGATCTGCGCAGGAGCGAAGCACAGACCAAGCTCGACATGCTGGCGATGGTCGCTCACGAATTGCGGTCGCCGCTGACGGGGATCACGGGGTTCACCCAGATCCTTCACGCCGACTGGAAGCAGATGAGCGATGCGCAGATCCAGGAGTTCCTCGGTGTGATCAACGGCCAGGCGGAGGAGGTGATGCGGCTCATCGACGACCTGCTCACGATCAGGCGTCTCGAGACGGGAAGCCTCGACCTCCGTCCGGCCCGGGTCCGGGTGGCGGATGTCGCCCGCCGGGTGGCGTCGTCGGTGTTCAGGGATGGGGGGCGTTCGGTCCAGGTGGATCTGGACCCTGAGCTCTCGGTCGTCTGCGATCCCGACCGCTTGGCCCAGATCCTCCGGAACCTGCTCGACAACGCCCGCAAGTACGGGGGTCCGACCATTCGGGTGGAGAGCGACAGCTTCGAGGGACGGTGTCGGATCTCGGTGATCGACGATGGCGAGGGAGTGGCGCCGCAGGATGTGGAACGGATCTTCACGAGGTTCGACCAGGGATCGGCTCGCGGACGCACCGACACGGGTTTCGGGCTCGGATTGGCCATCGTGAAGGATCTGGCCGAGGCGATGGGCGGCGATGTCGGGTACGCGCCGATGACGCCCAGCGGCGCCCGTTTCTGGGTCGACCTCCCGGAAGCTGGAGCCCACGTCGGCCATCACCCGGCCGAGGTGGCTTGATGGGCGCGGGCCGGCTCGGTCGGTTTCCCCGTACGCCCCACAATCTCTATCCTCAGGACCGATGACTCTCGCCGATTATCTCCCTATCGCGATCATGTTCTTGCTCGCCGGAGGCTTCGTGGTCGTGTCGCTGGTCGTATCCCGCTTCTTCTCACCCAGCAATCCGACTCCGGAGAAGACGGCCCCGTACGAATGCGGCATCCTTCCCGAGTCCGAGCCGGCCCAACGTTTCCCCGTGAAGTTCTACCTGGTGGCGATGTTGTTCGTGATCTTCGACGTCGAGATCATCTTCCTCTTCGCCTGGGCGTCCCAGTTCCTGGCTCTCGGGTGGTACGGCATCGCCGCCGTCGGCATCTTCACCCTGTTCGTGCTCGAGACGCTCGTCTACGTGTGGAAGCGGGGGGCGCTCGACTGGAACGTGCCACGCCGGGCCCGCTACCTGGACACCGCCGGTCAGCGAGAGGCTGCCTGATGGCGAAGCAGTCCGGGCCCCCGAACCTGCTCACCACCTCGATCGAGAAAGCCGCCCGCTGGGCGGCCACCCAGTCGATGTTCCCGGCCACCTTCGGGTTGGCGTGCTGCGCCATCGAGATGATGGCGACGGGTACCGCCCACTACGACCTTGCCCGATTCGGCATGGAGGTGTTCCGCGCCTCGCCCCGTCAGGCCGACCTCATGATCGTGGCGGGTCGGGTCAGCCAGAAGATGGCGCCGGTGCTCCGCCAGGTGTACGACCAGATGCCCGATCCCAAGTGGGTGATCTCGATGGGGGCCTGCGCATCGAGCGGCGGGATGTTCAACAATTACGCCCTCGTTCAGGGAGTCGACCAGGTGGTGCCCGTGGACATGTACGTGCCCGGTTGCCCTCCCGGCCCGCAGAGCCTGATGCACGGCATCCTCACCCTGCATTCGAAGATCATGTCCGGAGAGATCGCCCGATGAGCGAAGAGACCAAGGGAGATCCCGTCGCGGGAGGTGCGGTCGACGCCGATGCCGATGGAGGCATGCCGGCGGTCGACCCGACCATCCCCACCACCCCGGTGCTGGCCGCCCTCGCCGCCGCCCACCCGAATGTGGCGTGGTCGTTGTCGCACGGCCAACAGGTTGCCCACGCGGAACGTGACGACTACCTGGTGTTCACCGAGGCCGCCAAGGACGCCGGTTTCGAGGTGTGCGTCGATGTCACCGCCGTCGACTGGTACCGGGCCCGCAGGGTCCGCTACGACGTGGTCGCCAACCTCCTCTCGCATCAGCACGCGCTTCGGCTGCGGGTGATTGTGCCGGTCCCGGCCGACGACACCGTGGTGGCGTCGCTCGTCCCGATCTGGCCCGGCGCCAACTTCGCCGAGCGCGAGGTCTACGACATGTTCGGCATCGAGTTCGCCGGTCATCCCGATCTGACCCGCATCCTCATGCCCGATGACTGGGAGGGCTATCCGCTCCGAAAGGACTTTGGTGTGGGTGCCGTACCGGTTCAGTTCAAGGGATCGCACAAGGTCACATGAGTCACCATTCACCTTTCTCCACGCACCGGTCGGAGGGCTATTCATGACCACCACCTCAGAGGGAACGAGCAGCGAGACCGTCGATGTCTGGGTCGCCGGCACCGAAGAGCCGTCGGGACTGGAATGGGGCACCGCCGCCACCGACGAGGGCGCCCAGAAGATGCAGCCCGAGGAGATGGGCGAGCGGCTCAAGGAGCAGCTCGGCACCGTCGTCAACGACGACTACATGTTCGATGAGGTCGCCGAGGACGATGAGCGAATGCTCATCAACATGGGTCCCCAGCACCCATCCACGCACGGCGTGCTCCGGCTCCAGCTCGAACTCGACGGTGAGATCATCCGGCGGACCAAGCCGATCATCGGATACCTCCACACCGGCATGGAGAAGACCGCCGAGACGCTGACGTTCCTCCAGGGTCCCACCAACGTGACCCGCATGGACTACTTGGCTCCGCTCCACAACGAGCTGTGCTTCTCGCTCGCCGTCGAGACCCTGCTCGACATCGAAGTCCCCGAGCGGGCCAAGACGATCCGCATACTCATGACCGAGCTGAATCGGATCTCCTCGCATCTGGTGGCTCTCGCCACCAACGGCATGGACATCGGCGCGTTGTCGATGATGCTCTACGGCTTCCGCGAACGCGAGCAGATCCTGGCTTTCTTCGAGAAGACCACCGGTCTGCGCATGAACCACAA
This sequence comes from uncultured bacterium, assembly GCA_963825585.1. GTDB lineage: Bacteria > Actinomycetota > Acidimicrobiia > Spongiisociales > ZC4RG35 > JAOUGY01. The sequence goes on from CAWGTX010000001.1 coordinate 214,608, forward strand.
CTACATCCGCCCCGGCGGTGTGGCGGTGGACCTGCCCCCCGGGTGGCGCCAGGACGTGACCGACATCCTCGACACGTTGCCTGCCCGCTTGCGGGAGTACGACGACCTGCTGCAGAACAACCCGATCTGGCTGAGTCGCACCCAGGGTGTCGGCGTCATCACCGCCGAGGAGTGCCGGGCCTACGCCATCACCGGCCCGTCGCTGCGTGCCGCCGGCGTCGACTGGGACATCCGCAAGGCCTTCCCGTATTCGGGGATCGAGGAATACGAGTTCGACGTGCCCGTCCTCCCCAACGGTGACGTGTACGACCGCTACCGGGTCCGGGTCGAGGAGATCCACCAGAGCATGCGCATCGTCCGTCAGGCGATGGACCGCATGCCCAAGGGTGACTACCGCATCGACGACCGCAAGGTCACTCCGCCCCCGCGCGCCCGCATCGACGAATCGATGGAAGCGCTCATCCACCACTTCAAGATCTTCACCGAGGGTTTCAAGGTGCCGTCAGGTGAGACCTACACCGCCATCGAGTCGCCCCGTGGTGAGCTCGGCTGTTACCTGGTCTCCACCGGCGAGGGCAAGCCCTACCGGATGCACACCCGTGCTCCCAGCTTCACCAACCTCCAAGCCCTGCCGATCATGATGGCCGACACGCTGGTCGCCGACACGATCGCAACGATCGCCAGCCTCGACCCTGTGATGGGGGACGTCGATAGGTAGGGAGGCTGCTGGCTACTGGCCGCTGGCTGTTCAGGAGCCAGAACGCGTGCGTCGCCGCGTGTTGCGTCGGATGGTCCGAGCTACAGGTCGGACATTCCGAGCCAGAAGCCAGAAGCCAGAAGCCAGAAGCTACTCGACCGCTGTCAACGCTCGACTGTGCGCCAAGCTCCACGACCTCCAGCCATCGGTGTCGGCACGTGTTTGCAGCCAGTCTGACACGTCGTCCGGGAGTGTTTCGAGTCGTTGCGCGAGGGTGGGGACGGCGTCGGCGCTCAGGGTCGTCAGGTACTCGAGGTCGAGCTCGGCACCCGCCTCGGCCCTGTCGATGTTGACCGAGGCGATGACGGCATCGGGGTTCACCGTCACGAGTGCCGCTACCACCAGAATGGCCGAGACGAACGCTCCGAGGGCGAAACGGTCGCGGCGACCGAGCAGCACAGTGGCGACCAGGACGATCAGCACCACGGCGGTCCACCCCATGAACACGCTGGTGTACAGCCGCAGCTCGCTCAGGCCGAAGGCGTCGGTGTAGGCGGCCATCCGAGACACCGCCGACGCCATGACAACGAAGGTCTGGGCGACCAGCACCAGATGGAGCGTGTCGAGGATCCGGTGACGCTGCTGGACGAGCCAGTCGATCGTCAGAACCAGTCCGACGACGGCGGCGGCCACAACCACCAGTTCGAAGAAGCCCCGACGGGCGTATTCGGCGTATCCGAGATCGATCCGGCCGACTGCACCATCGAAGAGGTACCGGAACTGAACAACGAGGAATCCGGCGAACAACGTGTTGAGAGAGGTCATCACGATCAGCGCCTCGATCCGACCCACAGGCTTGAACCGCACCGGGGTGTGGTCGGGGGTAGGTCGGCACGCCCGTCGTGACAAACCGAGCGTCACCCAGGCGAAGAAGCCGGCGACGAACCCGAACCGGATGATCCGGTCGAAGGAGAGTTCGATGTCGAAGGCGTCCGACAGGATCTGCCCGAAGATCGGGTCGGCGGACCCGAACAGAATGGCGAAGAAGACGAGGATCACCGACCCGATCAGGAAACCGCGTGCCACCGGGATCAGCCGGGCGAACCTCGAGAGCAGCCCGCGGGCATCGGCGGTGAGGTCCTCACCGATGAGGAACGGCTCGATGCCGGCGATGGGAAGCTCGAGTCCGGCCCGCACGTAGTCGCCGATCGTCCAGGTCTGCAGATCGGGTTCGCCACGCCGTCGTACGGCCACGAGCACCAAGGCGATCGCCGTCAGGATGGAAAGGGTGATGAGGGTGAGTGAGGCCCGCCACGCCGGGACCGTGGCGAAGGCGATGGCGAGTGTGAACAACGCCCGGTTCTGGCGGTCGATCGGACCGACGCCGGAAGGTGGCTGGTCCGCGGTCGACCGGGTTGCGGCACGGCGCTCTGCGGTCACCCAGATCGAACCGAGCACTGCCACGATGGCGAGGGCGAGGCCCGGTCCTGCCGGGCGACCCCACGCCAGCAGGTCGAACCCCACTCCGGCGAGCGCGGCCAGGGAGATCGCCTGTCCGGGCTTCGACAGGACGCGCACAGGTGTCGGGGGAACGGTCGTGGTCATGCCCGAACAACGTAATCGGTGGCCGAGGCGTTTCCGCGAATTCCACCACGGGGACAGATGGCACGGGTAGCGTGATCACTCGTGAGTGACGATCCGATCCTCGAGTCGGTTCTGGAACTGATCGAAGGGGAATCCGATCCGGCGGATCGCGATGCTCTCTCGGCATTCGCAAAGGCGTACATCAGCCGTTTGCCTCGCAGATCCGACCACGCCCCAGCCCGCCTGCACGCCGAAGTGGCGTCGCTGTTCGACTTCATCCGACAACGTTCTGGTGAGGTGAAGGTGCGGGCGTTCAACCCGTCGGTGTCCGAGCACGGATACGAGACGGCCGGCACGGTGGTCGAAGTGAACGTCGCCGATGCCCCGTTCCTCCTCGACTCGGTCAGCAACGAGGTTCAAGCGCACGGTCTTTCGGTCGTGCTGGTCGTCCATCCGGTGATCGGAGTCGAGCGGGACGCCTCGGGAGCCCTCACGGCGGTGCGACACGCCCGCCATACCATCAGCCGTGAGTCGGTCGAGCATTACGAGCTCGATCGGCGCCTGTTCGAAGCCGACCTTCCCGCACTCGAGCACGCCGTCGGCCGGGTGTTGGGTGATGTTGGCGTGGTGGTTCGCGACTTTCATCCGATGGTGGCGCGGATCGATCGTCTCATCGATCTGGCACGGGTGGCGGTTGGTCGCTATCCCGACGGAGAAATCGAAGAAGCCGTGGCGTTCCTGCAGTGGCTCAAGCAGGACAACTTCGTGTTCATGGGATACCGGGAGTACCGGCTTCTCGACACCCCCGAGGGCGAGGCCGTGCAACTGGTGCCCGGAACCGGGTTGGGCATCCTGGCGGACGAGACACGATCGACTGTGGCTTCCCCGGTGCTGTTGGACACTCTGCCTCCCGAGCTGGCGGATCGCTACCGGGAGGGAGACCTGTTGGTGATCACGAAAACGAACCGCGTGTCGCCGGTGCACCGCCGCGCCAAGATGGACTACGTGGGCGTACGGATCATGGGACCCGAGGGGCGCACCAAGGGTGAGGCCCGGATGGTGGGTCTGTTCACGTCGAAGGCGTACATGGAGCGTGCCGGAAGAACACCCATCATCCGGCGAAAACTGGCGGAGATCGTCTCGGCTGAGGACCTGATCGAGGGAAGTCACGATCACAAGGCGATGGTCGAACTGCTGGAGGGCTTCTCCAAGCACGATCTGTTCGCAGCACCCGTCGACGAGCTTCGGACCACGCTGGTTGGTCTGGTCGCCCTGCAGGAGCAGAACCAGGTGCGGTTGTTCGTGCGCAGGGATCTGTTGGAGCGCAGCATCCATGTGCTGGTTGCGCTTCCCCGCGACCGGTTCAACGCCGGGCTTCGGAAGGGTCTGCAGGATCTGCTCGTGCAGCGTTACAACGGTGTGTCTGCCGACTATCACCTGGCGCTCGGCCAGACCGACGCAGCGCAGATCCACTTCACCATCTGGGTCGGCGACGAGGACATCCCGGAGGTCTCGTTCCACGAGCTCGAGTCCGAGGTGGTGGCGATGACGCGTTCGTGGACCGACCGTCTCATCTCCGAGCTCACGAGTCGCGTGCCGGCGGGAGACGCCCACCGTCTGGCCGAGACCTGGGGTCCACGCTTCCCCGAGTACTACTCGGCGTCGATGTCGGTCGAGATCGCGGCCGGTGACGTCCTCATGCTCGACGCACTCGAGCGGAGCGAGCGGCCCGCTCTCGTGGGCATCCAGAACGAAACCGAACGTGAACAGATCGACCGGCTCACCCGCGTCACGCTCTACCGCAAGGAAGGCAAGCGTCCGCTCAACGAGCTCATGCCGGCGCTGGTCGATCTCGGACTCGAGGTCGTGGAGGAGGTGCCCACCCGGCTGAGTGGCGGCGGCGACTTCTTCATCCATGACTTCGGTGTGTTGGGCCCCGGCCACCTCCTGGTGGACATCGATGACACCGCCGAGCGGCTCCGGCTCGCCCTCGAATCGGTGTGGTCGAGCGCATCCGACTCCGACGACCTGAATCGCCTGCTCATCGTCGGTGGGCTGAGCCTCGACCAGATCGAGATCCTGCGCGCCTACCGCACCTACTGGCGGCGCGTGCTTCCGGTGTTCACCGTGGCCTACGTCAACAACACGCTGGTGAGTCACGTCGACATCACCGTGAAGCTGATCGCTCTCTTCGAGGCCCGGTTCCACCCTTCGTCGGATGGGGTCGGATTCGACGCAATCCGCGACGACATCCTCGCCGACCTCGACAGGGTTCCTTCACTGGAAGAGGACCGGATCCTCCGGTCGTTCCTCCGTCTCATCAAGGCGACCGTCCGGACCAACGCCTACCGGGCGGGTCGGGGGGCGCTGGCGTTCAAGATGCGCTCGGCCGACGTTCCCGACATCCCGCTTCCGCTGCCATTGTTCGAGGTGTTCGTGGTGTCGCCGACTGTCGAGGGCATCCATCTCAGAGCAGGAATGGTCGCCCGTGGCGGCATTCGGTGGTCGACGCGGCGGGAGGACTACCGGACAGAGGTGCTCGGCCTCATGAAGGCCCAGGTCACGAAGAATGCCGTGATCGTCCCCACCGGAGCCAAAGGCGGGTTCGTGCTGCGCCAGCCGCCGGAGGACCCCGCGGCGCTGCGAAGCGCAGTCGAGGACCAGTACCGGATCTTCATCGGAGCGCTGCTCGACGTCACCGACAACCTGGTGGACGGTTCGGTCGTTCATCCGGCCGGGGTGCGCATCCATGACGGCGAGGACCCGTACCTGGTGGTGGCCGCCGACAAGGGAACGGCCACCTTCTCCGACACCGCCAACGCCATCGCCGGCGCCCGCTCGTTCTGGTTGGACGACGCCTTCGCCTCGGGTGGATCGGCAGGCTACGACCACAAGGCGATCGGCATCACCGCCCGCGGGGCATGGGAGTCGCTCAAGCGTCACTTCCTCGAACTGGGATTGGACCCGTCGGTCGACGACTTCACGGCTGTCGGCATCGGGGACATGTCCGGTGACGTGTTCGGCAACGGCATGCTCGGATCGGACCGGATCAGGCTGGTGGCAGCCTTCGACCATCGCCACATCTTCCTCGACCCCGATCCCGACCCCGCTGCATCGTTCACCGAACGGAGCCGACTGTTCGCACTGCCACGTTCGTCCTGGGACGACTACGACCGGACGGTCCTGTCGGAGGGCGGGGCGGTACACCCGCGTACGCTCAAACGGATCGACATCAGTCCGCAGATGGCCGAGGTGTTGGGTGTCACCGGAACGGTGTTCACGCCCAACGACCTGATCCGGGTCATCCTCTCGGCTCCGGCCGACCTGCTGTGGAACGGCGGCATCGGGACCTACATCAAGGCGTCACACGAGGCGGACGCCGATGTGGGGGATCGGACCAACGACCCGGTGCGGGTGGACGGGGCGGCCGTGAAGGCCCGGGTGGTGGTCGAGGGTGGCAACCTGGGACTCACCCAGGCGGGCCGCATCGAATACGCCACCCATGGGGGTCGCATCAACACGGACTTCATCGACAACTCCGGCGGTGTCGACTGTTCCGATCGGGAAGTCAACCTGAAGATCCTGTTGAGCCTGGCCGAGGATCGGGCCCTCATCGGCCGTGAAGCGCGTGACGAACTCGTCTCCGCCGTGGTCGACGATGTCGTGGAGGCGATCCTCTACGACAACTTCCAGCAGGCGCAGATGCTGTCGCAGGAGGAGTCGTCGGCAGACCGCCGTATGGAGGCCTACGAGGAACTGATGGTGTCCCTCGAAGCGCGGGGGATGCTCGACCGCGCGGTGGAAGGGCTGCCATCCAGTGAGGTCATGAGTGAACGCATCCGCGCCGGCCAGGTGCTCACGCGGCCCGAACTCTCGGTGCTGTTCGCATACGCCAAACGCAGCGTGAAGGAGTCGATACTGGAATCGAACCTGCCTGACGACCCGTACCTGGTGAGCGAGCTCAGGGAGTACTTCCCGGCAGCCGTCGTCGAACGCTTCGGTGAATTGGTGGGGGAGCATCCGCTGAGGCGGGAGCTGGTGACCAACGCGCTCGCCAACGACGTGGTGAACTCGGAAGGAATCGTCTTCGTGGAACGTCTGATCAATCAGACGGGCGCCGAAGCTGCAGAGGTGGTGGCTGCCTACCGGGTCGCCCGGGACGTGACGAGGGCCGTCGACCGCTGGGAGGCGATCGAAGATGCCTTCGGCACGATCCCTATGGACATGTGGACCAGACTCATGCAGGTTTCGGATCGCTCCGTTGCGGCCGTGACCCGCTGGTACCTCGCTCGTGGCGTCGAAGGCTCCATCGGCGACCTCGTCGCTGCCCACCGCCCGGGCTTCGAGGAGATCGAACGCTGTGTCGCCGAGGTCGGCCCCGACGAGTGGCGCATCAACCGCTCCGAAGCCATCACCCGCCTGGTGCATGCCGGGGTGCCCGAAGCACTGGCACGGCGCCACGCCGCTCTTCCGGTGGTGGTCTACGGAGCCGACGTGATCGACGTCGCCGGGGTCTACGGCCGTGATGTCGAGGACACCCTCGACATCTTCCTGAGGGTCGGCCGATCCTTGGGTCTCGATCAGCTCACCGACCTCACCCGCGGTGTCGTCGCCGAAACCCGCTGGCAGCGATGGGCGTTGTGGACTGTCGAGGAGGAGCTGCTGGCCATCCGCCGCCGTGCCGCCGAGCGGGTCTTGGAACTCGCCGGCTCCCTGGAGGGCGAAGAAGCCGTCAGACACTTCCTGTCGATCCGGTCCGGGCACGTGGCAAGGCTCATCCGGTTCATGCGATCCTTCGACATCACGAGCAATGGCGACGTCTCGCCATTGGTGGTGGCGTTGCGACAGGTGAGAGCAGCGTTGAGTTAGCCGGCTGCTGGCTGCTGGCTGCTGGCTGCTGGCTGCTGGCTGCTGGCTGCTGGCTGCTGGCTGCTGGCTGCAAGTGTTCCACGGTACCGTGGCTGCCACGCATCTCGTGAATCGTCGGTTGAGCAGAAGCCAGACGCCAGAAGCCAGAAGCTAGAAGCTTCAACCTCCACTTCAACTTCAGGGTTTGCCGAGGAGCAGCCCGATCGTCGTTCGGAGATCGTTGGGGCGAAACGGCTTGGTCATGAACGCCTGGGCGCCTCCGGTCCGGGCTTTCTCCCGGGACGCGGTGTCGGCGTGGGCTGTGAGCACGAGGACGGGCACATTCTTGGTGCGGTCATCTGCCCGCATGCCTGCCAGCACGCCCCATCCGTCGAGGAGGGGAAGCCCGATGTCGAGGATCACGAGGTCGGGTTGACTCTTCTTCACGGCATCGAGGCCGGAAACGCCGTCGGCCTCCCAGGTGAACTCGGCGAGGTCCTGACACGAGGCGCGAATGAGGCGCCAGATCACCGCCGAGTCCTCGATCACGAGAATGTTGGGGTAACCGGCCTCCATCCCTGGCACTGTACCTCCGCCCGTTGGAGCGCAAGGGATCTCTTCCCGGAGGATCCGCTCCGTGTACGCTGCGAACAGATGCGACCGCCGCTGCTCATGTTCGAGGAGACCCCCAAGTGGGATGATCTTGAGGTCCGCGTGGTGATCGAGGTCGATGGGGAGTCGGTGCAGGGCGTCGCCTCCGGCAACGTCACCGAGGAGCCGCGACTTGCGATCGTCGCCAGGGCATCGCTCGCAGCCGCCGAGGGGGCGGTGGGACACTCTCTCGGGGCTTTGGCAGGGGTCTCGATCGGTGAAGTCAACGGCCACGCATATGCCGTGGTGATCCTGGTCACGCCGGACTCGGGCGACCACCTGGTGGGGGCGGCACCGTGGAGGCACTTCGAGGACCAGGCGCAGGCGGTCATCCGCGCGGTTTTCGATGCCGTGAATCGCCGGGCCGACGCTCCGTCGGCCGGCTGAGTCGAACCCGCCGTTTTCCTGCAAATCCCCTTGCCGTCGGGCTCGTTCGGTCGACTGGCGTCATGGGATGCGGCTTCGAACCACTCATTCCGCGGCAGAGACGCCATCGACCAACCGACGCGCCCGTGTAGTCACGGTGGCGATCGGTCTGACGCTCATGGTCGTGAGTACGGCCGTGTTCGCGGTCACGGAGACCACCAGTCGGGTCGCCGGATGGAGTCAGGAGCTGCATCGTCTCGACGAGGTCCAGCGGCTCATCGAAGGGCAACGTTCAGCTGTCGGTCTCGCCACCCATCTCTCCGCGCTCCAGGCCCGGCTCCCGGAGTGGGATCTGGTGGACGAGATCGCCGAGACCCTCGTTCAGATCGATGCGACGACCGCCCAGCTCGAAGCTCAGCTCGCAGCCGGGGACCTGATTCCCGAGTTGGACCCGTTCGTCGATGCGAGCGATCGTATCGTGACACACATCCGCAACGGTGAGACGGCGGCCGCCCAGGCCCTCGCCGAGGGGGAACTGAACGTTCGGTTCTCGGATGCCTCCGCCACCGTCAACGGGCTGCGGGGCAGTCAACTCGACGACATCACCGGGCTCGACAAGGCGGGAGCGCGGTTCGGTGACGTCGCTCGTATCACGGTCATCCTGCTGGTTCCGCTGGCGCTGGTGCTGGTGTACCGGGAGATCGTGGAGCGACAGCTTCGGCAGCGCCAGCTCGAGATGCAGTTGGAGGCCGAACAGGAACTGGCGGTCGCCCGCGACGAGTTCGTGGCCAACGCCAGCCATGAGCTCCGAACGCCCTTGACCGGGATTCTCGGCCTGAGCGAGATCCTGGTCGAAGACGATCGAATCCCCCAGGACGCCCGTGAGATGCTCGGCATGGTGACCACCGAGGCCGCCGACCTGGCCCGCATGGTCGAGGACCTGCTCACCACCGCCCGCCTGTCGGCGGGCCAGCTCCGGTATGAGCCCCGTCGGGTGGGCACCGTCGAAGAGTCCGAGGTGATCGCACGGCCGTTCCTGCAGGCGGGCAAGGAGATCTCGATCGAGGTCGAGGACGCGGCGGTGTTCGTCGACCGGCTCCGCCAACGCCAGGTGCTCAGAAACCTGATCAGCAACGCCGTCAAGTACGGCGGGGATCGGATCGCGCTGGTGGGCAAACCCAACGGGATCACCTACCAGTGGATGGTGGTCGACAACGGGCCCGGTGTCCCTCCCGAACTGGAACGAAGGCTGTTCCAACGCTACATCCACACACTCACCTTCCAACAGGCCGTCGCCGGTGGCGTCGGTCTCGGCCTTTCCATCGTCAAGTCCCTCGCCGAGGGCATGGGTGGCACCGTCGGGTACTCCCACTCCAGCGGTCTCACCCGGTTCATCGTCAACGTCCCGATAGCCGACGGCTCCTCGGGTGACCGGCCTTCGATCCGGGCGGCAGGTGGAGTCCGGTGATCGGTCGATTCACGTCCCGGCTTCGGATCAGACGGGCACAGTATCGCCGCTGGGTGGTGTCCCGGCGGCGGGTGGTACCGCAACCGGTCCTCATCCGCCTGCGGGCGGTCGGGGTCGTGGCGGTCGTGTTCGGCATCATCATCCAATCCCTGGCCGGATGGGAAGGCCCAGCCGCCGCCGGCGCAGCTCCCCGCGTCCAGAGTGCGGTCAGCGTCGAAGATGAGGCGAACACTCTCACGATCGAGGTTCCTCCCACCGCTCCCGAAGAGCTGTCGCTGGTCGTCGTCTCGAGGAGGGCGTCTCCGACCGACGAGGTGGTCGCTCCCAACGGTTGGGAGCTGGTGCAACGCATCGACCATCCTGATCAGCCGGTGTACCAGGCGGTGTACCGGGGGCCCACCGGAGCGGAAGCCGCCGCCGGGTTGGAGTGGTCGTTCACCGAGGAGGCCGCCACCAGCCTCGTGCACCTTGTGGTGGTCGGGGCCGGCTCGTCACTCGTCGCCAACGCTTCGGCGACCACCGGCGAGTCGGATACGACGGTCGCACCGCTCAGCGTGGCGCCGGAGGACGATTCGCTGGTGTTGGACATGCTGGCAACCGATCAGGTCGATGGATTCCTCGCTCCGAATGGCATGGTGACCGAACACGCCGACCAGTTGGAGTCGTTCTCCACCGCCGTCGTCTCCCGGCCGGTCGGTGCCGGTGAGCTACCCGAAACCGCCTACGCGCTCGCCTCGGGCGCAGCACACGCCGGTGTGGCGGTTCGGCTCGTGCTGGGGCCGGCGCCCGACCCGATTCCTGAGCAAGAGCCCCCTCCTCCTGAGCAGCCCGCAGAACCCGTCAACAACGCCGAGGCCCAGCCGGAGATCGATCCCGGGCCGTCGGCGCCTGTTGGCCCAGCCCCCGAGGCCGAGTTCTCACAGCCTGAGTCGGACGTGAGCCCCGTTCTCGAGGTGAACGAGGGGCAGTTCGACGATGAGGTCGATGCCGTGGTCCGCGGCGAGGACGCCACGGTCTTCCTCGCCGCCGGCAACCTCGTGTACGACGTGAGCGACGGCGCCGAGCGCCAGGCCGTGCGGATGGGGATCGTGGGAGCCGACCCGGCAGTCGTGCCCGCCCTCTCGGGGGTGGAGGACGGGGTCGTCAACTACTTCATCGGCTCCGATCCCGCTGAGTGGGTCACCGACGCCGAGGTGGCCGACGTGATCGAGTACGAGGACGTCGTCGATGGTGTCGACATTCGCTACCTCGGTACCGAGGACGGGCTCCGCTACGACCTGCTGATCGATGCGGGAGTCGACCCCGAGTCGGTCGAGTTGAGCTTCGACGGCGCCGAGGGTGTCCGGATCGACCCACAGGGTGAGCTGATCGTGGCGGTCGAGGTGGGCGACGATCTCGTCTTCTCGGCCCCGGTCACGTACCAGGAGATCGAAGGCGAACGAATCCAGGTGGAGAGCGGGTACCGCCTGGACGGTGATCTGGTCGGGTTCGAGCTCGGTGACTACGACCGGGCCTACCCGGTGGTCATCGACCCGACCCTGCAGTACGGGTCGTACCTGGGCGGGGCCGGGACCGAGTCGGGGGAGGCCATCGCCCTCGACGGGTCGGGCAACATCATCGTCGCCGGCTACAGCGCATCCGCCGACTACCCCACCACCGTCGGAGCTTTCGACACCTCACCGAACGGCTCCAACGACGTGACGATCACCAAACTGTCGGCCGACGGCACCACCGTGCTGTGGTCGACCTACCTGGGCGGATCCGGCAACGACACCACCTACGACATGGCGCTCGACTCGTCGGGCAACGTCTATGCCACCGTCTTCACCACCTCCTCGAACTTCCCGACCACCGCCGGCGCCTACGACACGACGCTCACGGGAACGAACGACGGAGTCGTGTTCAAGCTCGCCGCCGCCGGCAACGCCCTCTCGTACTCCACCTACCTCGGAGCGAACGGGAGCAACGACTACCTGTATGCGATCGCAGTCGATGGCTCGGGCCAAGCGGTGATCGCCGGCGCCACCGACGGCAGCGGCTACCCCACCACCGCCGGCGTCTACGACACCACGTTCGGTGGCACCTTCGACGCAGTGGTCACCAAGCTCAACGCCACCGGCACCGGGCTGGTGTGGTCGACCTTCGTCGGAGGCGCCGGGAGCGACACTGCCACCGAGGTGGCGCTCGACGCCTCCGGTAACGTCTACTTCACCGGACAGGCCGCCTCCGGATACCCGACCACAGCCGGCGCCTACGACACCACGGTGAGCGGCACCTTCGACGGTCACGCAACCAAGCTCAGCTCGACCGGGGCGTCGCTCCTGTACTCCACCGTGTTCGGCGGAACCGGGAACGACAAGGGCACCGCCATCGCCATCACCGATGCCACCACCCTCTTCGTGGCCGGCGACACCCCGTCGTCCGACTTCCCCACCACCGCCGGGGCCTACGACACCACCAAGAGCTCGAGCGACGACATGTTCGCACTGAAGCTCGACCTCACCCAGACCGGCTCGGCACAACTGAGCTACTCGACCTTCATCGGCGGCGCAGGGATAGACCGGGTCAACGGCCTCGCCGTCGATTCCAACGGCCGCGCTCATATCGCCGGGTGGACGCAGTCGAGCGGGCTCGCCACCGCCGGTGCCTACGACACCACCCTGGGCGGATCCTCCGACGGCGTGCTGGCGATCCTGGGAGCCAATGGCACTACGATGACCGAACTCACCTACATCGGTGGCGAGGGAACAGAGTCGGCCTCGGCGACTTATCTGAGCGGCTCCTCGATCTACCTGACCGGATCCACCGGATCGACGGCCTTCCCGGTGACCGGCGCCGCCCACGACTCGAGCCTCGGCGGGACCTCAGATGTCTTCGTGGTGCGCTTCGCGGCGACCTCGTTGCCCAACGCCGTGACCGTCAACTCCACCGGCAACTCCCCCGACACCAGTCCGGGCGACGGCGTCTGCAACACCGGCGGGACCATCGGTGGCAACCCCGAGTGCACGCTGCGCGCCGCCATCCAGGAGGCCAATGCGTCGGCCACCATCGACACCATCCACTTCAGCATCCCGGCGGCGCTCACCAGCGGTACGCATCTGATCACCCCTGGTTCGAATCTGCCCGACATCACGGCACCGGTCACCATCGACGCCACCACCGAACCAGACTTCGCTGGCACCCCGATCATCACGCTGAGCGGGCAGAGCGCCGGCTTCTTCGCCACCGGCCTGGTCCTCGAAGCAGGAGCCGACAACAGCACGATTCGCGGCCTGGTCATTCGGGACTTCGACTTCGACGGGATCGAGGTGGCGCCCGGCAACGATGGATCGACCATCGCAGGGAACTACATCGGACGGGTGAACGTCTCAGGAGTCGACAGCGGAGCCGGAACCAACAACGGCAACGCCGGGATCTGGGGCCGTGGCTCCAACACCACCATCGGCGGCCCCAACACCGCCGACCGCAACGTCATCTCTGGCAACGGGGCCCAAGGCATCGTGCTCACGGGCGAGGCGGTCGACGGGATCCGCATCGAGAACAACTACATCGGCATCGCCGCCACCGGCTCGGCGCTGCTCGCCAACGGCACCGACGCCATCGACGTCGAGAACGGTGCCGACGGGACGGAGATCCTCGACAACGTCATCGCTCATCCAGGCGGCGATGGCATCGAAGTGGTCAGCAGTGGCACACCGTCGACAGGTCTGGTCATCCAGGGCAACATCTTCGGCACCGACCCCGGTCTCACCGCCGACTTCTCCGGCCGCTTCTCGTCGATCAGTCTCGAAGGTGGTGTCTCGAACTCACTCATCGGAGGCACAGGTACCGGCCAGGGCAACGTGATCGCCAACGCCGGATCGAACGTCGGCAACCCGAACAGCATCAGCTTCCAGTCCGATGCCGGGTCGGGCATCTCGATCCTGGGCAACTCAATCTCCGGGAGCCGTGGGATCGGCATCGATTTGAACTTCGACGGAGTCACCGCCAACGATCCGGGTGACGGGGACTCGGGACCCAACGATCTGCTCAACTACCCGGTGATCACCTCGGCGGTCGAGTCGGGCGGAACCGTGACGGTCACCTTCGATCTCGATGTCCCCGCCAATCCCGACCAGTACCGGGTCGAGTTCTTCACCAACCCGTCCGGTACCAACGTCGCCGGCAACTACGAGGCGGAGACGTTCGTGTCGGCGGACACGACGGCTCCCGGCACCGGGCTCACCTACACGTTCCCGGGGTCGGCGGGCGATGTGATCACCGCCACCGCCACCCGTATCGACACAGCAGCCACAACCGGTTTCTCCTCGACCTCGGAGATCTCTGCCGCCCACACGGTGACGGCGGGACCCGTGGGATTCATCGTCAACTCCACGGCCGACGTGGTCGACCAGAACATCGGCAACGGCGTCTGTGACACCGGGAACCTGGTCGGCTCCGATCCAGAGTGCACCCTGCGAGCCGCCGTTCAGGAGGCCAACGCCTCGGCTGAAGACAACATATCCGTGCCCGCCGGGACCTACACACTGGCCATCGTCGGCACGGGCGAGGACAACGCCGCGAAGGGCGACCTCGATGTCACCTCCACGATGACCATCACGGGCGCAGGCAGCGGCCTCGCGGTGATTCAGGCAGGCACCACGGATTCCAACGGGATCGACCGCCTGTTCCAGGTCAAGAGCGGTTCGCTGACCCTGACCGACGTCACGGTCCGGCACGGCCGCGAGGGAGATGGTGCTGGTGTCTGGAACCAGGGGAGCCTGACGCTCGAGGACGTGAACTTCGTCGACAACACCGCTTCGAAGATCGGCGGTGCCATCTACAACGACGGCTCCTCGGCGACGCTGACCGTTCGCCGTGGTGTGTTCAATGGTGGAACAGCCGAAGATGGTGGCGCCATCGGCTCCAAATCCGGTGCCACGGTCATCGAGGACACCACCTTCGCCAACAACACGGCTACGAGGCGAGGCGGCGGCTTCCACAACGATGCCGCCGGCGCAACCGTGACCCGCTCGGTGTTCTACGGAAACAGCGCAGGCAGCGAAGACGGTGGCGCCATCGTCAACCGGGGTGGGGGCGCCACCCTGACCTTGACCAACTCGACGCTGAGTGGCAACACCGCCAACGGCTACGGCGGCGGGCTCCACAACGAGAGCTCAGCGACGCTCCTCAATGTGACGGTGGTGTCGAACACGGCCACCAATGTGGGCGGAGGCATTCGAGTTCAGGCGGGCACGGTCAATCTCAAGAACTCCATCGTCGCAGGCAACGTCGGCGCCAACTGCTCGAACTCGGTCACTTCGCAGGGGTACAACATCGAGGACGCCAACACCTGCGGTCTCAACCAGACCGGAGACCAGATCAACACCGATCCGCTGCTCGACACGCTCGGCGACGACGGCGGCCTGACCCTCACCCACGCCATCTTCCCCGGCGGCCCTGCGGTCGACTCGGGAACCAACACGGGTGCACCAACCACCGACCAGCGTGGAGAGCTCCGACCCGTCGACGGGGACCTGGACCTCACCGCCACCACCGATGTCGGCGCCTACGAGCTCGACCCCACTCAGCTGATCGCCGTCGCCGACAGCGCCGCCACCTTCCCCGACACGGCCGTGATGATCGACCCGATCGCCAACGACTTCGAGCCGAACGGCGACCCCCTCTCGCTCGACTCGTTCACGCAGGGCACGAACGGAACCGTGACCGACAACGGTGACGACACCGTCACCTACACCCCGGACCCTGCCTGGACCGGGACCGACACATTCACCTACGTTGTCAGCAACGGGACCGACGCCGACACGGGAACGGTGACGGTCACCGTCACACCTCACTCCGACCCGATGGCGATCTACCGTCGCAGCGGACAGAGCACGCCGTACTACCGGACATGGAGCGGCTCGACCTTCGGAGGCGAGCTCACCTCGGCCACGGTGGGGGAGTTCCGGATCATCCAGGGCGCCGAGTCCCCGACCCGCGACGAGGCGATCGTGGTCGGTGTCGACAACGCCACCGGCACGATCGCCGGCGAGCTTTGGGACGGATCATCCTGGACCGCTCTTCCTGCCCTCGGTTCCACGACTCAGACCTACTGGTGGAGCTTCGACGTCGCCTACGAGGCGGTGAGCAGTGACGCCATGGTCGTGTACGCCGACGGCGCCAGCCTCAATTACCGGGTGTGGAACGGCTCGACCTGGAGCGCCGAGGCGTCCATCACCGAGCCGCTGGCCGGGACGCCCCGCCAGATGCAGCTCGCCTCGCACCCCTGGGCCGACGAGATGGTGCTGATCGTCAGCGACGACTCCAGCCAGGACTACGCCGTCGTGTGGAACGGATCGTCGTGGGGCAATCCGGTCACGCTCCACTCGGGCGGCGCCGGTGACCGCACCGACGTCTACGTGGCGTACGAGCAGCAGAGCGGACGTGCGCTCGTGACCTACGGCAAGGGCACCGACGACGTCTACTACCGCCTTTGGAACGGGACTTGGGGCGGTGAGGCGATGCTGAACGGCATCAACGGTGGCTACGCACGGTGGACCACCCTCGCCTCCGACCCGAACAGCAACAACATCGTGCTCGGTGTCCTCGAGGACAACGCCAACGTGTGGCTGGCGGTGTGGAACGGCACGAGCTGGGTGAACCAGCTCACTGCCACCACCACCGGCAGCGGCACGACGCATCCTGTCATTGCCGTCGCCTTCGAGGCCTCGACCGGCCAGGCTCTCGCTGCCTACAGCGGTATCGACCAGACCCCCGAGTACCGCACGTGGACGAGCGGATCCGGCTGGTCGGCCGAGGCGAATGCGCCGAGTGTTGGCGCCACCCCGAACTCGGTGATGCTCTATCCCGATCCACTCTCAGATGATGTGATGCTGGCCACCCAGGACTCCAACTCCGATCTCAACTATCTCCTCTGGAACGGCTCGGCATGGGGAAGCACCAACGAGCTCACCACCAACAGCGGCGACACCAAGAACCAGCCGCTCCTGTTCCTGTGGAACGCCGCTCCCACGTCCATACCCGTTCCGGTTGCCACGGACGACGCGGCATCGACGATTCAGGACGCGGCGGTCAGCGTCGACGTGGTGGCCAACGACACCGACCCGATCGGCGGTGGGTTGACGATCGATTCGATCACGCAGGGATCGGACGGGACCGTGACCACCGACGGCACCGATGTCACATACACCCCCAACGCATCCTGGATCGGGACCGACACGTTCACATACACCGTGTCAGATGCCAATGGTGGCACCGACACTGCCACGGTCACCGTCGACGTTCTCGAGTCGGTCGTGCTGGACGACATCCAGAAGGGCACTGCAACCATCGCCAACGGGTCGTCGTCGACCACGGCCACCATCAACGCTGTCGATCCGACGAAGACGTTCCTCACGTTCACGGTTGGCGGGGGCGCGCCCAGTCCAAGCAGCATGACGATCACCGGCGAGTTGACGAACGCCACCACGCTGACCTTCGCCCGGGTGGGTACCACCGGGCCCCTGACGATCGAGTGGTCGGTGGTCGAGTTCGCCTCCGGTGTCTCGGTGCAGCGCGGGAGCACGACACTCGGCGCCACGACGACCGACGTCCCGATCTCCTCGGTAGCTCTGTCCCGGTCGTTCGTGCTGATGAACAGTCGGGTGAGCGGCAGCACATTCGGGTCGAGCGACTTCCCCCGAGCCCAGCTCACGTCGCCCACCAACCTGCGGCTGAGCGTCGAGTCGAGCTCGAGCAACGTGGTCAAGTGGCAGGTGATCCAGTACAACGACGCCAACGTCCAACGCGGAACCGCCAGCTTCGCCTCCGGCGACTCGTCGAAGACCGCCACCGTGTCAACGGTCGACACTACCCAGGCATGGCTGGTCTACTCGAACACCACCGCTGCCGGCTCGGCCAACAACATCGGACAGAAGCTGGTTCGTGGTCTCATCACGAACGCGACCACGCTGACGTTCGACCGCTCTTCCACCGGCCAGACGCTCGATGTGGCATGGGAACTGGTCGAGTTCACCGATGCCACCTCGGTCCAGCATGCCAGCGCGGCCTTCGCTTCCGCCGACACCACGCAGAACGTGACGATCACCGCTGTCGACCCCAGCCGAGCCATCGCCGTCGGTGGCACGACCCTCTACGGCGGCAGAAGCGCCTACACCTCCGACGACAACCCGGGTGTCGGATGGTTCACCACCAGGCTCACGACGTCGACCAACCTACGGATTCAGCGCAATGTCGCCCTGGCCGCGGCCGACCTCGGGTGGTTCGTCATCCACTGGCCCGGCACGGCCGACCCGTTGGTGGTGAACTCGACGGGTGACGCTGTCGACAATGCCCCCGGCGACGGCTACTGCTCGACCGGATCCAACAACACGGCTGGGCAGCTGGCCTGCACGCTCCGAGCCGCGATCCAGGAAGCCAACGCCAACTCGTTCATCACTGACATCACCTTCGACATGCCCACCACCGAGTCGGGTCACAGCGGAGGTGTGTGGACGATCACTCCGGGATCGGCGTTGCCTTCGATCGGCGCTTCGTCGCTCGTTCTCGACGCAACAACTCAAGCGGGCTACACGGCAACCCCCGTGGTGGAGATCGACGGCACCTCGACCGGCGCAGGCACCGTTGGCTTCCGCGTCTCGGCGACCGATGTCACGATCCGCGGCTTCGCCATCAACCGGTTCCCCTCTGACGGGATCGAGGTCGAAGCAACGGGCTCGGGCGCGGTCATCGTGGGCAACCACATCGGACTCGACGCGACCGGGCTCCTCGACCGCGGCAACGGGGACCTGGGCATCCACCTGCTGAGCGGGTCGACGATCGGTGGGACGACCGCCGCCGATCGCAACGTGATTTCCGGCAACAACGGCGGGATCTTCGTCGATGGCTCGGACGGCAACACGGTCATCGGGAACTATATCGGCACCGATGTCACTGGCAACGCTGCCATCCCGAACGCCGGCGACGGCATCTATGTCGCCAACGGCGCCGACAACAACACGTTAGGCCAGCCGGGTGCGGGCAACATCCTTTCGGGCAACGGCGTCGACGGTGTGGAGATCAACCACGTCAGCACCGGCAACGTGATCCAGGCCAACACCATCGGACTCGGAGCCGACGGGTCGACGACCGTTGCCAACGGCCGCTACGGCGTCGTGCTCTACAACGGTGTCAACAACACCTCGATCGGCGGGACCGCAGCCGGTGAAGGCAACGTGATCTCGGGCAACCTCGGCGCAGCAGTGGTCATCGATGGCAACTCGAACGCGGCGACGGCAGCGAACGCGATCTCCGGCAACTTGATCGGCACGGACAGCACTGGCATCGCCGACCGCGGAAACGGGACGTACGGAGTGCACCTGTTCGCCGGCGCCGTGAACACAACCATCGGAGGAACGGCCGCCGGCGCCGGCAATACGATCTCGGGCAACGGGTTGCACGGAGTCTTCGTCGAAGACGCCGGAACCGTCGGGACACTCATCGAAGGCAACCTGATCGGACTGACCCAAGCCGGCGACGCACCGCTCGGCAACACCGGGAACGGCATCGAGGTCGATTGGGAAGTCCCCAACCAGTTGATCGGAGGGTCGACCCCAGGAGCGGGAAATGTGATCTCTGGCAACCTGAACGGTATCCACAGCCTTTGGGCGAACGACATGGTCATCGAAGGCAACATCGTTGGACTGGACGTCACGGGCACAGTCGACCTGGGAAACACCGCCGCCGGGATTCGAGTGGGCGGAGACAACGTCGTCATCGGTGGTACCACTGCCGGCGCCCGCAATGTGGTGTCGGGCAACGGCAACGCCGGCATCATGCTCGACTCGGCCACGTCGGCAGTCCTGCAAGGCAACTACATCGGAACGGATGTCACCGGACTGCTCGACCGCGGCAACAGTTCGAACGGCATCCAAGTCTCGGGGAGCGGCAACCAGATCGGTGGGTCGGCGCCCGGCGCCGGGAACGTGATCTCCGGCAACACCAACGATGGGATTCAGACCTCGGGTTCCAGCCCGGGCACGATCATCGAAGGCAACACCATCGGACTTGGCTCTGACGGATCGACCCCGGTCCCGAACTCGTATCGCGGAATCTCCATCTACGGAACCGGGGCCAGGGTCGGTGGCACGGCCGCAGGCGCCGGAAACACTATCGCTGCCAACAGTTCGACCGGTGTTTCGGTGATCACCGGCGCCACCGACGTGGCCGTCCTCGGGAACGTGATGGTTGCGAACGGCAGCATCGGTATCGATCTGGGCAACAACGGGCCGACGGTCAACGATGCGGGTGACGGAGACGCAGGGGCGAACGATCTGCTCAACTTCCCAACGATCACGTCGGCCAGTGAGAGCGGAGGAACACTCACCGTCGATTTCGAGCTCGACGTGCCGGCAGGCAACTACCGGGTCGAGTTCTTCACCAACACGGCTGCGGACGCCTCCGGATACGGTGAGGGTGAGACGTTGGTGCACACCGAGGCGATCAGCCATCCGGGCGGTGGATCGCAGGGCTTCACCGCGTCGTTCGCGGGCAGCGACGGCGACATCGTGACCGCAACTGCGACCGAGGACCTCGGCGGAGGATCATACGGTTCCACCTCTGAGTTCTCGGCTTCGGTGGCGGCGAATACTCCACCAGTGGCCGTCGACGACTCGGGCACGGCCAACGAGGATTCTGGCGTATCCATCGACGTGGTCGCCAACGACACCGACGCCGACGGAGACACCCTGTCGGTGCAGTCGGTGACTCAGGGGGTCAACGGGTCGGTGGTCGACAATGGTGACGGGACGGTGACGTATACGCCCGATCCGGACTGGAACGGGGTCGACACGTTCGGCTACACCGTCGGCGATGGGCGGGGTGGGACGGATACTGGGATGGTCACGGTGACGGTGACACCGGTGAATGACGAGCCGGTGGCGGTGGATGATTCGGATTCGATTGCTGAGGATGGGTCGTCGACGGTGGATGTGGTGGTGAACGATTCGGATGTGGATGGTGACATCCTGTCGGTGCTGTCGGTGACGCAGGGGTCGAATGGGTCGGTGACAGACAATGGTGACGGGACCGTCACCTACACGCCCGATGCGGATTGGAACGGGGTCGACTCGTACACGTACACGGTGACGGATGGTGCTCTGACGGATACGGCGACGGTGACGGTGACGGTGGCGGCGGTGAACGACGCCCCGGTGGCGGTCGACGACTCCGACGGGATCTCCGAGGATGGTTCGTCGACGGTGGATGTGCTGGCGAACGATTCGGATGTGGATGGTGACATCCTGTCGGTGCAGTCGGTGACGCAGGGGTCGAATGGGTTGGTGGTGGACAATGGTGACGGGACCGTCACGTACACGCCCGATGCGGATTGGAACGGGGTCGACTCGTTCACGTACACGGTGACCGATGGTCAGGCGACCGACACTGCAACGGTCTGGGTCACGGTGGTGGCGGTGAACGACTTCCCGGTGGCGGTCGATGATTCAGATTCGATTGCCGAGGATGGTTCGTCGACGGTGGACGTGCTGGTCAACGATTCGGATGTGGATGGTGACACGCTGTCGGTGCAGTCGGTGACGCAGGGGTCGAATGGGTCGGTGACAGACAATGGTGACGGCACCGTGACCTACACGCCTGATCCGGATTGGAGCGGAACCGACACCTACACGTACACGGTTTCGGATGGTGCGCTGACGGATACGGCGACGGTGACCGTCTCGGTGGGGGCTGACAATGATCCTCCGGTGGCGGGTGACGACTCCGACGGTATCTCTGAGGATGGTTCGTCGACGGTGGATGTGTTGGTCAATGATGTGGATGTGGATGGGGACTCGCTGACGGTGGTGTCGGTGACGCAGGGGTCGAATGGGTTGGTGACAGACAATGGTGATGGGACGGTGACGTATACGCCGGATTCGGATTGGAATGGGGTCGATTCGTTCACGTACACCATCACTGATGGCCTGGCGACGGACACGGCGACCGTCATCGTCACCGTGGCGGCGGTGAACGATTTCCCGGTGGCGGTCGATGATTCGGATTCGATTTCTGAGGATGGTTCCTCGACGGTGGATGTGTTGGCCAATGATTCGGATGTTGATGGTGATGTGTTGTTCGTGGTGTCGGTGGTGCAGCCGGCGGGCGGTACGGTGATCGACAACGGGGATGGGACGGTGACCTATACGCCGGATGCGGATTGGATCGGGGTGGACAGCTTCTCGTACATCGTTTCGGATGGTGCGTTGACCGACACCGCAACGGTGACGGTGACGGTGACAGCGGTGAATGACGCTCCGGTGGCGGGGGATGATTCGGATTCGATTGCTGAGGATGGGTCGTCGACGGTGGATGTGTTGGTCAACGATTCCGACGTCGACGGTGACGGTCTTTCGGTGACCGGTGTGACGCAGGGCTCGAACGGGTCGGTGACAGACAATGGTGACGGGACGCTCAGCTATGTCCCGGATGCGGATTGGAACGGGGTCGACTCGTACACCTACACGGTGACCGACGGCGTGCTGACCGATACGGCGACGGTCACGGTGACGGTGGGTGCGGTCAACGATGAGCCGGTGGCGGTGGATGACGCGGCCGCCATCGCCGAGGATGGTTCTTCGACCGTGGACGTGCTGGCGAACGACTCGGATGTGGATGGTGACACGCTGAGCGTCCAGTCGGTGACTCAGGGGTCGAATGGGTTGGTGGTGGACAATGGTGATGGGACGGTGACGTACACCCCCGACCCGGATTGGAACGGGGTCGACTCGTACACCTACACGGTGTCGGACGGCGCGTTGACGGATTCGGCGTCGGTGACGGTGACGGTGGCGGCGGTGAACGACCCGCCGGGGGCGGTCGACGACGCCGATTCGATCTCTGAGGATGGTTCCTCGACGGTGGATGTGCTGGTCAACGATTCCGATGTCGAGGGGGACACCCTGACGGTCCAGTCGGTGACGCAGGGGTCGAACGGGTCGGTGACAGACAATGGTGACGGAACGGTCACCTACTCGCCCGACCCGGATTGGAATGGGATCGACTCCTACACATACACGGTCTGGGACGGCGCAGACTTCGACACCACGGTCGTGACGGTGACGGTGGCCGCCGTGAACGATGAGCCGGTGGCGGTGGATGACTCGGATTCGATTGCTGAGGATGGTTCGTCGACGGTGGACGTGTTGGCGAATGACTTCGATGTCGAGGGTGACATCTTGTCGGTGCAGTCGGTGACGCAGGGTTCGAACGGGTCGGTGGTCGACAATGGTGACGGCACCGTGACCTACACCCCGGACGCCGATTGGAACGGGACAGACAGCTTCTCGTACACGGTCACCGACGGGCTCTTGACCGACACGGCGACGGTGTGGGTGGTGGTGGCGGCGGTGAATGACACCCCGGTGGCGGTTGATGATTCGGATTCGATTGCTGAGGATGGGTCGTCGACGGTGGATGTGCTGGTGAACGATTCGGATGTGGATGGTGACATCCTGTCGGTGACCGGCGTGACTCAGGGGTCGAATGGGTCGGTGACAGACAATGGTGACGGGACCGTCACCTACACGCCCGATGCGGATTGGAACGGGGTGGACTCGTATACCTACACCGTGACGGATGGTGCTCTGACGGATACGGCGACGGTGACGGTGACGGTGGGGGCGTTGAACGACGCTCCCACCGCTGTCGACGACTCCGACGGGATCTCCGAGGATGGTTCGTCGACGGTGGACGTGTTGGCGAACGATTCGGATGTCGAGGGTGACAGCCTGTCGGTGCTGTCGGTGACGCAGGGGGCGAATGGGTCGGTGGTGGACAATGGTGACGGGACCGTCACGTACACGCCCGATGCGGATTGGAACGGGGTCGACTCGTTCACGTACACGGTGTCGGATGGCCTGGCGACCGACACTGCAACGGTCTGGGTCACGGTGGTGGCGGTGAACGACTTCCCGGTGGCGGTTGATGATTCGGATTCGATTGCTGAGGATGGTTTGTCGACGGTGGACGTGCTGGTCAACGATTCGGATGTGGATGGTGACACGCTGTCGGTGCAGTCGGTGACGCAGGGGTCGAATGGGTCGGTGACAGACAATGGTGACGGGACGGTCACCTACACCCCCGACCTCGACTTCAACGGGCTGGACTCGTACACGTACACGGTCACGGATGGTGCTCTGACGGACACGGCGACGGTGACCGTCTCGGTGGGGGCTGACAATGATCCTCCGGTGGCGGGTGACGACTCCGACGGTATCTCTGAGGATGGTTCGTCGACGGTGGACGTGTTGGCCAACGATTCTGACGTGGATGGTGATGTTCTCACTGTGCAGTCGGTGACGCAGGGGTCGAACGGGTCGGTGGTCGACAACGGTGATGGGACGGTCACCTACACGCCGGACCCGGACTGGAACGGCACCGACTCGTACACGTACACCATCACTGATGGCCTGGCTACGGACACGGCGACCGTCATCGTCACCGTGGCGGCGGTGAACGATTTCCCGGTGGCGGTCGATGATTCGGATTCGATTTCTGAGGATGGTTCCTCGACGGTGGAATTGCTGGTCAACGATTCGGATGTCGATGGTGATGTGTTGTTCGTGGTGTCGGTGGTGCAGCCGGCGGGCGGTACGGTGACCGACAACGGGGATGGGACGGTGACCTATACGCCGGATGCGGATTGGAACGGGGTGGACAGCTTCTCGTACATCGTTTCGGATGGTGCGTTGACCGACACCGCAACCGTGACGGTGACGGTGACAGCGGTGAACGACTTCCCGGTGGCGGGTGATGATTCGGATTCGATTGCTGAGGATGGGTCGTCGACGGTGGATGTGTTGGTCAACGATTCCGACGTCGACGGTGACGGTCTTTCGGTGACCGGTGTGACGCAGGGCTCGAACGGGTCGGTGACAGACAACGGTGACGGGACGCTCAGCTATGTCCCGGATGCGGATTGGAACGGGGTCGACTCCTACACCTACACGGTGACCGACGGCGTGCTGACCGATACGGCGACGGTGACGGTGACGGTGGGGGCGGTGAACGACTTCCCGGTGGCCGTCGACGACGCCGCCACCCTCGACGAGGACACCTTCATCACCCTCGACCTGGTGGCCAACGACGTCGACGTCGATGGGGACGCGCTCGTGATCGTGGCGGTCACCCAGCCCGCCAACGGATCGGTCCTCGACAACGGTGACGGTACGGTGACCTACACGCCCGACCCGGAGTGGAACGGTGTCGACACCTTCTCGTACACGGTGACCGACGGCGCCCTCACGACCGGAGCGATTGTCACCATGACGGTGACGGCTGTGAACGACGCCCCGGTGGGAGGCGTCGACGCCGATGTCATCGCCGAGGATGGTTCGTCGACGCTGCCGGTGCTGGGCAACGACACCGACATCGAGAATGATCCGCTCACCGTGGTGGCGGTGACGCAGGGTGCGAACGGTTCGGTGACAGACAACGGTGACGGCACTGTGACCTACACGCCGGATCCTGATTGGAATGGTGTCGACAGCTATACCTATACGGTGTCCGACGGGCTGCTGACCGACACGGTGACGGTGACGGTGACGGTGTTGGCGGTGAACGATGCCCCGGTGGCAGTGGATGATACCGACACGATCGCCGAGGACGGGTCGTCGACGGTGGACGTGCTGGGCAACGACACCGACGTCGAGGGCGACGTGTTGGCCGTGGTGGCGGTGACCCAGGGTGCGAACGGGTCGGTGACGGACAACGGGGATGGCACGGTGACCTATACGCCTGATCCTGATTGGAATGGTGTTGATTCGTATACCTATACGGTGTCGGATGGCGTGTTGGCTGATACCGGCATGGTGATGGTGACGGTGTCGGCGGTGAACGATGCTCCGGTGGCGGTTGACGATGCCGATTCGATCCTGGAGGACGGGTCGTCGACGGTGGATGTGTTGGCCAACGACTCCGACGTGGATGGCACGCCGGTCGTGACCGGTGTCACCCAGGGTGCGAACGGGACTGTGGTCGACAATGGTGACGGCATCATCACCTACACGCCCGTTGCGGACTGGAACGGTGTCGACTTCTACACCTATACCGTGTCGGATGGTGCTCTCATCGACACCGGCATGGTGACGGTGGCGGTGTCGGCGGTGAACGATGCCCCGGTGGCGGTCGACGATACCGACACGATCGCCGAGGACGGGTCGTCGACGGTGGACGTGCTGGGCAACGACACCGATGTCGAGGGCGACGTGTTGACCGTGGTGGCGGTGACCCAGGGTGCGAACGGGTCGGTGACGGACAATGGTGACGGCACGGTCACCTTCACGCCCGATGGGGATTGGAATGGTGTCGACTCCTACACCTACACCGTCTCGGATGGTGCTCTCATCGACACCGGCATGGTGACGGTGACGGTGTCGGCGGTGAATGACGCTCCGGTGGCGGTGGACGACGCCGATTCGATCTTGGAGGATGGCGTCTCGACGGTGGATGTGTTGGCCAACGACACCGATGTGGATGGCACCCTGGCTGTCACCGGCATCACCCAGGGAGCCAATGGCATGGTGATCGGACAACGGTGACGGAACCGTGACCTACACGCCCGATGCCGACTGGAATGGTGTCGACTTCTACACCTATACCGTGTCGGATGGTGCTCTCATCGACACCGGCACGGTGACGGTGGCGGTGGCGGCGGTGAACGACGCTCCGGTGGCGGCCGATGACACCACCGGGACCGGTGAGGACACGCCGGTGGTGGTGGATCCGTTGGTCAACGACACGGATGTGGATGGTGATGTGCTGTCGGTCGTTTCGTTCAGCCAGCCGGCCAACGGGATGGTGGTGGACAACGGTGACGGCACCCTGACGTACACGCCCGATGGGGATTGGAACGGAACGGATTCGTTCCCGTACACCGTGTCGGACGGTGCGCTGACCGATACGGCCACCGTCACGGTCACCGTCACACCCGTGAACGATGCTCCGGTGGCGGCGGGGGAGGGTGTTGGTACCGATGAGGACACCCCGGTGGTCATTCCTGTGCTGGCGAATGACTTCGATGTCGATGGTGACGTGTTGTCGGTGGAGTCGGTCACCCAGCCGGCGAACGGGGTGGCGGTGATCGATGGTGGCGGGATGGTGACCTACACGCCGGATGCGGATTGGAACGGCACCGACACGTTTCACGTACACCGTCTCCGATGGTGCACTCACCGATACCGCCACGGTGACGGTGGTGGTGGGTGGGGTGAACGATGCGCCGGTGGCGGCAGATGACGCCGCCACGGTCAGCGAGGATGGTTCGTCGACGGTGGACGTGTTGGTCAATGACGTCGATGTCGAAGGTGACGTCCTGACCGTGATCTCGGTCACCCAGGGGGTAAACGGTTCGGTGATCGACAATGGTGACGGCACGCTCACCTACACGCCGGATCCGGATTGGAATGGCGTCGACACCTTCACCTACACGGTGTCCGATGGGGTGTTGACGGATACGGCGACGGTGACGGTGTCGGTGTCTGCTGTGAATGATGTGCCGGTGGCGGTCGACGATGCGGCGTCGATCGTCGAGGACGGCTCGACGATCATCGATGTGGTGGCCAACGACTTCGATGTTGATGGTGACCCGTTGTTCGTGGTGTCGGTGGTCCAACCGGCCAATGGTGTGGTCGTGGACAACGGGGACGGGACGCTCACCTACACCCCCGACCCTGATTGGAACGGCTTCGAGTCGTTCTCCTACATCGTCTCCGATGGAGCCCTCACCGACACAGCCACCGTGGCCGTCACGGTCACCGCCGTCAACGACGACCCGGTGGCGGTGGACGACTCCGACGCCATCCCGGAGGACGGGTCTTCGACCCTCGATCCGATCGCCAACGACTCCGACGTCGACGGCGACACGCTGTCGGTCGAGTCCGTCACCCAGGGCAGCAATGGCACTGTCGTCATCAACGGGGACGGCACCGTCGGCTACGTCCCCGATGCGGATTGGCACGGCACCGACATGTTCACGTACACGGTGTCCGACGGCTTCCTGGTCGACACCGCCACCGTCACGGTGCTGGTGACGCCGGTCAACGACGCACCGGTCACCGTTCCCGACTCCATTTCCCTCGCCGAGGACACTCCCACGGTCATCGACGTGGCCGGCAACGACTACGACGTTGACGGCGATCCGCTGTTCGTGACGAGCGCCTCCGCCAACCGGGGCGGTACGGTGACCGTTCTGGGCGCCCACACCATCGTCTACACACCTGCGTTCAACTTCACCGGCACCGAGACCGTCACCTACCTGGTCAGTGACGGGGACCTCAGCACCGTCGGAACCCTGACCGTGTCGGTCCTTCCGGTCAACGACAGCGTGGTGGCGGTCAACGACAGCGTCACCATCGACGAGGACGGGTCGGCGCTGGTCGATGTGGTCGCCAACGACATCGACGTGGACGGTGACGTGTTGTCTGTGGTGTCGTTCACCCAAACGACGAATGCCGTGGTGACGCGGGCCGGCAGCCAGCTCCGATTCACGCCGGACCGCGACCGTAACGGCGTCTTCCAGTTCACCTACACCGCCAGCGACGGCAACAGTGCTTCGGTTGGTGTGGTGACCGTGACCGTGCGGGCGGTCAACGACGCACCGGTGGCGCTTCGCGGATTCGGTGTCGGTGGCCGAGGACACCGCAGTCATCATCGACGTGCTGGCCAACGACATCGACGTCGACGGTGACGGGCTCGTCGTCGTCGCCGTGTCCGGTGTGAGGAACGGCACAGCCACCCTGACCGCCGATATGCAGGTCCGATTCCTCCCCGCCGCCGACTACAACGGTGTCGCCGGCTTCGAGTACACGATCACGGATGGGAATGTCACCGCCGGGGCGGCTGTGAGCATCGATGTTCTGCCGGTCAACGATGCCCCGGTGGTGAACACCCAGTCGTTCTCGGTTCCGCACACCGCAGACGCCGGGACGGTCGTGGGCCGAGTGGTCGCCGTCGACCCGGAAGGGTCCGCCGTGCGGTTCTCCGGAGCGGCCGAAGGGCTCACGATCGGACCGGACGGAACGGTCGTGCTCACGGCGAAGTTCGAGGTCGGTCGGGTCTTGTCGATCCTGGTAGAAGCTCGCGACGCGCAGGGCGCAACCGCCAGCTTCTGGGTCACGGTCACCGTCACACAGGGCAATCGCGCCCCGGTGATCTCGGATCGGTCGATCGAGCTCCCTGCCGACTTCCCCGACGGAGAGGTCGTGCTCGCCATGGCGGCCAGCGACCCCGACGGCGACCGACTGACCTGGACTATGAAAGGTGGTCCCGGTTGGAGCATCGGGTCGACGTCGGGTCAGGTGGTGAAGGGTGTACTGCCGGGAGTGGGCCAGACGCTGGCGATCCCCGTCACCGTGACCGACCCGGCCGGGCTTTCCGACACCGCGCTCCTCACGATCCTGGTGGTCGAACCCGAAGCGACCAACAGGTCGCCTGTTGCGCGACCGGACCGGTGGGTCATCGACGAACGCGAGCCCCTGGTCCTCGATCCGCTCGCCAACGACAGCGACCCCGACGGCGACCCTTTGACGTTCCGGCTCGCATCGCTTCCGGTGAACGGTTCGATCATCGACGACGACGGCACCGTGGTCTATCAGCCGGACCGTGGCTGGTACGGAACCGAGCAGATGTCGTACCGCGTGTCGGACGGGCGGGGTGGCTTCGCCAACAGCTCGATCACGGTGGTGGTCGAATTCGTGAACGATCCGCCGACGGTGGCCTGGATGTCCGCCGAAGTCCCGGCCGGGCAGGTGGCGGTATTGCAGGTTCCCCCGGTGGCCGAACCCGATGGCCAGTCCTTCACCCTCGAGCTTGGGAGCGTCGACGGCGCCACCGTGGAATTCGCTGGTGACAACATCCTCTTCACGCCCGAAGAAGGGTTCGAGGGCAGCACCGAGTTCGAGGTGCGGGCGACGGACGAGTTGGGGGCGGTGGGCGTGGGCGGCTACATCGTGGAGGTGGTGGTCGGCAAGAGCTCGGTGTCGGTCGAAGTACTTTCGAGCGGCTCCGCCAACCCGGTTATCGACATCGACGAGGCCGCCCGCAACGCCTCACCCGGCGGGCTCGCCCTGTTCATGCCGAGCGTCACCGAAGCCCTCAGCGCCGTGTGGGCATCCAGGATCCCACTACTGGCACTCATCGGGTTGCTGGCCCTGTCACTGTTCGGCTCGCGTCGTCTCCACATCAGGCTCGGCACCAAACCGATTCCCGTCGCCGGAGGGAGCGGCAGAAGCTGGAGTGTCGTACTCGTACAGGAAGGCCAGACGCTTCCGGTCTTCGCCGGTCCTGACCGAGCGAACGAAGTGGTGGCCAGACTCCATCCGCTGCGCTGCGACCTGCGCGGCACCGGGGAACTCAGCCAGACCGGAGGTGTCATCTGGGTCGAGATCGAAGGAGACGGAATCAGCGGGTGGGTCGAGGCCAGCCACGTGGTCGCCAATCCGCGTGATCCGCTCCCGCTCAGTGCGGTGGCGAACGCCCTCGAACACCTGGTGGGCGCCGTACGCGGCGAACCCGGACTCGAACAATGCGTCTCGGGACGGGGTCTGTTCGTCGCGCACCACGCCCCACCCTTCCGTCTCACCCGCAAGCGGGTGGAGTCCGCCATGCTCGACCCAACCCCGTTCCGCTGGTGGGAAGCGAACGGCACCAGACCCGACGTGATGGGATCCTTCGGTCACGTGGTGGTGGCACCGCTGCTCGAGGCGATGGTGGAGACCGCCGCCATGGAGCTGTCCACCATCCCCGTCCCCGGCGAGGTGCTCTACGAATTCACCAACTTCGAGGCCGTCGCCCTCGGGAACCCCGAAACCGGATGGATCCTGTGCTTCGAACGAGGCCTCGACGGAGTCCCACTCCTGGTAGGCCTCATGAAACGCGGCGCGATCAACCCCGCATCGCTGGTGCTCGAGCCCGTCTGAACAGAGGAGGGCGGAGGAGGGCGGAGGAAGGCGGAGGAGCCGTTCAATGTGGCGCCGGTGGTACGCGAGGGGCTTATTGGCCTCGGCCCGAGACGATTCCCGTTCTCGTCATTACCGGCGGGGGGTCGAAGGGGGGTCGTCCCCCCTGGGCATCAGGAAGGCGGAGGAGCCGTTCAATGTGGCGCCAGTGGTACGCGAGGGGCTTATTGGCCTCGGCCCGGACGATTCCCGTTCCCGCCGGTATTCGTGCAGCGGTTGTGGCGTGCTTGGCCGGGGGTGTGGATGTACTTGCGCTGAGAGTTGCCACGGGTACGACCCGCCGGTTGAGGGGTCAACGGCGGCCCGGAACCCGGTTTGGGTACGTTCTACATTCTACGTTCTACGTTGTACGCTCTCCACCCCCCGCGGTTATGCCCAGGGGGGACGACCCCCCTTCGACCCCCCGCCGGTGCTCGGGGGGACTGCCTGCCCTTCGTTCCGCTGCGTTGATGCCAAGGGGGGACGACCCCCCTTCGACCCCCCGCCGGTACTGGTCTGGAGTGCGTTCGTGCCTGGCCGGGGGTGTGGCGGCGCTGTGCGTTGGCCGTTGCCACGCCTCCGGCCTCCGGCCTCTGGCTTCCTGCTTCCTCCGCCTTCCTCTGCCTTCCTCCGCCTTCCTCTGCCCTCTCCTGTCTTTCGGTTTTCCCGACGCCCCAGGATTTCTCTACCATCCTCCCCGATGAGCTCACAGCCGACCACGCCCGCCGGTAGCCGCTGGCCGGAGGCCACCCAACAGCGCGCCAAAGACATCATCGCCCGGTACCCGCAGAGACGATCGGCGGTGATGCCGCTTCTGTACCTGGCCATGAGCGAGGACGGATGGCTCACCGAGGACGGTATGAAGGAAGTGGCCGATTGGGTCGGCATCACCCCGGCCCAGGTGCAGTCGGTCGCCTCGTTCTACACCATGTACAAGCGGGAACGAACCGGTCGCTACCTCATTTCGGCCTGCACCTCCATATCGTGCATGCTGCTCGGCGGTGACGATGTCCTCCACGCCATCGAGGACGAGTCGGGAGTCCCGCACGGCGAAACCGACGACGAAGGTGTGATCTCGGTCGAGCACGCCGAGTGCATCGGTGCCTGCGGAGGCGCTCCCGCCGTCCAGGTCAACTACGAGCTGATCGAAGGTCTGACCCCGGACAAGGCACGCGAGCTGGTGAGTTGGCTCCGCAAGGGTCGGCCCGACGTCGTGAACGCCGACGAGATGCAGGAACTGTTCGGCGGGCAACGGTCGTTCGACTGGGCGGTGAAAGAGGAGATGGGAGCGGTCGGACCGTTCCCAGCCTTCCAGCCGTTCGGCACCACCGGAGGCGAAGCCCGATGACCGACTACCCCCGGGTCATCACCAAACGGATGACCGAACATCCGACCGACTCCCACACCATGGCCCGCTACGAGGCCACCGGCGGCTACACGCAGGCGAAGGTGGCGTTGGGCAAGACCCGCGACGAGCTGGTGGAACTGGTGAAGGCCTCCGGTCTGCTCGGCCGTGGTGGCGCCGGCTTCTCGGCCGGGATGAAGTGGAGCTTCATGGCCCCGGCCCGGCCGTCGTATCTCGTCATCAACGGCGACGAATCCGAGCCCGGCACGTTCAAGGATCGCCAGCTGCTCGAACGTGACCCCCACCAGATGGTGGAGGGCATCATCATCGCTGCGATCGCCAACGAGGTGCACCACGCCTTCGTGTACATCCGTGGTGAATACCCCAAACCGGCCCGCCGGGTCCAGCAGGCGGTGGACGCCGCCTACGCCGCCGGATACCTCGGCACGGGCATCTTCGGATCCGACTACGACCTCGAGCTCACCGTCCATCTCGGCGGCGGGGCCTACATCTGCGGCGAGGAGACGGCCCTCATCAACTCGCTCGAGGGCCAGCGCGGCGAGCCCCGCCTCAAGCCGCCGTACTTCCCGGCGGCCAAGGGTCTGTACATGCTGCCGACCATCGTCAACAACGTGGAGACGGTGTCGAACCTGCCCCACATCCTCGACATGGGCGTCGACGCCTACAAGGCACTAGGCCACGAGGCCGACACCGGCACCTTCATGTTCTCGGTCTCGGGCCATGTGAACAAGCCCGGCAACTATGAGCTGCCCCACGGCATCACCTGGCGTGAGCTCATCTACGACATCGCCGGGGGCATGCGCGATGGCCGTGACCTGAAGATGTGGATCCCTGGTGGCGCGTCAGCCCCGTGGTTCGTCCCAGCCGACCACCTCGACCTCGAGATCACCAAGGACGCAACCGGCAAGGCGTTGTCGATGCTCGGTTCCGGAGCCGTGGTGGTCATGGACGAAACCACGTGTGTGATCCGTGCCGCCGAACGCCTGGTCCGTTTCTTCGCCCACGAGTCGTGCGGACAGTGCACGCCCTGCCGCGAAGGGACCACGTGGCTCGAGATGATCCTGCGCCGTATCGAGAGTGGCCAGGGTCGGGAGATCGACGTGGACCTGCTGCTCGACGTCTCCGACAACATCTCGATCGGTCTGGCGTGGCCGCCGAAGATGACGACCATCTGTCCGTTGGGTCCGTCGGCGGTGTCACCCATCATCTCCATCTCCAAGTACTTCAAGGACGAGGTCATGGCCCACATCCATCAGGGCGGCTGCCCGTTGGGGTCGGACCACGGCCATGGCCACGACCACCGAGGGACCGAATGAGCGACATGGTGAAGGTCACGATCGACGGCAAGGAAGTCGAGGTCCCCGCCGGCGAGATGCTCATCAAGGCCGCTCAGGACAACGGCACCTACATCCCACGCTTCTGCTGGCACCCCCGGATGACACCAGTCGGCATGTGCCGCATGTGCCTGGTCGAGATCCAGACGCCGCGCGGCCCGATGATGATCACCGCCTGCACCAACCCCGTATCCGACGGGATGGTTGTCGACACCAAGAACGACACCATCAAGAAGGCCCAGGAAGGCGTCCTCGAGTTCCTGCTCGCCAACCATCCCCTCGACTGCCCCGTGTGCGACAAGGGCGGCGAGTGCCCCCTTCAGGACCAGGCCATCGCCTACGGTCCGGGAGAGTCGCGTTTCGTCGAGGAGAAGCGCCATTACGAGAAGCCGATCCCCATCTCCGATCTCGTGCTGCTCGATCGGGAGCGGTGCATCCTCTGCGCCCGCTGTACCCGCTTCTCCGACGAGATCTCGGGCGACCCACTCATCGAGTTCAAGGACCGGGGCAACGCCACCCAGGTCAACACCTTCCCCGACCTGCCGTTCTCTTCGTACTTCTCGGGTAACACCGTCCAGATCTGCCCGGTGGGTGCCCTCACAGCCTCGGCCTACCGCTTCCGCGCCCGCCCGTGGGACCTGCGCTCGGTGGAATCGAGTTCGCCGCACGACTCGGCCCAGCCGCGCATTGCCATCCAGGCCTCCCAGAACGAAGTGCTGCGCTTCATCGGCGTCGACTCCGAGGCCGTCAACCACGGCTGGCTGTCGGACAAGGACCGGTTCGGCTTCGAGTACATCAACTCCGAGGACCGGGTCTCGATGCCGCTGGTCCGCGGCGAGGACGGCACCCACCAACCGGTGAGCTGGGCCGAGGCCCTCGACCTGGTGTCGTCACGGTTGTCGGCCATCAAGTCGGCCGACGGGGGATCGGCCATCGCTGCTCTCGGCGGGGCCCGCGGAACCAACGAGGACGCCTATGCCCTGTCGAAGTTCATGCGGGTGGCGGTGGGCTCCAACTCGCTCGACGCCCAGCTCGACGATGGGCTCGACCCGCGCTTCCTGGCCGCCACGGTGGATCGTGGCCTCATCGGTGACCTCGAGCGGGCCAGGACCATCCTGGTGTGGGGCCCGGACCTCAAGGAAGAGCACCCGACTCTGTATCTGCGGGTTCGTCGCGCTGCGCAGGCGGGAGCGACGCTGGTGGTCGTGCACCCCCGACGGACCGGTCTGGACGATCGGGCCACGCACCGGCTCAAGTACCGTCCCGGCTCGGGCGCTTCGGAACTGAGCGCCCTTCAGGCCGGTGCCGGTGCCCACGCCGCCGTACTCGAAGCGCTCGGAACGGGCCCCGTCGTGGCCCTGGTGGGACGCACCGGTTACGCCGATGATCCCCGTCTGGCCGAGGCGGTGGCGGCCTTCGCTCGCACGCTTCCAGAAGCCGTGATCCTCCCGCTCGCCCGGCGCTCCAACGTGTACGGAGCGCTCGACATGGGCGTCGCCCCCAACCTGCTCCCTGGCCGGGTGTCGACCACATCGCCTGTCGCCGCCCTCCTCGAGGCCTGGGGTGAGCTCCCCACCGGCCCCGGCCGGGACTGTGCCGGCATCATCGAAGCGGCCAAGGAAGGCGACGTGAGCGGAGTCATCCTGATGGGCTCCGACCCCGTCCGAGACATGCCCGACGGTGCATCGGCGGCCCTGGCGCTGGAACGGGCCTCGTTCGTCGTTGCCATCGATCAGTTCCTCACCGACTCGTCCCGACTCGCCGACGTGGTGCTCCCCGCCGACGGCTTCACCGAGAAGGACGGGACCGTGACCAACCTCGAGGGCCGGGTCCAGAAGGTGAACCAGATCGCTCCGGGAGCCGGGCAGAGCCGTCCCGATTGGTCGATCCTCGACGACATCGCCCGTCGTATGGGCGTGGACCTGGGCCTGCACTCCGCTGAGGCGATCAACAAGGAGATCGCCGCCGTCGCTCCCGCCTACACCGGCGTCACCTGGGACCTGCTCGACTGGGACGAGCGGGACGGCGCCGTGGTGCCCTATGGAGATGCCACCCAGCCGCTCGTGCACGTTCCGGCCGATACCCCCGGGACCTTGGCAGCCGCCGACCTGGTGCTGCACTACGCCCGGACCATGTACGACGACGGCGTGCTCATGCGCAACGGACTGTCACTGCAAGCGCTTGCGCCCGGCGGTGCCGTCCACGTTCACTCCGACGACATCCGCCGTCTCGGCCTCACCGCCGGCGTGAACGCCACGGTTCGCACCGCATCGGGCACGGCCTCGCTTCCCGTGGTCGTCGACGACACGCTGTTGCACGGGGTGGTGTACGTCCCCTTCAACCAGCCCGGAGTGCCGTCACTCGGAGCAGGTGCCGAGGTCGAGGTCACGTCGGAATGACGTCCAACGCAGGACGGTGAACCGACAACGGTTTGCCTCCGGCGGGACGTGGTCTCATCTCCCTCGCCCGTTCTGTGGCAGGTCTCGTGCGTCCGCCGTTGTTTCGCGGTGCGGATATCGTTCCCATCGGAGCGATCCTGGGGACCGCTCCCGGGACCACAGGGTTCCGTCGTTCGACAGGGAGCTTCTCTCAGGGATGCTCGAAGGAGGAATCGAATGAAGAAGCGAATGGCCGTTCTGGGCCTGACCATGGTGTTGGCGTTGACGGCGTGCTCCAGTGATGGGGACGACACCGACGACACCACCGCCGAGACCACTGCGACCACGGTCGCCGAAAACTAGGAACCCGAGCAAATCCAACGAGGGGCCCGCTGGTCGGGCCCCTCGTTCACGTTCCGATGTACTTCTCGCCCCGCACGACTGCGACCTCCGACGTGAAGGCGATCACGCCGTAGTGCGGGAAGTACACCTCGGTGATCTGGTCGATGATGCGCGAGGCGACCTCGGCGCTCACCACGGTCTCGATGCGGACGTTGTGCCCTTCGAACGTGTGCGAGCCCACGTTGCGGGAGCCGCGCCCTCTGGCGTCGGTGGCCGTGAACCCAGATGCGCCGGCGTCGAGGAGCAGTCGTTCGAGCTTGGTCTCGAGGACCTTCTCGGCGACGATGGTGACCAGGGTCAGAGCCGCAGCGGTCATGCGAGCCTCCGGGCGATCTCGATGTAGAGCGGGATGCCGAGCGCGAGGTTGAAGGGGAAGGTGATGCCGAGTGCGCCGCCCAGGTACAGGGTCGGGTTGGCTTCCGGGACCGCGATCCGCACCGCCGCCGGCGCTGCGATGTACGAGGCGCTGGCGGTCATGGCACCAAGGACGGCGGCTCCACCGATCGACATGCCCGACAGGGTACCGAACCACGTCCCGAGGACGCCGTGGACGATGGGGACTCCGATACCGAACCCGATCAGGAACAGCGACCCGGTACGAAGCTCGCGGGCTCGTGCTGCGGCCACCATGCCGAGCTCGAGCAGGAAGAGGGTGAGCGCTCCTTCGAACAACGACACGAAGAACGGATCCACCTTCTCCATACCGACCGGACCGGCGATCCATCCGATGGCGAGGCCCCCGATCAGCAGCACGATGCTCTTGCCGGTCACCACTTCTGCCAGTGCCTGCTTCCACGAACCGTTCGCCTTCTGACGCATGCTCAGCACCATGAGCGCCACGATGATTGCGGGCACCTCCAGCAATGCCACCAGCGCCGGCATGAAGCCCTCTGCGGGCACGCCGGCCGACTCGGCGGCAGCGAGAGCCGCGATGAACGTGACCGCCGATACCGAGCCGTAGTGGGCTCCCAGCGCCGCCGAGTCGGCTTCGGAGTATCGGCGTTTGGCCAGGGCGTACGCCGTCAACGGGGTGACGACGCCAAGGGTGAGGGTGGCGAGGGCAGGCCACACCACGTCTGCCATCGGCGTCTGGGCCAGCGCCTTGCCGCCCTTCAGGCCGATGGCGAGCAGGAGGTAGATCGAGATGGTGGACGAGACCGGCGCCGGGATCTCGAGGTCGCTCTTGATCAGCTTGGCGATGCCCCCCAGAACGAACGCCAGCACGATCGGAGTCCGAAGGTTGGTGAGAAGGAGGTCGAGAGGGTCCATGCGAAAGGGCTGCTGACTACTGGCTGTCGGTTGCTGGATCGATGACGCGCGTTCCCTCTACCCCGAGATCGGGCCGCCGGGCACGTCAGCGGGCGGCGACGGGCAGGGCACGGAGGACCAGGTCCTCCAGGCGCGCCACCGATGCTCTCACGTCCTCGACGGTGGTGAACTGCAGAACGTGCACATAGAGCGTACGGGGTTCGTCGGTGAGTTCGAGACTGAGGGTGCCGGGAGTGAAGGTCACGGCATTGGCGACCAGTAGCGACACCGGCACTGAATCCGTTCGGAGGCGACAAGCCACGATGGCCTCCTTGATGAGCTCGTTGCTGGGCGTGACCACCTCCCAGGCCACCTTGGCGTTGGACGCGAACACCATCCAGATGTAGTGCACGATGAAGCGCGCCATCCCGAGCAGATCGACCCGCACGGCCGAGTCGGATCGGCTGCGGGCCGCTTCGATGATGAGGCCGACGATCGAACCGCCAACCATGGTCCCGACGCTCACGTCGCGCCAGAGGAGCATCCAGAAGATGACCACCGCTCCCCAGCGTCGGACCGAGAAGTTGCGTTCCGTCGGGGGAGCCAACACCAGGGGCACGGCTTGTGAGTCCCTGAGATCGTCATGTACCAGAACGCCCGTTTGGCCCGAGCTGTAGGCGGCCCGTCCCAGCATGTGGCCGGCCGTGGGAGCGGTGACGAACAAGAACAGTGCGATGAGGGTGCCGATGCCGACCAGACCCCATGACTCGGCGGCGAAGCCCGAGCCAATCGAGACGAGAGCGAGACCGAGCGATGCCGACTTCGACGAGGCGTGCATCCGCGCCAGCGCCGACGGGAAGTCGACGATCCCCCAGGCCGCCAGGACCGAGACGACCGTCCCCACGATGATGAGCGCGATGCCGATGATGGTCATCCGACATCCCTCCACTCGATGAATCGGGCCACGAGGATGGTGCCGGCGAACGCCATGAGCGCCACCACGATCAGCAGGGGAGCGAAGAGCTGGGAACCCTCACGGGCTCCGTGAAGCGCGATCCCGCCCGCCAGGAGCACCAGGATCAGATCGAGTGCCATCATCCTGTCGGCCAGCCCTGGGCCTTTCACCGCACGCACCATGGCGATGAGGGCTCCGATGCCGAGGCAGGCCTGCGCGACGGTGATCAGCGTGTCCATCTAGGTGCCTCCCAGCACGGCCGCGACGTAGCCCGTCGGGTCGATGAGTTCGCCGGCGGCCCGGGCTGAGAGCTCGGCGATGGGCTGGGCGAACAACGCCACACCCAGGCTGAGCACGACGACCACGGCGGTTGCGGCCAGCATGCCCTGTTTCGTGTTCCCGGTTGTGTCCTTCGGGGTTCCCCAGAAGGCGGCCGCCCAGATCTTGGTCATCGAGAACAGCGTGAGAAGACCCACGGCGAGGCTCACCGCCACGATCAGACCGCGATCCTGGGTGATACCTTCCTGAACCAGGGCGAGCTTGGCGACGAATCCGCTGAACGGGGGGATGCCGGCCAGGCTGAGCGCCAGCGGAATGAACAGCACCGCCACGATCGGGCGCCGGTGCAGCAGCCCTCCGACCCGGTCGAGGCCTCCACTGCCGTACTCGGTCTCGACCAACCCACCGACCAGGAACAGCCCGGTCTTGACGATGATGTGATGGGAGATGTAGAGGATCGCCGCCGCCAGCCCGACCTCGGTGAACATGCCCAGACCCATGATCATGTAGCCGATCTGGCTGACGATGTGGAAGCTGAGGATGCGTTTGATGTCGTTCTGGGCGATGGCTCCGAGCACGCCCACCGTCATGGTCGCTCCGGCCACGAACAGGATGAGCGTCGATGGGCCTTCCTGAGGGAACAGCAGCGTCTGGGTGCGGATGATCACGAAGACTCCCACCTTGGTGAGGAGCCCGGCGAAGATCGCCGTCACCGGAGCGGGGGCGGTTGGGTAGGAGTCGGGCAGCCACATGAACAAGGGAAAGAGGGCAGCCTTGATCCCGAACACCACCAGCATCAGCAGCCCGAGTGCGTCCCTGACCGCCGGGTCGATGTCGGCGAGTCTGAGCGACAGGTCGGCAAGGTTCATGGTGCCCGTCGCCCCGTAGACGAAGGCGATCACCACGAGGAACAGCAGTGATGCGAGGAGGTTGATCACCACGTACGTCATCGTCGATCGGACCTCGTTGGGTCCGGTCTTCACCGTCAACAGCACGTAGCTGGCGATGAGCATGACCTCGAAGCCGACGAAGAGGTTGAAGAGGTCGCCGGTGAGCAGCGAGAGCGCCACCCCGGCCGCCAGCACCAGGTACTTGGCGTGGAACCACCAGTCGAGGGCGTCCCGACCGAGCTGGGCGATCGCGTACCACAGCACCGCTACCAGCATCGTCGCCGACACCGTGAGCACGATGGCCGAGAAGCGGTCGGCGATCAGGGTGATACCCGTCGGTGCCGACCATCCACCCATCTGCGCCACGACCGGCCCAGAGGCATCCGCTTCCAGCAGGAGCAGCACCGCTGCCATCAGCACGAACCCAACCCCGACGAATGCGATCACCCGCTGAGCCATCAGGCGGCGTCCGATCAGCACGGCGAGACCGGCGCAGAACAGCGGAAACACGACTGCGGCGGGAAGGAGCCAGTTCATGACTTGCCCACGTCCTCGTGCATGTCGTCGTCGGGGACCGCGTCCTCCACCTGCTGGCGCCGTCGGGCGATGTATCGGTCCTCGATGTCGTCCTCGACCGCGTCCGTGCCCGTGAGCAGCCAACTGCGCAGCGCGAGAGCCAGCAGGAAGGCGGTGACCCCGAAGGTGATGACGATGGCGGTGAGGACCAGCGCCTGGGGGAGCGGGTCGGCAACCGTTGCCGGGTCCACCCCTTCGAGCAATACCGGTGGTTGGCCGCCCGGGCCGCCCGAAACCAGGATGAGGATGTTGACCCCGTGCGAGAGCAGCGCCAGTCCGATGATGACGCGGGAGAGGAGGCGTTGGAGAATGAGGTACGCCCCGATGCCCATGAGGACCGAAGCGACCGCCAGCGTGACGATGGTCACCGAT
This sequence comes from uncultured bacterium, assembly GCA_963825585.1. Lineage (GTDB taxonomy): Bacteria > Actinomycetota > Acidimicrobiia > Spongiisociales > ZC4RG35 > JAOUGY01. The sequence goes on from CAWGTX010000001.1 coordinate 254,994, forward strand.
CACCCCCGGCGTCGGTTTCGGCGCTCTCCCCGAGAGCGGTCACCAGTCCGAGCGACATCCCGAGGACCACCAGATACACGCCGGTGTCGAACGCCAGCGGTGAGACCAGCTTGACCTTGCCGATCAGCGGGATCGCCACCTCCAGATAGCCGGACTCGAGGAAGTCGAGTCCGACCGCCATCGACGCGAACCCGGTGAGCGACGCCAACACCAGCCCTGCGCCGACCAGGGCGGTGGCCCTGATCGGCAGAATCCGCTCGACCGTTTCGCTGCCGCCGGACGCCCACACCAGCACGATGAGCACCCCCGCCACCAGCCCCCCCGAGAAGCCGCCCCCCGGCTGATTGTGACCGGCGAACAGGAGATAGAGCGAGTAGGCGAGGATCGGGCCGGCAGCGGCGACGATCCCTCGCTGCAGGATGGCGGAAGGCCTCGGCGTCATGGTCGGTCTGCCTTCCGGCGCATGAGGGGCACCACCAGCCCGGCCGCTCCCAGCATGGCGGTGGCGAGCACGGTGACCTCGCCGAGCGTGTCGAGGCCGCGGAAGTCGACCAGGATCACGTTCACCACGTTGGCGCCGCCCGCCACCGGGACGGAGTCGGCGAGGTATTCGGTCGAGACCGGCTCCGATACCCTGGCCGAGGTGGTGATGATGCTTCCCGCAAACACGAACAGGCCGATGGCAACCGCCACCAGCACCTTCGGGGTCTGGCCGGAGCCGGGCTCGGTGAAGGCCGATGGGAGGTGACGGAGCACCAGGGCGAACAAGGCGATGGCCAGGGTTTCCACCAGCAACTGTGTGAGGGCGAGGTCGGGACCGCCGATGAGGGCGTAGAAACCGGCGACACCGTATCCGACGCCGCCGAGGAGGATCACCACGGCGAACCTCCGTCGCACATACACGACGGCCGCCGCCGAGATGAGGATGACCGCCGCCAGCATCCACTCGATCAGCCCACCCTCGGCGGGCAGGATCAGATCCCCGGACCGACCGCTGAGGCCCCAGGCCGGGAGCAGTACCGCCACCAGCATGATCACGCCCAGGTATGCGGGAAGTGAACCGTTCTGAATGAGCGACGAGGATTTGTCGGCGAACGACAACAGCCCGGCGACGCTTCGGCGGAATCCTCCCTCGGTGGTGGGCAGGTGTCGTGCGATGCCGGCGACCACATCGATCATCCGGTCCAGTGGCGCTGGTTTCCACACGAGCAGCGAACCCACTGTGAGCGACGCCAACGACCATCCGAGAGCCGTGACGAAGCCCGGCCACGCCACCAGCTTTCCGATGCCTTCGACTCCGAACACCGAGAAGGTTGCCGACTCGACCAGCGGCTTCACCAATCCGGGCGCCAAGCCGAACACGATGCCCGCCACGGCAGGGACCGCCGGCGCCCAAACGAGCGCGTTGCGGGGCGTGTGTGCTTCGACCCCGGCCGGTTCGTGACCTGGGTGGGACGGGCCGAATGCGCCGATGAGGAACCGTCCCGTGTAGGCCACCGTGACCACCGAGGCCACCGAGGCTGCCGCCAGGAACGGGAGGCCCTTGGCCAGCAATCCGTCGAAGGCCGCTTCCTTGGCTGCGAAGCCGAACGTGAGCGGAACGGCGGCCATCGAGATGGCCGCGGCAGCTCCCATCCAGAACACCCCGGGCATCGAAGTGCGGAGGTTGTGGAGCCGTCGCAGGTCACGCGTGTGGGCCTCGTGATCGATCACGCCGACCGTCATGAACAGGCTGGCTTTGAAGAGGGAATGAGCGGCGAGCAGCGCCACGCCGCCGAAGAGGAGCTTGTCCTTGCCCGATCCGATCAGCAGGAACAGGAATCCGAGCTGGGACACGGTCCCGAAGGCCAGCATCAACTTCAGGTCGTGTTGGCGGAGCGCCCGCCAACCGCCGATGACCATGGTGACGAAGCCGATGGCCATCACCGTGTCCTGCCACCAGGCCGCCCCCACCAGAGCGGCTGGCGCCAGCCGCCCGACCAGGAAGATGCCCGCCTTGACCATGGTCGCCGAGTGGAGGAAGGCACTGGCCGGCGTGGGAGCCACCATCGCTCCCGGGAGCCAGCCGTGGAACGGGAACTGGGCCGACTTCGTGACAGCTCCGATCAGGATGAGCGCCCAGGCCGCTCCCACCATCGGCGACGGCTCGGGCGGGTTGGCGACGATCTCGGAGATGAGGAAGCTGCCCGCCCGGTCGGCCAGGAGCACCAGACCACCGAGCATCGCCAGCCCACCGGCGCCGGTCACGAGTGCAGCGTGGAGCGCAGCGCTCCTCGCCTCGGCCGTGTGGTCGGCGTACCCGATCAGGAAGTACGAGGTGATGGTGGTCAGTTCCCAGAAGAGAAAGATGCCGAGGAGGTGGTCCGAGCCAACCAGCCCGACCATCGCCCCACCGAACGCCGTCATGACGCCGGCGAAGGTGGCCACCTTCACGTCGTTTCCGAAGTAGGTGGCGGCGTACAGGAAGATGGCGGTACCCGCTACCGCGATGACATACAGGAACAGCAGGGCGTACCCGTCCACCCGGAACGCCAGTGTGAGATCGAGCGCCGGCACCCACTCGACGACCTGGGTGACCGGTGTTCCTTCCAGAATCCCGGACGTGTGGAATACCGCCCAGGCGAGCAGGGAGAAGGGACCGAGGGCCCCGACCAAGAAGGCCCGATTCCCCAACCGGCTGCGAGTGGTCAGGACGGCGAGAGCCAGAAGAAAATGCAGGGCTACGACGATGGGCATCGGGCGACGCATGTTACACGAATGTATTTGCAGCTAAAGTGACGGCTATGGGCCAATCCTGGACCTTCTTCACCAACCACGCCCACGTCCTGTTCTGCATATCGCAGAACGCCGACGTCAGGATCCGTGAGGTGGCCGCCACCGTCGGTATCACCGAGCGGGCAACACAACGCATCGTCGCCGAACTCGAAGAAGCGGGCTATCTCCGCCACGAGAAGATCGGTCGTCGCAACCGCTACGAGCTCACCACCAACAGCCACCTGAGGCACCCGATCGAAGCCCACGTCACGATCGACGACCTCCTCCATCTGCTGACGGAGCGCTCGAGCATCTAGAGCTTCGAGCTACGAGCGGCGTGAATAGCTTTGTCCCCCTCGAGCTTGCGAGAGGGGGAAGGGGCCCCCACGACGAAGGAGTGGGGTAGGGGGGGCCTATCCCTCGCGAGCATGATGACGCGTTCTTAGCCCTTGCGTGGCCTGATGACGCGTCTCGGAACGCGTACGGAGGTCATCTCGCGGGCTTTCAACCCCCCTACCCCGCTCGTTCCTCGCCCCGGCGCTTCGCCGGACGGACCCTTCCCCCACTGCTGCGTGGGGGACAAAGCTCTTGGCTCCAAGCGTGGTGCCCATCCGGCTATCCGCGCGACCACAATGTGCAGCTCGTTGCTCGACGCTCGACGCCCGGCTGACAACTCCCGAGGCCTGACTATCTTCCACTCGTGACATCTTCGTTCTTACTCGCCGTTGAAGAGACGAGCGGTGGCGCCCTTCGGGCCTTCGATCATCCCAGTTGGCTGTGGCCTGGCTTCATCGCCTTCATCGTGGGGCTTCTGCTGCTGGACCTGTTCGTGTTCCACCGTGAGGCACACGACATCACGATCCGTGAGGCGGCCATCACTTCGGCGAGCTGGGTGGCGCTGGGAGTGGCGTTCACGGGCGTGATCTGGTGGGCGCTCGGGGCGGACGCTGCCGGCCAGTACATCACGGGCTACATCATCGAGAAGTCGTTGTCGGTCGACAACGTGTTCGTGTGGGCCGTGATCTTCGGGTACTTCGCCGTGCCGAACAAGTACCAGCATCGGGTGCTGTTCTGGGGGATATTTGGTGCCCTGGTGCTGCGGGCGATCTTCATCTTCGCCGGGGTGGCGTTGCTGGAACGGATCGACTGGCTGCTGTTCGTGTTCGGCGGATTCCTCATCTTCACCGCATGGAGGGTGGGGACCGACCATGGCGATGAGATCCACCCGGAGTCGAATCCGGTGTTGAAGCTGGTGCGTCGCATCGTGCCCGTGTCGCCCAACTACGACGGTCAGCGGCTGTTCACCCATGAGAACGGGCGTCGACTGGCCACCCCGCTGTTCGTCGTGCTGGTGCTCATCGAAGCGACCGACGTCGTCTTCGCTGTCGACTCGGTGCCGGCGATCCTGGCGATCAGCCGGGACACCTTCGTGGTGTTCAGCTCGAACGCCATGGCGATCCTGGGCCTCAGAGCCCTGTACTTCCTGCTGGCGGGTGCCAAGGATCGTCTCGTGTACCTGAATCGTGGACTCGGGATCATCCTGGCCTACGTCGGCGTGAAGATGATCGTGTCGGAGTGGTACCACATCAACCCGTACATCTCGCTGGCGATCATCTCGGTCATCCTCACCGTCACGATCTGGACGTCTTTGCGGGCATCGGCCCCGGACGTCTCGCCGGCGGACTCGGAGAAGGAGCACTCATGAGCGTGAACACCATCGTGGTCGGAGTCGACGGTTCGGAGGGCTCGACCCGGGCGGTCGAGTGGGTCGTCGACCTGGCCGGCCAGGTCGACGGCAGGGTGGTGGCGGTGCACACGTTCGAGCCGCTCGCCCACCTGGGCGACATGCAGCCGCCCTACGACTTCGCCCGGATCGAAGACGCCGTGCGCGGCAAACTCGAGTCGGAGTGGTGTTCGCCACTCACGGAAGCCGGGGTCGACCACGAGTGCAGGCTCATGCACGGCGCCGCCTTCCAGTGTCTCCTCGACGCAGCCGATGAGGTCGACGCCGACATGATCGTGGTGGGTGCCAGAGGTTACGGTCTGCTGAAGGGGCTCGCGTTGGGCAGCACGTCAGGCAAGCTGCTTCACCTGTCGAAGCGGCCGGTGACGATTCTGCCGCACCTGTGAGTGTGTGACGTTTTCTCGAGCCGATGATGTCAGTTTGTTCGCCCCCCTCCCCGGTCCCTATTCTCGGATCACCCGTGCTGTGTTCTGAGACCCACTGATGGAACTCACCGACGTCCTGCTGGTGGTCGCCCGTGTTTTGGCGACCTTCGTGCTGCTCATGGTGGTGACGGTTCTGAACGTCTGGGCCGAGCGCAAACTCATCGCCGACATGCAGAACCGGATCGGTCCGAACCGCGCCGGCCCCTTCGGAATCCTGCAGACGGTGGCCGACGGGCTCAAACTGTTCTTCAAGGAACAGATCAACCCGAAGAAGGCCGAGATGGGGATGTTCATCCTCGCTCCTTTCATGGCGGTGATCCCGGCGTTCCTCCTCTTCATGGTGATTCCGTGGGGTCGACCGATCGAGTTCGCCGACGGCACGGTGTTCCCGCTCCAGGGCGCCGATCTCAACGTGGGGCTCCTCTTCATCCTCGCCATGTCGTCGATGGCGGTGTACGCGGTCGTCCTGGCCGGATGGTCGTCGGGTTCGAAGTACCCGTTGCTGGGAGGGGTGCGTGCCACCGCTCAGGCCATCAGCTACGAGGCTGCGCTCGGTCTGGCGATGGTTGCGGTCGTGGTGTGGATGGCGGCCTCGGTCGACAGCGGGGTGATGACCCTGTCGCTGTCTGAGATCGTGGCTCGGCAGCAAGGCACCTACTTCGGGTTCCTGCCCCGCTGGAACATCTTCCCCCAGTTCGGGGCGTTCATCATCTTCTTGATCGCAGCGGTGGCCGAGACCAACCGGGCCCCCTTCGACCTCGTCGAGGCCGAGCAGGAGATCGTGGGCGGGTTCCACACCGAGTACTCCGGTATGCGGTTCGCCATGTTCTTCCTCGCCGAGTACGTGAACATCTTCTCGATGTCGGCCCTCGGTGCCACGTTGTTCCTGGGCGGCTGGAACGGTCAGATCGATCGCTTCTTCGGCTGGGACACGCCGACCTGGCTGGCGGCGATCCTCCCCACCGTCTACTTCCTGTTCAAGACCTACATCATCGTCTTCATGTTCATCTGGCTCCGAGCAACCCTGCCCCGAATGCGTTACGACCAGCTCATGACGCTCGGATGGAAGCGGCTCATCCCGGGAGCGCTCGGATGGCTGGCACTCACTGCAATCGTCGCCGGAATGTTGAGGTTTCCCGCACCATGGGCGTGATCAGAGAACTCATCAAGGGACTTCGGGTCACCGGGCGGCAGATGCTCACCGAACCCGTGACCGGCATGTATCCGGCCGAGTTCCGGGAGAAGCCACAGCGTTTCCACGGACGCCACGTCCTCAACCGCTACCCCGACGGCATGGAGAAGTGCATCGGCTGTGAGCTGTGTGCCGGTGCCTGCCCTGCCCGCTGCATCTACGTGCGTGGCCAGGACAACCCGATCGAAGAGCCCGTCAGCCCGGGCGAACGGTTCGGGTTCGTGTACGAGATCAACATGCTGCGCTGCATCTTCTGTGCGCTGTGTGTGGAGGCCTGCCCGACCGAAGCGATCACCATGACGCACCTGTTCGAGATGTCGACGACCAATCGGGCCGACGGCATCTACACCAAGGACGAGTTGCTCATGAACTCCGACGGCAGCGTCCCCCACATGTGGGCCGAGGACAAGCTGGCGAGCTACGACGAGCTGCAGGTGGCAGACGGTTGGGTACGAGCCACCGCACCGAGCGGGTCCGCCGCCTACGAGGGTGTCCAGATGTGGCAGGGGACACCCGGACCTGCCGACTGGACCGCCGAGCCCAGCCAGGATGAACGGGACGCCTGATGGTCGAGCTCGCCCTGTTCGTGATCCTCGCCATCACCTCGATCGCCGGTGCGGTCACGGTGATCTGGGCTCGCAACCCGGTCCACGCCGCCATGGGCCTCCTGGGCACGTTGTTCTCGCTGGCCGTCATGTACGTGGTGAACCTGGCGCATCTGGTGGCCGCAGTTCAGGTCATCGTCTACGCCGGCGCCGTCATGACCCTGTTCCTGTTCGTGATCATGCTGATCGGGGTCGACAAGGAGGAGAACCGGTCCGAGCCGCTACCTCTGCAGCGTCAGCTGGCGATAGGCCTCGGCGTCATCACGCTCGGCCTCGGAGTTGCTCTGGCCTTCGGATCCGGGTTCGAATGGGTGCCCGCCGCCGACCCCGCCGCCGAAGCCCCCAACGGCACGATCGAAGCGGTGGCGCTGCCGATGTTCACCGACTGGGTCCTGGCCTTCGAAGCCACCGCACTGCTGCTCACCATCGCCGCCGCCGGCGCCATCGCCCTCGCCTACTTCAAACGCGGCATCGACAGAGGAGACAGTGGAATGAGGACTCTGCTCGTGTTCACCGGTGAGCAGGTACAACGTTCCGTAGAACGTACAACGTACCGAACCCGGGCTTCTACGTTCTGCGTTCTACGTTCTACGTTCGACCATCCACTCGGGGGGACGCACGCATGAGATCCGTGACCGTCACTCCGGCTGGTACATGACCCTGGCTGCGGTGCTGTTCGCCATCGGCCTGCTCGGCATCCTCGTGCGGCGCAACGCCCTCATCATGTTCATGTGCGTCGAGCTGATGCTCAACGCCGTGAACCTCACGTTCGTGGCGGCAGGGAGGGCGCTCGGTCTGATCGACGGTCAGATCTCGGTGTTCTTCGTGCTGGTGGTGGCCGCCGCCGAGGTCGTGATCGGCCTGGCGATCATCGTCGCCATCTTCCGGCAACGGTCCACCGCATCTGTCGATGAGCTGGCGGAGTTGAAGGGCTGATGGAACCCACCCAGCTCCTCCCCCTCATCATTGCGCTGCCGCTGGCCGGTGCCATCGTCCTTCACTTCCTCGGCAAGCGCATCGGCGAGCCCGGCGCCGGATGGCTGGCCACGCTCGCCATCTTCGGGTCATTCGTCATCGGTCTGATCAACGCCGTTCCCGCCATCACCGGCGAGCTCCACCACGCCGAGCACGTCTCCATCTGGGAGTGGATGCCCGCCATCGGTGCCAATCTCGAGATCCAATGGGACGCCCTGTCGGTGCTCATGACGTTGGTGGTCACCGGGGTCGGGACGCTCATCCACATCTTCGCCGTCGGCTACATGCACGGCGATCCCCGCTTCCACCGCTTCTTCACCTACCTGAACCTGTTCGCCGCCTCGATGCTGACGCTGGTGCTGGCCGGGAACTTCGCCATGCTGTTCATGGGCTGGGAACTGGTGGGTCTGTGCTCCTACCTGCTCATCAGCTTCTGGTTCACCAAGCCCTCGGCGGCGGCGGCCGGCAAGAAGGCGTTCGTGGTCAACCGGATCGGCGACTTCGGCTTCATGATCGCTCTCATGATCGTGTTCGTTCAGTTCGGGACCCTCAGCTACGAAGGCGTGTTCGAGCGGGCGGGCGACGTGCTCTCCACCGGCACCGCCACCGCAATCGGGCTGCTCCTGCTGGTGGGTGCCGCCGGCAAGTCGGCACAGGTACCGCTCTACGTGTGGCTCCCGGACGCCATGGAGGGGCCAACCCCGGTCTCCGCCCTCATCCACGCCGCCACCATGGTCACCGCCGGCGTGTACGTGGTGTCGCGTTCAGCCGCCATCTTCGAGCTCGCTCCGGCGGCGGGAACCGCCGTCGCAACCGTCGGTGCCATCACCGCCCTGTGGGCCGCCTCGATCGCGATCGCCCAGACCGACATCAAGAAGGTGCTCGCCTACTCGACGATCTCCCAACTCGGCTACATGTTCCTCGCCGCCGGGCTTGGCGGCTACGTGGCTGCGGTCTTCCACCTGATGACCCATGCGTTCTTCAAGGCGCTGCTCTTCCTCGGCTCAGGGTCGGTGATCCACGGCATGCACGAAGAACAGGACATGCGCAAGATGGGCGGACTGCGAAAGCACATGCCCGTCACCGCCGCCACCATGGGCATCGGCACCATCGCCATCGCCGGTATCCCCCCACTGGCGGGCTTCTGGTCGAAGGACGAAATCCTCGGCGTCGCCTTCGGAGCGGGTGCCTACGGCCAGGTGCTGTGGGTGGCCGGTCTTCTCACGGCCCTGCTCACCGCTTTCTACATGACCCGGCAATGGGTCATGGTGTTCCTCGGCGAGCCGCGTTGGGAAGACGGTGTGCATCCGCACGAGTCGCCGAAGGTGATGACGGTCCCGCTCATGGCGCTGGCCGTGCTCAGCGTGCTGGGTGGTGTGATCAACACGCCCTTCCGTCTCGGTCTCGAACACTTCCTCGAGCCGGCGTTCGAGGGGATCAAGCTCGCCCATCCGCCGGAGGGGTACGGCATGTTCGCCATCCTCGCCGGCATCTCGGTGTTGGCTGCCGTCGGGGGCGTGGCCACCGGGTATCTCACCTACAACCGGCCGCCCGAGATGTGGCAGCGGTTCCAGGACGGCTTCGGTCGGATCTGGGGCCTGTGGGAGCAGGCGTACCGGGTCGACGACCTGTACGGCGCCACCATCGTCAAGCCCGGCAAGCGCCTCGCCGACGTGGCCGCCTTCAAGTTCGACCTCCCGATCATCGACGGTCTCGTCAACGGCGTCGGCTGGGTGGTCCGCCGCATCGGTTCCACCGTCCGCCTCGCCCAAACGGGTCTGGTCCGAAACTATGGCGCCATGTTCGTGGCGGGCCTCCTGACCGTGGTGATCTGGATGGTCGTTTCCGGAGGCGGCATATGAGCCGCCGCAACGTCACGACGCAGCGCCAAACGGTCGGTACAACGTTCAACGTAGAACGTACAACGTATCGGAGAGCGCGATTGGACCTACGTTCTACGTTCTACGTTCTACGTTCTACCCATCTCCACGCCGGCACCGGGGACGCTTCATGTTGACCTCCCTGATCGTCGTTCCTCTCGTCGCTGCGATCGTTGTGGCTCTGCTGCCGGCCAAGCGGTCGGAGATCCATCTGCCAGTCGGCTTCGGGTTGAGTGTGATCCCGCTGGCCATCGCCGGGGTGCTGTTCTTCGAGTTCGAGGTGGGGGAAGCCGGATTCCAGTTCACCGAGTTCGGCCACTGGTACGAGCCGTGGGGGATCGCCTGGAACCTGGGTGTGGACGGGATCTCGCTCGGCATGATCGTGCTGACGACCATCCTCATCCCGATCGCCTTGGCGGCATCGACGCACATCCAGCATCGGGTGAAGGAGTTCGTGGTCTTCACCCTGCTGCTCGAGGCGGGTTTGATCGGGACGTTCCTGGCGCTCGACCTGTTCCTGTTCTTCGTGTTCTTCGAGGCGGTGCTGGTTCCGATGTACTTCATCATCGGCATCTGGGGTTCGGAGCGCCGGATCTACGCAGCTCTCAAGTTCTTCCTGTATACGGCGCTCGGATCGGCCTTCATGCTGGCCGCCATCATCTCGCTCGGTCTCATCCACGCATCGCAGACGGGGGTTCCGTCGTTCGCCTTCACCGACCTGCTCGCCCTCGACCTCGGTGTGATCGAGGAGCGGTGGCTGTTCGCCGCCTTCGCCATCGCCTTCGCCATCAAGGTCCCGTTGTTCCCGGTTCACACCTGGCTTCCCGACGCCCACGTCGAAGCTCCGACAGCCGGTTCGGTGCTGCTGGCCGGCGTCATGCTGAAGCTCGGCACCTACGGTCTGCTGCGCTTCAACCTGAGCCTGTTCCCGAACGCCACCGTCGACTTCATCCCCTTGATGGCGACGCTGGCGGTGATCGGCATCGTGTACGGAGCCGTGGTCGCCATCGTCCAGCCCGATCTGAAGAAGCTGGTCGCCTACTCGTCGGTCAGCCACTTGGGCTTCATCGTGCTGGGAACCTTCGCCCTAACCTCGGCCGGTCTGCAGGGGGCGGTGGTGCAGAACATCAACCACGGTCTCACCACCGGTGCCCTCTTCCTCCTGGTGGGCATGATCTACGAACGGCGCCACACCAAGAAGATCGCCGACTTCGGCGGACTGGCGAAGGTGATGCCCATCTACGCAGGGCTCTTCCTGTTCGCCACATTCGCCTCGATCGGCCTGCCCGGGTTGAACGGTTTCGTCGGTGAGTTCCTGGTGTTGATCGGCAGCTACGCCACCCTTCCCGTGTACACGATCATCGCCGCCAGCGGCGTGGTGTTCGCGGCCATCTACCTGTTGTGGGCCTACGAGCGGGTCTTCACGGGTGAGCCGGACAAGCAGGAGAACAAGGACCTGAAGGACCTGTCCGGCCGTGAGATCGCCCTCATGGCCCCGTTGGTGATCCTCATCGTCGTGTTGGGCCTCTATCCGAAGATCCTGCTCGACCGCACGGCCGCCTCGACCGAGGCCGTCCTCGATCGGATCGAATCGGTCACCGACTTCGAGGTGCCCGAGCCCGGCCGCCTGGCCGACGTGTACGTGGCCGCCGACGCCGAGGAAGGTGAATGATGATCCTGGCGCAACTGGTCACCCCACAGATTTCGTGGATGGCGATCGCACCCGAGTTGGTTCTGTCACTCGGTGCCGCGCTCGTCCTGCTGATCGATGTTCAGTGGAAGCCCAAGACAGCTCGTCCTCTGGGTGTCGTCTTCGCTGTGATCGTGCTCGCCGCCCTGGCGTTCTCGGTGGCTCAGTGGATTCGGCTCGACACCATTCCCCGTGATGCGGAGCGGTTCCCTTTCTCGGGGATGATCGTGGTCGACGGTTTCGGCATCCTCGCCCGGTGCGTGCTGTTCGTGGTGACCGGTCTGGCCGTCGCCACCGGGTGGGGTCTGTTCGAGCGCTTGGGTCGGAGGGCGGCCGAAGCCCTGGCGCTCGTGCTGCTCTCGGCGGCCGGGTTCTCGATCATGGTGGTGTCGCTGCACCTCATGATGATGTTCCTCGGCCTCGAGATCGGTTCGATCGCCCTGTACGTGCTGGCCGGCATCACCCGGGAGAGGAACGAATCCGACGAGGCGGCGATCAAGTACTTCCTGCTCGGATCCGTGGCGTCGGCGATCTTCATCTATGGCGTCGCTCTCAGCTTCGCCGGGACTGGTGCTCTCAACGTCGTCGATCAGGCCAACTTCATGGCGACCACGATCCTCTTCTCGCCGGGAGTGGTGCTGATCGGGGTGGCGCTCATGGTGATCGGCCTCGCCTTCAAGGTGTCGGCGGCACCCTTCCACTCGTGGGCTCCCGACGTGTATCAGGGCGCTCCTGCCGGGGTGGTGGGGTTCATGGCATCGGCGGCGAAAGTCGGCGCCTTCGTAGCCCTCTGGCGGATCCTCGGGATCGGTTTCCCCGCCCTCGATGAGTCGTGGGCACCGGTGGTGGCCGCCATCGCCGCCCTCTCCATGGCGGTGGGAGCCGTGCTGGCGGTGGTGCAGGACGACGTCCGCCGCATGCTCGCCTACTCGGGCGTCGCCCACGCCGGTTTCATCCTGACCGGCATCCTGAGCGGGCCGGAGGGGATGAGTGGCATCTGGTTCTACCTGGCCGTCTACACGCTGCAGCTGGTGGGCGCCTTCGGTGTGGTCGCAGCCGTCTCGGGGGCATCGGGATCGCGTTCTGCCATCGCCGCATTCGCAGGCCTGGGACGGAGGCAACCGGTTCTCGCCTTGGTGTTCTCGACGCTGCTGCTCGGTATGGCCGGACTCCCGCTCACCAGCGGGTTCATCGCCAAGTTCGGGGTGTTCCAGGACGCTTGGCAGGCCGGCTTCGAATGGCTGGTGATCGTGGCCGTGCTCGCTTCGGTGATCGGCTTCTTCTTCTACCTGCGGGTGATCGTCGCCATGTACATGCAGGAGCCCGAGGGAGAGCATCTGCCGGCTCCCGGGCTCGTCGCAAGGTCGGCACTCGCTCTCGTGGCGCTGGCAACCGTGGTGTTCGGTGTTCTTCCCGCCCCGCTCCTCGAACTGGCGGGGGATGCGCTCTCCCGGTGAACGCCGCCCAGCGGCGTGCGTTTGGCTCCTCAACCGGACGTTCGCCGGAGCCCTCAGTGTCACCGTCGTGCTGGTCACGCTGGTAGTGCTGCTGGCACCGTTACCGGCCCGCGCCGAGACGACGCAGTCCGACCTGGTACTGATCCGCGAAGACGATGTCGTCTCAGAGGACCTCTACGCAGCCGGGAACACCGTGCAGATCTCCGGCCGCATCGAAGGTGACCTGGTTGCCTCGGCCTTCGGCGAGCTGCGGATCGACGGGACCGTCGAGGGCGACGTGACCGTGATCGCCAGCCGTGTGGTGATCGCCGGTGTCGTCGACGGCTCCGTTCGGGTGACGGCGCCCGAGGTGGTGATCGAAGGCTCGATCGGCGAGGACCTGCTGGTGGCGGGCCGGGCCGTCACCATCGCACGTTCGGCCTCGATCGGACGTGATGTGGTGGTGGGCGCCTGGGGTTTCACCCAGGAGGGCCAGGTGGGCCGCGGTATCGAGGGATTCATCCGATCGGCCAGCATCGGCGGAGAGATCGCCGACAGTGTGGAGATCGATGTTCGTTCGCTCACCGTCACCGATGCCGCTCGCATCGGGGGTGACCTGGCCTACCGGTCGTCGCAACAGGCGGTGATCGCAGCGGATGCCGTGGTGTCCGGGTCGGTTCTCGGCCGGACCCCACTGCCACCCAACGTGCGTGTCAGTGGTCTCGCCCTGCTCATGCGTGTGCTCCTGGTGGTGTTCGGAGCAGCTCTCGGACTGTCGATGGTGTGGGCCGCGACCGAGCGAGCCGCCGAGGCTGCCGCCGCCCTCCGGGTCCGCACGGGGGCCGTCGTCGGACAGGGGGTGGCGGTGGCGGTGCTGCCGGTGCTGCTGATCGGCGGCGTTGTCGCGAGCGCCTCGTTCATGTCACCCGAAGCTGCGTTGCCGCTGCTGGCCGTTGCGCTCCCCTTCGCGCTCGGCCTCCTCGGCCTGCTCGCGCTGGCGGCCCTGGTGGCGCCGGTACCCCCGGCCATCTTCATCGGCACTCGTCTCCGTCCCGCCGCCAGCGCCTATGCCCGGTTCCTGCTCGGGTTCCTCGTCATCGTGGTGGTGGCGGCCGTTCCCTACCTGGGACGCTTCTTCATGGTCGCAGTGGTGGTGGTCGGCATCGGAGCCTGGCTGACCAGAGCGGAACGAGCAGGGAGCTGACAGGACGTCCGACGTCCCACGCAACACGCAACAGGCAAGAACGGAGCAGCCGGCTCGGAATGTCCGACGTCCGACGCAACACGCAACACGCAACAACGGAGCAGCCGGCTGTCCGATCGCGAAAAGTCGAGCGGAGGAACACTTGCCCCTGAGGGGCTCCGGACGACAGGTACATCAGTCCCCCACGGACGGGGGTGTATCGATCCAAGGACGGACGAACAGGTCGTGGACGGTCGACTTGCCGGGCGCTGATCAATCAGCCGGCAGGTCAGCAACCGCCAAGTCGATCCGGGACTCCGACCGCCCGGTACAGCGGTTTGGGTCCCAGCGATCCGTACTCCCGTCCGTGGGGACCTCCTACTTCGAGCTGCCGCGACCACCGCCATCTCAACAGCTCCTTCTTGCGTGTTGCGTGTTGCGTCGGACGTCGGACGTTCCGAGCCAGCAGCCAGCAGCCAGTAGCCAGCAGCCCTTTCTTGCGTGTTGCATCGGACGTCGGACATTCCGAGCCAGAAGCCTTCCCGCGTGGCGTGTTGCGTGTTGCGTGTTGCGTCGGACGTTCCGAGCCAGTAGCCAGCAGCCCTTCCTTGCGTGTTGCGTCGGACGTCGGACGTTCCGAGCCAGCACAGTCGATGCTGACCACAGGTTGGCAGCTGCCAGCTGCTCGCTTCCTCTATCGTCCTCTTCATGCCTCGTATCCGCGATCTCGGCGTCTCCATCGGGCGGCTTCCGACCGGCCCGCACAATGCGATCACCGACGTTCCGGGCGTGTGGGTGGGTCACACCACGGTGATCCACGACGAGCCGCGGGTGGCTCGGACCGGGGTGACGGTGATCACGGCCCGGGACGACACGATCTGGGAGGACTACGCCTTCTGTGGGTGGTACTCGCTCAACGGCAACGGCGAGATGACCGGGATCCCATGGATCGAGGAGTCGGGGATGCTCGGCTCGGCGGTGGGGATCACCAACACCCACCAGGTGGGGTTGGTTCGCGACGCCTTCGTGCGGTATTCGGTGGATCGGGGCTACACCGACGGTTTCATCCTCCCTGTGGTCGCCGAGACGTTCGACGGGTGGCTGTCGGACATCGATGCGTTCCATCTCGAGGAGCGTCACGTGATGGACGCTCTTGCGGGGGCTTCGGCGGGTCCGGTGGCCGAGGGGAACGTAGGCGGTGGGACCGGCATGATCTGTCACGAGTTCAAGGGTGGCATCGGCACCTCGTCGCGGGTGGTGGCGGGCACCTGGAATGTCGGCGTGCTCGTACAGGCCAACTACGGCGAGCGGCACGAGTTGCGGATCGACGGCGTGCCGGTGGGCCGGTCGATCGGCGCCGACCGGGTGCCGTTGGCGTGGATCGATCCGCCTGACCGGGCGGGACGGGAGGGTTCGATCCGGGCGGGACGGGAGGGTTCGATAATCGTGGTCGTGGCCACCGATGCCCCGTTGATCCCAGTGCAGTGCAGACGGCTGGCTCAGCGGGCCACGGTCGGGTTGGCCCGGGTGGGCGGAACCGGTCACAACGGCTCGGGTGACATCTTCTTCGCCTTCGCCACCGGGAACAACCTCCCGGCACGTCCGCACGGACTGCATCGGTTGGACATGGTCCCGCACCCGGAGATGGACTCGTTGTTCGAAGCTGTGGCGGACGCCACCGAGGAGGCGATCCTCAACGCCTTGTGTGCCGCCGAGACGATGACGGGGTTCAAGGGGCGGACCGCTCATGCGCTCCCGCTCGACATGGTGGCGCCCCTGGTGGAGTCCCGCCCTTGGCGATGAGCAGTGTCTTCCACAGGGGAGCGAACCTCCCCGTCGCCGTGTCGGCCGAGGGTGTGTGGATCACCGACGTCGACGGACGGCGGTACCTCGACGCCTGTGCCGGCGCCATCGTCAACGGCGTCGGCCACGGTCGCCGCGAGGTGGCCGAGGCGGTGGCGAGGCAGTTGTCGACGCTCGACTACGTGCACGCCCATTCGTTCACATCGACGATCGTGGAAGAGTACGCCGCCAGGCTGGCCGCCCATCTGCCCCTGCCCGATCCCCGGGTGTTCCCGGTGGCGGGAGGAAGCGAAGCCACCGAGACCGCCCTCAAGCTGGCCCGCAGCTACCACCTGGCGAAGGGCGCCGCGAGTCGGACGGTTGTGCTGTCCCGGTGGGGCTCGTATCACGGCAACACCATCGGCGCCCTGGACGTGTCGGGTCGGGAGGGTCTGCGACGCGGGTACGAACCCTGGCTCGGACGGTTCGCCCACGTTCCTGCCGTCAACGAGTACCGCTGCCCGAACGACTCCCATCCGGACAGGTGTGCCGAATGGCATGCGGAACGACTGGAGGAGGCGATCCTGGAGATCGGACCGGATCGGGTGGCCGCATTCGTGGCCGAGCCGATCGGGGGTGCCACCCTGGGAGCCGCCGTCCCGCCCGACGGTTACTGGGAGGAGGTGATCGATGTGTGCCGTCGCCATGATGTGCTGGTCATCGCCGACGAGGTGATGACCGGGTTCGGCCGGACGGGCGAGTGGTTCGCCATCGAGCACTTCGTGCCCTCCCGGGACGTGTCACCCGACATCGTGGTGATGGCCAAGGGGGCGTCGTCTGGTTACTGGCCGCTGGGCCTGTGCGCCGCGTCGGGTGAGGTCGCCGCCGTCGCCGAGCCGGTGTTCGATCACGGGTACACCTATTCGCATCACCCCGGGGGCGCCGCCGCCGGCATGGCCGTCCTCGACATTCTCGAGTCCGAGAACCTGATCGGCCGTTCGGCGGCGCTGGGAGCGCGGTTGAAGGCGATGGTGGCCTCGACGCTCGGGAATCACCCCAACGTCGGAGACGTCCGCGGGCGCGGGCTGTTGGTGGGGGTCGAGTTCGTGGAGGATCGCACGCTGAAGCGCCCATTCCCTTCCGGTCACAAGCTGGCCGAGCGGCTCCGATCCGCCGCCATCGCCCGTGGCGTCATCCCCTACCCGGTGAGTGGATGCGCCAACGGGGTCGATGGCGATGGATTGCTGCTCGGCCCGCCGTTGACGGTCTCAGAGGGAGAACTGACCGTCATCGTCTCCGGGATCGCGGATGCGGTCGGGGACGTGCTGGGCTGAGCCCGGGTCAGGCGGCTGGAGCCACCATCACCGGCACGGTGGACGACCTGGTGAGTTCAGAGAGCCCACGGCGCCCGAACATCCGGCTGCCGGCCGGAAGGGCCACGCGGGCGGCATCCGTCCGTTCCACTGCTTCGAGGAGTTCTTCGACCGGGTCGTCGCCCGTCGATGACCATGCCTCCACCTTCACGCCGCTGCGGCGCAGGCGGGTGGATACCTGGTCGAGGTAGATGTCTCCGGCCTCGGAGATGCTGATGCCTTCGTTCTTGGCGAACGCCTCGAGCGCACCGGCCGACGGGCCGGAGAGCATCAGGAACAGCGTCACGCGGGGGCCCACTTCGATCAAGTCGAGGGCTGCCTCGCCGTATCGGGTCGAGGGGTCGATAACCACCAAGCTGGTGGTGTCGGTGTTCATCATCGGTCCTTTTCGTGAACCCGAAAATCGGGTTTCGTGTGCGGATTGATTCGTTTCAATCCTGTCGACATCAACCTAGCAGGCTTGAGAACTATTTCACGAAGAGAAGAGCGGCAACACCTTTGTCCCCCACGCAGTGGGGGAGGGGCGACAGCTTTGTCCCCCACGCAGTGGGGGAAGGGGCCCCCGTGACGGAGGAGCGGGGTAGGGGGGTTGAGAGCCCGCGAGAAGGACACTCACGCGTTCCGGCACGCGTCTTCGTGCTCGCGAGGGGTACGTACGCGTCATCATTCTCGCGAGGGATAGGCCCCCCCTACCCCGCTCGTTCCTCACGGGGACCCCTTCCCCCTCTCGCAAGCTCGAGGGGGACAAAGTTGTTCACGTCGCTCGTCGCTCGTCGCTCGTCGCTCGTCGTCCGTGAGATGGCCGAAGAACTGGACGTCGAGGTCACGGTTGGGGAGATCCGCTGGGTGGTGGAGAACTTCTTCGACGGCGTTCGGGACGAGATTCCGGCCCGTCTCACCCGCCATCACGAGATCGGCGTGTATGTGGCGGTCCGCGTCCCGGAGGCACTCGTCGAGCGGCATCGACCCGACGGGACCTCCTTCCACATGGACTTCCGCTGGTTCGACCGCTCCGAGCTTTCTTCCATCACCCTGTACCCGCTTTCGGTGGCCGAGTTGTTGGCCCGGAAGACGCCACTGTCGATCGTGGAGGACCAGCGGTAGCCCCGCAATCCAGTCTTCACGAAAATATGCACTGAATGGCCGATCAGGGTTGCGCGACCCGATAGCCTGCGGACACGCTGTTGGAGGTTCACCTTGCGCCGTATCGTGTCACTCGTTTCGATGTTCATGGTCCTGTTCGCCCTCGCCGCTCCCGGGGTCAACGCCCAGGAGGATCGGATGACGCTCATCATCGGGCTCACCCAGCCATGGGAGACGCTCAACCCGACCATCGGGTTCGCCGTCAGTGAGTACGAGTTCTGGAATGTCCAGTACGCCTCGCTGGTCGGCAAAGCTGCTGCGGATTTCGCTCCGGAGCCGGCGCTGGTGGAGTCGTGGGAGGAGAACCAGCCCGGGCTCAACTACACGTACACGCTTCGCCAGGGGCTCACGTGGTCCGACGGCACTCCGCTCACGGCCGAGGATGCGGTGTGGAACATCAACACGTCGCGTGATCAGGAATGGTCGAACTACATCTCCACCGTCACCAATCTCTCGGCCGAGGTGGTCGACGAGCGCACGTTCACGGTGACCTCCTCGGTTCCCGATCCCAAGCTCCCCGGAATCGAGATCTACCTGCTGCCCAAGCACATCTGGGAGCCGGTGGCCACCGACGGTGAAGCGGTCTCCACCTACGAGGCGCTCGACGGAGTGGGCAGTGGACCGTTCACCCTCAGCGAGTACCAGTCCGAGGAGTTCCTCCGCATGGAGGCGAACCCCAGCTACTACGGCGGGGAGCCTGCCATCGACGAGGTGATCTTCCGGTACTTCTCCAACCCCGACGCCATGGTCGCCGCCCTGCAGCAGGGTGAGATCGACGCCGCCCAGGGCATCCCTGCCTCGTCGATCGAGGCACTGGAGGCTGATCCCAGTGTCGAGGTGATCGCCGGAAACCAGGGCGGTTTCGACGAGATCGCTCTCAACGGTGGGCTGGCTCCCACCCCGCCCCATCCAGCACTGGCCGACGTCGAGTTCCGGCGAGCCGTGTCGATGGGTATCGACAAGATGGCTGTGATCGAAGACCTCCTGTTCGGGCTGGCCGAGCCGGCCACCACCATCAGCGTGGGTGCCGACCTCAAGTGGGTGCCCGAGATCCCCGAGGAAGATCTCATCGAGTACGACCCGGCCCGGGCGATCGAGACACTCGACGCCGCCGGATACCTCGACACCGACGGTGACGGCATCCGCAACATGCCCGAAGGGGGCGACAACATCGTCCTCAACCACGCCGTCAACACCGATACCGACATCGGTGCGCCGCTCGGCGAGCTGTTCAGCGGTTGGATGGCCGCCATCGGCATCGGTGTGGAGCTCTCGTCCTACGACCAGGACCAGCTGTTCACGGTGATCGTCGATGGGACCTACGACTCCTTCAACTGGGGGTGGACGCCGTTCGTGGACCCCGACCCGATGCTCTCGTACTTCACCGAGGCGGAGTTGGGCAACTACAACGACGCCAACTGGACCAACCCTCGCTACGAGGAGCTCTACGTCCAGCAGAAGCAGGAAGTCGACGAAGAGGCGAGGCTGGCCATCGTCCACGAGATGCTGACGATCCTCTACAACGACGCCGTGTACTTCCCGCTCTACTACTCGCCCGAGTTCCAGGCGATCCGTACCGACCGGTTCGAGGGTTGGGTCCGCCAGCCCGCAGAAGTCGGCCCGGTGATGTTCTCGAACAGCTCGCCGTCGTACGCGCTGCTGACACCGATCGGAGCCGCCGCTCCCGACGACACCACCGCGGGGACCACCGCCGATGGGACGACCGCCACCACCGCCGGTGCCGACAGCGGAACCACCGACACCGGAACCTCTTCCGCCACCGCCGACGAGGACACCTCCGACGGAGGATCGACCGGGTTGATCGTCGGCGTCGGCGTCGGTGTGCTGGCCGTTTTGGCCGGGGGCATGGTCATGTCGAAGCGGAAGAAGTCGGCCGACGACCGGGAGTGATCGAACGTGACGGCCCGGTTCATCGGGAAGAAGTTGATCGGGTCGCTCCTCACCCTGGGGTTCGTGCTCGTCTTCAACTTCTTCCTGTTCCGGGTCGTCCAGAACGATCCCGTGGGAAGCCTCTTCCGGGGGCGCAACATCCCTCAGGAGCGGCTCGACCAGATGCGGGTGGAGTTCGGGCTCGACAAGTCGCTGCCTGAGCAGTTCGTCGCCTACCTGAGAGAGACGGCACAGCTCAACTTCGGGCTGTCGTATCAGAGCCGCCAGCCGGTGTGGACCGAGATCGCCGACAAGATCCTGCCGACGCTCGTGCTGGTCGGTTTGGCGGCGTTGCTCTCGGCGGTCATCGGGGTCATCGGGGGGATCGTCGCCGCCTGGCGACGCGGGTCGAAGAGCGACTACGCCATCACGTCGTCCACCATGGTGTTTTATTCCATGCCGGACTTCTGGCTGGGGATGCTGCTGCTGGTGGGGTTCGCGGTGGTGCTCGGATGGTTCCCGGTGGGCGGACTCGTCGACCTGTCGTCCAACGCCACCGGATTCGGCCGATTACTGGACCAGCTCCATCACCTGGCTCTGCCATGCCTCACGCTCACCCTTGCGTACCTGGGCGAATACGCCGTGGTGATGAGGTCCTCCCTGCTCGACGTGATGGGGGAGGACTACCTCACGGTGGCGCGAGCCAAGGGTCTCCGCGACGTCCAGGTACGTAACCGCCATGCCGTCCCCAACGCGCTGCTGCCGGTGGTGACGCTGGCGGCGATCAACCTCGGCTTCGTGCTGTCCGGCGCGATCGCGGTCGAGACCCTGTATTCGTGGCCCGGGCTGGGCAAAGCAACGGCCGACGCGGTTCGGGGTCCCGACCTTCCCATGCTCCAGGGCCTGTTCCTGGTGTTCAGTGCAGCCGTGATCCTGTTCAACCTCATCGCCGACATGGTGTACGCCGCCCTCGACCCACGCGTGAGGCCGGCATGACATCGACGGTTCCGACGGCGAAGTCGCTGGTGTGGCATCGTCGCAAGGTCGCGTTGCGGCGGGTCGCGGTTCAGTTCTGGTCGTCGACGCCGGGGCGGATCGGCATCCTGGTTCTGGCGGTGTTCATGCTGCTGGCGGTGGCCGCGCCGCTGCTGGCCGATCGGGCCAGTCTCGACCCGGTGGCGTCCCGGGCGGCCGGCGCCCCCCAGTGGGGTTCACCCTCGGAGTACGGACCGCTCGGCACGGATCACCTGCGGCGGTCGGTGTGGGCGCAGTTCGTGTGGGGGTCGCGGGTGAGCCTGTTCGTGGGTCTCGCCGCCACCGTGGTCACCATCGTCCTCGGATCGGTGGTTGGCATCGTCGCCGGGTTCCTCGGTGGCCGGATCGACGCAACGTTGATGCGACTCACCGAGTGGTTTCTGGTGATCCCGTTCCTTCCGTTGGCGATCGTGCTGGCGTCGGTGCTGGGCCGGTCCGTGTGGAACATCATCTTCGTGATCGGCATCACGTCGTGGCCTTCGACTGCCCGGTTGGTGCGCGCCCAGGTGCTCACCGTGAAGCAGCGATTGTTCGTCGACCGTGCCCGCTCGTTGGGGGCGTCGGGCGGTCACATCGTGGCCCGCCACATCCTCCCCAACGTGAGCGGCCTCATCCTGGCCAACGCCACCCTGGCCGTACCCATCTCGATCCTCACCGAGACCACCCTGTCGTTCCTCGGTCTGGGTGATCCGCAGCGAGCCTCCTGGGGCAAGGCGCTCGAGGAGGCGTTCGTCAACGGTGCCATGACCCGCAACGCCTGGTGGTACTTCGTTCCACCAGGGTTGGCGATCCTGATGGTGGTGATGGCCTTCACCCTCATCGGTCAGACACTGGAGGAGATCGCCGATCCCCGCATGAAGGGGCGCCGGTGAGCGAACCTCTGCTCTCGGTGCGCGACCTGCGCGTGACCTACCGGACCGGCTCGGGCGACGTTCCCGCCGTACAGGGCGTCTCCTTCGATCTGGCCCGGGGCGCGTCGCTCGGGCTGGCGGGCGAGTCGGGATGTGGGAAGTCCACCATGGCCAACGCCATCTTGCGCCTAGTGCCCGCCGGCACCATGGTGGAGGGCGAGGTCATCCTCGATGGCCACGACATCCTCACCCTCAAGCCGGGAAAGCTGAGAGCGGTTCGGTGGACCACGGGCGCCATCGTGTTCCAGGGGGCGTTGCATGCACTCAACCCCGTGCAGCGGATCGAACAGCAGGTGGCCGAACCCATGCTCATCCACGAGACGGTGCCCAGCCGGTCCGGCGCCGCCCGGCGGGTGGGGAGCCTGCTCGAGTCGGTAGGACTCCCGTCACGCCTCGCCCGGTCGTATCCCCACCAGCTCTCGGGCGGACAGCGGCAACGGGTCCTGATCGCCATGGCGCTGGCTTGCGATCCGCAGCTGCTCATCGCCGACGAGCCGACCACGGCACTCGACCTGATGGTGCAGGCGCAGGTGCTGGCGCTGCTTCAGGATCTCCGGGCGTCGTTCGGTCTGTCGATGATCTTCATCACCCACGACCTCTCGGTGCTCACCTCCGTGTGTGACGAGCTGGCCGTCATGTATGCCGGTCGGGTCGTAGAGGACGGGGGTGCCGGCGATGTGTTCCGTGAGCCCCGCCACCCCTATACCCGGGCGCTCTCGGCCGCATTCCCCACCATCGGCGACCACACCTCCCGGATGCATCCGAGCGGCCTCGGCGGCGATCCCCCGGATCCGGCCCACCTGCCCTCCGGGTGCGCATTCCATCCACGCTGCCCGGTGGCGCTCGATTCGTGTTCGTCGACCACGGTGGACCTGGTGCCGGCCGGTGACGGCCGACGTGCCGCCTGCGTCCTGATGGGACGCCCATGAGCGGTCCCCTCGTCAGGGTCGACGATCTGCACGTCCACTTCGGTTCGGCCCGCGCCGTCGACGGTGCCTCCCTCGAGGTGCATCCGGGGGAGGTCCTGGCGCTGGTCGGGGAGTCCGGCTCGGGCAAGACCACACTCATACGGTCGATCCAGGGGCTGCAGCCGCCCACCTCGGGGCAGGTGACCCTGGAGGGGAAACCCGCCTCGCGTGGTGGGCACCGCCAGATCCAGATGATCTTCCAGGACCCCACCGGGGCGCTCAACCCGAGACAGACGATCTATGAGATCGTTTCGGAGGGCCTGCGGATCCGCAAGGATCGAGGCGATGAGCCCACCAGGGTGGCCGAGGCGTTGTCGAAAGCCGGGTTGCGACCGCCCGAACGCTTCATGCCGCTGTATCCGCACGAGATCTCCGGTGGCCAGCGCCAGCGGGTCGTGATCGCCGGCGCCATGGTGTTGGAGCCCCGGCTGCTGCTGGCCGACGAGCCGGTTGCCAGCCTCGATGCCTCCATCCGCGGTGAGATCCTGTCGCTCATGCGCACGCTGGTCGACGACACCGACCTGGCGATCCTGGTGGTCACCCACGACCTGGGACTGGCCTGGAACATCGCCGACCGGGTGGCGGTCATGTACCTGGGGCGGATCGTCGAGACCGGCCCCACCGAGGAACTGCTCGCCAACCCGAAACATCCCTACACGCGGGCATTGTTGTCGGTGGTCCCCGAGACGGCGGGCATGGAACAGCAGATCCTCACCGGCGAGATCCCCGATCCGCGGAACGTTCCCACGGGCTGTCGGTTCCATCCCCGGTGTCCGCTGCTGCAGAGCGGCGAGGCCGACCGCCTCGGGATCGCCGACCGTTGTCGAACCGACGATCCCGCCATCCTCACTCCCGACACCGCCTGGGCCGCCGCTTGCTGGGCCGTGTGAACCCAGGGTCGAACCCTGGGTTCACACGGCCCAGCACGGGCGGTCTCGGCCCACGGTTCGGGTCACACCATGTAGGAACGCACTGGATCGACCTCACCCAGGATGGCCCGGTCCGCCGAAAACGGGGCGAGGTCGAAGGCGGTGCTCCCGTCGATGGCCAGTTCCGACAGCAGCCGCCCGATCACCGAGGCGAACTTGAAGGCGTGGCCTGCGCCGATGGCGCAGTACACCCGCTCGGTGCCGGGGACCCGGTCGATCACGAAGTCCCGATCCGGAGTGAGCGTGTACAGGCAGTTCTTGGCGAGGTGGACGCCGACGTCCGATCCCGGCAGATGATCGGCGGCGAAGCGGCGGATAGTGGCGACGGTGTCGGCGTCGGGCTCGAACGATCGGGTGTCGGGATCCACCAGCAGCCCGCAGCGGTCCCAAGCGGTCTTCACCGCCGGCTCGCCGAAGATCGGAAACCCGTAGAAGCAGGGCTCGTCCATCCAGATCCACACCGGGAAACGGCTCGGGTGATAGGCGAGCGGATCGGCCGCTGTCGTGTACACCACGTGCTCGAGGCTCACGTCGAGCGGGAAGTGGACTCCAAAGTGGGCCAGCGCCGGGTTCGTCCAGGCGCCGGCGGCGATCACCAGCGAGCCGCCCCGATAGGTGATCCCGTCGGCGATCACTTCCACCTCGCCGTCGACCTCCCGAATCGACGTCACCGGGGCATCGTCCAGCAAGGTGGCCCCGTTCTCCCTGGCCAGTGCCCGGTGGGTTGCGTTGGCCCGCGACGCCATCGCCAGCCCGGTGCGTTCCTGATAGATGGCGGTGACATGCTCCGGGAGCTGCCACTGTGGCCACCGACGCATGATCTCGGCGGCGTCCAACTCCTCATACCGGACCCCGGCGGCGGTCAACGAGCGCCGGTAGTCGTCGAGTGGGATGACGGCGTCGGCGGGGGAGAGGTCCAACCCGCCGGTTCGCAGCACCACCGGCTCGCCCGAGTCCACCTCCACCTGCTCCCAGGCGTCGTAGGCCAGCTTCGCCAACTCGACGTATTCGGGGGTGTGGTACGACAGTCGGATGATCCGGCTGTGGTCCTCGGACCCACCACGGCCATGACCCAGCTCGAACTGCTCGATCCCGAGCACGTCGTTGCCGAGACGCCGCGACAGCCAGTAGGTGGCGCCCGAGCCGATACCGCCGAGGCCCAGCACGATCGTGGAGAATTCGGTGCGTGTCGTCACCCGCCCGACTGTAGAACGCGAATCCAGGGTTCAGGACACCGCTGGGCGGTGTTCTCGCTCCTGAGAGTGAGCTCGATCGACCAATCCGTTCGGCTCCCGGCTTCGAACAGCGGCCGTGACAGCGCCAGCGCCGGGGTCGGCAGACTCCGCTCATCGAACGGCCGGTGATGATGTCCCGAGCCGATCAATCTCTCAGCCTCGAGGATCTGCTCGTATCTTCGCCAAACCCGTGAAGGCGGGACCATTGGGCGACGATGAAGACCGGAATGCGCCCGATCGAGTTGGTCTCCGAAGTCGTCGTCGACCCGGACATCGGGCGCCCCTGGTTCGCGGGTGGTCCTGCGGCCGTCTACGACGGATTGGGAGTCGAAACCGAGCGTTCGACCCCCACCGTCACCACACGGTGCCTGAGCTGTCACGTTCCTCTGGTGATCGACCTCGCCCATCTCGAAACCGGGGCGGTGCTGTGGCGGGTCATGTCCGAGCCATGGGCGCAGCCGGTGATCGACGCGTTCCGTTTGGTGAAGCGAGGGGCGGCGGAGTTCGCCTCCATCTGTGACGGGCTGGAGCTCAACGCCTACCTGCTGACGCCAGTGTGCGTAGTCTGCTCGGCGCAGCACGCCGTGGTGCTCGGTTACGGAGAGTTCCAACCGGCCCGCTATGTCGGTACGTACCTCGGGATCGCCCGCGCCCGGCCGGTCGCTGTCGGCACATGATCGCCAGGGTGAGAGCAATGGTGGCCATGGTGGCGTTCGTGGGAGCGATCGTGGCTCTCAACCTCGGCGCCCGGTGGTCCTGGCGTGACGCCCGGTTCTTCGAAACGATGGGAAGACACGTCGTCGCCGGACATGATCGACGGGTCGTCGTCGGCGACGCCCCGCAACGCCGAGCAGTACTGGCTCACGGTCCGGTTCGGGGTCGAAGGGAACGTCACCGAGGGGGCGGCGATCGGTCGGTGCCAATACCCACCTGCTGACCACGATCGGCGATGTCGCCGGCGTCGTCCACGACCCGGCGGATCCCAATCGCTTCGACATCGAGGGCAATGAGCGGGGATTGGTCGCCTGTACGCACCGCCGATCGCTCGATCAAAGCGGACACTGCCTGAGACTCGACCCGTTGGCCCGTTGACCTACATCAGATACCAGTCGAGGAACCGCTCCAGTCGTCGGTAGAAGTGCAACTGCGGCTCCAGGCGCAGAAATCCGTGGCCCTCGGTGGGATATGTCAGATACTCGTAGGTCTTTCCCAGCCTCTCCAGCGCTCGGACCAGCTGCTCTGACTGTTTGGGGTGCACCCGGTCATCCTTCTCGCCGTGGGCGATGAGGATCGGTTTGACGATGTCGTCCACCCGATGGATGGGCGACCCCTCCCGATACCAGTCGGGCCGGTCGGCTGGATGACCCATCTGCCGCTCCAGGTCCTCGCTGCCCACCCGGTCACCCTGCGCCCAGCTGGTGAGGATGTCGCAGTCGCCGTACTTGGCGACCCCGCAGGCGAATCGCTTCTGCGGGTCGTACGTCAGCGATGTGAGTGCCATGTAGCTGCCGTAGCTGGCGCCGAAGATGGCGATGCGATCACCGTCCACCCAGGGCAGCGCAGCCAGGAAGTCGGCGGCGGCCAGGCAGTCCTCGGTGTCGGCCACGCCCCAAACGCCGTGGTTGGCCCGTTCGAACTCGCGGCCGTAGGTGGTGGAACCACGGAAGTTGATCGCCAGCCAGGCGTATCCCTTGTCGAGGAAGTACTGGGCGTGACCGTCCCAGGCATCGGTGTAGGCCGAGGTCGGCCCGCCGTGGGGGTACACCACCGCCGGAACCGGTTGGTCGGCGGTGGCCGCCACCGGTCGGAAGAGGAACCCGTGGATCTCGAGTCCGTCGGAGCTTCGGTACAAGATCTCCTCGGGTGCGACATGAGGCGCGGCGGTTATGGCGGCCGGAGCCGGGTCGAACACCACCGTCCGCTCCGATCCCCGGATCCGTTCGATCCGAGCGGGTGTGGCGTGGTCCTCGAAGATGGCGAGGATCGATCCGTCCGCCAGCCAGCACGGGTCCTGCCATTCGCCCCCGTCCGCGTGGATGGCCACGTCGCCGGACTCGAGCGAGACGGCGATCACGTCGGTTCGACCGTGGGCGGACCGGGTGGCGAGGATCCTCGTACTGTCGGGCGAGAACCGGGGTGATCCGAAATCGGCTTGCTGGTGCGTGAGTTGACGTGGTTCTCCGCCGTCCACGCCGACCACGAACAGCTGGTACCAGCCCGGCTGTTCGGACACGTAGGCCACACTGTGGCCGTCGGGTGACCAGCATGGGGAGTGGGCGTGCTGGCCCTCGGTCGACGCCACCGTGGTGACGATGCCGGTGGTCATATCGAGAACCCTGATGTCGCTGCGGTTTCGGTCGTCGGGTGGGAACCACGAGTAGGCGATGCGGTTGCCGTCGGGTGATGGGGCCGCCTGGGCGGGGTCGGCGCTCGGGTCGGTGATCGGCTGTGGCCAGGGGTCGACGGGGTCGATCACGGCCAGTCGCCCGACCTCGGTCGAGCGTGGCTGACGGGCACCCGACCTGATCCGATCCTGGTCGACCGACACGATCAGACGGTCGTTGGGCAGCCACACGGGGCTGCCCGCCTCGCACAGCAGGCGCGACGGGCCACCGGCGGCTGGGACGATGCGGACGCCTCCCGGTCCGGTATAGGCCACGGCGGAGCCATCGGAGGAGTACGCCGGAGGGGTGTCCTCCCAGAATGCAGCCGGCGGCCGGTCGACGGTGAGTCGACGGGTGGTGGCGGTGACGGTGTCGAGCGTCCACACATCCGAGCCGACGTCCTGCTGGTCGAGGACGAACACTGCCATCCTCCCGTCGGGCGCCACCACCAGATGGTGCGGTCGGGGAACAGCCGCCACCGCTTCGAGTCGCCAGTGGGGAGGAGGGGGTATGTCCTTGCGTGGTTGGCTCGGGGCGATGCCACCCCAGGAATCGGTACCGACCCATGAGAACGTCATGTCGGCATTGTGGTGCAGCCGGCCGAACGATGCGTCAGCTGAGCCGTGTCAGCCCGTGGCCAGGCCTTCGAGGAACCCGGTGACGAGCCCTCCCAGGGTCGGAAGGTCGTAGCCACCTTCCTGTATCGCCACGGTCGGGAGTCCCAGTGAACCCACGAGGGCGCCTGCCCGTCGGTAGCCGTCGGCGGTGATCTCGAGGGGGGATTCGGGGTCTCCGGCGGCGGCGTCTACGCCCAGCGAGACCACGATGGCGTCGCTGCCTGCGGCGAAACGTGCCAGGTTCTCGACCGCTTCCAGCCAGGTGGCGTCGTCGGAGCCGGGTGCGAGCGGCAGGTTGCGGTTCCACCCGTCGCCGGCGCCGGCGCCCGCCTCGTCGGCGTAGCCCACGTAGTGGGGGAACCAGCCTTCGCCGGGGTCCACGTGCGCCGACCCGTACCTGACATCGGCGCGGCTGTAGAAGATCTCCTGGGTGCCGTTGCCGTGGTGGGCATCGACATCGATGATCGTGATCACGTCAGCGCCCTGGTCCCGGAGCCGCTGGGCGGCCAGGGCGGCGTTGTTCAGATAACACGAGCCGCCGTAGAAGTCGCGGCCGACATGATGTCCGGGTGGGCGGCACAGTCCGTAGGCGGTTCCGGTGCCGGCCGACACCAGATCGGCGGCGGTGAGGGCGCAGCCGGCGGCGGCTTCGATCGCCCGCCACGAGCCTGGCCCGATCAGCGTCATGGTGTCCATCGCCCACATCCCCACCTCGGCCCCGATCGACGCCGGTTTGCGGGGCGGGCGACCCGACGTCATCTGACGGAGCGGGAAGGCGTAGGGGACGACCCGATCCTGGCCGGCCGCGGTCGGGTAGATCGAGGTCTGCCAACGGTCCCACACCGTCCGGAGGAAGTCCACCATGGCGGGGTCGTGGACCGTCGCCAACGCCTCGGAGGGTTGAGGCGTCGGCTCGACGATGGTGGCCTCGGCGGAACGGAGTGAGTCGAGGATGGCGTCGACCCGCTCGGCCACCTCGGTCCCAGGGATCGCAACCCCCACCCAGATCTCGGCACCGGGATCGTGGAGACGGGTGAGCGGGGAGTGGACGACGGTGAGCATCAGGGTGCCGGTTGTCGCAGCGCCACCCACAACGACTCGGACCGGGCCACGAGTTCACCCTCGCCGGTGTAGAGAGCCGACCACGCCCGGCGGGTGCGGGTGTGCCAGGGGCCATCGGAGTCGGCGACGATCACGTGGTCTCGGTGGGGCTCGACGTCGGCGAGCACTTCCAGTGTCAGCATCCCGGTGACGGCCCTCGGTCGGGGCGGATCCCAGCTCAGGCACCACCCGGCGGCACAGTCGAGCGGTGCCCACACGAAGCTCGGCTCGACCACTCCGTCACGTGCCACCCAGTCGGGCGGGGTGTAGGGCGTGGCGAACCGGCCGTCGCCGACCGGTCCGGCGTGAACCCTGAGGGTGTCGGGACGGCTCCCACAGGAGAAGCAGGTGCTGACGATGTCCAGGCTGTCTGCCTCGGCGGCGTCACGGGCTTCGGCGGCGATCTCGAGTGGGACGAAGGCGGGGACCCGTGACACGGGCTCGCCGATCCTGCCCTCCACGATCACCTTGTCGGCGTGGGTGGCGCGCGCCCCCGCCGGGTCGGCTCGACGGCCAGTTCGACGTCGAGGGGGATCGGGTTGCGGAAGTCGATCTGGTAGGGCCCACTACGGCTGCCGGCAACCAAACCAGCGAGGTATCCCCCCTGGCCCATGCCCGCCACTCCGCAGAAGCGGCTTTCCACAACGATGCTTCCCGTCATTGGCCCCGGAGCATAGGAGGTGGAGCTGTGTGCGAAAGCGCCCGTTCGTGCACACAATCCCGAGAGTACGGCCGGTCCTGTGTGCACCGGAGGGCGGAAAGCGCCCGTTCGTGCACACAACCCCGGTGTCAGCCGGTCGAGACGGGAGTGGCGCCGGCCGAGGTGAGCGTCTTCACCAGGACGTCCTTCTTCACCAGGCCGGAGGCGCGCCAACGTTGGGTGATTGAGACCGCTCCCTCCGACGCTGTGAGCACCATGAACGTTGGCGTCGACTTCACCTTGAACCGGTCGAACGCCTCGGGGACGTTGGCGGCGTTGACCTTCACGATGTGAGCGCTGTCTCCGAACTCGGAGGCGAGTTCGTTGACGATCCCGTCCATCACCTGGCACGGCGAGCAGCCGTACTGGAAGAAGTCGACGAAGACCGGCTTGCCTGAGCGGGCCAACTCTTCGAGATGGGCCAGGGATTCGAGGGCGATGGGTTTGGTGCGCTTCTTGAACAGGGCCATGACACGTTCAGCGTACGAGCGCACGGAGGTATTCCAACCGGGTCCGGGTACCCTTTCGCCATGCGCATCCCCGTGGTCGACGTTCGTGACACGATGAACCGGCCCGTGCGCGATCTGAGGATCTCGGTGACCGACCGGTGCAACTTCAGGTGCACCTACTGCATGCCCAAGGAGATCTTCAACAAGGACTACGAGTTCCTCGCCCGGGAGCTGCTGCTGGCCTTCGACGAGATCGAGCGCATCGCCCGCACCTTCGTCGGGTTCGGGGTCACCAAGATCCGCCTGACCGGCGGTGAGCCGTTGCTCCGCAAGGGGATCGAGGATCTCATCCACAAACTCTCTCAGGTCGAGGGCCTCGACGACGTGACGCTCACCACGAACGGGTCGCTGCTGGCGCGCAAGGCCGAGGCGCTCGCCGCCGCCGGGCTGAAGCGGGTGACGGTGAGTCTCGATTCGATGGACGACAACGTGTTCATGGCCATGAACGACGTGGGCTATCCGGTGGAGGCGGTGCTCGACGGGATCGAGGCTGCTGCCCAGGCCGGACTGAACCCGGTCAAGGTGAACATGGTCGTCAAGCGCGGTGTGAACGACGAGTCGATCGTTGGCATGGCCGACCACTTCCGGGGAACACCGCACATCCTCCGCTTCATCGAGTACATGGACGTCGGGACCACCAACGGCTGGCGGCTCGACGACGTGGTGTCGGCCGCCGAGATCGCGCGACGCATCGACGAGGTGTTCCCGCTCGAACCGGCCGACGCCAACTACCGCGGAGAGGTTGCCAAGCGCTGGCGTTACAAGGACGGCCAGGGCGAGATCGGTGTGATCAGCTCGGTCACCCAGCCATTCTGCGGAGACTGCAGCCGAGCCCGGCTGTCTGCCGAGGGGCGGCTCTACACCTGTCTGTTCGCCGTACAGGGGACCGACCTTCGGGCGCTGCTGCGGGGCGGAGCCACCGACGCCGATCTGGCGGCGGTGGTCGAGCGGGTGTGGACGGGCCGCACCGACCGCTACTCCGAACAGCGGACCGAGGGCACTGCCGATCTCCACAAGGTGGAGATGAGCTACATCGGCGGGTAGGACCGCCCGCCCAGGCACCTAGATATACGCCGCGCCGTCGCTATATACTGGTTTGTCATGGCCAAGCACCTCGTCGACATCGATGAACGAGCCCTCAGCGCTGCTCGCGCCGAGCTGGGCACGGGCACCATCAAGGACACCGTCAACGAGGCACTCCGTGCTGCTGCAGCAGGACGAAATCCTCGGGTCACCGACGCGTTGGACGTGCTGGCTCGGGCCGACCTCGTCGACCGGGCCGAGGCATGGCGGTGAGCCATCTCCTCGATACCAGCGTTCTCACCCGACTCCGTGCACCCTCGGTGCGGGCCGTGGTCGAGCCGCTGGCGGTTGTCGGGCATGCCGCCCGCGCTGGTATCAGCGACCTCGAGATCGGGTACTCGGCCCGCAACGCCGCCGAATGGGACGATCTCGTTGCGGCCTTGGACGCCTTCGAACTCGTGGAAACGAGTGCTGCGCAGATCCACCGAGCACGCCAGGTGCAACGCATGCTGGCAGCCATCAGTCAGCGCGGTCGCAAGATCCCAGATCTCCTGGTCGCGGCCGCAGCCGAACAAGCCGGGTACACGGTGCTGCACTACGACGCCGACTTCGACCTGATCGCCTCGGTCACCGGGCAGCCGTGCCAATGGGTCGTGCCGCCGGGTACTGTCGACTAGAGCCCAGGGCGGAGCGCCGGCCGGTACGCGAGCGGGCAAGCAGCGCATGACTCATTCGCAACCGTCGACGACGCGGCCCCGTGCGTCGTGGAACTCGAATCCGATGCCCCAATCGGGGACGGAATCGACCGCTCACGCGTCGTTTCTGTCCCCAGATGGTGATTGTTGGGGTGGGCCGAAACGGGCGAGTCCGGTGGCGACGGCCTCGGGGGCGTCGGCGCTGAACCAGGAGCGACCGTCCTCGCCCCACGAACGCCACGTGTCTTCCTCCACCGGCTCGAAGGCGGTGCGGTCGAGCACGCTCTGGATCGATCCGCCACCCAGGAGTTCGTCGAGGGCGACCGAAAGGATGCCGGGCGGAAACACCGCGCACGTGCTCTGGCGGGTTCCGTCGTGATCGATCGGCACCACCGGCAACTCCCCGGAGAGCTCGACGAGATGGCGCAGCGTGTCGACCCGGACCCACGGTTGATCGGTCGCCACCAACAGCACCGGGGATGATCCGCCCTGTTCGAGGGCGCCAACCAGACCCGACAGCGGACCCCGGCGATCGGAGACGGGATCGGCGATCCCCCGCACCGAGTCGAACCCGTCGGGGCGGCCCGCCACCAACACGTCCTCACACACGGCCGACAGGGCGTCGAGGACCCAGGCCGACATCGGCCGCCCCGCCACCTCGACGGTCGCCTTGTCGGTTCCCATCCGGGACGAGGCCCCGCCTGCCAGCATCACACCGATCGGTCGTAGCATGGGCTGATCATGTCACGTCGAAGCTCCCATCGCAGCCTCGGATGGGTCATCCTCGGCTGGACCCTGGTCAGCTGGGGTGGTCGGATCCGCCTGCTCACCGATGTCGACGCCAACGACCTGTGGTCGTGGGCGCGGATCGGGGGGTCCTTCCTGATCGGGTTGGCCGTTGCGCTGGCCCTGATTCTGGGGAAGGGGGCCCGTCCCATGGCGATCGTGTTCGCGGTGTGGACGGTGCCGATCTGGGCGCGGTCGCTGTTCACCGTGTGGACCGAACCGAACACCTTCGGATTCCGCCTGGTGCACACCGCGCTGGCCGTGGTGTGGTTCGCGCTGGCTGCGTGGGCGGTTCGGTGGGTTCAGGCCACCGGCTCGGGCAGGGGGGCTAGTCCCACCGGCGTGCCCGGGTCGACGATCTCGGTCAGCCGCGACACGACGTCCTCGATCGACCGGTAGTACACCTCACCCACCGCCACCCCTTGAAGGGGTCGGGGAACCCTGGTCCCTTCGGGCGCCGCCATCAGAACCGGAACCCCGACGGCGTAGGCGTACCCGGCTGCCACCACCCCGTATCCGTGGTGGAGGTCCACCACCACCGCCCTGGCCGAGTCGATCGCCCGCATGGTGTGGGCCATCGCCTCCTGGGGTGAATACCCCACGTTTCCCCAGTCCTCGATGTCGCGTGCCGGGCAGATCACCGTGTACCCGGCCCGTTCGATCTGGGAGATCATCAGCTCGGCGTGGGCCCGCTCAGGGCTTTCGATCGAAGGCCCGGCGAGCACGATGATGGGCGGGGGAGCCGGCTGGTTACGGGCGCCCCGTGTGACCCGGTAGCCGGCCCAGATGAGCACTGCCGCCAGCATGAGCGACAACTCGAAGGTGGCGGTCTCATCCAGGAACCCGAGCTGGCTTCCTCCTGACGATGCCGCAAGGGTGCCGAGCACGATGAGCGCATTGCCCGCAACGATCCGTCGATTCCTCCTCCAGAACCGGAACAGGCTCACCAGGCCGAGCACGATGATCGTGGTGCCTCCCACCGCTCCGCCGATCACGGCGAACAGCTTCGGCCCGAAGGCGATCTCGGCGCCCCACATGTCGTCGGGGATTCCCCTGTCGGGCAGGTCTTTCACGAAGGGCACGGTTGTGATGAGGGTGGTGGCCATGGCGGTGATGGCGCCGGTGAAGATGAAGAATGCGTGTCCCGAGCGTTTGCCCACCACCAGGAACATCGACCCCACGGCCAGGAGCATGACGTTGACAACGGTCCCGAACAGGAAGAACACCCGGTAGCTGGTGGGGCTCCAACCGGTGAGGACGCCGAATGCCAACGCCCAGGTGGCGATGGCGAAAGCCGCCATCCCGGCGGCGTAGGCGCGCACGTGGGGGCGCGGTTTGCGAGCGGCGTCGAGGGCCAGATCGATGGTGAAGCCGGTGGCGGCGATGCCGGCGATGATTGCCAGTGCTGTGTTCATGCCGGTGTGAGTCGAGCAGATCCGCTCGCCGGCTGCGAGACGGGTCCCTCGGTCGAGGTCGGGAACACCGAGGAGGCCTCGACCGATACGTCGACTGCGTCACCCTCGTCGAGCACCGGCCACGGTCCCATGCGCGACCGGAGGACGGTCCCGTTTTCCATGCCGACGGTGACGAGCTGGTCGTGGCCGAAGTACTCCCGTGAGATCACCCGCCCAATTCCCCTGGGGCTGGCGCTCACGGTCACTGCCTCGGGTCGGATCATGACCGTCACCGGGCCGCTGAGCTCGGTGACGAATCGGCCCGCCGGGGTGGAGACGGCCCTCCCATCGGCCACCCCGTGGACGAAGTCGGCGTCGCCGATGAAGGCGGCCACCCATGGGTCGGTGGGGGTGCGGTACAGGATGTCGGGTGGGGCGGCCTGCAGCACCCGGCCGGCCCGCATCACCGCCACGACGTCGCTCATGGCGAGCG
The DNA here is from genome assembly GCA_963825585.1 of uncultured bacterium. Classification (GTDB taxonomy): domain Bacteria; phylum Actinomycetota; class Acidimicrobiia; order Spongiisociales; family ZC4RG35; genus JAOUGY01. The sequence goes on from CAWGTX010000001.1 coordinate 289,846, forward strand.
CTTCTTCCTGGTCGTGGGTGACGAACACCGCGGTTGTGTTCGCTTCGGTCAGGATTCTGCGCAGCTCGCGCCGCACCCGATCACGCAGCGTGGCGTCGAGGTTGGAGAAGGGCTCGTCGAAGAGCACCACGCCGGGCTTGGGCGCGATCGCCCGTGCCAGGGCGACCCGTTGCTGTTGTCCACCCGATAGCTCGTGGGGATAACGCCCGCTGACGCCGGTCAGGCCGACCAACTCCAGCGTCTCGCCCACCCGGTTGCCCCGACGGTCGGCTCTGGGCAGGCCGTAGCCCACGTTGTCGGCGACGGTCATGTGCGGGAACAGGGCGTAGTCCTGGAAGACCATGCCGACCCGCCGTCGTTCGGGAGGCAGATAGGTGCGGTCCGAGGCCACCTCTTCCCCGTCGATCTCCACGGAGCCCGAGTCCAGCCGTTCGAATCCGGCGATGACCCGAAGGGCAGTCGTCTTGCCGCATCCGGACGGACCGAGGAGGGTGAGCAGACCGCCCTTCCACACGTCGAGCGAGAAGTGATCGAGGGCAACGGCCTCACCGAAGGTCTTGGTGACCTCGCGGGCTCTGATCGTCGGTGCGGCGTGTTCTGTCATTCGAGGTCTCGGGTCACGAGCAGGTAGAGCGGTAGTGCTGACACCGCCAGCAGTACCAGGGCGGCGACGCTGGCCCGAGTGTAGAGGCCTTCCGAGGCGGAGCTCCAGATGCGAACGGCCAGTGTCTCGAAACCGGTGGGCCGCAGCATGAGCGTGGTGGGGAGCTCCTTCATGGTGGTGAGGAAGACCAGCGCCCCACCCGCCATCAGGCCGGGGGCGATCAGCGGCAGCACGATCCGGCGGAAGGTACTGGCGGGAGAGTGACCCAGGGTGCGACTGGCCTCCTCCAGATGGGTGCCGACCTGGCGCAGGGCGGCCTGGGCGGCACCGAGTGCCTGCGGAAGGAACACGGCGGCGTAGGCGATCACCAGGAGGGTGAGCGTCTGATAAGCGATCGGCACGAAACGGAGCGAGAACACGAGGAAACCCAACCCCACCGCCAGGTGGGGGAGGGAGTAGGTGGCCCAGGTCATCGATTCCAGTCCCGCCGCCAGCTTCGATCGGTGTCGAACGGTGAGGATCGCCACCGGGACGGCGGCCAACACGGTCACGATCGCCGCCAACGAGGAGGCCAGTCCGGCCCGTAGCGTCTCGGCGACCACCGAGCCGAGATCGATGCCGAGGATCAGCCCACGCACGGCCCACCAGGTCAGCACGCAGGCGGGGAGGAGCAGTGCTGTGCTCACCGTTGTGCCCAGCACCGCCCATGCCGCCAGCCGCTGCGGGTAGGAGAGGGTGACGACGCGTGCCGGGCGTTTGGGCTTGTCCGAGTGGTACGAGAGCCGGCCGCGCACCCGCCGTTGGATGACGACGAGAACCAGCGCCACGAGCATGAGGAGGGCGGACAGGAACAGCGCCGGGGCGACGTCGAGTCTCCCCCGGAACTGGGTGTAGATCGCCCGGGTGAAGGTTTCGTACCCCAGCAGCGACACCGCTCCGAAGTCGGACAACGTGTAGAGCGACACGAGCAACGAGGCCGCTGCCAGGGATGGCCGGAGCTGGGGCATGACGATGGTCCGGAACGTGGTTCGCCTGCTGGCTCCGAGTCCGCGTGCCGCCTCTTCTAGTGCGGGATCCATCCGCCGCAGGACAGGGATGACGAGGAGGTGGACGAACGGGTAGTTCCACAACGTCAACGCAGCCCACGCCGCCCAGAAGCCCCGGAACGGGGGCAGAGCGGGCAACCCCAGCGATGTGGACAGCAGGCTGATGGCGCCGTCGTTGCCCGAAGCGCCCAGCAGGGCGAGCGCTCCCACGTATGACGGAATCACGACGGGGAGGATCACCAGCGTGCCCCAGATCCGGCGCCCGGGGAGATTGGTGCGGGTGGTGATCCAGGCGGTTGTGACTCCGAGCACGGTGGTGGTGGCCGTCACCGCCACCACCAGCAGGGTGGTCGATCCCAACAGCTCGGCGAGTCTCCCCAGCGAGAAGCCGCCGGCAGTGGGGCCCTCGGTGATGGCCGACCAGGCGAGCAGCCCGAGCGGCACGGCCGACGGGGCCACCGCCAGGAGGGCCAGGATCCACAGGGTGGGCGACGCCCGCCGGACGCGCCGAGACCTCGCCACGATGGGCGAGGCCTCGGGAACGGGGGGCGCCGTCTGGGTCACGTGAGCCCGGCCTCGGCGATGAGGTTGGTGGCGGTGTCGATCACGGTCGCCAGTTCGCTGACGTCGATGTCGACCTCGGGGAGCTCCTCGAGCGGCACCTGGCCCAGCGGGGTTCCTGCTCCGGCGACCGTCGGGTATTCGAAGATCTCCTCCAGGAAGTACTGCTGGCTCTCCTCGCTCAACAGGAACCTGATGAACTCGAGGCCTGCCTCCCGGTTCGCAGAGGTGGCGAGCAGCCCGGCGCCCGACGGAAGCACGAGAGCGCCTGGATCGCCGCTGCCGAAGGAGTGGTTCACGGCAGTCGCTCCGCCCTGTTCGCTGGCGAGGCGCAGGAGGTAGTAGTGGTTGACCAGTCCGGCGTCGACGTCGCCGGCGTTCACGGCTTCCACGATGGGGGAGTTGCCGTCGAAGATCACGGGGTCGTTGGCCGCCATGCCCTGGAGCCACTCGCGGGTCCGGTCTTCGCCTTCGGCCAGCACCATGCCCGAGACGAACGCCACGAAGGATCCGTTGGTCGGGGCGATCCCAACCCGGCCACTCCATTCGGGATCGGTGAGCGCCCAGATGTCGGCGGGTGGATCTGCCACCAGCTCGGGGTTGAGGACGAAGACCCGGCTCCGGGCGGTGATGCCCACCCATCGGCCCTCGGAGTCGCTGAACCGCGCAGGGACCAGGCTCTGGATGTCGTCGGGCAGCGGCTCGAAGAGACCTTCCAGTGCGACCGCACCGGCGAAGGCGGAGTCCTGGGACCAGAACACGTCAGCGGGCGACTGTTCGCCTTCCTGGATGATGGTGGTGGCGAGCTCGCCCGATCCGGCGTACCGGACGTCCACGCTGATACCTGTCTCGGCCTCGAACCGCTCGATGAGCGGGGCCACCAGGTCCTCGGAACGACCCGAGTACAGGACCATGGAACCACCGGCTCCGGCAGAAGCGTCGGTCGTGTCGGTTGCGGCATCCTCTGCGCCACCGCATGCGCTCACCACCAGGGCGAGCGTCATCACCATCAGGATCGTTCGTCTCATCGTCTCCCTCGATTCTTCTAAGCACTATGTACGTAGTGCAAATCGATGTCGGAGTATGTCAGGCCGACCTTACAACTGCAAGTCGGCTCGGCATAACATGGAGCTTCGAGCGACGAGCATCGAGCATCGGCTACGAGCTACGAGCTACGAGCTACGAGCTACGAGATACGCGTGAAACCAGCAACCAGCCGCCAGAAGCGAGCCGCCAGAAGCCAGAAGCCGATTCTGGCTGGCAGCTGGCAGCTGGTCGCTGGCCGCCTCCTAAGGTTCCGCCATGTCGCTCACGCTTCCCTTCGTGCCCGGGCGTCGTCTGGTGGACCTGGTCAACGAGCTGGAACGACGTCTGAGCGGTGGTGCTCCGGGTCCGGGCCTGGCTCCGGATCTGGCAGCTGAGATCCCTGACGCCTCGAGCTACGTGTTCGTGATGTTCGACGGGTTGGGGTATCACCAGCTCGACCATGCCGCTGCCCGGTCGTTGCGCGCCTCGGCACGGGGAATGGTGGCCGCTCCGTTTCCGACCACCACCACGGTCAGCCTCGCCACGGTCTCGACGGGTCGCATGCCGGAGGAGCACGGGATGATCGGACACCTCATGGTGCTCGACGACGCGGTCGTCAACGTGCTCAAGTGGGTGACGCCGGCAGGAGCTCCCTTCGACCATCCCACCGGAGAGTTCCTGCCGGGACCCAACACCTGGGAGCGGCTCCGGGCCGCCGGCATCGAGCCGATCACGGTGCAACCGGCCGAGTTCGCCCACTCCCCGCTGACCCGAGCCATCTACCGGGGATGCCGGTTCGAAGGCGTTCACGGTGTCGAGGAGGCCGTCGAGGCGACGGCGGTCCTGGCGCGGGAACCGCGTCGAATGGTGTTCACCTACTTCAATCAGGTCGACTTCGCCGCCCATGTGTGGGGGCAGGCGTCGGGTGAGTACCGGTCGGCGATCGGATTGGTGGACACCGCCTGGTCTCAACTGCGGGCACGGATCAAGCCCGGGGTCACGTTGGTCGGGAGTGCCGACCACGGCCATCTCGACTACGGGCCTGGCGACAGGCTCCTCGTTCGTGACCCCGAGTTCGCCGAGCTCACGTTCTACGGTGACGCTCGCATGGTGTTCGTGCGCGGCGACAGAGAGCGCATAGGCGATCTCGCCTCCCGGCTCGGCGTCGACCCGCACTGGGTTGGCGAGGGAAGGACCCTGTGGCCGGGAGACCTGCGCCACCCGGCGCTGCCCGACCGCCTCCCCACCGCCGTTCTGGCAGCCCCCGAAGGCAAGGTGATCCTGCCAAGGGGGTTCGACAAACGACTGGTCGGCTACCACGGAGGGCTGGCGTATCAGGAGGTCGACGTGCCGCTCCTGGTGGCGTGAATCCTTCAGGATCCCCGCCGGAGTGCCGATGCCAGCAAGCGTGACCAGCTGTCCCAACTGCCGAGCCAGGGTCGACCCCACCTTCACCACGCACTGCCCGGAGTGCGGCACCTCGATAACACCCGATGTGGCGTCGATGACCATCCCCGGTGCGGTCATCGCCCCGCCTGCGAATGCGGGGGTCAGCCGCTTCCTCAAGGGGATCGTCCTGAGACTGGCGGTGGCCGGCATCGTGCTGACCGCCGGGGCCGGGTGGTCGGCGTGGAGCGAGGCGGATCGATCCGAGGCCGGCGAGGTGATCGACGCCGGACTGCTGGACGCCTTTTCGCTGGCGCCGGGTGACTGCATCGAATGGCCGAGCTCCGAGGACATCTACGAGTTCGACGAGGTCACGGCGCTCCCGTGCGGGAAACTCCACGATGCGGAGGTGTACGCGGTGGCCTCGTATCCGTTGGAGGCGGGTGCCGCCTTCCCCGGTGACGACGTGATCGGGGACTGGTCGGTTGACGCCTGCTTCGGGGCCTTTTCGGGGTATGTGGGCCGGACCTACGAGGAGGCCGAGGAGCTCGACTTCACGTTCTTCACCCCCACCGAGGCGGGGTGGAACGACCAGGACGACCGGATCGTGCAGTGCCTGGTGTTCCGGGTCGACGAGGCGAAGATGACCGGGTCGGTGCGCTCCGGCGCGTGATGCAGGCGCCCGCCGGCGGTCGGGGACTCCCGTCAGTCGGACTTGGATGACATGAGTGGCGTTCCGACGCCCGCCCGCCCTCTCGCGATTGATTTTGGCCTCCGGTCGCGCTCCCTATACTCGCCGACCAGGCACCCGATCGTTCGAAGCACGACATGACGGCTTATTTCGAGCAGTACATCACAGTTGGAGTGTTCGCCGCCCTCGGCATCGTCCTGGTGGCTGCGTTGTTGGGCGTGTCGTCCGTCCTCCGCCCGACCAATCCCACCAAGGAGAAGTCGCTGACCTACGAGTGCGGTGTCGACCCGGTGGGATCCGGATGGAGCCAGACCTACATCCGGTACTACGTGTTCGGTCTGCTGTTCGTGATCTTCGATGTCGAGGCCGTGTTCATCTTCCCTTGGGCGGTGCACGCAGAAGCGCTCGGCGTCTTCGGCCTCGTGGCCATCATCCTGTTCATGCTCACGCTGCTCGAGGGCCTGGCGTACGCCATCAAGAAGGGTGTGTTGCGGTGGGAGTAGCCCAGAAGTTCGGAATGCCCAAGCCGGTCACCTGGCTGCTCAACTGGTCACGCAGCTACTCGCTGTGGCTGTTCCAGTTCGGGCTCGCCTGCTGCGCCATCGAGATGATGGCCGCATCCGGGCCACGGTATGACTTCATGCGGTTCGGGATCATCCCGATGCCGGCATCACCCCGGCAGGCGGACCTGATGGTGGTGGCGGGGACCGTCACCGACAAGATGGCCCCGTCGGTGAAGCGCCTGTACGACCAGATGCCCGACCCCAAATACGTCATCTCGATGGGCAGCTGCTCGAACTGCGGAGGCCCCTATTGGGACTCCTACTCGGTCACCAAGGGCGTCGACCAGCTCATTCCCGTCGACGTGTACGTACCCGGCTGTCCGCCCCGTCCCGAGGCACTGATGGAGGGCATCGTGATGCTCCAGCAGAAGATCCGCGGCGAGGACATCAAGCAGAAGTGGAACGAGCGTGACCGACAGCTCGTCTGACACTCCAACCCTCACCGACGACTTCGCCCTGCGGGCTGCCGAGGTCGTCGGCGGCATCATCGAATCCGCCATCGACACGATCAAGGTGTCGGTTGGGCGTGATCGGTGGGTTGCCGCCCTCACCGCCGCTCGCGACGAGCTGGGACTGATCTTCTTCTCATGGCTGTCCGCCGTGGACTGGGCCAATGAGGTCACGGTGGGCGATCCGCTCTCGGAGCCCGTCGAGGAACGCTTCGAGGTGATGTGCACCGTCGGCGACCTGGTGGAAGGGCGACGGGTCACGTTCTCCACCACACTTTCGAAGGACGACGCAGTCATCGACACCCTCGTCGGCGTGTACGCCGGAGCCAACTGGCATGAGCGCGAGTGCTACGAGATGTTCGGTATCGACTTCCACGGCCACCCCGACCTCGAGAACCTGTATCTTCCCGACGCCTTCGTCGGCAACCCGCTGCTGAAGTCGTTCCGGCTGCTCAGCCGCGAGGTCAAGCCCTGGCCGGGCAAAGTCGACGTCGAGGGCATGCCCGGCGCCGACGATGAAGCCGAAACGTCGGCCGAAGAATCGACCGACGGCCCATCGACCACGAACCCCGAGGCCTGACCGTGACCACCACCCACGATCCAGACATCGTTCGTCACCTGTCCGAGGTTTCCGTCTCCGTCGAGCTCGAAACGGCCGACATGACGCTCAACATCGGCCCGCAGCATCCGTCCACCCACGGAGTGCTCCGGCTGGTGGCCAAGGTCGACGGCGAGCGTGCCTACGACGTCAAGCCCGTCATCGGGTACATGCATCGCGGCTACGAGAAACTGTCCGAGGTCCGAAACTACGCCCAGATCACCACGTTCGTGAACCGGATCGATTGGGTGTCGGGCTACGCCAACGAGATCCCCTTCATCGTCGCCGCCGAGAAGCTCATGGGGCTCGAGGTCCCCGAGCGGGCCCAGTACATCCGGCTCATCCTCACCGAGATGGCCCGGATCAGCTCGCACATGGTGTTCATGGCCTCGTACCCACTCGAGTTGGGTGCGGCCACCCCGTTGTTCTTCGGTCTCCGTGAGCGCGAGCGGGTCCTCGACCTGCTCGAAAGTGTCACCGGTGGGCGGTTCCATCCCAACTTCAACCGTATCGGCGGCGTGAAGCCGGCCGCTGGTGCCGGTTCTACCCAGCGCAAGACCGTCCAGGACCTGCCGAAGGGTTTCTTCGCAGAGACCAGGTTGTCGATGGAGCGGGTGCTGGAAGCCGCCGATCAGCTCGAAGCGCTTGTCGGTGGAAACGAGATCGTTCTCGCCCGCACCAAGGGAATCGGGGTCCTGCCGGTGTCGATCGCCGCTGCCTACGGCGTCTCCGGACCCAACCTGAGGGCCTCGGGAGCGGCGTTCGACCTCCGCAAGGTCGAGAACTACCTCCCCTACGACAAGTTCGATTTCGACATCCCCGTGGGCCAGAACGGCGACTGCTGGGATCGCTGGTGGATCCGTCTCCAGGAGATCCGCCAGTCGGCTCGCATCGTCATCCAGGCCATCGACGGCATTCCCACCGGCCCCCTGCAGGCCAAGGTTCCCAAGGTCATCAAGGTTCCCAAGGGCGAAACCTACGTTCGTGCCGAGAACCCGAAGGGGGAGATGGGTTACTACATCGTCTCCGACGGTGGGCAGGGTCCGTACCGACTCAAGATCCGGTCCGCTTCGTTCTCGAACATCTCGATCCTCCCGTGGATCCTGGAGGGCGTGCTCGTCCCCGACATCATCGCCATCATGGGAAGCCTCGACTTCGTGCTGGGAGACGTGGACAGATGACGGTCGACGTAGCTTCGTTCGAACGTGTCAACGACGAACGTAGTACGGTGAACGCTGAAGCTTTCGGACGTTCTGACGTTCTACGTTCTACGTTCTACCAGCTCTCGGACGCCGCTCCTCGATGATCGACGAGCTGCTCTCGAACTTCTGGGTGCTGCTGCTGCTGAAGGTGATCGTCATCGCCACCGTCATTCCGGTGGCGGGGCTGCTCATCGGGTTCGCCGAGCTCAAGCTGTCGGCCAAGATGCAGAACCGGGTGGGGCCGTACTTCGCCGGAGGTCGGTGGGGGTGGGCCCAGCTGCTGGCCGATGGCATCAAGTTCTTCCAGAAGGAAGACCTCGTACCCGCCGAGGCCGACCGGGCCGTCTTCAAGATGGCGCCGATGCTGGTGTTCATCGGGACGGTGGCACTGTTCGTGGTCATCCCGTTCAGCCCCACCCTGGTGGTCCAGGACCTCGACATCGGAATCTTCTACGCCCTCGCCATCAGCTCCATCTCCACCATCGGCGTGCTGGTGGCGGGGTGGTCGTCGGCCAACAAGTACTCGCTGATGGGTGGTCTGAGGGCAGCCGGTCAGCTCATCGCCTACGAACTCCCACTCGTCCTGTCGGTGGTCGGTGTCGTGGTGATGGCCGGAACGATGAGCCTCAACGGCATCGTCGAAGCCCAGGCTGGATGGTTCTCCGAGCTGGGATGGCAGGGCGGCATGCCCTTCATCATCCCCCAGTTCATCGGCTTCGTGATCTTCATGATCGCTGCGCTCGCCGAGCTCAGCCGCATCCCCTTCGACATGCCGATCGCCGAATCCGAACTCGTGATGGGATACGTCACCGAATACTCGGGGTTCCGGTTCCTGTTCTTCTTCCTCGCCGAGTTCTCCAACATGTTCTCGATGTCGGCCATCGCCGCCACACTGTTCATGGGTGGGTACTGGGCACCGTTCGTCCCCGAGAGCGTCCTCACGTTCGCCGGTCCACTGATCCTGATCTCGAAGGTGTTCATCCTGGTGTTCCTGATGATCTGGTTCCGCTGGACCTTCCCCCGTTTCCGTGAGGATCAGCTCCAAACGCTGGCCTGGAAGTGGTTGATACCGCTGTCCATCGCCAACATCGTGTTGACCGGCATCTTCAAGGTGGTGTTCTGATGCCAGCCCTCCCCGTCATCCCAGGCAAGGGCTTGTGGACAGGAATGAAGGTCACGTTCGTGACCATGATCAAGACCCTCTTCAACCCGAAGGACAACCTGGCCACCGTCATGTACCCGAAGGAGAAGGAGACACCGGTCTCCCGGGCACGCGGCGTGATCGCGCTCGACCAGGAGGCGTGCACCGTCTGCATGCTGTGTGCCCGCAACTGCCCCGACTGGTGTATCTACATCGAGGGCCACAAGGAAGAGAAAGCCCCCGACAAGCCCGGTGGCCGGATCAAGGTCAGGGCCACCCTCGACCGCTTCGACATCGACTACGCCCTGTGCATGTACTGCGGCATCTGCGTGGAGGTCTGCCCGTTCGACGCCCTGTTCTGGAGCCCCGAATACGAGTTCTCCGAGCTCACCATGGGCAAGATGATGCACGACAAGGACCGTCTCCAGGACTGGCTGGAAACCGTCCCCAAGGCTCCGGAGCTGGAGAAGTGACCCAGATACCCGGCTCATCGGTTGTCAGCGCTTCACGCTGGCCGGTTCAACGTTCAACGCTCGACGTACAACGTACTTCCGAGCGCGGCGGTAGCTACGTTCTACGTTCTGCGTTCTACGTTCTACCCGTCCCTTCGGCCCTTGCCGCACAGATCGGGGAGGTCTCCAAGTGACCTTCGACACCTGGATCTCCGCTCCCGTCAACTGGGTGTTCCTGCTGCTTGCCGTCGCCGTGCTGGTGGCGGGGTTGCGGGTGGTGACCTCGCAGAACGTGGTGCACGCGGCGTTGTTCCTGGTGGGAACGTTGGCGGCATCGGCCGGTCTCATGCTCCTGCTCTCGGCCGAGTTCGTGGCCTGGACCGTGGTGCTGGTGTACATCGGGGCCGTCGTCGTGCTGTTCCTCTTCGGCATCATGATCACCCGGGCACCGGTGATCAGAGACGTCGGGCTCGACAACAAGAAGGCCCGTCCGGTGGCGGCCATCGTTGGTGTCGTCACCTTCGCGGTGCTCGCGTACACCTCGCTGCTGGCCTTCGACACCCTCGAAATCCAGAACGTCGGCGTTCCCACACCAACCGAGACACTCGCCACCAGCCTGCTCGGCCGGTTCGTGTTGCCGTTCGAGCTGGTCGGTTTCATCCTGCTGGCCGCACTCATCGGTGGCATCACCCTGGCGCGCCGAGACCTGACCCCGAAGGAAGAGGAAGAAAGGGGATCGGTCTGATGCTCGTCAACCAGTTCCTGGTGCTGTCGGCTGCCCTCTTCTCGATGGGCGTGTACGGTCTGCTCGTCCGCCGCAACGCCGTCATGGTGCTCCTGGCAGTCGAGTTGATGCTCAACGCCGTCAACATCAACCTGATCGCATTCGAAGCCGTACTCCGTACTCCGGAGGCGCTCGGTCAGATCTTCTCGATCTTCGTGATCACCGTCGCCGCCGCCGAGGTCGGCATCGGGCTCGCCATCATCCTGCTCATCTTCCGCAACCGTCACTCGGCCAATGTCGACGACTTCGACCTCATGAAACTCTGATGCCGGACACCAAGGACCTGATCGACATGCTGGTAGAACGTTCCACGTTCTCCGATCTCCGGAGTTGCGAATGACCTCCTTCCTCCTCGCCGTCGAAGAGGGCGGTCATGGAGCGCCTGCCCTCACCGACGGCGGTGTCCTGGCGGAGTGGGCCGGGATCATGCTGGTCTCGCCGTTCGTCGCCTTCCTACTGATCATCTGGCTCGGCAAGAAGATGAAGTACCAGGGTGGCGAGTTCGCGGTGGCCGCCATGGCGGTGAACCTGGTGATCGCCACCGGGCTGTTCTTCCAGAACATGCGGGAAGGGATCCTCCACGAGGTCCACTTCGAGATCGCCAAGATCGGGCTGTTCGAGGGCAGGGAGTTGGTGTTCCAGCTGGGATGGATCGTCGACGGGCTCTCCATCATGATGTATTGGGTGGTGGCCTTCGTCGGCCTCCTCGTGTTCCTGTACGCCATCGGATACATGCACGGCGACGTCCGCGTCCCCATGTTCTTCGCATCCTTCTCGTTGTTCGCCGGTTCGATGCTGATCCTGGTGGGTTCTCCCAACCTGATCCAGCTGATCATCGGCTGGGAGGGAGTCGGCCTCGCCTCCTATCTGCTCATCGGGCACTACTGGGAGGGCCTCGACAACGTCAGGGCCGGCAACAAGGCGTTCCTCACCAACAAGGTGGCCGACGTCGGACTCATCCTCGGCGCCATCTTCCTGGGGATGGGGATCGGCGACTTCGGGTTCCAGGCCATCAACGTGGCCGCCGAGTCGGGCGACGAAGGGCTGTCGACCGTGGCGGTCGCCGGTGCTCTCCTGATGTTCTTCGGGGCGATGGGCAAGTCGGCGCAGTTCCCGCTCCACATCTGGCTTCCCGACGCCATGGCCGGCCCGACCCCGGTGTCGGCACTCATGCATGCCGCCACCATGGTCACCGCCGGTATCTACCTGATGGCGCGAATCTTCCCCGTCTACGAGTACATGGCGGGTGCCGAGGCGATCCTGGGTGACCTCACGGTCCGGGGGCTGATGGTGATCATCGGGACCATCACCCTGTTCGCCATGGGTTTGCTGGCGCTGGTCGCCAACGACCTCAAGAAGGTCCTCGCCTACTCCACCGTCTCGCAGCTCGGGTACATGATGACGGCGGTCGCCGCCGGCGGGTACACGGCCGGACTGTTCCACCTGTTCACTCATGCCTTCTTCAAGGCCCTGCTGTTCCTGGGCGCCGGATCGGTGATCCATGCGGTCCACTCGAACAACATGACCGACATGGGGGGCCTGCGGAAAGACATGCCGCACACGTTCCGTACCTTCATCATCGGTTCACTGGCCCTGGCGGGCATCATCCCGTTGGCCGGGTTCTGGTCGAAGGACGAGATCCTCGCCACTCTCGACTACGAGGGCTACACCTTCGTGTTCTGGGTGGCCGTGGCCGGCGCCTTCGTCACCGCCTTCTACATGACGCGCGCCATCGCCCTCACCTTCTTCGGAACCTACAAGGGCCACGGTCATCCCCATGAGTCGCCCGCCATCATGACCGGGCCCCTCTGGGTGCTGGCGGTGCCATCGCTGATCGCCGGTTTCCTGAATGTGCCGGGCCTGAAGCTCGGGTCGTTCAACAACTTCACGAGTTGGGTGGCGGCACGTGAGGTGCTGATGGGCGACCACCACCCCGAAGCGCCGGACTGGACCCTCGCCGCCATCGGGCTGGGGGCCGCCGTGCTGGGCATCGTGGCAGGCTGGCTCCTGTTCAGCCGTGACGCAGACACCCAGGAGGCGCGCGACCGCCTCGAGATCCCGGTTCTCTATCCCGTCCTCCGTGCCAAGTACTACATGGACCACCTCGCGTGGGGCCTCGTCGGTTTCACCATGGGACCGGCGGCTCGGGCGATGAACTGGGTGAACACCTACATCATCGACGGGATCATCAACGGCATCGCCGCATCCGTGATGGCGCTCGGTCGATTCGTCTACGGCGGAGTCGACCAACGGGGCATCGACGGGTTCTTCAACGGGATGGCGATGGCATCCGATGCCGCCGGTTCCGGGATGAGAAGGCTTCAGACAGGACGCGTGCAGCAGTACGCCACCGGCTTCATGGTCGGTGCCCTCGTCCTGGTCGTCACCGTGGCGATTTTTCGATAGCGCATTTTCGAGATAGATCGAAGGAGAGAGGCGAACGATGGACTGGTTCGAGAACGGCTGGGGACTCAGCCTGATCGTCTTCCTCCCGATACTGGGAGCGTTGGTGGCGCTGGTCATCCCCAAGGATCGGGAATCGACGGTCAAGCTGTGGTCGCTGCTGGTGGCAGTGGTGACGTTCCTGCTTTCCCTGGTGGTCGCCTTCAACTTCGACGGCGGCTCCGCCGCCGAGTACCAGTTCGACTCGAGTGTCCCCTGGATCTCGGCGATCGGTGCGAACTACCACGTGGGTGTCGACGGGATCAGCCTCCCGCTGCTGGTGCTGTCGACGTTCATCATGGTGCTGGCGATCATCTACTCGTGGGACCACTGGGAGGAGCCGCACAACCCCAAGGCGTTCCTCATTCTGATGCTGATCCTCGGCACCGGCATGAACGGCACGTTCGTGGCACTCGACCTGGTGTTGTTCTTCATCTTCTTCGAGGTCGTGCTGCTGCCGATGTACTTCATGATCGGCATCTGGGGTGACAAGTCGATGCGTCAGGTCCCCGGATACGGCAAGGAGATCCCGACCCGGCTGTACGCCTCGATCAAGTTCTTCCTGTTCACGCTGTTCGGGTCGGCATTCATGCTGCTGGGCTTCCTCGCCATCTACTTCAAGTCAGGTGAGTTCGGAGCTCGCACCTTCGACATCCCGGCTCTGGCCGCCCATGGGGCCTCCGGCGACTTCGCCTCGTGGGGTCTGGCCTCGCTGATCTTCGGTGCGATGTTCCTCGGCTTCGCGGTGAAGGTGCCCATGTGGCCCGTTCACACGTGGCTGCCGGACGCCCACACCGCAGCGCCCACCGTCGGCTCGGTGCTGCTGGCGGCCATCCTGCTGAAGCTCGGCTCGTACGGCTTCATCCGGATCGCCATCCCGATCCTTCCCGAAGCGGCCAAGGACTGGGCTCCCGCCATCGCCGTGCTCAGCGTCATCGGCATCATCTACGGCTCGCTGGCATGTTTGGCGCAGACCGATGTGAAGCGTCTCATCGCCTTCTCGTCGGTGGGTCACATGGGCTTCGTCATGCTGGGTATCGCCACGCTCACAGATGTCGGCATCAACGCCGCCATCATCGGCATGGTCGCCCACGGGCTCATCACCGGTCTGCTCTTCTTCCTGGCCGGATCGATGCACCACCGGTACCACACCCGTGAGATGTCACGCCTCGGAGGCAACCTCAAGATGATGCCCAAGATCGGCGCCATCCTGAGCTTCACGGCCATGGCCTCGCTCGGCCTTCCCGGCCTCGCCGGTTTCTGGGGCGAGTTCATGGCGCTGCTCGGGGCGTTCAACCCGCTCGACGGCTTGTCGGTGGGCCTGTTCCGGACTGCGATGGTGATCGGTGCGATCGGGACGGTCCTCACCGCCGGGTACATGCTGTTCATGCTGCAGAAGGTGAACCTGGGCGAGCCAAACGAGGAGTGGGTCGGTCACCATCTCCACGATGCCGACCGGTTCGAGCTGGCCGCCTGGGTGCCGCTGATCGTGCTCATCCTCGTCCTCGGCTTCTACCCGAAGGTGATCTTCGCCTCCACCAACGATGCCGTCATCAACCTGATCGAGACGTCGTACTCCGCCGAGACCACCGCCTCCCTCACCGTGAACGGAAGCTGACCGGATGAGCTGGGAGATCGACTACCTGGCGCTGTTGCCCGAGATCGGGATCGTCGTGACGATCCTGGTCGTGCTGGCGCTCGACCTTTTTCTTCCGAGGCCGCTCAAGTACTGGACGGCAACGGTGGCAGTGCTTGGGGTCACACTCTCGGCGATTCCGCTCATCCTGCTGTGGGCATCGGACACGCGAGTGCCGATGTTCGACGGGTCCTACGTGGTCGATGACTTCGCCATCGTGCTCAAAGGCCTGTTCCTGGTGGCCGGTTACATCACGTTGCTGATGTCGGTCGCCTACATCGAATCGGAGCGGTACTACCAGGGTGAGTACTACGTGCTGCTCCTGTCGAGCCTGCTCGGTTCGATGGTGATGGCTTCGAGCCGTGACCTGATCGTTCTGTTCATCGGCCTCGAGCTCACGACCAGTCCGCTGTTCATGCTGGCCGGATGGCGCAAGGGAGACCTCAAGTCGAACGAGGCGTCGCTCAAGTACTTCATCCTGGGCGTTCTGTCGACGGCGCTCCTGTTGTGGGGCATGTCGATGCTGTTCGGCGTCACCGGCGCCGTGCAGTTCGATCAGATCTCGGTGGCCGTGGACGCCATCATGGCGGGAGAACCCGACATGCAGCCGCTGCTCGGTCTCGCCGTGATGTTCATCCTGGTCGGATTCGGGTTCAAGGTGTCGGCCGTGCCGTTCCACTTCTGGGCTCCGGACACCTACGAGGGTGCTCCCACACCCGTGACGGCGTATTTGTCGGTCAGCTCGAAGGCGGCCGGCTTCGTCGGCCTCTTCGCCGTTCTCTACCTCGCCCTCCCGGGAGCCGCCACCTACTGGGGGCCGGCGTTGTGGGCGATGGCGGCACTGTCGATGACCATCGCAAACCTGGCTGCGCTGCGCCAGTCCAACATCGTTCGACTGCTCGCCTACTCGTCGATCGCCCAGGCAGGCTTCATGCTGGTCCCGTTTGCGGCCGCCGCCGTCAACGGGCGTGAGAACCTGGGCGATGGGCTCGAGGCGACCGTGGTGTACCTCGTGATCTACGCACTCATGAACCTGGGAGCATTCACCGTGGTGATCGTGGCATCGAAGCGCACAGGAACCGGGGAACTGGCCGGATGGGCCGGGCTCGGGCGTCGCGACCCACGGCTGGGCATCCTGGCCGGCATCTTCTTCTTCTCGCTGGCGGGTATCCCGCCGCTGGCCGGTTGGTACGCAAAGTTCGTGATGTTCCAGTCGGCCATCGACGCCGGAGGGCTCGCAGGAGGCATCCTGGCGGTGATCGCCGCTGTCAATGCCGTGATCGCCTTCTACTACTACGCCAGGGTCGCCAAGACCATCTGGTTCGACTCGCCGCCAGAGGGGGCCGAGGTCTTCGAAGATGCTCCGGTCGGATCGTTGGTGTGGGTGCTCACCGTGGCGGCGATCGCCACCTTCGTGCTCGGCGTGCTTCCCGACATCTCGAGCTTCTTCGGCCGGGCCACCCAGGTGCTCATCCAGGCAGCCGGCGGATAGCGGGCATCGCCCCGTTCAGTTCCTCGTTTGGGCCTGGCTTCGTCGCGTTGCCCGCCACTCGTGTTCCAGCAGCGAGTAGAGGGTGTGGTCGACCCAGCGTCCTCTGATCAGCAACTCCTCTCGGAGCACGCCTTCGCGGGCGAATCCGAGCTTCTCTGCGACCCGCTCGCTAGGGCGATTGCCGACTGCGATGCGCAGGTTGATCTTGTGGAACCCGAGCCGCTCGAACCCGAGCGTGATCATGCGAGCGGTGGTTTCGGTGGCGATGCCCGCCCCGGCGCGATCGGACCGGACCCAGTAGCCGATCTCACCGGAGCGTCCCATCCGGGACACCTGCCAGATGGAGATGTTGCCGAGATGGCCGTCGGTGTCGTCGATGGCTCGGATTGCGTAGTCGAACGCCCGGCCGTCCTTCCACGACTGGGTGGAGTCGCGTACATACGCCTGGGCGTCGTCGCGGTCGTATGCCATGTGTGCCCACGGGAGCCACAGCTGGAGTTCCGGCAACGAGCTGCGCACCGACGCCGCCAGCGCATCGGTATCTCGCCGGGAGAACCGTCGGAGTTCGAAGCGCTCGGTGGTGAGCCGTTCGGGAACCATCGGATGCAGAATATCCGGGTCGGTGTCACCACGTACCATGCATCGGGTGTGGGATCTCCTCGTCTACGGCACGGATGCGCCGCCCCCGGCCGACAAGCCGATGGCTGCGGTGCTTGCACCCATCTACGAGGACTCGAACGGGGTGCTCCGAATCGTGTTCACGAAACGGCCCATGACGATGCCGACCCATGCCGGGCACCTGTCCTTTCCGGGCGGTCGTCCCCACCCCGGCGATGCCGGCCCGGTGGCCACGGCCCTCCGGGAGGCGCATGAGGAGGTGGGGATCGAGCCGTCCTCGGTGGAGGTGCTGGGGTTCCTGCCGCCGGTCGATACCGTCCAGTTCTCCCTGTTGGTGGTCCCGGTGGTCGGGCGTCTCCCCGTGGAACCCCAACTGGTGCGCTCTGAGCGCGAAGTCGACAGGATCCTCACCCCCAGACTCGATGATCTGGCGGACGCAACCCGTTGGCGATCCGAGGACTGGCGTGGTCGCACCGTATGGTTCTACGACATCGACGACGAGGTGCTGTGGGGGGCCACCGCTTGGATGACCCGGCAGCTGCTGGGTCTGCCCACGTGAAGGGGGAGCCTTCCACCGGCCGTTCTGACAGAGCCGAACCTGGTACCGGGCGGGGTCAGACGAGCCGGAGCAACCCGATGAGTATTCCGTCGACCAGGGCCTCCCAGGAAGCTTCGATGATGTTCTCGTGCACCCCGATCGTGCCCCAGGATCCTTCGGAGTCCGAGGTCTCGATCAGGACCCTGACCTTGGCGGCGGTGCCGTCGGCCGAGTCGAGGACCCTGACCCGGAAGTCGGTGAGCCGCAGCTCGGACACCTGCGGATAGTGGGGGAGCAGCGCTGCCCGGAGCGCCCGATCGAGTGCGTTCACCGGACCATCGCCCTCGCCGGTGGTCACCATACGCTCTCCCGCCACCACGACCTTCACGGTTGCCTCGGCGACAACCGCCTCGTCGGCGCGACGTTCGATGAAGGCCCGGAACGACTCCAGATGGAAGTAGTCCTGTTCCCAACCGGCGGCGCGGCGGACGAGGAGCTCGAAGGACCCGTCGGCGGCCTCGAAGTGGTATCCCTCGTGCTCCAGTTCCTTGACCCGCTCCAGCACGGTCCGGGCGAGGTCGTCATCCATCGCCATCCCCAGCTCCGTGGCCTTGTTGATGATGGACGCCCGCCCGGCCTGTTCGGAGACGACCATTCGGGTGCGGTTTCCGACCAGAGAGGGCGGGGCGTGTTCGTAGGCGTCGGAACGGCGGGCGAGTGCCGAGGTGTGCAAGCCGGCCTTGTGTGTGAACGCAGACGCCCCCACGTACGGGCGATGTGGATCGAGTGTGATGTTCACCACCTCGGCCACATGGTGGCTGATCGGCGAGAGCATGGCGAGCTGGTCTTCCGTCACCACAGGGATTCCCATCTTGATGGTGAGATCGGGGATGATCGAGCACAGGTCGGCGTTTCCGGTTCGTTCGCCGTACCCGTTGACACAGCCCTGGATCTGGCGAACACCCGCCTGGACCGAGGCCAGCGACGAAGCCACCGCCGTTCCGGCGTCGTTGTGGAAGTGCACACCGACTTGGGCTCCGGGAATGGCAGCGTGGACGTCGGCGATCACCGAGGTGACCACATGTGGCAGGGTTCCGCCGTTGGTGTCGCACAGCACGAGCCGCTCGGCGCCGGCCTCGTGGGCGGCCTCGAGCACGGCCAGCGCGAAGACGGGGTCGCCGGCGTAGCCGTCGAAGAAGTGCTCGGCGTCGAAGAACACCCGGCGGTCGTGCCGTGTCAGGTACTCGATCGACTCGGCAACCATGGCCACGCCCTCATCGAGATCGGTACGGAGCGCCTCACGGACGTGGTAGTCCCACGCCTTGCCGACGATGCAGATGACCTCGGTCTCGGCGGCCAGCAGCGCGTCGAGCTGGGGATCCTCGGTCACCGAGACCCGGGGTCGCCGGGTGGAACCGAACGCCGAAAGGGTGGCGTTCCTGAAGTTGATCTCGCTCCGCGCCAGCTTGAAGAACTCGTCGTCCTTGGGCAGGGCACCCGGCCAGCCGCCCTCGATGTATCCGACACCGAGCTCGTCGAGTAGGCGGGCGATCCGCAGCTTGTCGCTCACGGTCAGCGAGATGCCCTCCTGTTGGGAGCCGTCTCTCAGGGTGGTGTCGTAGATCTCGAGGCTGGTCATGGGATCGTTCTCCTGGACTGGCACGAAAAAACCCCCTGCGGTCTGGCAAGGGGTCTGGAGCGCACGCCGTGTTGTGGCGTGCGCCTACTCGATAATGATGAAGGTGGTTGTGCCCATCGGGAACCAAGTATGCCGCCCGGTGAAGGTGGCGTCAACGTGGCTGCGTCGGTTCGGAGCGGGGGATGCCAGCCGGTAGCCTCCGCCCATGACCGACCACGTTGAACCGCTACCCCAGGACGAAGACGACGGCGACAAGGGTTTGCCCCTGTTCTGGGGTCTGATCCTCGTCACGGTCGTCTCGCTCGTGGCGGTGTGGCTGTTCGGGCGATTCGACATCGATGGGGTGGATGGCGCCTCCAGTACCGTGTCCACCCTGGCCGAGGAGCCGGCGACCCCCTCGACCACCGAGGCGGCCATCGAGGCGCTGAACCTGGTGGGCGTTCTGGCGGCCGATGGCAGGTTCTCGACACTGTTGGGCTTGCTCGACGGCGCCGACCTGACGGCGGAACTGGAGGGGAGCGGACCCTTCACCCTGTTCGCCCCCACCGACGAGGCGTTGGAAGGCGTGGATGTCGGCGACGATGACGCGCTTCGTGCACTGCTGCTGCGTCACGTGGCCCCCGGATTGCTGGCTGATACCGATCTCTTCCCCGTTGCGGACACATTGGAGATGCTGAGCGGCGACACCGTGGTCCTGTCGGTCGATCCCGCCCCGAGCATCGGTGGTGCCGCCATCGTCGAAACAAACCTGGTGGCGTCGAACGGGGTCATCCATGTGGTCGCCGGGCCTGTCGCCGTCACAGGTGCCGATCCCGCCGAGACGCTGGCGGCAGACGGCAGATTCGGAACCCTGTTGGCGGCGGTCGAGGCGGCCGGGCTCGGCGACGCCCTGACGGGAGACGTCACCGTGCTCGCTCCCACCGACGATGCCTTCGCCGCGCTACCCGAGGGTGTGGTCGATCAGCTCCTGGGTGACGCCGATCGGCTGGGTTCGCTTCTCGGCTATCACGTGATTCCAGGCTCCGTCACCGGGAGCGGCGCTCATGTCTCGTCGACCGGCGCCGAGGTGACGGTTTCGGACACCGACGTCAACGGCGTCGCCATCGCCGACCTTCCCGCTCCCAACGTGATCGCCCTCGACCGAGTGTTGGTCCCGCCCGGGTTCGTGCTCGGCGACGTGAACGACATCCTCGACCTGGAGCCCATCACCTTCGAGGTGGGCAGCGCCGTGATCACCGCCGACGGTCAGAGCGAACTCGACCGGGCCGCCGGGTACCTGGTCACCAATCCGGTGGCGGTCGAGATCGGCGGGCACACCGACGCCGACGGTTCGGACCAGGGCAACCTCACTCTCTCCGAGCAGCGGGCGCAGTCGGTGGTCGACTACCTGATCGCGGCTGGTGTCGATTCCGCGCTTCTCACCGCAGTCGGATACGGCGAGACGCTGCCCATCACCGACAACGACACCGACGAAGGCAAGGCCCAGAACCGCCGGATCGAGTTCTCGATCCTGGGCTGAGCAGCTGCCAGCTGCAAGCCGTTCAGCTCTTGAGCGTGATCACTTCCACGCGGGCTCCCGGCCCGGTCACCACCATGATCCGCTTGCCGCCCACTCCTTCCAGGGCTTGGGACAGATGTTCGGGGCTCGGCCCGTCGCCGTTGACGTCCGAGCGCATCCATACGGTGATGGCGGCGCCGGTGGCCTCGTCGATTGCATGCCGCAAGGGCTCGGGATTCGACCCCGTCACCAGGATGACGTGGTCGACGGTCCTACGGGGATGAGTGGCGACGGCTGCCTGCCGCTCCCGCCTCCACACCGGGTAGTGGTATCCGGCGACGAGTCCGGTGGCGACGAGGATTCCGAGCGGTGCCCGGATGCGGTCGACCAGGCTGCCCGCCATCAGGTCTTCGAGCATGAACTCGAACACCCGGTAGCCGATGATCAGCAGCGTGATGAGCGCCACGACGGCCCCGACTCCGAACACCGCCACCAGGTAGATGCGCCGACCTGCCGTGTGCGGTGCCGTGGCCTCCCTGGTGGGCTGCCACGCCAGCCACCAGGCCGGACCTCCCACGATCAGGGCGCTGAGGCCGCCCAGGAGCAGTTCGCGTCCGGGGTCGACGCCCGCCAGATCGGCGGTGAAGGAGTCGAGGATGGAGTTGACGATCACGCCGATACCACTGGCTGCGGCGATCAGACCGAGGCCGGACATGGTCAGGCGGGTGGCATCGTTCGTGGCGTTCGACCTGCCGAGGGCAATGGGGCGATGGTAGGCCCAGGCGAGGCCGCCGATGGCCAGCGCGGCGACCCCGAACGGGAGTGTCTCGATGTTCTGCGCTGTGGTGTCGCTCGGGTCGAATGCCAGCGACAGCAGTGCGAACACCACCAGACCCGCTCCGACCAGGGCCGCCGTTCCGGTTGCAACCACTCCGGCGACCACCAGCGCCGTGTCCGCCAGGCCGGTTTGCAGTGTCTGTCCCCCATCGTGGATCCAGTGCCACCACCAGATGACTGCACCCGCCACAGACCAGATGGCGGCCTGGAGCGTGAACTCCCACCATGGGTCGCCCACGGTGGCAGCCTGGGTCAGGGTTTCGAGGGCCGCCTCCAGGAGGGAGGTCAGGGTCGCGATCGCCCCTCCCGTCATCAGGGCCAGGCCGTAGACGGACCCAGAAACCTGGCCCACGTCGGTCAGGCGGGTCGGGCTCTTGGTGGGATGGGCCGACATCCATCGGTGCCACCCCCACACCCCGGCCCACACGACGCCGATGGCGAGACTGCGGGGCCGCCAGTCGCCATCGACCAGTTCGGTGATCGTCACCAGCAGGGTGGTGGTGGAGGTGATCAGGGCGGTGGTCATCATCCCGGCCAGGTACAGCGACCAGGCTGTGGCGGACCGCTCAGCCTCGTCGTCGATACCTCTCCACAGGTACCACCACAGCAGTGCCGCCAACGGGCCGGCTATGAGGGTGAATGCCAACGACCGTGCGAGCCCGGCAACATCGCTACCGGCGAGTTCGGTCCCACCGTCCAGCACACGCCCCAACAAGCCGGACACACCGATGGCGGCGATCACGACGAGGGCGAACAGGAGAGCGAAGACCACGAGTCGCCGAGCGGCGCCCGGGGCTGCCCCTCCAGAGGTTGCGCCGCCGGACTTGCGCACGACCGCGGCAACGCCCAGGCCGATGCCTCCGATGATGATCAAGAGGAACAGACCGGCGATCATGAGCCAACCTCCTTGTTCGGGCACACCGTGAGCTGCCATGGAGCGACGGCGATCTTCCATTCCCCGTCGACCTTCACCAGGTCGAACACGTCCTCGGTCTCCCACTCGGAGGCACCAAAGGGACCGTTGCCGTAGCTCTCGATGATCGAGACCCTGACGTCAGCCGAGTCGTCGCGCTCTTCGGTCGACAGGAGAGTGACGCGGATGTCATTGGAGGTGCCACGTTCGAAGTAGTCACACTCGACGAGGGCGGTCTCGGTCAGGTACTCGGCGGCACCCCGTTCGTCCCCATCGATGACCAGCGAGGCATATGCCTGGACGGTGCCGGCCGGGGTGGCCGGATCGAGCGGTTCGGGCGTTCCGCGCGTGAACACGACCGCCACTGAAAGGATCACCAGGGCCGCGATGATGGAGACGATGACGACCAGCGTCCGGTCGGAGTGGGTTCGTGTGGTGTCCATGACCTCAGCATGACGGACTCGGCCCCGGATGAACATGGGTGAAATGCCCGATCCTGACCGAGGGTGCCACGGGGGCCCCGGGTGGTGTCGGGCGGTGATGACTTCATCAGTTATTCGTCCAGACCGACTCGTCTCCTGGCGTAGAGTCGATGCGTGGCTGCACCCCTCTCCCTCCGGCGTGTCGTCGGTGACGGTGGCCGACTCATCGGCCGCTACATCAAGGCGCATCCGATCTCGTTCGGGATTGGGGTGTTCGGTGCCGCCAACTTCGCGGCGGCGATCGTGATGTCGGCGGTGGTGGTTGGGTCGCTCACGGACTCGCTGATCGTGCCCGTTCTCGAGGAGGGCGAGCCAACCGCCGGAAGACTGCGGGCGGCGGTGACGGTGCTGGTGGCCATTTCGGTGTGGAAGGCGGTCGGGATCGTCGTTCGTCGCACCGGGGCCACCTACATGCAGGGCCGCACCCAGGCCGACCTCCGGACCCGGCTCGTGGAGCACCTCATGAAGTTGGAACTGGCCTGGTTCCGCCGTCAGTCGACCGGCGACCTCCTGGCGGTGAGCGACTCCGACGCGTCCCAGGCCACCTACGTGCTCTCGCCGTTCCCCTACGCCACCGGGGCCTTTTTGTTGCTCCTCGGCTCGATCGTGGTGGTCTTCCTCACCGACCCGTTGCTCGGGGTGATCGCCATGGTGGGCCTGTTCAGCAAGGTCGCCTTCGATGTGAAGGGGGCGTGGGCCACCTTTGGTGGATTCGAAGAGGTCCAGGCCCGCCGCGGCGAGGTCAGCGGTGTTGCTCACGAGTCGATCGACGGTGCCCTCACCGTGAAGGCGCTGGGCCGGGAGGGGTACGAGGTCGGTCGATTCCAGGAATCCTCCGAGCGGCTCAGGGACCAGCTCATCTCGGTGGCCCGCATCTTCACCTTTTACGACGCCATCCAGGACGCCATCCCCGCCGTCACCACGGTGGGGATCCTGGTCATGGGAGCGGCCCGCGTCGCTTCGGGGGATGTGAGCGCCGGTGAGCTGGTGACGGTCGTGTACCTGTTGTCACTCATCGCCTTCCCGCTTCGACTCATCGGCTTCGTGCTGTGGGAAGTGTCCGGAAGTCTCGCCGGGTACCGCAGGGTTGCCGCCGTGCTGGACATCGACGAGGAAGTCGGATACGGCGCCCTCGAGCCCACCACGTCGGGCGGCGGCGCCGGCGTCACCTCGATGGACGTCTCGTTCGGGTACGTTCCCGACGAGCTGGTGCTGGAGGACGTCCACATCGACATCAGGCCGGAGACCACGGTAGCGGTGGTCGGGCCCACCGGCTCGGGCAAGTCGACGATGGTCACGCTGCTCGCCCGGCTGTGGGATCCGGTGTCCGGCGAAATCCACATCGACGGGCGTGACCTCCGTTCCTTCGCCCGGTCGGCGCTGGCCGGCGAGGTGGCGTTCGTCGGTCAGGACGTGTTCCTGTTCGACGACACGATTCGCGGCAACATCGGATTCGGCCTCGACGTGTCGGATCAGCAGGTGGAGGCCGCCGCCCGGATGGCCAACGCTCACGAGTTCATCCTCGACCTGCCCGACGGGTACGCCACCCGGGTGGGGGAGCGGGGGGCCGCCCTCTCGGGCGGACAGCGGCAACGGGTGGCCCTCGCCCGGGCTCTGGTGCGCAAACCGCGACTGCTCATCCTCGACGATGCCACCTCGGCGGTCGACCCGTCGGTCGAGTCGTCGATCCTCACCGGGCTCAAGCGAGCAGAGCTGCCTTCGACCGTGGTGGTGGTCGCCTACCGCCAGTCGTCGATCGCCCTGGCCGACGAGGTCATCTTTCTCGAGGACGGCCGGGTGATGGCGCAGGGCACCCACCAGCGGCTACTGGCCGACATCCCCGGCTACGCCCGACTGCTCCAGGCCTACGAACGTGACGCCGCGGAGCGGGAGGTGGCGGGCGAATGACCGACGAACTGGCTGTCCCGACTCGGCGTGCCCTGCGCAGACTCATCGCCGAGATCCCGTCGCTGGGTAGAGGGCTCGGTGTGACGGTGGCGCTCTCCGTGCTCGGCACCGCGCTTCAGGTGGCGATCCCGGTGGTGGTTCAGCAGATCGTCGACATCGAGATCCTCGGATCGGACCCGGTGGACGTTGCCGGTGCCGCCGCCCGCGGTGGCGTGGCGCTGCTCGCGATGGCGTTGGCGGTGTTCGCCCGCCGGGCATCGACCCTGCGGCTCGCCACCCTCGCCGCCACCGGCCTGTCGGACCTACGGGTGAGGGTGTTCACCCGGCTCCACCGGATGTCGGCGCTGCACGTGCAGTCGGAACAACGCGGAGCGCTCGTAGCCCGGGTCACTTCGGACATCTACCGCATCCAGGACTTCATGGAGTGGGGTGGAATGGGGATGCTCATCGGAGTCTCCCAGGTGCTGCTGGCGGTGATCGCCATGCTGGTCTACCAGTGGCAGCTCGCCCTGCTGGTGGTGGTGGGCGTCACCCTCTACGGGCTGATGCTCATCTGGTTCCAGCGGGTACTGGGCAAGGCCCACGATCGGGTGCGTGAGCGGGTGTCGGACTCCATGTCGGCTCTCAGCGAGTCGATCGCCGGGCTGCCGGTGGTGCGGGCGTACGGGGCCGAAGGCCCCACGCTGCATCGGGTGCGGTCGGCGGTCGACGCTCAGTTCTCCGCCGAGTTCCGCACTGCCAACCTCGGGTCGGCGCTGTTCTCGTCGGCCGAAGTGTTCGCAGGGGTGCTCACGGCCGGGGTGGTGGCGACCGGCGTCCTCTTCGGGGCGGATGCCGGCGTCACGGCCGGCGGGTTGCTGGCGTTCCTGTTCCTGGTGAACCTGCTGGTCCAGCCGGTCCAGACGCTGGTCGAGACCCTCGACACGGCGCAGGGCGCCGCCGCCGGAGTCCGGCGGGTGTTAGCGGTGCTCGACACTCCGGTCGACCTCGACGATCCGGGGGAGGACGGAGTCGACCTGCCGGAACGACCCCTCGACGTGGTGGTGCGGGACCTCCGGTTCCGCTACCCCTCCGGTGACGACGTGCTGATGAACGTCAACATGACGATCCCCGCCGGGCGTCGGGTGGCGGTGGTGGGGGAGACCGGCTCGGGCAAGACCACCTTCGCCAAGGTGGTGGTACGACTCCTCGAGGCCACCGAGGGCTCGATCGAGATCGCCGGGGTGCCAGTCGACCGCATTCGCTTCGCCTCGTTGAGGTCCCGGGTCGCCTATGTCCCCCAGGAGGGGTTCCTGTTCGATGCCTCGGTCGCCGACAACGCGCGGTACGGGCGCCCCGGGACCGACGACATGGGCGTGCGGGCCGCCTTCTTCGATCTGGGGCTGTCGGACTGGCTCGACTCACTTCCCGACGGGCTGGCGACCCAGGTCGGCGAGCGGGGCAGTCAGCTGTCGGCCGGCGAGCGGCAGCTGGTGGCCTTGGTACGGGCTTGGATGAGCCAGCCGGACCTGCTGGTCCTCGATGAGGCCACCTCGGCGGTCGACCCGGCGCTCGAGGTCAGACTCCGCAATGCGATCGATCGTCTCATCGCCGGGCGCACCTCGATCACCATCGCCCACCGGCTCTCCACCGCCGAAGCATCCGATGAGGTCCTGGTCTTCGCCGAAGGGCGCCTCGCCGAGCACGGAACCCACTCGGACCTGCTCAGGGCGGGAGGCCTCTACACCCGGATGCACGCAGATTGGATGGCGGGGACCCGTTCGTAGGGAGGGATGTTCGACGTCTCGACAGGTCGACCAGCCAGTGCGGACTCGGTGGACGGCCACACTCCCTCCAACCACCTTTTGCGCATTGATGTCGCGCGGCAGTTTCCCGGCCTTCAGTTCCATGGCACTTCCTTCGGTATCGACTGCCATCCTCCTCGCCGCCTGCACCGTTCGGCCGCAACCCTGGAAGCGGCCTCGAGCGCCCGGCCCACCTCCATGCCCTCACCCAACGCCCAGGCGAAAGCCCCATGGAACACGTCGCCGGCGCCCATCGTCTCCACCACCGTCACCGCCGGAGCAGCGAGGTGCGCGATCCGACCGTCGTTCAACCACCACAAGCCCTCGGCTCCCGCCGTAACCACGGTGTGCGGCCCGATCAGCTCGACCAGATGGAGCAGGCAGTCCTGGCCCTTCTCCTCGCCCGTGAGCCGACGGGCGGCATCCAATGATGCGATCGGGTGTTCCGCCAGGTGTCCGAGCGCCAGTGACTCGCCGTGGTTGGGGCTTCGGTCCAGGTCCAGCACGGAAGGAATACCCATGGCGCGTGAGGCTTCGAGTACCGCATCGGCGCCGGTCGCCCAGTGGGCGTCGACCAGCACCACATCTCCCTGGACGAGCGGGTCGGCCGGGCCGAGCAGGTCGGGGTGGGTGTGATTGACGATGGTGCGTTCACCGTCGGGTGTCACCAGCACCATCGAGATCGAGGTGGGTACGCCGCCGAGCACCTCCAGCCCGGTGGTGTCGATCCCCTCCGCTTCCAGCTCCCACCGAAGCCGACGTCCGCGTTCGTCATCGCCGACCCGACCGATGAAACGAGCCAAGCCTCCCAGCCTGGCCACGGTCACCGCGGCAGTGGCGGCCGGACCTCCCGCCTGTTCCGACATGCGGGTCGCGAAGCTCTTGGTGCCCGCCGCCGGCACGGCGTCTACCTCGAGCACGGTATCGGCGACCACCAGCCCGGCGCATGTCACGGTCGTCATGACGCCAGCACGCCACGCACTGCCTCGGCCACCATCGAGCGAAGCCGTTCGATCACGGCCGTGTGGTCGACGACCCCGCCACGGGAGCAGTCGATGACGAGCGCCTCGGGCGGCAGCAGTCCCAGGAGCACACGGTCGACCATGCCGAGGGTGCGAGGCGTGAGGGGAACATGGACGGCAAGGACGTCGGAACGTGCCGCCAGCGGATCGGGATCCATCAGGGGGATGGCCGCTTCGGCGATGAACGGATCGGGGCCGGCCGCCGACATACCCAGTGCGGCGGCTCGTTCTGCGAGGGCCGACCCGATCGCGCCCAGGGCGTGTTCGGCCACCGCCACGGCGTTCGCCCCGGGGGCCGTCTGCACCTGAATGCCCCGATCTGCGCAGGCGGCCAGGTCGATGTTGTCGGTTCCGGTCCCCAACCGTTCAACCACTCGGAGCCGGGGAGCTTCGTCGAGCGGCGCCCGGGTCACCCTGGTGACGTTGCGCACGATCAACCTGTCGGCGTCGGCCAGCAGTTCCCGAAGCGCGTCACCCATGGCGGGGTCGTAGGTCACGGCCGCCCACGCACTCATCCCGGCGACGACGTCGCCATCCATCAACTCTGAGACCACCACCCTGGCCATCCACCCAACGTACGGCATGGCGACTCCGAGCGGAGCGGGGCGAATGACCTTCTCCGGGTCCGGATCGTTCTCGTGCTCCTGGTTCGACGGGAGCCCCCTGTCGCTATCCTCCCCCGTTCTCCAGGGAGAAGGATCGTGAGCGACCGTAAACGTGTGTTCTCGGGCGTGCAGCCCACCGGAAACGTCCATGTCGGCAACTACATCGGGGCGTTCCAGAACTGGGTGCGCATGCAGGACACCTACGAGACGATCTACTGCGTGGTCGATCTGCACGCCATGACGACCCCCTACGACGCTTCCGAGTTCGAGCGTCAGCGGCTCGACATGGCCAAGATGATCCTGGCATCCGGTGTCGACCCGGATCGCTCGCTCATCTACTTCCAGTCCCACGTCCCCCACCACGCCGAACTGGCCTGGATCCTGGCGACGATCACCGGGATCGGTCAACTGGAGCGGATGACGCAGTACAAGGAAAAGTCCGACCGGGCCGGCCAGAACCTGGGCCTGCTGAGCTACCCGGTGCTGATGGCCGCCGACATCGTGCTGCACCACGTACACGCAGTCCCGGTGGGCGACGACCAGACCCAGCACCTCGAACTGACCCGCGACCTCGTGGAGCGGTTCAACTCCCGCTTCGGCGACGAGTTCCCCCTCCCCGAGCGGATCACTCCCAAGATCGGTGCCCGCGTCATGTCCCTGCAGGACCCCACGGCCAAGATGTCGAAGTCCGATCCGAACCCCGCATCACGAATCCTGCTCGTCGACTCCGACGACGCCATTCGCAAGAAGGTGAAGACTGCCGTCACCGACTCCGACCGCTACGTCCGCTACGACTGGGACGAGAAGCCGGGAGTCTCGAATCTGCTCGAGCTGTTCAGCGTCTTCTCCGGCCGCCCCATCGACGACCTCGTCGAAGAGTTCCACGAAGCGGGATACGGCAGGTTCAAAGAAGCGGTCGGCGAAGCCCTGGTCGCGGGAGTTGGACCCATCCGCGAGCGGTTCCTCTCCATCACCGACGCCGAGATCACCGAGGTGATGGAACGCGGCGCCCGGATCGCACGGGAACGCGCCGAGCTCGAGATGGTGTCCGTCCGGGCGAAGGTCGGCCTGGGCCGATAGCGAAAGCAGAACGCAGAACGCAGAACGCAGAAGGCCAGGATCGGTCACAACCGACTTCGACGGGCGACCAGCCAACGGCGTTGGAGCCGGCAGTGCAGGCCGTTTGCCCCAGCTGCCTTTGGCGTTCTGCGTTCTGCGTTCGGCGTTTCGAGCTACCCGAGTGCGTTGGGGGCGAAGAACAGGACCATCAGGGTGAGCATGTTGAAACCGGCGTGGAGGAAGATGGCGGGACCGAGGCGCTCGTGTTTGACGGCGAGATGGCCCAGCACCAGGCCGGTGAGGAACAGCTGAACGAGGGTCAGGACGCCGGCGAGGGCGTTGCCCTGATCGACTCCGAGCCAGTGGAAGAGACTGAAGACGAGTGCCGTCACCGCGATCGCGGCCCGGTTGCCGAGGCGGCGGCGGGCGGCGCTCAGGAGCAGGCCTCTGAACGCGAGTTCCTCCATGATCGGGGCGACCAGTCCCACCAGCAGGATGATGGCGATGCGGAGACCCAGGTCGGTGATGTCGGCGATCTGATCGGCGACCACCTGGGTGGTCCCGTCCGATTCGAGCAGTTCGGCGATGGGCGAGAAGGCGACGGCCAGGGCGACCTGGAGGATCGCTCCGAACAGC
Organism: uncultured bacterium; assembly: GCA_963825585.1. GTDB lineage: Bacteria > Actinomycetota > Acidimicrobiia > Spongiisociales > ZC4RG35 > JAOUGY01. The sequence continues at coordinate 319,458 of CAWGTX010000001.1, forward strand.
AGGTACCGGCCGTCTTCGGGTTCCACCACCAGGCCCAGGTCCGCCAGGCGGGCGCTTCGGCGATTCTTGGCGACCGACAGTCCGACGGCGTGGCCGGCGGACATCCCGAGGGCGGACACCGCCACGCTGGGTCCGGTGCCCAGATCCAGGCCGATCACGACCGCGCCGGCTGCGAACGCCCCGGCGATCCCGGTGATCATCATCAGGAAGAAGTCGGCGATCCCCCAGGGTGGCCCGATCAGCTCGTCGTCGTTGGTCACGGTGGGGAGGTTACCGAGGAGCGGCCGGGAGCCGTCGGCGGCGGGGTCGGAGTGGCCTTTCCGAAGGTCGGGCGGTGCCGGAGTGGCGGGTTCGCCAAACTACAACGGTGGTACTCTCCATTGCTCCACCAGGGCCGGAGGATTCAACGTGGAGATCGACATCGGCATCGGTAAGTCGGGCCGGCAGGCATACGGTTTCGACGACATCGCCATCGTTCCGAGCAGGAGGACACGCGACCCCGAGGATGTCGACATCTCGTGGCAGCTCGACGCCTTCCGCTTCGACCTTCCGATGATGGGTTCGGCGATGGACGGTGCGCTCAGCCCGTCCACCGCCATCGAGATCGGCCGGCTCGGCGGCGTCGGGGTTCTCAACCTCGAAGGGCTGTGGACCCGTTACGCCGATCCCGTGCCGTACTTCGAGGAGATCGCCGAGCTCGAAGCCGAGAAGGCGACCCGGCGCATGCAGGAGATCTACCAGGAGCCGGTCAAACCGGACCTGGTCGGCCAGCGGGTCACCGAGTTGAAGGCGGCCGGGATCACCACGTCGGCATCGCTCACGCCTCAGCGGGTCGCAGAGCTCTCGCCCTACGCACTCAAGGCGGGGCTCGACATCCTCGTGATCCAGGGCACCGTGGTCTCCGCCGAGCACGTCTCCACCAAGGGAGAGGTGCTCGACCTGCGCAAGTTCGTCGCCGAGTGCGACGCTCCGGTGATCCTCGGCGGGTGTGCCAGCTACTCGTCGGCTCTCCACCTCATGCGTACCGGCGCCGCCGGCATCCTGGTGGGTGTCGGGCCGGGAGCGGCCTGCACCACCCGCGGTGTGCTGGGTGTCGGGGTACCCCAGGCAACGGCCATCGCCGACGCCGCCGGGGCCCGCATCCGTTACCTCGATGAAACCGGGCGATATGTCCATGTCATCGCCGACGGTGGGATGCGAACCGGTGGCGATGTGGCCAAGGCCATCGCCTGTGGGGCCGATGCCGTGATGATCGGCTCGCCGTTGGCGGCTGCATCGGAGGCCCCCGGCGCCGGATACCACTGGGGCATGGCGACCTTCCATCCGACACTTCCCCGCGGTGCTCGGGTCAAGACCGGCATCCTGGGAACGCTCGAGGAGATCCTCCTGGGCCCGGCGCACGAGAACGACGGCAAGCGCAACCTGTTCGGGGCATTGCGAGTGTCGATGGCCACCTGCGGCTACTCCGATGTCAAGGAGTTCCAGAAGGCCGAGGTCATGATCGCTCCGTCGCTCCAGACCGAAGGCAAGGGCCTGCAGCGCTCCCAGCGCGTGGGCATGGGATGACAACCACGTTCGACACCGTGCTGGTCCTCGACTTCGGGGCCCAGTACGCCCAGTTGATCGCTCGCCGCGTCCGTGAGGCGCGGGTTCATTCCGAGATCGTCCCCCGCGACATCACGCCGGATCAGGTGCGGGCCAAGTCGCCGGTGGGCATCATCCTGTCTGGTGGCCCGGCCTCGGTGTACGCCGAGGACGCCTACCGGGTCGATCCCCGCCTCTTCGAGCTGGGTATCCCGGTTCTGGGCATTTGCTACGGGCACCAGTTGGTGGCGATGGAGTTGGGTGGCACGGTCGCCAACACCGGGGGTGGAGAGTTCGGCAAGACGCCGCTCGAGGTGACGTCCGGTTCCGTGCTGTTCCGGGATCTGCCCCTGTCCCAGGACGTGTGGATGAGCCACCGTGACTCGGTGTCGGCGGTCCCGGAGGGGTTCGTGTGCGTGGCATCCACTCCGTCTGCGCCGGTGGCGGCGATGGAGGACCGGGAGCGCCGTATCTTCGGCGTGCAATTCCACCCGGAGGTGGCGCACACCCCCCGCGGGATGGAGGTCCTCGAGCGCTTCCTCTTCGACGGTTGCAATGCGCGGCCCACCTGGACCCGCCACTCGATCATCGAGGAGCAGGTGGCGGCTGTGCGGGCGCAGGTCGGTGACCAGAAGGTCATCTGCGGCTTGTCGGGCGGGGTCGACTCGTCGGTTGCGGCTGCGCTCGTGCACGAGGCGGTCGGTGATCAACTCACCTGCATCTTCGTCGATCATGGCCTGCTCCGGCAGGGCGAGGCCGAACAGGTGGAGGCGACGTTCCGTGGCCACTTCCACATCAACCTGGTGCACGTCAAGGCCGAGGACCGGTTCCTCGACCGGCTCGCCGGTGTCACCGACCCCGAGGAGAAACGCAAGATCATCGGGGAGACGTTCATCCGGGTCTTCGAGGATGTTGCGAAGGACTTCTCGGACGCCGCCTACCTGGTGCAGGGCACGCTCTATCCCGACGTCATCGAATCGGGTACCAAGGACGCCGCCAAGATCAAGAGTCACCACAACGTTGGCGGCCTGCCCGAGGACATGCAGTTCAGCCTGGTCGAGCCGCTCCGGGACCTGTTCAAGGACGAGGTCCGTGCCGTCGGGGAGGAACTCGGCCTCCCCGAAGACATCGTGTGGCGGCAACCCTTCCCCGGTCCGGGGCTGGCGGTGCGCATCATCGGCGACGTGACACGGGAACGGCTCGACATTCTTCGACAGGCCGATGCGGTCGTCACCGAGGAGATCCGCCGGGCCGGCCTCGAACGGGAGATCTGGCAGGCGTTCGGAGTGCTGCCCGCCATCAAGTCGGTGGGCGTGCAGGGGGACGGCAGGACGTATGCGTACCCCCTGATCCTGCGGGCCGTCACCAGCGAGGATGCCATGACCGCCGACTGGGCGAGACTGCCCTACGACCTGCTCGAGCGCATCTCCAGCCGGGTCATCAACGAGGTCGAAGGCATCAACCGGGTGGCCTACGACATCTCGTCGAAGCCGCCCGCCACCATCGAGTGGGAGTGACCCTCAAGTCGGCGGGGAACCTGCCGATACCTGTCGTCCGGAGGCACGATGGACTGGGCTGAGTCGGAAGAACTGATGGGGATCTACTTCACCGAGGTGGATCAGCGCAGCGAGTCACTGATCGAGGGCGCTCGAGCCCTCATCGATGGCACCTGTGACCCCTCGCGCCACGACGACCTGGTCCGCGACGCCCACACCCTGAAAGGCTCGTCGCACATGGTCGGCAAGCCCGAGGTGGGCGAAGCCTCCGCCGTCCTCGAACGCGCCTGGAAGGCGGTTCGGGACGAGGACCCTTCCAACATCTCCGAACTGGGAGCCGCCATGCTCGATCTCTCTCGCATGCTGCAGTCCGCTGCACGGGAATCCCAGGCCCCCGAAGGTCTCGCTTCTTCGGCCGCCGCTGTCGAGTCGGCTCTCGCCGACGACGACAAGGAGCCTCCGCCGGCCGACGCTGCGGGCACCGAGGTCGAGACGCGTCCCGCAGCGGTCGGTACGCCGGACGCCGTCGAGCCCCCCTCGGATCATCCCCCGGTCCCCGACGTTGTGCCAGAAGCCGCCGCCTCGGGCCCAACCTCGGAGTCGGACATCTCGATGGCCGATTTCATGGCGCCTCCCATCACCGGCCCCATTCGTTTCCCCAGCGCCTCTCTCCCGGTGGTGGGAGGGGAACAGGTCACCCTCGGAGGGCTGCTGCCCTCGCTGGAGGGTGAGCTGGAGGGTTCGGTCATGCGGGTGGACACCGGCGCCCTGTACACACTCATCAACCGGGTCGTCGAGGTGGGCATCGAGATCCAGTCGCTCGACGACCTGGCACTCGTTTCCTTCGGCGGTGATCCGGCACGGATGCTGGCCGGGTGGCGTGCTCAGATCGCCAGGGTCTCGAGCGAACTGTCGACACTGAAGGACGATGCGGTGTCGCTCGTCAACGTCCCGCTGTCCGAGGCGATCGAGACCTTCCCGCAGTTCGTTCGGTTCCTGGGTCGGCGGCTGGGTAGGAACGTCCGTCTCGACATCACCGGTGCCGACATCCAGGTCGACCGCCAGATCGTCGACCTGCTCCGGGAGCCGCTCCGGCATCTCATCGTGAACGCCGTCGACCACGGCCTCGAGTCTCCGACCGAGCGAGCGGCTGCTGGAAAGGCGGCCACCGGTGTCGTTCGTCTCTCCGCCGAGATCGAGGAGGATCGTCTCATCCTGGCGGTGGGCGATGACGGCCGAGGTGTCGATTGGGGGGCGGTTCGCCGCCGGGCTGAGGACGAGGGCCTTCCATCCTCACCGAGTGAGTTGCGCAGCCATCTGCTGCGTGCGGGGTTCACGACCGTGGACGGTGTCACAGACTTCTCCGGAACCGGCGAGGGCCTGGCGCTGCTCGCCGATGCCGTCGATGGCGTTTCGGGCAGCGTCATGATCCACAGCGTTCCCGGAGCGGGCACCACCGTCATGGTGGACCTCCCGGTGTCGCTGGTGCTGCAACGCATCGTCACGGTGACGGCTGCCGACCAGGTCTTCGGTTTGTCGGAGGCGGCTGTCATCGACACCGTCACCCCCATCGCGCCGGCCCTGCGCACCGGCGGAGCCGTCAGCGAGCTCGCGTTCGAGAACGAACGAATCCCGTTCGTCTCGTTGGCCTCGGCCGTGGGAATCGTCAGACAGGTCGAGGACACGATCGCCCTGATCCTCTCCACCCGATCCGGCCTGGTGGCCGTCGGAGTGGGTGACGTGCTCGGACAGAGGAGCGTCGCCGTGAAGTCGGTGGGACCGATCCTCGAAGGCGCCGACCATATCGCCGGTGCGGCGTTCCTCGGCGGCGGTCAGGTGCTGGTGGTGGTCGACCACAACCATCTCGGGGTGGCGGCCCGTCGCTCACCCGAGCTCCCATCCCACCGGCCCACGGTTCTGGTTGTCGACGACTCCGCCGGGGTCCGCCAGCTCATCGGGGCGACGCTGCGTGGCAACGGGTTCGATGTCGAGGTCGCCGCAAACGGCGCCGAGGCGATGGGACTGCTCGAGTCCCGCCGCTACGACGCTCTGGTGGTGGACTATTCCATGCCCGGCTCGAACGGCGCCCAGGTGGTCACGGCGATCCGTTCCACCGGTGCCACGCTGCCAATCGTGATGGTGTCGGGTGTGGCGGAGCAGGAGGACAAGGCAGCAGCATGGGAGGCCGGGGTGGATGCCTATCTCGACAAGTTCGATCTGCGTCGGGGGGCGCTCACCGAGTCGATCCGTCGGCTGTTGACCGAGCGATCCTCCCGCCGTGTGTGAGCTCGCTCCGGGAGGGCGTCTCGGCGATGACGTCGGGGGTTCAGGGTGCTCGTGGCCGACGATCGTGCCATGATCGTGATGTCAGAGACCATTCGTCCCCCCAGACTGGCCCCGGCATGCGCCTCTTCGCGACGCTGATCCCGGACTCGGCACTCGCCGTCTCGTCGGCGGCCGTCGATCGCGTCATGCTGATCCTCGGCGTGGTCGGGGCGGTTGCGGGTGGTGTGTCTGCGGTGGTGGCATGGAGACAACGCTCCAGGGCCGCGGCGCTGGCCGAGGAGGCGAAGGCCAAACTGGCCGAGGCCGACGCCATCAAGAACGACTTCGTGACGATGGTCAGCCACGAGTTCCGAACACCGTTGGCATCGATCACCGGCTTCGCCCAGCTCCTGGCCGGTTGGAGGGATCTCCCCGACACAGAGGTCGACGAGTTCCTTGGGCTCATCTCGATCGAGTCGGTCAAGCTGGGCAACCTCGTCGAGGACGTGTTGGTGATTCCGCGCCTCGAAGCGGGCAGGCTCAAGCTCGACCAGCGGGTGTTCGACCTGTCGGCCGTCGTCCACGAGGTGTCGGCATTGGTGCTGCCCACGGCGGGCAACAAGGAGGTCTCGATCTCCATACCGGGCGGCATCACCGCCTGGGGCGACCAGCGTCGGGTCGAGCAGGTGATCCGCAACCTGCTCACCAACGCCAAGAACTACGGCGGCGATCAGGTGCTGGTGGAAGGATTCACCCTGGGCGACCACTTCGTGGTGGTGGTCTCAGACAATGGACGCGGTGTCCCGTCCGACGCCGTCGACGTGATCTTCGAGCACTTCGAGCAGGTCTCGAAAGGCGATGCGCGGCTTTCGCAGGGTATCGGCCTGGGCCTCCCGATCGCCCGGAGACTCGCCAGAGCCATGGGTGGCGACGTCTGGTACGAGAAGCGCTTCCCCACCGGAAGCCGCTTCTGCCTGTCGATCACACAGACCCAGGAGAGCGCCCAGCGCGTCGCCGAGGAACGCGAGCGTCAGGCGGCGGAGACAGGCTGACGGGTACAACGTTCAACGTAGAACGTTCAAGGTCCGGCACCCGGACCCCTCATCCAATCAAGCGGGGCCGCCAACGCATCTCGGTAGCGGCCCTGGCCGCTCACCGCCAGACACGGCCGCCGGACGTTCTACGTTCTACGTTCTACGTTCTACGGCCGTCGGTCTCCGAATCACACTCCTGTCGTTCCTCCCGTGACCACGAGCTACGATCTTTTCGGTGCAGGCTCAGTGGTTCATCGATGACGTTCCCACCGATTCCTCGTTGTTCGACGAACTGAATCCCGTGCAGCGGGAGGCGGTCGCCGCCACCGAGGGGCCCCTGCTGGTGGTGGCGGGTGCCGGGTCCGGCAAGACTCGGGTGCTCACCTTCCGCATCGCCCACCTGATCAAGGATCTGAAGGTCCCGCCGTCGGCGATCCTCGCCATCACCTTCACCAACAAGGCCGCCGCCGAGATGCGGGATCGGGTAGGGGCCCTGGTGGGGGGAGCGGTCAAGGCCATGTGGGTCTCGACGTTCCACTCGGCGTGTGTCCGCATCCTCCGGCGGGAGGCTCATCGCCTGGGGTATCGGAGTGGCTTCTCGATCTACGACGAGCAGGACTCGCTCCGACTGGTGACCCAGTGCATCAAGGATCTCGACATCGACCCCAAGCGGCTGCCGCCCCGCAACGTGCGGGCCGCCATCTCCAATGCCAAGAACGAACTGATCGACTACGAGGCGTTCGCCTCCTCCGACGACGGCTTCTACCACGAACAGGTCTCGGACGTGTACCGCCTGTACCAGCAGCGTCTCCTCGCCGCCTCCGCCATGGACTTCGACGATCTGCTCATGATCACCGTCGAGCTCTTCGGTGCGTTCCCCGAGGTGCTGGCCGAGTACGGGAACAGGTTTCGGTATGTGATGGTGGACGAGTACCAGGACACCAACAAGGCCCAGTACACGCTGGTCCGCCAGATCACCGACACCCATCGCAACCTGTGTGTGGTGGGCGACTCCGACCAGTCGATCTACCGCTGGCGTGGGGCCGACGTTCGCAACATCCTCGACTTCGAGAAGGACTACCCGGATGCCAGGGTGGTGGTGCTCGAGCAGAACTACCGGTCCACCGCCACCATCCTCGACGCCGCCAACGCCGTGATCGCCAACAACCCCAGGCCCCAGCCGAAACGGCTGTGGAGCGACAAGGGCGAGGGTTCGAAGATCGTTCGTTTCGAAGGCGAGGACGAGCACGATGAGGCCGGGTTCGTCGCCGACAAGGTCGAGGCGCTCCTCGACGAGGGCTTCAACCCCGCCGACATCGCGGTCTTCTACCGAACCAACGCCCAGTCCCGGGTGGTGGAGGATGTGCTCGTGCGGCGGGGCATCGCCTACAAGGTGGTGGGCAGCGTCCGGTTCTACGAACGCAAGGAGATCAAGGACGCCATCGCCTATCTGAAGGCGATCGTCAACCCCGACGATCAGGTGGCGTTGAAGCGGGTGATCAACGAACCCAAACGCGGGATCGGCGACACAACCGTTGGTCACGTCGACCGTTTTGCCGAGTCGAACAAGCTCGGCTTCACGGCTGCCCTCCGGAGGGCCTCGGAGATCGGACCCCTCAACTCGGGGGCGGTCCGGCGCATCGAGGAGTTCTGTGCGGTGCTCGACACCATCACGGTGGCCGCGGAGGAGAGTGTCGGCGAGGCGGTGCGGTCGGTGATCGAGGACACAGGCTACGTGGCGGCCCTCGAGGCCGAGCGCACCATCGAGGCATTGGGGCGTGCCGAGAACCTCCGGGAGCTGGCGTCGGTGGCGGTCGAATTCGAGGCCCAGAACGAGGGCTCGGTGATCGACGGCGACCCATGGGAGAAGATTCCTCCGTTGCGACGCCTCGAGGTGTTCCTGGAACAGGCGGCCCTGGTCAGCGACTCCGACGACATCGACGAGGGCGCCGGTGCGGTCACGCTGATGACCCTCCACACCGCCAAAGGCCTCGAGTATCCGGCGGTCTTCGTGGTGGGTATGGAGGACGGGATCTTCCCGCACATGCGCAGCTTGGGCGACGCCGCCGAGATGGAGGAGGAGCGCCGCCTCGCCTATGTCGGCATCACAAGGGCCCAGCAGCGTCTGTTCCTGACATCGGCGGCCAGTCGGACGCTCTGGGGTGCCACCAACTACAACCCGGCCAGCCGGTTCCTCAAGGAGATCCCATCTCATCTGGTGGAGGGGTCGATCAAGCGGAACCGTCAGGTGGCCTCCGAGCGTTTCACCGGTCCAGAGCACACGGTCGATGCTTCCGAGATCGGACCGGGCGACCGTGTCCGGCACGACAAGTGGGGGATGGGCACGGTGCGCGAAGTGATCGGAGTCGGCGACAAGGCACAGGCAGTGGTGAACTTCGATCGTGAGGGCAAGAAGACGCTGCTCCTCGCCTGGGCTCCTCTCACTCGCGCCTGAACGGTCGGTTCCTCAAGAAACCATCAAGTCCGATTCAACGTCTCGTTTCCAGGCGCTCATCACGTTGCTCGCCGGGGGTCTTTGAGGCACGATGTCGGTTGTGGCCATCGGTGAGCATTTTCCGGAAGTCCTCGACGCAGCCCGCCTGGGTGCGGAATGGGCGTGGACCGAGTTGTGGGGCGACCTGGCGGGCTCGGTCACCGGGTACATGCGCTCGAAGGGTGTCCGGGAGCCCGAGGACGCAACCGCTGAGGTCTTCTCCCAGATCGCCCGGTCGATCGGGGCGTTCCGGGGATCGGAGGAGCAGTTCCGGTCCTGGGTGTTCACCATCGCCCACAGCCGACTGATCGACCAGCATCGCTGGTACGCCCGCCGAAGCACCGAGGAGCTCCCGCCGGGATTCGAGCGGTTGGATCCCTCTTCCGATCCGGCGGTGGTGTACGAGGCGAACGACTCCCAGGCTCGTGCCCTGGCCATGTTGTCCTCTTTGACCCCCGACCAGGCGGAGGTGGTGGCGCTGCGGGTGCTGGGTGATCTCAGCCTGGAACAGGTGGCGGCCATCACGGGGCGGAAGGTGAACACGGTGAAGCAGCTCCAGCATCGCGCCCTTCAGGCCCTTCGCCGAGATTTCTCGGACGAGGCCGTAACCCGATGAGCGACTCGCACGTTCACGGCAGTGAGATGAACGACGACGCAGGCGATTTCGAGGCAGCTCTCAGGGGGGCCGACGGCACCGGTGACCAGGTGGTGGAAGCCATTCGGTCTCTCGCCGAACAGCCCTCGCCCGAGCGGTCCGCCATGGCGATCGCTGCCGTTTCCGAAGTCGCACGTACCGCGGCCGAGTCCGGTGTCTGGTCTGGCACCGCCGGTTTGCCTGAACCACGGAGCAAAGCCATGTTGAAGACACTGTTGTCGGGCGCACTCGCCAAAGTCCTGCTCGCCTCGTCGGTGGCGATCGCCGCCGTCGGTGGCGTTGCCGCCACCGGAAACCTGCCCGGTCCGATCCAGGATGGCGTGGCCTACGTCGTCGAACCGATCGGCCTGGACATTCCGTCATCCGGCGACTCCACCACCACGTCCCTCGACTCCACCTCGAGCTCGTCCAGTTCCTCCACGATGGACTCGTCGTCGACGTCATCGAGCGTTGGGACGTCGTCGACTTCGGCCGGCTCGAACACGTCGACCACCGTGGGCGGCAGTGGCGGTTCGGTGACGTCGACCACCATCGATGATCATGATGATGATGACGACGACGACGATCGTGGCAGCGGCGGCTCGGTCACCTCGACCACGATGGATGACGACGATGATGACGATTCGAGTCCCGGTTCGGTGACGTCGACCACCATCGACGACGATGACGACGATGACGACACGACCTCGACCACCGTCGATGACGATGATGACGATGACGACGATGACGACGATGACGACGATGACGACACGACCTCGACCACCGTCGATGACGATGACGATGACGATGACGACGACGACAACTGATCCGACTCGCTCGTGAACACGAAGAAGGCCCCGGCACCGCCGGGGCCTTCACCGTTGGAGCCAGGAGCCAGGAGCCGGGAGCCAGGCGCAAGCGGAGCGGCCGGCGCGCTTCTGGCTGGCAGCTGGTCGCTGGCAGCTGCCAGCTACTTCATCTTCTCGCGCTTGTTGTCGATGTCCGCCAGCGAGGCCCGCCAGGCGTCGATGAACTTCGACACACCTTCCGTTTCGAGCTGGGTGAACACGTCGTCCATGTCCACTCCGGCGTCGGCGATGGCCCGCATCATCACGCGGGCAGTGGCGGTTTCTTCCGGCCCCATGATGGGAGGAGTGGCCGGTCCGTCCTGCTGATAGGCGTCGATCGTCTCGAGCGGCATGGTGTTCACCGTGTGGGGTGCGACCAGCGTGTCCACGTACAGGGTGGTGCGGTATTCGGGGTTCTTGGTGCTGGTGCTCGCCCACAGCGGGCGCTGGACCCGTGCACCCTTGGCGGCGAGTGCTTCCCAGCGTGTGCCCCGGAACTTCTGGAGGAACTCGTCGTATGCGACCCGGGCGTTGGCAACAGCTGCCACGCCGCGCAGGTCGTGGGCGCCTGCGGCTTCGAGCCGTTTGTCGACCTCGGAGTCGACCCTCGACACGAAGAACGAAGCGACCGACGCCACCTTCGAGACGTCGCCTCCTGCGTTGTGGTACCCCTCCAGTCCATCGATATAGGCGTCCATCACCTCCAGGTAACGATCGATCGAGAAGATCAAGGTGACGTTGATCGAGATGCCCTCTCCGATCAGTGCCCGGACGGCGGGGACGCCGGCGAGCGTCGCCGGGACTTTGACGAGGAGATTGGGCCGGTCGATGCGCTTGACCCACTCGCGGGCCTCGGCGATGGTGGCCTCGGTCTCATGGGCGAGTTCGGGGTCCACCTCGACCGACACATGGCCGTCGCGTCCGTCGGTCCGTTCCCACACGGGCCGCATCACGTCGCAGGCCCGAGCAATGTCGCTCGTCATGAGCGCGCCCACGATCTCCTTCGAGTCCGCTCCCCGGGTAGCCAGGTCCTTCATCTGGTCGTCGTAGGCCGAGCCCGAGGCGATGGCCGTCGCGAAGATGCTGGGGTTCGAGGTGACGCCAGTGACGGCGTCCTCCTCCATCCGGCGTTCGAGCTCGCCGGCATCGAGCATCGAGCGGGAGATCTGGTCGGACCAAACGCTCTGGCCGGCGACGTTCACGGCGTGTAACGGGGAAAGTGTCATGGCGCTCCTGTTCGGCAGGCTCCCAACATAGGCGAAACGGCGAGGCTCGGGACCTCGCGGTTTCGCTCGGTTGACCGATGTCAAGAGATGTCAGTGACAGGAGCCCCGGGTAGTGGTCCACCTTGAGTGGGAGTCTGACCATCACGATGGGAGGATGAGCACGATGAAACGTCACCGGCACACACCCGAGCAGGCGGTCCGCAAGTCCCGTGAGGGCGAATGACTGTTGAACGAGGGCGGGGACTTGGCCGAGGTGCTGCGTCATTTGGAGATCACCCGAGTCGACCTGGCGTCGCTGGCGTCAGACCTATTGGGGGATGAAGGCCGACGGCGCCAAACGGCTCAAGGAGCTCGAGGGGAGAACGCCCGGTTGAGGAAGCTGCTGGCCGAAGCCGAGCTGGACAAGGCGATGTCGAAGGAGTTGGCCTGCAGGACAGCGACTGCCCTTCGGCGACGGCCCGGGGTCACCATTTTCTCTCGGAGCGGTTCGGGGTGTCGGAACGGAGAGCGTGTCGGATGGTGGGCCAGCACCGTTCCATTCAGCGTCGCTGCCCTCGCCCAGAGCTGGCCGAGGATGTGAAGCTGCGCAGGCGGCTGCGTCGGTTCGCTCGGGAGCATCCCCGTCTCGGGTGGCGCAAGGCTCATCCGGTGTTGTGTCGGGAGGGCTGGCAGGTCAATCACAAGAAGCTGCGGCGCCTGTGGCGGGAAGAGGGGCTGGTACCGCCCACCCCAGCGAAGCGGAAGGTGCGGCGACCCGGCACCGGGCAACCGCTGGCTCGGACCGAGTACCCGAACTATGTGTGGGCAATCGACTTCCAGTTCGACGAAACCTCGGACGGGCGCCCGTTGAAGCTGGCCAACATCATCGACGGACGCCCCCGGGAAGCGCCGGATGGACAACGGGCCCGAGCTCATTGCGTGGGCGCTCAGGGATCGGTGCCGGCTGAAAGGCGCCGGCACGTCCCACATCGAGCCCGGCTCCCCGCGGGAGAACCCCTGGATGGAGTCGTTCAACGGGCGCCTACGCGACGAGTGCCTCAACATCAACGAGTTCGGGTTGCTCACGGGGCATGGGTCAACCCGACATCCACGCCGCCTTGGAGCTTTCCTCGTTCTTGTCGACACCAATGAGAACCAGGATTGCAACGGCGACCCCGAGAACCAGCGAAGCCACGAAGTTGGTCTTGAGGGTCTCAACAGCCGAGACCAAGGAAACGGCCAGACCCCGGCGCGGGTCGATGGTCCGGTTCGCCATTTGATCGGAGGTCGGGCCGAGCTCCATCCGTGACTCTATCATCAGGTCGTTCTTGGCCTCTGAGACCTCGGCCATGCGGGCGGGGTCCATCACAGTGGTGTCCGTGTTCGGCTGCGTCGTCGGAACGTTCCCTTCCGTGGTGGTCGTTGTCGGGGTAGGAGGCTGGGTTGTGGGGGGAGTGACCGGTGCCGCCGTCGACGTGGAGGTCGTCGAGGTGGCGGTCGTCGAAGTCGTCGTCGACGTCGAGGTGGTCGTGGAAGAGCTGGTTGTCGCGGTGGACGTGCTCGTTGTCGATGAAGTCGTCGTGGACGATGGCGGTGGAGACGGATCTGTCACGTGAATCGTGAGCGTGACCGATCCGCTCGCTCCCCACGGGTCGATGCCGGTGACGATCACCACGTATGGCCCACCGCCTGCAGAACCTGTGGCCGGCGACCCGGAGATCACACCTGTCATGGGATCGATCGACAGCCCCGGGGGGAGCCCCGTGGCTGAGTAGGTCAGGCCGTCGCCGTCGGGGTCTGAGATCACCACCGAGGCCGAAACCGCTTCACCTTCGGTGGCGTCGAGGTTGGCTGGGGCGGTTCCGACCGATGGCGGCCGGTTGGTGTTGGTGATCGCCCATTGGAACCCGACCACATCTGTCAGAGGCGGACTGCCGTCGTCCTCCACCGACACCGTCACGCTGTAGGGCGAGCTCGACCCTGCAGCGAAGTCGACAACGCCGGCGATGGCCCCGGTCTCGGGGTCGATGGACAGCCCCGGCGGAAGGCCCATCGCCGAGAATGTGAGCGATCCCGTCGGGAGATCGGGGTCGGCCACCGTCACCGCCAACGACACGGCGGATCCTTCGGAGGTTGTCTGGTTGGTGACCGGTCCCAGAATCGGTGCCCGGTTCGACTCCGAAACGTCGATCGTCAGCAACTCCTGATCGAACGCCGACGTGTCGTCGGTGACCCGGAGGAAGAACCGGTAGGTCCCTGGGCCGTCACTCTCATCGGTCAACCAGGAGAACACGCCGGTGATGGAATCCACGGATGCCCCGGTTGGGACGGAGTCGGGTCCGTCCATCAGGGAATACGTCAGTGCCGCTCCGGTGTCGGGGTCGGCTGCGACAGCTGTGAACGAAGCGATGGTTTCCTCGGCGACAGTCATCGCTGGTGGCGTTTCCAGCACGGGATCGTCGGCGGAAGGAATCATGGTGACGGTGACCGTGCCCGTATCGAAACCGCCCCGAGCATCGGCGATGGTGTAGGTGAAAGTGTCGGATTGGTCGAAGTCGGGGTCGGGCGTGTACGACACCGTTCCATCGCCGTTGTCCACCACTGAGCCGCCAACCACGCCGGATGGGTCGACGGCTCCAACCGTGGTGGTGTCGGAGTCGGGATCGGAGACGTGAGCCGGGTCGAGGAGGTCGATCGTTGCTCCGGTTGGGTCGTCCTCCAGCACCGACACCACACGGTCCTCTGCCACCGGATCTCGGTTGGTGTCGGCAACCGTCCACGTGAACGAGTCGACTGCCGAGTTGAGCGACGTGTCGGTGACCGTGATCTGCACTCCGTGGGGGCTGCCGGCAGAACCCGTGTATCCGATCGTGCCGGAGATGACTCCGCTCCCCGGGTCGACGGAGATGCCGGGGGGAAGGCCGGTGGCCGAGTAGGTGAGCGTGTCGCCGGTGGGATGGGTGGCCCCGGCATCGATCGAAACGGCGTCGCCCTCGGCATCCGTCCGGTCAAGGAGGTCCTGGTTGAACGATGGCGCGTCGGAGTATATGGCGAGGACCTCGACGTCATTGACGTTCATATGGCTGTCGTCGATGCTCCCTACCAGCGCGAAGCGGATGGCGGAGGATGCGCCGACGTGGGCGGAGATGTCATAGGACGCCGCTTGCGGCGACCCGTCGTCGACGTTGAGAGCGAAGGTGGCGATGGTGTCCCAGCTCGACCCATCAGAGCTGGCCAACACCAGCACCGCCCCGGCGCCGGCACCGTGCACATGGCGTTCGTATGCGAACGACAGGGTCATGCTCTCTGCTCCGGAGCTATCGAAGGGCCGCGTGATGCTTCCCAAGAGAGTGAAGCCCTTTCCGATCACGAGACAGACGCCGCTCGGGCAGAAGGGCTCGTTCTTGGCTGCAAGTGCACCGGCAGCGGGATCGTTGTCGTCTCCGCTCTCGACCCATGGTCCGCTCCAGCTGTCGCTGCCGTCGTCGCCGTTGTAGACGCCCTCCACCGAGAAGTCGTCGCGGAATTGTCGCGGGCTGGATGCAGCCCCAGGAAGCGGCGCGACGATGGTGAAGCCCACGGCAACCAGAATGCCTACGGCTGTAGCCCGCTTCGTGCGATCCCGCCTGATCGTGAGGCGTGTCCCTGCGATCCTCATCTCGACCCGAGACCCGACACCAGCGGGCTGTGCTCGTCGGGCACGTGCTGGGCCAAGGGTGTCGTGAACGTGAAGACCGTGAGACCCTCCTGGCGGGTGTAGGCGAGTTCTCCGCCCATGGCCTCGGCGAGTGATCGGGCGATGTTCAAGCCGAGGCCCACACTCCCGGCCAACAGGGCCTCCCGACCGTCATGGACGAACCTGTCGAACAGTCGGTCGGCGATGCTCGCCGGCACGCCCCCACCGTCGTCGACAACCGACCACACATAGAACGAACCCTGAACGCGGCCGACCACACCGATCCGATCGCCGCCGTGTTTGGCCGCATTGGACAGGAGGTTCCTCAGGATCTGGCGCAGGCGGAGACCGTCGGCGGAGATCGGTCGGCTCGCCAGGTCGGTCGTCACATCGAGACCCGACCGACGCATCGGCCCCAAGACCGCCTCGCACTCGGTAGCGGGGTCGAGCGACGTCGGAGCGATCGTGAGGGCTTCTGACTCGAGGCGCGCTGCCGTCAACAAGTCCTCCACCATGCGTGACAACTCGGCGGATTCGACGTTGATGAGGTTGATCAGCTCGAGCGTCGACTCGGGATCGACGATTCCGGTCTCGATCAGGACTTCGGAGAATCCGTAGATCGAAGTCAACGGTGTCCGGAACTCATGCGAGAGCCCGGCGATGAACTCATCCTTGGCCCGGTTCAGGGCTCGCTCCGCCTCCAGTCGGGCATCAGCCAGCAAGCCATGTTCGCGCACCTGGCGCTGGATGATCCGACGATAGGTGATGAGGGCGGCCAGAGGTATCAGCAGGGTGACCGCGATCTGGGTGACGGTGGCAAGTCGTCCAGCCAGCGCCTGCGTATCCGCAATCCGGTCACGGATACCCTGTTGGGCCGTCACCAGGTCGGTTTCGAGCAGCTTGAATGCCGGCTCCAAACGGTCGACGTTCGCTTCGAGTGCCTCGTCGACCTGGCCTGAACTGGCCAGATCGAGCACCACGGATCCGACCGCGACGAATCGGTCGGCATTCTCGACCAGGAGCTGGTCCACATCGGGCGGCACTTGTACCGTCCATGCCGATACGGCCTCCAGCGCTCTTCGTGCCTCGTCGATGGCGGCTTCGGCGGCCTCCGGCGATGCGACTTCTATCGATTGGTCGAACGCGAAGAAGACGGCTTGGGCATTGGCGACCCGTGCAACTGCGGTCGTACCCATCACGGAGTTGATCCAGTGAAGGCTCTCAGCGTTGCGCGTAACCTGATCGGTGTTTCTGGCGCTGGCGAAGGCAAGGGCGAGGCTCATCGCTAGGGCAACCCCAAGAGTCCCCACCGTCAGCGCGACGGCGCGATTGCGGGTTGCAGGTGCTTGTTCCTCGGGAGCGTCCTTGACCGACGGTTTCACCCTCCGCCTGTCGGCAGACACGGACCGGTCCTAACCCGTCGACGGAGGCCCGTTCGGCGCAAGGCCGAGGAACGATCCAGCCGATCGGCGAAGTCGTTGGCGCTCCGGCGCTGCTGCCGATCTGGACCCAGCCGCCGTGGCCGAGGCCGGAACTCTGGTCGGCGCGCTCGCTCCCGGCGCAGTTGTGGTCTGGCCCCCCACCAGTCATGGCACGATTGCACAAGTTCCGTGAGGGCGAACGACTGTTGAACGAGGGCGGGGACTTGGCCGAGGTGCTGCGTCGGTTCGCTCGGGAGCATCCCCGTCTCGGGTGGCGCAAGGCTCACACCGGGCCCGAGCTCATTGCGTGGGCGCTCAGGGATTGGTGCCGGCTGGCAGGTACCAGGCCTCGGCGTAGCCGTCGCTCTCGTCACCCACTCCCACGGCACCGTGGACGTGGGTGACGATCGGCACCCGGCCCGGTGTAGAGGCCGGGCGTTGCCTCGAACGCCGGCCTCGTGTCGCGGCCGGCGGTGCCGCCGGGCGGGTTGGCCCAGTGCAAGGTCTGGTCGACCGGCAGCAGGTGGGGTAGGTAGTTGCCGCCTGGCGTCCTTGAGGTCGTCGATCCACTTCACCGGGACGGGCGTGTTGTGCTTGGCCTCGATCGTGAGTGAGGGGGCGTTGTGGAGCAGGAGTCCGTTCTTCTTCTCCGCCGTCACCGCCCCGTACCCCCACACGGTGGTGGCCGGGAGGCCCGCCGGCAGGATCTGCTGGGCGAACTGCGTCATCGAGATCTCGTAGTAGTCGACGTTCTTGCCGCCAGCCCGCTTGATGGTGCCCGCCTTGGGCATGACAGGCGGGATCAGCATCGGTGTCGCGAACTTGGGCACGGACACCGGGTTGAGCGTGCCGCCCGGTATCTGTGCGAGCGCGCGCTGCACCCACCCTGATCTCGTGGCTACGAACAACCCGAGGGTCCCCGCCCCGGTGAGCTTGAGGAATTGCCTTCTGGTCTGCATGCGGCCTCCCAACTAGACCGGATGGTTCCCGTCCCACCCGGACGCGTGCCCCCCGCCCTGATGTGTCGGATACCAGACCGTCTCCAGCCGGGAAACTTGCACAGGGCCATGGCGTTGCGCAGGCGAGAAGGTCACGTTCCGGCGGCGGGCTTGTCGCGGCACTCCCCGATACGGGTAACCTCTCCACTCGTGCCGAGACGCATCCTGATCGCCAAACCCGGCCTCGATGGCCACGACCGCGGCGCCAAGGTGATAGCCCGCGCCCTGCGAGACGCCGGTCACGAGGTCGTGTACTCGGGACTGCACCAGACTCCCGACCAGATCGTCGAAACCGCCATCCAAGAGGATGTCGATGCCATCGGTCTGTCCTCGTTGTCTGGCGCGCACATGGCGCTGTTCCCCCGAGTGGTCGCGTTGCTGGCCGAACGGGATGCATCCGACATTCTGGTGTTCGGCGGGGGAGTGATTCCCGCCACCGACGTCGAGTCGCTTCAGGAACAAGGTCTTGCGGCCGTATTCACCCCTGGTACACCCCTCTCAGAGATCACTGCCTGGGTCGACCAGGCAATCCCCGAACGTTGAGGAGCCCATGAAGATCCACGAGTACCAGGCCAAGCAGCTCATGAAGGCCCGGGGAATCCCGGTCCCCGAGGGCCGCGTGGCCACGTCCGTCGAGGAGGCGGTGTCGGCGGTGTCGGCGCTGGTCGAGTCGACCGGCAACCCGGTGGTGGTGGTGAAGTCCCAGATCCACGCCGGTGGACGTGGCAAGGGTCGTTTCGTCGAGTACCCCGACACCGGTGGTGTCAACGTTGTCACCCAGGGCATCTCCGGGGGCGTGGCCGCCGCCGAGGCAAGGGTCGCCGAACTGGCGGGCCAGATGCTCGGCTCGACGCTGGTCACCATCCAGACCGGCGAGGAGGGCAAGCAGGTCAACACGCTCTACATCGAGCAGGGCATCGACATCGACCGTGAGCTGTACCTGTCGATCCTGTTGGACAGGGCGGTCAGCCGGAACATCGTGATGGCCTCCACAGAGGGCGGGATGGAGATCGAGAAGGTCGCCGAGGAGACGCCCGAGAAGATCCTTCGGGAGGAAGTCGACCCTGCCATCGGGCTGGCGGACTTCCAGGCCAACCGGTTGGCCCTGGGTCTCGGGATCACCGGGGATGCGGCCAGGAACTTCGTCGCCTTCGTGAAGGCGCTGTCGGATGCTGCGATGGAGCTCGACACCGACCTGGTGGAGATCAACCCCATGGTCATCACCAAGCAGGGTGCCGTGATGGCGTTGGACGGGAAGATGGCGTTCGACGACAACGCCATCTACCGCCACTCCGAGGTCGCAGACATGCGTGACGAGAGCGAGGAGGATCCTGCCGAGCTACAGGCCAAGGCCGCCGGTCTCTCCTACATCAAGCTCGACGGCACCATCGGTTGTCTCGTCAACGGTGCCGGGCTGGCCATGGCCACGATGGACACGATCAAACACGTGGGCGGCGAGCCTGCGAACTTCCTCGACGTCGGCGGCGGTGCCACCGCCGACCAGGTGACGACGGCGTTCGGGATCATCACCTCCGATCCCAACGTCAAGGGCATCTTCGTCAACATCTTCGGCGGCATCATGCGTTGTGACACCATCGCCCTGGGCATCGTCGAGGCGATCGGACGGGTGGGCCTGTCGGTACCTCTCGTTGTTCGTCTCGAAGGGACCAACGTCGAGATCGGCAAGCAGATCCTACGCGACTCCGGGTTGGACGTTGTCGCGGCCGAGGACATGAAGGACGGCGCCCAGAAGATCGTGGAGTTGACCAAGTGAGCATCCTGATCGACAAGAACACGTTGGTCCTGATCCAGGGCCTCGGCAAGACCGGCCAGTTCCACACAGACAAGGCGCTCGCCTACGGCACCCAGATGGTGGGTGCGGTCCACCCGTCGAAGGCGGGCCAGACGCAGGTCTTCGAGGGCGAGACCGACCACAGCGGCGTGCCGGGCCGTGCCGACACCTACCGGGCCGAGCTACCCATCTTCGCCACGGTACGCGAAGCGGTCGCCGAGACCGGAGCCGACGTGTCGGTGGTCTACGTGCCGCCGCCCGGTGCGGCCGACGCCATCATGGAGGCGGCCGAGGCCGGCATCCGCCTGGTGATCTGCATCACCGAGGGAACACCGGTGGCCGACATGGTTCGCGCCAAGCGTTATCTGGCAGACAAGGCGACCCGCCTGGTGGGCCCCAACTGCCCGGGTGTCATAACGCCGGGCGAGTGCAAGATCGGCATCATGCCCGGATACATCCACCAGCCCGGGAAGATCGGCGTGGTCTCACGTTCCGGCACCCTCACCTACGAGGCCGTGTTCCAGCTCACCCGGTTGGGTCTGGGCCAGACCACGGCGGTGGGCATCGGTGGCGACCCTGTCAACGGGACCAACTTCGTCGACTGTCTCGAGCTGTTCAACGCCGACCCCAACACCGAAGGCGTGATCATGATCGGCGAGATCGGCGGTACGGCCGAGGAAGAGGCAGCCGACTACGTGAAAGCCCACATGACGAAGCCCGTGGCGGGATTCATCGCCGGGACGAGTGCGCCTCCCGGGAAGCGCATGGGTCATGCCGGCGCCATCATCTCAGGCGGCAAAGGCACCGCTGCCGCCAAGATCGAGGCGATGAAGGAGGCGGGGATCGTCGTGGCGTCGACCCCGACCGACATGGGCACGGCGATGGTGGAAGCACTGGGATAGCTACGAGCTACGAGCTACGAGCTACGAGTTGGGCGGCGGCGCCGATCCGCATCGCGTACACTCCCCTCATGGGCTGGACCATCGCAATCGTCGTCGTCGTTCTCATCGCCTTGTTCGTGCTGCTGTACAACGGGTTGGTACAGGCCCGGAACCGGGTCGACAACTCGTGGGGCCAGGTCGATGTGCAACTCAACCGTCGTTATGACCTGATCCCGAACCTGGTGGAGACGGTCAAGGGGTACGCCACCCACGAGCAGGCCACCTTCGAGAAGGTGGTGGCAGCCCGCAACGCAGCCGTCGCCGCCGGGAATCCGGCAGAGCAGGCGGCCGCCGACAACATGCTGACCGGGATGCTGCGCCAGGTGTTCGCCCTGGCCGAGGCCTATCCCGATCTCAAGGCGAACCAGAACTTCCAGGCGTTGCAGGGCGAGTTGTCCGAAACCGAGAACAAGATCGCCGTGTCCCGGCAGATCTACAACGACACGGTGCTCTCGTACAACAACAAGGTGCAGACCATCCCATCCAGCCTGGTGGCGGGCATGACAGGGTTCACCACCCGGCAGTTCTTCGACGCGCCAGGTGGAGCCGACCAGGCGCCTTCCGTCCAGTTCTGATGAAGCGACTGCCCGCCCTGGTGGCGGTGGCCCTCTTGGTGGCGCTGCCGGCGCTGCCGGCGTTGGCGAAGTCGTTTGCGCTCCCCGAGGCGGACGTCCGGATCGACGTGCAGGCCGACGGATCGTTGGTGGTCACGGAACAGATCACCTACGCCTTCGACGGCGACTTCTCGGGCGGATACCGGGAGATCCCGCTTCGCGCCGGAGAGGCGATCACCGACGTCACCGTCTCCGAGGGCGAGACCCGCTACCAGCCCGGTGCGTGTGCCGAACTCGGATGTTCGTCCCCGGCCGGGACATTCGGCACCAGGGACATCGGCGACCGGGTCCGCGTGGTCTGGCACTACGCGGCATCGTTCGAACAACGGACGTTCACGCTCCGGTACCGCGCCACCGGGGTCGCAAAAGCCTACGACGACGTGGTGGACGTGAATTGGAAGGTGTGGGGAGACGAGTGGACGTCGGATCTGGCGTCCCTGACCGCCTCGATGTCGCTCCCCGACCAAGTGCCGGTCGGCGAAGTGCGCGTGTGGGGCCACCCGGCTTCGGTTCGGGGTGAGGTGACGCTCGGGCCCGACGACGTGACGCCACGGTTGGCCGCCCGCTCGGTACCGGCCGGGCAGTTCGTCGAGATGCGCGTCGCCTTTCCCAGGTCGGCGTTGACGTCCACCGCCGGCGCCTCGGTGCTCGAGGGGTCCGGCCTCCAGGAGATCCTCGAGGAGGAGCGTCGCGAAATCGAGCGCGGCGAGCGCATCGACGCCCTGTTGCGTCGCCTGCTCGTCATCGCCCCGGTCCTGGCGGTGCTGCCGGCAGCTCTCACCGGGCTGGTCATCTACCTGCTGTTCGGCCGGGAACCCCGTGTCGACTATGACCGCGACTACGAACAGGAGCCGCCCTCAGAGCTGACCCCCGCCCAGGTGGGGGCACTCCTCTCACAGGGCAAAGTGGAGCCCGAGACGTTCACTGCGACGCTGTTCGACCTGATTCGAAAGGGTGCGGTGTCGGCCAACGTCGCCCGGGTCGAACGATCCACCTGGATGGGACTGCGGACCGAGTCCATCTCGGATCTGGAGCTGTCCATGGGTGAGACTACCACTGGCCTGGCCGCGCACGAACAGCGGGTCGTGACGGTGATGCGACGGGCCCTCGACGAGGGCAGCGTTCCACTCCACGAGCTGCGAGAGAAGATCCGAGAGGACGCCGCCTCCAACGCATCGACCTACCAGTCGTTCGTGTCGGAGACGGTGGAGGCGTTGGAACGGGACGGCCTGCTGCTGCGCGACGGGCGTAAGTGGATTGGGATTGCGCTTGCGGTGTGGGTGCTGGCCGGGATCGGTGGCGCCGTCCTCATCGGCAACGTGGTGAACGACCTCGAAGTGCTGGGAGTGCTGCTTCCGGTGCTGATCGGGGTTGGGCTCTTCAACACGATCATCCTGGTGATCGTGGCGGCGTCGCGCAGACTGCTCGTGCGTCGTTCGAAGGCGGGCGCGTTGGAGGCAGCCCGGTGGAAGGCGTTCCGTCGCTACCTGCGCGACTTCAGTCGACTCGAGGAGGCCCCGGCGATCTCGTTGGCACTGTGGGATCGATTCCTGGTGTATGGCATCGCGCTGGGCGTTGCCGAAGAGGTGTTGGAGGCGGCCCGTCTCCGGGCACCGGTGGAACTCGAGACGGCCTCGAGTATCTACTGGTACGGCGGACACGGCTACACAGGCGGTGGCACCGAGAACGCATTCGCCGGCCTGAACTCGTCACTGTCGGGGGCGTTCAACCCGCCCGCCTCGGCATCGGGCGGTGGCGGCGGCTTCTCCGGTGGTGGTGGCGGCGGCGGAGGCGGTGGTGGAGGTGGGGCCTGGTGAAAGAGCTTCCAGCTGCCGGCTGCTAGCTCGTGGTCTTCACCAGCTGCCAGCAGCCAGTAGCCAGCCGCCAGCAGCTACTGGAATCTCGCCTTGTCCGCTGCGGCGTAGCCGACGACCGCTTCGTCGGCCTTGCACACCGCACGAAGTCCTTCGAGGACCTCTTCGACCCGGGTTCCCGGGATGGCGCAGGTGAGCTCGTCGTCGCCCATGCCGATGCGTTCGCGTGACAGGGCGCAACCCATGGATACGGCGATCGACCCTGCTGCGGCGCGGGGGATGATCTGGCACTGCGGCTTGCCACTGAACTCGACGGTGACGGCGTCGCCCAGCTCCATCATCTGTTTGGGGGTGACTCGGAGCAACACCACGTCGGGGGTGTGGGCCGCCTCGGCGAGCGGGCCGTACTCGATGCTCCGGGGAGTGTGATCGAGGGCGGCGACACCGCCGAAGGCCTCCATCGTCACCCATCCCACTTCGAGCAGCGTGCCGACGTCGGACTTGTCGAGGATGTCACCCGCCTGAGCCAGGCCGTGGGTGAAGCGACCCACCGAGCAGTTGCCGTGGTCGGCCGGGACGGTCGAGAAGGTGGAGTCGTGGCCGTACACCCAGAACACACACGAGGCCGGCACCCGGCCCGAGCGTCCATCCGGGGTGACGTCGGACATCGGGTGGTCGAAGGCCGGCGCTTGGCCGGTGTCTTCACGAAACGTGATGGCTACGGGAGCGTGCGCCAACCCGAGCAGGTCGACGAGTTCGGTGTGTGATGCGGACTTGGACATCGGGAGACCGTACACGAGATCCTGCTGGAGCGGTCAGGTGCTTCACCCTCGGCCGATTGACCCGTTGACGCATCGTGCGGTCGATCGGGGGCTCGAACATCGGGGCGGAGGTCCCGAAGAAACCAACGGAGGTCCCTACCGAAAGGTCTCCACCACGCTGCAAAACTGTGGCATCAGCCGGCCAAACGAGGAGGCCAACGTGGTGTCGAGGAACCCGCTCCCGGGGTCTGACGAAGAACGGTCGGCATTTGCCCTGCTCCAGCAGTCGTTCGCCCCCATGTTCCGCCGGTTGTTCGCCGATGATTCGCTCGAACGGACCGTTGTCGTCGTCCCAAGCCTGAGCCTGTCGGAAGCCGAGCTCGCCAAGCTGGCGGGAGTCCTCCACTACGAGGAACGGATGCTGTGCCTCCTCCTGCTGTTGCGGATGCCCCGGACCCGGGTCGTGTATGTGACCAGCATGCCGCTCGCTCCGGCGGTGGTCGACTACCACCTCGATCTGATGCCCGAGGTCGTCGATTCGGCCGACCGGCTCCTCATGGTCAGCCTCGACGACCCTTCGCTTCGGTCGCTTTCGGCCAAGCTGCTCGAACGGCCCGACATGCTCACCGCCGTCCGGTCTGCGATTCAGGATCCGGCGTCAGCCCATCTGACGTGTTTCGCCGCCACCGCGGCCGAGCGAACGTTGGCGGTGTCGCTCGGGATCCCCATGTACGCCGCCGATCCAGACCTGTGGCACCTGGGAACGAAGAGCGAGGGTCGGCGGGTGTTCCGCCAGGCGCAGGTGCCGGTTCCCGAGGGTGTGGAAGACCTCCACGAAGTCGATGATGTGGTGGCGGGGCTCTCCCGGTTGAGCAGGCAGCAGGTCCGAAGGGCTGTGGTCAAACTGAACGAAGGCTTTTCCGGCGAAGGCAACGCCGTGATCGATCTCACCGCCTCCGCCGGTTCCGACCCGACGATCTGGCTGGGGGAGCACCTCCCGTCGAGACTCGAGTTCGAAGCATCGTCGGAGACATGGGGGTCGTACGCCGCCAAGTTGGCGTTCATGGGAGGAATCGTCGAGGCGTTCGTCGAGGGTGAGGAGGTCACCTCTCCGTCGGTCCAGTGCCGGGTCGAGCCGACCGGTGCCATCAGCATCGTCTCGACCCACGATCAGGTGCTGGGCGGGCCCCACAACCAGGTCTATCTCGGTTGCCGGTTCCCTGCCGATCCCGCCTACCGCCGTCGCATCACCGACGCAGCCGTCAGAGTCGCCGACGTGCTCGCCCGGCGGGGTGTTATCGGGCGGTTCGGCGTGGATTTCCTGGCGGTGAGGTCCGACACCGACTGGGACGTGTACGGGTTGGAGATCAACCTGCGGAAGGGTGGCACCACGCTCCCGTTCCTGATGCTCGACTACCTGACGCGGGGTCGCTACGACCCGGAGTTCGGTGAGTACCGCGTAGGGGAGGGCAAGCCCCGTGTGTATCACGCCTCCGACAACGTCCAGAGTCCGCTGTACCTGGGTATGAACGCCGCTGATGCCCGCCAGGCGATAGGTCCGTTGGCGTTCCATCCCGAGCTACGGACCGGCGTGGTGATGCATCTGCTCGGCGCCCTCCCCGAGCACGGCAAACTTGGCCTCACCGCCATCGCCGAGCACGGGGAAGGAGCTGCCGACATGTTTCGGCAGGCGGTGGAGCGTCTCGACGTGTTCGCCACCATGCGGGCAGGTCTGGTGGCCGCCTACGGCTGAACGTTCGCCCGAACGACTAGATCACTTTGTCATCGACTCCGGCGAGCTGTCGGAGTAGTTCGGTCTGGCCGGTGTGATAGGTGTCGTGGAAGTACAGGAAGTGGAGTCGCTCCGCCAGCGGCACCGTTCTCCTGCCCATGTCGACCGGAGCGTGGAGATCCTCCGGAGTCACCGCGCTCAGTGCCTCCGTCAGGCGGACCTGGGTTTCGTCCACCAGGTCGAGAAGCCTCCCGAGTTCCACAACGTCCTCGCCAGGTTCGAGGATCGGGTTCGACTCCTTGGCGTAGCGCTCGCCTTGTTCATGTGTCAGCACCGGGGAGGACCCGAGCGTGACGAGAGCCTTGTCCCGATGGGTGACGATGTGGCCGATCACCCAGTTCAGGCAGTTGGCTCTGAACGGAGGTTGGAGCAGCGAGTCGGGGTGTGAGAGGCCGCTCGTCTGCTCCCGAATCACCCACCGGTTTCGCTCGAATGCAGCCGCCAGATCCGACGCCGTCAACATCCGTCACCTCCTCACGGGTTCACGGTCAAGCTAGCGTCATCGCCCATGATTCGCTGGCCGCTCGACCCCTCGGTGACCTACCTGAACCATGGAGGCTTCGGTGGTGCGCCGGAGCCCGTCCTGGAGGAGCAGAGTCGATTGCGCGCCGAGATGGAGGCGAACCCCACCGGCTTCCTGACGAGGAGGCTGGTTCCGCTGGTCGACGCCGCCAGACGACGTGTCGGCGACTTCGTCGGCGCCGACCCTGCCGGCCTCGTGTTCGTGTCCAACGCTACGGCCGGTGTGAATGCAGTGGTGTCCTCGCTACCGCTGAGGAGCGGTGACCAGGTGGTGGTCACCGACCACGGCTACAACGCCTGCCGCAATGCACTGGAGGCAGCAGCGCTGCGCCACGGCGCCGACGTGGTCGTGGCGGTGGTGCCGTTCCCGATCGAATCGCCCACCCAGGTGGTCCGTTCGGTCCTCGATGTGGTCACGGAACGGACCGTGCTCGTGATGATCGATCACGTGACCTCGCCGACGGCGTTGGTGTTCCCGGTGGAGGCGCTGGTGGCGGAGTTGGCGTCGCGTGGTATCCCGGTGCTGGTCGACGGCGCCCACGCACCGGGTATGGTCCCGGTCGACGCCGGCGGCATCGGCGCTGCCTTCTACACGGGCAATTGCCACAAGTGGATGTGTGCGCCGAAGGGCGCCGGGTTCCTGTGGGTGGCGCCCGATCACCGGGACCGGGTGGAGCCAGGCGTGATCTCCCACGGCTGGAACGGTGAATACCCGGGGGAGACGCGCCTGCACCGCCTGTTCGATTTCACCGGCACCGACGATCCCACCGCATGGCTGTCGGTGCCGGCGGCCATCGACACGATGGCCGCCTCCCTGCCGGGCGGATGGCCGAAGGTCATGGACACCAATCACCGGCTCGCCCTCGCCGCCCGTGACCTGCTCGCCGATCGTCTCGGCATCGAGCCCCCGGCCCCCGACGACATGATCGGATCGATGGCCGCCCTGCCCCTCCCACCGGGATCCGACGATCTGGGCCGCGAGCTCGCCGAGCGGCACCGAATCGAGGTCCCGGTGTTTTCCTGGCCGTCGGCCCCTCAACGTCTGATCAGGGTGTCGGCCCAACTCCACAACGACCTCTCCCAGTACGAACGACTCGCCGAACTGTTGCCGGCAACTTCGTCCCCCACGGAGTCGGGGTAGGGCGACAGTTTTGTCCCCCACGGAGCGGAGTGGGGGAAGGGGCCCCCGCGACGAAGGAGCGGGGGTAGGGGGGTTGAAAGCCCGCGAGAGGCATTCTCACGCTTCCGGAACGCGTCATCACGCTCGCGAGGGAAAGGCCCCCTTACCTTGTTGTCAGCGGAGGTCAGCTGGTTGAGCGAGACTTCTGCTGATTGAAGGTCCGGTGTCGCCGGTATGGCTTATCGCCCCCTGTCGCTTGACGGCCTGGGGGGTGTTGCCGCCGGCGATGCTGGGCGCGCAGACCTCTGATAGGGACATGTGCATGATCGCTCATTCGTAAGGTGGATGACGGGAAGCGCGCCCCACGGATCTTCCGAGCTTCGGGCTGGACGGTCCAGCTCGACCCGTGGAGAGGAGACCGAGATGGCGACACCCGACGAAGTCGACGTGTGGGTGGGTTTCGACGTCGGCAAGGAGTTCCACCATGTCGCGGTGCTCGACGACGACGGCACCGTGTTGTTCGATCGTCGCGTCACGAACGGTGAGGCGGATCTAGCAGCGGTGCTCGACGACGGCGCCGCCCATGGCACCGTCGGTGTGGTCATCGACCAGCCGGGCTCGCTGGCGCAACTGCTGTTGGCGCTCACCGGCGACCGTGCGATCCCGGTGGCGTACGTGCCCGGCCTGGTGATGCGCCGAGCCGCTGACCTCTACCCGGGCGAAGCAAAGACCGACCGCATAGACGCGTTCGTGATTGCTGACACGGCCCGGACCCGCCGCCACCAGGTGCACTGGCTCGGGGTCAACGACGAGCTGTTGGTCCAACTACGAGTCCTCAACGGTCTCGACATCGACCTCGCCGCTGACGCAACCAGGCAGACCAACCGGCTCCGTGACGCTCTGACCAGCATCTCCCCGGCCCTGGAACGGGCGATCGGTTCCAAACTCGGCCATCCCGGCGTCCGTGACCTTCTCGCCAAGTATCCAACCCCCACCGCCCTACGCAACGCCGGGAAGACACGAATCCGCGACGTCGTGGCCAAACGCTCCCCACGACTCAAAGTCTCGATCACCGAACGAGTCTGGAAAGCACTCCATGAACAAACCGTCACCGTGGGAGCCGAACCCACCATCGGACGGGTCATCACCGAACTCGCCATCGAGCTGGACCGGATCCATCAGCGCCGCCACCGACTCGAACAAGAGATCGAAGAGGTGTTCATGGCTCACCCTCTCGGACAGGTCCTGATCAGCCTGCCGGGGATCGGCGTCAGGACCGGAGCCAGGATCCTCGCAGAGATCGGTGACGGCTCCGGCTTCGCCACCGGCTCCAAACTCGCCGCCTACGCCGGCCTCGCCCCCGTCACCCGCCAGTCCGGCAAGACCACCAACAGCGAGCATCGCAGCCGCCGAGGGAACCACCGCCTCAAGAACGCCATGTTCCTCGCCGCGTTCGCGTCACTACACGACCCCGACTCACGAGCGTTCTACGACCGGAAACGAGCCGAAGGCAAGAAACACAACGCCGCCATCATCTGCCTCGCCCGACGCCGCTGCGACGTCATCCTCGCCATGCTCCGAACAGCCACCACCTACCTCACCAGCCAACAACTCGCCGAACGCAACAACACCAACCAAGCCGCATAAACCCCTTGACAAAAACATAGGGACACCCCCCTACCCCGCTCGTTCCTCACGGGGGCCCCTTCCCCCTCTCGCCAGCTCGAGGGGGACAAACGTGCTGGGGTTGAAAGCCACGAGAGGAACTCCGCACACGTTCCGGAGCGCGACTTCATGCTCGCGAGGGGAAGGCCCCCAACAGCTTTGTCCCCCACGGAGTGGGGGAAGGGGCCCCCACGACGAAGGAGCGGGGTAGGGGGGTTGAGAGTCCGCGAGATGAACTCAGTACGCGTTCCGGAGCGCGTGATCATGCTCGCGAGGGATAGGCCCCCCCTACCCCGCAAGCGGGGGCCCCTTCCCCCTCTCGCAAGCTCGAGGGGGACAAACGTGCTCTTCCCCGTCTCGCACACTCGAGGGGGACGAGACTTCTGGGCGCTGCGGTCCGCCTACACTCGCCCCGCGTCTCAGGGAGGATCTGTCATCGACATCGCCGTGCTGATCTCGGGGTCGGGCACCAACCTCCAGGCGCTCATCGATGCCCAGCAGGCCGGAGTGCTCGGGGCGCGGATTGCTGTGGTGGTCTCTGACCGGGCGGACGCCAGGGGATTGCAGCGAGCTTCCGGCGCCGGGATCGCCACCGAGGTGATCTCGTGGAGTTCCGGCCGTGGTGCTTCCACCGAGGCGCTCTGTGACCTGGTGTCGTCCCACGGTGCCGAGCTGTTGGTCCTGGCGGGGTTCATGAGGATTCTGGGACCTGAGGCGGTTCGTCGCTTCCCCGATCGGATCATCAACATCCATCCGTCGCTCCTGCCGTCGTTTCCTGGGGCGCATGCCGTGGAACAGGCGCTCGAGTACGGGTCGAAGGTCACCGGGGTCACCGTTCATCTGGTCGACGAAGAGGTCGACCACGGCCCCGTGATCATCCAGGAAGCGGTCCCGGTGCTCGACGGTGACGATGTAGCGTCCCTCCACCGGCGGATCCAGGAGGCGGAGCATCGGCTGTTCCCGGAGGCGGTTGCGGCGATGGCGCAGGGGAGGATCAACGTGAGCGGTCGGAAGGTGGTCTGGTCATGAGTGTCGACGTGGTTGCTGTGAGGCGGGCGCTGGTGTCGGTCTACGACAAGACCGGACTGGTGGAGTTCTGCGGTCGCCTTCATGGCGCCGGCGTCGAGATCGTGTCCTCCGGGGGGACGGCCTCCGCGCTGGCGTCGGCAGGGATCCCGGTCACGGCGGTCTCCGATGTCACTGGCCATCCAGAGATCCTCGGGGGCAGGGTGAAGACGCTCCACCCGGCCATCCACGGAGGCATCCTCGCCGACGTCGGATCCGAGAAGCACCGGGCCGATCTGGCGGCTCACGGCATCGAGCCATTCCAGCTGGTGGTTTCGAACCTGTATCCCTTCAAGCAGGCGATCGCCCGGGATGGCGTCACCGAGGCGGAGGCGGTCGAGGAGATCGACATCGGAGGCCCGGCGATGGTGCGGGCCGCTGCCAAGAACCACGGCTGGGTCGGCATCGTCACGAGCCCGCAGCAGTACGACGACGTGGCCGGCGCCGTCGAGTCGGGCGGCCTCGGGATCGGGCTGCGGAGGCGGTTGGCGGCCGAGGCCTTCTTCCACACGGCTTCCTACGACGCTGCCATCGTGGGCTGGCTTCACTCCGATGACACCCTGCCCGAGCGGATGGTGCTCCCCCTCGAGCGGCACACTTCGCTGCGTTACGGCGAGAACCCGCATCAGCCGGGCGCCGCCTATCGGGCGGTCGACCGGCCATCCTGGTGGGAATCGGCCCGAGTGCTCCAAGGCAAGGAGATGTCGTTCAACAACTTCATCGACGCCGATGCCGCCTGGAGTCACGTCCAGGCCCATCCCGAAGCGGCCTGCGTGATCGTGAAACACACCAATGCCTGCGGGGTGGCAACCGGAGAAACCCTGGCGGAGGCGTTCGCCAAGGCCTGGGCGTGTGACCCGACCTCGGCTTTCGGCGGGGTCATCGCCGTGAACAGACCACTCGATGAGGGGGTGGCTGAGGCGATGCTGGCGGCCGGATTCATCGAAGTTGTGATCGCCCCGGAAGTGGTGGACGAGGCGGCCTTCGCCGACCGGAAGAACCTCCGGGTGGTGGTGGCCACCGCTCCGCATCGGCCCGGCATCGAACTGCGGTCGAACGACGGAGGCTTCCTGGCGCAGGCATGGGACCGGATCGGTGAGGCGGAGTGGGCCGTTGCCACCACCCGCCATCCCGACGAGCGTGAATGGCGCGACCTGCGGTTCGCCTGGCGGGTTGCGGCCAACACCAAGTCCAATGCCGTGGTGGTGGCCCTCGATGGCGCCGCCGTCGGGGTGGGTGCCGGAGACCAGAGCCGCGTCGGTGCCACCGAACGGGCCCTGCGTCAGGCGGGGGCCCGGGCTCACGGTGCCGTTGCCGCCTCAGACGCCTTCTTCCCGTTCCGCGACGGACCGGACGCCCTGGCCGCAGCGGGTGTCACCGCAATCATCCAACCAGGCGGGTCGGTGCGCGACGAGGAAGTCGTGGCCGCCGCCAACGAGCACGGGATGGCCATGGTGTTCACCGGAGAACGTCATTTCCGGCATTGAGTCGCGATGGGTGGAGACCGGAAGCAGGTACAACGTTCAACGTAGAACGTAAAACGTACCGAACCACGCTGGACTGGATAGCGACGGTCCGGACGTTCTACGTTGTACGTTCTACGTTGTACCGGACATCGACTTCGGTACGACCGTCGTCGTGAGACCTGAGGAGAGGCATCCTGCGGATGAATGATGGACGAGCGAAGGTGTTGGATGGCGGCGTGGTCGCCGAGGTGGTGTTGACCGAGGTGGCCCAGCGGGTGCATGCGCTTGCCGCCCGGGGCAAGTCCGTGGGTTTGGCGACCATTCTGGTCGGCGACGATCCGGCGTCGCATGTGTACGTCCGCAACAAACGGCGTACCGCCGAGCGGGTCGGGATCATGTCGTTCCATCATGAGCTCCCTGCTACCGCCGATCAGGCAGAGGTCGAGTCGCTCATCGAGTCGTTGAACGAGGACCCCGCAGTCGACGGCATCCTGTTGCAGCTGCCCTTGCCGGGCGCCCTCGACGGCGAGCAGGCCGTGGAACGGATCCTGCCCTCGAAGGACGCCGATGGGCTCCATCCGATGAACCTCGGCCAGTTGGTGCTGGACCGACCCGGCTTGGCCCCGTGCACTCCCTCCGGGTCGATCCGAATGCTCGATCACTACGGAATTCCAACCGAAGGGGCGAACGTGGTGGTGGTGGGACGGTCGTTCCTGGTCGGTCGGCCGTTGGCAATCCTCCTCGGCGGCAAGGATCGCAACGCCACCGTGACACTTGCCCACTCCCGGACCCGGGACCTCGAAGGGCTCTGCTCCCAGGCCGATATCCTCGTCGCCGCCATCGGCCGTCCCGAGATGATCACCGCCGATTACGTGAAGCCGGGAGCGGCTGTGATCGATGTCGGTATCAACCGGACCGAGTCGGGCCTGGTGGGCGACGTTGCGTTCGAAGCGGTGTCGGCGGTGGCGGGGGCGATCACGCCTGTCCCGGGCGGCGTCGGGAAGATGACCATCGCAATGCTCATGTCGAACACCGTGACCGCCGCAGAGCACGCCGCCGGCTGAAACCGTGCAGACCTCCCGAGCGAACGTCTCGACCCGGCTCCGGTTGCTCGCCCCACTCGTGGTGGTGGCGCTGGCCATGCTCGGCCCGATGGCGGGGGCCCAGGAACTCCCTCCCGGTGGAACCTTCGTCGACGACGATGCATCGGTGCATCAGCCGGCGATCGAAGCCCTGGTGGCTGCCGGGATCACGTCCGGATGTTCCACCGTTGGGCCGAGGTTCTGTCCTGACGTCCCCGTGACGAGAGGCCAGATGGCTGCGTTTCTCCGGCGTGCTCTGGAACTTCCGGCGGCCGATTCGGATCCTGGGTTCACCGACATGGTCGACTCCGTGTTCGGTGCCGACATCTCCTCGGTGGCCGCCATCGGCATCACCAGGGGATGTGACCCGCCTGCCAACTCGAGATTCTGCCCCGATGCGACCGTCACGCGTGGCCAGATGGCGGCCTTCCTGGTGCGGGGACTGGGACTCGGTGATGCCGAGTCGCCCGGTCGCTTCGTCGACGTGGGCGGATCGGTGTTCGCCTCAGACATCGAACGGGTCGCCGCAGCCGGGATCACTTTGGGATGCAACCCACCCGACAACGACCGGTTCTGTCCTGACGACGTCGTCACCAGAGGGCAGATGGCGACGTTCCTGGTGCGGGCGCTTCAACTACCGGTTGGCGAGGTCCCGAACCGGCCGGCCACCGTGGAGGTGGTCGCCCGGGAGACGTGGGGTGCCCAACCGGCACGGGGCGGGCTTCGTGCCCATGACATCGTTCAGCTGACGGTGCACCACTCGGGTTCGCCTGCGGCCGGGGCGAGCGGGCCTGCGGCGTTCCAGGGGTGGCAGAACTACCACTTCTCGCTCGGGTGGCCGGATCTGGCTTACCACTTCATCGTAGGGCGAGATGGACGTGTCTACGAGGGTCGTCCCTACACGGCCGCCGGCGACACGGCCACCGACTACGACCCGGCCGGTCACTTTCTCGTGGTGGTGGAAGGCGACTACCGGACCGAGGAACTCGACGACGGACAGTTCGAGGCGATGGCGAAGCTGCTGGCGTGGGCGGCGGTGGAGTTCGACGTTTCCCCCAACACGATCAGCGGGCATCGGGACCACGCCTCCACCAGCTGCCCTGGCGAGAACATCCAGCGCTTCATCGACGACGGTTCGCTGGAACGAAGGGTTGCAGAGCTCATCGAGGCCGGCGGGGTGTCGATGACGGCGAGTTGACCGGGGGGTTCAGAGCGAGTGCTCGCTCTTGGCAGCCTGGAAGGCCTTGAGGGCCAACCAGCGCCCTTCCGCTGCCAGGGAGGTCTGTAGAGGCCAGGTGTTGGGGTCGATCGGGCGGAAACGGGGGCCTCAGGCATCGAGGATGCGGCGGATGGCGTCGGAGCTCTCACTGGCCAGCTTCTCGAAGGTGGTGATCCCGTGCTCGGCCAGCAGTTCCGCCACCTTGGGGCCAACACCGTGAAGCATTGTCAGGTCATCGGTCTCGGTCCACGGTGCTGGAACCGCCCTTGGTGTCCCGGTCGCACTGGTCCACGGGTCGCTCGCCGTCACGTGCGCCAGGGGAGAGGCTTCGAAACCTGACACCGCCGCCTGCACGGACTCCGGCTCCGGTTCCGGCTCGGGTTCGGGTTCCGGCTCGGGTTCGGGCTGGGGTTCGGGTTCAGGCTCGGGTTCAGGCTCCGGGGCTGTGCTGCGAGCGGCCACCAATTCGGCTTCCATCGCTGCGAGGCGTTGCAGGAACGCTTCGTCGCCTCTCGCCAGCTTCTGGGCCCATGAACGCTCGACCTCGACGAGGCGTTTCCGTGACGCCGATCGCTCCAACCAGCGCGTCAGGAGAGACCCAACGCCCAGGCCGAGGACCAACATGACCCGTTCCACGTTCACAACCCCTTTCGGCGCCAGGAAAGGTACCTGCTTCACGTTGTTCGCACAGCATCCGTAGCTCCTGGCCATCGCCTGCAATCGTTCGCACTACTCTTGAGGACTCCCAATTCTCAAGGAGATCACGCCATGGCCGCACCCATCACGATGGGATCCGATGGACTCCAGGTCCCAGACGAGCCGATCATTCCGTTCATCGAGGGTGACGGTATCGGTCCGGACATCTGGGCGGCGTCGGTACGAGTGTTCGACTCGGCCGTTGCCAAGGCGTACGGGAGCGACCGTCGGCTCGCCTGGAAGGAAGTACTGGCGGGCGAGAAGGCGTTCAACGCCACCGGCGCATGGCTGCCCGACGAGACCATCGACTCCTTTCGTGAGCTGCTGGTGGGCATCAAAGGTCCGCTGACCACGCCGGTGGGTGGCGGCATCCGCTCCCTGAACGTGGCCGTGCGTCAAACCCTCGATCTCTACGCGTGCGTCCGTCCGGTCCGTTGGTTCCAGGGAGTGCCGTCGCCGGTCCTCGAGCCGGAGAAGGTCGACATGGTCATTTTCCGGGAGAACACCGAGGACGTGTACGCCGGTAAGGAGCTCGAGGCGAATACCGAGGGCTCCGCCAAGCTGCTGGCCTTCCTCGAGGCCGAGTTCGGGTGGGTCATCAAGCCCGATTCGGCGCTTGGGCTCAAGCCGGTGTCCGTGTCGGGTTCGAAGCGACTCATTCGGGCCGCCATCAACTACGCCTTGGCGAACAACCGGAAGTCGGTGACCCTGGTCCACAAGGGAAACATCATGAAGTTCACCGAAGGTGCCTTCCGGAACTGGGGCTACGACCTCGTCAGGGACGAGTTCTCGGATGTGGCCGTGTCCTGGGAGGACTGTGGCGGCGATCCGGGCGACAAGCTCCTGGTCAAGGATGTCATCGCCGATGCCATGTTCCAGCAGGTCCTCACCCGGCCCAACGAGTACGACGTCATCGCCACGATGAACCTCAACGGCGACTACATCTCCGATGAACTCGCAGCCCAGGTCGGTGGTATCGGCATCGCCCCCGGAGCCAACATCAACTACGTGACCGGTCACGCGGTGTTCGAGGCGACCCACGGCACCGCTCCGAAATACTCCGGACTGGACAAGGTGAACCCCGGTTCGGTCATGTTGTCGGGCGAGATGATGCTGCGCTTCCTGGGCTGGACCGAGGCGGCCGATCTGATCATCTCCAGTCTCGAGAAGACCATCGCCGACAAGATCGTCACCTACGACTTCGCCCGCATGACCGAAGGCGCCACCGAGGTACGTACCTCGCAGTTCGCCGACGCCATGATCGAGCGGATGTGAGCGGTCGCTGACAGAGCCGCCGTGGCATGATCCACCCATGGAGAGTGGGCTGGTTCGTGTCTCGCTCGAAGCGGTGGTCGTGGCCGTCACCGACGACCGCCCGAGAATCCTGACGTTGCCGGCCGACGGCAGCACCATGGTGCTGCCGTCGGGCGTGCTGCGCGTCGAAGCCGACGCCACCCTCGAGCTGGCCATGCGCCGCCTCATCGCCGAGCAGGCCGGGCTGGCGGTCGGTTATGTCGAACAGCTCTACACCTTCGGCGACCGGAACCGGTCCCGACGTCGCGGCCGGGGCGAGCCCCGAACCCTCGGTGTTGCCTACCTGGTCCTGACCCGGGAGGCCACCACGTCCGGCCGGTGGGCCGATTGGTACCACCTGTTCCCGTGGGAGGACCGTCGTCGCGGTGGTGGCGACGTTCGCGTCGATGACGCCATGGAGGCCTGGGCGATGGGCTACGACGATCGGGCCCGCCGCGTCAGGATCGCGTTCGGTCTCGCCGATACCCCTTGGGACCCCGTGCGCGCCCTCGAACGCTACGAGCTGATGTACGAGGCGAGGCTGCTCCCGGAGTGGTTCGTCGACCACGAGCAATCGACACCCGACGGGCTGCCCGGGGGAGAGCCGATGGGCTACGACCATCGCCGTGTGGCGGCCACCGCCCTGTCCCGTCTGCGGGGCAAGTTGACCTACCGGCCGGTTGTGTTCGAGTTGCTGCCCGAGACGTTCACGCTTTCACACCTGCGGCGCACCGTCGAGGCGCTCGCAGGGCAAAGGGTCCACCCTCAGAACTTCCGGCGACTGGTGGAACGTGGAGGGCTCGTCGAGGGGACGGGTTCGGCCGTCACCACCGGTGGTCGTCCGGCGGAGCTGTTCAGGTTCAGGCGTGAGGTGCTGACCGAACGACCGCGGGTCGGGGTGGGGCGGCCCTAGCCCGGGTTCATCCCTGGTCGGCCTGTGCGGCGAGTGCCGCCGCTTTCAGGCCACCGCGTCGTTTCAGTGGTGAGCCGATGGGTTCGGAGGCCCCTGCGTGAGCCGGTTGGGCTTGTATCTGAGGTGTCGCCAGCTTCTTGCCGGGGATGACCCCGATCGCCTCGAGCAGTTCATCCACGTCGAAGGTGAATCCGGGTCCGTACGGGTGGCGGTGGTCGCTGGCGGAGAACTTGGCATCGTCGATCTTGGCGAAACGTGCGAGGGCAGTGGTGACGGCCCGTCGGCCGAATGCGCGAACGGCGGCTCCGGGAGCTCCCACACTCATGAGAGCGTCGGCGAACCGGTCGTTGGACCGGGGGGCGGAGGATGCTGCCGTGAGCGACTCTCGGGTGATGCCGTCGCGCTCGAACGACTCGGTGGTCGGCTTGTCGCCGTCGAGGACTCCGAAGTACACCTGGCCACCGTCGAAGAACAGCGTTCCAGCCGTGTCCCTACCAACGATGCGAAGGGCACCGGTCAGCTTGGCGTCCCTGGCGGCACGCAGTGCTCTGATCAGGCGGTCGTTGTTTGGGGTGTACATCCGTGGGTCCTTCCGTCCACATGCCTGTCGGCACGAAGGGTGTCGCGGATTAAGCCCCCTTCCCGGGAATCGCGAACTGACTAGTCAGAGACTCTTGTCCCCCACGGAGCGGAGTGGGGGAAGGGGCCAGCAGCTTTGTCCCCCACGGAGTGGGGGAAGGGGCCAGCAGCTTTGTCCCCCACGGAGTGGGGGAAGGGCGCAGGTTCCAGCGGTCGGTGCACGGTCCGGCTTTGATACCGGATGCAAACCCGTAGCTACCGACACGCTGGAGGTGTGATCATGCCATGCCGTTTACAGGACACGGATCGGGAACAGATCTTTCGTTTGATCTTGTCCGAGCCGGGGATCAGCAACGCTGAGATTGGCCGCCGGGTCGGCTGTGACCGTTCCACGGTGAGCCGGGAACTGGCCCGCAACAGCGGCCGGGAGTCGTATTCACCCGTCGGGGCCCAGCAGCGGGCCAACCAGGCTGCCAAACGTCCCAAACCGCGCCGGGTCGACAACCCAGTGTTGAAAGCCCGTGTCGAGGACCTGTTGAAAGACAAGTACTCCCCAGCGGGGATCGCCCGGATCCTCACCGACGAGGGCATGACGATCAGTCACGAAACGATCTACCAGGCCATCTACCAGGGCCGTCTCGAGGTCGGTTCGGAATGTTTGCACCTGAAACGTAAACGACGTCGCAGCCGACGCGAACCGTTGACGACCAACCCGACAGGGAACTACCTCGGCCCATACAAACCCATCAAGGACCGGCCCTCGGTGGTGTGCGAACGCTGCCAG
The DNA here is from genome assembly GCA_963825585.1 of uncultured bacterium. Taxonomy (GTDB): domain Bacteria; phylum Actinomycetota; class Acidimicrobiia; order Spongiisociales; family ZC4RG35; genus JAOUGY01. The sequence goes on from CAWGTX010000001.1 coordinate 357,231, forward strand.
GTGGGCCACTGGGAAGGTGACCTGATCGTCGGTGCCTACTCCCAAACCAGCATTGTCACCCTGTATGAACGAGTGACACGACTCACCCATCTCATCGCTCTTCCCAACGGCAAGACCGCTCTGGCAGTCTCAGCAGCACTCGCTGCCTGGCTTCTCACCCTGCCCCCAGACCTACGACGTTCCCTCACCTGGGACCGGGGAGCCGAAATGGCGCACTGTGTTACGTATCACCAACACTGCTGGAATGACGCTGCCCGGTGAACCGTCCCGACCGTCACGGCCGGCACCGGAGCTGCCGGAGATCCCCTGGGAACCGAACCGGATCTGGATCTGGGATGCCACCCACTTCACCAGATGCGACCGGTCGGTCTATGCGATCGTCGATGTCGTCTCCAGGTTCTGGATCGAGACACTCGTCACCACCGAACAGACCTCCACCCAGGTCCAGCTGCTGTTCTCCTCGGCGCTCGAGTCCCAGGGGCTGTTAGACACAGAAGGCCGCCCCCTCAGGCGACCGTATCCAAGCGCCGAGGACCAAGAGGGCCCGGTGCTGGTGGCGTGGTCGGACAACGGGCCAGAGATGAAAGCCGGCGACACCCGCACCTTCATGGCACTCATGGCCATCGTCCAACATCACGGGAGGCCCCACACCCCCACCGACCAGGCACCCATCGAGTCGTTCTTCGGACATCTCAAAGGCGAATGGCCCCACCTCACCAGGATCGCAGAACCTTGAAGACCTGCTCGAGCTGGGTGTGTACTTCGCTGACCCCCACGCCCCCTGGCAGCGGGCAGGGAACGAACAGAACAACGGCATCCTGCGCCGCTGGTTCCCCAAAGGCACCAGCCTGGCCGACCCCGACAACACTCGCATCCCCCGAGTCCTACACATCATCAACAACCAACCCCGCAGAAGCCTCGACTGGAAAACCCCCAACCAAGCCCTCAACACCTACCATCAACTCCACATCGTGCACTGACCGTTAGAACCAGCGGGGGCCCCCGTGAGGAACGAGCGGGGTAGGGGGGTTGAGAGCCCGCAAGATGAACTCACACGCGTTCCGGAACGCGTCATCATGCTCGCGAGGGAAGGGCCCCCCCTACCCCGCTCCTTCGTCGCGGGGGCCCCTTCCCCCTCTCGCAAGCTCGAGGGGGACAAAAGTGTTGGGGTTGAGAGCCAGCGAGCTGAACTCTGGACGCGTTCCGGAACGCGTCATCATGCTCGCGAGGGATAGGCCCCCCCTACCCCGCTCGTTCCTCCCCGGCGCTTGCGCCGGCGGACCCTTCCCCCTCTCGCAAGCTCGAGGGGGACAATGCTGTTGCTTTTGCCACTCGACCCGCGCGAGTTATACTCAACATGAGCAAAAGAACCTCCGGCGGTTCCGGGGGCTGTGACAGCGAGGTCCCGATGGTCACCACACTGCAGATCACCCGCCGGCGCGACGTGCTTCCCGAAGAGGAGCTGGCTGCTCTTCAGCCGATCCTCGACGACATCAACCGGCTCAAGCGTGAGCGCAACGCCGTTGTCGCTGCTCACAACTACATGAGTCCCGACATATTCGGCGCCGCCGCCGACCTCACAGGGGACTCCTTGGCGTTGGCGGCCATGGCCAAGGAGACCGAAGCGGACGTCATCGTGTTGGCCGGTGTCCACTTCATGGCCGAGACCGCCAAGATCGTCAATCCCGAGAAGACCGTGCTCATCCCCGACCTCCGGGCCGGGTGTTCGCTGGCCGAAGGTATCACCGGTGCCGACGTACGCCGTCTCAAAGAGCAGTATCCGGGCGTCCCCGTTGTCACCTATGTGAACACGACCGCCGAAGTGAAGGCCGAAACCGACATCTGCTGCACTTCGGGCAACGCCGTGGCAGTGGTGGAGTCGCTGGGAGTCGACCGGGTCATCTTCCTCCCTGATCAGTATCTCGGGCACTACGTGGCGAGTCAGACCGACGTCGAAGTGATCCTGTGGGACGGTGCCTGCATGGTGCACGAGCGGTTCACCGGCGACGAGATCCGGATGCACCGCCAGTCGCTTCCGGGCGTCCAGGTGATCGCCCACCCCGAATGCCCGCCGGACGTGCTCGCCGAAGCCGACTACGTGGGTTCCACCAACGGCATCATCAACTGGGTCGCCAAACACCAGCCCGAGCAGGTCATGATGATCACCGAATGCTCGATGGCCGACAACGTGGCGCTCGAAAACCCCGACGTCGAATTCGTCCGCCCCTGCAACCTGTGCCCCCACATGAAGCGCATCACCCTCGACAACATCAAACGCTCCCTGGAGACGATGACCTACGAAGTCGAGATCGACCCGGAGATCGCCACGAGAGCCCGTCGGGCAGTGGACCGGATGCTCGAGGTGGGGAGACGCGAGGCGTGATCGAGCAAGACGGCCGGTCGGACAGGTACAACGTAGAACGTAGAACGTGCAACGTATCGCTGAGGGGTTGCTCACGGGTCGCCGAGTTGCTCCCGCACGGATCTGTGAAACCTCAGAAGCATCGCCTTGGCCCGGTGGACCTGGGTCAGAAGGCGATCGTTCGACGCGATCAGGCCCAGGCGGGTGGCGAGAAGAACCTGGGTCTCGAGTTCGTGAGCCGATCCGATTGCGACGCCAACGAAGTAGGCCAACTCTCGTCGGGTCGTCCGGCCGCAGCCTTCCGCGATGTTCGAGGGGATCGAGACGCTGCACCTTCGCATCTGCTTGGTCAACTCGTACCGCTCGCCGGGCGGGAAGTTCGCTGTCGTCTCGTAGACCGACTGAGCCAGGTCCATCGAGACCGACCAAACCGCCAGTCGCTTGAAGTCCTGCACTACGCATCCGTACCAAACGAACCGGTCCGCATCAAGGTGTCCGTCGTCGCGTTCGGGGTACGTTCTACGTTCTACGTTCTACGTTCTACCGGTCGGTCCTCGAGGCTCGCCGCATGATCCGCCTCGACCACCCCCTTGTCATCGGTTCCGGTGTGGCGGGGCTCTCCGTGGCGTTGGGCTTGCCGAAGGCGACGGTGCTGACCACGGGGACGTTGGGGTCGACGAGTTGGGCTCAGGGCGGTATCGCTGCGGCGGTGGGGTCGGATGACGACGCCAGGCTCCACACCGAGGACACGCTCGAGGTTTCGGGCGGGCTGGCGGTGCGGCGGGCAGTCGAGATCCTGACGGCGGGTGGGAAGGCGGCCATCGACCGGCTCATCGAGTTGGGGGCGAACTTCGACACCACCTCTGACGGGGATCTCAAGCTGGGGCGTGAGGCAGGGCACGGTCGTCGCCGGATCGTTCACGCCGACGGTGACGCCACCGGGCGCGAGGTGCAACGCACCCTGTCGGATGCCGCTTCGAGATCTGACCAGGTCGAGGTGTGGGAGGGGTGGCAGGCCATCGACCTGGTGCGTGTCGACGGGCGCGTGGTGGGCGTGGTGGCGGCCTCGCCCGATGGCGACCGGACGGAGATCCGCGCCACCGGCGTGGTGCTGGCAACCGGTGGCCTGGGACGGCTCTACCGCTACACCACCAACCCGGAGGGTGTGACCGGTGCTGGTATCGCCATGGCGGCGAGGGTCGGCGCCCGCCTCGCCGACCTCGAATTCGTGCAGTTCCACCCGACCGCGCTCATGGAGCGCGCGATCCGATGCCGCTGCTCACCGAAGCCCTGCGGGGTGAGGGGGCGACCCTGCTGGATGACCGCGGCCGCCGGTTCATGCTGCAACATCATGCCGACGCCGAGTTGGCGCCTCGCGACGTGGTGGCACGAGCCATCTGGTGGCAGCACGATCGTCACGCCGGGGCGTTCCTCGACGCCCGCTCGATCACCGAATTCCCCGAGCGCTTCCCCACCGTGTTCAGCCTGGCGGGCGAGTCCGGGTTCGATCCCCGCGTCGACCTGCTCCCCGTGTCGCCTGCAGCCCACTACTACATGGGTGGAATCGACACCGACGCCAACGGTCGTAGCTCGCTGCCCGGGCTGTGGGCCGTGGGCGAGGTGGCTTCGACGGGTGTGCATGGCGCCAACCGGCTGGCGTCGAACTCGCTGTTGGAGGGGCTGGTGTTCGGAGCCCGGGTGGCGCACATCATCGCCAACGACGCCACCATCCCTCCCGCCCACGGATCGGGGCCCGGTTCGGCGTTCGACACTCCGCTCGACGAGGTTGCCGAGATCGAGGAGGTGCGGCGGATCATGTGGGACCGGGTGGGTCTGGTGCGCACCGGTACGGGGATCTGGGAGGCGCGTGGGCGGCTGCTCGAACTCGAGGAGGCCCTGCGCAAGTCGGTCCCGGGCCGGGTCGCGTTCGACGTGGCGCGTCTGGTCTCGGCCGCGGCGCTGCGACGCTCGGAGAGTCGGGGGGGCCACTACCGGGCCGACTATCCGGATCCGGATCCTTTCCAACAGCAGCGAACACTGGTCGAGCCTCTGTTCGATCGGGAGGAGGGCCGATGATCGACGCATCCCGTTTCGATGGGCTGATCCTGACCGCGCTCGATGAGGATCTCGGCGCCGCCGGTGACCTGACCAGCGAGTCGGTCATCCCATCCGACTCGCTGAGCGACGCTGTGATCGTCGCCCGTCGCGACGGCGTGATCGCAGGGCTCCCGATCGCTGCGAGGGTCTTCGACGTCCTCGATCCCGACGTACAGGTACAGCTGGCCGTCGACGACGGCTCTGTGGTGACGGCAGGAACGGTGCTCGCCGAGCTGAGCGGCCCGTCCCGGCCGATCCTGGTGGGTGAACGTACAGCTCTCAACATCCTCGGCTGTGCTTCCGGCGTGGCAACCGCCACCAGGGCGTTGGTCGATGCGGTGAGTGGGACCGTGGCGCGCATCGTCGACACCCGCAAGACGACACCGGGGCTCCGCGCTCTCGAGAAGTACGCGGTTCGGATGGGCGGCGGTGCGAACCACCGGTTCGGGCTGCATGACGCGGTGATGATCAAGGACAATCACATCGTGGCAGCCGGAGGTATCCGACCGGCGGTGATAGCGGCCCGCGCCCGGGTCGGGCACACGGTCAAGATCGAGGTCGAGGTCACATCGCTGGCCGAGCTCGACGAGCTGCTCGACGTGGGTGCCGACATCGTTCTGCTCGACAACATGGCGCCCGAGATCATGGCTCAGGCGGTAGAGCGGGTGGCCGGCAGCATGATCACCGAGGCGTCGGGGAGTGTGACGATCGACACCGTGAGGGCGATCGCCGAGACCGGGGTCGATGTGATTTCGGTGGGCTGGATCACCCACTCGGCGCCCAACCTCGACGTCGCCCTCGACTTCGTGGCCGGTTGAGCGGTTTCGGGAGGCGTCACCATCCGGGCTCTCGGGATGGCGAATCTCCGGATGTACTCCATTCGGGCAGAGTACGACGGTCGGTGGGAGGGCTTCGTGAGGGCACGCGTGTCTTGGGTGACCGCGGCGACGCGGCTGGTCACAAGTTCCGCTTCGATGCCTCGCCGACGAGGTGGCCGTCTACAACGCCACCCTGAGTGCCACGCAGATCGCCGCTCATTACCAGTAGGGGATGGGTGGCTGACCGATACCCAACCCTGGGTATCGAGTTGGCTGCCTCCGGGGGTGTGCCGACTACGCTGCCCGGCATGACATCTCCAAAGCGCGTTGTTGTGACCGGCGCTGCCGGTCAGATCGGATACAGCCTCCTCTTTCGGATCGCCTCCGGGAGCCTGCTCGGACCGGACCAGCCGGTGATCCTGCAGATGCTCGAGATCGCTCCCGCTCTGGGGGCTCTCGACGGGGTGGCCATGGAGCTCGAGGACTGCGCCTTCCCGCTGCTCCACGGAATGGTGAAGACCGACGACCCGATGGTTGCGTTTGCCGACGCCGACGTGGCCCTCTTGGTGGGGGCCATGCCCCGCAAGGCCGATATGACCCGCGCCGACCTGCTCGGTGCCAACGGTGGGATCTTTGCCCCTCAGGGCAAGGCCATCAACGCGGTTGCTTCCCGCGACATCAAGGTGCTGGTGGTGGGAAACCCTGCCAACACGAATGCCCTCATCGCCATGAGCAACGCCCCCGACATCGACCCCCGGCAGTTCACCGCCATGACCCGGCTCGATCACAACCGGGCCAAGTCGCAGTTGGCCAAGAAGCTCGACGTCCAGGTCGGGTCGATCAAGAAGATGACCATCTGGGGCAACCATTCGAGCAGCCAGTATCCCGACCTGTACCACTGTGAGGTCGATGGCCGCAACGCCTACGAAGCGGTCGGCGATCACGAGTGGATGGACAAGACCTTCATCCCGACCGTGGCCGAGCGTGGTACCGCCGTCATCAAGGCCCGTGGGGCGAGTTCGGCCGCCTCGGCGGCCAACGCCGCCATCGACCATGTTCACGATTGGGTCCTCGGCACTCCCGAGGGCGACTGGGTGAGCATGTCGGTGCCCAGTGACGGCTCCTATGGCATCCCCGATGGTGTCATCGGATCGTTCCCGGCCGTGTGCAGCGGAGGCGAATACCAGATCGTCCAGGGCCTGGAGATCAACGACTACGCCCAGGCGAAGATCGATGCGACCGGCGCCGAACTGGCCGCCGAACGCGACATGGTGAGGAACGCGGGCCTCATCTGAGGACTTCTGAAGAGCCCACTGGTATTTCCGGCCGGTGTCCTGTAAATTACAAACTTGTCATTACCAACCCACCGCAACTCCTGGGGGCTCTCATGAACAAATCGGAACTCGTCGAGGCAGTTGCCGCCAGCACGGGTGGCAGCAAGGCCGACGCTCAGAAGAACGTCGATGCCGTTCTCGACTCGATCACCAAGACGCTGAAGAAGGGCGATCGCGTGGCGATCACCGGATTTGGCAGCTTCGAGGTTCGCAAGCGCGCCGCCCGTACAGCTCGGAACCCACAGACCGGTGAGCCGATCAAGATCAAGGCTGCGAAGGTTCCCGCCTTCAAGCCCGGTCAGGGCCTCAAGGACGCCGTCTCGGGTGCCAAGAAGAAGTGAGCTCAGCGCCCTGAACCGGAGAGAGCCCCGGCCGATCGGCCGGGGCTCTCTTCGTGTCGGGACTTCAGGTTGGCTGGCTCAGGCTGCCATCGGGTGCACACCGGCATTCCCGGCCGGCGACGAAGATGCGGCATGCACATCGTCTCTGTGTGCCACCTGGCGCCCGTAGGCCGATGACAGAAGTGCGATGCCGGTGAAGAGGAGGAGTCTGGGCTCGCCCACCACGCCGGCGACCAGCACCGAAGCGAGACCGGTGAGGATGCCCACCACCATCACCGTGCGGGCGATGATCGGAGTGATGCGTTCGATGGTGCTCATGTGGTGACCTCTCGTAGCGTGCCATCCATGCCATCGGCATCCGTGGGCTCGGAACTTGAATGCCTGCCACAGCCCCCGGCGGGCGCTCTCCACGCGAGAACGCCGTGACCGGTGGTCACGGCGTTCGGTGTTCTGCGTCTGCTGAACTCAGTACTCGACTTCGATGTCCTTGGTGGCCGACTGCCATTGTGTGATGGCGGCCTGGTGCATCATCAGCTTGGCGAGGTTGCCCCCCACCTTGAGCTTGCCGGTCATGAAGGCGGTCTGGGTGTTCAGCTCGCCCTTGGAGATGGCGGTGGCGGTCTCGTAGCTCTGCCCCACGGTTACGTCGGCGCCCTCATCGGTTCCGAGTGCCAATTGTGCGCTCCCTCCCGACGCCTTCATGTAATACGAGATGGGGCCGTCAGGAGCGTCGCTCACGTCGAACTGGAGTCCGAGGTCGGCATTGGCGATCGAGCCCTTGAAACCGGGGTGGGCGTTGAGGGCGGCGGTGACGGCGTTGGCCCAGTCCTCGCTCAGGAACTTGTATCCCATGGGTTCTCCCTTGTATCGGTTGGGTGTGGGTGAGGCTAGCAGCGAGCTATGTTTTTGAGCCGGCGCTCAAATGCTGCGGGCGGCCTCGAGTACTCGGGCCGCGGTCTTCCTGTCGACGGCTGCCAGGGGTGCCCGGGGCCTGCCGGGCTGTAGGCCTGCAGCGCTGGCGGCTGCCTTGACCCCTGGGATCCCGGGCGCTTCCACGATGGCGCTGACGGCGGTGAGCCGCGACTGGAGGGCGAGACCTTTGGCGGTGGAGCGGCGAGCGGCTGCGACCACCTCCAGGATGGCGGCGGGCATGTAGTTTGCCGAGGCGGTGATGGCCCCGTATGCGCCTGCCGCCATGGCGAGGCTGAGGCTGGCGGTGGCGCCGTTGAACAGGATGAAGTCCTCGGGCGCCGAGGACACGATGCGTTGGATCCTCACGGCGTCTCCGCCCGAGTCTTTCATGCCGACGATGTTGGGATGGGTGGCCAGTCGTGCGGTCACCTCCTCGTCGAGGGCGTATCCGGTGTTCGGCGGTACCGAATACAACAGCACGGGGATCGGGGACGCCTCCGCCACGGCCGAGAAGTAGGCCTCCTGTGCTGTCGTGGTCCGTCGGGCGAACGTGGTGGGAGTCACCACCAATGCCGCATCTGCTCCGGCATCGGTCGCCTCGTTGATTTGGGTGATGGCCACTCGCACCGACTCGGCCCAGATGCCGACCATGGCGAACGGCTTGGAACCCAACGTCGTCGACACCTCGGTGAGCAACCTGGCCCGCTCTCCCGGTTCGACGGTGGAACCCTCCCCGGTGGATCCGGCGATGAGGAACCCCTCGATGCCGTGCCCGGCGAGTGTGGTCAGGTTGTGACGGTGGAAGGCGAGGTCGATCTCTCCCTGCTTGTCGAACGGGGTGATGAGGGCGGGCATGACGCGGGGCGGAGTTCTCATGCCGACAGACTACGGGCGGTCGACCTCAGCGGTACAACTCGACACGGTACGGATTGATGGTGGTGCCGGGGGCCGGGTCGCCCCGTAACCGCTCGGGCAACGCCAGATCCGGGAGGATGAAGGCCGTCATCTGCTGCATTGCGTAGCCGTTGCCGTTGCAGCCGGTACACGTTTCGCCGGGATGGAACTCGATCCAGTTGTTGCCCCGCTTCCACCACGTCCCTTGGATGAAGATCGGCTTGAAGCTCTGCACCGGGAGCCACGAGTTGCCGTTTCCGAGGTTTGGGGTGGTGAACTGCGGAACCCAGGAGAAACGTGGACTCGTCTCCAGGGATTGGCTGAAGATCACGCCGTGGGCAGCGGTCCAGGCGCCGAGGCATGCGCCCATGTGCTCCCAAGAGGCCGGCCGGTCGAGGGTACCGTCGAGGTTCCAGTCCTGGTCACCATTGAGGGCGTTGTCGAAGGTGGCGGGAGAGCATACGGCAGGCCCGCTCCCGTTGAGGTAGTACCAAAGCGGCCGGTCGTCGAGGTTGTAGGTGGTGACACTTCGCTTCGGGTTCGAACCCTGCTGCAGGCGTGGCGTGAGGCCGTAGGGGAGGGGTCCGGTGGCCAGTCCCTCGGCGGCGCCGGCGTTGGGAAAACCGGTGTCGGTGTTGAGCGTGTTCACGCCGAAGTTGTAACAACGGTCTTCAACGGTTCCATCGGCAGCTTTCCAAGGCAACACGGGATGGTCGTACCCAGCTGCGATGTTGATCGCCAACACCTCGCCGAGCGGCGAGGCGTTGCAGTTCTCCGGGATCACCAGGTCGAGGTCGCCGTAGCGTCGGCCTTTGAGGGTGCCGAAGTTGCCGGCGGAGGGTCCCGTGCAGGGGGGCTGGGCATTGCCGCCCGATGTGGAGGTGAGGCAGGCGTGGTCACCGCCGCTCACGGTGCTCGGGAGCCCGAACGGGAGGATGCCGCCACTCAGACGGTCGTTGATACGGGCTGTCGCCACCGCGCTGGTGGTGATCTCGTCCACCCCGAGAGCCCGGCCGAAGGTCGTGTCGGTGATCTGATCGGGGACTCTCACCCTCAGGAACCCCCTGGGATCGAGGCTGATGCAGTCGAGGCTGGTGACCGCCCACCCGGAGGGTGCCGGGAGCGACGTGTATCTGAATCCTCCGGTGTTCTTACCCGGGTCGGCGCATCCGGCCCACATCGTCTGCCATTCGGCGTTGGAGTAGGTGGCATCCAGGTTCTGGCGGGCGATGGTGAGGACGCTGTCGACGATCCCCTGGCTCGACTGAGTGGCCACCACCTGGATCACGCCTGCCAGCGCCGCCGTGTCGGCGACCGACTGGTCACCCCTCCGCTCGTTGAATCCGGCCGAGATGTCGACGACCAACGCCGCCATCCCCACGATCAACATGAGAGCGCCGGCCACCATGACGATCGTGGCACCACGTTCGGTCGTCCCGGTGGTCTGCCCGTCGGTCATGGGCAGACCATGCCGGCGGTCGCGGTCCAGGTGGCTTTCTGCTCGAGCCGGAAGTCGATGGTGGAGCTCACGTCACCGGGAAGCATCGATGAGATCATCGGCGCATTGCTGAGCGAGTCGACGTCGGCGGTGACCGTGATGGTGGCGGTACTCCCCAGGGTGTCGCTCGTTCTGGTCAGGTCGATGGTGATCTGGCCTATGCCGTTTGAGAAGTCCATGGAGTCGCACACCAGATCACGAATGGCGGTCGCCGAGCCTCCGTTGACGGCGGCAAAGCGGGCGCCCTCTCGCGCCCCATGGCGCACGTCATTGAACTGGGCGAACACGGCACCGAACTCGATGATGCCGAGGAGTAGCAACAGCAACAACGGTGCGACCATCGCCATCTCGACGATCGCTGCGCCGCGTTCACGCGGAGCGTCTCTCACGGGGTCCCAACCTCCACGTTGACTATGACCGCTTCATCGTCAGAAACAACGATGGAACTTGAGCGCGGCCCAAGCGCCGGTGAAAGACGCGGGTCAGCGGGTCAGTTCGACCCGCACGAACACGTCGCTGGGTGATCCGCCGTTGAGCGTGCTCTGGCAGACGTCGGCAGGCAGGTGGCTGCACTTCAGAACCAGTGCACTTGCTGCGACGAGGGTGCGCTGGCCGGGGGCGGCGATCGTGATCGCTCCACTCATCCCGGGATCGTGGCGGCACGACTCACCGGCGGTCACCACCACGTCGCCGTCGCACGTCCACTGCGGACCATGGTTGGTCCAGATCGACTGGATGAAGATGGGGGCGAATTCCCGGATGTCGTAGTCGGCTCCGTTGGGAACGGGGCTCGACTGGAAGTACACGGGGACCGATGCCAGCCTGGGTGTCCGTGACAGATCCGCCGTGAACAGCAGTCCGGTGTGATCTGTGAGGCAGTCGATCATGAGCTGCTTGGCGGCGTCCCAATCGGCAGGGGAGCCACCGAGGGCCCGGGCTGCCACGCACGACGGCGTGGTCACGTCGCCGCGGATGTAGCTCCAGAGCGCCACGTTGTCGATGGTCCTGCCCCCGAAGATGCTGAACCCACCTCCCTGGAACGGACCCCGGTCGAGTCGGCCGGCGTACCCGCCCCCGAACGTGCCCCCGGTGACGAGACCGTCGGTGATGTCCGCTGCCGAGTAGCCGCCTCCCGGGCCCACCCGGTCGGGGAACAGCGGACGCGGGAGTGCCGGACATCCCGACCCGTTGAGGCGGGCTCCGGCATCGATCGCCGGCGCCAACCCGAAGAAGTGGTCGATGCCGTTGGCCATCGTCCACGCCAGCGGGGCCGGGGTGAGCCCGCTGGTACAGGTGGTGTTCGAGGGGCCTGGGTCGACGTCGGTGTAGAAGTAGGGCACGAAGTCGCCGAAGTTGCCGGAGGCGGGGGAGCCACACACTCCGGCCCCGGCGGTGGACGCCTTGATGCAGAACTCGATGCCGCTGCCGCTGAACAACCCTGAAGGGAATCCTCCGCCGCCCTCCAGGCTGGATGAGAGCGTCGCCTCGGCCGCCGCGAACGTCGAGATCTCATCCCGCCCCAGCACACGGCCGAACGTCGTTGGCACGTCCTGATCGGGGATGCGCACCCTCATGGTGGTGAAGTCGGCCGAGAAGCTGATACAGGCCGACCCGTTCACGATCCCCAACGATCCGAGGGTGGAGGGGTTGACGAGTGCTTCGGCGTCGATGCAGGCGCTCCAGTCGGCGTCGGTGATGGTGCCTGGGGTGTTGGTGTTGGCGATCTGTTTGGCCTCGTCCACCGCCACCTGAAGCGGATTGGCGGCGGTGGTGACGGCCGCCTCCAGCAGTCCGCCGATGGCAGCTGTGTCGGCTGCTCCCACGTCCTGGCGTCGCTCGTTGAGGGCGGCGGAATAGTCGATGGCGATGGCGGCGATACCCATCAGCAGGAACATCGACCCGGCCACCAGCACGGCTGTCGCACCGCGTTCCCGAATCAACATGTGGTGAACCCGGTGTTCGACCAGGAGGGCGCCTGCTCCAGCCTGGTTTCGATGGTCGCCTCGAGGGTCGCCGGGAACAGCGGCCCGAAGAACCCGGTGAGCGAGGTGGGTACGGCTCTGACGCCGACCTCGACCCGATCGCCTATCCCCGGGCCGTCGCGGCGGAGCCCGACGTCGACGGACTGAAGACCCGTGATGTCCATGCGGTTGCAGGTCTCGGTGACGATCTCTGGCCCAGTCAGCACGGTGGTGGTTGCCGCCAGTCGCGCTGCTTCGCGGGCGCCGTGGCGTACGTCGATGTTCTGCGAGTACAGCCAGCCGAACTCGACGATGCCGATCAGAAGGAGCACCAGGAGCGGCAGCAACACGGCGAACTCCACCAGACTCGCCCCACGCTCATGTTTCACGATCAGTCCCAACCTCGCGCCCTCGGGACATAGGTCGCTGGACCCAGGCGCGCGTTACATCGGCAGGTGACTATTGAGTGAGCGAGTACACGCGCTCGCCTGGGGTCGCCGGGAAGAACTCGAGTATCGAGCCCGGGAGCATGCCTCGCTCGAGCGCCAACGCCGTGAGGCCCTCCACACGCTTGCCGTTCCAGTTCCCGTTGGCAGGCCCGCATGATGTTGTCGCAGCCGTGAGCGGGTTCGGGCATGTCGAAGTGTGGGATGACTCACCCGGACTGTGCACGATGTTGCATCGATTTGCGTTGCAGTCCGAGTAGACGGTCTCCAGGAACACCGGCACGAAGTCCACGATCCGGTACATGCCGGCTCCGTTCCCCAACGGGTTGTTGAGATCGGGCACCGCTACGAATCGGCGATTGTCTGCCAGAGCCGACGTGAAGAGTACGCCATCGCTCGGGTTCCATGAGTCGAGGCACGAGATCATGGTCGCCCGCGAGTTGACACCTGCGCAGGCCCCGGAAACGCTGCCCACGAGATAGTTCCAGAGGGGCCGATTGTCGAGCGACAACCCGCTCACATTGCGACAGGAGCCGGAGTCGCAGCGGAGCCTGGAGGTGGCGCCCGCTGTCACGAGTCCCCTGGTTGCCGCAATCTGCAGCCCCGAGCCTGCCTGGCCCTCTATCTCGTTCGGGGTTTCGCTCCTGTTCGGGCACGCACTGACGTCGTTCGTCACGAGCCCGCCTGCGGACCAGGTGCCGAGTATGTGGTCGGTGCCCACGATGACGTTGGACTCCAGCCTGGTCTGGGCTGAGCCGGAACACGAAGTCGAAGTCGGCACGTCGGTGTTCCCGTAGAGGCGGATGTCGAGAAAGCCGAAGTTCCCACCGACGGGGCCGTCGCACGGGGCCACACTCTGCGGTGCCTGGTTTGAGAACAGGCAGGTGTGAGTACCGCCTGAATATGCGAACGGGACCACCGTGGACGACGCCTGAGAAGCCTGACCGGCCTCGGCGAAAGCTGAGACGTCGATCGAGTTCGTACCAATCGCTCCGGCGAACGCAGTGTCAACTTCGTCAGTGGGAAGCACGACGCGCGCTTGGTCGAAGTTTGATGAGAAGGACACGCACGGGGTGCTGGAGGCAACCACTGCCAAGTGGTTCGGATCGGCACACGCACCCCAATTCAAGGTGCGGCCCGGTAGGTTCTCTGCGACGACATCTCGTGCTTCGGCGGCGCCGCGGTTCGCTGCCTCACCCAGGCTGCATCCAGGAAGACCGCTATTGCACGAGGTAGCCGCCTGAAGTGCGGCGAGTGCAGCGAAATCCACGCCGGTCTGGGCCTGACGGCGTTCGCTGAACGCCTGTCCGCCGTCGAGGGCCACGGCGGCAACGCCCATGAGCAGGATCAGCGAGCCAGCGACGATTACTGCGGCCGCTCCCCGCTCCGTGCGCTGGCTCAGGGACACGTCAAGACCTCTCCAGGCGTGAACTGAGTCGTCGGTTGTTCAACTCTTCCGTACACCTCGGACTCCAGTGTCACGGTGCCACCCCATGCCCACGTGAAGAAGCCGGTGATCTGAGTGAGGTCCGCCTCGATGATGACGCCGGCGGTGTCGCCGGGGTCAGAACCTGTGGCGAGACTCTCGATTCTGATGATGGCGCCGTTCGCGATGATGTCGTCGCTACACACTCGAGCAATGATGTCGGCGTCGGTGCCGTCGACAACGGCGAGCCGGAGCACCTCGCGCGCCTTGTGCCGGAGGTCGAGTTGCTGGGCGATTCCCCACCCGAACTCGACGATGCCGAGCAGCAGGAGGATCAAGAGGGGCGCCATGATGGCGAACTCGACCAGGCTCGCTCCCCGTTCTGACGAACGGCGATCCCGACGTTTCCCACCCTTATGACGCATGTCCACTCCGCCCCCCGGCTTCACCCAACAAGTCCCGAGGATGGCCCGGGCGTTACACCGGTCCTGTCCAGAAGTTGGCAGTCTACCCGCGGATGGTCATGACAGACACCCGGCATCGACACCCAACCTCTGAGGCGTCAGTCAAGCCGACCGGCCGCACGCCGCAAGCGCATGAGGGTCCAGCCCGTGAGAACGAGCCACCGATCACGACGTCAGGGCTGGTTGGGCACCAGCCGCACCGGGTTGCCGATGATGCGGGCGGCCCAGGTGGTGCGGTCGTTGGGGTTGCTGAGTTCGTACCTCACCTTCCACCAGCAATCGACGAGGCAGTTGTACCCGTCCGGGATGTCCACCTCGATAGTCAGCCACTTGCCGTTGAAGAGGGGACTCCCGTTCGATGTCTGGATGCGGCATGACCCTGAGCCGGAACCGCCGCTCGCTCCGAGATCGTCCCGCGACGTGTAGGAACATGAGGCGGTGGCGCCGGTCGGATCCACGATCGACAGGAAGGCGTTGCCCCCGAAGTCCTCACCGGGGTCGAACAGGTCGATGACCAGTCTCTTCCCGGCGTGGACGGCCTCGATCTCCGCCAGGTTGATCGTGGCGACACCACCCACGTTGTTGAACACCGACATCTCGTTGAGGGCGTACACCCGGGGTGCCGGCCCGCCGGCGGTGGTGGCGGACAGCGAGTACTGGTTGGTGCCACCCAGCTCAGTGAAGGAAGAAACCTGGAGGACGTAGATGCCCGGCGTGGGACTGTTCACGGTACAGAGCGAAGCCCAACGGTTGCGGTAGGTGCTCGCCTGCGCCCCGGTCGGGATGGTCGCACCGCACGGGCCGATCGGGGTGTTGTCCGACGGGATGTACGGCGTGTTGTCGGGTTCGTGCAATCGGAACTGGGTGCCGAGGCCGCCACCGCCATCCTGAGGGGTGTCACCGGTTTCCGTCTGGTAGGTGGCACGTTCGTAGAAGCCCGCGTCATACATGCGGACGGTGAGTGGTCCCGATCCAGGGAACACCTCGATCCCGTAGTAGTAGCCCCGACTGCGGTAGCGGGGATTGGGATGCTCGCAGTCCCACGTTCCCGCCGTGTCGATGCACCGGGTGGCGTACGCGTCCCCGTTCCACTGGTTCGTCTGGGGCCCCGAGATCGCGGCCCAGAAGTTCGGAGTACCGGTGCAATATGCTCCCGTCGGGTCGGTTCCGAAGCAGTTGTCCGGAGAGCCGAGGGGAACCGGGAGGATGTACTGGGCGGTGGCGCGGCGGGCAACGTCCACGGTGTCGAACCCAAACACGCTCATGAAGAAGGTATCCACAGCAACGGTGAGGTCGACCTGGAGGCGGTTGTCCGGGAGGGGGGTGGCGATCATGCCACCCGGGGCAAATCCGTTGGCGGTGACGGCACCGGCGGCGTCCATCTCGGCCTGGCCCACCTCCGAAGGAAGATTCACCACGCCGGCCAGTGCGGCGGCGTCGGCGGTTTTTTGCACCCGGTTGGCGTTGAGATACAGCCACCCGAGGTCAACTGCCAGGGCGGCCATGCCGAGCAGCACCACGAGCATGATGGCGATCGTCGGGAGGGCGGCGCCCTGCTCGCGCTGTGGTCGGGACGTCACTGGTACGCCTCGGGTTCGAGTCGGGAGACCGACCGCTCGTCGATCTGGTAGGTGCCGTTGAACGGGAACAACCCAGTGATCCAGGCTTCCTGGACGAGCACTCGAACACCAACGATGTCGAGTGGCTGCCCGGGTCCCGAGATGGTCTGTCGGGCGGTCTGTGGGTATCCAGAGTCCGAGCCGGCCCAGTCGCTGCAGTCGGTCGGATCACCGCCCACGGTGAGCGTGTAGACATTCGGAGAGCCGACCACGGCACCGGTGCCGGGGCTCGCCTTGTAGATCTCGACGCGTTGCAGGTTGTCGATCGCCGACCCACCGGCGAGGGTTCCGCCGACTTCCTGAAGCACGAAACAGTCGGCGTCGGGATCGTTGCCGGCGAGGCTCGCCACCCGAACACCGTCGCGGGCGGCGGCCGACACGGTGAGGTACGACCGGAAGGCGAGGCCGAGCTCGAGCATTCCGACCACCAGCAGCAACAGCAAGGGCAGCACGATCGCCATCTCGACGATCGTGGCGCCGCGTTCGCCCGCACCCACAGACTTCATGTGATGTGCCCCACTCCCCGCCGTCCCGATGCTCCCAGCATCATGGAAACGGATTCGCGGTGTCTGGACAGGCCCATTCCCGCGTTCGACCATGTGACTAGTCCCTTGTGCCTCGTCCCCGAAGCGTCGGCCCAGGCATCAGGTCCCCCCCTTGGACGTGACCGCCATCCAGCCATCGGCCGGACGGGGAGATTCTGCCACATCGAACGCCACATAGAAGGAAGTCATTCGCGACCTTTTTGGCCCCGCTCGGCGATGGAGTGAGAGCTACGGCGTGGGGTCTGGCTCCATCCGCATGATGGTGTGCTGGGTCCAGCAGTCGGTGCCGGGGGCGGTGCCACGGTCACACACCGATCCGCTCCACCACAGGAAGTCGGTGACCCAGTCGTGATCGAATTCGATCTCGACGCCGATCCAGTCACGGGTGGCGCCGTGGTTGTCGCGGTTGGCCTCGGGATAGCCCTGCGACACCGAGTACCAGTTGGAGCAGCGCAGGCTGCCCGGTGCGTCGGTATCGACGGCGGGGCGGTAGACCTGCGACACGCCGACGGCGCCGTTGGTGTCCGATCGGTAGATCCGGATGGCGATCACCTGGTCGTCGCTGATGTTGCGAAGTGAACCGGCGGCGGCCTCCAGGATGAGACAGTCGGCATCGGTTTCGTCGCCGGCGGCAGCGGCCATTCTCGCCGCCTCGCGGGTTCCCGCCGTGACGGTCATCCAGTCGCGGAGTGCCATGCCCCATTCGAACGCCCCAAGTGCCAGGGAGAGAAGGAGTCCCAGCACCAGGGCGGTTTCGACGGCGGCAGTGCCGCGCTCGTCGCGGGAGTGGTGGAGGAGACGCATCAGTCGTTGGGGACCAGGCGTACCGGGTTGCCGATGACACGGGCTTCCCAGGTGGTGCGGTCGTGGGGGACGTTGAGCTGGAGGTCCATCTTCCACCAGCAGTTGGTGGTGCAGGTGTAGTTGTCGGGGATCTCGATGGTGGCGGTGATCCACTGACCATTGAAACGGGGGGTGCCGCTCACAGTGGTCTGGATGCTGCACGAACCGCTCCCGCTGGCTGTCTGGGCGCCGGCCTCGTTCTCGGCTCGCCAGTTGCAGTTGGGAATGCCGTTGGTTGGGTTGCGCACCGTCATGAAGGCGTTGCCTGAGCCTTCACCTGGGTCGAAGAACCGCAGTTCGAGCCTCTTGCCGGCGTGGAGCGGCTCGATCTCGGCGAGGTAGACGCTCGCCATGCCGGTACCGCCGGCGTCGTTGGTGAACACCGACATTTCGTTGATGCCGTACACCCTGGCCGAGCCCGAACCGGTGGTGGTACGAACCCCGTAGTGGTTGGTTCCTGCACCGGTTCCGGTCGTCCACACCTGCAGCACGTATATTCCGGGCGTTGGGTTGGAGCGGCTGCACAGCGTGGCCCACCGGTTCCTGTACGTCGACGCGCTCGACTCGGCGTTGATGGTCCAGGAACAACCCGAGAGGGTGGTGTTGTCGGTGGGATCGAGCGGGGTCGAATCGGGGCCGTACACCTGGTAGTTGACCGTGGCCCCGCCGGTTCCGGAGTTGACCAGGTTGCTGCGGTCGCCGGTTTCGGTGCCGAAGCTGGATCGGTTGTAGTGGCCGGCGTCGTAGATCTGAATGTTGAACGACCCGGCACCGCTGGGGATCTCGATCCCGTAGTAGTACCCGGTGGAGCGGTGCGTCGTGTTGGCGGTGGGGTTGCAGGCGCCCGTTGTGGCCGTGACACAGCGGGGCATGTAGGGATCGCCGTTCTCCTTGGCGGTGTATGGGCCGTTTATCGCCGCCCAGAACGACTGGGCGGCGTCGAATCCATAGCCGAAGGTGTTGAAGGGGCTCCCCATCGGGACGGGCTTCACGTACTCGGCGGTGGCGGTCCGGGACAGCGGCAGCGACTGGATTCCCACCGCCGAGGCGAAGAAGGTGGGCACGTCGGTTGCCAGGGTCACCGCGTAGCGGTTGTCGTCGATGACCACGCCGGTGAGAGTGGCCGCAGCGAAGTCGTTGACCCTGGCGGCGGTCTCGGCGTCGGTGGCCGCCTGGGCGGGGGCGGCCGGCAGATGCACCACCCCTGCGAGGGCGGCCGCGTCTGCTGCACGCTGCAGGCGGGCTCCGTTGAGGTAGTACCAGCCCAGATCGACCGCCAGGGCGGTCATACCGAGCAGGGCCACCATCGAACCGGCCACCCAGATGAGGGCTGCGCCGTGCTCGTTGGTGCCACGGAGACGTCGACGGATACGATCGATCATTCGAAGGACTCCGGTTCCATCCGCCCGATGGCGGTCTCGTTGATTTCGAAGGATCCGCTGAAAGGCGGGAACTGACTGATCCAGTCGTGTTCGGCGATCACCCGCACCCCGATGATGTCGAGGGCGGCCGAACCGATGCGGACCTGGCGGGCGGTCGAGTTCCACTGGACGGTGGCGGTCCAGTCGTCGCACTCTGCGATGTCGCCGGTGGTGAACGTGTAGATGTTGGTCTTGCCGGGGATCTGGTTTCCCGACGACGTGGCCTGATAGATCTCGACCCGGTCGAGCGAGTTGATCGAGGCGGAAAGGAAGGGGGCGATCCCCTCGATCACGGCGCAGTCTGCGTCCAGGGAGTCACCGGCGAAGGCGGCGATACGAACGCCCTCTCGGACCGCCTGCGATGCCCCCAACATGTCCTTGAAGGCGACGCCCAATTCCATGATGCCGATCATGATCATGAGAAGCACGGGCATGACTATGGCCATCTCCACCAGGGAGGCGCCCCGCTCGTTGCCGCGGTTGTGGACATCCTTGCGCATGCTCGATTTCCGAAGTCGTGTGCTGTTCACACTCTCGTGTCGGCAGTACCCCGTTCCGGACAACAGAACCAGTTCATTTGCGCCCGTGGGGACTAGTCCAACGCGGACGTCGACGGCTCGAGCCGATCGGAATGTCGCGTGGTCAGCCATTCGGGATGAGGTGAACCGGGTTCCCGACGACGTACGCCCGCCACGTGGTGGTGTCGTTGACCGACGACGGATAGCTGTAGTTCACCCGCCACCAGCACGTCGCGCACGAGTAATCGGAGGGCAGGTCCATCTCGAACTTGAGCCACCGGTTGTTGTACTCGCTGGGTGACACGCTCTCCTGGCAGCTGCTCGGCGACGACTGCAGGGTCCAAGCGCTGGCAGTGTTGTTTCGGACGTAGATCCGGCACGCTCCATCGTCGAACACGCTTCCGTCGGGTGCGACCATCTGCAGTGTCCCGGTCTGACCGGACTCGCCGGCGTCGAACAACTCCACCACGAAGGTCTTGCCCTTGTACCAATCCTGGACATCGGCCACGTAGAACTGGGTCGCCGTGCCGGACGAGTTGTTGTAGATCGAGAAGTCGCCCAGCCCGTAGAGGCGTGAGCCCGCCCCTACCCGCAGCGAATAGCGGTTGAGGCCCGAGTAGATGCCCTGGCTCGGCTCCTGGACGACGATCTGGAGCACGTAGATCCCGTCGAGGGCAGTGGCCACGCTGAAACACCCCGCAGGGGACTCGAAGGTGTAGGCGGCGTTCGCCGCCACCTGGGGCACCGGTGTCCAGGTGTGGGAGCACACCAGGGTGTTGTCGGTGACGTCGAGTGGGGTCGGGTCGGGCAGGTACAGGTTGGCCGTGACCGTTTGCCCGCATTGGGCGTTCGAGTTACCCCAGGCCTCACAGCCGCGGTCGCCGGTGCGGTGGGTGTCGCTGGTGCTCGGTCCACCGGAGATGTTGTGGTGTGCCATGTCGAGGAACTGCACCGTGAACCCCGAGTTGGAGCCACGTTCGATGCCGTACAAATAGCCCCGTGAGCGGAAGGAGGAGTTCTGCGGGCAGGTCGAGTTGTGGGTGTCGTTGCTACAGAACGACGAGTAGGCGTCACCCATCGAGGCGTTCGTGTACTTGCCGTGGATGTTGGCCCAGAAGTTGGCCTGGCCGGTGCAACCCGGTTGCGACGGGTTGCATGCGTTCCCGAACGAGTTGGCCGGTGACCCGAGTGGGATGGGCGGCAGGTACTCCGCCCGAGCGGTGCGGGACACGTCGGCGTCGAGCATCCCGAAGACCTGCATGAAGAACAGGTCGACCGTGCGACTCACCGTCACCTCGACCTGAGCGGGGTCGTCCGAGACCTCCGACACCGCCACGGTGGCGTTCACTCCGTGCTCGTAGCCGTTGGCGGTGGCGATCTCACGAGCGGCGATGGTGGCGAGGTCGAATCGCTGGGGCATGTGCACCACCGCCGCCAGGGCGGATGCATCGGCAGCTCGTTGGGCCCGGGAGGTGTGGACATACAACCAGCCCAGGTCGACCGCCAGCACGGCCAGGCCGAGCAGGGTCACCATCGAGATGGCGATGAGTGGAATGGTCACGCCGGATTCGTCGTTGACTTGTGGGCGGGTGCGTCGTTTCATGGTCAGTCTCCCGTGTCCGGTTCTAGGCGCATCACCGTGGAATCGGTCCAGGTGGCGGGGGTGCGGTAGACGAAGGTTGAGATCCACTCGTGGGTATAGGTGACCCTGACCCCGATGTCGTCGAGATCCGCCACGGCGTCGCTGCGGACGGACGGGGGCCACGGGCAGCCGTTGGTGCACACCAGGGCAGTGGACGTCGACGAGGTACACACGAGGGGCCCCGAGGGCTCGTAGCGGTTGAGTTGGGTGACGGTGTTCTCGGGCTGGCCGGCTGCGTCCGCCTTGTAGATCTCGAGCGAGAGCACCTCGCCACGCTCGAGCGAGCACATCGCCTGTTCCACGGAACGGATGACCGCCAGCTCCACGGTGGCGTTGTCGCGACCAGCCGCCGCGACCCTTGCACCTTCCCGAACGGCGTTCGCCCCGGTCATCTGCGAGATCATGGCGAAGCCGATCTCCGCCATCCCCAGGGCGATGGTGAGGATCAGTGGAAGGATCATCGCCGTCTCCACCAGGGTGGCTCCCCGCTCGCTGTGGCGGCTGCGAAGCCCCATCATTCGAACACCTGCGGCTCGATCTGGAAGACCACGCTCGCCTCGAAGTCCGACGTCTCCCGGAACAGCCCGGTCAACCACGCGTGGGTGTAGGCCACCTCCACTCCGATCCGATCCGTGAACGGCGCCACCACATCACGGGTGTCGGGGTCCCACACCGGCACGGTGTATCCGGCCAGGTCGGGATCGGGGCACGGACTCCACCGGCACGGTCCGGTCCCGGTGAACGTGTAGCTGGTGCCGACACCGGTGTTGGCGTTGAAGACCCGTACCCACTGGGTGTCGATTGCGTCGACTCCCATGAGGGCGTCCTCGATGTTCGAGAGCACCTCCATGTCTGCGCCGGCGTTGTCGGCGAAGGTGGCCCCTGCCCGGGCTCCCTCGCGGGCGGCATGACTCACGGTGAGCCAGCTCCTGAACCCCAGGCCGAACTCGGCGATGGCGAACACGATGGTGAGCACGAGACCGATCGTCACGGCCGCCTCGACCAGCGTGGAACCCCGTTCGCGTTCCACGGCCGACCCTTTGGTCATAGATTCGAGGGACCAGCCCGAGCCACCATGCATACGGTCATATCGGCGTTCCGTGGCGCCCAACTTGACCACTGATGGAAAGGTAGGTATCCGCTCGAGCGCTGGTGTTACATCGGGGTTGAAGCGGATCGCCACTCGACGCTAGAAGCCGGAGTGACGCAGAGAGCACGGGTCCGACGGCCCGGCCGGGCGATCAGTGTCGGGACCCGTGGCCCGCGGGCTGGTCGATCGTCCGGTTTTGGCTCAATCGGCCACGAGTTTGACCGTCTTGACGGGGACGCCGGAGGCACCGTTGAGCAGTCCGAACGAGCCACCTGTGGCGCATCTGGCGTTGGGCCCGTACCACATGACGATGGCGCTCGATGCCTTGAGGTTGCCCGAGCCGAGGAAATCGCTCGGATCGTTCGGGTTGAGGACGATGACGTCGACCATGCCCACGATCTTCATGTCCTTCTTGCCGTTGGGCCATCCCGGGTTCGGGTTGCCGGTGGTCCAGCCGAGGTTCGACGACACGATCGGCACGGTTGCCAATCGGGGGCTGTCGCACTTGGCGACCACCCCGTCGTAGTAGAAGTGGACCGACGGGCTCGGCGGCCAGGCGCCATACAGCGACGGAACCCACCATGCCGGGGCGGCTCCGAACGCAGTGGCCAGGGGTGTGGGCGAGGCGCCCAGGATCTGCGTCGGGGTGTCGCAGTTGAGGGTTGCGCCGCCGGCCGAGAACGTGCAGCTGGCTCCCGGGTCGTCCCTGAGTCGGTTGACGAAGCCCTGGCCGATGTGGGCGGCCGAGACGCCGGTGTCGGTGCTGATGACATGGCACACGGCTCCGCTGCCGACGGCATCACAGTACCTACTCGCCCCGCTCAACGGGCCCAGCCAGGGTTGCAGCACCCGGTCGGCGCCCTCGCCGATGTTCTTGATGAGGGTCGGACCGGCGCCGTTCACGTCGCTGCGGGCGATGGACAAGGACCCACAGTTCCCGGAGTTGGAGCCGCACGGGTTGGGGCCGAACAGGCCGCCGCCGAACCCGCCCGGAAGGATCCCGAACGGGAGCGATCCACCACCGGAACTGCTGACCTCGACCTGGCAGGTTGCGGTCTGCGTGATATCGGTGGAGGCGACGCCAACGGCCCGACCGAAATAGGCGGGTGCACGCTCGGTCACCCTGACCTGCAACACCTCGGGGTCACCGCCGGCGCCGGCCTCGAAGATGACCGTGTTGCCGGTACCGTCGGCCAGCACCCCGTCAGAACCGGCCACCGTGAGAACCGCCGCCGACATCGCCGGCCAGTTCAGTTCGGCCACCGCCGCCGCCTGGTCTATCGCTCCCGGCGGGTCACCGGGGAGTTCCGCCACCCCGGCGAGACACGACAGGTCGGCGATGGTCTGATCGGCTCGGGCGGTCTGGAAGAAGCTCGACACGTCCACTGCCAGCGCAGCCGCTGCCACCAGCATGGTGAGCGAGAAGGCAACAAACACCGAGGTCGCGCCGTCTTCACGTTGGGGGAGCATCATGATTCGTACCGTGCGATCGCCGATACCTCCAGGTCGACCTCAGTGCTGAAGAACACGAAGTCGAGTGGATAGTCCGGATACATGAGCGTCACCGCCACCACGTCGTCGGAAACCAGGTTTGTGGGGTCGGCGTTGCACGGGTTGGCCCCCATGTCGATGCAGTGGACGACGAGCCCCAGATTCACCCGCGAGGCCGACAGTGGGGCGTCGGCGACCGCTCTGACTGCAGTTGGCGACGAAGCGTTCCACGGTTCGATGGTGGCGCCATGGCGAGCGGCTTCCCGGGCGGCGTGATCCATCACGTTGTGAACGTTCCAGGCCCGGGCGGTGGTCCATATCCCCACCAGGAGCATGAGAAGAAGCGGCACCACCATGGCGAACTCCACCAGTGCGGCACCCCGTTGCGAACCGGGCGAGGTTGTACGGTCGTTGTCTTCGTTGGATCCCATAGCTGCCGTCTCACGAGAAGCTACCCGGGCGCCCCCGGTCGCTCCATGGGTCGGTTGGCTCATAAGAATGGAGATCCAGCGCCCGGTCCCAGGGCCGATGGCGCTCTGCTTGATTCTTCTGCTCTAGTCCACCGCGAACATGCTGGTGTCATCGGCCGCAATCGATGGAATCCTTGAGAGTGGCGAGCTGGAAACCGCCCACTTCCCAAAGAGGCTTCCGGGGGACGAACGAGGCTATCGGCGTCGAACAGCCAAGGGCTCGCAGGTGGCCGGTCCGAAAACGAGATCAGCCCTGCTGGCTGATGAGCCGGCGGTTCTTGAACTTGGCCTTGATGTAGTCCCGGTTCATGAGAGCGATGAAGTCGATCGAGATCGACTTCGGGCACGCCTTCTCGCATTCGCCGTGGTTGGTGCACGACCCGAAGAAGTCCTCCATGGTGTCGACCATCCCCACCACCCGCTGCCAACGCTCCGGCTGGCCCTGGGGCAGCATGTTGAGATGCGCCACCTTTGCCGCCGTGAACAGGTTGGCCGCCGAGTTCGGGCACGCGGCGACACAGGCACCACACCCGATGCAGGCGGCGGCGTCCATGGCAGCGTCCGAAACCGTCTTCGGAACGGGGATCAAGTTGGCGTCAGGAGCCGACCCCGTCGGCACCGAGATGAAACCGCCCGCAGCGATGATCTGGTCGAAAGCCGACCGGTCCACCATCAGATCCTTGAGCACCGGGAAGGCACCCGCCCGCCACGGCTCCACCGTGATGGTGTCGCCGTCGTGGAACGACCGCATGTGCAACTGGCAGGCGGCAGTGGCCATCTCGGGTCCGTGGGCCTGTCCGTTGATCATGATGCCGCAGGTGCCGCAGATGCCCTCACGGCAGTCCGAGTCGAACACGATGGGCTCTTCACCCTGCACCGTGAGCCGGTCGTTGAGGACGTCGAGCACCTCGAGGAACGACATGTCCTCGTTGATCGCCTGTACTTCGTAGGTCTTGAACTCTCCGTTGGCGTCGGTCTTGGCCTGGCGCCAGACCTGCAAAGTCACTCTCATTCGTCGCTCCCGGCGTTCTTCGCCGCGCATGCGACCTCTGTGTTCCCCTCAGGGTTCACATCGCATCGCGGGTCCTGGCGTTCTGCGTTCTGCGTTCTGCGTTCTGCCGTTCCGCCGATCACTTGTAGCTCCTCGTGGCGAGCTTCACGTTCTCGAACTCGAGCTGTTCCTTGTGCAGCACCGGGTCGGTCATCGTGCCGGTCCATTCCCAGGCTGAGACGAAGGCGTAATCGTCGTCGTTCCGCAGCGCCTCGCCCTCGTCGGTCTGGTACTCCTCGCGGAAGTGCCCGCCGCAGGACTCCTCGCGGTTGCGGGCGTCGATGCACATGAGCGTCGCCAACTGGAAGAAGTCGTCGACCCGGCCCGCCTTCTCGAGGGACTGGTTCACCGACTCGCCGGTACCGAGCACCTTGACGTCGCGCTTGAACTCCTCGTAGAGGGCAGGGATCTCGCCGATCGCCTTGTCGAGCCCGGCGGCGTCGCGGCTCATGCCGCAGTAATCCCACACGATGCGGCCGAGTTGACGGTGGAAGTCGTCGACCGACCGGGTGCCGCGGCTGCCCAGGTAGCCGGCCACCCGTTCGTTGGTCTCGATCTCGACCGACTTGAAGGCCTCGTCGCTGGTTGGCACCACCGGGGTGTTGAGGAACCCCGCCAGGTAGTCGCCGATCGTGTACGGCAACACGAAGTAGCCGTCGGCCAGCCCCTGCATGAGTGCGGACGCACCCAGCCGGTTGGCGCCGTGGTCGGAGAAGTTGGCCTCGCCGATGGCGTACAACCCGGGGACGGTGGTCATCAGGTTGTAGTCCACCCACAGCCCACCCATCGTGTAGTGGGGGGCCGGGTAGATGCGCATCGGCGTCTCGAACGGGTCCTCGTCGGTGATGCGCTGATACATCTCGAAGAGGTTCGAGTAGCGCTCGCTCACCTTGTCGCGCCCGAGGCGCTCGATGGCGGAGGCGAAGTCGAGGAACACGCCGTTCTTGAGCGGGCCGACACCGTTGCCGTTGTCGACTGCCCGCTTGGCGGCCCGGCTCGACACGTCGCGGGGAGCGAGGTTGCCGAACGACGGATAGAGACGCTCGAGGAAGAAGTCGCGTTCGGCCTCGGGGATCTGGGCGGCGGGCCGCTTGTCATCCGGGTCCTTCGGCACCCAGATACGACCGTCGTTGCGCAGCGACTCGGACATGAGCGTCAGCTTCGACTGCGACTCGTCGGATTGCGGGATGCAGGTCGGGTGGATCTGCGTGTAACAGGGGTTGGCGAACGCCGCCCCCCGGCGGTGTGCCCGCCAGGCGGCCGTGACGTTGCAGTACATGGCGTTGGTGGACAGGTAGTACACGTTCGAGTACCCGCCGGTGGCGAGCACGACGGCGTGGCCCGACCACGACTTCACCTCGCCTGTGACGAGGTCGCGGGTGACGATGCCAACCGCCCGACCGTCCTTGGTGACCACGTCGAGCATCTCGATCTTGGTGTGCAGTTTCACCGTGCCCATGCCCACCTGGCGCATGAGTGCCGAATAGGCGCCGATCAGCAGCTGCTGTCCGGTCTGGCCCCGGGCGTAGAACGTGCGTGAGACCTGGGCACCACCGAAGCTGCGGTTGTCGAGGAGGCCGCCGTACTCCCGGGCGAACGGGACGCCCTGGGCGGTGCACTGGTCGATGATGTCGACCGACACCTCGGCGAGACGGTGAACGTTGGCTTCACGGCTCCGGAAGTCTCCACCCTTGACGGTGTCGTAGAACAGCCGGTGGACCGAGTCGCCGTCGTTGCGGTAGTTCTTGGCGGCGTTGATGCCACCCTGAGCGGCGATCGAATGGGCCCGTCGGGGAGAGTCGTGATAGGTGAAGACCTCGACGTCGTATCCGAGCTCGGCCATGGTGGCGGCGGCCGAAGCCCCTGCCAGCCCGGTGCCCACGATCAGGACCTTGAACTTCCGTTTGTTGTTGGGGTTGACAAGCTTCATGGAGAACTTGTGGTTCTCCCACTTGTCTGCAATGGAGCCGGCCGGGATCTTGGAGTCGATTGTCAGAGTCATCTCACCAACCTCACAGGTCCACGATCCCGGCGAGGACTGCCACCGGGAGACTGACGTTGCCGATCACGATCAGGGCCGCGAAGCCAATGGCGAAGTACCGCCGCCAGGCGTTGAAGCGGGGGTTGTTCACCCCGAGGCTCTGGAACATCGACCACGCACCATGGAAGATGTGCTGGCCGAGCGCCAGGTTGGCGATGATGTAGAGCACTGCCACCGGCACCCGCGAGAAGCTCGCCACGAAGTTCGCCTGGACCGCCCCGTACTCCCAGCCTTCCGGAGCGAACGGCTGGATGCCGAGCGTGAAATCGGCCAGGTGGAAGGCGATGTACAGCAGAACGATGATCCCGCTCCACCGCATGGTCCGAGAGGCGTAGTTGGCCGCCAGATACTCCCGCGGCCCCTGATACCCCACAGGACGAGCCTTGCGGTTCATGAGGGTGAGCGAGTATGCGGCGTGGACGTGGAGGATGAACGCACCGATGAGGCCGATACGCATCACCCACAGGGCGGCGTACCTGGGTACCAGCGGGAACAGGAGTTCACGCAGGGCCTCGCCGTAGATGTCGAGTTCGTAGGCGCCCTCGAGGGCGTCGAAGCCGATGTACGCCTTGAGGTTGCCGATCATGTGGACGAGCACGAAACCGAGGAGCAGCAGTCCTGTGACCGCCATCACCCATTTCTTGCCGACTGCCGAGCGGTAGAACTCGACCGGCCACGGGAGCCGGCGAGACCGAGGGGGAGCTTGCGTGGTTGCCACCGAATTCCTCTGAGTCGACTACCGGCCGATTATGGCGCGTCGAACCTCTGAGGAGAAGCCAGAGCGAAAGCGTCTCGGGAGGCGGGACGCGGCCAGCGACGGGCTGCGGCTGCTGGCTCCTGGCTCCTGGCTCCTGGCTCCTGGGACGGAACGTCGGTGGAGCACACGAGGACGCGTTGGCCAGAGGTGACGTTCGGCGCAACATGCGAGACGCATGGTGCACAGGACTCGCTCGGCTCACGCCAAAGTCAGGAGCCAGGCAGACGCGGTCCGGCGTGTTGCGTGTTGCGTCGGACGTCGGACGTTCCCAGCCAGCACCCAGAAACCAGAAGCCAGAAGCCAGAAGCCAGAAGCTTCTCCCCCTTCCCTCTTGACGGCGCGCGCGGCAGGGGTCAGAATGACAACACTGTAATTACACCGATGTGAGGGGAGCGCCCTTTATGCAGGGCAAACTCATCGAAGCGCTGGCGATCGACGAGCTCTCGTGGCAGGACTATGCGAATTGCCGAGGGGCTGACGCCGACTTGTTCTTCCCCGAGCGCGGAGCTTCCACCAGGAAGGCAAAGGCGATCTGCGGTGCCTGCGAGGTCCGCGACGAATGCCTCGACTTCGCCTTGATGTATGGCGAGAAGTTCGGGATCTGGGGCGGCATGTCGGAGCGTGAGCGTCGCCGCGTGCGTCGCGAACGCATCGTCGCTCGACGGGCGTCCTGACAAGCGGCGCCCCCCGCCTCCGACCGGATGGCTCGTCGGTTGTTCGTCGCTCCCGTCCGCCCGTCTTAGACTTGTGGTGGCCCGACCAGTGAGGAATTGAGTGGACAATCCAGGTGTCGCCCTGATCTTCGTTGCCATCGTGCTGATCGCCGTCGGTGTCATGCTCGGCCGACGACGCAACGAACTCGCCGAACAGCAGGGATTCCAGAAGAAGCCGACCCGGGGCAGAGCCTCGACCGTGCCACCGGTCCTCATTCCCGACGTCACCCATCCCCGGCCGAAGCTCACCGAGATGCACGTGGTGGGCGAGGAAGCCCAGGTGAGTTTCGACGTGCCGTTCCCCGACGACGGCGATGAAATCCTTTCCGATCTCCTCGTCCAAGAGGCGATCGAGGTGGTGCGCGAGAAGCGCCACTCCCTGCCGCTCGACATGGTCCGGACCGTGGTCGTGTTCGCAGGCCGCGGATCGGCTCGCATCGAGGTCGGCCGCCACGACCTCGACACCCCTGGGGCCCTCCCGCCCAAGATGGACATGCCCTCGATGCTCAACCTGTCGCCCTTCGCCCGTGACCCGCTCGAGGCGATGGAGCATCAGGACGACGTGATCCCGGAAGTGGTCTCCAGGCCGGCCCTCGACGAGCTGGGTCCACTCGCCGACGAGATTCGGTTGCCCAAGGCGGTGGACATGGGGTTGCGCGCCCAGGGCATCGACCCGACCACCATGGGAGCGATCGAGCTGGTCAACGGCGTCCTCCGGTTGTTCGGATACAACGTCAACCCGGGTCCGGGTTTCGGGATGTTCATCGCCGAGAAGGGCGGCAGCCGCACGTTCATCCAGGGCGAGGCCTACCGCAAGGGCGACTACCCGGAGGTCGAGGAACAGGTGATCGTCCGGTTCATGGCCGACTTCTCGCTCTCAGGTTGTGAGCGTGGGATGTTCGTGAGCGAGAGGTACGGCCCGTTCGAGGTCTACGACCGCGAGCGCCGAGAGCCGCGGGTGAAATTCGTCACCCGGGAGCGGCTCCAGAAGATGGTCGACTCACTCGCCCTGTCCTGACTCTGCGCCGCCGCTCCGCCGGAACATTCGGAGATCCTCGACGTCGAAACGGTGCGGTAGCCGTTGTCTGGTTCTCTACCGGGAGGGGCCGGGTATGATCAAGGTCAAAGGAGGCACAACCCATGGGCTTGCCAAAAGGTTCCGAACTGATCGTTATCCTGCTCGTGGTCCTTCTGCTGTTCGGTGCACGCAAACTGCCCGAACTCGCACGCTCGCTGGGCGCTTCCGCCAAGGAGTTCCGCAAGGGCGTCGCAGAAGGATCGAAGGAAGAAGAGACCACCTCGGAGAAGTAGGAACTTATCGTTGCCATGCGTCGTTGAGCACTGAGGGGGTGGGCTCATGACCGAGCCGTACCCAGACTCGTGGGAAGACGTTGCGCGGACGCATGGACGGAAGATCTACAACTTCGCCTATCGCCTTTGTGGCGATCCGGACGACGCCGCCGACCTGGTGCAGGAAGTTCTCCTTCGTGTCCGGCGGGGTCTCGACAACTACACCCCCGGCTCCTTCGACGGGTGGTTGTGGCGCATCACCCGCAACGCCTTTCTCGATGAGATCCGGCGACGCAACCGGCGCCCCACCACTCCCTTCCCGGACGACGCCGACCGCTATGCCCGGTGGTCCTCACCCGGTCCTGACGAGGTGCTGGCGGGCCTCAGACTCGGGGAGGACGTCCAGAAGGCCCTCCTCGACATACCGCTCGAGTTCCGCGAGGCGGTTGTGATGTGTGACGTGATCGGTCTTTCGTACGAAGAGATCGCCGTGGCCGTTGAAGCCCCGATCGGCACCGTCCGCAGCCGCATCCACCGCGGGCGCAAGTTGCTCCGGGAGCGGCTGGCATGATCCACCTCGGCGAGCTGCTCTCGGCCCATCTCGACGGGGAACTGCTCGATCACGAACGTGCCAGGGTGGCGGGTCACCTCCAGGAGTGTGAACGCTGCCGAGCTGAACTCTCGGAATTGGCGGGTGCCCGGACGATGGTGCGTTCCCTTCCGACCCTCGAAATGCCGTTGACCGTCCGTGAGGCGGTCGGCATGGCGCCCGATCCACTCCCGCTTCGGCGACGTCCTGCCATGTGGATCGGGGCGGCCGCTGCGGCTGCCGCCGCCGTGTTCGTGAGCGCCGCCATCGTCACCGCTCCCCAGCCCCAGCAGATCAGCCCACCCGAGCTCTCCGCCGTATATGGGGCTGTATCGTCGAACGAACCCGCCTTCGGCGTCGTCAAGGTCTCGGTGGCATCCAACGCCGTGACGGAAGGGGCACGATGAGGCGGCCCGCCACCATTGCAGTCGCATGCGTCACCCTGATGGCGATCCCAGGTGTGGCGTGGGCCGAACCTCTCGGGCCGTATCTCGAGCGAGCCGGCCAGGCCGAGTTCGCCGGGCAGCAGGTGGTGACCTGTGAGACTCCGGCCGGTTCGCGAACCATCGCCATCGGCCTGAACCAGGTGGATGGAACCACCACTGCACGGTCCGCAGCCGCCGGGTCCACCGAGGTGCAAATGGCGGGCGGCGTCTTCTCGGTGGTGAGTGACGAGGGCACAGTCGACACCTCGGCCGCCGTGACCGCGGCCATCCCCGCGGGCCGCTACGAGGTGTCCAAGGTCGAGACCGTGACGGCGCTGGGACGTCCCGCCCAGCGGGTCACGATCGTCGACGACGCCGGGCTCACCCGGGCAACCGTCACGTTCGACGTCGAGACCGGTGCGATGCTGGTGTCACGGATCCGCAACGCCGATGGAAGTGTGTTCTGCGACATCCGAATGGTGGAGTTCAGCGAGTCCGCTGGACCGGTTCCACCGCGGACCGTCACCGCATCCCAGGACAATCTCGAGTCGGCCGAACTGCCCGACGGGCTGGAACTCCCGGACCAGGTTGCCGGGTTCTCACGGGTCGAGACGTTCACGTGGGAACGGGGCGGGGTGGTGGCCTACTACTCGGACGGGCTCTTCTCGTTCACGCTGCTGGCGACCATGCGGCCCGTTGTCCTCGACGCCGAGACCGCCGACCCGGTGACGATCGAAGGCGGCGACTACGTGCGTTGGTTCGGCGCCGGGCAGTCGATCTATGTGTGGGACACCGAGGCGGGTGGGCTCGCGATGTACGGGGACCTTCCCCTCGACCTGCAGGAAGCGGTGCTCGAAGAACTTCCCGACCCCGCCCGCATCGGAGTGCTGGCCCGTTGGTGGCGCAACCTGTTCGGGTGAAACCCGTCGCGGGTCCCATCCACAGGGTGTACGGTCCCTCGGATGGAAACCCTCGACGCCATTCGTGCACGCCGCAACGTCCGCAGCTTCGAGACCCGGCCGGTCGCCGAGGGCGATCTCGATGCCATCCTCGAAGCAGCCCGGCGCACACCATCCGCCCGGAACATGCAGCGGTGGGACTTCGTGCTGTGCACCGACCGCGCCCAACTCGAAGCACTGTCGGGCGTGTGGAAGGGCGCCGGTCACGTCGCCGGGGCCGCGGCCGCCATCGCCCTGATCGCGCCGATCGGAGAGTCTCCCGCCGAGAATGGGTCGATCGAGTACGACCTGGGGCAGGCGACCATGTCGATCATGCTCGCGGCCGCCGACCTCGGAATCGGCACCGCCCATGCATCGGTCGCCGACCAGGATCTCGCCCGCAGCCTGCTCGGGTTCCCGGATGACCGACGTTGCGCCTACCTGCTGTCGGTGGGGTATCCGGGTGATCGCCCGCTGGCTCCCATCAACCGGCCCGACCGCCGTTCCTTCGACGACGTCGTACACCGCGGAACCTGGTGAACGACGAACGCCCCGGGCCAGGCCCGGGGCGTTCACGCAGAGACGGTTTCGATCAGATTGCTGCGAGGGCTTCCTGGTAGGAGCCGAACTCGCGAGCCTGACCGATGCTCTCAGTTGAGATGATCGCCCGGACGATCCCCTGCTCGTCGAGCACGTAGGTGGCGCGCATGGCGCAACCGACCTGGTCGTTGAAGCACCCGAACGCCTGGGCGACTGCCCCATGCGGCCAGAAGTCCGACAGCAACTTGAACTCGAATCCTTCCCGGGCGCTCCACTCCCGGTTGGCGTGGTGGCTGTCGACGGAGATGGCCACCACGTTGGCATCCACCGAGTTGAGGGCCGCCATGTTGTCACGGATGGTGCACAGCTCACCCTGACAGACACCGCTGAACGCGAACGGGAAGAACACGATGAGCGTCTTCTTCCCCTTCAGCTCGGACAGCGAGACTGGCGTCCTCGTCTGGTCCAACAACGTGAAATCGGGAGCGGGCTGACCTACCTGGGCTACCATGAATTTCCTTCCTGGAGAGCGAGCGGGCACGCTAGTGGGCGGAGGGAGGGAAGCGGTAACCAGCGACCAGCTGCCAGCGACCAGCGACCAGCGACCAGCTGCCAGCCAGAACCCAAAGTCGTTCACGGTGCCGTTGCAGGTGTGACCCAACACGCGCGACCACCTGGATTCGTTGGGGGCACGGAGCCAGTCTTTCGCTGAGCGTCCGGGGTGTCCAAGCGCGTGCTGGCTGGTAGCTGGCAGCTGGCAGCTGGCAGCTAGATATCCTCCAACAGCACTCTCGCCGCGTACGCCACGGGATCGTCGATTTCGTCTGCGGTGGGGAATCGGCCTTCGCGGGTCCACATCGTGGTGAGGGCTTCGGATCCGAACCGCTGCTCGACGGCCAGGCAGAATTCGCGGCCACGGGCGATGGAGGTCGGGTCGGCGAACGTGGCGGAGAAGGCGGAACCGGCCACTGCTTCTCCCAGGTCGCGTTCGCCGTCGCGGGCAGTTTCCATTTCGCCCATGCGGGGGAGCATGTTGCCGGCTGCGCGTTCCACCAGGAGGCGGCGGTAGCCACCGGTGAGCCCGAGGAAGGCATCGAGCTGGCGCTGGGCAGCTGCGGCTCCCGGGGAGTCGAACATCCCGGCGAAGCGTTCCGGGTCGATACCTTCGGATAGCTGCGAAGGGTCGAAGCCACCCATCATCTCCATCAGCTTGTCGGGGCTGATCTTCAGGTGGCCGGCTGCTTCAGTGAGGAGTTCGGTGAGACGGTCCGATGTGAAAGGGACACGGAACATGGCACGGTGGACCGTTTCGTGGAGCGCCGCCCACAGCCGTACGTCGCGGGCGTCGAAGCCGTGTTCGGTGGTGAAGCGCTCGATGGTGGGAACGACGTAGCTGATCGGCCCATCGCCGGCCACGGGTACGCCGGCGTCGAAGCTGGCCATGACCCACGCTCCCAGCGTTCCCACCAGGGTGCCGAGCTGCATCCCGACCATGGCCGGACCCAGTTGGCCCATGATGGCTCCGGCAGGCCCGAGACCTTCGATGTCGACGATGTTCGAGAAGGGTTCGGCCAGGTAGCGCAGTCCCTCCAGGTTGCGGTCGGCCCACTCCCGGGCGTCAACCGGCAACACGTCCGGGGCGGATGCCACCGCAAACGGGCAGACCTGTTCCGCCTGGAACTCGGCGAGTCGGGTCAGCTCCCGGAACTCCTCGGCCGCCCACGGGTCGACCGGGGTGCGCTCACCGGTGAGGTGGTGGCTGATCTCGGCGGCGAGTTTGAGGTTGACCGGCCCCGGCTGATTGAACAGCTCGAAGAGTTTCGAGAAGAGATCGTCTGACATGTTCACCATCAAGGTAGACGGACTCGCCGGGTACCGTATCGCCATGTCGAACACGTCGGTCCGCGTGGCCATCAGAGAAGACGGCATCGAACCTTCGGCGCTGCTGGCCGAGGTCGGACGCCCAGACGCAGGTGCCACCGCGCTGTTCCTGGGAACGGCCCGCGATCACTCCGATGGCAAGGACGGTGTCACCCACCTCGAGTACGAGGCCTACCGCGAGCATGTGGAGACGTCGCTGCATGCCATCGTCGATGACGCCGTGGGTCGCTGGCCGGTGTTGTCGGTGGTGGTGGAGCATCGCGTCGGCATCGTCGACGTGGGTCAGCCTTCGGTGGCGGTCGCCGTTTCCTCCGCCCACCGCGGCGACGCGTTCGAGGCGGCCCGCTTCCTCATCGACGAGCTGAAACACCGGGCACCGATCTGGAAACGCGAGCACTGGCCCGGCGGAGCAGAGTGGGTGGAAGGCGCCTGACACGGCAATCCGACCCAAGTTTTCCCTGGGTTTGCCTGCCGCGGTATACCGGCCGCCTCTAGAGTCTGCCCGGTCGACGACTGGAAAGAGGCCCGCATGACGACCATCGCCGAGAGGGCAGGATCCACCGGCGCCTCGCAGGGTTTTCGCACCGTCGCCACCTACTTTCGTGATTGGGCCGAACGTCTTCCCGATGGCGTCGCCATGCGCGAGAAAGACTTCGGTATTTGGCAGGAGATCACCTGGGCCGAGGCATGGGACCTCGTCCAGTTGGCCGCAAACGGGCTGTTGGCGCTCGGCGTGCAGCCCGGTGACCGGGTGTCGATTCACAGCGAGGATCGACCCGAGTGGGTGATCATGGACATGGCGGCGGTGGCGGTCCGGGGCGTTTCGGTCGGGCTGTACCCCACCAATCCCGCCGCCGAAGTCGAGTACATGCTGGCGGATTCGGGTGTCAAGGTGCACCTGGTCGAGGACCAGGAGCAGGCTGACAAGGTGCTGTCGGTGATCGGGTCGCTGCCGAACCTCGAGAAGATCATCCACGTCGAGCCTCGCGGGTTCCGTCATCTACGCGACGACCCCCGTTTCCTGTTCTGGGACGACTTCCTCGAGTTGGGTCGCCAGCACCGGGCCGAAAACCCCGGCGCCCTCGAGCGGGTGATGGCCGAGGCGACCGCCGACGACATCATGACGCTCGTCTACACGTCAGGAACCACCGGCCCGCCCAAAGGGGCCATGCTCGCCAATTCGAACTTCGCCTACTGCGCCGACACAGTCATCAACGTCGACGGTCGGCTCCCCGGCAACGTCAAACCCAATCCCAACGACCAGATCCTCACCTACCTTCCGCTGTGTCACGTGGCCGAGCGCATCTTCTCGACCTGGAGCCTGGCCGCTTCCGGAACCGTGCTGAACTTCGCCGAGTCGATCGAAACGGTGCAGACGAACCTGCGGGAGATCCAGCCGACCCTCTTCTTCGCCGTCCCCCGCATCTGGGAGAAGATCCACGCCTCGGTGCTCATCAAGGCCAAGGACGCCACCCCGTTCAAGCGGATCTGGTTCGGTCTCGGCTTCAAGATGGCCCGCTTCGTCGGCCGTCAACGAGTCGCCAACGGCGGCACCCACACCGTTTCCAGTCGTGTCGTCTA
Source organism: uncultured bacterium (assembly GCA_963825585.1). Classification (GTDB taxonomy): domain Bacteria; phylum Actinomycetota; class Acidimicrobiia; order Spongiisociales; family ZC4RG35; genus JAOUGY01. The sequence goes on from CAWGTX010000001.1 coordinate 393,229, forward strand.
CGCCATCGGATATCCGCTGGTATTCCGGGCCCTCAGGGAACGTATCGGTCTGCGGCGCTGCCGGTGGGCGGGCACGGGAGCCGCTGCCATCGCCCCCGAGGTCATCGAGTTCTTCCATGGCCTCGGCATCAACCTCTACGAGTTGTACGGCATGACCGAGAATTCCGCCATCGCCACTGTCAACTTCGTGGGCCGAATGAAACTCGGCACCGTCGGTGAGCCGTACCCCGAGATTCAGCTGAAGCTCGACGAGGAAACCGGCGAGATCCTCACGAAACATCCCGGCGTGTTCAAGGGGTACTGGAACAAGCCCGACAAGACCGCCGAGACCTTCACCGACGACGGCTTCCTGCGCACCGGTGACGTCGGTGTGTGGGTCGACGGCACTCACATCAAGATCGTGGACCGGATCAAACACATCATCATCACGTCCGGTGGCAAGAACATCTCGCCCTCTGAGATCGAGAATTCGCTGAAGACCTCGCCATACGTGAAGGAGGCGATGGTGATCGGCGACGGACGGAACTACCTCACCGCACTCGTCGGGATCGAGCTCGACACGGTGGGGGACTGGGCCACCCGGCGGGGGCTGCCCTACACGACTTACCGAGACCTCTCCGAGAAGCCCGAGGTGCTGGAGCTGATCCAGAAGGTGGTCGACGAGACCAACCAGAAGTTCGCCCGGGTCGAAAACATCCGCAAGTTCAAGCTGATCCCCAAGGAACTCGATCACGAAGACGGCGAACTGACGGCCACTCAGAAGCTGAAACGAAGCTCCATGGAGGAGATGTTCGACGAGCTGATCGAGTCTATGTACGCGTCCAAGGAATGACCGGCGTCGTGATCCTCGCTCAGGAAGTCGCCGTCGAGGAGTCCTCGAAGCTCGCGCTGACGGTGGCGGACGGGCTCTCACTGGGAGCCATATACGCACTGCTGGCGATGGGGTTCGTCATCATCTTCAAGGCCACGCAGGTTCTGAATTTCGCCCACGGTGCCCTGGCCGCTGTCGGGGCGTTCCTGGTGGCGTCCATGGCCACCATCGTCGACTTCCCGGGCCGATTCCTTCCCGATGACGTAAGCCCGTGGTTGTCGTGGACCTTGTCGGTGGCCGTGGCGCTCGTGCTTGCCGCCCTCATCGGGATGCTGTTGGAACGGGTCTTCCTGAGGCCCATGGTGGGCGAGGAACTGTTCGCCGTCGCCATCGTCACGCTCGGCATCGACTTCGTCGTGCGGAACGTCACCAACGATTTCATCGGTACCGACCCCCGGCCGCTCGGCATCCCGTTCGGCATCGAATCGGTGAATCTGGGATTCGTGACCGTGGCGAAGAACGAGGTCCTCCAGGTCGTCGTTGCGTTGGTGGTGGTGGGTCTGGTCACGCTGTTCTTCCGATCCCGAACGGGGATCGCCATGCGGGCCACCGCCTTCGATCAGGAAGCCGCACGGGCTCAGGGCATCAGCGTTGGCAGGATCTTCTCGATCTCGTGGGCGATCGGGGCGGTGCTGGCGGCCATCGCAGGCATCTTCGTCTCGATCTACCCGCGGCGTTCAGTGGGCGTCGACGCCACCACTGCCTTCTTCGCCTTCCGTGCCTTCCCGGCGATCATCCTCGGAGGACTCGACTCCCTGCTCGGAGCCGTGGTGGGCGGGTTTGCGGTGGGACTGGCAGAGGCGGCGGCCACGTCGTACGTGAAGTTCGACTTCCTGGGCACAGGTTTCGGTGGGATCGTTCCCTACATCCTCATGTTGTTGGTGCTGCTGGTGAAACCGTACGGACTGTTCGGCACCGAAGAAATCCGGAGAGTGTGAGGTGCGGGGTCGTCCACTCCTCTTCACCAGCTACGAGGCCGATCAGGCGCTGCTGCCCACCGCCACCAAACGTGTTGCCCTGGCTGTGTTCCTCGGGCTGCTGGTGCTGCTGCCGTTCACCGGAAACGACGGTCCGGCGAAGGTCCGCCGATTCGACATCGAACTGCCGTTCATCGGCTTCCTGAGCGCGGACACGTGGCTGCAGTTGATGGGAACCGCCTGCATCTATGCGATCGGGGCGCTGGGGTTGAACATCCTCACCGGTCTGGCCGGTCAGGTGTCATTGGGTCACGCCTTCTTCATGGCCGTGGGCGCCTACACCGCTGCCGCATTCGGAGCGCCCGAGGGGCCGCTCGTCGGAATGGGCCTCCCCATCTGGGTGTGGCTGCCTCTCGCCGGCATCATCCCGGCAGCCATCGGGCTGATCGTGGGGCCGACGGCGGTGAGGGTGCGCGGCTTGTATCTGGCGATCGTCACGCTCGGACTCGTCTTCATCGGCGAGTACGTGTGGCGGAACTGGGTGACGCTCACTGGTGGCTCGCAGGCGGGCCGTACCTTCCCCGAGTTGGAGATCCGCTTCTGGAAGGAAGAGACCGCCCTGCTGGATGTCTCGATCGACTCCACCTGGACGTCGAGCGAAGGCCAGGGTTTCCTGTTCCTGCTGGCGCTGCTGGTGGTGTTCACCGTGCTGGCCAAGAACATCCAACGGACCCGGGCAGGACGAGCCTTCCAGGCGATTCGGGATCGTGATGTGGCCGCCGAGGTGATGGGCGTCGACGAGGTTCGCTACAAGCTGCTCGCGTTCGGCATCAGCTCGTTCTTCGCCGGGATCGCCGGGGCACTGCTCGCCAGCTACTTCGGCCGGACCATCCCCGAGACGTGGGGTCTTCTGCTGTCGATTCAATTCATCGCCATCATCCTGATCGGAGGGGCCGGCACCGTGTCGGGCACGCTGATGGGAGCCGCCTTCGTGATCATGCTGCCCCGCTTCGTCCAGAACTTCACCGAATGGCTGAAAGCGGCGGTGGATTCGGGTGAGGGAGTGGTGGCGTTCCTCGGGGACCTGTTCATCTCGACGGGTACGGGTGACTTCGGGCTCATCAACACCGCCCCCGGGGTGGCTCCGGGGTTGAGCGTGTTCCAGCTGAACCAGGTTCTCTATGGTTTGCTCATCATCGCGTTCCTCATCTTCGAACCGCTCGGCCTGTACGGAATATGGCTGCGGGTCCGGAACTACTGGAAGGGCTGGCCCTTCACCTATTGATTTCGGGGTTCGGTAGCGGGCCCCGACCAAGCCCCGGGTACGCCCGGGGAACCAACCAGGGAGGAAAGAGATATGAGAACCAAGCTCAGGTGGATGGCCTGGCTCATGGTCCTAGGATTGTTCGTCGCAGCCTGCGGTGGCGACGCCACATCCGAGACCACGGCCGCGCCCGACGACTCGGCCGACACCACGGCCGCCCCCGAGACCGCCGAGACCACGGCTGCGCCGGACGACTCGACGGAGACAACGACCGCACCCAGCGGAGAGATCGCCACCGACTTCGGTGTCGACCTCGAGGCCGGCGTCATCCGCGTTGGCATGCTCTCGGACCTCACGGGTCCGTTCGGCCCGTTGGTTTCGGCGATCCTGGCCGGCTCCGAGGCCTACTGGGCCCAGGTGAACGCCGCCGGGGGTGTCAACGGGCTCCAGGTCGAACTGGTGGTGCGCGACACCACCTACGACGTGCCCACCCACATCGCCCTCTACGGTGAGATCAAGGACCAGGTGGTGGCCATCGGTCACTCCACCGGTTCGCCCCATACCGTGGCGATCATCCCGGACCTGGCCGCCGATGGCATGTTCGCCATCCCGCTCACCTGGTACTCGGGTTGGTCGGATTCGGCGCTCAACGCCAACATCCTCAGCCACGGAGTCTCGTACTGCGTCGAAGCCATGAACACCATCGGCTACCTGAAGGAAGTCGACAACGCCGAGGCGGCGACCATCGCCATTGCGTCGCTCCCCGGTGACTACGGCCTCGACTCGGCTGCGGGCGCCCAGCTCGCCGCAGAAGCGCTCGGTCTCACGGTGGTCGACGCCGGCATCGGCGGAATCAACCCCGCCGACGAGACCACGCTGACGGCGGTGGCAGATGCCATCGTTGCGGCCGACCCCGACATCGTGTGGGTGGCCACCACCCCCAGCACCTTCTCGTCGATCTATGGCCAGGCCCTGGCCAAGGGTCTCGAGACCCGCTGGTCGGGACCGTCGCCATCGTGGAACCCGGCCTTCGTGGCTCCGGATTCCCCGATCAAGGACGCCATCGCCCGGGACTTCATCGGTGGCCTGCCCACCACGAACTGGACTGCAGACGCAATGGCGACCCTGCGTGACGCCTTCACCGATGCGGGTGCGCCGGCCACCGACTACTACGCCGAAGGCGTGGTCGAGGCCAGCATCGTGCACCAGGCGCTGCTCCAGGCCTACGAGAACGGCGACTTGACCCGTGCGGGCGTGCTGGCTGCGGCCAAGAGCCTCGACGATGTCGACTTCGGCGGGCTGGCTCCCACCGAGTCGTATGTCGGTGCCGACAACGACCGGCTCCAGCGGAAGGGTTACATCTTCCAGCCCGACCCGGCCGGCCTCGCCGATGGCTCCAGCGCAGGCTCGATCCTGCTGGAGAGCGAGTACACCTCGGCGATCGCCGCGGCCTACGAGTTCACCGGCGCCTGCTACGTGTTGGAAGGCTGATCGAACGGTGAGTCAGGTGGGGCGGCTGCGGCCGCCCCACCCCCTGACCGTTCGGCGAATCGATGGCGACGAGGAGCAACACATGTTGGCAGTGGAAAACCTGGAGGTCGTCTACAACGACGTGATCCTGGTGCTGCGCGGCATCTCCCTCGAGGTACCCGACGGCAAGATCGTGGCGTTGCTGGGCGCCAACGGTGCCGGCAAGACCACCACCATGCGTGCCGTGTCGGGGCTGCTCGAGGTGCACGAAGGTGACGTCACCAAGGGCAAGATCACCTTCGACGGCAACGACATAACCCACCTCGATCCGTCTGCCCGCGTGAAACAAGGCATCAGCCAGGTCATGGAGGGCCGAAGGATCTTCGCCGAGCTCACGGTCGACGAGAACCTCCGGGCCGGGGCCTACATCAACAAGAACTCGGCGTCGGTGAAGCAGGCGTACGACCGGGTCCTGACGCTGTTCCCCCGCCTGGGCGAACGCCGAAAGTCGGTGGCGGGATACATGTCGGGTGGGGAACAGCAGATGCTCGCCATCGGGCGGGCCCTGATGCAGAACCCGAAGCTGTTGATTCTCGACGAGCCATCGCTCGGACTCGCCCCGCTGCTGGTCCAGCAGATCCGCGACATCGTCGTCGAGATCAACCAGCAGGGCACTTCGGTGCTGCTCATCGAACAGAACGCCAACATGGCGCTGTCGATCGCCCACCACGGCTACATCATGGAAACCGGGAAGGTGGTCATGGACGGTGCACCCGAGAAGCTCCTCAAGGACGAGGACGTCCAGGAGTTCTACCTGGGTCTGCACGGCGAGGGTGGAGAGCGCAAGTCGTTCCGCGACGTGAAGCACTACAAGCGGAGAAAGCGGTGGCTGTCGTGAACCATCTGCTCGAGGTCGACGAGATCAAGCTCAGCTTCAAGGGTGTTCGTGCCATCGACGGCGTCTCGTTCCACGTCGACGAGGGCGAGTTGTTCGCCATCATCGGTCCCAACGGGGCAGGAAAGACGTCGATCTTCAACTGCCTCAACCAGGTGTACCGGCCCCAGGAGGGCGAGATCCGCTGGCAGGGCGAGTCGATCATGGGGCTGAAACCCAACAAGACCGCCGAGATGGGCATCGCCCGCACCTTCCAGAACATCGCCCTGTTCAAACACATGACGGTGCTCGACAACATCCTCACCGGTCGCCACGTTCGGATGAACCACGGCTGGCTCTCGGGTGCGCTGTGGTTCGGCAAGGCCAAGACCGACGAACTGGCCAACAGGCTGAAGGTGGAGGACATCGTCGACTTCCTCGAGATCGAGCAGTGGCGCAAGTACCCGGTGGGGATGCTGCCCTACGGCGTCCAGAAGCGGGTTGAGCTCGGCCGGGCCCTCGCCATGGACCCGGCGCTCCTCCTGCTGGACGAGCCTGTGGCGGGCATGAACCTCGAAGAGACCGAGGACATGGCGCGCTTCATCCTCGACATCCAGGACGAATTGGGCATCGCCATGATCCTGGTCGAGCATGACATGGGATTGGTGATGGACATCGCCGATCGTGTGATGGTGCTCGACTTCGGTAGGAAGATCGCCGACGGGAAGCCGCTGGAAGTCCAGCGCAACCCCGACGTCATCAAGGCCTACCTGGGCGAGGACTTCGAACCGGCCGGGTGACTCCTAGCGGGTGAGTTTCCACGCAGCCGGAAGCAGTACGCCCGCAGCCGCTGCCTTGGCGGCATCGCCGAGGAGGAACGGCACCACACCGGCGGTGAAGGCCTCACCGAGGCTCATGCCCGTCACCGTCACCAGTCCGATGATGCCGCAGGCGTAGACGACGACCGTCCCGAGAGCGAAGGCAGGCACCGCCGTCAGCACCTTCCGATCGGCCTTCGCCTGCGCGAGTCGCCCGACAACGGCCGAGGCGACGACGAACCCGATCAAGTATCCGACCGTGGGCCCGGTCAGGACCTCCCACCCCGAGGAGCCACCCGAGTAGAACGGCATACCGACAGCACCCATCGCCAGATAGAGCAGCTGACTCGCCGCCCCCGCGCGAAGCCCGAGCGTTGCGCCCGCCAGCAGCACCGCAAACGTCTGTCCAGTGATCGGCACCGGTGTGAACCCGAGCGGAATCTCCCAAAGCGCCGAGAATCCCGTGAGGAGAGCGAACCCCAGCACCAGCGTCGCCGTCTTCAGCCTGCTGCGGGTGGTCGACGTGAAACGTGCCGCCAGCACGGTCGGGGCAACGGTGAGCACTGAAGAATCCTCCGGATCGCGGACCGGGGATGGTAGAACATCTGTCCCCCACGGAGTGGGGAAGGGGCGACAGCTTTGTCCCCCACGGAGCGGAGTGGGGGAAGGGTCCGTCCGGCGAGGCGCCGGGGCGACGAAGGAGCGGGGTAGGGGGGTTGAAAGCCCGCGAGATGACCTCGGCACGCGTTCCGGAACACGCTCTCATGCTCGCGAGGGAGGGGCAGCACTCTTGTCCCCCACGGAGCGGAGTGGGGGAAGGGTCCGTCCGGCGAGGCGCCGGGGCGACGAAGGAGCGGGGTAGGGGGGTCGAAAGCCCGCGAGATGAACTGTCACACGTTCCGGAACGCGTCATCATGCTCGCGAGGGATAGGCAACACCTTTGTCCCCCACGGAGTGGGGGAAGGGGTCCCCGTGAGGGACGAGCGGGGTAGGGGGGTTGAGAGCCCGCAAGATGAACTCACACACGTCCGGAACGCGTCATCATGCTCGCGAGGGAAAGGCCCCCCCTACCCCGCTCGTTCCCTCACGGGGACCCCTTCCCCCTCTCGCAAGCTCGAGGGGGACAAAGGTGTTACTTCCCCCCTCGCGCAAGCTCGAGGGGGACAGGAGTGTTGCTCTGTCTTTGCTCCGGGTGCTCGGTACGATGCCCGGCATGTCCTCGTCCCCTCGAGCTCCCCGATGGCTGGGTGTTGCGTTCACGGTCCTCGCCATGTTGGCGGGGGTGTCGATCGCAGGGTGGTCGCTCGAGTTGCCGTACTTCGCCTTGTCGGCGGGGCCGGTGACCGATGTGATCGACAATGTGGTGCTGCTCGAAGGGGCGGAGGGGTTCGATTCGGGCGGTGAGCTGATGATGCTGACCGTGTCGGTGCAGGGGGTGAACGCATATGAGCTTCTGGCGGCGGCGGCCGATCCCACCGTGGATCTGCTGCGTCAGGAGCGGTTGCGAGCTCCCGACGAGACCGACGAGGAGTATCGGGAGCGTGGCCTCCAGCAGATGGACCAGTCGAAGGAGAACGCCATCGCGGTGGCGTTGGAACGAGTCGGCGGTGACCTGGTGATCGGGTCCGATGGCGTAGAGGTGGTAGACCTGGTCGAGGGTGCTCCGGCGGCTTCGGTGCTGGAGATCGGCGACATCGTCACCCAGGTCGAGGGTGTCGTGATCTCGGTGGCGCAAGACATCGGACAGCAGTTGGCCGACAACGCTCCTGGTGATCGGGTTGCTGTGACGGTCCGGCGTCAGGGTGAGATTCTGGATCTGGAGATCGAGCTGACCGGGGCCGATGACGATCCGAATCGTGCTCTGGTGGGCATTCTCGCCCAGACGGTGAATCCGCAGTACCCGGTCGACATCAACTCGGCGAATGTGGGCGGCCCGTCAGCGGGGATGATGTATGCCCTCGGCATCATCGACGTGCTGACGCCGGGCGACATAACGAACGGGCATGTGGTGGCGGGCACGGGAACCATCGCCCCGGACGGGAGCGTGGGTGGGATCGGTGGGATCCGGCAGAAGGTGGTGGCGGCCGAGGCGGCCGGCGCCGAGATCGTGCTGGTGCCGGCCAGCAATTACGACGACGCCCTCACGGCGCCGGCTGACGACATCGAGATCGTGAGCATCGCGACAATCGACGAGGCATTGTCATACCTGGAGTCGCTCCCCGCCGCCTGATCGCCGGGTTTCGGCGCGAGGAGCGCGGCATTGCCGGACTCAGAGCCGAGACCACTGTATCTTGGGGCGGATGCCCGACCTGACCCCTGACGATGTCGCCAGGCGGGAGTTCCGGAGCGGCTTCCGTGGATACGAGACCTCCGAGGTCCGATCGTTCCTGGCGGAGGTCGCCGCCGGCCTCACCGCACTGGTCGAGGACCGTGCCGCACTCGCGGCGCGGTTGGCCCAGGTCGAGGCCCATGACCTGAAGTCCGAGATCGCCGCCATCTCCCGGGAGGTGGGCGAGGTGCTCGAGGCGGCCCGTCAGGCCGCTCAGACGATGCGCGAACGCGCCGGTGCGGACGCCACCCGCTGGCGTTCGGAGGCGATCGCCGAGGCCGAGGCCGAACGTTCCCGGGCCGAGGTCGACGCCGAACGGCTCCGTACAGACGCCTGGGCCACGTCGGAGCAGCTGCTCTCTCAGTGCCAGGTTCAGGCGGCAAAGGTGGTCGAAGCCGCTGAGCAGGAGGCGCTGCGGCTGGTTGGTGAGGCAGAACGCGAGGCTCACCGACTCATGGCTGCCTCCCGGCGCGAATCCGAAGACCTGGTGCGCGGCGCGCGGATGGAGGCCGAACGTCTGTCGGCCGAAGCCAAGACGCGCCACGACGAGCTGATCGAGGCGGCCATGCGCCAGTCCGAGGCCGCCCAGGAGCGGACGTTGGCGCTGGAGCAGCGCCGCCAGGAGTTGTTGCGGGAGTTGGAGGCTGTTCGCACCACGCTGATCCAGGTGGAGGGTGAGCTCGATCAGCGTCGGGAGCGCCTCGGCCTTTCACCGTCGGAGCCTCCACCAGTGTCCGCACCTCCCACTCCGGCCGCCGCCAAGGTCGTCACTGCCTCCCCGAAGCCCACGCCGAGGCCGGCCGCCTCGGCGCAACCGTCGCTCGCTCAAGGCGGCCCTGACGAGCCGGGCGTGTGGGTGCCGGGTGAGACGGTGCGGGTGGTCCGGCCTGAGCGACACGGCGAGGAGCCCACCGTGTCACAGGTGTCTCCCCAAACGCTCGAGCCCGAGGTCAAGATCCTGTCGGGCAAGCAGTTTGCCAGGGTGAAGGCTGGTTTGGATCCGGGCGATGCCGGATCGGGCGAGGCGGTTACGCCCGAGAAGCCGGCTCCTGAGCCACAGCCGCAGGCCCTGGACGAGGATGCCACGGTGAAGGTGGTCAGGCCGAGTGCGGTCGAGGCCCCGTCGGAGATGGTGGCGTCGGTGTCGAAACCTGAACCCGTTCCCCATCCGGACCCCGAGCCCGAGCCCGATCCTGCCCCGACCGGACCCGACCTCGCTGTCGACGTCGAAGCCGACACCGGAGAGGCCGACGCGAACGCCGAAGAACTCCCCGGGGACGATGTCGCCGAACCTGCGGAGCAGGGTGTTGGCGACACCCCGGACGAGGAGCTGCCGACGGCCGGCGACGAAGACGGGCTGGACGACTCACTCCTCGAACACGACCCGTACCCGGAACAGCAGCCGTTCGGCGGCCCAGCTGTGCTGTCCGCACGGGAGGACGTCGCCTGGGGCGATCGGGACGAGGGCTCGGCGGCGTTCGGCGAGCGTTTGGAAGAGCGGGATCCTCAGGGTGCGCCCCGCGAGATGCCGGCCTTCGAGGAGGAACCGAGTCGGCCCACGCCGTATCGACCGATCGACCAACCCGTCCTGGCACCCACGTGGCCGCGGCGACTGCAGTCGGCGCCTCGCATCGTGTCAGCGAACCCATCACAGCAGGAGCCACAGCCCGTCCCCGAGGCGGCGGAGTCCGCCGCCGGATCAGAGGCCGACGACCAGCCCCAGCTGTTCACCGATGTGTCCGGTCTTTTCACACGGCTTCGGACCGACGACGTGCCACACGAGTCAGGCACTCCTGCGGTGGAGCCGGTGATGAGCCGGCGTCTCACCGCCTCGGTGGTGGACCCCTTCGAGGTGCGGGACCGGCTTCTACTTCCCGTCGGCAATCGGGCGCTGCGGAACCTGAAGCGCCAACTAACCGAAGCCCAGAACGAGGCGCTCGAGGAGATTCGTCTCGACGAGGTGCACTGGGAGCCGACCTCCGACTCGATCCGAACCCGCGTGCGGGCAGATCTCGTGGTGCTGTTCGCCGAGTCGTTCGGTGCCGGCCACGCCGCCGCCGAGGAAACCATGGGCGGTCGGGTTCCGCGGCCGACCACGCCCCGTGACGAAGTGGGTGGCGACTTCGTCGACGACCTCGTGCGCGAACTCGTTCAGGTCCTGTCCGAAGGTCGCCATTCGGGACACGGTGCCCGCCAGCTGGGTTCGTCGCTGTCGCGGGTCTTTCGTGGGTGGAGAACCGACCAGTCCGAGCGGCGGGTGAGGGACCTTTCGCTCGCCGCCTACCACGAGGGTCTCGTCCGGTCGCTCGAACTCACCGACGTGACCGAGCTCGTGTGGAAGGTCGCCGGACGCGGTTGTGCCACCTGTCGGGCTGCCGGCGAGACCCGACCACCAGACCTCGTGCCGCCCGCCCATCCCGGTTGTGAGTGCACCGTCGCGCCCTGACGGCGGCGAGCACGGCATGCCTTGCATCGAGGGCCGGGCGCCTCGGGTCGTGTTGATCTCGCCGAGTCCGTAGAATCGCCCGATGTTCCCCAGATCGCCAGAGGACTACCGGTCCCAGGAGCGCCGCCGTGGACTGGTCTACGTCGCCGCAGGAATCGCTGCCCTCTACGTTGCCCTGACTGCACTGTCTTCGGTGTGGACCGACTATCTCTGGTTCGAGTCCGTGGGTTACGAGTCCGTGTGGCGGGTGAACCTGACCACGTCGTTGTTGCTGGGCACAGCCGGCGTGCTGATCGTGTTCGGATTCGTGTACCTGAACCTGGTGATCACCGATCGGCTGTCGCCACGCCTGGAGGGTCTCGAGCTCACCGAAGAGGAGGAGCTGGTCGAACGGTTCCGTGAGTGGGCCCAGCCCCGGCTGAAGTGGCTTCGGTTGGCGGTCTCGGCGGCGTTCGCCCTGCTGTTGGGCGTGGCGGTGGCCGATTGGCGGGGTCCCTTCCTGCAGTTCATGAATCCGGTCGGCTTCGGGATCAACGACCCTCAGTTCGATACCGACCTGGCGTTCTACATGTTCCGTCTGCCGCTGTGGTCGCTGCTGGCGAACTGGGTGTTCAACGTCGTGGCGTTGGTCCTGATCTTCGTGGTGGCACTGCACTATTTGAACGGAGGGATCCGGCTACAGCGGGGGGCTCGACCCACCGTCCGTGGTGGCGTCAAGACTCACATCTCGGCTCTTGCGGCGCTGCTCGCTGTGCTTCGGGCGGTTGGCTACTGGCTTGACCGCTACGACCTGCTCTACACCCAGCACGACAACTTCTTCGGCGCCGGGTTCACCGACATCAACGCCCGCCTCCCCGCCATCCAGCTTCTGATGCTGGTGTCGCTGGCTGCAGCCGTGCTGTTCCTATTCAACATTCGGCGTCCGGGTTGGACGCTGGCGTTGGTATCGGTCGGGGCATGGCTGTTCGTTTCCGTTGCCGCCGGGGCTCTCTATCCGTCACTGGTCCAGCGGTTCCGGGTCGATCCGGGTCCGCTGGAGCGCGAGCGTGAGTTCATCGGACGTAACCTGGAGGCCACCAAGGCTGCCTTCGGGTTGGATGCGGTGGTCCGCCGTGACTTCGCCGCCAACCGTGAGCTCACCTACGAGCAGTTGGTCGACGACAACGACCTGACCGTTTCCAACCTCCGTCTCTGGGATCCCGACGTCCTCACCCGGACCTACCAGAACCTCCAGGAGCTGGCCCCGTACTACCGGGTCGACTTCGTGGATACGGATCGGTACCAGATCGACGGCCAGATGACTCAGGTGATGGTCGCTGCCCGTGAGCTCGACGAGACGGGTTATCCGGAGCGAAACTGGCAGACGATCCGTCTCATCTACACGCACGGTTTCGGCATGGCATTGAGCCCGGCCAACGAGGTCGAACAGGATGGCCAGCCCAGCCTGTGGGTCCGCAACGTCCCTCCGGTGTCCGAGAAGCCGGAGGATCTGCCGGTCGACAACGACTCCGGGTCACAGACACGCGCCTACTTCGGTGAGACCTACTCGCCGGGAGCGTACGTGATCGTGAAGACCGGGAGCTCACCCCAGGAGGCCGACTTCCCGCTGGCCGACGGGTTCTCCCGATATGAGTACACCGGGGAGGCCGGCATCGAGATCGGATCGATCTTCCGGAGGCTGGCCTTCGCGCTCCGGTTCCGCGATCTGAACATCCTCATCTCGGCCGAGCTGCGGTCGGATTCCAAGGTGCTGATGGAACGCAACGTCCGCCAGATCGTCGAGAACGTTGCGCCCTTCCTCGAGAGTGATTCAGACCCCTACCCGGTGCTGCTCAACGGTCGTCTCACCTACGTTCTCGACTTGTACACGGTGTCGACCCGTTACCCCTACAGTCAGCCGTGGGGCTTCGAGGACTCGGCGCGGCTTCCGCTGAGCACTGGACTCCCGGCCCGTGGGCCGAACTACATCCGTAACTCGGTCAAAGCAACCGTCGACGCCTATGACGGCACGGTGCGCTTCTACATCACCGACGACCACCTCGCCGACCCGGTGATCGATTCGTGGGCAGCGTCCTATCCGGACGTGTTCCTCGACGAGGCCGAGATGCCCGAAGGCCTGGTCCAGCACCTCCGGTACCCCCAGGACATGTTCAAGCTGCAGACCGAGCTGTATCTGCAGTATCACGTGGACAACATCGACGAGTTCTTCACCGGTGTCGACGCCTGGTCGATCCCGCCCGACCCGTCGACGGTCGATCGCAGCGCCTCCAACGCGCTTCTCGGCGACCGTACGGCCATCGATACGGGGGCAACCGACCCGGCGGAGGGGATCCTCCCGTATTTCGTGACCCTGTCGCTGCCAGGTGACGAAGGGGACGAACTGTCGTATGTGCTGATGCAGCCGTTCAACGCTCTCAACCGCCCGAACATGACGTCGTTCCTCGTGGCCGATTCCACCCCCGGCGAGTACGGCCGCCTCATCGACTATCGGATGCCGCGCGGTTCGCTCGTGGACGGAACCGGCCAGATCGGTCAGCGGATCGACCAGAACGACGTCATCTCGAGCCAGTTCACGTTGTGGCGGGGACAGGGCTCTGAGGTGCTGTTGGGCGACATGCTGGTGATTCCCATCGAGGAGTCGCTGCTGTATGTCACCCCCGTGTATCTGGAGGCGTCGTCGACCGGCGGTGGTATCCCCGAGTTCCGACGGGTTGTGGTGGTGTACGGAGATCGCATCGAATGGGCCGAGACGCTGGATGAGGCATTGGCCCTCGTCTTCGATGAGGAGCTGCCCCTTGGTGTGCCGGAAGGTGGCGGGGGAGAGGGCGATCCCGAGTTCACGCCGCAGGAGCCACCGTCCGGGAGTGTGGCCGAGCTCATCGAGCAGGCGCGCCGGGAATTGGAGCTAGCCGACCAGGCCCTCCTCGAAGGCGACCTGGGTGCCTACCAGGACTTCGTGGAGCGGGCACGGACCTTCATCGATCAGGCAGCCGCCCAGGCCGGCATCAGCGAGGAAGAGGCGTTTGCGATGGCGGTGGGTTGAGCCGGCGCTCAACCCACCTTGGCCGGGTCGTACGGCTCGATCATCATGCACTCCTCGGCGGACTCCAAGACGTCCTCGTGAAGCTCAGCCGGCACCCGGGCCAGCCCTGCTGCGCCGTCGGGTTCGTCGGTGCCGTCGAAGACCTTGGGCTCCCCGGAGTACTTGGCGGTTTCCTTCACCACCCACAGTCCGTGGTCGCGGCCTTCGAACACGTCGGGAGTGATCTCCTCGCACATGCCGTCGGCGGTGCACAGGTCCTGGTCGATCCAGACGAGCATGGCCGGATCGCTCACCAGCGGCCGCCTCCATCATGGTGAGGATTCCGTCGGTGACCATCGACGAGACATCCTGGAGGATGGTGTCGGCCGTGTCGGTGAGGTCGTACGTCCGTACCTCCTGACCGTCGCGGTCGCACAGGATCCCGATTGTGGATCCGCCAACTCCGTCGAGCAGTTCCGATTCGGGTCGGAGAGGATGGGATGGTGAGCGATGACTGTTCCGCCTCGTTCCGCGCCTCCCGGGCGGTGAGCGGTGCCACGCCCAACACCTGCACGCTGTGGTCACCGGAGCGGTTGTGGAGAGCGTCGGTGTCCTGCAGTAGGTCGTGGTTGATCCCGTCGGGCATGTGGAGATCGGGACCGGCTCTTTGTACTCGAAGGACGACCAGCCGAGCGTCTGCCCGGTGCTGGCTGCGGTCCTGAAGTTGGGGATGTGGCGAGTCGTCATGGGATCGTCCTTCTTTGTCGATGACTCGTTGACCTACCCACTCACCCGCTCCCCTGGCCGGCTTGCGGTACTCGCCGGACCCCCGTACGATGTGAAGTACGACGCGGGGTGGAGCAGCCTGGTAGCTCGTCGGGCTCATAACCCGAAGGTCGTGGGTTCAAATCCCACCCCCGCTACCAACGAAGGCCCTGGTCAGAGAATTCTCTGGCCGGGGTCTTCTGCGTTGGAGGGTGTCGTTTCTAACGGGTTTTCTAACGGGCGAGGTTCGGCGGCCTTGGCGGTGCCGGCCGGCTTGCCATTCCCGGCGTGGCTTTTGGCCGTGCTCAGCAGCGCCAACCGTCAGGGTTGATCGTTCAGGTGATCGTGACCCGGGATCTTGGACACCTGATTACGCGGGAGACCGTGTAGGAAGGAGCCCATCATGGGTCGTCCAAACAAGTATCCGGACCAGTTCCGCCGGGACACGCTCGAGCTGGTGAACACATCGGGGCGTCCGATCGCCGAGGTGGCCCGCTCGTTGGGGATCGCCGAAGGCACACTCTGGAATTGGGTGCGGGCGGCGCGTGACGCCGCTGACCGGGCCGGCGATCCCGAATCGGTGTCGGAGTCCGAACGTGAGGAGCTGCGTCGGCTCCGCAAAGAGGTCATCGCGTTGCGAACCGACACCGAGATCTTGCGGAGGGCGGCAGCGTATTTCGCCCGAGAGACGATGAGGTGATCGGCTTCCGCTTCGTCTCAGACAACCAAGCCGATCTCCCGGTCAAGCGGATGTGTGAACTGCTCGGGGCTGGCACGCTCGTCGTTCTACGCCTGGCTCAACCACAAGCCATCGGCCCGTGACCTGGCCGATGTCGAGCTGCTCGGACTGATCCGGGACATCTACCGGCGGTCACGGAACACCTACGGGGCGCCCCGGGTCTACGGGCAGTTACGCCGGGCAGGTCACCGGGTGGCACGGTCCCGGGTGGCCAGGCTGATGCGTGTAAACGGCCTGGTAGGAGCACACGCCTCGAAGAAGTGGCGGCGCAGCCGACCCGACACCGGCGGATTGACCGACCTGTTGGGCCGGGACTTCACAGCCGACCGACCGAACCAACGGTGGGTGGCCGACATCACCGAGTTCCCGACCGGTGAAGGCAAGCTGTACCTGTCCGGGATACGTGACCTGTTCCATCGAGGGCATCGTCGGCTGGGACACCGGCGCTCGCCAAGACGCCGCCCTGGTGGTGTCAGCGTTGCAGATGGCGTTGGCCCGGACCGGTCACCCCTCCGATGTGACCCACCACGCCGACAAGGGCTCCCAGTACACGTCCCTCGACTTTGCCTTCGCTGCCGGCAACGCCGACATGGCCCTGTCGTTCGGGTCGACCGGCGACGCATTCGATAACGCTGCCATGGAAACGTTCTGGGCCAGGCTCAAAGTCGAGATCGCCTGGATCCGAGGCAGCATCTTCTTCGAGACCAGGGCCGAGGCCCACGCCTACCTGTTCGAGTTCATCGAGGTGTTCTACAACCGGCAACGCCACCAAGCCGGTCTCGGTCACCTCACCCCCGCCGAGTACGCTGACAAATGGAGACGAGACCACGGCCAGACCAATCTGGCATAACCCCGTGTCCAAGAAACCCGGGCAGGTTCAGCCCGCAAGTCCTCACTTGGGGCGCGTCCTGGCCCCGACGAGTAGTCACGCCATCAACACCAGCTCACCAACAAAAGTGAACATCGCACGTTCAGCGAGTAGTCGGCGAGGAACGTCCCGAAGGCGTCGATCAGGTAGCCGATCCCGGCGATCGCAGTGAGGGCAACGATCCCGAAGTCGCCGTTGCTGGCGGCGCTGACACAGGAGACCTAGGTCCCCACCGTCGCTGCGGGGCTGCAAACCTGGTCTGTCGAAGCGGCGGTGGCGCGGACGCTGACCAGGAGTACGAAACGCGGCGCCACCCTGGGACAGCGAACCGATCACACACGCCCATCTTGATCAGTGGCACGCCGCCGTCCAAGCTCCCGATGCTGCAGAGCTCGCCTTGTTCGACTCTGTGGGCTGAATCGGAGTAGCCGCCGGCACGGCCAACGGACAGAACGCCAGCAACGCAGATCTTCAGATCCCGAGCGGTAACGCACAGTTCTCCACCCGCCCGAAGCTTGTGGAAGTTGAGGTCAGGTCACTGGGCTGGCATCCTGCTCGGGTGACTGTGCCCGATGCTCCTCATCGAGATGAATTGGTGCCGATCGGTGGCACATGGTCCGGTCTCCTCTACGAGAACCTCCAGACTGGGTGCGACCTTCGGCTCACCTGGACCTTCACATTCGACTACGAGCCGGTACGGCGCGAGTACGGCACGACGGAGCCGAGTCTCAGCATCGACTGGGTGCCCTTCGGTGAAAGCAACTGGCGGAGCCTGGCGGGCAATGAGATGAACACCAAGCGGTTCGCCGAACCGATCGAATCCAGCGTGTACTTCTTCGAGCATTACCGCTATGACGCGACCGATATTCGGGTTGTGGAGCAAGAGGCTGCAGATGTTCGTGTCAGCGCAAGCGTCCGCGGCGACATCGACGGCCTCGGGTTGGGATCTCTCCACGTCGACCAGCGGCTGCGGTTTCGAGGGATCTATGTCCAACCGAGTCTCCTGCCAGACAGCACTGAGGCGGCAGAGGCACTTCTTTCTCGGTTCACCGACACTGCGGGGCTGGTCGGTGTTCGGCGACATCACAGCTACGCGTTCGAACCCGCCGGATCGAGTCAGCCTGAGGTGCCGATCAACTGATCCCGGGCACGAACGCCGACGTCGCCAGATAGCGCCGAACGGCACGTACGAGTGTGGCAACAGGTTTCTCAGGCGGAGGCTCCGCACCGGCGCGCAGTCGGATCGATTCAGGTGGTCGGACCGGAGTTCCTGTTCGGTCAGTCGACGATATCTGGCGGGGTCCGAGGTGGGATGTCGCTCATACGCGGAATCGCGCCCATTGAACGTTCGACCACTTCGACGTGGGCCACGCATTCGGTTATCAGCTCGGCGAGGACCGTGCGATCGACGTCACCGAGACGTTTGAGATGGACGGTCGATTTGCCAGTCGTGTGTGGGCCGAGCCGGTCAAGGATGTCGTCGAAGCCCCTAAGGCCCGACATGATGTAGAGGGTGATGCGGTCCTTCTTCGGCGAGAATCCGACGGTGAAAAAGTCGCCCTCCTGGCCGGTCTTGTACCGGTAGTGGTATTGCCCGTACCCGATGGTGTTGGCGTTCCACACCTTTGGCTCCTCGCCGGTGATGCCGGCGACAAGGACCATCAGGTCCTGGGCGTCGCGACGGCGACCCTCGTGGGCCACGTCATCGATGATGCGTTGAGCGGCGGCGCGATCGGTGCTCCTCATGGGTGCACAGTACCAATCGGTCGAGGGTCTTCACCGTCCCGGAAACGGGAGCCATGTCGGGGTTGGGGAGCCCGATCCCGCAAGTGTGTGGGTCGAAGCGTTGCCGACTCGGCCGGGAAGCTCTAACCCAGAGGCGGGGGGCACTGTACGGATGCACCGGTCAGCAACAGGGCGTAGGAACGAGCACCTGGCCAGACTGAGCCGCTCGGCACTTCCGGGCGCTACTGACCTGCGAGATGCTGCTCGTCGGGCCGGGCGCTCGACAACGCTCGGGGCGGTGAGCGATCTGGCGGTAGGGCCGACCTTCCGAGGCGAAAGCACTCGCCCAGATCGCCAGATATGGAGCACGAACGAGCATTCCTCAGAGTGTCCGGGATCGGCACCTCCAGCGCTACCTCGTGAGGCCTGCCGGTTGGCTTCTCGCCACGCTTCGTGGTGAGCTGGTGGTGTTCGTGTGTCCCGTGTCAACTATCTGAGACAGATTTCTGGTCGGGAATGTTGGGTTGGGGGGTCTGTCGGTAGCGTTGCAGGGGTCGGGCCATGCCGATGGCTTCGTGGGGTCGGATCGAGTTGTAGATGACCCGGTAGTCGTCGACGTGGTGGGCGAGGGCGATGCCGTCGCCGATGTCGTGACGGTAGAGCCGCTCGTATTTGATCGCTCCGAAGAACCGTTCGATCATCCCGTTGGTCCATGGCGCCTTCTTCCGGGTGCGGATGTGCACGATGTGTCGTTTCGACTCGACCCAGGCGGCGAAACCCCGACTCTTGAAACAGGGTCCGTTGTCGGTGACGATGAACAGGGTGCCGATCTCACCGGTGGCAGGGTCGGTCAGGTCCTCGACCCAGGTCACACCTAACAGGGCTTCGACCTCGGCCAGGGCGGCTTCGAAGAAGGCGATGGCGTCGGTGGTGGTCTTGGTGACGGTGACGCGGCCAGGTTGACCTTGGCCCAGTAGTCGACCACCCCGCCCAGGTTCCAGACGCCCTGTCCGAGGGTCTCGTACTCGGAGAAGTCGGCCTGCCACAACCGGTTACGGCGTGTCGGTGGGGTGATGAACGCTTCCCGGCGTGCCCCGGCCAACTGGCGGACCTCTCCGGTGTAGTTCACCGGCAGGCACAGTCCGTGGCGTTTCAGGACCCGGTACATGGTCGAGTCGGATACGGGGCCGGCTTCGACGTCGTCGATCCCGACCCGTTTCAGTTCGGCCAGTTTGCGGTGACCCCACCCGTCCCAGTCCGACGCCAACGTTTTGGCGTCGGTCTCCACCCGGTCCTGGGCCGGGGTGGGCCACGGGCCTTTCACCGTGCTGTCGACGGCCCGCCACCGGTACCAGGTGGGGCGGGGGATCCCAAGCTGTTCACAGAACCGGGTCACGGTCATGCCGGTCGCCCGCCGTTCCGCTTCGAGGTCAGCGAAGCCGGGTAGAGAGCCCCCCCTTTACGCCACAGCCGTAGCTCCATGTGTGCTTCGCCCAACGCGGCGGCCAACTGTTCGTTCTCGGCCTCGAGCTGATGCTCACGGCTGGTTGGTTTGGCCGGGCCGCCGGCGGCTACCGCCCGCTGCCCGCCGTCCAAGAAGGCGTCACGTCAGTTAGCGATCGACGTCTGGGACACGCCCTCACGGCGGGCCGCTTCGGCGAGTGTGGTCTCGCCACGCAGCACCGCAAGCACGATCCGGACCTTGTCCTCCGCCGACCTCGACGGGGGTCGTGACATAGCTTCTCCTTCACGTCAGGCCCAACTTTGACCTGTCTCGGAAAGCATGACACAGGACACCCCACTCACTCCCCGCAGCCCCCCGCACCTGACAACCAAGAATCACACGGCAACACCACCAGCCGGGACGCAATCCCCACAGGTGCCGGGAGCCGAGCTTGCGACGAGAAGCAGAGATTCCTGGGCCCAGAGTTTGGCGATGGTCACTCTGCGGCGCATTTCCTGGGGGATTCCTACTAATATTCGCGTTTCCGCATAAGCCGTTTGGCTCTACTGCAACTGACTTCCCGAGTCGACAGTGGATTTCCCCGAATCGGAGATCGACATGACCGCAGCTTCTGGTGCGCCGGTTCTCGAATGCTCGGGCATTCGCAAATCATTCGGCGACCACGCTGCCGTGAAGGGCCTCGGGTTCAGCATCGCCCACGGTGAGACCTATGGCCTGCTCGGGCCGAACGGGGCCGGCAAGACCACGACCATCTCGATGATCGCCGGGCTACTGGAGCCCGACGCCGGCGAGATCCGGCTCGCCGGCGAGCTGATGGACCCGGATGCAACCCATACCAAACGCCTCGTGGGGCTCGTCCCTCAGGATCTCGCCATATATCCCGACCTGGATGCAACCGAGAACCTGGACTTCTTCGGCCGACTGCAGGGCATGCGGGGTGCCGAGCTCGAGCGCCGGGTGGCCGAGGTCCTCGACATCATCGAGTTGACCGACCGGGCAGGAGATCGGACTGAGAACTACTCGGGTGGCATGAAGCGGCGGCTCAACATCGGCGTGGGCCTTTTGCATCGGCCAGCCCTCTTGATCCTGGACGAGCCGACGGTCGGGGTGGATCCCCAGAGCCGCAATGCCATTCTCGGGAGCGTGGAGCGACTGGGCGAGGAAGGCATGGCGGTCCTCTACACCACTCACTACATGGAGGAAGCCGAGCGTCTGTGTGACCGGATCGGCATCGTCGACCAGGGGCAGCTGATCGCCGAGGGAACCCAGGCCGACCTGGTCCGTATCGTCGGCCAGCGGGATCGACTGACGCTCACCGCCACCGGATCGCTCGCAGCTACCGCGTCTGCGTTGGGCGAACTGGAGGCGGTCGACGACGCGGGCGTAGCCGACGACGCGATCGTGCTCATCGTCGATCGGGCACACGATCACCTTCCCCGGATTCTGGATATCGCCGGACGTACGGGTTCGATGGTCAAGAGTGTCGACGTCGACTCCGCCGACCTCGAATCGGTGTTCCTGAAGCTGACCGGACGAGCGCTGCGCGAGTGACATGGGAGCCACCTGGACCATCGCCCGCAAAGACCTGAAGCAGCGGCTTCGAGACCGATCGGCCTACATCATCGGGATCGTGGCGCCGCTCGGACTGGCGTTGGTGTTCGGCTTTGTGCTCAATCCCTTGTCCGGCTTCGAGTTCGAAGGTAGATATGCAGTCGCCGATCTGGACCGAGGTCCGGTTTCCCGCCTCTTCGTCGAGAACGTGCTGGCCGGCGCAGAAGGTATTGAGGTGGTCGAGGTCGACACCGTGGCCGAGGCCGAGGTGCTGGTCGACACCGAGGTAACGGCGCTCGGCGGGCCGGAGGGGACCGAGTCGGCGGACGCCGCCATCATCTTCCCGGCCGGATTCAGCGCCGATGTGCAGTCGGAACGCCCGGTGACGATCCAGGTGATCGGCAACCAGGGATCCGAGACCGAGGCCGGCATCGCCGTGGCCATGGTGGAGGGATATGCGAGCGAACTGACCTCGGTACGAGTGGCGGTGGCCACCGTCGAGAACCTGGTGGGCGGGGAAGTGGACCGGCTGGCCACTGGCGTTCAGGTGCTCGGGACGCCCAACCCGGTCACCGTACGAGACGACACCGCCTCCACCAAACAACTCGACGGCGTGACGTTCTACGCGGCCGGGATGGCGATCTTCTTCCTCTTCTTCACAGTCCAGTCGGGGATCACCGGGTTGTTGGAAGAGCGACGTACCGGGACGATGGCCCGGCTGCTGTCGTCACCGATCTCGCGGGCATCCGTATTGGGCGGCAAGATGCTGAGCGCCTTCCTCGTCGGCCTTGTGAGCATGGCAGTGCTGTTGGTGGCGACCACCCTCGCCGTCGACGCCGATTGGGGTCCTCCGCTCGGTGTGGCGCTGCTCGTTCTGGCAGCGATCGTGGCTGCCATCGGTATCGTTTCCGTCGTTGCCGGATTCGCCCGCTCCAGCGAGCAGGCAGCGGCATTCGGTTCGATGATCGGCATGGTGCTCGGTTTCCTGGGCGGCACATTTTTCGATGTCTCTCAGGCGGGCGGGCTTCTGGCCTCGCTTCGCTTCGTCTCTCCCCACGGTTGGTTCATGCAGGGACTCGCCGATCTCAGATCGGACGATCTCACAGTCGTAGTCGTTCCGGTGCTGGCGATGCTCGGGATCGGCCTGATCACCGGGGCCATCGGCGTCAGCCGTCTCCGAAAGGGGCTGCGCCCATGAAGTCCGTTGCCATCGCCCGGGTCAACCTGGTTCGGTTCTTCCGCGATCGGCAGGCGATCTTCAGCGTCTTTCTGCTCCCGATGCTGATCGTTCTGCTACTCGGCGCCATGCAAGGCGGGGCGTCGACGCCCAAACTCGGCTTCACCGTGGAGGAGGAAGATGCTCTCACGGCAGAGCTCCTCGGCATCCTCAGGACGGTCGATGGCTTCGACGTGATCGAGGTGCTAGACGCGGACTCCGCGGTTCGTCAGGTCGAGCGGGGCGGACTGCGGGCAGCGGTGATCGTCCCTGGTGGGTACGAATCGACCCTCCGCGGGGGTGGCGAGGTCGAGATCCGGCTGGTGACCAGAGCGGAACAGGAGATCCAGGGGATCAGTGAGGTGATCGGTGCCGGCGTCACCCAACAGGCGACACTCCTCCGAACCGCTCGCTTCGCACAGCAGACCGGGGCCGGGAGCTTCGACGAAGCCCTGGCCGTTGCCACGATGGCCCAGGAGGCGGTGCCGCCCGTGGAGGTTGTTGCGTCGATCGCCGGCGAGCCGTTCGTGCTGGCCGGGCTCGGCCAGTTCGACATCTACGCCCAAGGCATGCTGGTGCTATTCATCTTCATCACCACGCTCAACGGTGCCGTCACCTTGGTCCAATCGCGCCAGCTGGGAGTGTCTCGTCGGATGTATTCGACGCCCACGCCCGTGCGAGCAATGCTGGCGGGCGAGGCGCTGAGTCGCTTCACGCTCGCCATCATCCAGGGAGGTTTCATCTTCGCCGGCACGTGGCTGATCTTCGGAGTCGAGTGGGGATCACCGGTCGGCTCCATCCTCACGATTCTGGCCTTTTCGCTGGCAGCCACGGCAGCCGCCATGCTGCTCGGTTCGCTGGTGAGCACCGAACAGCAGGCCGGTGGCATCTCGACTGCGCTCGGATTGGGGTTGGCCGCCCTAGGAGGGTGCATGTTCCCGCTGGCCGTGTTCGAGCTCCTGTCCGACACCGTGTACCGGGTGGCA
This sequence comes from uncultured bacterium, assembly GCA_963825585.1. GTDB lineage: Bacteria > Actinomycetota > Acidimicrobiia > Spongiisociales > ZC4RG35 > JAOUGY01. The sequence goes on from CAWGTX010000001.1 coordinate 416,555, forward strand.
CACGTCACGCCCCACGCCTGGGCGCTGGAGGCGTTCCAGAAGCTTGTGGCGGAGGACGGAGGGCTGGGGGACATCTGGGTGTTCCTCCTCATCCTGGTCGGGTACGCGGCGGTACTCGGGGTCCTGGCGGTGTGGCGATTGCGCCGGGTGCTCGTCCGCTGATCGGTGGTATCGGTATCGCGCTCAACGGCAGAGGTTACAGGTTCGATCCCTGTAGCGCCCACGACACATCACGTCGACGATCCACGTCGATGTCCGGCGCACCGACATGCTCGTGCGGCGACCTTCCGCGTCGAGGACCGACGAAACAGGGGCAGAGTCCGTGCGCGATGAGACGACACCCGACGCACGAGAACGCAAGGAACGCGCGGGCGAGAGAAGATCGAAGCGGAACGTCGAGAACTGCGTGAGGCGGCCGAGTGGGAGCGAAGGCGCGAGCGCAAAATGGCGGAGCGGGCGAGGAGCGAAGAGCGAGAGTCGCGAGACGAGCGCTGAGATTCCGAGGGTCGGCCGGGTCAATCACCGCGACCACTGGAAGCGGCGGGTGGCCCCCCAACGTCCTCGTGGCCCAACCGGCACGTCGTACCCCGAGGCATGCAACTGGGACGCGGGTCACGAGCACATCGAGCTCCCCGAACTGTGAGAATTCGGATGGCGTCGCCCCGAGGTGTCGTGTCATCCTGTGCAAGCCACCACAGCGCGTCGTCGGGAGGCGGTGGCCGTCCCAGGGAAGGACAGCTAGGTCCCGTGAGAGGTCAGCCAGCCGGCGAGTGAGTCGGCCCAGTGATCGTCGGTCTGTGAGTCCTCACGCCTGAGATCGCCGCCGATGAGTCCGTCTCGGAGAACGACCACGCGCCGGGCCCGGGCGGCGACGTTCGGGTCGTGCGTGACCAGCACCACGGTGCGGCCTTCCCGATTGACCTCGGTCATGAGGTCCATGATCTCCTCCGCCATAGCGGCATTCAGGGCGCCGGACGGCTCGTCGCCGAAGACCACGTCCGGCGAGTTGATCAGGGCTCGAGCGATGGCGGCACGCTGCAGCTGGCCACCGGACGCCTGCGTGATCTCGCGATCCGCCAACTCCCCGATCCCGACCCGATCCAACAGCTGCCTGGCGCGGCTGACGACGGCGTCGCGATCGTCCGGGGTGGCGGTGAACCCGGGGAGCACGACGTTGTCGAGGATGGTCAGGTTGCGCAGCAAGTGGACCTGTTGGAACACGAAACCCATTCGTGTCAATCGGAGGTCGGCCAGATCTCGCTGACGGAGCGCGGTGATCTCGACGGCGCCTCCACCGTCGACGTGGAGCGTCACCGTTCCCTCGGTGGCATCGTCCATTCCGCTCAGGCAGTACAACAGGGTGGATTTGCCAGAGCCCGACGGTCCCATGATTGCGACGAAGTCGCCTCGGTCGATGTCGAGGTCGATGCCTCGAAGGGCCTTGGTTCGAGCGTCGCCTTCGCCGAAAGACTTGTGGATGCTGTGGGCAGTCAGGTGAACGGGGGACATGTCACTCCTCGTTGAGATGGGTAATGCCGAGACGATCGAACGACCTGGTGGAGATGGCGGCCACGATGACGACGGTCGCTATCAACGACAACGGCACGGCGACGTAGGCCAGGAGCGGATCAACATCGAAGCGGAGTGCCGGAGCTCCCAGCGTTCCGATGACCCCGGCCACCATCCATCGGCCTACGGTGGCCACCAGCACGGTCCCGAGCGCGATGCCAGCGACCAGCACGACCAGGAACCTGGTCAGGTACTGGAGGCGGAGCGACCGATCGGACACGCCGAGACCTCGCTGGATGGCGATCTGGGATCGGTCGCGGGCAATGACCATCTGGGCGAACATGGCTGCGATGAGGGCTGCCAGCGTGACGGCCGTCAGGGCTGCGGCGGTGGCCACGGTGGCGGTCTGCTCGATCAAGTCGCCCAAGGTCTGATCGGCGAATTCGACCATCTCGATCGTCTGGACAGCCGGGTAGGTGCTCGACAGTCTCTCTGCGAGCTCGGTGGGGGTCACACCGTCGACTGCGTCGAGCAACATGGTCCGCCAAACGATTGGTTCTCCTTCGACCACGACCTGACCCTTGGCCGTGCGGCCACCGTTGGTCATGTCCTGGTAGATCCCGACGAGCGTGACATCCCGCGAGCCGGTCTCACCGCGCAGCGTGATCGTCCCGCCGACGTCTGCACCCAAGGTGTCTGCGGCGAGCGAGGACACCGAGATCTCATCTGGCACGTCCGGAGAGGTCCCTTTCAGATACGACAGCGGGAAGACGGCGTGATCGCCGGTTTCGAGGGGCAGGTGCTCCCACTCCCCGTCGACATTGAGAACCTCGAACCGTGCCGTCACGAACGATGCCACTCGGTCGACATCGGGGTCTTGCTCGAGCGCCGACACGAGCTCGGACGACTGGGTGACGGCGGCCGGCGTCCGGAGTTCGAGTCGGAGGTCGGCGACGCCGGTGCCCAGGTAGGTGATGAACGTCGGAGAGGTGACGGTGGTCCAGAGATTGAGCGGCACCAGGATCAGGAAAGTGCACAGCGTCAGCACCGCCAGCAGCATCCTGTGGGTCCGGAAGCCGCGGCGGATGTCGTTCAGGCCCATCCACACTCCGGGTGGGAGGTGGCTCCCGACGAGTCGGAGAGAGGAGGTCCGGGCCGGCCACCACGCTCGCCTTCTTTGCGGCGCGGTTGTCGCTCGCAGCGCATCCATGGTCGAGATCCGTCCCAGCCGTCGCAGCATCAGCGCACACCAGACAACGATGGCCACGACCACCAGGCCGGCGCCCAAGACCGGGCCGGCGGCGACCCACCATGATCCCTCGGCTTCGCCCAATTGCAGCCGCAGCGACGCGGTGACGGCTCTGGCAGCGGGAACACTCAGCAACGCCCCCAGGACCCCGCCGATCAGCGCCAACGCCACATACTTGCTGAGGTAGAGCCTGCGAATTCGCTTCTCGGGCATCCCGATCGCCTTCATGACTCCGATCTCATGGGTGTCGCGTTCGACGGCGGTCAGGAACGAGAACCGCAGCGCAATGGCGGCAACGGCAAGCATCAACACGGACAGCAGGGTGAGGACGGCGATTCCGATGCCGTGGGAGACGGCGTTGAGGAGAAAGAAGGTGGTTCGATCCAGCAGCGGCCCGTTGGTGGCCGGCCCGGTTGCCGTGTAGGCGTCCGACACTGCTCTTGTCCCGGTCGGGTCCGCCACCAGGAACTCGATCAAGTACTCGGGTTCGTCGATGTGTCGGGCGATCGCCGTGTGATCCTCCGCCGAGATCAGGAGACGCTTCGAGGTGGCGAAGGTGGGGTTCATCATCGAGTCCCGCAGGAACCCGGTCACGGTGAAGTCGAAGCGCTCCTCGGGGAGACGCACCGAGACCGTGTCACCGACCTCGGCGTTCTGTGTCTGGAAGTAGTAGAGCGGAAGGACGATCTCTCCGGGACCGACTTCCAGGATCTCGTCATCGAGGTCGAGCAGCAAGTCGAAGGTCTCGTTCTGTGTGACGAGCGCCGGTTGGAGCACGCTCCCGGATTGTGGTTCCTCGCCCAGGTACAGCTGATCGGTGGGGATGGGCAGGGTCTTGCTCACCTGCGACTCGGCCACCTTGGGCTGGCGGTCCGCCCAGGCGTGGACCGATGCGGTGTCCACCTCACCCAGATGCATCTGCACCACATCGGGGGTACGGGCAACCTCGAACAGCTCGCCGATGGCGCCGCTCAGCTGGGTGATGACACTTCCCCCTATCGCCGCCAGGAGCGCCGCCAGGCCGATGAGCCCTGCGAGGACGATGCTCGTAGTGCGGGTTCTACGCAGATCTGCGCGAAGCATCCGGGTCAACATGCGCCCACCTCCAGTTCGGTCTCATGCGCCGCGTCGGGCTCCAATGCCGCAACCGCCGAGCAGCGGTCGACCGCCCTGCCGGACAGCAGCACCATGACGCCTGCGAGGCTGAAGATCAGCGCGATTCCACGGCCAGGTCCGACACCAACGACCGTGCCAAGCGTCGAGCCGAGGAGACCGTCGGAGGCCATCAAGGGCTCGAAGACGAGGTCTGCCAGCGGCCCGGCGATGACGTAGGCCACCGGGAATCCGAGCTGGGAGACTAAGCCGATCAGACCCCATGCCCGGCCCTGGGTCTCGTTTGGCAGAGAAGACCGGACGAGCACGTCGGCTCCGGTGTTGACGAGTGCCAGGGATGCGAAGAAGAACCCCATCAGTCCGACCCACCACAGGAGCCGTAGGGGAGTGCGAACAGGAAACCGCCGGTGCCGAACAGGCCCAACACGAGAGCGCCGTGGCTGCCTCGGCGGGCGGTGATTGCGGCCACGACGACGCTGCCGGCGATCAGACCCGACGCCGCCACCGACTCCAGGGCCCCCTGGGCGGTCACGGAGATCCGCGGGAGCATCAGCGGCTTGAATAGCACCTGGGCGAGCCCGGCGGCGAAGGTCGTCAGCACGAAGATCCTCACCAGGACCATGACCCCACGGGCATTCGAGAGGACCCTGGCTCCCTCCCTCAGGTCGGCCAGGACGCCTGCGGTGACCTTCGAACGGGTGGGTCGATCGATGGAACGCCGAACCACCATTGTGCAGGCGACGGTCACCACGACGGTTGCCGCATCGATGGCCAGGACCGTGTGGATGGAGGAGAGGGCAAGGACCAGTCCGGCCGCCAATGGAGCGACCAGCAGCCGTCCGGCACCGATCAATTGCATGAGTGCTGAGCTTCGTGCGTAGTCGTCGGCATCGACGAGGTCGGTGATCGAGGCCTTGAACGACGGCTCGGACAGGGACGCGAACGTTCCGGTGACCAGCATCCCGAAGCACACGAGGACGATCGATGGGTCCTGATGTGACAACGCCCACCACACGATGGCGATGCCGATGACACCGCCCCCGTCACCCATCGCCATCAGTAGGCGACGGTCGTAGCGGTCGGCTGCCACCCCGGTGATCGGTCCCAGGATGATCGGAGGGACCAGGGCGCATGCGAGTACGGCAGAAACTGCGCTGGCGCTGCCGGTCAGCCCGAAGACGATCGCCCCCACCCCAAAGGCGGTCATGCCGCTCCCCAGGGCGTTGATCGACCCTCCGGCCCACAACACCAGAAAACGGGTCATCGAGCGAGATTGGATGTCGGTCACAGCGCTCATGTCAGTCTTTTCCCAGGAGTTGGGCGCGATCTGAGAATGTCCCCTCCGCAGCACCGAACAGCCGCTCGGCCGCGACGAGCAGGGCGGGCAGCAGCCGATCCATGTCGGGTGTGTACCCCTCAAATCCTCCGTCGGTCAGGAACGCGGCGGCAGTCAGCAGCATCGCCACGGCCTCGTCGGGGAATGGCGTGTCGAACACGCCGTCAGCGATCCCTTCCCGAACCACCTTTGCGATGACCGGCGTCAGCAGATTCACGGTGGCGATGTGGCTCAGCAGATGGAACTCGGCGTTGCCGGCTTCGTGCAGCGAGGTCACCAGGGCGGCAGTGTCGTCGCCGAGACGTTCCGCGGCGAAAATGGCCAGAACCCGGTCGGGACTGGGCATCCCCGCATCCGCTGCGATGGTCTCCGCTCGAGCCCGTCCCTCATCGGCGACCTGCAGCACCACCGCCCGCAGCACCTCCTCTTTGGAGGGGAAGTGGTGATAGAAGGTGCCCTTGGCGATCCCGACCGCCCCCAGGATGTCGTTGATCGTCGTTGCGGCGTATCCCTTCGACACGAACAGTTGGATCGCCGCCGCAACGATCTCCTGGCGGCGCACAGCCGGGGCTTTGCTGATCCGGACCATTTATCACTCGCAGTCGTCGATAGCTGGCGAACGGGAATATAGACCGACGGTCGGTCGCTTGTCAAGGGGTAACAGCAATTCGCACAGGAACCGTCGGACGCTCACTGGAAGAACAATGGCGGAAGGCACTCCTGATGCACGATGAGATCCATCCATCACTACGGGGGTGGGATTGGTCGGCATGGGGAACATACTCACCGAGGAGATCGACGGAGAGGTCTGGCGGTGTGAACTACGTGAGATCTCCCGCCGACCCATCGTTGTCCTCTCGCGAGACGTAGCAGTCCCGCGGCTCCGCCGAACGCTGACCGCTCCGTGTACGACCAACACCAGGGGTCTGCCCAGCGAGGTCGTGCTCGACCCAGAAGACGATCCGATCCTCGAACGTTGGCGGTGAATCTAGATTCGATCGAGAGCGTCTCGGTCGGAACGCTCACCGAGCGGCCAGGACGCCTGAGCGATGAGCGAATGCGCCGGGTGTGCGACGCGCTCAACGTCGCAGTCAATTACTTCCTCTGAAGGTTGTCGAATCCGCACGGGATCGCCAAATCCCGGACACGAACGCACGGTTCGGCACGTGCACCCGATCGGCACCTCCACGAGCCGCGTCTCCAACACTCACCGTGACGACCGTCAGCCTCGACGTGCACTTATCTGCCGGTTCTGCTCGGAACGGAGGGCGCCAAATCGCTCTTGGCAGTGAGTGATCTGGGCGGGTCTCCTGTGACCCTGCGATCATGTTGCCCGTGGACGCGATGCAGAAGCTGCCGGTTGAACTGGATGTGTCCGACCCTACGAGAGGAGAGCCACTTGGCTGAGTTGACTACACACACCCTGGAGGTCCCGGGGGCGGTGCTCACCTACGACATCCGCGGAGGCACGGACACAGACGCGCCACCACTGCTGCTCATCGGTTCACCGATGGGCGCCGCAGGATTCGGATCGCTGGCCAAGCACTTCACTGATCAAACGATCGTGACGTACGATCCGCGCGGATCCGAGCGAAGTACCAAGCCCGACATGAGGTCACGATCGACGCCGGATGATCACGCCGACGATCTGTATCGGATCATCCAGCAGCTCGGGCGTGGGCCGGTCGATCTGTTCGCGAGCAGCGGTGGTGCGGTAAACGCACTCGCCCTCGTCGCCAAGCATCCCGAGGATGTTCGGGTGCTGGTGGCGCACGAGCCGCCGATCGCGTCGGTCCTGCCCGATCGCGAGAACGCCCTCGCGGCGAGTCGCGCCGTGCACGAGACCTACATGCGCAGTGGTTTCGGCGCCGGGATGGCCCATTTCCTCGCCGTGGTCAGCCACCAAGGGGAGTTCCCGGCTGGCTACGCCCAGCAGCCAGCGCCAGACCCGACGATGTACGGGATGCCGACGGAGGACGACGGGAACCGCACCGATCCGCTGATGGGTCAGAACATGGTCTCCTCAACCCACTACGAACCGAACTTCGACGCGCTGCGCAAGGTGTCAACGAGAATCATCCTCGCGGCCGGCGTCGAGTCCGAGGGCATCCTGCCGAGCCGCGCGGCCTACGCCGTCGCCGACCTACTCGGGACGGAGGTCGAGGTCTTCCCGAGCGGCCACGGCGGCTTCCTGGGGGGCGAGTACGGCCAGACCGGCCAGCCCGATGCCTTTGCCGCCAGGCTCAGCGAAGTCCTTCAGGAGGCCTAGGACCAAGCTGGCCCGATTCAGTCGGCGTCTCACCCGTTCCGTTAACCCACGCCGATCACCAAATCGGCGCCATAACGAGCACTACGGTAAATGCGCCCGATCGGCACTTCCAGGAGCGCCTGCCTCTCGCCGGATCGTCACTGAGCGTGGCGCTTGCGTGTTGCCACGTTGCTGCCGGGCGAGGTGCAACAACATGCCGGATCGGGGACTGGTCCGAAGTCGAGTCTGGGGTGTTGGTCTGTGTGCTTCGGGTCGGGCTAGTCGGAGTCTTCGACGAGTGCGTACTTCTCGCGTGCGGACTGGCGGGAGACTCCGAGTGCTGGTCCGATGAGGTTCCACGAGGCTCCGGCGCTGCGTAGCTTGGCCACAGCTCGGGTGACGTCTTCTTCGGCCTTGCCTCGTTCGACAACTGCGGCGAGGAGTTCCTTGTAGGCGGTGGTGACCTCGGGTGAGGCGCGGTCGAGGCTTACGTCGTCGGACTCGACGAGATCGGCGAGCTCTTCGGCATGTCGGATGATGTCGGTTGTCGAGCGTGGCATCGTTGTCTCCCTTCTCGCGGGCTGTGTGAGCTATCGGTACTTCGGGCGGGCTGTCATGGCGTGGTAAACGACCACGTTGCCGGACTCGGAGACTTCGAAGCCGACCTCGATGATGAGCTCGCCTTGGTTGTCGCCGGGCCCGGTGATGATGGTGAGCGGGATGTTGCCCTGGCTTTCGAAAACATCGATGACGTTGGCCAGGGCGTGGCGTATCTGGTCTTCGGCGATCTGGTGACGGTAGGCAGTCGGAAGGATGATCAGCTCCGTCGCCATGACGACAGGATAACCTTCGCCGTCCTACTCGGCAAGGTATCCTGTCTGATCAGGCGCGGTGGTCAGACCATCCGAGATCGATCGAGCGACCCAGCGAGCCGTTCCGCTCCCTGAATGGCAGCTCGGCGTGCGATCGTCGGTTGCGCTGTGCGGCTAGAAGCCTGTGCTCGCTCCGTCGGCTATGTGGCCTGAACACGGGTGAGACTCCGCTGGAGTAGTGCACGAGGGGTGTCTGACGACCCATGCGGGTGAAGAATTACCTCTCAGCCGGAGTATACCTCACGTACTCGTGAGGTATAATTGTTTCGTGAGGTATAGTGAAGCGTCAGTGGATGAGGCACGGGTTGTGGCTGCGCTCCGGGCGGTTCTCCCCGGATCGGTTGCCCTGGAGGTGGCCGTGGATCGTCCGGACCATGGCCACGACGTGGTGGTTGTTGTTGGAGGTCGGCGTCTGCGAGTCCTGTGGGAGGGTCGTGTCTGGTTGAGTGTGGCAGGCGAAATCCTTTCGCAGCCTGACCCGCCGGACCTCGTTGTTGCGGATCGGGTGTCGCCGGCATCTCGCGAGGCGCTCTCGGGTGCGGGGGTCGGTTGGGTCGAGACCAGCGGTGCAGCTGAGATCAGCACCGACTTTCTCATCGTGGCGAGAGACGGCCAACAGCGTCCCCTCAGAGGTCCGCGGGACAGCTGGACCCCGGCGGTTCTCGGAGTGGCTGAAGCGCTGCTGGTGGGGACGAAGCCAACGGTCTCGGCAACGCACGAAGCCACCGGGCTGTCGGTGGGTGCGTGCACGAAGGCGCTCGACTTCCTGGAGGGCCGCGGGTTGCTCGAGGCCGGTGCAGGCAGGGGGCCGAAGTCCGGGCGTCGAGTTGTCGACCCGGACGCGCTCTTAGGTTCGTACGTCGCAGCTGCCCACGAGCTCGAGTCGTTCCGTCCGGTGTCGTTTGGTGTCGCCTGGCGGGACCCCGTGGATGGGCTGGCCGAGCTCGGTTCGAGGTGGGACAAAGCCGGCATCCCGTGGGTCGCCACCGGGATGGTTGCCGCCGCGGTCGCGGCACCCCATGTAACGTCTGTCGGGGTTGCGAACGTCTACACCGTGGCAACCACTGCGGCGGAGATAGACGCGGTTGCAGCCGCCGTGGGTTTGCGTCGCATCGAGGGCGGCCGGTTGACGCTGTCTCCGCTTCCAACCCGGGCAACGCTCGGTCTTGCTCAGGTGATGGACGGACTGAGAGTGGCCCCCTGGCCTCGCCTGGTGGCGGATCTGCGTCGAATCGGTGTGCGTGGCGAAGAAGCCGCGGAACAGGTGAGGGAGCTCTTCGCGGATGGATGAGGCACCCCGGAGTCGGGTGGCGCGGGTCGCGGCCGAAGCAGCGTTGGTGCGAGTCGTTCACCACTACGGCACTCGCCCCGGGTTCGTTGTACTGGGCGGCCTGGTGCCTGAGCTGCTGTGCTCGACGGGCCGTACGCCCACGCCGGCACCACCGATGTCGACGTGCAGGTGGACCTCGAGATCGCAGCGGGTTCGGTCAACATGGCCCGCCTCGAGACGGCGCTTCGAAACGCCGAGTTCGAACCCGATGCGGAGCGGGTCTGGAGATGGGCGGCGGAAGGTGTCGCAGGTCGGGCCGTGGTGGAGTTCGAACTGCTCGCTGGCGCGAAACCTGACGGAGGCGGGTATCGGCGAGGAATCGGTGAGTCGGTTGATCAGCGAATGAGTGGCGCGTTCGTAGATGCCGAAGTTGGTGGCTACCGCTCACTGATCGACTCGATGGCGTGCGACCCGAAGGATCGTCACGTGTTGGCCCCCGCAGTCCGAGCGGACGCGGGAGCGATCGTGACGTTCAACGTGGGCGACTTCCCGGATGCCGCTGTGGTCGAGTACGAGCTTGACGTGATTCACCCAGATGACTTCCTGAGGGACGTGCTTGATCTCGCGCCCCGACTGGTTCTTGGTGAGCTGGCTGTACAAGCCGCCGCCAACAGGCGGGAGCCAAAGACTGTGGCGTTGCTGCTGGATGTCCTCGAGCGCTCGGGTGTGCCGGCGTTCGTCGACGAGGTTCGGCGGCGCACTTAGCTCTCGAGAGGAAGGCGACTAGACCCTTCCCTTCGAGGCTGGTTCGCGGTGCTTCTGCCAGGGCCAGCGCCCGTCGATCTCGACCTCGAGGGTGAGTGACAGGAATGTCCGGATGAGGACGATCGCCGCCAAGATCGCGACCGACGTGAACGTGGGCGTGACGGCGACGGTCAGGACGATGCCGCCTGCGACGAGGACCTCCAAGCCGAACAGGATCGACCGTCCGATATCCTTGCGTGCTTCGGCGACGGCGTCCTGTGCCGGGCCGCCGCGAGCCACGTGACGGATCAGGATGATGAGCGATACGGCGGTCCCGATCACGATGATCGCCACTCCGACTGCTTCGAGCCCGCGGCCGATGTACTCCATCACCCAGTGCTCTGAAGCATGCCGAGGTAGAGGCTCTCGGATGCCGGCGCAGCTTCTCGGTCCCGGCCCACGCCCTGACCTCGTATCCGGCTCAAATGAAGCCGCCGATGTGCAGCAGCGACGCGACGATCACCAGCTCGCCCGACGCAGTGACGAAGCTGAGCCAGTTCCACCCGTCCAATCCCAGGCTCAGGAACCGCCCCGCGGCAATCGACCCGACCAAGATCGCAGCGCCCAGTGACAGGTCGGGCCTGCCGTAGTACGTGCCGATCGCGATCATCGCGATGATCGCAAGACGCAATCCACCGACTGTTCCACGGATGTTGGAGAGGCCGGTGACCCGGTTCGACTCGGAGGGTACGAGGCCGATGCTCGAGATGCTGAGACGGGACATGGGATCGAAGTAGGCCTTCACGAAGAAGGGAGCGAGAAACAGACACGTGCCGTAGGCCACGATCTCGGCCGCGAGGATCGACGTCATGCGCCCGCTCCTTTGTGGGGCGCGGTGGGATGGGCTGAAGACTGGACCCCTCCATCGGGAGGCGGCACCGGCGTGGGCGTCGTCTTCACCGCGGAGGCGAGGGAGCGCCGCACCGCGAGTTCGCTCGAGCCCTCCATCCCCATGAGTGGCCCGGCCACCTTCACGTCGCCGAAGCCGTTCCCGAGTGTCTCGAAGACACGCTCAGGGGTCGCATCGATCACTTCGCGACATTCGAATTGCATGGTCGGTTCCTTTCGTTGTTGTGTGGACTTCTGTTCGATTCCGCTGGCCAGCAGAAATCTCAAGAGATGGGGAAGAGCACCTCGACCACCGGTTCGATGTCACGTTCGGGGTCTGGAAGCTGGTGCACGATCTCGCGCACTGGCCCAGCGATGCTTCGGTGTCGGTCTTCGAGCAAGCGGCCAACTGCGCCATAGAGAGCGTGCGCGAGCTCGGGGGGGCCTGTCCGGGTGATGGAGACGACGTCGGTCGCCGCAAGCGTGGACATCGCCAGTTCTCGTCCGTCGCCTAGCTTCAGCGTCGGATCGGGAGCGTCGAGGATTCCCATGCGAAGGTCCAGTTGGTCGTCGCTGAACGAACTCAGCCACAGCACGGCCAGGCCCCGTGATGTCCCGGCGACCTGTGCGATCTCGGTCATCACCGCGATGGCATGACCGACCTCGTTGCACTGCTCACGTATCGAGAGAAACCGGCGCGATGGCTCGTGTCGTTCGATCAATTCGACGTCGGGCTCGCCAATGTCGATCGCCTCGATGCGCGTCTCGATCAGACGCAGACGACCGATCTGATCTTCGATCTCTCGCTCGACCGCGGACCGACGCAGTGCGAGCATCCCTCGGAGCTCGTCGGTGGAGACACCTCGGCCGAGGAGCGGTCGGATCTCCTCCAACCCGAATCCCATGTCGCGAAGCGCCAGGATCCGATTGAGATCGGGGAGTTGATCCGCGGAGTACAGCCGGTAGCCGGATTGGTCATCAACGTGTTTCGGATTGAAGAGGCCGATCTGGTCGTAATAGCGGAGGGTGCGCGTCGACACTCGAGCGATGTGGGAGAAGTCTCCGATCTTGAACATGCTGCGCAACGTACAGGTTGTCGCAACGTCAATGTCAAGCCTCTTCTTGCTGGAAGGCGAGTCGACCTCCTCTGGCACCTCGAGAGCTTCGACTCGAGGGCGGCGCCGTCAGTCGCTGACGAGTCGCCTGTAGGAGTCGATGCTGGACAATCGCGCACCGCGACACACCCCTTCCCAACTACTCGACGCCGGGATAGGGAGAGGTTTCGCGATCGTGGCAGCGGCATGCCGATCTTCCTCAGAACGTCGCCATGATCTGGGACTTCGACGAGACCCTGATCACCGGATACATTCAGAAACCTCTCTTCGAGCGGTTCGACATCGACCCCGTCCAGGTCTGGGCGAGTCCGACGGCCCCGCCGAGTTCTAACCTCATAGATCCGGATCGTTTGCGGGTCTGGCCGCGACAACGTAGGACCTTCGAGGCCACCCGCCGGAGTCGCTCGGGATCACCAAATCGGGTATGCAGACGCACATTCATGGGAGTGCCCTGGATCGGCACTTCCGCGAGTGGGTCGGTGGCGTAGCCGGTCAGTGGTCTGGGTGGGGCACGGCGACCACCGTGAGGTCGTCGATCCCGGCGAAGTCGCGGGGGTTGCAGGTGTGCAGGGGTAGATCGTTGGATATGGCGATCGCAGCGATCATCGAGTCGTAGGCACGTGCTGCTGGCTTCCGGCCCGCTCTTCGCAGCCCAGCAGCTACCCGACCGAAGCTGCGGGCCGCGGCAGCGTCGAACGGCAGCGGGTCGAAGTCCGCTTCGGCTTGCTGGAGGTGCGCTTGCCGGGCGGACCGTTCCTCGTCGGTGGATGCCACCAGCGGACCTACCGAGAGTTCGGCCAGTGTGATGGTCGTGATCAGCGGCTCGTCGGGGAGCGGATCGGTGTCCTGCAGTCGACCGAGCAGGATGAGCGTGCTGGTGTCGAGGATCCCGCGCGGCATCGATCAGAGGGCGGGATCGAGGACCCGGTCGAGGTCGTGGCGCAACTGGTCGGGGTCGACAGGCGGAAGCTGCCGGCGGCGGGCAAGGATCACGTCGAGTGGCATCGGCTCGCGGCCGAGTGGTCGCAGCTCAGCGACCGGCTTCCCGGAGCGCGTGATCGTGAGCCGCTCGCCTTTGGCGGCTCGGTCGACCACGTCGCCGCCGTGGTTGCGGAGTTCCCGGATTGAGACTTCGGACATGACCGCAGTGTATCGCGCGTGATACAGGGGGGAAGGAGGTCGACCAACCACGCCGATCGCCACGTCCGGCGCAGAAACGAGCACATCGCCGAACCACGCATAGCGGCACGTCGAGGATCGCCGTGCCGTAGCGGCGTCAGCCACGCTGGGTGGCCGTCGTACGGATCAGGCTTCGGGAGTGTCATGGATGATCAGATCAAAGTGGTAGACAGGACGGACGTGCTCGAAGTACCAACGCTCTGCTGCATCCCACCGTTGGAGCCACTCTTGTGGTGCGTCGGCCCGATCCAGTTGCCGTCTGCGGCGCATCTCTGAATCCGCCACTACAACCACCGAGAGGTCGTTGACCGAGTCGAGCTCGGGCCGCGACACGAACAGGGCTTCCACGATCACGACTGGCTTGGGCCCAATCGTCTTGGTCCGGGGCTCGAGCGCGTTCCGCCCCCAGTCGTAGGGGCGATACGTAGCGCTGCGACCGCGCCGCAAAGGGTCGAGCGCCTCGTCGCGCATTCGCTCCCAGTCGTAGTAACGGTCGGCCCCTTCCCACGGCTCGAGCCGGACCCGTTCAGCCGGGTCCATCACCCGGTAGAAGTCGTCTCCCGGCACCATGGCGGCGCCGAGCGTGTCGGCGAGTCGGCGAGCAAACGTGGATTTGCCGGCTGCGCTGTGTCCATCCACCGCAATCATCACCGGCGAGCGCGCGTCGATCCCCGTGAGCCGAGATCTGATCTGCGCGATGGCGTGGTCGCTGGTCAAAGTCCCCACTCCAGAGAGGCTACCTCTCGCCCCCCTCGGCACCTTGACCTTGAACACTTGGCCGTCCCGCCGAACCCAACACCAGCGCCGATCACCAAATCGGGCGCACGAACGAGCCTTCGGCCGAGTGCGCTGGATCGGCACTTCCAGGAGCGCCTGCCTCTCGTCGTTTCGTCACTGAGCGTGGTGCTCACCCGTTGCTACGGCCTGTCGCCGGCGAGGAGCGACAACATGCCGGGTATGAGCGCTGTTCTCAGAGGCGCCACGCGCGTTCTGAGCGCGTCCCGGAGGGTGTTCTGCGCCACGCGGTCTGAGCCCATCGTCAATAGATGTTGACGATCGCTGATCCGATGCGTAGCCTGACGTAGTGGACATCGAAGCGAGCGCCCGCAAGCACGGTGTCTCCGACGACGACATGCTCCATGCACTCCGACACCACTGGCGAGGTTTCGAGACCGACGATGCCGACGTCACGATGTTCATCGGACCATCTTCCAACGGCGAGCCGTTGGAGATCGGCGTCGTCGATGACGCCGATGGTGTCGCGATCATCCATGCGATGTCGGCGCGATCCAAGTTCCTGAAAGGTTGGTGGACACCATGACGACCCGCGCACAGCGAGCTGCAGCGCTCGAGCGGTGGGCAGACGAGGTCGACGCCGATGACCTGGTCGAGGCGCGGACCGCAGCGCTTCGGACCATCGCCGAACTTGCCGAACAGCGCGACGACATCGACACGGCCTTGCTCGAGGCGATCCGCGACGCACGCAACGCTGATCGATCTTGGTCGGAGATCGGAGCGATGCTGGGCGTTTCCAAGCAGGCGGCCCAGCGTAAGTACGCAGCCAAGATGTCGCCGTAGACGCGACCGAGATAGACGGATCCAGGGCGGGTGATTCGGTCGAGTTCTGGGTCTGCTGGCGGGCTGTATCACCGGCACCTCCACCCGCGAGGTCGACGACCTGGTCAAAGCCCTCGGCTGTGATTCGGGGATCTCGAAGTCGACGGTGTCGAGGATCTGCGCCGAGATCGACGTTGACGTGGACGTGTTGAGGAACCGGCGGTTGGATCATCAGCCGTTCATCTACGTCTGGTTCGACGCCACCTACGTCCACGTCAGGGAGAACCATCAGGTGGTGTCCAAAGCGGTCGTGATCGCCACCGGGCTGCGTGCCGACGGGCATCGGGAAGTGCTGGGTGTCGACGTAGGCGACTCCGAGAACGAAACGTTTTGGACCGAGCTCGGTCGCGGGCTGAAAGATCGGGGCCTCGACGGGGTCCGACTGGTCATCTCAGACGCCCACGCCGGGCTCCGAGCCGCCATCCGTGTCGTGTTCCAAGGAGCGTCCTGGCAGCGATGCCGGGTCCACGCCATGCGCAACCTCCTGTCAGCAGCACACCATCAACACCGCCAAGTGATCGCCGCGTTGATCCCGACCGACGACGCCGTTTTCAAGATCCTCTACCTCGGGATCCGCAACATCGCCAACACCAGAGGAGGTGAACTCGGCACCGGGACCCAGGGATGGAAACAAGCCCTCAACGCTCTCACCATCGCCTTCCCCGGACGCCTCAACCCCAACCAATGAACAACCTCACACAAACAGTTTGACAGCCTCGCACCCCGCAACCTTCACCTTTCCATGAACACGGTCAAGTCCTACCTGAGGACCGCATGCCGCAAGCTGGGTGCGACCGATCGCTCAGTAGCCTTGCGCCGAGCGCGCGAGCTCGGCATCGTCACCCCTTGCCAACCATTCTTTCGAATCGCAAGCCTCCCCAGAACCTGAGCTGAGGCGAGACTCCTCCCAAGCGAACCCGAACCTGTCGTCCTCGATAGGACCAAGACGGGTGACGTCGCCACGTCGCAGCTCACCCCCGGCGATACCGCCCGCAGGACCTTCTGAGTCGACGGAGGCGAGCCCGGCAGCCAATGGCGTCGAACTCGTCGCTGGAGGCGAGACAATGAAGACGTAGGATTCATCAGGCATCGGGCGGCAACCGGCCGTGGCGAGCTCTATCACCTCTACCGGCGGCCGCGACGGCGCACGACCCCGATCCCGAACCAGACCAGTGCGCCCACCAACGTCGTCGTGAGCGTCATGACCCAGACCGGCGAAGACAAGTCCCAGAAGAGAAATTTCACGGTCACCCGCTCGGTGTTCTGGAACATGAAGACGACGAGCAACACCAGCCCGGAAAGCGCAGCGATGGCCCCAGCGCTCATCCGGGCGGTGTCTTCGCTGCCCTGCTGTGCAGCGACCTGATCTCGTGGCATGTGCGGGTCCTATCAGTCGGGCAGGTCGGCGTGGGTGTGGTTGACGACCACGGGTTAGCGCTTGACCGGCGTCAGGTTGGACACCTCGAGCATAGCTTGCGGATGTCCCACTGCGAGCCTGCCAGCGGGGTGAATCTCGCTCTCACCCCGGGGGAAGATCTGCGGCACCGCTCGGAGCGGGTGCCGGCTCGTTCGGCCAAAGGTGAGGTCTCTCGGCGTACGAAGGGCCGATGCCAAGAACCCTAGATGATTAGTTCCAAGGGGTGCGCGCGGTCCGCGCGATCATCCGTCACTCTGAGCGCGAGGGTGGCCATGATCGGTGGTGTACAACACTGCCGATCCACGGAGGACCGTCGTGAACACCGACCTGGACACCCTCGCCACCGCACTTTATGTCACCATCGACGACCTGCTGGCATCACATCCCGAATGGGCACCAGAACGACCCAACGTCGGGATCACCCCGCGACTGTCCGATGCCGAGCTGGTCACCCTGGCCGTAGTCTTGCGAGCTCACGGCCCACCGACGATGACCAGTTCGTTGCCCTCTGGGTCGGCGAGCCGCCAGCGATCTTCCGACTCCTCGAGGAGTCGGCCACCGGCTGCAACGACCGTGGCGAGGCGCATGTGCGCCACGTCCGATGGCACGGCCAGCTCGAAGTGGATGCGGTTGCGCTGCCGGCGTCGCTCCGTCTCCGAACCGTCGAGCTCT
The DNA here is from genome assembly GCA_963825585.1 of uncultured bacterium. GTDB lineage: Bacteria > Actinomycetota > Acidimicrobiia > Spongiisociales > ZC4RG35 > JAOUGY01. The sequence continues at coordinate 433,784 of CAWGTX010000001.1, forward strand.
TGGAACAACAGCACCGGGTTCAGCCGCCGCGGATCGTAGATGTCGGTGACCCCCGTTCGCTTGTCGGGGGTGTATCCGAGCGCCGCAACCCAAAACTCACGGACAGTGGCGACGTCGGCGGCGTCGATGAACAGTTGAGCAAAGCGCGGCAGCGCCGGATCCACGGTGACTCCGAGTGCGCGGGCAGAGGTCTGGATCTTTTCCGCAAGGTCGGCGAATTCGAGTTCGAGGCCGTGGGCGTCGGCTTCCCATTGGTCCTTGCCGCTGTCGATGATCACGAGCCCGGATCGCAGGTCGATCAGCAGTGGGAAGCCGGCGTCAGCGGCTGGTGCCGCTACCGCAGCGGTCAGGTCGCGCTGTTGGCTCGGCGTGGTCGTGCGGTAACACGCCATGGCGCTGAACACCGCATGCCAATCGGTGGTGCCGATCCTCTCGCCGAGCGCGTCGCCCGGCACCAGGTCGACCTCGTTGCCGTCGGGGTCGGTGTGACGCACCCCGTACGGTCCGGATGCCTCACCTGGAATCGCCTGCTCGACCTCCGAGGCCGGCCGCACCACATCGAGGTGGACGCGGTTTCGAAGCGGCTGTGGACCCATCGACTGCCGGATCCGGACAGCAGGATCGCGCCGCAATGGATCCGCCAAACCGCCTTCCTTCTCCGACGAATAGTCGAGCACGGGCTGCCAGAACCGCTTCACCTCGTTCGGGTTGGCGGATTCGAACACGATGCTCACGCACTGCAGTACGGCAGGGTTCGCAGTCAGCCCGAGATCGCTCGCGGCCGCCGACACCGTCTCGGCGTGCGCGTCTGAGTCGAGTCGCACCCGTGCACCTGTCGCCCGTACGTCGACCACGAGCTCGGCCGACAGCTCCCCGATGCGTCCGGCCAGCGCAGCCCCCTCGATCAGCGACGGCGCGTCGAACCATGCCGTCGCAACGCCGTCGACGATCCGCCAGTCCGGTCCGATCTGTGCCATGCGGGCACCCTACTGATCCTTCCGGACGACCCTCTTCCGGACACGCTCGATGGAGTCGTGCTGCCCGGGTCGCCTTGGTCGCCCACCGACCGCCAGGTGCGACACTCGGAGCTACCTCGGTCGGGAAGACTCTCTGGATCAAGTTTCGTACCTCGCAACCGTCCGCGGTGACCTGGCTACAGCGAGAGGAAGCCTTTCTCGTAGGCTCGTGCCACCGCGGCGGCGCGGTCCGAGACCGCCAGTTTGTCGTAGACGTGGATCAGATGAGTCTTCACCGTCGCCTCGCTGATGTGGAGGTGCCCGGCTATCTCTGCGTTGGTGTTGCCGTTGGCGACCTGGCGCAGCACATCGATCTCTCGTGACGTGAGGGCGTCGGGTGACACCTTCTTCGTGCGTTCGACCAGACGCTTCGTGATCGGGGGCGATAGCACCATCTCGCCGGCGGCGGCACGGCGCACTGCGTCGACGAGGTCGTCGGTGGGGGAGTCCTTCAGCATGTATCCGGACGCGCCGGCCTCTACCGCCCGGACGATCGCCTCGTCGGTGTCGTAGGTCGTCACTACGAGCACGGCGACGTCGGGTCGACGTGCTCTCACGGCTCTGGTCGCTTCGACACCGTCCATGCCTGGCATCCTGAGATCCATCAGCACCACATCCGGGTCGTCGGCCAGCACCGCCGAGAGCGCAGCGTGACCGTCGGCGACGTCGGCAACGACCTCGATGTCCGGCTCGTCTGCGAGCAGTGCGACCATGCCTTGTCTCACGATCGGATGATCGTCGGCCACGATCACTCGGATCATCCGGGTCAAGGTTCCACCGGGACTTCGACGGTGAGAAGAGTGCCGTGATCGTCGGGTTCGATCGTCACGCGGCCGTCGAGAGACTCGACACGGCGGGTCAGCGTTGCAAGCCCCTGACCGCCGGTCAGTGTTCCGCGGTCGCGCACCTCCCCTGTGTCGATGCCGATGCCGTCATCGCGAACGGCGAGGGTCACCAGGTCGTCGCAATACGACAGAGTCAGGTCGACGCGGCCGGGCTGAGCGTGGCTGCAAGCGTTGCGGATCCCTTCCTGCGCGGCGCGGAGGAGCACGGTCTCGACCGAGCCCGGCAGGGCGTACGCGGTTCCGACGACCTCCAGTTCGCCGTCGATGTGGTCGGGCAGGACCTCGCGGACATGCCGCCTGAGGGCATCGGGGAGAGACACTTCTGCGAGCTCGTCGGGTCGACTCGACTCGACCAGACGCCTGGCGGTGTGGAGGTTCTCCTGAGCCGTGGTTTCGATGGAGGCGAGCGCCTCCTCGGTGTTCGTGGTCGCACGCCTACCGGCTCGAGCCAACAGCACGATCGACGTGAAGCCCTGGGCGAGTGTGTCGTGGATCTCTCCAGCCATCCTGGTGCGCTCCTCGAGCACGCCTCGCGAACGTTCGGAGGTGGCGAGATGCGCCCGCGTCGCCTCGAGCTGTTCGATGAGTGCGGCCTGGCTCGCGCTCAACCGTCCGATTCGATCGATTGCGTAGGCGATCGTCGAGGACCCGACGAAAACGAACACGGGGATCACCAGCGTCCAGGTGGGTCCGTCGAGTGAGGCGATGAGCCACACCGCCGAGACGACGCCTGACAGCGTCACGCCGAGGTGGAGACGGGTCGAGTCGACGATGAAACACAACCCGTACAACGAAAAGCTGAGAGTTGTCCAGCGGTCGTCTTCGGTCAACAGGATGGACCATCCACCGATGGCGATCGCGATGCCCGCGAGCCTCGCAGTGAACGATCGGCCCGACCAGGCGAGCGCCAGTCCGGCGAGCACGGCCCACGGCAGGACCGATCGGGCGATGTTCACGGTGGAGTCGAGCCTCGGTCGGTAGGCCAGAGCCATCGAGGCCACGAAGCCGAAGACGGTCAGGCCGGCCCAGATCCCGTCCCTCGGTGAGCCGGGGTCGATGCCGGGCGGGTCGGTATCGGTGGATGGATGGTTCGATTGGTTCACGGGATGGTCCTCTGAGGAGCTTACGACGGAAGCGACGTCCGGTCCGGGGAGGCGGCAGGATCTGGTCGGCGGCTCGGGGGCTTGCTTCGTGGATGTGGGTCGTGTCGATCAAGGCACCTTCACTTCGCTCGCCGCGGTCTCGAGGCGAGATTGGAGGTGGTACTCGTAGCGGTCGAGGCGGAAACGGACGTAGAAGATCACGAAAAAGATGACGAGGCCCATCACCGGCCATGCCATCAACGTCCGGGTGGCGAGGAACTCGGAGGCGGTGGCAACACGGAGATGCCACGCCTCCCATGTCGTCAGCCCGAGTTCGGCGAGCGCCACCACCCCGGTGACCTGGGCGGAGACCCTCCGGTAGACGGGATGGTCCGCAGACAGATGCCGGTACGGTGTCACGAGTGGAATGGCGTAGGAAGCCGCCGGCCACCTCGTGAATGCAGTGGCTCCGATGGCGATGGCGGCGAGGGCGCTGATGACCACCCCCGCTCCGAAATAGACCACCGATGATTCGGTGATCACACCTGCAACGGCTTTCACCACCACGAACCCGAGCGAGACCGGCAGCAGGACTCCGATCCCGGCGCCACGTTTCCTTCGGAGCACGAGCAGGGCCAGCGTTGTGGCGCTGGCGGCGACCATGCCGGCGACGAGACCGAGCCAACCGTCGAACACGAGGAACGCTGCGGTTGGAAGCATGGACTTCAGTGCGTAGGCAGGACTCGGGCGGGCAACCTGCGCCACCAGGCGTTCAGACGCTGCGGTCCATCTCACGTTGGATCCTCTCTTCGGTGATGGGCAGCCGCCAGCCGAACAGGTGCGAGCCCTGAGCCACCAGGCCGATCGCCCCACCGAGCAGTGGCCACACGGGCCAGAAGACGGGAGCATCCGACCGTGCCCACTCGGCCACGAAGTAGGTCGCCAATGCCACGTAGAACACCAGGTAGATGGCGAAGTGCCGTCGGGCCCTGATGCGGTGGATGGCGTGCTCTCTCGATTGGTTGGTCATGTCGATTCCCTTCTCTGGATGTTCTCAGCCGGTTCCTGGTCCAGTGTCGGGTCCTCGATAGCCCTCCGCATCCACCGATCGGTTGACCTGTGAACTCCTCGACGAGGGCATGGCGATCAGGGCTCGCGAGGAACCCGACCCGTGCACGGAGAAACGAACAGGCGGCCCGAGATGGCACCGGGGTGTCGTGGTCCGATGGTGGAGATGGTCGGGACGATCGTGCACGGCACCCTGCGTGAGGGAGCGACAGCCGTGGAGAAGCCGCCGTCTGCTGGGCACTCGGTGGTGGAGCGCAGGTGGGCCAATCGCTCGAGCGGAGCCGCCCATGACGCTCGGGAGAGGGCGGCCTCGCCGTGCTCCCACACTTCACCGAGAGCTTGTTCGATCGAGACCCCACACTCTGCGGGGGAGATGAGCGAGCCTCGAGCAACGAACTCGAGGGCCAAGGACACCACCTCGGGTTCGAACCGCTTGTTCCTCTCCAGTACCGGATGCGCGCTGCCGGCCACCCAGGCGATGTCGCGCAGGAACAAGGTGTTGGAGACGACGATCCAGACGCTCTGTGAACCGCCCGACGAGGAGAATCGGGCTTCCGATGTTCCCGACGGGTCCGAGGCGTGGTAGGCGATTGCGTTCATGTCCGCATGCGCCATGGGAATGCGCTGGAGAGGATCATCTCCCCCGGCGGGTCGTACACCCGATTTCGGCCCCGGGATACGGCGTGATCTTCGAGCGACACCACGGCACCGACGGGGAGGCCCCGGCGACCCAGCCACACCCATGCCTCCTCGAAACACATGCGGAACATGGGATCCAACTCGCGCCACGCTGCGCCGAATCCCGAATTCGATGACACCCCCGCAAGCTAGTGCCGTGTCCCGCAACGTTCGCCTGGTTGTGGGTCGGCGCCGCACGTGTCGTGTGGGCGTGTTGCATATGGTGCTTCGCCGTCTTCGATGTTCCGGCCGACCTGTTGGGCTCCGCTGGGAGGCGGGGGGGGCGTGGGGGCACGGTCGGCCAGGCTGTGATCGGAAAACGAACGGGGGGACGGTCACGACCTGACCCTCGCAAACGTTTCTGGTCACAGCACTAGCCGATGGTGGATCTCGAGCGTTCGAACCGGGCGGCCGATCGGATTCCCAATCGCCAGAGCCACTCCAGTCGGCACCTGTGGGCGGATCGGATCGGCGCAGCGAGGACTCGTCTTTCAGTCGCCAGTTCCTGAGGCACCGTTTTCATCGGCCTCCCACGGAAAGGTGGCCCCTGTGGCGTCCTTGGCCACCGCCCACAACTGGTCCTGGTGGGACTCGTCGAGAGCGTACGCGAGCTGGGTGGCTTCGCCGGGTGATCCTTTGAATTCCCGAAAGCCGGTGGGTCCGTAGTACTCGCCGCCTTTGGCGTCTGGGTCGAGGGCAGCTTGGATCTGGGACAGCGCCGCCTTGTGTGGGGGGTGAGTCAACAGGGGCGCCAGCGTGTACCGCAGGACGGTGGTGAGCAGTTTCGGCGCACTGCGACTCAGCTCGGTGGTCGAGATCCCGGGATGCGCACTCAGCGCCACGATCGACCTCCCCGCTGCTTTCAATCGACGGTCCAGCGTGTTGCCGAACATCAGGCAGGCGAGTTTGGTCTGTGCGTAGGCATCACTGGCCGAGTAGCCGTTCTCCCAGTTGAGGTCTTCGAACGAGATGCGCTTCCTGCCTCCCCTGTGTGAGAGGCTCGACAGCGTGACGATGCGCGAACCTGGTGCGTCCGGCATCAGGTCGACGAGTAGCGCCGTCAGCAGAAAATGGCCCAGAAAGTTCGCGCCCATCTGGCTCTCGAACCCGTCCACTGTCGTCGAGTACGGCGGCATCATGATGCCCGCATTGAGGATGAGGAGGTCCACGGTCCCGTGCGTCCCTCGGAAGGCGTCGGCGAAGCTGCGCACGCTGTTCAGGTCGGCGAGGTCGAGCGGCATCACCGACAGGTCTGCGCCATGCACATCGGCTTCGATGCGCGATTTTGCGTCGAGGCCCCGAGCGAGCGTTCGGCATGCCATCACGGTGGTGATGCCCTTGGTCGCAAACGCCTTGGCGGTTTCGAACCCGAGGCCGGTGTTGGCGCCGGTGACGATGGCGACGCGGCCTTCCTGACGTGGAACAGAAGACAGGTCGAAACTCATGAGATCCTCCTCGACTGAGTCGCCGCGGGCGTTGCTGCTGGGTGGACTGACTGAGCGTTCGATGCCGTCTCAGCTCTCTTGTCCGTGCGTGACAATTTACGAACCATGAGTTCATTATTTACTGACCGCAGGTTCGTTGTCAACCTGGATTGGTGACTCGGGACGCCTGACGAGGTTGCAGGCCTACCCGGTCGCGCCTAAATTCAAAGGATCTCGTTCACCAGGTGAGGATCGATGGCATGCGGACTGTGGGTTCGTTGAATCGCGGAGGAGCATGAGCTTCGAACGGGCACGGCAACCCGAGCAGATCGCACTGCGCCGCAAGAGCATCCTCGAAGCCACGTCTGCGCTCTTCGAAGAAGTGGGTTTCGACGACACTCGGCTCACCGACATCGGCGACCGCGCAGGCGTGAGCAAGGCGAGTGTGTACCGCTACTTCGAGAGCAAGGAAGCGATCTTCCTCGAACTCCTGGCGCGGGAGACCGAGGCGTGGGTGAGCGCGCTCGAGGGTCAGCTTGCGGCCCTCGGCGGCAGCGGCTCGGTCGGCGAGGTCGCCCGCATCGTCGCCGAGTCCCTGAGTGAGCGCCCCCGGCTGTGCAGCCTCGCGGCCAGGCTCTCGAGCGTGCTGGAGAGGAACCTCAGCACGGACGCCATCCGAGCGTTCAAGCGCAACAATCTGGCGCTGACGATCCGGCTCGTGAATGCGCTGCACGCCGCCGTGCCGGCCTTGTCCTTGGACGGGGCGCGGCGGTTCGTCTCCATCGCGGTGACATTCCAGAATGGCCTCTTCCCAGTGGTGTTTCCGCCACCCGCCACCAGAGCCGTGCTCGCCGAGCCGGAGTTCGCTCCCTACCGGATCACCTATCGCGACGCCATGTTCGATGCCGCGCTGCTGCTCCTCACGGCGCTGACGATCGAAGCCCCGGCGGGGCGCAGCATCCAGTTGCCGCCGGAGTGAGGCACCCGGGAAAGGTGCTCGACTTCGCGGAGCGACCTGCGATCGAGCAGGAACGAAGAAGACGTTGTGTGCCGCGCACCATATCGTCTCGCTCGACAGTCGTGCGATGAATGGAGAGCACATGCCGATCGTGGATTTCAACAACGTCTCGACCGAGGGTCTCGAGTCGTCACCAGTAGCCGACACGCTGGCCGGTCTGCGGGCGAACGAGGCCCGCTACTTCAAGAACAAGTACGACCACGTCTTCACGGTTGAGCCGGCGAGCGAAGCCACCGGGGCGATCGAGTGGGTACATCGGATCCTCGAAGAGGAGCGTGACATCGTCATCGATTCGCCACCGTTGCAGGCGACGATGTTCGAGGTGGACGGGACTCGAATGGCGTACGTGTTCTACGAGAGCGGATTGTCGATCAACGTGATGTACGGCATCGAGGATGGAGGCAAGCGCGCCGTCGGTTTCAAGTTGTCGGAGGGGATGGAGGTGCCCAGCGAGCTCGAGCCCCGGTTCAAGTTCGCCCGGCAGAAGTCCAAACTCGCCGGCACTATTCGCGGTTCGTTCTTCGTGATCAAGGGCAGCTACTGAGCGGTCTGGACGTTGGCGGGTACGGTGACGGGCTCGGTGGGGCTCAGCAGAAGGTCAGTGGAAGGACAGCTCACCGAACCTGCCCACACGGTGAACGCGTCAACAGGTCGGCATTCGAGCCAAGCCAGGGATCCCAGACCTGTTGACCAGTGCTCTCGCTCAGGGTTCGTTTGCGTGTCATGCGGCTTTGAGTGGTTTGCCTTGGTAGGTCCAGCGGAAGGGCTGGGCGGTACACCGCCGAGGCTCGGGCTCCTCCTCGTCGTTGATCGACGGCGCTATCAATCGAGCGTGGTGCTGTCTCCTCGACGAGGGAACACCGCTTGGACTTCGTCTCAGCTGCCGTGGCACCGCTGGATGCGCCGACATTTCCGAGTGGAGTGCGAGCTTCGTGCCCGGCGCCGTCATCGCGTCGCATCGACGACGTGAGACTTCGCCCCTGCCCGACCACCGGGGGCGACCCCATCAGTGCGCTCGATGGACCGGTGCGAGGTCAGGTCAACACGCCGGGCGGGGGGAGCATCTCGCCCAGCCAGACGGGGCGTTCCACCGCTGTAGCGACCGGAATCGGCACGATCCGCTCGGTGGTCGACAGCTCGCCGGCTGCCGCAGCCAGAGTGTCGGGTTCGCCGAGAACGTGCCAGCGGGTGATGCCGGGGAACCGGCCGGCGTCGCGAAGGGTTGCGCGCAGAGCGTCGTTGCCGGCGTCGAGCCAGGTTGCGACACCCAGGTCGTCGCCGCCACCGAGACGGTGGATGATCGGGCTCTCGGCGAGCATCCGGCGCCCGGCCCTGTGGCGGAGGTCCATGAACATGAACAGGTTCCCGGGGACGTGGGATCGGGAGATGGTGCCGCCCCACTTCGCCTTGAACCACACCGGGCCCTTGCCGAGAAACGGTAGTGATCGCCCCAGGGAGACCGACGTCTTGCCGAGTTCGACTCCCCGTTCCAGGCTGCGGACCAGCAGAGCGGCGGTCACTCGCTTCTGGCGGACCGCCTCGTCGGCGTTCAGAATCCCCAGGTTCTGTAGCTCGTAGCGGTCATCGGCTGCCACGTTGCTGATCCCGGCCACCCAGGCGCCATCTATGTCGGCGCACACCAGTTCCCCGCCCCGGTCGAGTTCCCGCAGCATGTGCTCGGCCGAACGGATGATGCCGTCGTCGGGGAACCGCTGGGCGACCAGCGGCTTGTAGTGGTGGGCGTGGAATTCGCGCACCTCGTTGGGATCGGTGGTGACTCGGTAGGTGAAGCGCGCCTTGCGGATCCTCCGGAAGTCCTCTCGGGTCGTCGATGTCAGGAGGTCAGATCGCAGGGTGTCCACGTCGGAGGGTAGATGACGGGTGACGTCGACCAGCGGTGGCACCGGGACTCCTCGCTGGAGGTGCTCGTCGATGCGGGGTGCCACCTCGGACAGCCGCAGGATCGCCAGACCTCCCGAGGCGCCGATCTGGGTGACGCGGTCAGGGATACGGCCCTGAAGGACGTAGCCGGAGTCGGTGGGAAGGGCGTCGTGTCCGGCGAAGAACGGAGCGATACTCGGCGCCCGGCGCTCGGAACCGGCGATCCACACCTTCCCGCCCGTTCCCTCATAGGTTGCGCTGCGCTGTGCGAACCGCAGAACCAGTGCGCGCGCTGCATCCGCGATCGAGCTCAACCCTCACCCCCCAGGGACGCATGGAGCGTGTTCTCTGCGAAGCTCAACGGCATCGGCAGACCTCGCAGCCAGTTGGAGCGCATCGTCTCCTCACTTCTGTCGCACGTACCTGCTCACGACGTTCGACGTTAGTGGTCGCCGAGCGAAGCGCCATCTCGGCACGGGCGGGCACCGCGCTGGGCGGCTCGCTCGCAGGCGGGTGGCGCACCCAGGGGCGTCGGCACCGGGGGTGTCCACATGTACGCGCTGGGGCCGACAGTGAACGAGCACCGTTAGCCTCAGAGGATGACCCCAGCAGACCTCGAGAATCTGGCGCATCTCCGTCGGGCGCGCGACCTGATGGATCGCGAGTATGCCCGTCCGCTCGACGTCGCCGAGATCGCCCGGGCCGCGCTCATGTCGCCCGCTCACTTCTCCCGGCGGTTCAGATACGTGTACGGCGAGACGCCGTACACGTATCTGATGACCCGGCGCATCGAGCGGGCACAGGCACTGTTGCGTACGGGCGAGATGTCGGTCACCGATGTGTGTATGGCCGTGGGCTGTACGTCGCTCGGGTCGTTCAGCGCTCGATTCGCGGAGGTCGTGGGCGAGACACCTTCGGCCTACAAGGCCCGCGACCACAGCGGTCTGGTGGGGGTGCCGGGTTGCATCGCCCGCGACATGACCCGCCCCAGCAGGAAACCGAGCACGATCGAAGAAGCAATGTCAGCGGGCGTACCGTAGGTTGGCGGCATGGACATCACGCTCTCCCAGTGCTTCATCATCGTCACCGATCCCGATGCTGCCCTGGCGTTCTATCGCGACGCTCTCGGGCTGGGCCTTCGCAACGACGTGGCCAACGGCGGGTTCCGGTGGATCACCGTCGGTGCCGCCTCCCAGCCCGGCGTGTCGATCGTGCTCACCAACTACCTCAATGGGTCGCCCGCCGACCTCGATGCCGTGACCGGCCTCGTGGCGAAAGGGGCGCTGAACGGCGTCCACTTCCACACCGGCGACCTCGACGCCACCTTCGCCAGGGTGCGGGAATGGGGTGGGGAGATCGTGTCCGAGCCCGCCGACCAGCCGTGGGGTACCCGTGACTTCGCCGTTCGTGACCCATCCGGCAATCTCATCCGTATCGACCAGCCGCCCGCCTCGTGGTCCTGATGTCGAAAGCCGGTAGCGTGGATCGAATGCACGCTGCAGACAGCCACGACTTCATCCGCGTCACCGGCGCCCGCGAGAACAACCTCAAGGACGTGAGCGTCGAGATCCCCAAGCGCCGACTCACCGTATTCACGGGGGTGTCTGGGTCCGGCAAGAGCTCGCTCGTCTTCGACACGATCGCCGCCGAGTCCCAGCGCCTGATCAACGACACCTACAGCACGTTCGTGCAGGGGTTCATGGCGAAGATGGCGCGGCCCGAGGTCGATGTCCTGGAGGGATTGACCACAGCGATCATCGTCGACCAGGAGCGCATGGGAGCCGATCCCCGCTCGACCGTCGGCACCGCAACCGACGCCAACGCCATGCTCCGCATCCTGTTCAGTCGTCTCGGCCAACCCCACATCGGCTCACCCAACGCCTTCTCGTTCAACGTGCCGTCGATCACGGCCAGCGGGTCGATCCAGAAGGGCGAGGGCAAGCGCGAGAAGGTCACCTTCACCCGCACCGGCGGCATGTGCCCCAACTGCGAAGGGCGCGGCATCGTCCCCGACATCGAGCTGGCCGAGCTGTTCGACGAATCCAAGTCGTTGGTCGAGGGAGCGATCACGATCCCCGGCTACACAGCCGACGGGTGGATGGTGGCCTCGTACATCGAGTCGGGCTTTCTCGATCCAAACAAGCCGATCCGCGACTTCACCGAGGCCGAACGCAACGACTTCCTCTACAAGGAGCCGGTGAAGGTCGCGATGAAGGGAATCAACGCCACGTACGAGGGCCTGATCCCGAAAGTCCAGAAGTCCTTCTTCTCCAAGGATCGGGACGCACTACAGCCTCACATCCGGGCGTTCGTCGATCGCGCCGCGACCTTCGCACCCTGCCCTGTCTGCGACGGCACCCGGCTCAGCGAGGCGGCCCGTTCGTCCAGGATCTCAGGCATCAGCATCGCCGACGCCTGCGCCATGCAGATCAGCGACCTGGCCGAATGGGTGCGCTCACTCGACGAGCTGTCGGTGGCCCCGCTGTTGGCAGCGCTCCGGCATCTCCTCGACTCGTTCGTCGATATCGGCCTCGGCTACCTTTCGCTGGAGCGGCCGTCGGGGACGCTGTCGGGTGGTGAGGCGCAACGCACCAAGATGATCCGCCACCTCGGGTCGGCGCTCACCGACGTGACGTACGTGTTCGACGAGCCCACCATCGGCCTGCACCCCCACGACATTCAGCGGATGAACGAGCTCCTCCGTCAGCTGCGCGACAAGGGCAACACGGTCCTGGTGGTCGAACACAAGCCCGAGGTGATCCGGATCGCCGACCATGTCATCGACCTGGGCCCCGGCGCCGGAACGGCCGGTGGCGAGGTGGTGTTCGAGGGCACGGTCGACGAGTTGCGCGACACCGACACCCTCACCGGTCGCCATCTCGGCTATCGCGTCTCACTCAAACCAGGCACCCGCAAGCCTTCGGGCGTCCTGGAGATCCGCAATGCCACCATGCACAACCTGCAGAACGTCGACGTCGATGTCCCCCTGGGTGTGCTGTGTGTGGTGACCGGCGTCGCCGGATCCGGCAAGAGCTCGCTGATCCACGGATCGGTTCCCAAGGGTGCCGGCGTGGTGTCGATCGACCAGACCCCGATCCGCGGCTCCCGACGCTCAAACCCGGCTACCTACACCGACATGCTGGAGCCGATCCGCAAGGCGTTCGCCAAGGCCAACGGGGTCAAGCCCGCGCTCTTCAGCGCCAACTCCGAAGGCGCCTGCCCAGCCTGCAACGGCACCGGCGTCATCGATACCCAGCTCGGTTTCATGAACACGGTGAGCACCCCGTGTGAGGAGTGCGAGGGCAAGCGCTTCGACCAGAGCGTGTTGCAGTATCGACTCGGTGGCAAGGACATCACCGAGGTGCTCGGGATGCCGGTGTCCGAGGCCATCGGGTTCTTCGGGTCCGGCGAAGGCAAGGTCCCGGCTGTGGAGAAGATCCTGGCCCGCATGGCCGACGTGGGTCTCGGCTACCTCACCCTTGGCCAGCCGCTCAACACACTGTCGGGCGGCGAACGCCAGCGGCTCAAGCTGGCGATCCAGATGGCGACAGACAGCGCCATCTACGTTCTCGATGAGCCCACCAGCGGCCTCCACCTCGCCGACGTGTCGCAGCTCCTCGAACTCCTCGACAGGTTGGTCGACGCCGGCAAGTCGGTGATCGTCATCGAACACCACCAGGCGGTGATGGCGCACGCAGACTGGATCATCGACCTCGGTCCGGGGGCGGGCCACGATGGAGGGCGCATCGTCTTCGAGGGCACTCCTGCCGACCTCGTCGCCGACGGGTCCACTCTCACCGGCCAGCACCTCTCCGAGTACGTGGGCGTCGGTTGACGCCCGCTTTGGGCGGCGTTCGAACACCTCTCGTCAGCGTGTCGATCTCGGGTGCTGCCTTTCGACCTGTTGTCGAAACTGGCCCGGCCGGGTCCGGATGAGAGGAGTACATCGTGAGGTCGTGGAGTTCGAGGAGACGCGCACGGGTGCCCCCCGTGCTCGTCGCTTCCGAGGAGGGTGGAGCCCCGGCCGTCGCCTGGGACGACGTCTTCTTCCACCGGACCGACGACTTGACCCCGCCGAACATGCCCTTCGCCACCATCGTCACGAAGGACTACCCGAGCTTCGACGAGCAATCGAATCTCGACCGCAATGGCGCGTTTCGGCTCGATCTCCCGATCCGTTTCCGACGGCGCCACGTTGCGTTGGCCGGATGCCGCCGAAATGGTGCGCCGCTCGGAAGGGCGACGGCCCGAGCCGGAGTGGAGCAGGTCGACATCCGGAGCGGCCTTGGGATACGTCTCGTTCGACTTGTCACACCGTTCATCTGCGGGACCTGTGGTGTGCAGTACGACGAAGCGGACTCGCCACCTGAACGGTGTGTGATCTGCGGTGACGCCCGATAGGCCAGCGGTCGTTGCTGGTCACCTACCGCGAGGGCAACCTGTTGTGGGACGGCGGGTTCGTGGACGAGGCCGCGTGCGAGGCGGTGGAACGTCACGGTGGGCAGGCGGTGGTATCGGGGTCCCACCCTCACTTCTACGGTGTGATCACCGAATGGGCGGATCGGTTCACCTTTCCCGAGCGCATTTCGAGCGCAACCAGCTGTCGCCGGCGCCCGAGGGATCAGGCGCCGATCTCCGCCAGCCGGGCCTCGATGAGCCGCCTCAGCACGGTCTCGGGCAACGGGCTGTCGATGGCGAAGCGGAGCGCACCCTTCGAGCTTTCGTAGTCCTCGATCACGGCTGGGTCGATCGAGTCGAGGACGCTTCCGCTGAAAGGCATGTAGGTGAGGTGGCCCTTGGCCGCACCGAACCCGGCCACCGCCTTGCCCTTCACCCGGAAGGCAGGCAGACCGTACGAGAGCCCTTCCTCGGCATCGGGGAGGATGGCGCGGATGGAACGCCGTACGGCCTCCAGGGTCCTCCGCTTCGCCCCGTCGAGTGTCGCCAGGTATTCGTCGATCGGGTTGGCCGACATGATGCGCTCCGGTGATCAGGTGCTCCGCCGAGCATATGCGTTGCTCGGGCGGGTTGAGGTGTGCGAGCGGCCAGAGGCACGGTCCGTCAGCGCCTGGGTGGGCGGAGCACCAGCTCAGGGGTGGCTCGCTTGTACTCCTGGTACCCGGGCTCGTCACCCCACCGTTTGTCGGCACGTTTCTCGAGCATGGGGACGCCGCTGACCCGCGTGATGAGCAGGAACACGAAGATCGGCGAGATCAGCACCGCCCACCGCCACCCCGACAGGATCGGGATCGCCATGATGGCGATGCCGACCCACAGGGTGATCTCGCCGAAGTAGTTCGGGTGACGTGACCAGGCCCACAGACCGGTGTCGATGTACTGGCCCTCGTTCGCCGGGTCCTTCTTGAAGGCGGACTTCTGGCGGTCGGCCATCACCTCGATGGCGAACCCGGCGGCCCACACCGCCATGCCGACGATCGCCACCCATCCGAGCGGTTGGCGGTCTTCGCTCGTGATGATGGCCAGGGCGGCGGCCGCGGTCAGCAACACCCACAGTCCCTGCAGTGTCCAGGTCATCAGGAATCGGATGGCGCTCTGCTTGATCTGGTCGAACCGGCCGTCCTTGCCGTCGCGACGGATCCGGCGGTAGAGGAAGCTGCCCAGTCGCGCCGCCCACACTGCCACCATCACCGCAACGATGATTGCTCGGGCGTCGAGGTCGGGGCTCAGCGCCACGGCCAGCACGATGATGCTGATGTAGGTGATGGAGCCGGTGAGGTCGTAGAAACGTTCGGTCTTGGCCGCGTTCGCAGGCACGAACGCAACCCAGTTGATGAGATAGGCAGCCAGTCCGCACAGAGCGAACACGGGGAGGCGTCCCGCTTCGGCGCTGCCGTCACTCCCGGCCCAGGCAACGAGGGCACCGATGATGACTGCGACGACGATTCCGAGTATCGAGTTGCGGGTCTGGTCCTCCATGCGCCCAACCCTAGGGCGTGGGGTCGGTGACCGTCAGTCGGATCGCTGACGACAGCGTTCGTTCGACTCTGGCATCCGGTCACCGGCGGTCCGAGACTGGGAGCATGTGGGATCTGTGGTCGGCTTTGGTGCTTTTCGGATCGGGTCTCGTGGGTGTCCTGAGAGCGGTTGGTCATCGACTGCTCGCAGGCCCGACTGTCGCCGGGTGGACCTGGTCGATGGAGCTACGAAGGGCGGCTCTCGCTGCACTCATCCAGAAGGCGATCGCCCAGGCCGAGAAAGGGCACCCCTCCGCACGACTCGCCCTACCGGCCTTCGTCCCGAGATCGTTGCGCCGCCGGGTGACAGCGGTCGAGGCGGTCTCGGGCGGTGTTCTCGGCGAGTGGATCCGCCCTCGGACCGGCGACGGGACAGGCCCGGTTCTGCTGTATCTGCACGGGGGCGGTTACGTGACAGGAACCCCGGCGATGGAACGGGCGTTCATCGCCTCCATCGCACTCGCCGCAGGTGCCGGCCACGTCTTCTCGGCCGACTACCGGCTGGCCCCTCGGTATCGATTTCCTGCTGCGGTCGACGATGCGGTGGCCGCCTACCGGGGAATGCTGGAGGGCGGGGTCGACCCGGCCCGGCTCGTGGTCGTGGGCGACTCCGCTGGGGGCGGTCTCGGAATGGCGCTGCTGGTCCGACTCCGGGATGGCGGTGAGCCGCTGCCGGCAGGTGCCGTTCTCTTCTCGCCCTGGGTCGATCTCGCCAACATGGCCGCCACCTTCGTCTCGAACGCGTCAACCGACTACCTCCCGCCGATGACCGGCCGCGCCGCCGTCGAGTACCTGGGTGGAGCCGACCCCACCGAGCCCACCGCCTCGCCGATCCACGCCGACCTCACCGGGCTTCCCCCGCTGCTGGTTCTGGCCGGGGGCCGGGAGATGATCCTCGCGGACTCGACCCGGTTGGTCGACCGCGCCCGGGCGCACGGCGTCGACGTTGAACTGCGCATCGAGTCGGACATGTTCCATGTGTGGCCGGTGGTCGTTCCTCGCCATCCGGCGTCGCTCCGAGCCGTGGCCGTCGCCGGCGACTGGATCCGGGCCCGCACTGATCGTCGGTGCGTGGACTGAAGCGACCATCGTCGTGCATGCCGTTGAAGGCCGGTGTAGAAAGGTGCCGTGGTCGAACACTCTCAACCCCTCCCGGATGGCGCCGTGGCAACCGTGGTGCCGGCGAACCGAGCGTCGTGTGACGACCTCGACGTGATCTTCGGTACCAAGGGCTATCCCGCCCGGTGCCGCTGCCAGAAGTACAGAACGACCACCGAGGAGTGGTGGTACGACCCGATCCCGCTGGAGGAACGCATCTTCCGTCTCCGGCAACAGACCGACTGCGGTCAGGTGGACTCGGATGCGACCGCGGGCTTGGTGGCCTATCTGGGCGGTGAGCCGGTCGGTTGGTGTGCGGTAGCCCCCCGGAGTGAGTTCGTCCGCCTGGGGCAGACCCCCTGGACGGGAAGGTCGGAGGACAAAGCCGACGCCTCGGTGTGGGCGGTCACCTGTTTCGTGGTCCGGGCAGGCCACCGGGGGAGGGGAATCACCTATCCGCTCGCCGTGGCGTCGGTCGACTTCGCCCGATCACGGGGTGCGCGGGCGCTCGAGGCGTACGCCATGGATCCCGAGCCCGGCCAAACGGTGACCTGGGGCGAGATCCATGTCGGGCATCGCCGGGTGCTCGCCGCTGCCGGTTTCGCCGAGGCCCACCGCCCGTCCAAACGTCGGGTGGTCATGCGGGTCGACTTCTGAGTGCGGGGCGAACGCCACGCCTACGCCGATTCCAAACCACCCGCTCTGGGGACGAAACCGACACTTCTGGTGTCGATTCTGACCCACAACGGGTTGTTCGGGCCGGGTTGGCTGGGCGTCCCCCGTCGGCGGCCGGTCAGCCGGAGGCCACAATGTTCATGATCCAGGGTTGATCGTTTCGGGCGGGTGAGGTCAGGGCGGCGTCCCAGGCGTGGCCCACCGCGTCACAGAGCTGCTCCGGGGTCGACGGCTTCCCTCCCGCCTCGAGGAGGTGGCGGGTCAGCCCGCCCCGCGTGCGTTTGGACACAGCAGCGGCCGCCCCTCGACCGTCGGGTCGGACGACCCGCACTATGACGGTCCGGTCGGCCATGCCTTCCGGGCTCCCCACTGCCCGGTAGCTCGACGACCGTAGGTCGACGATGACGCCCCTCTCGCCCGCCGCCCCGGCGAGCACCGGGCCGAGGGCTTGACGCCACAGTGGCTCGAGTGGCCCGAGTCCCACCAGGCTCGAACAGATGTGGAGTCGGTAGGCGGGGATGCGGTCGACCGGACGGAGTGCGCCCCACAGTGAGGACACCACCACGACACGGGCGGAGGCGCGTCGCTTGGCGGCCGACGACAGGCTGGTTGCGTCGAGGGCCTCGAACAGTCCACCGCGGTACGCCTCGAGCACAGGTCGTGTGGGGAGCCCCAGCACCCTGCCGTTGCGAGCCACCTCGTCGGCCATCGACTCGCCGACCATGAGCCTGGGGAGTGCGTCACGACGGGCGCTCGTCACGACCAGCGCCCGCAGGACCATCGAACGAACAGGCCCCAGCTCCGGGAACGACAAGGCATTGAGGTCGACCGGGAGGCCGCGGCGCGGTGGTGGGGCCTTGGACTCCGAAGGGGGCAGCAGGATGAGCACGAGCGCCATCCTATGGGAGGGTGCGGATGGGCGATGTCAGTGGAGCGTCCCTCCATGAGCGGTCGACCGATCGACGAGTCGACGGGTCGCCCAAGCCGAGGAAGGCGGTGAGTAGTGTCGGACGAGTGGCCGACGAATACTCGGGCGAGCCGAGGCTCTCCCGGATCGACATCTTCTGGATTCCGCTCGGCGCCGGAGGCAATGGATTCGTGCGCTGGAACGGTCGGATCTACGAAGCCATCCGGGCCCGTGCCGAGCATCGCACCCGCCTCCAGCTCTATCACACCGCCCTGGAGGTCCACGTCCCCGAGGGCCGTTTCGTGGTCGAGAACGCCTGGCCCAGCCCGGACGACGACACGGCATCGCGCGGTGTGACGGTGGAGGGGCCGGTGTTCAGTCGCCGGCTGATGCGGTTCCGGGCGTTCCGCTACGAAGTTCGCTGCTGGCGGGACGGGGTGATCGTCGATGCCGCCGAGGCTGTCCCCGGCCCCCAGACCGTGCAGGCCGATCCGAACACGGCCCGTGCGCTGCTGGAACGGGTGAGCGATGTCCCGCCTCTCTTGTGGGGTCGCCAACCGCCCGGCGTCGGAGAGATGTGGAACTCCAACTCCGTCATCGCCTGGCTCCTGGCGACCAGCGGACTGCCGGTTGTCGAGCTCGGACCTCCGGAGGGCGGGCGTGCTCCCGGGTGGCGAGCCGGCCTCGCCGTGGCGGCTCGGTGAGTCACGGCACCGTGTGAGCCGGTGGCATGGAAGGACGACGATCCGTGGTCCGGTCGGTCACGAGGTCGGGGAGCGCATCCGGATCGGTGACGGTGGCTGATCTGGTGCCGAGTGCCCGCGACACGGCCGTGATGTCGAGCTGAGGTGTCATGCTCAGACTGGGATCGAAGCCTTCGGCGACCATCGAGAGGGTATTCGGGACTGAGGGCGCCGTCATCGAGCACCACCACCAAACCTCCCGGAATCCGGCCGCTGCCAGGGGGCGCCCGGCATACCTCAGTCGATGCGGCACACCTCGAGTCCGAGCCAATCGGCCAGGTTCTGGATCTCGCGGTCGACGCGCGACCGTACGGTCTTCGGGAACCGGTCGTCCTCGTGGACTGCGTGCACACGCAGCTGGCCCGCTTTCCGATCGGCGGCGGCATCGAGCTTTCCCACCATGCGGTCCTCGTCGAGGATCGGCAGGGCGAAGTAGCCCCAGCGGCGCTGTGGTGCCGGCTTGTACATCTCGAGTGTGTACTCGAACTCGAACAGCTCGATGGCCCGGGCGCGGTCGTGGATCAGCCGGTCGAACGGTGACAGCAGGGCCGTGCGACCCGTGAACCCGTCGGCGGTCGCTTCGGGGTCCACCCTCCATTCGCCGGAGGTGCCCTCGATTTCGGCGGCCAGTCCGGCGGCGCCCACGATCCGGGGTCGGGCCACTCCCAGCGAGCGGAGTCGCCGCTCGTCGCGAATCCTCCGGGCCTCGTCAGCCGGGACCGGCGCGACCGGCGGGTAGATCCGTTCGGCCAGGTCCCAGACTCGCTGACGGCCCTTCCGATTCGACACGGCCACTTCGCCTCGGAGCAAGAGGAACTCCAGCATCTGGGTGACGTTGCGGTCGTGGGTCCATCCGCTCGACTGCCAGGGAACATCGGCACTGTCGGGGATGTCCCGGGACGCCAGCGGACCGGACTCGGCGAGCGTCTCGAGGATGCGGCGTCTGAAACGGTCGTTGTCGCGGACCCACTGGGCGGCGCGGCCACGGCTGTCCCGCCAGGCGATCATGTCCGCCAGATACAAACCGAGATCGGCGGTGGGGCGGACGAGCGCGAGTACCGGTTCCTTGTCGGATGGCTGTGCCTGAGTTTCGAACATCGTCCGGTGCACGGTCACAGCGTCTTGGAGGTCGCTGGGCCGGTAACCGTCACCGAGGCGCGCCCAGGCCACGAGATCGGCGCTGGGAGCGATAGCCGCCGTCGGGTCGAGCTGGAGGAAGGTGAGCCTGTGGGCCACAGCCTCCAGGTCCAAGGGACGTTCGGCGGCGAGGAACTGGGCTCCGATGGCGATCCTCCGGGCGTCCCGACGCGTGAGATGGCGCATCCCGTGACTGTATCTCTGTCTGGCGTGGTGGGTGCCGGCGGTAGCGGCTGTGACCGATCTGTTACGTGGCGGCGATGCCGCTGAGACCGCCTGAATCCATGGTGGAGACGTACCGAGAGGAGCTTGTCCATGAAGAAGTCCAACAGTCGCACGATGGTGCTACCGGCTGTCGCCGCTCTGATCCTCGCCGGCTGTGGCGGCGCCGAAACGGCCGGGTCGACCCGGTGATGTCGGTTGCGCCCACCGGTGGTGACCTCGGTGAGGTGACGTTCGACGTGCTCGGGTTCTGCGACGACAGCGTGAGCGGATCCCGGTTGCACGTGTTCGCGACCCCATCCGAGAGTGGCGAGGGCTTCATCCTGAAGTCCATTGAAGCCACCACCTTCTGCGCCCGGGGTGTGAGCGGAGGACTCTGCCTCTGACTTCGGAACTTCCACAGAACCTGGGTCCCGGTCGACGACCGGGACCCCAGTCGATGGGTCACACGGTCTGGCGTGCTCCCAGTTCGGAGGCGATCTCGACGGCCCAGGCATCGATGGCATCCCAGTCGCGGAAGTCGCCCGCAGGCATGCCCTCGGTGTTGGCCGGCAGGTGTTTCATGAACCGCTCGGCCATGCCGATCGGGGGAGCCGTGGGATCCCACGCTCCAAAGAACACCTTCGTTCCGCGTGGGCGCAGCATCGCTTCCAGCTCGTCGAACTCCTTGGGGCGCATCGCCGCGAAGATGTCGCGGCCCTCGTCGTCGACGAGATCGGCACCGAGCGGCCCGCTGCTGAACAGCCACACTGGTTTCCCGGCGAGTGCCACTCGGTGGCGCTTGGCGAACGACGTGGCGTCCTTCAACCAGTGGAACATGTAGGCGGCTCCTCCGAGCACCACGGCGTCATAGTCATCGACGCTGCGGACGTCGGCGACCGGATGACAGTCCGTCGGTGCACCGGATGATCGGAGTGTCTCGGCGATCCGCTCGGCGATCCCGGCGGTTGAACCGTGCCTGCTGGCATGCGTGACCAGAACGGTCATGGTGACTTCCTCCTTCGGGTCGGTCTCCACCATCCGGGAAGGCATCTGGCCCCGTCCAGAGGCCAACGCCCCGGCCGGCGCTACCCGTCAGCCTGCGACCACGACGTGAGCCGAGTGACAGTGTGGTCCGCATCTCGGACCATTGGGGCTGTACCGGTCGAACCGAATCGTTCCCTCCCACTCGACCAGTTCGTATCCGTCCGCGTCGGTGATCGAGAACGTCACGTGCTGTCTTCCGCCCCAATCGCGATCACCCGGTAGTGCCCACCAAACCTGGTCGTAGAAGGGGGAGATGACAGGACCAAGGCCGAGAGCATCGGCCGGAACGGTTGAGTCGATCGTCTCGGAGTGACAATCCTCGTCGATGCACAGTTCCACCAGATAGCCGGCTTCGACGAGGTCGACATTGGTGACCTCGAACGTGATCCCATTTCCGAAGCAACCCGCCATCGAACAGGCCCCGGTGTTCCACCACACACCGGCTCCGCCGGCGATGACCAGGCCCACGATCGCCAGGCCGAGGATCTTCGATCGCCGTTGCCGGGGAGGTTCGATGGGCCCGGATTGCATGAGCGGCATGATGGCCGTGGATGGCCCTCCGTCAACCGGGGTAGCGGTGAGTCTGCAGTGGCGCGCGCCGTTCCTCGTCGAGGTCCCGGGATGGGCGAAGGAGCGGCAGCGGACCGCTCGCCTGAGCGGCCAACTGACGCGAGTCAACGGGCCAACAGGACCGAAACCTCGGGCCTGGCCCGTCGACCTGTTGGCCTGTTGGCTTGTGGACCTGTTGACTGGTCGACCATCCCTCGAGAGGTCCGGTCGGGACCCTATCCGCTGGACCTCACTGTATGCGGGGTTGTGCATAGGCCGTTTGTGGTGTGGCAGGGTCGTTTGCTGGGTGTTGTTGGGGGTGGTGATCGCCGATTGTCTGGGAGACGTTTTCTATTGATCCCAAAGCGAGGAGGTCGCTGATGACGAAGCGTCTGACAACTCTCGGTTATGTACTTGCGTTGGCCGGGCTGGTGTTCGTGGTTGCTGGTGGGGTGGCGTTCAGCAAGGTCCAGGAGGGGTACGGTTCCCTTCAGGCGTTCTCTGAGGCCCAGAACGTGACCCTGTCGTACAACGACGACGGCCAGCTCATCGATCGTGGTGATCCCGCCCAGGCTGAGGAGATCCTTGCTCTGCTCACCGAGGATTGGGGATATCCGGTGGTGATGGGTGATCTGGATCCGGCTGATCCGTTGGTGAACACGGCGTCTGAGTACATGTACCAGATGGCCACGGTTGGGTTCCACGTGTTGCATGGCACCCAGACGGTGACGCTGGTCGAGGATGTCGAGTACGAGGGTGAGACCTTCGCTGCTGGTACCTATGACGTTGCGGTGGATGGCAGGTATTGGACCGGGTTTGATCGTCAGCATCCGTTGGAGGGTCCGGCTCGTGAGCAGGCATGGTCGGGAACGGCTCATGGGTTGTTCGCCGAGTTGGGTGTTGGCACGGTGACGCATTCGACCCTGCAGATGGGTCTTGGTCTGGCCGGTCTGTTCGGTGGGCTGGGTGCCACGTTGATCATCGCTGGTCTGGGTCTCGCCTGGGCCGCCAAGGGCGACAAGGTTCTGCGGGTTTCGGATTCCTCGCTGAAGGATCCGGTCAAGGTCTGACCACAGATCCCAGCTGGACCTTCGTCCGGCGCCCGTAGTCAACGGAGAGCCCCCCGGTGTGATGCCGGGGGGCTCTCTCGCGTGGACGGTAGAACGTACAACGTAGAACGTAGAACGCACGAAGAAGTCCCCGCCGCCGGGTTGGTTGAGTTCGACGCCCGCGTCGTGAAAGCGGACACTCTGACCTGACGCAGGGCACTTCCGTACGTTCTACGTTCTACGTTCTACGTTTTACGTTTTACGTTGTACCTTCCGGGCCGTGCCCCCCTTCACGCTACGTGCTCGCCGCCGATCAGCCCTCCGACTCGCGTCGATCATGATCAGACCGGCATGGCCGGAGTCGGATCGGCCGCTGCGAGCGGCAGTCCCGTCCGACGGTGGGCGGCGGTGCGTTCGATGTGGCGCCGGAGATCCGGAGCGCTTCGCATCGCCCGGTTGAGCACCGTGGCGGGGATGGTGAACAGCCGGGTCTCCTCGGTGGCGGTCACGGTCGCCATGCGTGGCGAGCCGTATCCGGCTCCCCAGTCCAGCGCCGCCATCTCGCCGAAGAAGCTGCCCCCATCGAGGGTCGCCACCTCCCGTCCGATCGCCGTCACCGTCACCTTGCCTTCCAGGATGATGTGGAACTCGTTGGTGGTCTTCATCTCCTCCACGATCACCCATCCCGATGGCACGCGCTGCTCCTGGCCGGTGGCGATGATGTGATCGACGACTGCGTCGGGTGTGTCGGCGAACAGAGGGTGGAGGCGGAGGTCTGCCTCCACGTCGGCGTCGAGCCACCCGGAGGTGCCGAGTACCTCCCGGGGCAGTGGTGCCGGGTCGGCCCGTGGTGGCTCGGCGGTCGCCAGCCAGTCGAGCACTGCGTCGACATCCTCGGCGGTGGTGGAGTGGTTGAACACACACATACGAATGGCGTAGGTTCCGGCGAGTCGGGTCGATGACACGAGGCCGTGCCCGGACGCCGCCAGAGCCGCAACCAGGCCGGCGTTGAGCTCCTCGAGGGCGGTCTCCTCGGCGTTGGGAATGGTGCGCCGAAAGCACACCACCGACAGGTGGGCGGGGCTGAGCAGCTCGAATCGATCGTCCTGGGCGATTCGACGTTCCAGGTCGGCGGCCAGCCGAATCGAGCTGTCGATCGCCTCCCGGAAGGCGGTCAACCCCAGGTTCGAGACCGACATCCAGACCTTCATCGCCCGACTGGAACGGGACAGCTGGAGGCCCAGGTTCGAGTAGTCGGTGGCGGCGGCGCCGTGGGCGTCTTCGAGATAGGGAGGTGTGATCCGGAAGGTGTCGGCCAGCATCCCCGGCCGGCGCACCAGCAGGCCTCCGCACTCGAACGGCTGATACAGCCACTTGTGCGGGTCGACGGTGATCGACTCCGCTCGTTCGATGCCCTTCATCATCGCTCGTCCGTGGTCGGTGAGCATGGCGAAACCACCGTAGGCGCCATCAACGTGGAACCACACGTCGTGGGCAGCGCAGACATCTGCGATGGACTCGAACGGATCGACCGCACCCGTGTTGGTGGAACCGGCAGCGGCAGCCACCATCACCGGCGTCATCCCCCGCTCGAAGTCGGCGCGGATCGCCCGGTCCAACAGATCGGGATTCATGCGGAACTCCGAGTCCGATGCCAGCACCCTCACCTGATCGGATCGGAACCCCAGAACCCGGCAGGCTCGCGCCAGCGAGGAGTGGGCCTGATCCGAAACGTAGACAACTGCCGTGTGGTCCATCTCCGGGAGGGCGTGGTGGCGTGCAGCCGCCAGGGCGGTCATGTTGGCGGCCGAGCCGCCACTCGTGAGGATTCCCTCGGCGTCGCTCGGATATCCCATCCAGGCCTTCATCCAGTCGATCACCACCTGTTCGACCCGGCTCAGGCCGGCGGCTTCGCGCCATGTGCTGGCGTCGAGGTTGCAGGCGGACACGATGAAGTCGGCGAGCGCCCCCGGCCAGGTCCCGCTACCCGGGATGTACCCGAAGAACCGCGGGTGGCCCCACACCCCTGTGAATGGCAGCACATCACGTCCGAGCACGTCGAGGAGATCGGTGAGCGGCACCGGCCGATCGGGAGGTTGCCCGGAAAACCGGCGCTGCATCTCCTCGGGTGACGCCTCTCGCAGCACCGGGCCTGCTTGAAGCTCCCCGAGACGCTCCACCAGCCAGTCGACGACCTCGTAGCCATTCCGGCGCATCTGCTCCGCCGACAGTTCCAGTTCTGACATCCCCCGACCTCCTCGCCTCGGTGGACCGAGCCGGGCGCTTGCCCGCGGATACGGATTCGAGGGTACTTGCTCCGGAGGGGGAGGTGTCCGCCGACCGCAGCGGTCGGGCCAGGGCCGGAGGGGCGTGAGGTCTCGCTCCGACTCAGCCGCCCTTCGGGGCGTCCGGATCCGCTTCGGCTTGGGTGAGCAGTTCGGCGAGCCGGGCTGCATCGGACCGGGCTGTTTCAGCTCGTCGGGCGGCGGATGTGGCTTCGGTCCTGGCCCTCCTGGCGCGGCGCTCGGCCATCTCGGCCTCATCGGAGGCGCGTTGAGCGTCCGATACCGCCACCACGGCGCGCTCGTGCGCCAGCTGGGTTTTGGATCGGAGTGCCTCCAGCCTGCGCCGGGCGGCTTCCTCTGCCTTCGATGCCTTGGCGGGCTGGGGAGGCTGGGGAGGCTGGGGTTGGAAACCGGCAGAGAACAGGTCGAATCCGGACGGCTCCAGGTCGTGGGTGAGTCGGCCGGCGGCCAGCATGGCCCGGCCCTCGGTCGAGGCGGCTCCTGAACGGAGCGTGGTGAGAATCCGGTCCCGGACCTGGGCGGTGATCGACGGCAGCAACCGCCGGACGGCTTTGTCGAGGCGGGCAAGGGCCTCGGCCTCCTGCGCTCGTGCCTCGGCGTAGCCGCCGGTGGCGCCACCGGTCATCGCCGCCCGCTGCACGGCTTCGAGTCGCTCGCCGGCTCCTGTGAGAGCGGCGAGGTCCTCGGCGGCGGTGCGGGCGAGCTGGTTCACGACCCACACCGACAGGCCCGGTTTGCGCTGGGCGGCCATCGCCGCCGCCTCGCTGTGGGCGCCTTCCGCCTTGAGTCGACGCACGATGTCGCCCCGTACCTCGACGAACCGATCGAGTGGTGCTGCGAACAGTTCGTCCAGGTGAGACTCGGCCCCATTGTCGGTCACCGTGGCTCCTCGTTGAGTGTGTGGGCGACGAGTGCGTTGGCGTGACCGTGTCCCATGCCGAACTCGTGCTCGAGCCAGTCGACCAACTGCATGTGCTTGTCGAGCGGGCTCGACCGGATGAGCTCCTTCCACTCGGCGATCGGCCGGCCGTACTTGGTCTCGATAGAGGGGAAGTATGAGGCCGGTCCTTTCACCGGTGTGGATTGGCCGCCGGAGGGGTCTTGCATTTCTGGGCCTCCTGGTGGTGTGTCCGACATGGGCACGTGCGATGGTCAGTCAGTCAACATGCCGGCGCCGCCACAATGCAAACACTGCCTTCGGGTCGAAATGGCGTGTTGGCTCGTTTGCTCGTTTGGCCGCTCCGGTCATTGTGCCTCGGCCGTCGGTCGGGCGGTCGGCGGCGAGTTCCACGGAACGGTGCACGTCGGGAGGGTGTGCTGCTTCATCGGTCGAACGACAGCAACGGTTCGCACGTCCGAGCGATACCGGCCACCGGCCCTAGCCATTCGGTGGCGGAGTCGTATGGTCGAGGTCGAAAGGCAAGTTGGATCATGACCCGGCGCTTCGGGATCCTCTTCGAAGAACGTGACCCGCCACCGACGGCCGGCGAGGTGGCCGGCTGGTACGCCTCGCCCCCGGGACTGTACCTGCACATCCCCTTCTGCCGAACCATCTGCCCGTTCTGCCCCTACAACAAGGTGCCGTACGAGTCTGGACGGGTGGCGAACTACTTCGACGGCCTCGATCGGGAGGTGTCGATGTATCTCGGTGCAATCGGTGGCCCATTCCCTTCGCTGTACGTGGGCGGCGGAACCCCGACCCTGTGTCTGCCACGCCTGGCGCCGTTGCTGGAGCGGCTGCCGATCACCGGGGAGAGGGCGATCGAAGTGCTGCCGGGCCACATGACGCCCGACGGGGCTCGGCGGATCTCCGATCTGGGGTTCGACTTCGTGAGCCTCGGCGTCCAGTCTTTTCATCGTGAGGTGCTGCGCCGTCTCCGCCGACCCGGGTCCCCCGATCAGAATCGAGCGGCGCTCGAGGCAGCGGTCGGGCGGTTCCGATGTGTCGACGTCGACCTGATCTTCGATGCCGCCTATGACGACCCGCGTATCCTCATGGACGACCTGAACACCTGCTTCGATTTCGGCGTCGACCAGGTGTCGACCTACCCGCTGATGCGCTTCGGGTACACGCCATTCGGGACGGGGCGGCACGACCGCCGCGCGGAGCACGAACTGCTCCACGAGGCGACCACACTGGCCGAGTCGCGCGGCTACCAACGGCGGTCCGTGTGGACGTTCAACCGGGTCGGAGCGCAGACGTACACCTCCATCACGCGCCCCTACTTCCTGGGCATGGGGGCCGGGGCGGCATCTTTCTCGGGAGCGAGGTTCGTGGTGAACCACTTCGGACTGGAGCAGTACCAGGATGCCGTTGCGGTGGGTCGGCTACCGATCGCCCGTCTGGCGCATCTTCCGGGGCCGGCGGCCGCGGCCTACCGGTCGTTCTGGCAGGCATACACCGGGGCGGTCCCCATCCACGGCCATGATCCGCTGCTCGACCACCCTGTGTCGGTCGTCCTGCGCCGGCTCTCGCAGTTCGTGGGCTGGTCCGAGCGGTGCGACGGAGCCCTCGTGCTGTCCGAGTCCGGATATGACCGCTACCACGACCTGGAACGCTGGGTCACGTACCGGCTCATCGAACCGCTGTGGAGCGAAATGATGGCCGAACACACGGCGGGCGGACTGCGATGACTGTTGTGGGCGAACGACGGCGGACGGTGCGATCGCCCCGGCGGGCGATGATCCGTCACTACATCCGCTTCATGTGGCGCTTCGTCGTGCTTCGCAGGATCGATCCGCTGATCTACGGGATCGCCGTGACCGACCGCTGCAACCTTCACTGCCAGGGCTGCACCGTGGCGAACACCGGTCGACCTTCGATGATGTGGCCGGCGTTGGAGAAGGCGATGAACGATGCGTACGACAGGGGATTCCGCGAGCTGTACTTCAGTGGGGGGGAGCCGACGTTGTGGCACGACGGCGAAGTGACCCTCGACGACGCGATCGAGGTGGCCCGCTGCATCGGGTTCTTCCACGTCCACGTGTACACGAACGGGACCCATGGGATTCCTCGGGGTGCTGACACGGTGTGGGTGTCGATGGACGGGCTGCCGGAGACGTTCCGCCTCCGCCGGGGCGACTTCTTCGACCAGGTTGCGCGCACCGTCCGCGACAGTGGCCATCCTCGGGTGGCGTTGATCTATGTCATCGACCGCGACACGGCTTCGGGCATCAGACCGTTCCTCGAGTGGGTGCGTGACTCGGAGTTCCCGGTGGTGGGCGTGATGTTCTACTTCCACACCCCGTACTACGGTCGGGATCGGCTCTACCTCGATCGATCAGAGCGCGCTCTGCTCATCGACGAACTACTCAGCTGTATTCGGGCCGGGCTTCCGGTGATCAACTCCCGCGCCGGGCTGCGGGCACTGCGGTCGGGGCATTGGGTTCGGCGGATGCCGATTGCCTCGGTGCTCGATGTCGACGGTGAGTCAGTGTGTTGTCGGGCATCCGATGAGACCTGTGAGGACTGCGGGTACGCGGCCTGCACCGAGCTCACAGAACTCCAGAACCTGCGGCCCACCGCCGTGCGGGGCATGTTTCGATACTGGTGACTCGCGATCGACGCTTCGCTCAGGGCGAAGCCGGTTCATCCAGTCTGACCACGAGGGTCCGGATCAGGTCTTCGAGCAGGTCGACCGGGAGCGGGTCGCGATAGAGGAAACGAACCGTGTCCTTGGCGGTTCGATGTGGCGCCAGCCTGGTCTCGAGTGTGTGATCCAAGACGGGGATCGGATAGAGGCCCACGTGGTTCTTCCATGCTCCCATGTACACCAGGTACCGGCCGCCCACCAGGAACACCGGCATCTGATAGCGGACCGTCTCGGTGAGGTCCGGAGCGACCGCGTGGATGATGCGGCGGACGTTCCGTGCCACCGTCTGCGCCCGGTCCGGCAGGGCGTCCAGGTACTCGTCCACTGTCGTCGTGCTCGTCGTCATCCCCGGATCCTTTCGGGCCTTTAGTCAACCTATCGGTTGATCATACATGCGGACGACGTTGTGCGGCGGGGAGCGTTCGGCCGTCATTTACGGCTGAACGGGAATTCGCCCCGACCTGGGAGAGTTCTGGAGTATCCGACGTCCGAATCCCGGAAGGAACCCATGAGTCAGCCCATCAAGCTCGACATCTGGTCCGACATCGTGTGCCCGTGGTGCTACATCGGCAAGCGGCGGATGGAGGCGGGTCTGGCCGGCTTTTCCTCCTCGGTGCCGGGCGCCCCAGCCGTCGAGATCGAGTACCACAGCTTCCAGCTCTCGCCGGACATGCCCGGGGATTTCGAGGGAAGCGCTGTCGAATACCTGGCGCGCCACAAGGGAATCCCGGAGTCACAGGCCCGGCAGATGCAGGACCACGTGATCGGTCTCGCAGCTGATGAAGGCCTCGCCTATGACTTCGACCGGCTTCGCCCCGCCAATACGTCGGCCGCCCACCAGGTGCTCCACCTGGCCAAGGACCGGTCGGTGCAGACGACGGTGAAGGAACGACTCATGGCCGCCCACTTCATCGAGGGCCGCCACGTCGGTCAGCCCGAGGAGCTCGCCGAGCTCGGGGCGGAGTCCGGACTGGAAGCGGAGGAGATCCTAGGGGTGCTCGCGCGGGGCACATACCGCGAAGCCGTCGAAGAGGACCGCCGAACGGCGTCCCGGATAGGCATCAACGGTGTGCCATTCTTCGTGATCGACGGTCGCTACGGCATCTCGGGTGCCCAGCCGGCCGACGTGTTCGTACAGGTGTTGTCGGATATCGCCGCTGAGCGTTGATGGAGCAGCTGCCAGCTTCCAGCTGCCAGCAAGAAGCGCTCCAACGTGTTGCGTGTTGCGTCGGACGTCGGACGTTCCGAGCCAGCTGCCAGCCAGAATGACTCGTCGCTCGTCGCTCGCTCAATGTGACTCGCGTCCGACGTCGGAGCCGCTCGAGCCGATGAGGAAGTCGAGGTCGGCTCCCAGGTGGGCTTGTTGGACGTGATCGATGTAGAGCCGGCTCCAGCCTCGGGTTGGGGTGGCCTGAGCGGCGGTGGTGTTTGGTGATGGGGTCCTGGCAACGAGCTCGTCGTCGGGCACGTCGAGGTGCAGGCGGCGTTGAGCGACGTCGAGCTCGATCCAGTCACCGTTCTGCACCAGGGCCAGTGGTCCGCCGGCTGCCGATTCGGGCGACACGTGAAGCACCACCGTTCCGAAGGCGGTCCCGCTCATGCGCCCGTCGCAGATCCGGACCATGTCCCGCACTCCCTCTTCCAGCAGTTTCTGGGGGAGTGCCATGTTGGCCACCTCGGGCATGCCGGGATATCCCTTGGGGCCGCACCCGCGAAGCACCAGCACCGAGTCGGCGTTCACGTCGAGGGCTGGGTCGTCGATGCGGGCACGGAAGTCCTCGACCGAGTCGAACACCACCGCCGGGCCCCGGTGGTTCATCAGCTCGGGCGTGGCTGCCGCCGGTTTGATGAGGGCGCCGTCGGGAGCGAGATTGCCGTACAGCACGGCGATGCCGGCCGCGGGCAACAACGGTGTCGAACGCACCCGGATCACTTCCGGGTCCCAGATCGCGGCGGTGTCGAGATAGTCGACGAGGGGTCGTCCGGTCACTGTGAGAGCGGTGGGGTCGAGGAGGTCCTTCACCTCCTTCAGGACGGCCAGCAGGCCTCCCGCTCGATGGAGGTCGTCCATCAGGAAACGTCCGGCAGGTTGCAGGTCCACCAGCAGTGGGACGCTCGAGCCGGTGGCGTCCATGTCGTCGAGCGTGAGGTCGATGCCGAGTCGTCCGGCGATCGCCAGCAGGTGCACCACGGCGTTGGAAGAGCCGCCGATGGCAGCGAGGGCCACGATGGCATTGAGGAACGACCCTCGTGTGAAGATGCTGCTCGGTCGGCGGTCCGCCTCGACCATCTCCACAGCCAAACGTCCGGTGGCGTGGGACGCTTCCAGCAGCCGGGCGTCGGTGGCCGGGGTGCCGGCAGTGCCCGGGAGCGTGCCACCGAGCACTTCGGCCAACAGACCCATGGTGGAGGCTGTGCCCATGGTGTTGCAGTGGCCCTTGCTCGAGATCATGGCCGACTCCGAGCGGAGGAAATCCTCCCGGTCGATCGTCCCGGCTCTGGTCTCCTCGCTCAGCTTCCAGACATCCGTGCCGCAGCCGAGTGGTACGCCACGGAACGTGCCCGTGATCATGGGGCCGCCCGGTACCACCACCGCCGGAAGGTCCACCGATGCCGCCGCCATCAGCAGCGACGGAATCGTCTTGTCGCAGCCGCCGAGCAGCACCACCCCGTCGATCGGATTGGCGCGAAGCATCTCTTCGGTGGCCATTGCCGCCATGTTCCGCCAGAGCATGGCCGTCGGTCGCACCTGGGTCTCTCCCAGCGAGACGACGGGCAGGTTGAGTGGAACGCCACCTGCCTCCCACACGCCCTGCTCGACCGACTCGGCCACCTCGTTCAGATGGGCGTTGCAGGGTGTCAGGTCGGAGGCGGTGTTGGCGATGGCGATGTGGGGGCGGCCGTCGAAGGAGTGTGCCGGCAATCCGCGCCGCATCCATGCCCGGTGGATGTAGGCGTCGCGGCCGTCGCCGCCGTACCACTGTGCACTGCGCCGCGACATGGGGTTCCTCTCTCGTGCTGATCGAATGGTGGGGTCGACGTAACGCTACCCGGCGGGCTTGCCGGACTCGGGCGTCAGCACATTTGGTGGGGCTCACCGGCTTGCAGCAGGGCTCGATAGCCGTCATGATCGACCGATGGATGGCCCGCATGATCTCGGAGGCGCCCATGGGTTCGGCCCGGTTGCGATCGAACCGAACGAACCGGTGTTTCACCATGAGTGGGAGCGTCGGGTGTTCGGAGCCTTCTTCTCGACCTGGGGTGTCATCACCAATCTCGATCAGGTGCGCCATGCTCGGGAGCGGATCGAGCCGGTCCGTTACCTGGCCGCTTCGTATTACGAGCGGTGGGTCGAGTCGCTCGAGATGATCCTCGTCGAGAGTGGATCGGTCACCCGTGCAGAGCTCGAGTCAGCCCAGCTGGAGGCGGTCGACGGCCTGCCGTCGAATCCCGACCCCGCCAGGGTCGAGGCGGCCATGCGGCTCCTGTTCGAGGGTGGGTCCGGCGCTCGTCCCATCGATCGCCCAGCGCGATTCGCGGTCGGTGCGACCGTCCGAACCATGGTGACACACACGCCCGGCCACACCCGGCTACCGAGGTACGCCCGCGGACGATCAGGATCGGTGATCGCGGTCCGCGGGGGGTTCCTGCTGCCAGACGCCGGTGCGGCGGGTCACGAGCTCGTCGAGCATCTCTACACAGTCCGATTCGACGGGGTCGAGTTGTGGGGCCCGGACGCAGAACCAAACACCACGGTCGCCATCGACCTGTGGGAGAGCTACCTGGAGGAGCAGCGATGACAGGTGGGACCGCCGACGGAGGACATGCCTCGAATGAAGAGCTCGCTCGCCGGGTACGAGCGATCGAATCGCTCCTGCTGGAGAAGGGCATCCTCGCGGACGGGCTGGTCGATCGGGTCGCCAAGGCCTACGAGGAGGACATCGGCCCCATGAACGGCGCCCGGGTCGTGGCGCGCGCCTGGGTCGACACCGGGTTCAGGGAGCGGCTGATGAACGACGGAACCTCCGCTATCGCGGAGATGGGGATCGGTGGGTTGGAAGCAGACCACCTCGTCGTGGTCGAGAACGGCTCAGCTGTGCACAACGTCGTGGTCTGCACGCTGTGCTCGTGCTACCCCTGGCCGCTTCTCGGCCTTCCGCCTACCTGGTACAAGTCCGCAGCCTATCGGTCGAGGGTTGTCTACGAGCCTCGGGCGGTGCTTGCCGAGTTCGGGGTCTTCCTGTCTGACGATGTGGAGGTCAGGGTGTGGGATTCCAGCTCGGACCTGCGGTACATGGTGCTGCCCGAGCGTCCCGAGGGAACCGAGGGCTGGGACGAGGACCGCCTGGCCTCGATCGTGTCCCGTGATGCGATGGTCGGCGTGGCCAAGGTGGCGGTGTGACCATCCGGCCGGATCTTTCCGCCCACGTCGATGCGCTCACCGGCGATGCCGCACTTCCCAGATCCAACGGAGAGTTCGTCTTCGACCAGCCGTGGGAGGCGCGGGCGTTCTCGCTGGCGGTGGCGCTGTGCGAAGCGGGCAGGTACGAGTGGAACTGGTTCCGGGACCGACTGATCGACGCCGTGGCGGCGGCCGGGTCCGACGACGGCTCGCGCTACTACGCGGCTTGGATGGCTGCGCTCGAGTCCGTGGTGGTCGACGGCGGGCTGCTCGATCGTTCCGAGATCCTCGACCGCATCGAGGTGCTACGACGAGAGGACTCACACGCCGGAGACGACCGCGATCATGGTCACACTCACGACCACGAAGGTCATTGACGGCGGAAGACCGCGTACAGGAACGCCTGCGGCGTCCCTGTCGGTGTCATGTGAAGCTCCTCGTGGTGGCTCACCGGCTCGAAGGCGGCTCCGAGCACAGCAGCGAGCTCAGCTTCGCTGTACCGCTGCACGGGCAACCCACTGCAGCGGTCCGGACCGTCGGGAGAGAAGGTGGCGATGATGGCGTGGGCGCCGAGAAAGAGCGAGCGCCGCATCGTTTCGAGATAGCGCTCCAGATCGGCCGTCTCGGTCATGAAGTGGAACACCGCTCGATCGTGCCACACGTCGAATGAGCGTCCGAAGTCGTGGTCGGTGATGTCGCCCGTGACCCAGGTGACCACCGGCGCGTTGGCTCCGAGCCGGCCCCGTGTCTGTTCGAGTGCCTTGTCGGCGAGGTCGATCACCGTCACATCCCGGTACCCCTCCGCCACCAGTCGATCCACGAGTCGGGATGCGCCTCCTCCCACGTCGATGACCGACGATGAAGGCGTCGATACCTCCCGGATGAGTCGGAGCGACAACTCCGGTTCTTCCTGGTACCAGCTCACATCCTTGGCCAGCCGGCTCTGCCACACCGAGTCCCAATGCGCGGTCGAGCTCATGACTCGAGGCTACTGGCTACTGGCTGAGAACGTCCGACGCAACACGCAACACGCAACACGCAACACGCAATACGCAACACGCCGGAACGCGTTCTGGCCGGCGGCTGGTAGCTGGCGGCTCTTCGCTATAGGTGTTCGCTCATCCAGTCGACCGCGAACTCCACGAGATGACGGCCGTCGATCAGCTCGGAGTGTGCGTTCCCGACTGTGCCGCTGCGGTGGACCCCGAGAGCGAGATATTCACCGAGGATGGTGGTGAAGTAGTCCTCGCCGGGCCGATCCACGATGCCGTCCGAGTCGTCGAGGCACTCGACGACCCGCAGCTCGGGGCCGTTCGGACCCAGCACGCGTCGATGGCGTCGTACTCGACGCTTCGAGGGGAGGGGGGCGAGGTACTCGGCGTGGTGGAGCAGTGTGACTGTGTCGGGTTCGGCGCCCAGGCGGAGGACTCTGCCCCCGGCAGCCAACAGTCGATCGAGCGGCGAACCGGGGCCGAAGTAGTCGTCCCAAGGAGGATCGGCGGTGAGGGAGTCCGCCAGCCGACCCCGGGCGGCGAAGCGGCCCTCCGGATGGTCGCTCACCAGCGTCCCCGGGTGGGTTCTGAACACCTCGGCGAGGGTTCCGACCTCGGGGTCGGCCGGAGTCATCAGGGCGTCGAACGGTTCGGCGTCGGCGAGCTGGGCGGCCCGGTCGTCTTCGGGCAACTCGTTGACCCATGCCCAGTCGTCCCGGGCCCCGAGCACCATGATCAGGGAGCCGTCCGGTCCCACCGCCCGATCGAGTGCGGTGATGAGCCCGGCTGCGCCACCCTCGATCGGCCCGATGGCGCGCAGCGACGCATGGACCATCACCGTGTCGCCGTGCGCGAGCCCGAGGGCGGTGAGCTGGTCCGAGATCACACCGATCGTGGCTACGTCGGGCATGGCTCGAGTTTCCCCGATTCCCATTCGTGCGGCAAGCACATTCAGATCGGGCGTGGCGGAGCTTCCGTCGCCGGTTCAACGTGGGGTCGCGGTCAGCTCCTCGATGAACTGGCGGACGTCGACGGTCGGCACCAGCACCGACGCGCCGGCCGGGGTGGCGCCGAAGTCGACCGGGATCTCGGCGGTGTCGAGACCGGCCGATCGCAGTTCCCATCCCCATGCGGCCACGTCGGTGAGCGACAATCGGTCGTCGATGGTGACGAAGGGAGCCACATCGTTCACCAGGTCGAGCAAGGTGTCGGGGCTGGCCCCCTCGGTCACCCGGTCGAACATGTCGAGGAGGAACTGGCGTTGCCGCTGGTTGCGGGTGAGATCGGAGACCGAGTCCGCTGGTCGCCACACGCCCTCGACCTGCTCTTCGGTGTGTCGTGACCGCAGCCACTGAAGCGTCTCTTCTCCATCTGCAAACGTGCATCCGGCCCCGATGTCCAGTCCGGACTTCGAGTCACGGAGGGGGACCTCGGTGCACACCTCGTAGCCGCCCAGGACATCGACCACCTGCTGGAAGCCGGCCAGGTCGACGGCGGCGGCATGACCGATGTCGAGACCGGTGAGTCGTTCCAACTCGATGACCACCATGGCGAGTCCGGAGACGCTCTCGCACCCCTGGAACGCCTCGCCGATCTTGTGCTCTGCTCCGTCGCACAAGTCGGCGACGTAGAGATCGCGTGGGATCGAGAGCAGGGTCCATTCGTCGCCCGTGCGAATGGCCAGCATGATCACGTCGGCGTTGGAGGTCTCGAAACTGCCGAAGTCCTCGAGATCGTCGAGGCCGGACCGGGAGTCGGTGCCCACCAAGGCGACCACCGTGGGGGGTGCGGTGGATGCCCTCGGGGTGGAGGCGTCATCCTCGGAGGACCCCGGGCCCATCGCCGATACCTCGTCCTTGCCGACCGGCGCAACGTCGAGGCTGACGCGGTCGACCGTCCCCCATGCCAGAGCGAGGCTGCCTGCGGTTGCCAAGCCATAACCGACCGCGACTGCGACGATCACGGCGACCGTCGCACCAGTGATGCGCACAGGTCGCGAGTGGGAACGTCGGGCACGCTCGTGGCGGCCCCCGCTCGCTCTCTTGGGCGATGTCATCTACAGGTCCTCCTGGGATCCCCCTCAACAAACGTTCACTATCGGCAGCCGAGCGTCGGGGAAAAGGGCGTTCGTGCGGCGAAGGGGCCCGGCGATCCCTGATGCACGTGGCTTTCCCGATCTCCCCCGAGCGTGCCAATCCGCTGCCCGGGCAATACCACCTCCGCCCGGGACCAACCATTGCTCGGGCTCCGAGTGATCGAAACGGATCCTAGGGATCCTCATGGACTACTAGAGCGCCGAGAAGGCGTTTTCCAAAACCCGAGGTTTGAGCGACCGGTCTCCGGGAGAAGCCGTATATTTTGCATTATTAGGACGAACCCGACGAGTAGAAGGGTGGGTGGTCGGTTGTCGGTCACATCGACGGAACGGCGCCCGCGGAGGCCGACGCGTGATCCGAACGCTCAGGATCACACCAGACTCGTGGGCCACCACCGGGCGACTCCCTACGTCCTGGCGGCCCCCTCGATCATCGTCATCACGGTCCTGCTGGCCTTTCCCGTGTTGTATGCGTTGTGGGGCAGCCTCTTCGATGCAGACTCCATCGGAGGTCCGCAGTACTTCGTGGGCGTCGGTCAGTACCTCGACCTGTTCTCCGACGAAGACTTCCTGTGGTCGATCAGCCGGACCGCCGTGTTCGTCGCCGGCACCCTCGTCCTCGGGTTGGCGATGGGTGTCGCCTTCGCCTTCCCTCTGAACCGGGCCGCCGGGAAGTTGCGTTTCCTCCGGGGTCTCACGATCGTCCCCTACCTCGTCTCCGGTGTCACCACCGCCGTGATCTTCCGGCTCATCCTCAACCGTGACTTCGGCCAGGTGAACCGCGTGCTCGAGTTCTTCGGCATCCCCTCCCTTTCCTGGTTCTCCGACCCCAACCTGGCGATGCTCGCCTCGGTCGGGGCCCAGGTGTGGTCGGACCTGCCGCTGGTGATCCTCCTGATCTTGGGGGGCCTGCAGACCATCGACCCGTCGCTCATGGACGCCGCCGACGTGGACGGCGCCACCGGATGGCAGCGGGCGTGGCGCATCTCGCTCCCGCTGGTGACACCGCAGCTGGCGCTGGCCACGGTGCTGCTCAGCTACCAGGCACTCACGTCGCTCGGCGTGATCGTGGCGCTCACCGGTGGGGGGCCGGTCAACGCCACCCGGACGCTACCGATCGCCCTCTACGAGACCGCCTTCCTCGAACTCGAGACGAACGAGGCGCTGGCGATCGTCATCGTGATCCTGGCACTCAACGCCGTCCTCACGCTCGTGTACGTGGCGGCGTCGCGACGCTACGACCTGGAGGGCCGATGACCACGGCGGTGACCCAGGTGCGTTCGGTGGCGAGGAACGTTTTCATCGGCATTCCGCTGGCGGCATTGGCGGTGTGGACCGTCTTCCCGCTGCTGATGACGCTCTCGATCTCGTTCAAGTCGAGGGCGGATGTGTCGGCCGATCCGGGGCTCATCCCCTCGAACCCGACGCTCGACGGCTACCGATCGGTGATCGGTCAGCAGGGCTTCCAGGGAGCGTTCTTCAACAGCGTGGTGGTCGGTCTGGGAACCGCAGTGCTCACCCTGGTGCTGGCGGTTCCCGCCGCCTACGCCTTCGCCCGGTTCCGGTTCCGGGGCCGGCACCTGCTGCTGTTGTTCACCTTGCTGCCGCGACTCATCCCGGGTCTGGGGCTGATGGTGCCGCTGTATCGGCTGGCGGTGGCGGTCGGCGGCATCGACCGGCTCTCGACGCTCATCGTCGCCTTCACCGCCACGGTCCTCCCGCTGGCCGTGTGGCTCCTGGTCGGGTTCTTCCAACAGGTTCCGCGTGAGCTGGAGGAGGCGGCGAACGTCGACGGCGCAAGCATGTTCGAACGGGTTTGGCACATCGTGATGCCGCTGGCGGTTCCGGCGATGATCACCATCGGGGTGCTCGCATTCCGTGAAGCATGGAACGAGTTCAACCTGGTGCTCGGCCTCACCTCCACGCCTGGCAGTCGCACCCTGCCCTACGAGCTGTTCCTGATGACCCAGACCACTGGCTTCCAGGACAACCCCGGTCAGGCGGCCTTCGCCATCCTCTCGATCATCCCGTTCGTCTTCGTATACCTCAGGATCGAACGGTACGTGGTGGGTGGCATCACGAGTGGGGCCGTCAAGTGAAGTGTGAGCAGCGATCGGGGCGGGGCCCACCGTGCACCCTGATGCATCGAGATCCGCCGCCCGAACCCAAGACGAGGAGATCACGAATGACGCACGGACGCACACACCTGAATGATCGACCCCGCCGCGCCCGACGAAGGCCGCTGGCACTTCTGGTAGCGCTTCTGACACTCCTGGCCGCCTGCTCCGGAGAAGAAACCGCCGACGGCACAGACGCCACCGGCGGGGGCGACGGCGTCGAGACGGTGACGATCTGGTTCAACGGCGAGTCGATCCCTGGCGATGAGTTCGCCGCCGTCGAGGCCGAGCACGGAATCAACGTGGAGTACGACATTCGGGGCGACGCCATCCTCACCGACCTGCTGCGCATGCGTGACGCAGGTGAGGATCTCCCCGATCTCGTGGAGATCGATTCGCATCTCACGCCCGCCTTCCTCGAGGCCGATTTGCTGGCGCCGATGACCGAGCAGATCGCCACGTGGGAGGAAGAGGACCCCGATCTGTACGCCACCGTCCCCCCCGGTGTCTGGGAGGACGGCACGTACGACGGCGAGATCTACCACATGCCCAACAAGAGCCTCGTCAACGCCATCTTCTACAACATCGCCATGGTCGAGGAGGCCGGAGTCGAGTTGCCCTTCGACAGCTGGTGGGACGTGGTCGACGCCGCTCGCGCCGTCCAGGCGGTCCGCCCGGATCTACCGGCCTACTTCGGCACCGGAGGCGCCAGCCACGATCGCATGTTCCTGTGGCTCTACAACTTCGGTGTGCCGTTCGAAGGGAACATCCCGCAGCTGACATCGGAGCAGGGTGTCGACTTCATCGACTTCCTCCAGACGATGTTCGCTGAGGGGATCACCGACCCCGAGTTTCAGATCGGTCAGCAGGACGAGTCCAAGGGCGCCTTCGTCGCCGGCGAGCTGCCGTTCATCTCCGAAGGTCTCAACGGGGGACCCGGGTTCATGCTCGACGACTTCGTGTACGGCGAGGACTGGGCCACGACCCCGCTTCCCATCCACGAAGAGGATGGTGGCACGAACATGGGGGCGCCCCGCGGGATCTCACTCGTCGCCGACTCCGATGTCGCCTACGAGGCGAGCCTGGTCCTGCGGTATCTGCAGGATCCGGAGATCGCCGCCGAGCGCTACTTCGAGCTCGAGTCAGGTGTGGTCCAGTCGCTGCCCGTCCTCGACGGCGCAAGGATGACCGAGGAGCAGCCGTTCTTCACGCCGGAGTTGCTGGCGGACTTCAAGAGCATGGAGTCACAGATCCCGCCGGGAACCAACACCAACGCCGTTGGGGAGATCCTCATCGACCTGATCGAAGAGACGACGGTGACCGGGACCGACGAGGCACCGGCCGACGTGGCGGCCAGGTATCAGGCGATGCTCGACGAGCTGTGACCGGCTGACATCCCTGCGTGGTTGGTGGGCACTGCTCGGGCCCACCAACCACGCAAGCTACTCGGGCTCGACACCGATGTCGGTTGCCTTGATCGAGATCCACACCTGCGAGCCGGGTTCGAGTTCCAACTCCTGTGCGGACGTCCCTGTGATCTCGGCGGTGAGCGAGAGGGGAGCGCCGGTGCGGACCCTGGTTCGCTCGCCCAGGTGTTCGATCAGCTCGACGGTCGTCTGCCAGGCGTTTCGGGGGCTTCCTTCCGGACGCATTCGGTGGAGCGTGATCGCCGTCGGCCTGATGGTCGCCAGCGCCGGACCCGAGACGGTTCGGTCGGCGATGTGAAGCGGTTGGTCGCC
The DNA here is from genome assembly GCA_963825585.1 of uncultured bacterium. GTDB lineage: Bacteria > Actinomycetota > Acidimicrobiia > Spongiisociales > ZC4RG35 > JAOUGY01. Next base: position 473,421 of record CAWGTX010000001.1, read on the forward strand.
GGCGGTGATGACCCCGTCGGCTGCGATGCCCGTCACGAGGTTCGCTCCTGCCAGGTCGGCTGCGTAGCGGGTGCGGGGTCGCAACCGGATGTCGTCGGCGGTGCCTGACTGGGTGGAGGTGCCGGCTTCGACGATGTGGATCCCGTCGGCCAGAAGGAAGGCCTCGGTGGGGTCGTGGGTGATCAGCACCCGGGGCCCCGGGTATGCCTCGAGGTGGTCCACCAGTACCCGACGGAGCTCGACCCTGGTGGTCACGTCCAGGGCCGACAACGGCTCGTCCAGCAGCAACAGGTCGGGCTCGACGGCGAGGGCCCGGGCCAGGGCCACCCGCTGGGCCTGCCCACCCGACAGCTCGCCGGGTCGTTGATTGGCGTTGCCCGCGAGTCCCAGCCGGTCGAGCCACTCGGCGGCCCGCTGCCGCGCCTCATCCCGTCCCACCCCTCGGCTGCGCAGGCCGAATGCGACGTTCTCGAGGGCGGTCATATGTGGGAACAGCAGGTAGTCCTGGAACACGATGCCCACCCTGCGGTGTTCGGGTGGCACGAACACACCGGCCAGAGGGTCGTCGACGACGCTGCCGGCGATGGTGATGCGACCCTCGGTGATGGGCAGCAGCCCGGCGAGGGCCATCACCGCCGTGGACTTGCCCGCACCGTTGGGGCCCAGCAGTGCCACCGTGGTCGCCGGTGCAACGGCCAGCGACAGGTCGAGTCGGAACGCACCGCGGTCGACCCTGAAACCGGCCACGAGGCCGTTCATGGGGTCCGTAGCCATCGATCACGCAACCCGATCAGTACGGCCAACGAGATCGCCACCATCAGCAGGCTGATCGCCACCGCGGTGTCCCGATCGCTCTCGAGTGCGACGAACACGGCCAGTGGCATGGTCTGAGTTCTCCCCTGCAGGTTGCCGGCGAATGTGATCGTGGCACCGAACTCGCCGAGCGCTCGAGCCCAGGTGAGCACCAGTCCGGCCCCCAACGACGGGCCGATCATGGGCAGCGTGACCCTGCGAAGCACGGTCCACCGACCGGCGCCCAGCGCGGCCGCCGCCCCTTCGTAGCGCTGATCGAGGTTGCGCAGCGCACCCTCCACCGTGGTGACGAGGAATGGCATGGCGACGAAGGTGTTGGCGACCACCACGCCCCAGGTCGAGAACGGGAGCACGAGCCCGGTCACCTGATCGAGCGGCTCGCCGATGAGGCCTCGCCGCCCCAGCGCAAAGAGAAGGGCGGCGCCGCCCACCACCGGTGGCAGGACCAGCGGCAATGTCACCATCGCCCGCACGACGGACTGGCCCCGGAACTCGACCCGGGCCATGAGCCAGGCCAACGGGATTCCCAGTACTGCCGAGATGGCGGTGGCCGCCAGTGACGTGACCATCGACAGGCGCAGCGAGTCGGTCACCACGTCGGTGCCGAAGATTTGGAAGAGTCTCTGCCACGGCGCCCTGCCGAGGAGGCCGACCAGCGGGATGACGAACACAGCCAGCCCCGCGCCGCCCAGAATGACCAGGACGATGGGGGGCCGGGGGGTGCCTCGTCTGCTGCGCGTCGATTCTCGGTTCACGGGGACGAGAAACCATAGGACGTCAGAATGTCCTGTCCTTCCTGTGACAACACGAAATCCACGAAGGCGGCGGCGCCGTCCGGGTTGGGGGCCGCAGAGAGCACCGCAATCGGATACCTCGCCACGACGTTCACGTCGTCGGGTATGGCAACACCCTCGACCTCGCCCTCGGCCGACCTCACGTCGGTGACATAGGTGATTCCCGCATCGAGCTCGCCCGCTCCGATCTTGTGGACGAGGGCCCGGACGTCGGGTTCGTTGGTATCGACCGCCGGTGTGACCCCGGCCTTTGAGAGCGCTTCTCTTCCGAAGGATCCACAGGGGACGCCCTCGGCGCACAGGCCGATGAGGAGGGCGTCATCGGCGAGATCATCGAGCCCGGAGATCCCCGCCGGATTCCCGACCGGTACGGCGATCTGCAGGAGGTTGGTGACAAACACCTCCGGTTCCCCGGCCGCGCCGTCGGCCTCCACGATCTGGTCCATGTTCGAGGCATTGGCGGAGGCGAACACGTCGGCCGGGGCGCCCTCCAGGATCTGCTCTCTGAGTGCAGAGCTGCCGGCGAAGTTCAACACGATGTCGACTTCAGGGTTGGCTGCCTCGAACGCGATTTCGATCTCGGCAAAGGCATCGGTCAACGAGGCTGCGGCCGAAACCAGCACCTCTCCGGTGACGTCGTCGCTTCGACCGCACCCGGAGAGCACCACCGCCGTGCTCAAGACTGCGACCCAAAGGCCGGCCTGCCCGCCTCGTCGAGCTCCGAACCGTGCCACCGGCCCACTCTGTCGTCGTCGCATTCGATCCTCCGGGTCCATGATCGTCCAGCCTCGGTCTCGCCGCCGGCGGTGCCTCGCCGGCCCGGTTTGGTCTCCTTGCGACTAGTAACGATGAGACTAGTGCGCGAGCGCGGTGCTGTGCAAGCAACGTGAGCGGTAACGTGGATGGTGATGGACGAGCATGCCGTATCGCTCACCGAGATGGCCGTGTTGGGCGTGCTCGCCGAAGGTGCCAGCCACGGCTTCGCCATCGCCAGGGCGCTCGAGGCAGGCAGCGACATCGGCCGCATCCTCACGGTGCGACGACCGCTCGTCTACCGGGCGCTCGACCGTCTGGTCGAGCTCGGGATGGCCGAGCCCGTTCACACCGAACCGGGTTCCGCCGGGCCGCAACGGGTGGTGCACCGGATAACACGTTCGGGACGGACCCGACTACGCCGTTGGCTGGCGCTACCCGTCGAGCACATCAGGGACATGCGGATCGAGTTCCTGCTCAAGGTGATGTTCCTCCACCGCGGTGGTGCGTCGGCGAAGGAACTGGTCGACGCCCAGATGGCCTTGCTAGGTCCCACCGTCGATGCCCTGGAAGTCGTGGACGGCGATCACGTGGATTCGTGGCGCAGCCACAACGCCGCCGCGGCGATGTCGTTCCTCGAAGAGCTCTCCGGCCGGGGGTAGCTGTCAGTCGCCCGACGCCCGCAGGGCATCGCGGATCCTGACCTTTGCGCCGATCGACAACACTGCCCCCCGGTAGACCCGCGCACCCAGTCGGATGGCGGCCAGGGTCGTCACGATCACCAGCGTCACTGCCAGCAGCACCTGCCATCCCGGGACGGTGCCTGTGGCCGCCCGCACCGGCATCACCACGGGGGCGGTGAAGGGGAACAGCGATCCGAGCACCGCCGCCAGGCCGTCGGGGTTCTCGATGGCAGTGAAACTCACGAAGTACCCGGGCAGAAGCAGCATCACCGGGAGCAGGGCGACACCCTGGCTGTCCTCCTGGCGGGTGACGGTGGCGCCTAGCGCACCGTACAACACGGCGTACATCCCGAACCCGAGCAGGAACCAGAGGACGGTGCGGACCAGTATTCCCGTGCCCAGACGGGGGAGGTCGAGGCCGGGGAGGTCGACCATCACGATGGCACCCACCAGCGCACCCCCGATGAGGATGAGCTGCACGAGGCCCAGCAGGCCGATCCCCACCACCTTGCCGGTCAGGAGGCGTTCGGCCTTCATACGCGAGAGCACCACCTCGACGACCCGGCTCTGCTTCTCCTCCATCACCCCCATCAGGATGAACTGGCCGAAGATCAGGATCGCCATGTACATGAGGATGGCCCCGAACTGGGCACCGATGCTCCTGGCGAGTGCGTCTTCGTCCGGCGGCGCCAGCACGATGGTCTCCACGCCGGCGGGAGCCACGATCGACTCTGCGTCCGACGCCGAGATCCCCAGCTCCCCGATCGCTCGGTCGCGAGCGAGTTGGCGGACCGCTGTGTCCACCACCGCCACGAGGCGGTCATCCACCCGTTCCGCGAACTCGATCGTCGCTCCGTCGATCGCAGCTCCGTCGATCACGAGGGCGTCCAGCTCATCGGTGCGGAGCGCATCCTCCGCAGCAGTGCGGTCGGTCATCGCCCGGATCTCGGTGGAGACTCCGAAGGCAGTCGAGACGGCGGCGATGTGTTCGTCGAGACCGACAGAATCCCCGACGATTCCCACCATCTCGGCAGCGGGATCTCCGATCTCGGAGGCCATCAGCGGCACCAATCCGAAGATCGCCGCCACCGTCAGCAGCGTGGTGATGAGAAAAGCCCTGCTGCGGGCACGCTGGACGAAGTCTCGTCGGGCTACCTCGTAGATCTGTCGTAGCGCGCTCATCGCCCGACCGCCTCACGGAACAGATCCGACAGGCTCGGAGGCTCGAAGACCACGCGCGACACCCGCCCATGGGCCGCCGCTGCCCCGATCAGCGCGTCCAGGTCCACATCCGAGGTCACCAGCTGGCGCACCCGTCCGTTGTGTGGCTCGATAGGGTCATTGGCCCCGGTGGGCCTCCATGGGTGATCGTCGACGTCGATCTCGAGGTGGCGCACCTTCGATGCCGAGCGGAGGTGGGCGAGTTCGCCGGCCAGCACCACGACGCCATGCTCGACCACCACCACGTCCTGGCACACGTCCTCCACCAGATCGAGCTGGTGGCTCGAGAACAACACCGCCGTACCCGCCTCGGACAACCCGGTGAGGATCTCCGACATCGTCTCGACGCCGAGCGGGTCGAGACCGGCGAACGGCTCGTCGAGCACCGCCAGCCTGGGGCGATGGATCAGCGCCGCCGCCAACTGGACGCGTTGCTGGTTTCCGTGTGAGAGCTGTTCCAGTCTGGAGTCGGTCCGCTCGGCCAGACCCAGTCGCTCGAGCCAGCGTTGGGACTCGCTTCTGGCGTCGCTAGGCGCCATGCCCGACAATCGGCCGAAGTAGGCGAGCTGCTCGCCGATCCTCATCCTCGGGTACAGCCCCCGTTCTTCTGGCATGTATCCAAAGGTCAGGCGGGTCGCCTCGTCGACCAGTCGTCCGCCCCACGCCACCGACCCTGCATCCGGCGTGAGCAGTCCGAGCACGCACCGCATCGCCGTGGTCTTGCCGGCGCCGTTCGGCCCCAGAAAGCCGACGATACGTCCCGGTTCGACTGCGAAAGACAATCCGGCCAGCGCGGTCACACCGGCGAACGACTTGGCGAGGCCGGTCACTTCCAGGGTTTCCGCATGGTTCCCTGCGGTCATTTCTCATCCTCGGCGCCTCGATCACCTTACGACCGCTCTGGGTCGCTGTTCCAGGGTCGTTTGACGGGGACGAGCGCGGGTTGTTCTCGCTGTGGCGGATACGCTTCGCCGGTCCGAACAAACAACCTCGGGCCGGGGCCAACACCCCTAGCGGGCTTGCGAGCGACTGCCGTACGTTGGTCACCTACCCGTTGGAGGAACACATGCAGACCCATGCTCAACCAGGTGCCGTCGCCGTCGACCCATCGGAGAATCTCACCACCGCCCTGTGGGATGCGGAGCGGTCCCATCCGGATCTGGCGATCATGGCCCACCGGGTGGACGACGCCTTCGTCGACATCGGCTTCGCCGAGGTGGCCCAACGGGTGCGGCGCATCGCCGCCGGCCTGATGGCGCTCGGTGTGGAGCCTGGTGACCGCGTGGCCCTGTTCTCGCCCACCCGGATCGAGTTCACGCTGATCGACTACGCCGTGTGGGCGGCGGGCGCGGCAACGGTGACGATCTACGAGACGTCGGCGCCCGAGCAGGTCGGCTGGATCGTCGGCGACTCCGGCGCCCGGGTGATCGTGTGCGCCGACGCCAATCTGGAGTCGGTGTACCGGGCCGGCGGAGCAGCATGTGACCACGTGATCACACTGGAAACCGGGGGCATGGATCAACTCCTGGCGGCGGGAGCGGTGGTGGCGGACGAGAAAGTCATGCAGCGGGCCCGCTCTGTGACCGGGACGGATCTGGCGTCACTCGTCTACACGTCAGGCACCACCGGGATGCCCAAGGGGTGCGAGTTGACGGTCGGGTCGTTCGTGTGGGAGAGCCGCCAGGTGGCCGCCGAGATCGGCGACGTGCTCCACGAGGGTGCCGTAACTCTCATGTTCCTTCCACTCGCTCACATCTTCGCCCGCGTGGCACAGGTCGCATCGCTGATGAACCGTTCCAAGATCGCCTACTCGACCGGCATCCCCAACCTGATGGAGGAGCTGGCAATCGTGCAACCAACCTGGTTGTTCTCGGTACCGAGGGTGTTCGAAAAGGTCTACAACTCGGCGCGCTCCAAGGCCGAGACAGAGGGCAAGGTCCGAATCTTCGATGTGGCTGCCAGGGTGGCCGGTGACTACTCACGAGGGTTGGAGACAGGACGGGTGGGGCTGGGGACCCGCATCGGTCACGCCATCTTCGATCGGTTGGTGTATGCCAAGGTCCGCAAGGCCCTGGGCGGCCGCCTCCGCTACGCCGTGAGCGGCGGTGCGGCGCTCGGCGAGCGACTTGGGCACTTCTTCAACGGCATCGGGATCACGGTGTTGGAAGGCTACGGGCTCACCGAAAACGTGGCGGTGGCGGCGTTCAACCGGCCCGGATCCGTGCGGATCGGCACCGTGGGCCGGCCGGTGGCGGGCACCACGATCGGTATCGCCGACGACGGCGAGATCCTGTTGGCCGGGCCACACGTGTTCCGTGGCTACTGGAACAATCCTGACGCCACCGTCGACGCCATCGACCCTGAAGGCTGGTTCCACACGGGCGACATCGGAACCATCGACGAGTCTGGATACCTGCGCATCACCGGTCGGAAGAAGGAGCTGTTGGTGACCGCCGGGGGCAAGAACGTCGCTCCTGCTCCGCTGGAGGATCGGCTCCGGGCCCATCCGCTTCTCAGTCAGGTGATGGTGGTGGGCGACGCCAAGCCCTATGTCGGGGCCCTGGTCACGCTCGATCCGGAGCAGGCCGCCATGTGGGCGGCGGCGCACGGCAAGTCCTGGTCGCTGGAAGCACTCCCGGACGATGCCGATCTGATCGCCGAGATCCAGTTGGCCGTGGACGATGTGAACGCATCGGTCTCCAAGGCCGAGTCGATCCGACGCTTCGTGATCCTCGGTTCCGACTTCACGATCGAGGACGGGGAGATGACCCCCACGCTCAAGGTGCGCCGCAATGTTGTGACCGAGCACTTCGCCGATCAGATCGAGCGACTGTATGCCTGATGAGGTCGCGCGGATAGGGAGTCGGGCGGCGGTGACGGGCGACGAGCGACGAGCGACGAGCGACGAGCGACGAGCCAGAATGACTCGTTGACCTGTTGACCTCGATGGGCATGATCAACCGCTCAGCAGGCCGACGACGCCGCCGGCAGCGATCAACCAGGCCGAGTTGATGGGTGTGCGGAGCAGCACCACCAGGGACACCGCTGCCAGCGTGATCGTCACAGGGCCGGTGAGGGCCGCCCCGGCCAGCTCGACCAGGACGCCTGCCATGAGCCCGATGGCGGAGGCGTTCACCCCGTCGAGCAGTGACGCGCTCCAGCTCCAGCGGCGGACATGGGGCAGCACTCTCGTGAGCGCGGCGACGAACACGAACCCGGGGACGAAGATGCCGATCGTGGCGAGCACGGCCCCGGGAAAGCCCGCTAGCAGGTAGCCCACGAAGGTGGCCGTGGTGAACACCGGCCCTGGTGTGAACTGGCCGATGGCCACGGCGTCGAGCAACTCCTGGTCGGTGAGCACACCCAGGCGGTCGACGAAGTCGGCCCGCAGGAAGGCGAGCAGCACGTAGCCGCTCCCGTAGAGAACCGCTCCGATCTTGAGGAACGTGGCGAACAGACGTCCCAGTTCGAGGCCGTTCCCCGTCACCGCTTCCGCCGCCAGCGACGGAACCACGAGTGGCGGCAGGATGAGGATCCGGTTCCACCGGGCCGATCGTGCCTGGCGGTCGATGAACACCACGGCGGCGCCCCCGAACAGGATTGCGATCTCGTTGAAGCCGGCGAGATAGGTGGCGGCGGCGGCGAGTGCCACCACGACCGGGAGGGAGCGACGCAGCGTGGACGAGCCGAGTCGGATCACCGCGGTCGCGACGATGGCCGCCACCACCGGCTTGATCCCGTCCAGGAGAGCTTCACCGGTTGGGGTTGTGCCGTATTCGACGTAGGCGACCGCCAAGCCCGCCACCATGAGGGCAGCCGGCAGGATGAACGAGGCTCCGGCCAGTATCAACCCCCGCCAGCCGGCGCGGTGGTGGCCGACATGCATCGTCATTTCGGTGGAGTTGGGACCGGGGATCAGGTTGGTGGCCCCGATCAGGTCGACGAACTGGTCGTTGGTCATCCACTGGCGCTGTTCCACCACCTCCCGGTGCATCATGGCGATGTGGGCAGCAGGCCCCCCGAATGCGGTCACCCCCAACCGGGTGAACATGCGGGCGAGTTCCACGAGGCGATTGGGGTGTGCGTCCGCCACGGACCCTCTCAGGGAGCTTCGGCGACTTCCGTTCCGATTGTGCCATCGTCGCCGATGTCCATGTACGCGTCCAGCTCGGGGATCTTCTTGGCGATGAACAGGGCGCCGAAGATGACGGCGATACCCCCCGACACCACCGAAACGGGGGAGTTGATCAGTGACGCCATCGTCCCGGCACGGAAGTCGCCGAGACGGGGCCCGCCGCTCGAGACACCCACATGAATCGAACTGAGCCGGCCTCTCAGGTTGTCTGGCACCGCCAGCTGGAGGATGGTGTTGCGGAAGACTGCCGAGATCACGTCGGCGCCCCCGCCGATGGCCAGGAAGGCGAGGGCGAGCGGCAGGGATCGACTCAGGCCGAAGGCCGCCACGCTCGCCCCCCACACGATCACGGCGATGATGACCGCCCTGCCCTGCCTCCGCACCGATCCCACCCATCCCGAAGTGAGGGCGGCGGCGAGTGCGCCCGCTCCCGGAGCGGCATAGAGGAGGCCGACCGTGGAGGCGTCGCCGCCCAGAACCACGGTCCCGATGGCCGGGAACAGCGCAGTGGGCATACCCAGCACCATGGCGTTGATGTCCATGTAGAAGTTGGCCTGGAGGAGCTTGCGGTGACGGAGGAAGACCCACCCCTCCTTGATCGACTCCCACCCGAATTGGCGTGAGCCACCCTCGGCCGGCCGGCGCGAGATCTTGAACATCAGCATCGCCCCGATTCCGAAAGCGACCGCTTCGATCACGAAGGTCGCGGTGAATCCGGCGGTGGCGATGATGGCGCCACCGATTGCCGGGCCCACCATCTTGGAGACGTTTTCGAGCGTCTGGGTGAGGGCGGTGGCCGAAGGGAGCAGCTTGCGGCCGACGATCCCCGCGACCAGGGCCGATCGGGTCGGGTAGTCGAGCGTGGCCAGTCCGGCGTTGAGCGCACTGAGAACGAAGATCGCCCAAACCGAGGGGGTGTCGAGGGCGGCGTTGAAGGCGAGCCCGCCCGCCGTTGCAGCGGTGGCCCCCTGGGCGATGATGAGGAGGGTTCGTCTGTCCATGGCGTCGACGACCGCCCCGCCGACCCCTGACGCCAGCAGCAACGGGCCCAGTTGGATGAGCCCGAGCAAACCGACCAGGAAGGTGGAGCCGGTGATCTCGAACACCTGGAACGGAACGGCGACCACCGTGAGCTGGCGACCGATCCCCGCCAGGGCAAGACCTGCGTACAGCCAGCGGAACTCCCCGTTCTCACGCAGCGGCGTCACATCGACGACGAACTTGGGACGACCGGCCATGCACACCTACTCGGGAGAACCAAAGCAAGCTACCAGCTCTGCATTGTGCAGAATGCAGGATGAGCGAGCGAAGAGCTACGAGGTACGAGCTACGAGAGCAGCTTTGTCCCCCTCGAGCCTGCGAGAGGGGGAAGGGTCCGCCCGGCGAAGCGCCGGAGCGAGGAACGAGTGGGGTAAGGGGGGCCTATGCCGCGCGATCTTGAAAGCGCGCTCCCAGGCGGTCGCGCGGGCTGACGGCGCGTTCCGGACCGCGCTGGTCGTCTCCGACCACACCACCATCACGCCGTCGAGGTCATCCAGTCAGCGGGGCGAACCGACGTCACAGATACGCACGCTCGGTGGGCTCGCCCGAGGCGACGGCCACTGCGGAGTCGATGTCGGGGCACATGCAGGTGCCCAGCTCGGTGGCGGAACGGGCGATCAGGTCTCGGACCGGACCCCTCACGGTGGCCATCGCCAGCCGCCGACCGGCGACACCCAAGTCCTCGGAGAGTCCCTGGAGCATGTGGACACCGTCGGAGTCGAGGTCGGTGATCGCTGATGCATCCAACACGACTCCGATCGTGTCGGGTCTCGCCAGCACCAGTTCGTCGATGTGGTCTCGCACCGCCTGAGCCGAGGCGTAGAACAGAGGGCCGTCGACCCTCACAACCAGCACGCGGGGGTCCAACTCCACCTCGTAGCGAAGCCGGTTGCGCCACGCCTTCGTCCCGGGTACACGGCCCATCTCTGCGATGTGGGGACGGCTCGACCTACCGACGAACACCAGCAACGACGCCGCCACCCCGGCGGCCAGGCCCAGTTCCACCGATACGAGCATCGTCATGGCGAATGTGAGCGCCCACACGACCCCGTCGACACGGCGGTAGGAGAACAGAGTGCGTGCGCCCTCGATGTCGATGAGCCGTGTCACCGCTGCCACTACCACGGCCGCCAGCACGGCCTTCGGAAGATAGGTGAACAGGGGGGTGAGGAACGTCACCGTCAGCGCCACCGATGCCGCCGTGATCAGCGAGGCCACCGTGGTCCGGGCGCCGGCCTCGTGGTTGACCGCCGTTCGCGACAGGCCACCGGCCACGGGGAATGCGGAGAAGAGTCCGGCGGCGACATTCGCCGCTCCCACCGCCACCAACTCCTGGTCGGCGGAGAGCGCTTGGCGGCTGCGAGCGGCGATCGCCTTCGAGATCCCGATTCCCTCGGCATACCCGATGACGGCGATCGTCACCGCCGCCGGGACGAGCGCAGTCAGCGAGTCGAGCGAGGGGAGCGACGGGGCGGCGATCCCGCCAGGCACCTGACCGAGCACCGAGACGCCGGAGATGTCGAGCCGGAGCGCCCAGGTGACCAGGGTGGCGGCGACCACCACCAGAAGCGGGCCCGGAAGTCGACGACGGCTCCGTCTCACGAGAACCAGGGCGATCAGCGCGCCCAGGCCGATCACGGCGGTGGGAGCCGTAATCGTACCGGCTGCGTCCGTCATCGCCGAGAGTTGTCCGATGAAGTCCTCCCGTTTCTCGACGTCGAGTCCCAGCAGCGAAGGGACCTGGCTGACAGCGATGACGACGGCCGCCGCCGAGGTGAACCCAGAGATCACGCCGTGTGAGAGGAACGTGACGAGCCGTCCCGCCCGCACGGCTCCGAGCAGCAGTTGCAGACCTCCGACCAGCGTCGCCAGCGTCGCCGCCAGGGCGGCGTAGCGGGTGGGGTCGCCGCCGGCGAGCGGACCCAGAGCGGCGGCAGTCAGCAGCGAGATGATCGCCACCGGACCCACCGCCAGCGACCCGGAGGTGCCGAGCACGGCGTACACGACCAGGGGGACGATAGATGCATACAGGCCCGACACCGGTGGCAAACCGGCCAGCACGGCGTACGCCATCGCCTGGGGCACCAGCATGACCGCAACGGTGAGGCCGGCGATCAGGTCGGCTCGGAGGGTGTCGCGTCGGTAACCCCGCAACGTCGAGACCAGCGGAAGCATCGCCCCGACATGATATCGGGGCGATGCTCCCCGGATCTGGGCTTCCCGGATCTGGCCTCCCTTCACCAGTCTCAGCTCAGCGACCGGCCGTCTGGAGGGGGGCGTCGCAGGGCGCCTCCCACAGGGCGGCGGCCTGGCGGACCTCGGTGTAGCCGCCCGCAGACAGGACCCGAACGTCGAGTCCGTGGCGGCGGAGCAACCCCCCCGCGATCATCGCCCGATACCCGGAAGCGCACATGAGCCACACCGTTCGATCGGCGTCGATCCCGGCCGGGACCCCGGCCACCATCTCCGGGACGTAGACGTGGCGGGTGGCCTCGAAATGACCGGCGTCCCACTCGACGGGGGCCCGGACATCGAGGACCTGTTCGCCCGACTCGATCGCATCGTGGAGTCCTCCTGCCGACACGGTGGTGAGGTGGTCGACCGGGTGGCCCTCCAGCACCCAGCGGTCCAGGCCGCGTAGGATGCCGCTCACCGAGTCGAAACCGATCCTCTGCAGCTGCACGATCGCCTCGGCGGCATCCTGGTCGGCGTCGAGAACCAGCACCGTCGGGGTGTTGAAGGGCTCGAGCCATCCAACCCAGGTACCGAAATCGTCACGCAGTTCGACCCCGAGCGACCCCGGGATGTGACCGTCGGCGAAGGAGTCCCGTGGTCGGGCGTCCACCACCCGGGCACCGTCCTCCTGCATCCGGCGCACGTCGTGGGGAGTCAGTTCGGTCGGACTGGCCTCCGGTAGCGGCTCGGGTCCCATCAGGTTCGCCGGACCCATGTGGGCGTAGTACTTCGGGTATGGCTGGAGCACCGCCATCTGCCCTGCCACGAACGAGTCCTCGTCCGCGAAGGCGAGCACCGGGCTGGAGCGCCGCTCGGCACCGATGGTCGAGGTGTACAGCCCCGCTCCCGACGCCGTGCAGAACGAACCCTCACCATGGGTCGGGTAGAGGCCGATGTCGTCGCCGAGGGCGACGAGACGGTGAACGCTGATGTACTGGAGTCGGGCGAGGCTGTCGGCGCGCGCCATGCCGAGCAGGTCGGGACGCCCGGCCGAGCCCACCAGGAGCGATCCGCCGCTGAAGAGAGCGACCGGCTCACCTTCGATGATCACCAGGTAGCTGGTGTGCTCCGGGGTGTGGCCGGGCGTGTGGATCGGCCGCACCGTGAACGCCTCGTCCGGGAGATCCTCCATGTGGAAGGCGGGAACATGACGGAACGCGGCTCCGGACGCTGCAGGGAGCACCAGTCTGGCGCCGGTACGGGCGGCGGCCTCACGGCCACCGGAGACGTAGTCGTTGTGGAGGTGGGTCTCGAGCACGAACCGCAGGTCGACGTCGGACTGCTCCAGGAAGCGGTCGAAGTCACGCTGTGGATCGACGAGGATGCCGGCTCCGTCGTGGGTGAGAAGGTAGGTCGAGTCGCCCAGTCCGGGCGTGCGGAACGATTGGATGTCCATGGAAGCTGGGTCCCTTCGTCAGGCGGCCAGGGCGACGATGCCGCCCGCCAGGTTGGCGACGTTGCGATAGCCGGCCCGGGCCAGGTATTCGGCGGCGGTCTGGGAGCGGTTGCCACTACGACACACCACCAGGATCGGCGTTTCGGGCTGGAACCGGTCGACCACCTGCTGGAGGTTGCCGAGGCTGATGGTCACGGCGTCGGGCAGGACTCCGGTGGACTGCCACTCCCACGGCTCTCTCACGTCGACGATCACACCTCTGGTTCGTGTGACCCACTCCTGCCAGCTCGGCGCCGGCACCTGCTCGATCTGTTGCATGGATGTCTCCTCGTCGGTTCTGGAGGGTTTGATGCGGTGTGCCTCCAATTCGTCGCGGGGTACGATCCCCGGGTGGATTCCCAAGCCATCCTCGAGTACCGGAGCGAACTGGAACGTCTGGCCCAACGACTGTGCGGTGATCCCCATGACGCCGAGGACGTCGCCCAGTCCACCCTGATGAAGGCGGTGCAGGCCCGGGCGGGATTCCGGGGAGAGGCGACGGTCATGACATGGTTGCATCGGATCGCCACCAACGAGTGTCTGATGATGCGGCGACGCACACGGCCGGGGTCCCTCGATGCCCTCATGGAGTCGGGTGGGTTCGAGGTGGGAAGTGGCCAGGGCGCCGGCCCCGAGGAGTTGGCCATGGTGTCGGAGACCCAGACCGAGGTGCTGGCCGCTCTCCGGCAGCTGCCCGAGCCTCACCGCAACGCCGTCATGCTGGTGGACGGGTGTGGCATGTCGTATGACGAGGCGGCGTCGCTGCTGGGAACCACCACAGCTGCGGTTCGTTCCACGCTGTTCCGGGCGAGGCGGAACCTCCGATCACATCTCTCCACGTGAGACACGGAACCACTTGGACGGCGTCGGCGACGATGCCGATTCCGGTCCCGAGCGATGACCATCACCAGGATCACCCGGACCATACCTGTCCAGCCGAACCCGGCTCCGGTCGGGAAATCGAAGGGGAACACCGCCCATGTACGGAGGGCCACCATCATCGAAGTCGCCCCCACGACCATCTGGCACAGTGACTTGAAATGTGGTGGGTCGTAGGAGATGTATGCCAGGTTCACGAGCACGGTGACTCCCAACGACAGGTTGATCACCGGGAGCAGTTGGGCGAAGTCGTTGGTGATGAACGAGGGCCATCCCCACGAGAGCAGGTTGTTGACCACGAGCATCAGGACCGCGTTGATGGCGGCGGAGATCCCGTAGCCGACGTGTTTGGCTGACTCCGACCAGACCGGCTGTCTGGTTTCGGTACGTTGCATGGCCTCCCATGTCTGCTCCCTCGAGCATGCACCCGGCGGCGTAGTGTCCGGCCACGGCCGAAGTCCCCCACATGGCCGGGAGGCCGGTACTATTGGTCGTACACGCATCGTGCAAACGCCGCCGCCCCCGACCTTCAGGGATCAACAGGACCCATGGCCGGGAGTGGCACCGCAGGACATGCCGGTCTTCGTCGATTCATCGACGTTCTCCCATCGCACATTCGGCGGGGCGTCGGCCCCTAGTCCGGGAGACAATCCGATGAAGCAGGAAACCATCCGCGACGGCGGACGAGAGCGTTGCTCAGGCTGCGGCCACCCTCGCAAGGAACACCGCGAAAGCCGTGGCTGCTCGGTCCCCAAGTGCCGTTGTGAAGGCTACGCCCTGTTCGGTGTGGCATCCGACGTCCACCAGTCGAGAGCCGTGCCCGCCGAGTAGGGAACGGCTGCCAGCGACCAGCAGCCAGCTGCCAGCCAGAACGCATGAGCCCCGGTTGCGGGGGGCTCGACGATCGACCGGTGGGCGATCGTGGCCGGGAGTGTGAGCGGTGCGGTCATCGACTTGCCGGGCAGCCCGGAATCCGGAGTGAGAGCGCCTCGGAGAGCTGATCGACCGAACCGCTGATGTGAACGTGCAGCGAGGAACCGGAAGCGGTCCGTGCTGGAACCTTCGATTGTCAGGGTCCGCGCTCCTGTTCCAGTTCTGCTCCCGGGCACCCGCCGGGCTCGATCGTGTAGGGCTTTCCCGGCGCATCATCGGCACCCTGATCGCCTGCCCGCTGGGCCGTTGTCACCCGTGACCGGTAGTGTCGTGGGTATCCGACGGAAAGGTACGGTCATGGCACTCGATTCGACTTCTTCGGCCCACTGGGAGGGCGATCTCATGTCCGGGGCGGGCACGGTCACGATGGCTTCCGGTGCGGCCGGGCCGCTGGCAGTTGACTGGAAGGCCCGTTCCGAGGAGTCGGGCGGCAAGACCAGCCCCGAGGAGCTGATCGCCGCCGCTCACGCCTCGTGTTTCTCGATGGCGCTCTCCAATGGTCTCGCCAAGGCGGGAACGCCGCCCGAGCACCTCGATGTTCAAGCAACCGCCACCTTCGTTCCCGGTCAGGGGATCACCCAGATGGTGCTGGTGTTGTCCGGCAGCGTGCCTGGCCTCTCCGATGAGGACTTCGCCGCCGCCGCCGAGACCGCCAAGGAGAACTGCCCTGTGTCCAAGGCGCTCGCCAACAACGTCCCGATCAGCCTCGAGATGCGGTAGCACGGCACGATCGATCCGGCTCCGGCCTGGTCGGATCACGCTCCCGTGGCTGCCCGCGGGGCCCGGACCGCCTGGGCGCCCGAACCGTCCAGAGCGCGGTCGGCGCCGGGCGACACATCGAGGTCTAGAGCTACGACCGAGGAGTCAGGAGCCGGTGAAGCTGGCGCTGAGGTAGGGGGGTCATGGGCCTTGCACGTCCGACTCCTCGCTCCTCACCATTGCGGTGCCGCCCCCGTCGAATCGGCACCG
The DNA here is from genome assembly GCA_963825585.1 of uncultured bacterium. Classification (GTDB taxonomy): domain Bacteria; phylum Actinomycetota; class Acidimicrobiia; order Spongiisociales; family ZC4RG35; genus JAOUGY01. The sequence continues at coordinate 489,312 of CAWGTX010000001.1, forward strand.
CCGCAACAAGGTGATCAGCCCTTCGGGGTGGAAACCAACTGACCGTCGCTTCATCCCTCCATGCATGCAAGGGTTTGCATCGGTTCGTGGAGGGAATGATCAGGCAGTGGGTACAGGCAGCGGGAGCACGTTCGCGAAGCGCGCCGAGAGGGCTCGGCGGCGACTCGGGCTGGGTGCCGAACATCGATCGATGTACACGAACGTGTACCACTGCTGTGTTCAGCGAACCGCCAGCCAGTGGTTCCGGCGCGTGTTCAACGATGAGACGTTCTACCGACACACAGGACTGTATGTGGAGCCGTACATCGAGGTGGGTCTGAACAGCGCAGCCATCACGGCACCGTTTCCGCGTCGCAGCATGGTGGTCCATCTCTACGTGAACCGATCCACGTTCGAGGAGATCGCCAAACCGGCGGAGCATGCCGGCTTCTTCGTCACCCGGGACCCCAGAGACATCGTGGTCTCCTTCTACTTCGCTGCCCTGCGATCGCACAAGCCGATCGGGATCATCCCGGCGCTCCGCAGCAAGTTGACCGGCCTCGACTGGGAGGAGGGGATGGCAGTGACGATCGACGCCCTCGAGGACGTCGGACTGTTCCGGGCACAGCGGTCGTGGGGTCCTCCGGCGCCGGGCGCCGTGATCCCGGTACTGCGCTACGAGGATCTGGCCGTCGACCACGTTGGGTTCCTGCGCGGGTTGTTCGATCACCTGCGGGTGCCCATCTCCGACTCCGAGCTGGAGCAGTTGTGTGAGCGCAAGAGCTTCCAGGCCCTCACGGGACGGGCTCAGGGCGTGGAGGACGTGAACAGCCACCTGCGCAGCGGGGTGCCGGGGGACTGGCAGCGCTACATGACACCCTCCCTGCTCCTCCGACTCGACGACGTGACCAAAAACCTGCCGGAGTTCCTCGGGTACTGACCTCGGCGCGGTTGACTGGCGGGATGCTGTGGGCGTTCATCCGGTTGTCGCGGCCGTTGTTCCTGCTGGGCGGGGTGGTGCTGCTTGCCGTGGGGGTGCTGGATGGCGGCTCGATCGATGTGGGCCGGTGGGCGACCACTCAGGCGATGGTCTCGCTCGTCCAGCTCACCGCCCATTACGTGAACGAGTTCGCCGACGTCGAGGCCGACACCCTCGTCGAGAACCGGACCATCTTCTCGGGAGGCAGCGGGGTGCTGTCCTCCGGCATCCTCGGCCCAAACGTGGCGTTGCGGGCGGCTCTTACCACCAGTGGTCTGGCAATGGTGCCGGTCGTGATCCTGGGACTCGACACGCCGGGGGCGGCGTGGCTCGGGGTCGTGGCGCTGGGGATGTCGTGGGCGTACTCGATGGAGCCGCTCCGCCTGCTCGCCACCGGATTCGGTGAGGTGCTCACGTCGATCACCGTGGGCGGGATGGTGCCGCTGGTCGGGGCCCTGGCGATGGGTGCGGGCCCCTCCCCGGCGTTGTGGCGGGCGATGGCCGCGCTCGTGATGGCGCACATGGCGATGATGCTCGTCTTCGAACTTCCCGATCTGGACACCGATCGGAGCGCCGGCAAACGAGTACTGGCGGTCCGGGTGGGACGGGACGCCACCGAGTGGCTCGTGATGGTGCTGCAGCTCGCCGCCTGGTTGGTCGCACTGGCGGCAGGCTCGAATGCTTCACTTCTGGTGGTGGTCGCCCTGCTGGTGGTGGTGTGCCGTGCGGCGGTGGCCCGGCGGCTCTGGACGGTGGCGACCGGCGCGGGTGTTGGCGTGCTCGTGGTGGTGGCGTTCGCCTTCGTGATGTCCGCGACATCGATCTGAGGTCTGGCGGCCCTGGCGGCGGCGGACCTGTGGGGAGATGCTTGTGTGCACGCGACGTTCGAGCCGGTTCCTGCATCCAAAGGAGGAGCGACTCGACCAAGGAGCATCTCATGCAGCTACTCATCGGTGACTACTTCACGGAGTTCACCGCCACCACCACCCAGGGCGAGGTGACTTTGCCCGACGACTACGCAGGAAGCTGGTTCGTGCTGTTCAGCCACCCGGCCGACTTCACCCCGGTATGCACGACCGAGTTCGTGGGTTTCCAGAAGCGTTTCGAGGACTTCGCCGAGATCGGGACCAAACTCATCGGTTTGAGCGTCGACTCGGTGGAGGATCACCATGCCTGGATCGAATGGATCCGCGACAACCTGAGGATCGGGATCGAGTTCCCGGTGATCGACGACAAGGACCGTTCGATCTCGTTGGCGCTGGGCATGCTCCGTGAGGGTGACATGGAAACCGTCACCGCACGGTCGGTGGTCGTGGTCGATGACACGGGCGTCGTCCGGACCATCCTCGAGTACCCCAAGGAGATCGGCCGCAACCTCGATGAGGTGCTGCGGGTGGTCAAGGCCCTCCAGCTGGTCGACGCCAAACGGGTCAACACCCCCGCCAACTGGCCCTACAACGAGCTCGTGGGCGACAAGGTGATCGTGCCCCCGAACGTGGCGCTGTCGCCCGAGGACATCGAACGCGACGGGGTCACCGTGCTGTCGGACTGGTTCCGCTACAAGGAACACTCGGTTTGACGGTTGGGCTCAGCGCCCGGTGGAAGAGAAGTGCTGGTAGTCCTTCAAGCTGACCCAGTCGCCTCCCCACTCCCAGCCGATCGCGGCGAAGGAGTTCACCACGATGTCACCGGGGAGCGCCATCCCCGGTGACGTCTCCGTCCGATCGAGGTAGGCGGCACCCGCCGGGGGTAGCACGGTCGAACCCGACACGTACGGGTTCTGCACCGGGTTGATGTCGATCGCCCGTCCGTAGGCGTGCTCGGACCATCGGGACGAGCCCTGGGCGAGCCGGCAGTTGAATGCCGAGGTGTTGTTGGCTTCCATCGAAGCCAGGTCGTCGCCGCCGTAGTCGTCGACGAGCGCCATTCGCTCGATCGGGAAGCGTTCGTCGAACAGTTCCGAGAACACGTTCACCAGGTCATCGGCGAACTCGGCGTGGACGACCAGCTCACCGCGTCGCTCGGTGCCGTCGAAGTCCCAGTGATCCAATTCGACGTAGCGCAGGTCGGCGAGTGGGACCGGGCATCCGGGCCGCCACGACGTCTCCATTCTGGCTGCGAGTGCGTTGTCGATCTCGGAAACCCGGGCGAAGTAGCCGACCGGCGGCACCAGCGGCGTGAGTTGGAGAGCCCGGGTGAGGAAGGTCGCCATTTCTGCTCTGCTCACCGCCTGGTCGGGGCAGTACCGGTCGTTGGTCGGTGGGTTGCAGCCGAGGGTGATGCCGGCTCGTGCGAGGGCCTGGATGTCTGGTTGGTGGACGCTGGTGTCGTCGTCGCTGAACCGGTCGTCGTCGGATTGGGGCAGGTCGAGGGCCCGGGTGAGGAAGGTGGCCATCTGGGCGCGGGTGACGGCCTGGTCGGGGCAGTACCGGTCGTTGGTCGGTGGGTTGCAGCCGAGGGTGATGCCGGCTCGTGCGAGGGCCTGGATGTCTGGTTGGTGGACGCTGGTGTCGTCGTCGCTGAACCGGTCGTCGTCGGATTGGGCTCAGGTCGAGGGCCCGGGTCAGGAAGGTGGCCATCTGGGCGCGGGTGACCGCCTGGTCGGGGCAGTACCGGTCGTTGTCGGGTGGGTTGCAGCCTCGCGTGATCCGCTCGGCGGCGATTGCCTCGATGGAGCCCTCGTGCACGCTGCCGTCGTCATCGACGAAGGTGCCGCCGGGAGGAAGCTCGGCGGCGGCGGGACCGGCAAGCGCCATGAGCACCATTACCGCAGTTGCCGCATTGACCGTCGCCGTGATGAGCGTCGAGAGGCGTCGCACCACACGACCTTATCTTCCGCCCAGGGACCCGTAGCGGTGGTTCGGCAGGGTGCTGCCATCATGGATGGCATCGATGAGACCGCGGATCTTCGTTCCCCAACCCATCCCCGTCGATGCCCTCGCCCGACTCGAGCGGATGGGGGAGGTGACGATCTTTCCGCATCTCGACCGGCACATCAGTGTCGCGGAAGTGGCCGACGCCACGCGGAACGCCGAGATCCTGTTCGGGCTGAGCGGCATCCGGTACGACCGGGCCGTGATCGAGTCGGCCCCCACCCTGCAGCTCATCGCCGCCATGCACATGAACCCCACCTTCGTGGACATGGCCGTCGCCACCGAACGGGGGATCCCGGTGGCGGGTATCCCCAACATGCTGGTCGAGACCACCGCCGAGTTCACCTTCGCCCTGCTTCTCGCCACCGCCTGGCGGCTCCCGGAGGCCGACAGGTTCGTGCGGGAGGGCCGCTGGACCCAGAACCAGTCGATGGCCTTCCTCGCCACCCGCGTCTTCGACAAGACGGTTGGCATCCTCGGGCTCGGTGAGATCGGCACATCGGTGGCAGCCAGAGCCCGCGGGTGTGGAATGCGGGTGCTCTACACCAAACGCACCCGGCTCGGCACCGAGGAGGAGTCGAGGCTCGGGGTCTCGTACCGCAGCCTCGAAGCACTGTTCTCGGAGTCCGACATCGTGGTGGTGACCACCGGCCTCACCGCACACACCAAAGGGTTGGTGGGGGCCGGGCTGCTCTCGCTCATGAAACCCACCGCCATGCTGGTCAACACCTCCCGTGGCCCGGTGGTCGACGAGGCCGCCCTCGAACAGGCGCTGCGTCAGGGTCGGCTCGCCGGTGCCGGACTCGACGTGTTCGAACACGAGGTGCCCGAGCCCGGGGCGGGTCCCCATCCCGGGCTGTTCGACCTGCCCAACGTGGTGCTCACGCCGCACATGGGCAGTGCCGCCGTCGAGACCCGTTCGGAGATGGCCAACCGTGCCGTCGACAACATCGAAGCGTTCCTGCGGGGTGAGCGACCTCCGGACCTGCTCAACCCGGAGGTGTACGGCGGGCAAGCGGTGCCGAACGAACGAATCGGGTGAACGCACCCCGGACGAGCGGACCGGCGTGAGCTCCCCGTCTTCCGGCAATACTGGGCTGATGGACGCCCGCATCCTGTTGGTCGAAGACGATCCCTCCATCCGGGAGACCACCCAGTTGGGGCTGGAGGCAGCCGGTTTCAAGGTCGAGACCGCCTTCGACGGTGACGACGGGTTGGCCAGGTTCCGGCATTCCGTCCCCGACCTTGTGCTGCTCGACGTGATGCTGCCCAAGCGTGACGGCCTGGAGGTGTGCCGGATCATCCGGAAGGACTCTGCGGTGCCGGTGATCATGCTGACCGCCAGAGCCGACGCCATCGACGTCGTGGTGGGTCTCGAGTCGGGCGCCGACGACTACGTGACCAAGCCGTTCGAGATGGCGGTACTGGTGGCGAGAATCCGGGCGGCACTCCGGCGGGTTCGTGAGGCAGGTCCCGTTGAGGTGTTCACTCTCGGCGATGTCACCATCGACACCGCTGCGCATACCGCCGTCCGCCAGGGCCGGGAGCTCGGGCTGAGCCCTACCGAGTTCCGTCTGCTCGCCGAACTCGCCCGGGCGCCCGGGCGGGTGTTCAGCCGCGAGATCCTGCTCGAGCGGGTGTGGGGCTACGACTACCTGGGCGACTCGCGCCTCGTCGACGTCGCCATTCAGCGTCTGCGGGCCAAGGTGGAGCCCGATCCGCAACACCCCAGCCTGATCCAGACGGTACGGGGAGCGGGATACCGGGCGGTCCGGTGATGCGCCGGGGCTTTCGCGCCCGTCTCACCACAACCGTCATCGCGCTGGTGGTGGTTGCGGTGGCGGTCGTATCGGTGACGTCCTACCTGCTGGTACGTCAGTCGCTGCGCGATCAGTTGGTGGCCGACTCGGTGGACCTGGCGGAGTTCGCAGTGTTGGAGCTGGCGTCGACGGATCAGCTCCCCGTCGACGCCGACCGGGTGGACTTCGAGGACAGCGGCTTGACCGAGCGGTTCCTACGAAGGGGTGCCATCGGCGTGTTCGTCGACTTCGGCGACACCGACCCCTACGCCTCTTCGTCCGAGTACCTGACCACGCCTGCGCTCATCTCGCCCGAGGTGTCGGCTCTGGTCGACCGGGGCAACTTCGGGTACCAGTTCCTCGACGTCGCCGGTGACTCCATGCTGGTGGTGGCGGCCAAGCGCCCCTCGGGCCCACCCGTGTTCCATCTGTTCTTCGACGCCGGCGTCGTGGAACGGGCGCTCGGCAACCTGTGGCGGTTCCTGGGGCTGGGTGCCGGAGTCGTGATCGTCATCGCGGTGATCGCCGCCGGGGCGGTAGCACGTGGTGTGCTTCGGCCTGTTCGCACCGCCGGTGCGGCCGCCCAACAGCTGGCAGCGGGGGACCTGGCCACCCGGGTCCGTGTGGAGTCCGACGACGAGTTCGGACGGATGTCGGAGGCGTTCAACACCATGGCGGCCACCCTGGAAGCGCAGATCGTGGCGTTGGAGGAGGCCGAGGCGCGTGAGCGACGGTTCGTCGCCGACGTCTCCCACGAACTTCGCACCCCTCTCACCGGACTGTCCAACGAAGCCCAGCTCCTGGAGGCGGGTCTCCACACGATCGATGGTCCCACCCGACGTGCCGCCGAGTTGCTGATCGGTGACGTGGGGCGACTTCGCCGGCTGGTGGAGGAGCTGTTGGAGATCTCCAGACTGGAGTCCGGAGACGCCGCTGTCGAGCTCACCGAGACCGACCTCGCGCGCTTCCTCCGGGCGATGATCGCCTCCAGGCTGCCGGAGGCGCGGCTGGCGGTGTCGGTGGTCGACCTGGTCGCGTGCGATCGGCGGGCGTTGGAGCGGATCGTTGGGAATCTGCTCGACAACGCTGCCGCCCACGCCCCCGGGGCAACCGTCGACGTGGAGGCGTCGGTGACGGGTGGTGTGCTGACGCTGGCGGTGTCCGACGACGGGCCCGGTCTCGACGAGGAGAGTCTGGGGCGCATGTTCGATCGGTTCTTCAAAGCGGACCCGGCCCGCCAGGGCGGAAGCGGGCTCGGTCTGGCCATCGCCCGGCAGCATGCCCGCCGTCTCGGGGGCGACATCACCGTTTCCCGCTCCTCGGAAGGCACGGGTCTCCGCTTCGAGGTGGTCCTGCCTGTGACCGTTCTGTTACCTGACGGCGATGACCCTGAGACCCAGCGATCGAACGATGAGGGTGTGACAGACGAGACAGAAAGGAGGATGTCATGAGAAGGTTGTTGACCTTCATCGCCGCAGGTGCCCTGATCCTGGCGGCCTGTGGCGGCGACGTCGGAGACGGCGGTGCCGTGACCACTCTGCCCGAGACGTCCACGACCGCTCCCAGTACGACCGTGCCCGAGGGCTCGACCACCACCACGCCCGGAGAGAGCACCACGACCACAGTGGGCGAACGGTCCGTGACCGTGTATTTCATCCAGGATGGTGAGTACGCCAAGGCGGTGACCCGCACGGTGCCCGGCACCCTCGATGTGGCGGCCAACGCCATCGAGGCCCTGATCGAAGGCCCCACCGTCGCCGAATCCGAGGACGGCCTGGGTACGGCGATCCCGTCGGACACGCTGCTGCTCGGTATCGACATCGCCGATGGTGTCGCCACCGTCGACCTGTCGAGCGAGTTCGAGCAGGGTGGCGGCTCGTTCGCCATGTTCAGCAGGCTCGGCCAGGTCGTCTACACCCTCACCGAGTTCGACACCGTCGACCGGGTGGTGTTCTGGCTCGACGGCGAGCCCGTGACCGTGTTCTCGGGTGAAGGCATCCTGCTGGACGGACCGGTGGACCGCTCCGACTACGAGTCGGCGCTGCCGCTCACGTCGCCCGCCGAGATGTGGGCCCAGGGCGATCTTCCTTCGATCGAAGGCGTTCAGGCCGATGAGCTTGGGAAGGTGGTTCTGGTGGTGTCCGACGACGTGCTCAACGTGCGCTCGGGCGCCGGCGTCGACAACCCGATCATCGGGATGTTGGAGCCGGGCGTGGTGGTTCGGCGCATCGGTGACGACACCAGGGTCGGCTCGTCGGTGTGGGAGGCGATCGAGGTGCCGGGAGGCACTGGGTGGGTGAACGCCCGCTTCCTCGGTGCCGTGGTGACTGCCACCGAGTTCGAATCGGATCCGGCCGTCATCGAGCTGCTCGACCGGATGGCGGCCATCATGGCCGACGAGGGCGACCTCAGTGAGGTGGTTTCGAGCCGAGGGCTGTACGTGGCACACAACGCCTCGCCGGTCCTGTTCGGAGCCGACCTGCTCGACACGGTCATGGCCGATGCCACCACCTACAAGTGGGGTTCGGCAGCACTTGGCGCCGACAGCCCCGAGCTGCCGTCGCGCACCTTCGCCGAGGCCGTGGGTGAACGGTTCGTCTCGGCCTACGACGACGCCGACACCTCGATCCGGCTCAACGAGGCAGAACTGGGAGGCAACGGGACTCCCGCCGAGTTCGCGATCCCGTTCGAGTTCAGTGGGTTCAACTTCGTGAGCGTGTACGACTCCGGTGACGACGAACAGTACGACGGACTCGATTGGACCGCCTGGTACGTGTCGATCGACTACGAGGACGGCGAGCCGGTGGTGGTCGGAATGACCGTCAACGAATGGTCCCCGTGATCTGCCGGCTTCGGCCCTGACGCACCGACAGAGAGCGTCGACCTCGGTCGGCGCTCTCTCGCGTCGGGACCCGAGCCGGCTGATAGGGTCGGGAGATGTCCACCATTGCATCCTGGGTCGAGGTGGAGCGGGCCGCTCCGGGGTTCGCTACGGCGGTTCGTGCGCGCTTCGAGGCCCACCGCCACCACGTGCTGTCAACGCTTCGCCGGGACGGGTCGCCCCGGGTCACCGGAACAGAGGTGAAGCTGTTCGGCGGCGATCTCACGATCGGGTCGATGCCGCAGTCGATGAAGGCCCGTGATCTCCTGCGCGACGGTCGTTATGCGTTGCACGCCAACCCCGGTGACGGATCGATGGACGGGGGAGATGCCAAGATCGCCGGAGTGGCGTTCGAGGTCACCGATCCGGCCACGCTCGCCGACTATCTGGCCGACACCGAGGTCCCTCCCGGGCCGTTCCATCTGTTTCGACTCGCTGTGGCCGAAGTGGTGCTCACCTCGTTGCATCCGGACGGTGATCGCATCGTGATCGAGACATGGAGTCCCGGTCGGGAGATCAGGCGGTTCGAGCGGGCTTGACCGTCACCCGCAGTCGATACAGCGGTTTGGGTCGTCGGGGGAGACCAGGTTCATCTGTTTCTGCTGGAAGCAGCTTTGGCAAAGGAAGGTGGTGCCGGCGGCGACGGGTTTGCGGGTGATCGCCTTCGACGCCGTGGTGGTGCGGGCGGCCGGTTTGCGCGCTGCTCCCGTGTTGGTGGAACGTGCCGGCGCCGGGGTCCGACGGGTTGTGAAGTGCTTGCCGGGATCGTGCTCCTTCTCCACACCCCACCACAGGGCGTCGAGCGTCCACAGGTCGGTCTTCACCTCCGAGGCGATGGTGGCCAGCATGTCGTTGACCTCGACGTAGTGCTCACCGGTGCTCGCCGTGGGTGACAGGTCGGGCCACAATCCCATCCGTTGCATCGCCGACTCGGAGATCGAGTTCCACACCCCGTACAGATCGGGCTCGGAAACGAGCAGGATGGGCGTGTATACCGACTTGTCGAACCCGGGAACCGGTTTCGACCGCCCGGATGGGTCGATCTCGTCGATCCGATCCGCCACGGGTCGATCCTCGTCGAGCAGCGTCTCGAGTGCCCAGCGCAGCAGGTCCATGTTCGAGACCATGCGGGCTTCGTCGCGCTGGAGACCCCACCAGTGCTTGTTGTTCTCGAACCTGAGGAACCCGGCGAAGTCGTCGGCGGTGATGCGCGCAACGTTGCCGGGCGCGAACACCGCCTGGTACTGGCGGATCACGTAGTCACGCTGGCGGATCATCTGGGCCACGTCCTCGTGGCGGAGGTAATCGGCCATGCCGCGGAGATACCTGATCGGATCGGAAGTGGTCATGCCTTCGGCCCACCTTAGACCCGTCGCGGTGCTGGCAAACGATTGCGGCTATCTTCGGGCGATCGTCTCCCGGAGGTTGCCACCCATGGCCGATCGTGACGTCGAAGTAACGTTCCAGCGCTTCACCTGGCGCATGTTGTCCCAGTACGTGACGCCCTGGGAACTGGAACGACTCACCGAGGAGATCCAGAGCTGGGATCAGTGGTGCGACGCCTTCTCCGCAGCTGCCGGCCGTCATCTCGAGTTGGCGGAGGCGGCATCCGCCGCGGGAAACGGCCGTACCGCCGGCGACGCCTACGTCCGCGCCGCGCTGTTCTACCACTGGGCGACGTTCCTGTACGGACACGATCAGCAGCGTTTCGTCGCCGGGATGGAGGCGATGAACGACTGCTGGGCCAAGGCGGCGCCACTCGTCGGCATGGAGCTGTTCGATGTTCCGTTCGAAGGGTCCGACCTCCCCGGATACCTCATGAAACCGCAGGGAGTCGAGCAGCCACCCATCGTTCTGCTCGTCCCGGGCGGCGACTCGACCAAAGAGGAGCTGTACGACTTCGCCCTCCACATGGTGGAACGTGGCCTCGCCGTTGCCGCATTCGACGGCCCGGGTCAGGGACTCGTGTCGGTCACCTCGAAGATCCGGCCGGACTTCGAGGTCCCGATCCGCGCCGTTGTCGACCATCTGGTCGCCAGAGGAGACCTCGATGGTTCCCGCCTCGCCGTGGGCGGTATCTCATACGGTGGTCTGTTCGCCTGCCGGGCGGCGGCCTTCGACGACCGGGTCAAGGCGGTGGTGTCGGTGTCCAGCTGGTACACCCCGGCCGGCCGTTTCCCCACCATCGACCGGGTGTCCCAGGAGGCGTTGAAGCAATACATGGGGCACGACCCGGCGGCGGTCATGGACACCATCACCATGGCGGGCGCCGCCGAACACATCACGGTCCCCTTGCTGCAGGTCTACGGCGGTCTCGACAAGGCGTCACCACCCGAGCACGCCTACCGGGTGGAAACCGAAGTCCCAGGCCCGTGCACCACGATCATCTACGACGACGGCGTGCACGTGTGCAACAACCTGTATCCGATCGTGCGTCCCATGATCGCCGACTGGCTGAGCGCACAGCTGCACTGAGCTACCAGCTGCCAGCAGCCAGCAGCCAGCAGCCGAGCAACCAGCCGGAAACGCGTTCCTGCGTGTTGCGTGTTGCGTCGGACGTCGGACGTTCCGAGCCAGTAGCCAGAAGCTTTCTCAGCTGATATCCGGCTCGTTCCTCGCCGACTCCCAGGCGCCGTTGGCGGGCTCCGGGTGGGGTTCGGGGATCACCTTCACCACTTCGATGCTGCACTCGGTGAGGAGTGCCGCAACTGCGCCGATGGCGGCGAGGGTTGGCACCAGCAGGGCGCCAGCCACGCCGATGGTGAGCGGGATCTCAAGGACGGTCCGGCCTTCGTCGTTCTTGATGGTGATCCGGCGGACGTTTCCTTCATGGATCAGATCGCGGATCTGGCCGAGCACCTGGTTGCCCTGGAGTTTCAACTCCTCGACCACGGTGCGCTCGTCGGTGGATGTCGTCACCGTCTCGCTCCTTTCGAGGCTATGACCCCATCATGGGGGTCGGAGCGGGCGGCGTCGACGGTCAAAGGACCGTGTCGAGCCAGCCGGCCACGATGTCGGCCACTTCGAGGCTGTTGTCGTCCATCATCAGGTAGTGGCTGTTGCCGGCGATGCCATGATCCGGGAGCATCATCAGCTCGGCCTTTCCGCCGGCGGCGGAGATCATGTCGACCGCGCGCCGACATCCGTCGCGGCGGTGGTCGCCGTTGGTGAGGTCGGCACCGTAGCTGTTGTCGCCCCACAGCGACAGGAACGGCACGTTCCTGAAGCATTCCTCCGCCTCGTCGGCTGTGAGCGTCTCGGAACCGCCCTCGACACTGACAAGTGCCAACACCAGTCCGTGCCGGCGTCGCACGGTTTCGATCCCGTACAACCCGCCCTGGGAGTGGACGATGAGGATTGCTGGACCGATCTCGTCGAGCAGGGCGGCAAGACACCCCGGAGTGGTCGTTCCACCCAGCTCGAGCGTGGTCTCGGCGTTGGGGACGTGGAGTTCCATGAACCGGTCGAATGCCTCGGTCGGGAACCGGACACCGGGGAACGGGGTCGGATACACCGGGCCGATCCGACCGTTCACCCATTGACGCTGGTACGTGCCGAGGAAGATGTTCGGCAGGTCGGCACCGGCATTGATGCTGGTCGGGTCGAAGCCCGACCTGCCCCGCCCGGCGTGATCGACGACGAAGACCGGATGGCCACGGCGAACGAACCAGGTGGCCCAACCCTCGCGGCCGTCGGGTGTGGTTTCCCACAGCGATCCGCTGGCGTTCGACCCGTGCACCATCACGATCGACGGCCCGGAGGCGTCGACGGGGACGCGGTAGTGCACGTACATCTGGTCGACAGGGATCGCTCCCCGGCCCGGGCTACCGGTGGCGGGCGACGAACCCGGATGGTCGGTGGTGAGGCGACGGCCGCCGATGGTGAACACGCCCTCATCGGCGACGGTGAGTGGGGCGGTGAGGCTCTGAGGGGGGAGTGGCATGCCGGCCAGCGTAGGAGGTAGCGTCGGGGGCATGAAGGCGCTGACGACACTGGTCTCGGCCGTCGGCGGCGGCATGGAGCAGGCAGTGGGTGTGTTGTCGGCCGCTGCCAATGTCTCGGTCCAGGACGTGCCGGACGTGCCCGAAGATCCGCTGGCGGCGATGGCTGTGGTGAGTGCAACCTGGCGCAAGGCCGTGCGCAGATCGTCGATCTACACGGTGGTGGCGCTCGATCCGCTGCTGCCTGTCGTGGCACAGTGGGCGGCCCGGCTGACCGGCGAACCCGAACAGCTGGAGGTCGCCATCGGGCTGGTCGACGACCTGCCGACCCCCGACTACTACCTCGTCACCCCCCAGCTGCCGGACCCGCAGATTCACTGGTACACGGCCCACCTGCGATCATTGGCTCCCGCCCGGGTGGTGCTGTGTGAGCCACACCCCGCTGCCATCGCCAAGGCATTGGCAGGCCGACCGTTCGGAAGGGCGCTTCCCCCTCTCGACGACCTGGCTGCATCGGCCCGACGGTATGTGCCGATCGCAGATGACTTCGGCGAAGCATGACCTTCCGCCCCTACCGCTGCGGAGTCCCGGGCAGCACGATGGGGCCAGCTTCCAGATGGAGGATTCATGCGAGCGAAGGTTGGCGACCGTCTCGTCATCAAGGGCCATGTGCTCCACGAGCCCGCCCGTGAGGGGGAGATCCTCGAGGTCGGTGAGCACGGCGACCCCCCGTTCAAGGTCCGCTGGTCCGACGATGGCCACGAGTCGACGGTGTTCCCCGGCCCCGACGCCATCGTCGAGAAGGTCCACCACAGAGCGCATTGAGCACATTTGTCCCCCTCGAGCTTGCGAGAGGGGGAAGGGTCCGTCCGGCGCAAGCGCCGGGGCGAGGAACGAGCGGGGTAGGGGGATCCCTCGCGAGCATGAATGCGCGTTTCGGAACGCGTAGGAGTTCATCTTGCGGGCTTTCAACCCCCCTACCCCTGCTCCTTCGTCGTGGGGGCCCCTTCCCCCACTCCGTGGGGGACAAAGCTGCTGGCCCCTTCCCCCGCTCCGTGGGGGACAAAGCTGTTGCTCCTTCCCCCACTGCTGCGTGGGGGACAAGGTCTCTCAACCGCGCCGGACCCGCGCCCTGAGTGCGGCGAAGGCCAGGGGCATCGAGATCGCAGCGACGGCGCCGACGGCGGCGAGGGCGCCGAGGATCTCGGAGGCGACCCAGCCTTCGCTGATGATGGCTCGGAGACCATCGAGCAGGTAGGTGATGGGGTTGTACTTGGCGGCGGTGGCGAGCCATCCACTCAGGGCCTCGATGGGGAGGAACGAGGTGGTGAGGAAGGCGAACGGGAAGAACAGGATGAAGCTGGAACCGACCGCTGCCGCGCTCGCCGTGCGCAGGGCGATCGTGTAGGGGATGGCGGCGAAGGCCAGCGACCACAGCCCGGCGATGCCCATGAAGGCGAGGATGCCGAGTGGGCCCGTCACCCAGGTGACTCCCAGTACGAGACCCATGACGATCACCGGCACCGAAAGCGCCATGGCGAAGACCACGTCGGCCAGCATGAGGCCGATCAGGAGGCTCCAGCGGTTCACGGGAGACACGAGGAGTCGGTCGAAGTAGCCGGTGTCGATGTCGGTGACGAGTGCCGCTGCCCGGGACACACCGGTGACGGCGAAGATGAGCGCCACCGGGATCTGGAAGGCCTTGAAGTCGTCGACTCCGGCGAACTGGGAGACACCTTCGAGGGCGCCGACGTTCACGCCGAAGAAGAACACGGGCACGATCAGACCGGGAATCCACTGCTCTGGTTCGCGCAGGATGGCGCGGACGGCGCGGCCGGCCACCGACATGAGATCCCGCCAGAACCCGGCAGGTCGAGCGATCACAGCGGTGCTCATGCCTCCACCTCCAAGTGCTCGCCGGTCATCGACATGAACACATCGTCGAGGGTGGGCGTCCGGTGGACCAGGCTCTCCACCCCGAACCCGGCTTCAGACAGTGCCACTGCCGCCCGGCCCATGAGTCGCGATCCGTCGGCGGTCTCGATGGTCAGCTCTGATCCCCGTGTCGACACCGAGCCGACATCGGGAGTGGCGCGCAGGACCGCTGCGGCTGCCTCGGGTTCGCCTGAGACCGACACCACCACCAGATCCTGGCCGACGGCCCGCTTGAGTTCGTTCGGCGATCCCTCGGCCACCAGCTTCCCGGCGGCGATGATGCCGACCCGGTCGGCCAGTTGGTCGGCCTCCTCCAGGTACTGCGTGGTTAGGAACACGGTCGTGCCGAACTCCTGGTTGAGGCGGCGGACCTCCTCCCACACAACCCGACGCGAGGTGGGGTCGAGCCCGGTGGTGGGTTCGTCGAGAAAGAGGATGGTGGGGTCGTGGACCAGCGCCGACGCCAGGTCCAGCCTCCGTTTCATGCCTCCGGAGTACGTCTTCATGCGCCGGTCGAGCGCCTCACCGATGTCGATCAGGGTGCGGAGCCGTTCGAGGCGTTCATCGACCTGCCGTTTCGACAGCCCGTAGAGGCGTCCCTGGAGGCGGAGGAACTCGGTGCCGGTCTGCTGAGGGTCGAGCGAGGCTCCCTGCAGGGCGACACCGATCCGGAGTCTCACCTGCTCGGGCTGGTCGACGATGCTGAACCCTGCCACCGTCGCTTGGCCGGCGGTGGGCGACAGGAGGGTCACCAGCATGCGCACCGTCGTGGTCTTTCCGGCGCCGTTTGGGCCCAGGAACCCGTAGATCTCCCCGGAGCCGACCGCCAGGTCGATGCCGTCGACCGCTCGGAAGTCGCCGAACGTGCGCACCAGTCCTGTGGCCGTGATCGATCCGTCAGTGCTCAATCGTCTCTCCGTCTGTCGCCGCGTGGAAGGTACACGATCATCACGACCACCGGGCATCAGCCTGCGAGCGGGAGGATGTGGTTGACGATCGTGTGAAAGTGGACGGCGGTGCCCGCCACGACCAGGACGTGGAACACCTCGTGGAACGAGAACACTCCCGGTGCCAACACGGGACGTCTCATGGCGAACAGCACCACCCCGACCCCGTGGATTGCTCCGCCTGTGAGCAGCAAACCGATGGTGGCCGGGTCGAGCCGGCGGCCCACCAGGATCAGCGGAAGGAGCACCGACCACCCGATCAGGTTCTGCAGGATGACGGATCGTTTCAGCTGAATGGTGGGCTCGGTCAGTTTGACGCCTATGCCGACGATGGCGGTGAGCCAGACCCACATCAACGTCACTTCGCGCCAGGGGGACGGTACGGCGACCAGCGCGATCGGGGTTGCCGACCCGGCCACCACCAGGAAGATGGCGGCATGGTCGAGCCGTCGCATGCGCTCCTTCCAGCGATCGCTCCACGGAACCGAGTGGTAGACGCTCGAGACGGTGAACATCGCCACCACGCTCACCCCATAGATCCACAGGGCCGTGTCGATGGTAGTTCCGGCCCTGGCCCGCACCACCGACACCCCGGCGATCGAGGCGAGGGCGGCCGCCATGTCCAACAGTCCTCGAACCGGATGATCGAATCTGCCGAGCCGTGTCCGTTCCATGGCGGGCCGACCGTACGCTCCCCTGCGTGATCGCTCGGGTACACGCCGATGACCGAGAGATGGAATTTCGCGAACTGTTGTGGCGAGCAGTGCGGCGGTCGAGTCGATATCGTTGCGCACCCATCGGAGGAGGGATGTGCCGGGGTTTGCAGTCAAGGTGAGGGGATGCCGCGGCTCGGTGCCGGTCAGTGGGCCGTCGTTCCACAGGTACGGCGGTGCCACCACCTGCTTCGAGATCGAACTGTCGGAGTCGCACCGCCTTCTCATCGACGCCGGCACCGGGGCTCTGGCGATCCCTCCGACGCTCCCGAACGGGCCGATGCGGTTCTCGGTGGTCTTCACCCACCTCCACTGGGATCACTGCCTTGCCTTGCCGTTCTTCGGTCCGCTCTACGACCCGGCGAACCGCTTCGACTTCTACGGGCGTGAAGTGGGCCACATGGACGTCGAAGAAGCGATCGACCGGGTCATGCGTCCGCCCTGGTTCCCGGTCAACTTTCGTTCCACACCAGCGACCAAGCGGTTTCATCACATCGCAGAGGGTTCGACCTTCGAGATCGAGGATGTGCGGATCGACTCGGTGGGGCTGCATCACCCCGACGGCGTCACCGGGTACCGGATCACCTGGAACGGGGCGACCCTGGTGATTGCCACCGATGTCGAGCACGGGGTACCCGAGAGCGATCGAGCGCTGCTCGAGCTTGCCGCCGGCGCCGACGTGCTCTTCTACGACGCTCAGTATCTCCCTGACGAGTACCTGGAGCGGAAGGTCGGGTGGGGACATTCGACCTGGGAGCAGGCAGCGATCCTGGCGGAGGCGGCCGGTGTGGGATCGCTGGTACTGACCAGCCACGATCCCCGCCGGAGCGACACCGAGATCGATGCGCTGGTTGCCCTTGCGCGGGAACTCTTTCCGAGGACGCAGGCCGCAACCGAAGGAACGTCGGTTCAGGTCGAGTCGGCTGTCAGTTGAACTGCACGGATCGTTTGCTCAGCCCGAACCAGAATCCGTCGATGACCGTCTGCCCGGAGGCGGCGTCAGCCGCGGCACCGAGCGCAACGAACAGGGGCGCGAAGTGCTCGGTGCGGGGATGGGCCAGGAAGGCAGCCGGGGCCGTCCGCTGGAAGTCCATGAGGTCGTCGATCTCCCCGCTGTCGACGGCTTCCGCCAGCCAGTGGTCGAACTCGGCGGACCAGGCCGGCGGGGGTGAGTAGGCGGGCTGGTCCATCCGCATCTCGCGCAGGTTGTGGGTCGAGAACCCGCTGCCGACGATGAGGACACCCTGATCGCGCAGCGGCGCCAGTCTGCGGCCCACGTCGAACAGAGCGGCGGGGTCGAGGGTGGGCATCGAGATCTGCAGCACCGGCACATCGGCGTCCGGGTACATCTCCTTGAGGGGCACGTAGGCGCCGTGGTCGAGGCCTCGTGCAGGGTCGTCGTGAACGGGGTGCTCGGGTGTCGACAGCATCGATCTCACCTGTGCCGCCAGCTGGGGAGCACCTGGCGCCCAGTACTCCACTTCGTAGTAGCGCTGGGCGAAGCCCCAGAAGTCGTACATCAGTGGCACGGTGGTGGTGGCGCCGATGGTGAGGGGCGCCTCCTCCCAGTGGGCCGAGACCATGAGGACGGCGCTGGGCTTCGGCATCGCCACGGACCATTCGGCCAACTCCTCGGTCCAAACCGTATCGTCGGCGAGAGGTGGGGCGCCATGGCTGATGAAGATGCTGGGCATCCGGTGGTCGGTGAACTCCGATGCGGATGACAGGGCGGAGGGGAGGCGCTCACTCATGTCCACGATTATATCTGTCCACTCAACAATTGACAAGGCAGATAGTTGCGATCAGGCCCTGCGTGCGATCGGTGCGCACCAAACGGAGGAGGCGACCGGCGCGGAGTCGTCGCCCGGCTGCTGCCACACTGCCCGGAACCGGCGGCTCAGGTCGAGGTCGATCACCGGAACCGCCGTGAGCGAACCCGCCGCCAGCTCCGAGGACACCGCCGGCTCGCTGATCACGATGGCCCCTCCTGAGGTGGTGGCGATCTTGAGCGCGGTGGTCGACGCCAGCACCGCCGTCGGAGCGGTTGGCGTCAACCCTGCCCGGGCGAGGGCTTCCTCGAACGCCGGCCGGGGCGCTGGACCCGATCCGTGCTGTCGAGACGTGGCTCCTTGCCTGGGCATGGTCGGCCTCGGGGGTCAGGTCCGTATCGCCCGACTCGCCACCATCGGTCCCCGGCCGTTGCTGCTGAGAGTCGTTGGATGGGTGGTCGTCGCCGGCGCCGCCTGGATTGCGTTCGTCATGAGCTGAGTTCACCGCCGGCCTGCGCCCTCCGTGCCGGGCCTCGAACGCCATCCCGGAAGGCCGGTGAAGTCACCGGGTCCGGGGTGGCCTGAACGGTTTGAGCGACGCCGTCGCCGGGATGGCCACACCCGCCACCTCGATGGCCCAATCAGCGGCGGCGAGATGGTCGGCGGTCACAGCCGTGTCCGCTACCACGTAGCCCATGGCCAGGCATCGGTTCTGGGTGTAGCTCCACATTCCAGAGGTCGTCCGGCCCACCATCACGCCGTCGCGTAGGATCGGCTCGTCGTGATAGAGGAGGGCATCGGGATCCTCCAACCGGAACTGGACCAATCTCGTGGTGCGGGGTTGGCTCCGCATCAGCTCCAACGCCTCCCGCCCGATGAACCCGCCGGGTTTGTCCCAGGCAACCGAGAACCCGAGGCCGGCCGCCAGTGGGTCGTCGACGTCTGAGATGTCGTGTCCCCAGTGACGGTATCCCGATTCCAACCGGAGCGAGTTCATGGCGTGGTAGCCGGCGTGGCGCAGGCCAAACGGATCGCCCGCCCCGACGATGGCGTCGTACAACTCGACTGCCCGCTCGTACGGCACGTAGAGCTCCCAGCCGACCTCGCCGACGTAGCTCACCCGAAGCGCCAGCGTCTCGATTCCAGCCAATTCGATGGTTCGTGCTGTGCCGAAGGGATGGGTGGCGTCGTCGAGCCCGGCCGAGGTGATCGTCGACAACAGATCCCGGGCGTTCGGGCCCATCACGCCGACGATGGCCGTCGTCTCGGTTGCGTCGGCGAGGTCCACCTGACGCCCGCGGGCGTGTCGACGCAGCCGCGCCCAGTCGCGGGTGCGGCTGGCAGCTGCGGTGACCACCATGAACCGGTCGTCGGACAGGCGGGTGACGGTGAGGTCCGCTTCGATGCCGCCGCCCTCGTTGAGCCACTGGGTGTACACGACCCGGCCCGGCTCGACGTCGACGAGGTTGGCGCTGAGGTGATCGAGGAGGGCGCAGGCGTCCGGGCCTTCCACCGTGAAGGTCGCGAACGAGGTCTGGTCGAAGAGACCTACCGCCTCACGCACCGCCTGGCACTCCACGCCGCACGCCTCGAACCAGTTCTGCTTGCCATAGGAGTACACGTACTCACGGGCCTGGCCGTCGAGGGCGTACCAGTTGGGTCGTTCCCACCCGGCGGTCGCACCGAACACCGCTCCGGCGGCGTCGAGCCGTCCGTGGAGCGGTGAGCTGATGATGCCCCGGGCGCTCTCGTACTGTCGGAACGGCCAGTGCATGGCGTAGAGGAGTCCCAGGCTCTCCGAGATGCGGTCGGCAAGGAACGCCGGATCGGATTCGAACCGGAAGGTGCGGCGGATGTCGACCGACCACAGGTCCATGGGCGGGCGGCCGTCGATGATCCAGTCGGCCAGCACCCAGCCGACACCGCCCGCTGACTGGATGCCCACCGAGTTGAAGCCGGCGGCGATGAAGCAGCGGTCCAGCTCGGGCGCCTCGCCGAGGTGGTACACGCCGTCGGGCGTGAAGGCCTCCGGCCCATTGAAGAAGAGCTGAAGCCCGACCTCGCCGAGAGCGGGAACCCGGTGCACGGCCTTCTCGAAGATCGGGCCGACGTGGTCCCAGTCCTCGGGGAGGGTGCCGAAGGTGAAATCGCGGGGGATGCCGTCGAGCCGCCAGATCTTGCCGCGCGGCTCGAAGAAGCCGGCCATGATCTTGCCGGTCTCCTCCTTGAAGTATGTGTAGCCCCCGGGGTCGCGCACGGTGGGGGTTCCGGTGGTGAGCCCTTCGATCGGCTCGGTGACGATGTAGAAGTGCTCGCACGCCTGGAGTGGCACATTGACGCCGGCGGTGGCGGCGAGTTGGCGGGTCCACATGCCCCCACACAGCACCACTGTCTCGGCCTCGATCGGGCCCAGCTCGGTCTCGACGCCGGTGGCCCGTTCACCGTCGTGGCGGATGGAGGTGACGGCAACGTCTTCGAAGATTCTGGCGCCCCGATCCTTGGCGCCTTTGGCGAGGGCCATGGTCGCGTCGACCGGGCTGACCACGCCGTCGCGAGGGATGTAGGCAGCACCCACGAGGTCGTCGATGTTGAGGAGCGGCCACATCTCCCGAAGCTCGTCGAAGTCGAGGATGCGTGCCTCGACGCCCACCGTCTTCGCCATCGACAGGCCGCGCAGGATCTCCTCCCATCGCTCTCTGTCGGCAGCAACCGAGATCGACCCGGGGGTGCGGTAGCCGGTGGCCTGGCCGGTCTCCGCCTCGAGCAGCTCGAACAGCTGGGCGGAGTAGGTGGCGAGCCGGGTGAGGCTGTGGCTCGACTTGAGCTGGGACACCAACCCGGCGGCATGCCAGGTGGTTCCACCGGTGAGACGTCCCTGCTCGATCAGCACCACGTCGGTGACTCCCCGCAGCGTGAGGTGGTACGCCACGCTGCATCCGATGATGCCGCCGCCGACCACCACGACCTGTGCCCTGCTCGGCAGCTGCCGGGTTCCGCTGTCCGTCGTCACGTGCCCTCCTCGTGGCATCGGGGTGGTTGTTCCATTGAGCGAAACGTCCTACTCTCTGAGATGGTCGGATCGGTAGCCGACGGTCGGCGGCCGGCGGCCACTGGCCAACAACTGGTTCCCATGCAAGCCATCTCCCGCACCTTCGCCATCCTTCGGTCCCTCGCCGAGCACGGCGGGAGCGCCCAGGTGGGCGAGGTGGCCTCGTCGACCGGCCTCCCAAAGTCGACGGTGAGCCGCCTGCTGGTCGCTCTGGCGGACGAGGGCATGGTCGACCGGCTCGATGACTCGGGCCGATACGGCATCGGACCCGGCCTGGCGGCGCTTGCGGGCAACGTGTCGATGGTCGGGACCATTCGTGAAGTGTGTCGTCCCTACTTGCGTGATCTGGTGGAGCAGACTGGGGAAGCCGCCGGTCTCAGCGTGCCGGACGGCCCGCTGGCATCCATGTACATCGATCATGTGGCGAGCCCCGGAGACGTCGTCATCCGTGACTGGACCGGTCTGAGATTTCCCTATCACACGGTGGCAGGGGGCTACGCCCTCATGTCGACGTGGAGTGACGATCGGGTCGCGGACTACGCCGCCGTCGGCCTCGAGGCGTTCACCGACGTCACGGAAACCACACTGGCCGGTGTCAAGCGCCGGATCGGCTCGGCGCGTCGACATGGGTGGGTATGGACCCTCGGTGACTTCTCCACCGATATCAACGGGGTGGGAAGCCCGGTGGTCGACGCCGACGGCGGCGCCGTGGCGGCGATCTCGGTGTACGGCCCCTCGTACCGATTCCCTGACGATCGGGACCGGCTGGGGCGGCTCGTGCTGTCGGCCGCCCATGCCGTCACCCGGCGACTCCGTGGGGAGTGAGCGGCTCACCACCGAGTGCTCGTGCCGTCGATCTCCGACCGGTCGAGCCGAATGGGAAAGCGACGGCGGATCTCGTCGTCGGCGTCGCCGGACACGTGGCGGGGGCGGTGCGTCGACAGCGTGTCCACCACCACCCGGTGCGCCCGATCCGCAGCGGTGGTGGCGCCGGCATCGATCCAGTCGTCGGGGCTCTGGCGGTCGCCGACCTTCGGGTACAGGTACTCGGTTTCCATGATCGCGAGCGTCTGCGGGTGGCCGAGGAAGTGCCCGGCGCCGGCGGTGACGTCGGCGATGACGGCCGCCGAGAGTCGGTCCCGGTCGACGTCGACGCCGCGGATGGTTCGGTTGACCGCACCCAGGATGTCGTTGTCTACCACGAGCGCCTCCAGCGAGGCCGAGAGCAGACTGGCCAGCATGCCGGCCGACTCGTAGACCAGGTTGGCCCCCGCCTGGGCGGCGAGCGTGATCGTGAGCGCCTTTTCGGCGCCCGCCTGAGCGTCGACCACCTTGGAGTCGGCCATCCCGGCTGCGACGCCGGAGGGGAGACCGAGCCAGTTGGCGAGCTGGGCCGAGGCGGCGCCAAGCACCGCCTCCTCGGGGCTGCCGCCGCTCATGGCCCCGGTCCGCAGGTCGGAAACGAACGGCCACAGCCCCATGACGCAGGGATGCCCGGGAGAGATCAGATTGACACAGGTGAGCGCCGACAAACACTCGGCCAGTGCCTGGGCGAGTGCCCCCGCCAATGCGGCAGGCGCGGTCGCCCCGGCCTGACCCGCCGACAGCAGGTTGATGGGCATTCCGGCATGCACCTGGGCCACCATGCACTCGGCCGACTCCTGGGCGTATCGCATGGGCGGCACGACGAAGGTGTTGTTCGCCACCATGAAGGGCCGACGGCGGAACTCGCCCTCACCACCGAGTGCGATGTCGAACATCTCGACCGCCTCGTAGACATGCTCGGGTTTGAAGAACGAGGTTCCGGTGGGTTTGGTGGTGCCCATCATGGTGGCGTATGCCGTGTTGAGATCGAGCTCGCGTACGTCGGTCAGCTCGCGGGTCACCACCGGGCGGACGAAGAAGTGCAGGTTGTCGAGCGTGTCCGCCAGTCGGCTCAGATCGTAGAGATCGGCTGTGGAGGAGTGGCGGAACCGCTGCGTCTCGTGGTCGAGCATCAGTACGGCTGCGCCGGCGGTCCCGAAGTGCACCCTGGTGTCGGATAGATCCATCCCGAGCGACTCGTCGAACCCGTGCCACGTGAACGACTTGGCGGCGGTGGCGATGGCGCCTTCCACGATCCGGCGCGGGAACCTCAGACGGTCGTCGTCACCGAGCGTGCCACCGGCCTCGGTCACCACGCGGATGAAGTCGGGGATCGGTGATCCCATCCCGATCTCCTCGAGCAGGTGGATGGCCGTCTCGTAGATGTCGATGAGCGCCGACTCGCTGAGCGGCTTGTAGGCACCGCCCGGCAGCCCTGGTCGTACCGCTCGGCGGTCGGCCTCGGGCGCTGCTGCTCGCAGCGCTTTGCGGGCCTCGCGCCCACCCCGCCTTCCTTCGCTCATGCCCGCAGCCTCTCGTTGGCGGGATCCCATGCCGGCTCGGCCAGGACCGTGGCTTGGCGCCGTTCGCCGAGGAGATCGATGGTGAAGGTCGAACCCGGTTCCTCGAAGGCCGGGTCGACATAGGCGAAGAAGAGGCTCCGTCCCACCGCGTGCCCGAATGCGCCACCAGTGGTCAGGCCGACGATGCGGTCGCCATCCCTGATCGGCTCGTTGCCGCGGCAGTCGTTGTCTCCGGCATCGACCTCTCCGTACACACACACCATCGAGAGGCGCTCGCTACGACGGCCGACGGTGGCTTCCTTGCCACAGAAGTCCTTTCCGAAGTCGACGAAGCGCTCGATGCGGGCTTCGATCGGGGTGATCTCGGTGGTGAGCTCGCCGCCCCAGGCCTTGTAGGCCTTCTCCATCCTCATGGCGTTCATGGCGTAGGACCCGAAGTCGACCACGCCGTGGGGTTCGCCGGCCGCCATCACGGCCGCGTACAGCTCACCGATCCGCTCGAGTGGATGATGCAGTTCCCAGCCGAGCTCGCCGACGTAGCTCACCCGGAGCGCCCGGCAAGGCACGCCCGCCACAGAGATGTCCCGGGCCGTGAGCCATGGGAACGAGTCGTTGTCGAGTTCGGCGTCGGTGAGCGAAGCGAGTACCTGGCGTGCCCTGGGTCCGGTGACGGCGATGATGCCGGTGTGGTCCGTGACGTCGCGGATCTCCACCTGCTCGCCATCGGCCCGGTTCGACTCCAGCCAGTCGAGGTCATGATGTTCGCCCACCACCGCCGAGTTCAGATAGAACAGGTCGTCCGACAGACGGGTGATGGTCATCTCGCACTCGATGCCTCCCAGGCTGGTGAGCATGTGCACCAGACGAATACCACCCACCTTGGGAAGCCGGTTGGCCGAGAGACGGTCGAGCAAGGCAGCGGCGTCGGGGCCGGAGACCTCCAACTTGGCGAAGGCTGTGAGGTCGGCGACACCCACCCGTTCCCGGATGGCACGCACCTCGGCACCGACCGCATCGAAGGCGTTGGACCTGCGGAACGAATGCTGCTCGGGCTCGGACGAGAAGTACTGGGCGCGTTCCCACCCGTACACCTCCTGCCACTGGGCGCCCTTGGCGGTGAGCGTGTGGTAGAGCGGGGTCGCCTTGACCGGCCGGCCGGCGCGGCGGTACTCGCCGGGGAGACGGACCTGATACATCTCGTGGTATTCGTCGATCGACTTGGCCACGGTGTAATCGCCCGGCAGCGTAGGGCCCGAAGCGGCGGGGGTCCATCTCGCGCACGTTGATTTCTGTCTGCCCGTGCACCATCCATTGTGCCAGGTACTTCCCGGCTCCCGGCCCCTGGGTGATGCCGATCGAGGCGCCCACGCACATCCAGTAGTTGCGCAGGCCCGGCGCCGGGCCCATCAGGTATCCCGAGTCGGGGGTGTGGGTGATCGGCCCGCTCACCACCCGCTTGATGCCGGCCTCACCGAAGGCGGGGATCCGGAGGGCAGCGAGTTCCAACCAGGGCATCACCTGCTCGATGTCGGGCGGGGTGAGGTGGAAGGTGAGGTTCCAGTCGATGCCTTCGGTGCCATAGGTGATGGCGTTTCGGGTTTCGTAGGGGCCGACGATGAGCCCGTCGTGCTCGCGGCGGTAGTAGCACGATGCCCGCGGGTCCCGAGTCACGGGGGGCTCGAAGTCGAGCGCAGCCATCGTCGGGATGGGTTCGGTGACGATGTACTGATGGATCATCGAGACGATCGGCACGTCGAGACCCACCATCGCTCCCAACTGCGCCCCGTAGTGGCCGGCGGCGTTCACGACGTGTTCGGCCACGATTGGACCCTGCTCGGTCATCACCTCCCAGCGGTTATCGGGGAGCCGGCGCATTCCGGTGACCCGGTTGCGGAGCACGATCTGGGCTCCGAGCTGCTTGGCGCCCGTTGCCATGGCGTTGGTCGCCGACGACGGATCGGTCCAACCATCCCCGGGCGTGTAGAAGCCGAGCTTCACATCCGACACGTCCAGCAATGGGTGCAGGTCGACGATCTCGGCGGGCGAGATGAGATGGGCTTCGACGCCGGCCAGGTCGAGGATTCCCTTCACCGTTCGAAACCAGTCGACCTCGTTGTCGTTGGTAGCGAGCCGAATTGCGCCGCAGCCATGCCAGCCGGTGTGCATCCCGGTCTCGGCTTCGAGTTTCGTGTAGAGATCGGCTCCGTGGGCGTGGACCTTGGCCATGTTGAGGCTGCCGATGAAGTGCGGAATCAGCCCCGCCGCATGCCAGGTCGAACCCGACGCCAACTCGTCCTTTTCGATCAGGACCGTGTCGGTCCACCCCTCGTGGGCAAGGTGATAGAGCAACCCCACACCCATCGCCCCGCCACCGACGATCACACACCGGGCTTCCGACCGCATGCTCAGCTCCTCTCTCGTCGGCAGCATACCGTTCTGGTGAGCGGGACGTCTCAGAGACTGGAAGGGTGGGTGGTCGCCGCTCGGTGCGGTCTCGTTCATGCGCCCGCAACAGTGTCGGCTCGGTCGGGATAGGCAGGGTCCACGAAGCGGTGTGCTCCGCCTTCTTCGGTGCAGGCGCAGTCATGTCCGAGCTGCCATCGTCGCGGGCCGGGTGACCGGTCGGGCTAGTGCCGTGTCCTGCAACGTTCGCCTGGTTGTGGGTCGGCGCCGCACGTGTCGTGTGGGCGTGTTCCATATGGTGCTTCGCCGTCTTCGATGTTCCGGCCGACCTGTTGGGTTCCGCTGGGAGGCGGGGCGGGGCGTGGGGGCATGGTCGGCCAGGCTGTGACCGGAAAACGAACGGGGGGATGGTCACGACCTGGCCCTCGCAGACGTTTCTGGTCACAGCACTAGCCTCGGCCAGGTCCCGACCACGCTCGAGACGGAGCGGCCGATGCCATCGATCACAACCGAATCGCTGATCGGCGGCTACCGAACGGGACCCGACCGACGTGACGAGATGCTCGCCAGCAGCGGCGGCGTCAGGCCTCATTGGACCCAGTTGGCGGCGTCGATCGAAGCGCTCGGCCGCCACGAGATGCAGCGCCGTCGGAGCGAGATCGGCCGGTTGCTCGAACAGGATGGAGCCACCTACAACACTTCGGAGGGGCGTGTCCCCTGGAAGGTCGATCCGCTCCCACTGGTGATCACAAGCGAGGAGTGGCACCACATCGAGCGGGGCGTCGTGCAGCGGGCGGAGCTGTTCGATCTCCTGTTGACCGACCTGTACGGGCGTCGGAGGCTGCTGTCGTCTGATCTGCCGCCCGAGTTGATCCTGTCCGATCCCGCGTTCCTGCGTGCCTGCGACGGCATCACCATCCCCGGGCACAAGCAGTTGTTCATCTACGGCGTCGACCTCGTGCGCGGTCCCGACGACCGCTGGGTGGCGTTGGGGAACCGGACACAGGCCCCATCGGGGGCCGGATACGCCCTCACCACGCGCCGGGTCGTTTCGTCGGTGTTCCCCAGTCTCTTCCGCAACGCCGACGCCCACCGACTCGCCCCCTACATCCGCTCTCTCAGGGCGGGACTGCAGGGCGTGGCACCGCCGGGTGTGGACGATCCGAGCATCGTGGTGCTGTCGCCGGGACCGTGGGCCGAGACCGCCTACGAGCATGCCCTCGTCGCCACCGAGCTGGGGTATCCGCTCGTCGAAGGCTCCGATCTGCAGGTCCGCGACGGTGCGGTGTGGCTGCGCACGGTGGGCGAGCCGATCCGTGTCGACGTGATCCTCCGCCGGGTCGACGCGTGGTTCTGTGACCCACTCGAGCTCCGACCCGATTCCACTCTGGGCGTTGCAGGCCTGGTCGAGGCCAGCCGGACGGGGGCGGTGACGGTGGTCAACACCCTCGGCTCGGGGATCCTCGAGAACGCCGGGCTGGCGGCTCGGCTCCCAGGGCTGTGCCGACGCCTGCTCGGAGAAGACCTCCGATTGCCAGCCGTGGAGTCATGGTGGTGTGGGGATGCTGCCGCGCTCTCCCATGTGGTGGGACGACTCGATCGGCTCATCGTGCGCCCGGTGTCACGTGCGCTGGGCGGGAATTCGATCGACGGGCACGAACTCGCCGTGGAAGAGCGGGCTGAGCTGGCCGCCCGGATCGGGGCCACCCCGTGGCAGTGGGTCGCCCAGGAGCGGATGCTGCCCGCCACCGCCCCGGTCCTGACCGACAACGGGTTCGAACCGAGGGCGGCGGTGGTACGGACGTTTGCGGTGGCCCGTGAGCAATCGTACGTCGCCATGACCGGTGGTCTCACCCGGGTGGCGGCATCCGCCGGCTCGTCGATGGTGACCAACGCCGCCGGGGCGATCGCCAAGGACACGTGGGTGCTGGCGTCGGAACCCGAGACGCTCACCGGGTTCTGGGTGGGGGCGGGTCCCCGGCCCGTGCCCGTCGCAGCCCTGTCCGCCCGTGCCGCCGAGAATCTGTTCTGGATGGGTCGGTATGCCGAGCGCGCCGAGTGGACCGTCAGGCTGCTCCGGATCGCCGCCGGCCGTCGCAACGAGTTCGAGCATGCTCCGCCCGGGCCGGGCCAGGGGGCTCTCAGGGCCCTGCTGCGAGCGGTGACGAGAGCCACCGCCACGTATCCGGGGTTCACCGGTCACGACGCCGAGGTCGTGCTCGACCGCCCCGGAGACGAGTTGTTCTCGCTCATGGTCGACGCCGGCCGGCCCGGTTCGGTGGCGCACTCGGTGGAACACCTGCTCGGTGCCATCGACGCCGTACGAGACCAGTTGTCGATGGACACGTGGTTGGTGGTCGGGGCGCTCAGCCGAGAGTTGGAGGCCGTTCGTGAGCCGTCCGCCGACCGCGACGAGTCGCTCAACACCGGGCTGAGCCGGATGATGCAAGGTCTGCTCGCACTGTCAGGGTTGGCGTCGGAGTCGATGGTCCGGGACCAGGCGTGGCACTTCATGGATCTGGGCCGGCGAATCGAACGCGGGTTGCAGATCGCTACGGTGCTGGTGGCGAGCCTCTCGGAGAGCCATGACGCTCCCACCGAGAGTCTCATCCTCGAGTCGACCCTCACCGCCGCCGAGAGCATCATCACCTACCGGCGGCGCTACCGCTCACGAGCCCAGGTTGCGACCGCACTCGACCTCTTGCTGTCCGACCCTGGCAACCCGCGATCGCTGCGCTATCAGCTCGATCGGATGGCCGAGGACCTGGCCATGCTCAAGCCCTCGGGCGAGATGTCGACACCTGTGCTCGTGTTGGAGGCGACCGCCATGCTCGCCGCGGCCGACACCGTGGCTCTGGCCACGGTCGACGCATCGGGGATCCGGGTCGGCCTGTCTTCGTTCGTAGCGTCGATGACCGACGTGTTGCGGCGTACAGCCGTGGCAGTCGGTGGGGACAACTTCGCCAGGATGGCGCCGCAGCAGTCGATTCTCACACCGGCCGAGATGTGGGAGGGGGACCGATGAGATACCACGTCTCCCATGTCACCCGGTACACCTACGCGGCCGAGGTGACGGCGAGCTACGGGCAGGTGCATCAGCTTCCGATCGACATCGACGGTCAGCGGTGCCTGACCCGGTCGGTGCTGACCGAACCGACCGCCGGAACACTGCGGGCCAGGGTCGACTACTTCGGCAATGCCGCCGCCTACTTCTCGATCCATGAGCCACACACCGAGTTGGTGGTCCGGGCGTCGAGCGTCGTCGACACCACCGACCGCCCGGCCACGTTCGAAACCGTCGAGCCGTGGGACTCCCCGGCGTGCTCCCCGCCTCCCGAGGTCGCCGAGTTCGTACTCGGATCACCGCTGGTGACCCCCGGCCCCGAGCTTGCAGGATACGCGGCACCGTCGTTCCCACCGGGTCGCCCGCTGTCGGAGGCGGTGATGGACCTGGTGGAACGGATCCACCGCGACTTCGAGTACTTACCGGGAGCCACCGACGTGTCCACGACCCTCGGCGAGTTGATGGCGATCCGGTCGGGCGTGTGCCAGGACTTCGCCCACCTGGCGGTCGGATGCCTGCGCAGCGTCGGTCTCGCCGCCAGCTACGTCAGCGGCTACCTCGAGACCGACCCGCCCCCGGGCCAGGCCAGGCTCACCGGGTCGGACCGAACGCACGCCTGGGCGGGCGTCCACACCCCCGACGGTTGGATCGGCGTCGACCCCACCAACAACCAGTTGGCCGGATCCCGCTATGTGACCACCGCCCGCGGACGCGACTACTCCGACGTCCCGCCCCTCAAGGGTGTCATCTACACCGAGTCGACCTCGAACGAGTTGCACGTGGTGGTGGATGTGACGGCCGTGAACGGTGATGCCCAGGGGGGACGACCCCCCTTCGACCCCCCGCCGGTGATGGTGTGAGGTGGGGTCGGGTTTGGCCGGGGGTGTGGAAGTGTGTGCGTGGCTCGGTTGCCACGTTTCATGCGCAGGGGGGACGACCCCCCTTCGACCCCCCGCCGGTGATGGTGTGAGGTGGGGTCGGGTTTGGCCGGGGGTGTGGAAGTGTGTGCGTGGCTCGGTTGCCACGTTTCATGCGCAGGGGGGACGACCCCCCTTCGACCCCCCGCCGGTGATGGTGTGAGGTGGGGTCGGGTTTGGCCGGGGGTGTGGAAGTGTGTGCGTGGCTCGGTTGCCACGTTTCATGCGCAGGGGGGACGACCCCCCTTCGACCCCCCGCCGGTGGTGGTGTGAGGTGGGGTCGGGTTTGGCCGGGGGTGTGGAAGTGTGTGCGTGGCTCGGTTGCCACGTTTCATGCGCAGGGGGGACGACCCCCCTTCGACCCCCCGCCGATGATGGTGTGAGGTGGGTCGGGTTTGGCCGGGGGTGTGGAAGTGTGTGCGTGGCTCGGTTGCCACGTTTCATGCGCAGGGGGGACGACCCCCCTTCGACCCCCCGCCGGTGATGGTGTGAGGTGGGGTCGGGTTTGGCCGGGGGTGTGGAAGTGTGTGCGTGGCTCGGTTGCCACGTTCGACACTGAACGGTGACGGTGAACGGTCGACCCGGTTCGGGGTTCTGAGGTACGCTCGCAATCGATTGCCGATCGAGCCCTGGAGGCCCTCATGGACGAGCACAGCTGGACCGACATTCGTGACGGGATGAGGATCGACTGGCAGGTGCCGCTCGAGATGGACGACGGGATCGTGCTGCGGGCCGACATGTTCCGTCCGATCGAGGACGGCCGCTACCCGGTGATCCTCACCTACGGGATCTACGCCAAGGGCCTGTCGTACCAGGAGGGCTACCCCCATCAGTGGAACAAGATGGTGGAGGACTACCCCGAGATCCTGGAGGGGTCGACCAACAAGTATCAGAACTGGGAGGTCACCGACCCCGAGCGCTGGGTCCCCGACGGGTACGTGGTGATCAGGGTCGATTCACGGGGGGCCGGGTGGTCGCCGGGCATCATGAACCCGGACTGCGAGCGCGAGAACCAGGACATCTACCAGTGCATCGAGTGGGCGGGCACCCAGGAGTGGTCGAACGGCAAGGTCGGCATGCTCGGCATCTCCTATTACGCCCGGAACCAGTGGCGGGTGGCCGGTCTCAAGCCGCCGCACTTGGCGGCCATCCTTCCGTGGGAGGGCGGCAACGACAGCTACCGCGACTCGGGGTATCACGGCGGCATCCTCAGCCAGTTCCGTGAGGCGTGGTCCAAGCATCAGGTCGTGAACGTCCAGTACGGGCGTGGGGAGTTGGCCAAGAAGAATCCCAACACCGGCCAGTCGGTGGCTGGGCCGGTGACCCTGTCGGACGAGGAACTGGCCGCCAATCGTCGCAGTGCCCACGAGGACCTGAAGGCACATCCACTCATCGACGATTTCCACCGCGAGCGTACCGCCGACCTGTCGATGGTCGACCTGCCGCTACTGACCTGCGCCAACTGGGGTGGCCAGGGCATCCACCCGCGGGGCAACTTCAATGGGTTCATCGAGTCGCCCTCCGAGAACAAGTGGCTCGAAGCCCACGGCGACTCCCACTGGTCTCTGTTCTCCAGCGGATACGGACTCGCCCTGCAGAAGCGGTTCTTCGACCACTTCCTGAAGGGGGTCGACAACGGCTGGCAGGACACGCCGCGGGTGACGCTGAACATCCGTCATCCCGGGGAACGCTTCGAGCTGCGCCACGAGAACGAGTGGCCCTTGGCCCGCACCGAGTGGACGCGGTTCCATCTGAACCCGTCGAACATGTCGCTGAGCAGGAACCCGATTGCCGATGCCGGCACGGTCACCTACGAGACGATGGGTGACGGCGTCATGTTCTGGATGCCCGAGATCACCGAGCCGCTCGAGCTGACCGGCCCGGCGGCGGCCAAGCTGTTCGTGTCGTCGGAGACCACCGACGCCGACCTGTTCCTGGTGTTGCGGCTGTTCGACCCGGACGGGAATGAGGTCACCTTCATGGGTTCGACCGATCCCAACACCCCCATCGCCAACGGGTGGCTGCGGGCCTCGCACCGGGCGCTGGTACCGGAGAAGTCACTGCCATACCGTCCGTTCCACCCGCATGACAGGGTCGAGCCGCTCACACCGGGCGAGGTGTACGAGTGTGACGTGGAGTTCGTGAGCACCTGCATCGTGATCCCGCCCGGATACCGGTTCGGGCTCAACGTGCGCGGTAGGGACTACGAGTACACAGGCCCCCTGTCGGAGTTCGCCCAGAAGTTCCACTACGCCACCCGCGGTACCGGGGGCATGACCCACAACGATCCCGACAACCGTCCTCCGGAGGTCTTCGACACGAGGGTGACGCTTCACGCTGGAGGAGACCACGGCGCATACGTGCTGCTCCCCATCATCCCGACCTGAGCGCGACCCTGATCCCTCGTTCTGACCCCAGAACGGTGTCTGGAGGGTGAGGGGAGGGGGTGATTCGCCCGTGCGTTCAAGTGTGGAGCCGCCGCTGCCGATGCTCTTCGTGCAAGCGCCGGATTTCACATGCACTCATTCATCGCCATCACCCTCATCGTCGCCTCGACGGCTCTGCCCCCCATCGCCAGTGGGCCGGACTACGCGCCCGTGTCGTCGGAGGCCTACACCGAGGATCTCCTGGTGGCCGGCTACCGCAACGGCAAGATGCCGGACATCCGGATGATCGGGGTGAACGGATGCCTGCTCGAGCGTGATGCCGCCTACACCCTGGCCCTCATGATCGAGGCCGCAACCAACGACGGCGTGGGCCTGTATCCGGGCGACTGCTACCGATCGCTCGATCAGCAGCGGGTCGCCTACGAGACGCGCTGTCCCGAGATCGACAAGCCGCTCACCACCTACGACCCCGCCACGGACGAGACGGTGGTGGTCGGCCACGTCAAGGAACGCCAGTGCAGCGGCCCTCCCATCGCCATTCCCGGTACCTCGAACCACGGGTGGGGGCGGGCGGTCGACTTCACCTCGAACGGGCGGGCGACGCTCGACTGCAACGATGCCGCTTTCACCTGGCTCAACGCCAACGCATCTCGCTACGGCTGGGTGCATCCCGGCTGGGCACAATGCGGTCAGAGCACCTCGGAGCCGTGGCACTGGGAGTGGGGGGGCGTGGAGGAAGCTCTCCCGCTGCCGCCCATCACCGTGTCGCTCGACTCGATCCTCCATCGGGTCAGATGACGCTGCCGACCTGATCGGCGAACTGTTGCCGGTCGTCGACTCGTGGACCAGACTGTCGGGACACGAGGAGATCACATTGCCCGCAGTCACCGTCGACAACCTGCTCACCCTCCCCAGGGTCGCCGAGCCGCTCAACGCCACCGATCGTGCCGTCAAGAGCGTCACCACCGCCCCGAAGGGTTTCGAGGGTGAGGGGTTCCCGGTCCGCCGCGCCTTCGCCGGCGTCGACCTCGCCGACCTCGACCCCTTCGTCCACCTCGACCAGATGGGGGAGGTGGAATACGCGCCCGGGGAGCCGAAGGGAACTCCGTGGCATCCGCATCGCGGCTTCGAGACGGTGACCTACATGATCGACGGGGTCATGGATCACAAGGATTCCAACGGCGGTGGCGGCAGCATCTCCAACGGCGACACTCAGTGGATGACGGCAGGTGCCGGCATCCTCCACATCGAAACGCCGCCGGAGTGGCTGGTACAGGCCGGTGGCCTGTTCCACGGCTTCCAGCTGTGGGTGAACCTCCCGGCCAAGGACAAGTTCATCGCACCCCGATACCAGGAGTTGCGCGGCGAGGAGGTCGGGTTGATCACGTCTCCGGACGGGGCCACCCTGCTGAGGCTCATCGCCGGGGAGATCGATGGACACCAGGGCCCGGGCTCGACCCACACCCCCATGTCGATGGTGCACGCCACCATGTCGCCGGGATCCAGGCTTCGGCTTCCCTGGCGTCGGGACTTCAACGCCCTGGTGTATGTGCTCAACGGCAACGCAACGTTCGGGCCGGAACGCCGCCGAGCAGGCATGGGACAGCTCGTGGTGTTCGGTCCCGGTGATTCACTCGCCGTCATCGCCGACGACGGTCAGGAGGGTCGGAGCCCCAACGTGGATCTGCTGATCCTGGGCGGGCTCCCGATCCGCGAGCAGGTGGCCTGGTACGGACCGTTCGTCATGAACACCGACGAGGAACTGCGTCAGGCGATGGCCGACTTCCAGGCCGGCAAGCTGGGGCTGATCCCCGCCCATTAGGCTCCGGCGCTCGACGATGCGGTGGGTGGCGATGCGAAGGACTCCGAGGGTGGGGATTCTGCTGGTGCTGTGCGTGGCATGGCTGGCGTTCGTGGCGGTGGTGCCGGTCTGGGCCTCCGAGATCCCCAATTACGAGCCCGACGAGTTCGACTTGCTGTTCCGGACGGCGCCGCTCGACAACCTGGCCGAGATCGGCCCCGCCCCTTCGATAACGGGGTCATCCGGCGTGGACGCCCGCATCCGTGCGTTGGCGGAGGAGCGGGGATACCGTCGCCGGCCGCTCCCGGCCGGGGCGTTGGGTCGGGCCGACGGCGTGCTCATGCAGCCTGCCATGGCCGTCGGGTGGGAGGCGTTGCAGGCCGATGCCAGGGCGAGCGGCATCTCGCTGCGGGCCGTGTCCGGGTACCGATCGCATGGCGACCAGGTGGCGGTGTTCGTGGGCAAGCTCACGGGAACCAGCGACGCGGCCATCGCCACCCGGCTGCGGACCGCAGCCGCTCCCGGATACTCCAAACACCACACGGGTTACGCCATCGACGTGACCGCTCCGGGGACCCAGTTCTACGGCTTCGGTGGGACCGCAGCGTGGCGGTGGCTGTCGGCCGACAACGCCCAGGCCGCCAAACGCAACGGTTTCATCCCCAGCTATCCGGCGGGCGCCTCGTCACAGGGGCCGATTCCCGAACCCTGGGAGTGGGTGTATGTGGGCGTCGATGTGGTCGAATGCGGCCGCGCCACCATCGGCATGCCCGCCGGTAGCGTCGATGACATCGTCTCGTGCGGTGACCATCCGCTGGCGCGCGGAGCCGCCGTCCACGTCGCCGCCAGGGCACTGGGGGTGTGGCCGGTGACCGACCCCGTTGCCGGCGTCTTCGATGACGATGACGGACTCGCGTTCGAACCCGAGATCGACCTCCTGGCGTCGTCGGGTCGGCTCGCTGGCTGTGGCGAACGACTGGTGTGCCCCTTCGACTACCTGACCGCTGACGAGATGGCAGTCTTCGCCGTCGATGCCTTCGGCCTCGATCCTGACTCCGACCTGCTGGAGGGCATCGCCGGATCGGTGGCGGCGGTACGGTCAGACCTGGTCGACCTCGTACTCGCCGCCTACGACAGTGGTGAGCTCACCCGGCCGGGAAGGCTGGTGGATTCCATCGACTCGGTGTTCGCCGCCGACATCATGTGGCTAGCGTCCGAGGGCATCAGTCGGGGGTGTAATCCGCCGTTCAACGACCTGTTCTGCGGTGACGACCCGGTGACGCGCGGTCAGATGGCCGCCTTCCTGAGCCGAGCTCTCGTTCTGCCGGACGGCGATGCATCGTTCTCCGACACGGTCGGCCATGTGTTCGCCGCCGATGCAGCCCGGCTGGCCGCTGCCGGGAGCGCCCGCGGATGCAACCCCCCCGCCAACGACCGTTTCTGCCCTGACGAGGTGGTGACCAGGGGCCAGATGGCGGCGTTCCTCAGCCGGGCGCTGGAGCTACCGGACGCCGACAACACGTTCACGGACACGGCGGGGAGCGTCTTCGCCGAGGATGCCGCTCGCCTGGCTGCGGCCGGCATCACCCTCGGTTGCAACCCGCCTGCCAACGACCGGTTCTGCCCCGAGGACCCTGTCACGCGGGGTCAGATGGCCGCGTTCCTGCACCGGGGACTGACTCGATAGGACCCTCGTCCATGGCCCCGGCCGCCGGTGGCCCCCCGTGGCGGCCGGTTTTCTGAGGCCCGTAGGGGCGGTCGGTGAACAACACCACCAACGACTCCTCGGGGTTGTCGGAGAGGGCCTGGTGCACGGCGACCGCAACGGCCGCCAGCGGTACCGAGAGGAACGCTCCCACCAGCCCGAAGGCGACACCACCGATGCTGATGGCGATCAGGATCACGAAGGGGTGGAGGGCGAGGGCACGCTTGAACACGATCGGGTACAGCACGTTGCCCTCGAACTGCTGAACGGCGATCACCACGCCGAGGATGATGAGCCCGTCGGTGACGCCGCCGTTCACGAACGCCACGGCCACCGCCACCAGCCCCGACAGGAACGCGCCCACCACCGGCAGGAACCCGCCGATGAAGACCAGGATCATCAGCGGCACCACCAGCGGTGTGCCCACGATGGCGAGGCCGATACCGATGAGCACGGCGTCGATGGCGCCGACCAGCGCCAGCCCGCGCACGTAGTTGGAGAGCGTTCGCCAGGCCGTCTCGAAACCACGCCGAAGCCCTTCGAGGTTCGAGCTGCGATCCAGCACCGCCTGGTAGGCACGGTCGCCGTCGCGTAGGAAGTAGAACATGGCGAACAGCATGAGACCGAGGCCGGTCACGATGTTGACGGCGGCTGTGGCGCCACCCAGCACTCCACCGATGATGCTGCTGGCGTTGTCACGGATCGACGTGATGGCCGAGTCGATGTAGCCCTGGATGTCGGTGTCCGACAGCTGGAGCGGTCCTTCCTCCAGCCAGGCGACCACCTCGTCGGTCGCCCGGGTCAGGTCGTCGGCCAGGGGGGCGATGCCGTTGGCGAACGAGGGCACCGCCAGCCCGATGACGAGGCCCACGATCGGGATGGTCGCGAGGATGCCGCCCCACACGGCCGCCATCGGTGACCAACCGCGCTTCTTCAGCGCCATCACGATGGGGGAGAGCACGGTGGTGGGGAACAGGGCGAGGATGATCGGGATGATGACGACGTCGACGAACGCCAGTGCCAGGAAGGTGACGTACACGGTCGCCAGCAGGAGCAGGTACCGCCATCCGAACGCGGTGGCGCGGTTCAACCAGGCGGGGATGGGGGTTTCGGGCATGGCCGGAGAATAGTGTCCGGTTGCCTCTGGCCCCGGCGTCTGTTCCCGATCTACGCTGCCGACGTGAGCCGAATCACCCAACCCCTGGCACCGTCCGACTACATCGCCATCGAGTACGAGCTGGGAGCCCACAACTACAAACCGCTCGACGTGATCCTCACCCGCGGGGAAGGCGTGTGGGTGTGGGACGTCGAGGGCAACCGGTATCTCGACTGCCTGGCGGCGTATTCGGCCGTCAACCAGGGTCACTGTCATCCCCGCATCCTCGAGGCGATGATCGAGCAGGCGCGCAAGCTCACCATCACCTCGCGGGCGTTCCGGAACGACCAGCTGGCGCTGCTGTACGACGAGGTCGCCCGGCTCACCGGGGCGCACAAGGTGCTGCCGATGAACAGCGGAGCCGAAGCCGTCGAGAGCGCCGTGAAGGCGGTCCGGAAGTGGGGCTACGAGGTGAAGGGCGTGCCGGCCGACGCCGCCGAGATCATCGTTGCCGCCAACAACTTCCACGGTCGAACGCTCGGCATCGTGGGGTTCAGCACCGATCCGGTGGCCCGCAAGAACTTCGGTCCGTTCGCTCCTGGCTTCGTGGTCATCCCCTTCGGTGACGCCGCAGCCCTCGAGGCCGCCATCACGCCGAACACGGTGGCATTTTTGGTGGAGCCGATCCAGGGGGAGGCCGGAGTGGTCATCCCGCCGGAGGGCTATCTCCGGCAGATCCGGGACATCTGCACCCGGAATGGTGTGATGCTCATCCTCGACGAGATCCAAACCGGCCTGGGTCGCACGGGCAAGCTGTTCGCCGAGGACCATGAGCAGGTGGAGGCCGATGTGACCCTGATCGGGAAGGCGTTCTCGGGTGGCTTCTACCCGGTGTCGGCGGTGCTCTCCAACAAGGAGGTGCTGGGCGTGCTGCGGCCGGGCGAGCACGGGTCGACCTTCGGTGGCAACCCGCTCGCCTGCGCGGTCGCCCGGATGGCGCTGCATGTGCTGGTCGACGAGGGCATGATCGAGAACTCGGCGGTGCAGGGCGCCTACTTCCTCGGGCAGCTGAAGCGGATCGAATCGCCGGTGATCAAGGAGGTGCGTGGTCGCGGTCTGATGATCGCGGTGGAACTGCACCCGGAAGCCGGTGGCGCCCGCCAGTTCTGCGAGCTGCTCCGGGAACGCGGCATGTTGTGCAAGGAGACCCACCACGACACCATCCGGCTGGCGCCGCCGCTGGTGATTACCCGCGATCAGATCGACTGGGCGCTCGAACAGCTGGCCGCAGTGTTCGCGTGACGGCTGCTCCGGTCCGGTTCAGTTCTGTGCATCCGGGCGCTGGGAGATGACCACTTCGGCGAGCTCGACGTAGGAGGCCACGAACTCGGC
Organism: uncultured bacterium; assembly: GCA_963825585.1. GTDB lineage: Bacteria > Actinomycetota > Acidimicrobiia > Spongiisociales > ZC4RG35 > JAOUGY01. The sequence continues at coordinate 527,329 of CAWGTX010000001.1, forward strand.
GAACCTGAGGTGGAGCTCGGTGGTGACGACGGCGGTGGCCAGTGCCGACAGCTGGGCAGCGTCGCTCGTCAGCTTGGCGATCCCTTCGGTTGGCATGCCCGCCTCCTCGAAACCGGCCCACACGTGTCGATCGAAGACCGTCCGGAACCGTTCGGTGATGGCGGTCACGGCTTCGCGTAGGGCGGCGTACTCGTCGAGGATCTCTGCCACGGGAATGCCAATCCGCGCTACCGAGGGTCCGATCTCGGCGAAGGCGGGGTCGGCGATCACGATGTCGGAGCCGTCGAACTCGACGAGCCCGACCTCGACGGCCCGCACCATGTCGGCCTGGGTGAGTTCGACTCCGCTGAACCTGGCGGCGAACTCATCGGGTGCCAGCCGCAGCGGCTCCCGAGTGAACCCCGGAGCCACCTCGCCGAGGCCGAGCAGGTGGTCGAGCGACATGCCGCTCGACCAGGCGTCCAGCGCCTCCTTGATGGCGCTGAGTGAGAAGCCGCGGTCCCCGAGGTGGGCGATGAGTCGAAGCCGGTCGCGGTGGTTGCGGTCGTAGTAGCCGACCCGGCCCCGCCGCTCGGGTGGGGGAAGAAGACCTTTGCTCTGGTAGAGGCGGACGGTCGACACGGGGATTCCGGCTTCCTGTGCCAACTGGTCGATGGTGATCTCGGTCATTGTCTCCGCCTCAACTTGATACCATTTACTAACGTAGTAAACAGTAGTCATATATGAGTCAGCTGAGCGCTTCTCCTTCCAGTCGCAGGTCCCGGGTGGGCGGGTTGGGAAGAATGGTCGTGGGCGGGTTGGGAAGAATGGTCGTGGGTGGGTTGGGAAGAATGGTCGTGGGCGGGTTGGGAAGAATGGTCGTGGGCGGGTTGGGAAGAATGGTCGTGGGTGGGTTGGACCGAATGGTCGTGGGTGTGGCTGCGTGGGGTGTGTGGTTGGCGATCGTCCGTCCCACCTGGACGGCCGCAGTGCTGGTACTCGGTCCATTGGTGGTTGTTCCGCTCGGCCTGGCCATCGCCGATCAGCCCGCCAACGGCCCAACCACGTCGGTGCTGGCGACACTCACCCGACTGGCCCCGTTTGCCGCGGCCGCGGCGGCGGCAGCGTTCGCACCGGAGCCAGGGTGGGTGGCGGCAGCGCTGACCCTCCCATGGCTGGCCCTGGGTATCACGGCGGGGGTCATCGGTGTCGGCCGGTTCCTCTCCCGGCGAAGCGTCGACGCCGCCGTGGGCACCGACGCCGCACTCCTGTTCCTGGCGGTCGGTGCGGGGTGGCTGACGATCAGTCGCGCCGGGCTCAACCCGTTGGGATTCTCGGACGCGATCGTGGAGCTCACTGCCGTTCACTTCCACTACGCCGGATTCGCGCTGCCGTTGATCGTCGGCGTGGTCGCCTCGATCCTGGGCCGGTCACCGATCGTGCCGATCTGGGTTGTGGTCGCGGTCCCGTTGACGGCCGTCGGCATCACGGTGGGGGGGACGGCCGAATGGGTGTCCGCCACCGTCATGGCGGCCGGTGGCCTGGCCGCATCGTTGCTCGTGTTCAGGGTGGCCATCGGGACGCCCCACACGAAGGCACGGATCCCCCTCCTCGTCGCCGCATCCTCGCTGATGGCGGGCATGCTGCTGGCGCTCGGCTGGGCATGGTCGATACGGTTCGGCTGGGATTATCTCGGCCTCGATGGGATGGCCCGCTACCACGGATCCCTCAACGGCCTTGGCTTCGGACTGATCGGGCTGGTGGGTCTCCACCTACTCGGCACCGAGGAATGCCCGCCTGCCATGCCGATCGTGGTGCACCCGTTCCGGCCGTCCGCCCGGCGGCTGGCGGAGATTGCGTCCGTTGCCGGGCTCGAGCAGCCGACCAGCCCTGTCGGTCTCCTCAATGGCCCTGTCCCCGCCGGCTATCAGAGCGCCCAGTGGAGCCGTGAGGTCGCCAACGGATTCGACGCCGCCGGTGACGCGGTTCGCCGTTGGCGGGGCCAGCGGAACGCAGGTATCACCCTGGCCCAGCCCGATCCTCCCCTCGAGGTCGGGTCGACGGTGGCGCTGGCGATCCCCGTGGGTCCGATGTCGGTGAGTGCGTCCGCTCGCATCGTCGACCTGGTCGACGAGCCGAACCGGTTCGGGTTCACCTATGCCACCCTTCCCCACCATCCCGAGGACGGCGAGGAGTCGTTCATCGTCGAGCGCAGAGCCGACGGAAGTGTCCACTACGTGATCACGGCGGTGTGGCGGCCGGCGATGATGCTGACCCGGTTGATTCCACCGCTCACCGGATTCGTGCAGCGCCGGGCGATCGGTCGTTATCTCGCTGGGGTGTCGGGCTGGGTCCCGACGGGAGCATCGACTTCCGGCTGATCGGAGGGAGCGTCAGCCTGGTCGATCGACGTCCGAGAGGAACACCGTGACGGCGTGGCGGTAGGCGTCGGGTTGGTCACGGCGTATCGAGTGGCCGGCGCCGTCGATGGTCTGCGCTTGGATCGTTGTGTTCTCCCTCACCCAGGCGGCGTCGGAGGGGGTGATGATGGCGCCCAGTGCGGGGTCGCCGACGAGCAGCAGGGCGGGAGCGCGGATCGCCAAAGCGGTCTCGTGCCACGGTTCGGCGAGCCACTCGATCCGACGTTCGAACAGCGCCGGATCCACCTGCGCCTTGGACTCGGCCCAGGGATCGATCTCGTCGTCGGTCCAATGCGGGTTGTCGACCCGGCATTGGGCGGCCCGCTCTCGCAGCGGCGTGGACCGCATCCTGGTGATCCACTCCTGATAGGGGGACGGATCCCATTCGGTGGCGGCGGGCCGCCATGGCGGGTCCTCGAGGACGATTGCGAGCACAAGTTCCGGATGCCGCGCTGCCGTCAGGGCGGCGGTGACGGCGCCCATCGAGTGGCCGACCAGCACCGACGGCTGGTGAAGGTGGGCGATCAAGTCGGCAACGTGCTGGGCCGCACCGAACGGTCCCTCCGGTAGCGGGGCGCCACCGTGGCCCCGGGCGTCGGGAGCGCTCACCTCTCCGAACCGTCCGAAGAACGTCGACCACGGCGACCAGCACCGCCCGGAGTCCGAGAAGCCGTGAAGGAGGACGATGCGCACGGTCTCAGAGACCGAGTGCCCGGACGAGGAACGACGCCATCTGTGCCCGGGTCACCGGGTCGGCGGGACAGAACCGGTCGTTGAAGGGGGGATTGCACCCTCGGGTGATGCCGGCGTTGGCGAGGGCCTCGCCATCGCTCTCGAACACCGTGCCGTTGTCATCGGCGAACCAGTCGGTCAGCGGAGGCGCCGCCGGGTAGTCGAAGGAGCGCACGAGCAAGGCCGCCATCTGTCCCCTCGTCACCGTGTCGTTCGGGCAGAACTCTGCGCTCGACCCTGCGCCGAGATCGATCACGACCCGGTGCGGATCTTCGAGCACCGACACGGAGAAACCGGGAGTGCCGTTGACGCCGATCGCCCAGTTCAGCACCCGCTCAAAGTCGCCGGTCGCCACCACTTCGGCCATCCGGGCGAAGCCGGGGGTGAACCGTCGGGGTCCTGTGTAGGTGGGGTCACCGTCGAGGTCCACCGTCGAGGTGAAGGCGAGGCGAACGCCGATGGCGCGGTCGCCCTCCAGGTCCACGGGCACACCAGAGGGGTCTGCGACCACCGGGAGCTCGACATAGCGAATGTGGTAGCCCGGCACCGGACCGTCGAACTCGAAGACGAGCCGGTCGAACCCGTCGGTGGAGCCCAGGCGCACGTCGACCAACTGGGAGCCGGGGCTGGGCCCGTCGGGGACCACCACCGGGTTGGCCGAACCACCGGCCCCGGCCGCCCCGCATCCCTTGGCGATGCCGAGGGCGGCGAGGATGTCGATGGCGGTCTCATGGACCGAGGCGTCGTCGTCGTCGAAGGCGTCAGGCACGGCCTCGGGGATCTCCACACCTTCGACGTGGAGTGCTCGGACGAGGAACGTCGCCATCTCGGCGCGGCTGATGGATCGCTCCGGGCAGAACCGATCGTTGGCGGGTGGGTTGCACCCGAAGGTGATGCCGGCGAACGCGATTGCGTCGATGTCGGTTTCGTGCACCGAGGTGTCGTCGTCGGTGAACACCCCGTCGGCGGCGCCGGCGGGGATGCTGATCGCCACGAACGACATCGCCGTCAACAGGACGAGGAATGCTCGTCTCATCTGTCCTCCACGACCCTACGTTACGGCGTCGTTCGTGGCGCTGCCGCGCCAGACGTCAGTCGAACAGTCCGATGTGGAGCCGGCGCAGTTCGGCCTTCTGCACCTTGCCCATGGCATTGCGTGGGAGCGTGTCGACTGTGAGCAGCCGCTTGGGGTGTTTGAACCTGGCCAGGTGATCGAGACGGCTGCTGATGGCTGCCTCGTCGAGTTCGCCGTCGCAAACGAGGATGGCGACCACCGCCTCCCCGAACTCCCGGTGGGGAACGCCGATCACGGCGGACTCCACCACGCCGGGAGCGGCGTCGAGCAGCGTCTCGATCTCTTTCGGATACACGTTCAAGCCCCCGGAGATGATCATGTCCGACGCCCGCCCGGCCAGGGTGAGGCGTCCTTCGCCGTCGACGGACCCGACATCACCGGTGTGGAACCATCCGTCGGCGCGGAACTCCTGGGCGGTCTTCTCGGGCAGCTTCCAGTATCCGGCGAACACGTTGGGGCCTCGAACCTGCACGATGCCGGGTACCCCGGCTCCCACCGGAGATCCTGTCTCATCGACCACCCGGATCTCGACACCGGGTAGCGGGAATCCCACCGTCCCCGGGATGCGGTCACCGTCGTACGGGTTCGAGGTGATCATCCCGGCCTCGGTCATGCCGTAGCGCTCGAGGATGCGGTGGCCGGTTCGTTCGGTGAAGAGGCGGTGGACCTGTTCGGTCATGGGGGCGGAGCCCGAGGTGAACAGCCGCATCCCCCGGCACACCGCTGCGTCGAACCGTGCGTCGTCGAGCAGTCGAACGTATTGGGTGGGCACACCCATCAGCACCGTGGCCGACGGGAGGTGCGCGATCACGGCATCGGGATCGAAGCGGGGTAGGAATACGACCTCGGAGCCGTTGAGCATGGCGCAGTGCAGCGCCACGAACAACCCGTGGACGTGGAAGATCGGGAGCATGTGGACGAGCACGTCGCCCGGCTCGAATGCCCATGCCTCGTGGAGGGCGAGGGCGTTGGAGGCGAGGTTGCGGTTGGTGAGCACCGCCCCTTTCGATCTGCCGGTGGTGCCCGAGGTGTAGAGCATGGCGGCCGGATCGTTCCCCTGGCGTTGGATCGGCGCTACCGGCGACATCGTGGCTGCGGCTGCACAGAGGGTGCCGGAGCCATCGCCGCCGAGGGTGAAGGAAACGGCGGACGTCTTGTGGGCAGAACCGGGGTCGCCGACGAACACGGCGGGCTCGGCGTCATGTTCGAAGAAGGCGACCTCGGTGGGGGTGTAGCCGGTGTTGAGGGGCACGTACACGGCGCCGATCCGGATGGCGGCCAGGTACAGCGCTACCGCCTCGGGCGACTTGTCGGTTTGGACCATCACCCGGTCCCCGGGATCGACACCTGCATCCACCAGCACCGATCCGATGCGTCCGGTCAGGTCGGCTGATCTCGCCGTACGTCCGACGCCGCCCTCCCGGCACCGTCAGGAACGGTGCATCGGCGGGGGCGGCGCTGAAGAGAAGTGCGTGGAGGTGTTCGATTGACATGCCGGGCGGAACGCTACCCGGCTCAGGGTGAGAGCAGTTCACCTCCGAAGTCGAAGGCCGACTCCAGGTCATCGATGGCCGTCACTTGCTCCGCGGGAGGGGCTTCGATCGTGACCGTTTGGTTGATGTCGAAGACGTCGAAGGTGAACGTCATCCGCTCGAATGCCTCATCAGGGCTGGCATGGTCGATGGTCGGTCCCGTCGATGTCCATCAGCATGCGCACCACGTGGCCTTCGTCGGAGATCCACAGCTCCATCGGCAGGTCGCCGTTCGGAATCGGGCCGTCCGCTTCCAGCTCGGCCCGCTCTGCCGGCGACAGCTTCTCGAGGAATCCGGCAGCGTCGATCGTGATGAGGTAATGGTCGGCTTCGACGCCGTTGACGGTTTCGCGGCCGAGCTCGGTGACTTCGGCGTCTGCACCCTCGTATCCTTCCAACATCGTGGAGGGATCGGACGGCATGCTCTGCTGCATGTCGTATTCGAAAGCGGCCGCTTCCTCGGCCGGCATCGACACCCACTCGGTCTCCGCTCCCATCATCATGGTGAAGAACCCGAACTTCAGGTAGGCGGTCTCGTCGATGGTGCGAACCTCCATGGCGCCGAACATGGCCGCAAGACCCATCGGGTCGTCCTCCTCGCCAATCGCGCCCGCCATCCCGCTCATGTCCATCGAGAACGACGAGTCACCGGATTCGTCGAAGGCGAGCGAGAACGGCAAGGAGATCTCGGCGACGCCGGTTGCGTCGGCCGGGCCGACGATGCGGATCGTGCCCTCCATGCGGGCCGATGTCGGCTCGCCGGCTTCCTGAACCCGGGACGTGAGTGCCCGGTACGCGTCTGACGAAGCGGTCGGAGCGACCGAGGTGGTGCTGGTGGGGCTGGTCGTCGTCGTGACCGGTTCGCTGGTCGGGGCGGTCGGCGCCGCCGTGGTCGTGGTGTCGACGGCAACGGTGGTCGATGTCGACGACTCGATGATCGACGTGGCGGTCTCGAGATCGGCTCCCCCGCACGACGCCAGCACCAGGCCGATGGCGACCGTGGCAACTCTCGCTGTGGTGCCTGTCTTGTTCATTGTGCTCACTCCCCGTGTCGATCTCCGAGGTTATCGGCAGGCACGAGTTGTGCGTTGAGCGGAGAAACGGAGAGGCCCGGACCATGGGGTCCGGGCCTCTCATTCGGATCTTCGTCGGATCAGTCGCGTTTGGCTGCGAGGAGTACGCCTCCGCCCAGCATGAGCAGCGCGGTGGCTGCCATGGCGATGCCGGCGGCTTCCACCGGAGGTCCGGTGAACGGCAGGGTGCTGCCGCTGACCGGCGGAATCGACGAAGTGGTGGAGCCGACCACCGATGTCGACGTCGTGTCACCGGGCACGGTTGTGGTGCCCCCCGGCTCCGTTGTGGTGGTGATGAACCCGGTGGTGGTGGTGATGTCGTCGCCGGTGGTCGTGGTGGTGTCGTCGCTGGTGGTGGTCGTGGTGTCGTCACTGGTTGTCGTGGTGGTGTCATCGATCGTGGTCGTCGTTGTCTCGTCGGTGACGTCGCAGTCCACGGTGACGACATAGTCCACCGACGTTCCGACGATGTCGTCGTCATCGGGCAGCATCACGTTCGACAGTGTGATGACCGGGCCGATGGTGAGGAACTGGTCGGTGAGGGTGGTGGTGACTACGTCGGGCAACGACTCGGTCTCCAGGATGTCGGTGATGTTGTTCGAAGCCGCACCGGTGTCGAGGATTCCGTAGTTGTTGAGGTGCACGCTCGACCCGTTGGCGGCCGAGATCGTGAACAGGCAGGTCTGCCCGATCAGGTCGGCGTACCCGTTGGCTGCCACGTCGAAGCTGTCGAGGAGCCGCTCGACTCCCACCTGGTCGGAGCTGGCGGCGGGACGAGGGATGTAGAAGTCGTCGGCGACGAACAACACCGCTGGGACGGCGACCGCCGGGAGTGACATGAGGATGACGGCCGACATGGCGGTGGCGACAGCCAGCACTCTCTTCTTGACCGTGGCGAGCATTGGATTCCCTTCGTGTGTGTTCTCTCGGTGCAACCGCATGATTGCCCTGAATCGCGCCGCGTTCAACTCCGATGTCGGAGCCTCACCTCGATTACGGCGAGCGTACCAGCTGACTCGCCGCCCCCGAAGGTTTGAGCGAGGAGCGAGGAGCGAGGAGCGAGGAGCCAGAAGCGAGGAGACCGCGTTCTGGCCCCTCGCCCCTCGCCCCTGGCTCCTAAGGGTCAGCTCTCGCGGCTGGCGAGCAGCACGCCGCCACCGAGCAGCAGGAGCGCAGCAGCGGCCATGGCGATCCCGGCCGCCTCGACCGGCGGGCCGGTGAAGGGGAGGGTGCTTCCGGTGACCGGCGGGATGGTGCTGGTGCTGGTGGCCGCCACCGACGTCGTGGTGGTGTCCGCCACCGTTGTGGTGGTCGACCCCAGAACCGACGAGGTGGTGACGGGAAGCGTCGTGGTGGTGGTATCGACGACAGTTGTGGTCGTCGTCTCTTCCTCTGTGGTGGTGGTGGTCTCGGCTGCCGTCGTGGTCGTCGTCTCATCTTCGGTGGTGCAGGTGACGGTGACCACGTACTCGACCGAGGTTCCGATCGTCTCGTTGTCGTCTCTGACCATCACGTTGTAGAGCTCGATCGTCTCGCCGAGCACCAGGGTCTCGTCCACCAGCTGGGTCGTGAGCACATCAGGTAACGACTCGGTTCCCAGGACGTCGGTCTCGCTACCGCCGGAGATGATGGCGCCGAAGTTGTTGAGGTGCACGCTCGAACCGTTGGCCGCCGTCACAGAGAAGGTGCACTCCAGGCCGATGAGGTCGGCAAAGCCGTTGGCCGCCAGATCGTAGGTGGTGAGGAGCCGGTAGACGTTCTCCTGGTCGGAGCTCTCGACCGGGCGTGGAATGTAGAAGTCGTCTCCCTCGAAAGAGAAGATGACGGTCGCCGCCCCGGCGGGCAGGGACATGAGCCCTACCGCTGCCAGCGCCGTCAGGACCGCCATGAGTCGCCTTGCACCCATCGTTCGCATGTGAATTGCCTCCCTTTGCCCCGTCCCCCGAAGGGGTCGAGCTCCACGAGCGGCACTGAACGCCGCCGTCTCCGCTGGTCCCTTCCTAGCGCAGTATGGTCGATTTGGAACTACTTCGGGCGGATTGGCTCACACCCGGCCTAGGTCCCTTTCCCTCGGGCCGAGGGACCGTCTTCCACCACCGACTGTCTTCAGGGGTTGGGCGAAATCGGCTCATCGCCGACCAAGCCGCGTGACACGGGCGGAACCTCCACGGTGCGGGTCCGGTCGAGACGGGCCCCGGTCGGCCCAGCCAGCAGCGCCAGCCCGATCAGGCCGACACCACCGATCACCATGGGCCACTGCACGCCGATGGCGGTGGCCAGCGCCGGTGCCACCAGCAACGGGATGATCTTGGCCGCCTCGGCGTGGACGGTGCTGGTTCCCATCACCCGACCCAGCATGTCGTCGGGTGAGTTCACGTGGATCAGTGTCCGCACCAGGGGGAGGAAGAGCCCGATCACCACACCCCAGCCGATGGCGCCGACGATGACGACGGTGTAGTTGGCGGTGGCGATGTAGACGATCGATCCCATCCCGTTGGCAGCCAGCAACCACAGCACGGTGCGGGCGCTGCGGAGCCTACGGGGGAGGCGCGACGCGGCGACGGTGCCGGCCACCAGACCGACGCCGAGAATGGCGTTCACGATGCCGATCGCCTCCGGGCCCCGGCCGAGCACGTCGCGGTAGAAGATCGGTTCCAGCGACGAGAACAGGCCGAACAGCAACCACATCGAGGTGGCGATCAGGATGTAGAACCGGAGGCGGGGGTGGCGGTACACATAGACGAACCCCGCCCGGATCTCGGCGACACCGCCGCCCACCGGCTCGGCTCTCGTCACGGTTCGGGTCTTGACCCGCGCCACCAAGGCCACCGCCACGATCGAGGTCAGGGCGTCGAGGTAGAAAACCGAGTCCACCGACAGCACCGACGCCAGGGCGGCGCCGATCGCCGAGCCCGAGATGAGCGCCGCCATCCCGGCGGTCTCGACGGCGGCGTTGACCCTGACCAGCCGGGATTCGTCGGTGGTGAGATACGGGGGAAACGAGGCGATGGCCGTCATCGTGGGGGCAGAGAACAGGCCGAAGGCGATGGCGGCGAGCGTCATCGTGAACATGTCGGTGGTCGCCACCACCGCCAGAGTGGCCGGGACGAACAGGACCTCAGAGCCGATCAACACCCGCTTCGGGCCGAACCGGTCGATGAGCATCCCGGCGACAGCCGACCCCGCCAGCCCGGACAGGCCGAGCGCCGCCATCAGAAGCGCGATCGCACCCGGCGCGGCGTCGAACTCGTATGCGGCTTTGCCCCAGATCCCCACGAAGAACGCGGCCTCGCCGCCGGTTCGCGATATGAATCGAGCGGCGATGACGAGTACTTCGTTGCGGTCGAGACGCATCAGCCCAGTGTGCTACACCGGATGGGACGGCTGGCCGGATCTGTGTTCGGGGTTGACCTGTTGACTGTGCCAGTCCGGCGTCGGCCATCAGCCGCTGTAACGGCCTACGCCGTCATCGGCGCCCTTGACGGCGAACTGACAACTCGGAACCGTTCGAAGCACTGCCAGCAGCTCGGTGTCGTCGGCGGTGATCTCGGGTCTGGGAGGGTCGATCACCTTCTCCATCGTCACCACCATCTGCGACAGCCGGACCTGTGGCCGTTGCTCGTCGATCTCCGGTTCCTCCACGACGCTTCGCCGCATGTCGTCGACGGCAGCGACCGAGGCCGGGATGTCGCGGCGCACCTGGTCGGCCAGTTCCGCCACCGGACCGCCGTGCTCGGCCATCAGACTCCCAAGACCGACGTTCCGCTGTTCGAAGTCGTCGAGGGCTTCGAGCAGGATGGCGCCGTCGGACGTCGGCGTCAGGTCGGTACGCGCAGCATCCGACATCTCGTTGAACCGTTCTGCCGAGGCCCGGTACCACGACCACACGTCGTCGCAGAAAGCCGTCGCCGCTGCCGTCGGATCGGCCGGGACGACGGCACTCGACGGCGCCGGGGACGCGTTGGTGCACCGGCCGGCCACCAGGACCACCATGGCAACCGTCGTCGGTACGGATGGTCGGGGCATGCTCCGACCATAGGGCGATAGCCTGGACGAATGGCCCCCTTCTTCGAGATCCGCAGAGTGGACCCTGTGCTCACCCGTCCCGTGCGTCAGCAGGTCCTCCGCCCCCACCAGACGCTCGACGAGCTGATCGTCCCTGGCGAGGACGACACGGAGGCCGGCTGGTTCGCCGCCTACGAGGTCGGGGCCGAAAAGGAGGCGGTGCTCGGTACCGCCGGGGTGTTCCCCGAAGACCGACAGGAGTCCGGGCCGGGCGGGTGGAGGTTGCGGGCGATGGCGGCCACCACCCCCGGGGCGGGCGTCGGATCGGCGTTGCTCGAGGCCTGTCGCGCCCACGCTCTCCGGCATGGTGGGCGGTACCTCTGGTGCAGCGCCCGGATGCCGGCGGCGGGGTTCTACGTGCGGCACGGGTTCGTGACCGTGTCGGACGTGTACGAGCCGCCCGGGCTGGGACCGCACGTGACGATGGTCCGCCGGCAGCTCAGCGAGCCAGACGCACCACGGCTGTAGCGGCAACGGCGACGAACGCCGGTGCCACCGCCCAGATGCCCGACGCTCCCCCCACCAGTGCGACCAGCACGGCGCCGCTCCCGGCGGTGAAACGCGCCATCGACAGCCGGCCCGGGTCGAGCGGGCGCCGGTCGGCGTCGGACGTCGACGTCACCGGTTGCGGTCTCACGATGACGGCCGTGCCGATCACTCCGGCGACGAGCAGTGCAGCCCCGGTGGCGTCTGGAATCGCCCAATCCGCCTGAGCCGACGCAACCCCGGCCACGAGGGTGGCGACCACGCCGATCCCCGCACCCCACCACAGGTTCACGCCGGGGGCCGGGTCCGGGAGTCGGGTGTCGCGCACGATGGCCACCGCCAACACCAGTGCGGCCAGCCAGGCGTGTGGTCCGGTCGACAGCCACGCCACGATCGCCAGATGCAGCCCGAGGTCGAGTCCGGTGGGGGGCCGGCCGGTGCTCCTGATGATGACGCGCACCGAGATCAGCACCAGGTACACCGTCCCGAGAGAAATCGGTGTCGACTGGATGTGTGCCCACCACCCGAGTGCGGCCGCCCCGGGCCCTGCGATGGCGGCGCTCAGGGTGCGGTCGGGGTCGATCTCCCGGGTGATCGCCCACGCCAGGAAGGCCGAGCCTCCCACCGTGATGGCGGCCCCGACCGGTTCGACATCGGCGAACGTGTACGCCACGATCGAGGAGATGACCGCCACCGCAACGATGAATCGGTTCGATGGGTAGCGCAGGTCGATCGGTCTGCCCAGCCCGGTGGAGCGGTACATGGCGTCAAGTTACCTGCCATCATCCCGGCTTCGAACATGGCAGTGCCTCCAGACCGTCTCGTACCCGCCGAGAGCCGCCTTCCGCAGTCGCACCTGCTCTACGACACCATCCTCGAGGTGCATCGCCGGGCCATCGACGCCGGCGTCTCCCGCTACCCCGATCCCGCCACCGGATTCTGGGTGTTCACGGCCGAATACCTCTGGAACCGCGGCACCTGCTGCGACACCGGATGTCGGCACTGTCCGTTTGCGGAGCGAGGGGGAGGGCGAGGGGCGAGGAGCCGAGTAGCCCGACCAGCTGGCTTCTGGCTGAGTCGGGCGTGGCTGAGCTACGCGACTGTCGCCGACGGCATTGGGGGCGGGCCGCCCGAATCGCCAACCCGCCACGAAGCGCTGTCGCGAGGAAACGAGACTCCAAGAAGCGAGACGTGCGACCACCCGACACGCCGGAACGGGTTCTGGCTCGGAGCTCGCAGCTCGGAGCTGGAAGCTATTCGCTCATCCTCTCCGGAGATTCGCTCGCAGGTGGACTTGGAGCGCTTGTCCGACGGCTGCCATCGACATCCGATAGGTCATGAGGTCGCCGTCGACCTGGATGTGGCGTTCCACGTCGGTCACCTCGACGGCGGTGGGCGCCCCTTCGACCACCAGTGAGCGGAGGTGGAGGTGGGTTCCGTCGATCGAGCCGCCGTGCACCTCGACGATGCCGGTGGGCGAGGAGAGCACCAGCTCGGCGCGGCCCGCCCCGCCCCAGCGGAAGTATCCGGTTTCGCTGTGGAGCGGCTGGCCGGAGTCGGGGCGGCGGGTGCGCTGGTGGTAGACGAGCGCCGGCTTTCCGGGCAGGGGTGTGATCGTGATCTCCTCGTGGTAGTCGAACGGCTCGATGGTGGGGTACTCGCCGTGACCGCTCCCGGTCCACGTGCCGATGAGGAACGCCATTTCGTCGAGGTCAGGATGATGGGTCATCGTTTGATCGTATAGGTCCGGAGCGCCGGTGATCGGCACAGATGGGTCGAAGACTCGGATGGAACCGGTACCCTCCGACGGGTGAAGACCTGGACCCGGATACCCGAACGCGGCCTCGCCGTTCTGCGAGACCGGGAGACGGCCGGGTTCCTCGGCCTCTCGCTGCTGGTCGGCGTCGCCGTCGGCCTCGGGGCGGCGCTGCTGGTGGTGGTGGCCGAATCCATCGCCCATATGTTCGAGTGGGTCGACGACCGTTGGTTCGACGGCGCCTCGTGGTTCGTGCTCATCTCGGTTCCGTTCGGGGTGACGCTGGCCTGGTGGATCGCCCGCCGGTTCGCCCCCGAGGTCGCCGGCGACGGGGTTCCCGAGGCTGCGGCGGCGCTGGCGGTGCACGGCGGCTACATGCCCACCCGATCCATCCCGTTGAAGATCCTGGTCACGTCGCTGACGCTCGGTGGCGGCGGATCGGCCGGTCGCGAGGGCCCCATCGTCCAGATCGGGAGCGCCATCGGCTCGTCGGTTTCGCGTCGGTTCCACGTGGGCGAGGATCAGCTGCGGAGCCTGGTGGCGGCGGGGGCAGCCGCCGGGATCGGTGCCTCGTTCAACGCCCCGATCGCCGGGATGCTGTTCGCCCTCGAAGTGATTCTCGGGTCGTTCGCGGTCAGGCACATGTCGTCGGTGGTGTTGGCGAGCATCTCGGCCGCGGTCACCTTCCGCAGCCTGCTTCCGGCCGAGGCGGTGCTCAGCGCCGGGAGCTACACGATGGGCGATCCCCGCGAGCTGATCTTGTACGCCGGGCTGGCGGTGGTGGCCGTGGTGGCCGCCTACCTCTTCCTTCGACTGCTCGACATCGTGGAACGGTTCTCCGACAGGAATGCCCGTCCGGCCTGGCTGCGACCGGTGGGTTTGGGGGTCATCGTCGGTGGCATCGGCATGATCGACCCCCGACTGCTGGGCACCGGACAAACGTTCGTGCGCGAGCTGTTGTTGGCCCAGAAGTTCGAGGAGGGCACCGGTGTGTTGACGATCGCCTGGTGGGTGCTGTTGGCGCTGGCCTTGGGAAAGGTCGTCGCCACCGCGCTCACCGTCGCTACCGGCGGGTCCGGTGGCGCCTTCATGCCCAGTCTCTTCATCGGCGCCGCTGCGGGGGCCGGCTACGCCAAGATGGTGGAGCCGTTCTGGCCGGAGTCGATCTCGCCCATCCTGCCGGGCGCGTTCGCCGTGGTGGGGATGGCCACGGTGTTCGCGGCGGTGGCCCACGCTCCGCTCACCGCCATCCTCATCGTCTTCGAGGTCACCGGCGCCAACGACTACGGGCTGGTCCTGCCCCTGATGCTGTCGGCGGCGTTCGCCACCTTCGTCGCCGACCGGGTCCACCCCGAAAGCGTGTACACCATGCCGTTGCGACGGCGCGGGATCACCCTGGTGAAGTCGGGGGAGATCGACCTGCTCGACACCGTGACGGTGGGCGACGTGATGCAGCCTCCCGCGGCCGAGATCGCCTCGACGATGCCGCTCGCCGAGGCCGCCGCCCTCATGGACCGGCATCGGTCGCATGGTCTTCCCGTGGTCGACGATCGGAAGCTGGTCGGGATCATCACCGTCACAGACATCCACCGGGGCGCCGCTGCCGGCTCGGTGGTGGGTGACGCCATGACGGCCCGTCCGGTGACGGTCGGCCCGTTGACTCCGGTGTCGCATGCTCTCGAACGGATGGCGGTGCTCGGGGTGGGGCGGCTTCCCGTCGTCGCCGAGGACGATGGCACCAGGCTGGTGGGTATGTTCCGCCGCGAGCACGCCATCGACGCCTATCACCTGGCGTTGGGGGCCGCCACCGGTGGCGAGCTCGATCGGCAGCGCCTGCGACGTCGGACCGATCCGGGGGCCGACTACTTCGACTTCCGCGTCCCACCCGGTTCGGTGGCCGACCGGGTCGAGGTGAGCGGCGTCGACTGGCGTGGGTGCACGCTGGTGTCGGTGCGGCGCGGAACCGAGGTGGTCGTTCCGACCGGAGCCACCCGGCTCCAGTCCGACGACGTGGTCACCGCCTTCGGGTCGGCGGACTCCAAACGGGCCCTCATCGACGCCCTCAACGAATTCGCCGACGAACCCACCGCAGAGATCACAGCCGAGGAACTGGCGCTGCTGCCGAAGCCGGAGCGGGAGGTCTGACGTTGCTCGCAGGTGGTGACTTCGCCTCCGCCGACGAGCTCGACCGTCATCGACACGAGCGTTGGATGGTTCAGCGCCGCCACGTGATTTCGTCGCCGTTCCTGACGGCCGTGTGGGCGGGGGCCCCGGTACCCGAGCGCCTCGACGATCTCCCATCGCTGCCCCTGACCGACAAGGCGATGCTGCGGGTCGACCAGGCCGCCCATCCGCCATTCGGGAGCTACCTGACCTTTGATGCGGTGGCCCGCCTTCATCGCACGTCCGGCACCACCGGCCAGGCGATGAACATCGCCCTGTCGGCCGCCGACGCCCACGTGACTGCGGTGGTCGGCGGCCGTGCTCAGTCGGCGGCTGGGCTCGGTCCCGGGCACCGGGTGATCCACTGCCTGAACTACCAGCTGTGGATGGGCGGGCTCACCGACCACATGACCCTCGAGCAGACCGGTGCCATGGTGGTCCCCTTCGGCGTGGGCAGCTCCCGCCTGCTCATCGAGACCATCCTCGAGGTGGGTATCACCGCCATCTCGTGCACCCCGTCGTATCCGTCGGTGCTGGAGCGGGTCATCGCCGAGGACTTCCCCGGGCTGGCGCCGACAGACCTCGGGCTCCGGCTGGGCCTGTTCGGTGGCGAGCCCGGTCTCGATGACCCGCGGTTCCGCGGCCGCCTGGAACGAACCTGGGGGTTCGAGGCCCGCAACTCGAATTACGGGGTGTCGGATGTGTTCTGCAACTTCGCCTCACAGTGCCACCTCGACCCCGACCTGCACTTCTGTGCTGCCGACGTGCTGTGGGCCGAGCTGATCGATCCCGACACCACCGACGTCGGTGCCGCTGACGGCGGGGGCGTCGGGTGAGCTGGTGTTGACCCATCTCGAACGCGACTGTCAGCCGCTGGTCCGGTTTCGTTCCGGCGACGTGGTCGTCATCACATCCACCGATCCGTGTGACTGCGGTCGCACCGGGTTTCGGTTCCGGGTGATCGGTCGGTCTGACGACATGGTCGTGGTGCGTGGCGTCAATGTGTTCCCCACCGCCGTCGCGTCGGTGGTCAATACCGTCCCCGGGCTGTCGGGCGAATACCGGATCGTGCTGTCCGGCCCACCTCCGTATCACCGCCTGCCGGTGGAGGTCGAGGCGGCGGACGGGGTGGAGGCGGGGGAGGTTCTGGCCCGGCATGTCGAGGACGCCATCCACACCGGCGTGCGGGTGACCGCCGAGGTGCGGGTGGTCCCGTTCGGAACCCTTCCTCGCACAGAGGGGAAGACGAGACGAGTGATCAGGGAGGACCGTCCATGACCGACACCGTGATCTGCGAGACATCCGAGCGAGTGGCCGTGATCCGACTCAACCGGCCGCACCGCCTGAACGCCATCAACAGGGAGCTGCTGGCCGACCTGGCGGCGGCGCTCGAGGCGGCGCAGTCCGATCCCGACGTGGACGTGATCGTGCTGACGGGGGAGGGGCGGGCGTTCTGCGCCGGTGATGACCTCAAGGAGTTCGACGACCAGGTGGGGGACCGAGACGAGACCACCGCCTACGTCGAGTCGATCCAGGACATCACCCGTCTCATCATGCAGCGCCCCAAGCCGGTGGTGGGTGCGGTGAACGGATGGGCCGCCGGGGGCGGGCTGGAGTGGGTGGCGAACTGCGACATCGCCGTCATGGGTGAGACGTGTCGGTGCTTCTTCCCGGAGTTGTCGCTGGGCGTGTTCGTCACCGGTGGGATCACATCGCTGCTCCCGGCCACCGTCGGGCTGCAACGCGCCAAGGAGCTGATCATGCTGGGCGAGAAGTTCGACGCCGCTGCGGCGCTCGAGATGGGTCTGGTGGCCAGGGTGGTGCCCGACGATCAGGTGACGGCGACCGCGCTGGACATCGCTCGGCGACTGGCGGCGTTGCCGCAGCAGATGCTGCACCGCACCAAGCAGGTCCTCAACGACGGCTACACCAACACGCTCGAGCAGGCGATGCGGGTCGAGACCGCCGCCACGGTGGAGGGGTTTCTGGACCCGTCCACGCAGCGGCGCGTCGACTGGGCTCTACGGAGTTGAATCCGGTCAGGTGAGGTCGACCGACGTGTCGGTGCCGGCCTCGGCGTCGGCCGGGGCAGGGGCCTCGTCGGGGGCGGTGTTGAGCTCGAGCGGAAGTCCCTGGAACAGCTACTCGACCCTCATACCCACTACGGCGGCGTGGCGGTGCAGGATCGCCGGCGCCTCGTCCGAGGCTCGACCTCTACCTGAGGTTGACTCCGTTGGGCCGCTAGAGATAGAGGCCCGTCGGCTCCTGCTGTTGGGGGGCGCCCTGTCCGATCGCCCTGCGCTGCATCTCGGCGAGCTGTGCCTGGGCCGCCATCTGCTGGCTGAACAGCGACGCCTGGATCCCGTGGAAGAGCCCCTCGAGCCAGCCGATCAGCTGAGCCTGGGCGATCCGCAGTTCCGACTCCGAGGGGATGTCGTCGCGGTGGAGCGGCTCGAAGATCTCGTTGAACTCCTCCTGGAGATCTTTGGAGAGCACTTCCCGCAGTTCGTCGAGCGAGCGCTCGTGGATGCGCATGAGCCGTTGGCGTCCAGGCTCGTCGAGCGGTGACTGACGTACCTCCTCGAGCATGGCCCTGGTCATCGAAGCGATCCGGATGAGCTTGGTGGGCTGCAGGATCGACGGAGCGTCGGGGTCGGCTGCGGCCTCCGCCTCGGGGTTGGCTGTGTGGGCGGCCCCGGGCGGCTCAACCGCATCGGGCCTGATGGCGTCTTCGGTCATGGAGTCCAGCCTAACCTGGAACGGTCGCTGCCGGTCGCCTACCGCCGTCGCACAATCCTGTCGGTCGTATGGTATCGTTGAGCAACGCCAATGGTCGCGGTCGACCCGTTGGTGACAGTGAGCACGAAGCACAGCTCGGAAGCACAGCCCGGAAGCACAGCCCGGAAGATCGGTTTGAAGGAGGATCTCAGATGGCCGGCCTCGACGACTACCCACCGATTCTCGACGCCGCCCAGGTGGCGGATCTCCTCGGCATGAACATCCAGATGGTGCGCCGCTACGCCCGTGAGGGTCGCATCCCCGCCTACAAGCTGCCCGGCGGTCGCACGTTCAAGTTCTTCCGGGACGAGGTGTTCGAGTTCGTTCGATCCCATCCCGTCATCCCGGGCGAGATGGAAGAGGATGAGTTGGTCAGCGAGACCGACGAGGCCTGAGCGCCAGATCGATCTGCTCGGCGGGGAGGGACGTTCGGGTGCCGTCGACATCACGGACAATCACATGATCGGTCGCCACCACCTCGATGCTGCCGCGCACCGAGAAGGCAAGACCGGTGGCCACCAGTTCCACCGTCTCGCCCGTCTGCTCGTACTCCGACAACCTGGCCTTGAAGGTGATCGATCCGCCGCGTGGCGCTATGCCCCCGTGGCGGCTCGGGGTGAGCACGAGTGCGACTCGGTCGAGCTTGGCGTCGGCATGTTCCGTGGCAGTCTCCACCGACAGGTAGTCCTTGCCAACGTGGACCACGTGGCCGGTGATGGTCCTTCCGTCGATCACCACCGACACCCGATCGCCTCGCATGGCTGCTTCCCGCGCCACGTCCGACGAGCTTCGGTGCCGCATCCGTCCGATCTCGGTCTCGAGCTCGGCAGTCTCGGCCTCTGCGCGGAGCTCGGCACCCGCTCCCTGGCGCAACTCGCGAGCCAGCCCTTCCAGGGGGTCCTCGCTCCACGGCGGAAAAGATGGTCCTGGGGGAGTCGTCATGTGGACCGAATGGATAGCATGCCGCCGCGGGGAGGGGTGGAATGGTGACACAACATGCTGGGGAGGCATCCCGTACCGATGTGCCGGCGATCGGACGTCGCCCGTTCTGGGCGCGGGTGTCCGCTGGTCAGGTGATCATGGTGTTTGCCGCCTTGGCGGCATTCGTACTCAATGTGAATGTGCTCCGATCCCAGGAAGCCGTCGCCCTGGTGGCGGTCGCCGCCCAGGACCTCGCTCCGGGCACCGAGCTCGAGGCGTCGATGCTCGAGTTCGTCGAGATCGATGCCGAGAATCCGGTTGTCGAGCGTCTGGTCACCGATGTGGGGCTCGAGTCGGTGCTGGGCAAGGTGGTCACCAACCGGGTCTTCGCCGGCGAGTTCGTGAGCGCGGCGGCACTGTCCGAGCGGGCAACCGACTCCAACCTTCGGGCCATGACGGTTCCGGTTGACGCCTCGCACGCCGGTGGTGGCGACCTCATCGCCCGCGGCGACCTGGTGGACCTCATCGCCGTGTCGGACGGAACGGCCCGATATGTGGTCACAGGGGCTCAGGTGCTCGACGTCCCCTCGGCCGAAACCGGTGGCCTGGTGGGAACCACCGACTACTTCGTCGTCATCGCCGTCGACGCCGACACGGCCCTGGCGGTGGCCGAGGCGCTGCAGGCCGAATCGCTGGAGATCGTCCTTTCGACGGGGGCTCCCACCCCGGAGCGGTTGACGCTGCCGGGGACCCCGGCGACGCCCGACGCTGGAGAACCGAACACCGGAGAAGGGGAAGGGTCGGGCGAGGAGGGCGGCTGATGGAAACCGAGCTCGCCATCGCCATGTCGGCCCGGAATTGGCCCGACCGCTTGCGCAGATTCCTTGCCGATCACGGGGGTGCCCGGGTCCGGGTGGCGGCTATGGGACCCGAGGATCTCCTCGCCGAGAGCTATGACGTGCTGGTCATCGACGACATGTGCTCGTTCCTCACGCCGCGCCTGGTGGAGATGGTCAATCAGCGGGGGCGGGCTGTGCTCGGCGTGTACGACCCGGTCGAGTTCGCCGACGGAAAGGACCGACTCATCGAGTGTGGCGTGTCGGATGTCGTCGAGTCCGACGCCGACGCCGACGAGTTCCTCGAAGCCATCGGGCGGATCATGTCGGGGCGAGCCGCCCAGGGCCTGATCGATTCCGGACCAACCAACGTCGATCGAGCGGTGGATACGGACGTCGCCGTACATGCGACCGGCACGGTCCTGGCGGTCGGGGGGCCCAGCGGCGGTGTGGGTGCCACCGAGGTGGCGATCGCCCTTGCGGCGAGGCTCGCGGGCCACGGCTCGACGGTTCTCGTGGAGGTCGATGAATCGGCTCCTTCACTGGCCCAACGGCTCGGCATGCCACTCTTCCCGAACCTGCGCACGGCCATCGACGTGCTCGAACATCGCTCCGGCTCGATGGATCGGGTGATGCATCGAATCCCCGGTCTGGCGTTCGCCGTGCTCCCCGGTCTCGCAAACGTCCGCGACTGGACCGAGGTGCGGCCCCGCCAGGCGGTCGACCTCATCAGGGAACTCGCACTCATCTACAGCAACGTGGTGGTGAACGTCGGCAGTCGTATCGAGGCCGAGGCATTCTCCGATGGACATGGGCGCCACGCCGTGAGCAGAGCGGTCGTCCAGTCGAGCGACCGGTTGGTCGCCGTGGGCCTGGGGACGCCGGTTGGAGTGGCGCGGCTGCTCGAGTGGCTGTCGATCGCCGACGGGTTGCGCGACCATCGGCGCGCCGACGTGCTGGTGAACCGGGCACCCTCGGATCAGTTCCGCCGTGCCGAGCTGCTTCAGGAGGTAGGGCGGACGTACGCGCCGGCGAGCTTCGGGTATCTGCCAGACGACCCGAAGCTGGTCGCTGCCACCTGGGACGGTTCGGTCGCAGCCCGGGGAAGGTTCAGGAAGGCGGTGGACCGCTGGGCCGACAGATTCGTACTCGGCGGTGACGAATGATCGACCGGTCGCACGCCTACGAGGAGATCCGGCTACGGGCCCTCGAACTCGTAGAGGAGAACCGGGTCGACACCGGTACCGACCGTGACGTGGTTCGGAGCCTGGTGACGAGAGCTGTGGACGAATATCAGCGGCGCTCCAACTTGGGCGAGAACCGGGCTCTCCGGCACCCGGCCGACATGGTGGAACGGGTCGTGCGCGCCCTGGCGGATCTCGGTCCGCTCACCGACGTCCTCGCTCGTACCGACATCGAGGAGGTCTTCATCGAAGGAGGCCGGGTCACCTACATCGACGGGTCCGGCCGGCTCCGCGGCCTCGAGGAGCCCACCACCCCCGCCGAGAACCTGCAGGTGATCGACCGGCTCCTGGCGAGCACCGATCGACGACTCGACGCTTCCTCTCCCATCGTCCAGGCTCGGGTCTTGGATGGGACTGCCCGCCTGACGGCGGTGATCCCGCCGATCGCCGACCAGTTGTCGGCCACGATCCGCCGATATGCGCTCCGCAAGGAGACCCTGGCCTCGCTGGTTTCGCTCGACTCGCTCACCGGGTCTGCCGCCGGATTCCTGTGGTCGGTGATGCAGACCAACTCGAGTGTGGTGGTGTCAGGACCTCCCGGCGCCGGGAAGACGTCCCTGCTGTCGGCCATGCTCAACGCCGCTCCGGCGTCGCACTGTCTCCGGTGTTGCGAGGAGGTTCGAGAGTTGCACTTCCCGCTGCTCCACGGGTCCTTCTACGAGGCTCGTCCTCCCGGCCTGGACGGCTCGGGAGAGGTGTCACTCCGGGATCTGGTCAAGGTGGTGCTGGCGATGCGTCCGGACCGGATCGTCGTGGGTGAGGTTCGGGGAGCGGAAGCATTCGAGTTGACCAGGGCCGTCAACGCCGGCACCGGATTCTCATGCACCGTGCATGCCAACTCGGCGGCCGATGCGCTGGCTGCGCTCGTCAACGCCGCCCTGATGGCAGGCGAGAACGTCCCGGAAACGGTGGTGCGGAATGTGTTCGCGGCCTCGCTCGACCTGGTCATCCATTGCGAGCGTGAGTCAGCCCGTGGGAGCGACGGGGCGGTGATCCGTCAGGTGCGCGAGATCCTGGCGGTTGTCCCATCGCTGCATGACGACTTCTCCACGGAGCCGATCTTCGTACGTGACCGGTTGGGCGACCCGTTGCGCTGGACCGGAGCGCTGCCCCCGGGGCGTCTGTCGAAACGCCTCGAGCAGGTCCTTCCCCGTGACATGGCACTCGCCGACCTGCTCGATGGCCGAGGGGTGCTGCCGTGATCCTGCTGGCGTCGCTCGCCAGTGCGGTGGCCGCCGGCTTGCTGGTCGGACTGTTGCTCGGGGTCCTTCCGAGGCACAGGGCAGTGATTCAGGCGGATCCGCAGGTCGATCCCCGCCAACAGTGGCTCATCCAGGCCGGCTTGATGATCACGCCCCGGCAGTTCCGGTTGGTCAGGCTCGGAGCGGGTGGGTTGGCGTTCCTGGTTGTGCTCGCCATGACCGGCCTGGTGGTGTTGGCGGCGGCAGCGGGAATGCTGACGTCGTTTCTACCGCGGGCCGTGTATGCCCGCCGGCGTGCGCTCCGGCTGTCAGAGGTCCAGAAGGCGTGGCCCGATGGCTTGCGTGATCTGGTTGCATCGATCACTGCCGGGATGTCGCTGCAAAGGGCCATCGAGAACCTGGTGGCCACCGGACCGATCCCGCTTCGACAAGCGTTCTCCCGCTTCCCGTATCTCGCCAGGACCCTGGGGATGGTGCCGGCCCTCGAGGTCGTGAAGGAGGAGTTGGCCGACCCGACCAGCGACCGGGTCATCGAGATCCTCATCCTCGCCCACCAGCGCGGTGGCGCGATCGTGCCGGACATCCTGCGGGACCTGGCCGACGCCACCGTGCGCGACGTGTGGACCATCGAAGAGATCGAAACTCTCGCCCTCGAGCAGAAGATCAATGCCCGGGCTGTCTTCGTGCTGCCCTGGCTGGTGCTCATCGCCATCACGGCCCGGGAGGGACCGTTCCGGGAGTTCTACGCCAGCGCCGGCGGAGTGTTGGTGGTCGTCGTGTGTGGGCTCTTGAGTGGCTTCGGCATGTGGTTGGTCAGTCGACTCGGCGCCGAACCCGATGAACCCCGCGTGCTGGGTGGTGGAGCGCGGTCTTCGGTGGAGACGACATGATCGAGCCGCTGTCGTTGCTCGCCGCTCTCTGTTCAGCAGCGTTCGTTGCGGCCTTGGCAGCTCGGGTCGTGCCCCCCACCCGTCGACTCGGCCCCCGCGTCCGGCCGTACACCATTGCCGCCAGGACGTCGTTGGGAGGATCGGCCGACGTGGGAGCGGTCGCCGACGGGGGTACGGGCTCGGCCATCCGAGGTGTTCTCGCCCCCGTGGTCTCGGGGCTGGCGAACCGGCTGAGCCGGCTGATCGACCAGGCAGGCGACGAGACGCTGGCATTGCGGATACGCCAGGCCGGATTGTTCCCGCACATCGCCGAAGCCGACCGTCTGGCCGCCTATCGGACCCGCCAGCTCGGGTCGCTGCTGGCGTGGGTGGCGGGGGCAGTCGGGGTGTCGTTGGTTCTGTCGTTGTCGACAGGGCGGGGGGTCATGATGCTGGTGCTGGCTGTCGTGGTCGGTGCCACCCGGCAACGGGGCCGGTTGGACCGGGCGATCGAGGATCGCCAGGCGCGTATGCGCATCGAGATCTACACGGTGAACCAGTTGCTGGCGGTGCGTGCCCGGGCCGGCGGCGGAGTGGTCCAGGCGGTCTCCCAGTTGGTGGCGCGAGGCCGAGGTGAGGTGGTTTCGGAACTCCGTGAGGCCCTGCGGTTGCAGCGGGCGGGGATGCGCGCCGCCGACGCATTCCACCGGATCGCGGAGCAGACCCCAGAGCCGTTCTGTGCCCGCACCTACGCGCTACTGGCGGTGGCGGACGACCGCGGCGTCGACCTGGCCGAGGGTCTGTTGTCGCTGTCCGAGGACGTCCGCGAGGCGCGGCGCTCCGGCATCCGGCGGAATGCGACCAAACGAAGGGCGGCGATGCTGGTTCCGACCATCGCCATCCTGGCTCCCGTGATGTTGATCTTCGTGGCGGCACCGCTTCCACGACTGGTGCTCGGTTGGCAATGAGAGAGAGGAGAAGACGTGGAGGGAATCGACGACGTGAGAGATGGGGTCCGGTCGCTGTTGCGGTGGATCCACGAAGACGAGCGAGGCTTGAACACGGCGGAGCTGTTGGGAAATGCCGCACTTGCGATCGCAGCGTTGGTCGTCATCTGGGGTGCGCTGCAGGCGCTGGGAGTCGACGTGGTGGCGTGGATCGGCGACCAGATCGGCGTCTGAGCAGGGAAGAAGGACTCGCCACCATCGAAAACATGGTGGTGGCGGGTCTGTCTCTGCTGTTCTTCGCCGTACTCACCAACCTGATCGTGATGCAGTATGCGCTCGGAGTGGCGACGGCGGCACTGGATGAGGGCGCCCGTCAGGGTGCCCGTTCGCTCGATCCGGTTGGTTCTTGCGCCTCGAGGGCGCGTTCCACGTTTGACGCAGTGGAGGGCGGAGCGGTGCAGCCTGGTGCTGTGATCAGCTGCACGGTGGACGGGGCGTGGCTGGTGGCCCGTATCGACGGGGTGTTGGACGGGTGGGCTCCGCCGGTGCCCGACCTGTCGTTCAGTCGTGAGGCCCGAGCGCCGCTCGAGGATCTCGCTCCATGACTCGGCTCCGGGGGGAACGGGCGGCGGCCTCGTTGGAGATGGCGCTGGGCATCGGGTTGCTGATGGTGCCGGTGGCGATGCTGGTGATGTCGTTCGGACCGGGGTTGGAGCGTCGGTCGTTTGTCCGGCTGGCGGCGGCGGAGGCCTCGCGGGCGGTGGTGATCGCCGATGGCGATGTCTCCGGTGCGATGGTTCAGGTGTCGGCGATGGCGTCCAACCACGGATACGCCCCGGGGGAGGTGTCGGTGGGATTGTGTGGGGCGGCGCCGGCTCCACTGTCCGCTGGTGGTGCGTCGGCGTGCCCGTCGACGTTGGCGCGGGATGACACGGTGGTGGCGACGGTGGTGATGGAGATTCCACTGGTGGCGTTGCCGTTCACAAACGAGGCGGGTGAGCGGGCGAGTGTCGGGGGAGTGTCGGTGTCGGCGTCGCATGCGTCGTATGTGGACCTGTACCGGAGTACGGGCGGATGAGGTTGCACTCCGAAGAGCGGGGCAGCACGACGTTGTGGACGTTGGGGTTGGCGTTGACGTTGTTGATGGTGGGTGGGATCAGCATCGACCTGTGGTCGGCATTGGGGGCGCATCGCGATCTGGCGGGGATCGCCGATGCGGCAGCGGTGGCTGCCTCGTCGGGGGTGGATGTCGAGGTGTTCCGGGCGGAGGGTCGGGTGACGCTCGATCCCGGGCTGGCCCGGGATCTGGCCGTGCGGTTGATCGCCGCCCAGCCCAACGGTACTGATCTCGACGCCGCCCCACAGGTTGTGGTGTCCGCCGACGGGTTGTCGGTGTCGGTGGGTCTGCAACGGCGTGTGCCCCTCACGCTGCTCGGTCTGGTCGTCGAAGACCGGTCGATCGTGGTTGCCGCCCAGGCCCAGGCTGACGCATCACTCAGGGAGTGAAATCCTGGTGGTCGACGTGATCGAGGTGCCACATTGGCGCAGTGGAGACGACGCTCGACATCGAAGACGGCCTGTTCCGTCGAGCTGAGACCGAGGCACGGCGCCGGAGGTCGCCGATCGCCGACGTCACCGCTGCCGGCGCCTTCTCCATGAGCTCGTCGTCGGGGTGCGCGCCGAGCGCATTGTTGACGGTCGAGAACGCCAAGCGCAGCGCGGCATACAGGGTGACCGCGAAGATGCGCTCGTCGTCGAGACCGGCCCGACGGAGCGAATCGATGTCGGGCGGAGTGGTCGTGGTGGGGCTGCGCACCATCCGACGAGCCCAGCTGGTCATTGCCCGCTCGACCACATCGAGATCGCTGTCGTCGCCGCGCAACACCCTGCCGACCGTGTCCTCGCCCACCGTCGGCGCGAGCTTCGACCCCCATGCCGTCGTGCAGTACGGGTCGCCGATCGTGGATGCGACGGCCAGCACGATGAGGCCGCGCCCCCGGAAGCCGAGACGTTCACCGGCGACGTGACCGAGCAGATCGAAGAGCGCGGTGAAGGCCTCCGGTTTCCACGCCCACAGCCGGGAGGCGTTCATGACGTATCCGAGCGCGTCGCGATCGTCCTGCGCCAGCGCCCCGGACTCGGGCGTCGCCGGTGCCGCTCCCAGGAAATGGGGCGCCGTCGCCGTCCGTCGCACCGGCTTGACGGCGAGGTAGCCCACCACGTCGATCTCGGCTCGGAGTGGCAGGCCGTGGCGCACCCGCTCCTCGGCGACGGCGAGGGCCACCCGTCGGAACGCGGCCTCGCCGACGTTCTGGATCGCCTCGTACGCCGGTCCGGTGGTGGCGAGGGTCCGGGCGTAGGTTTCAGGATCGGCGAACTCCCATACGAACGGGACGGTGACTCTCGTGACCGATTCGAAGCCGTGCTCCGCCAGCAGTGCTTCACCGGCGCCCGGCCGCCCGAGTCCCACCATGGCCGACTGGTTGGCGAGCTGGGGCTCGGCAGCGAGCCTGAACGGTGCCAACGCCCACGCCCCGGGCGATGCCTTGATGTGACCCCACACCGTCAGCCCCAGGCGCCCGCCGGGCCGGAGCACGCGGAATGCTTCGGCGAGCGCCCCTGGGGTGGTGCCCCAGATCCCACGGAAGCTGGTCACCACGTCGAAGGTGTCGGCGTCCCACGGCAGGGCGCACATGTCACCGACACGGACATCGGCGACCGGGTTGCGGTCGCGAGCGACCGCAACGAGGCGTGCCGAGGCGTCGATCCCGGCAACGGAGGCGCCTCGGAGGCCGGCGAGTTCCATGGCCAGGCCGGAGCCGCAGGCCACGTCGAGTAGCCCGTCGCCCGGCCCCACCGTGAGCCTGTGATGCATCGACACGTACTCGCGGACATTCGACGGCTCGCTCAGGGTGGCGAACTCGGACGCGGCGTGTCCCCACCCTTCGTCGACGATCGTCCAGTTGGCGGTGTTGCTGGTCATGCTGGGTCGGTCTCCACATCTGGTCGATTGCTCATGTCCCGAACGGTGCGGTCGAGTGCGGGGTTCTCCACATGTCCGGCGAGCAGCCGCGCCGACGCGAGCGCGTTGGGCCGGCCGAGCCGGGCCCGGTGGAGGTGGGCGTGTACGACGAACTCGAACATCTCGGAGCGAGCAGCGAGAGCCGCGAGTTCGTCGGCGAGCACGAGCGCCGCGTGGTCGTCACCCCGAGCGACCGCCAGGTCGATCTGGGCGTCGATCACGTAGGCCCGAACCCACTGATAGGTATCGGCCACGGCGTCGCAGCGGCGGCGCGCCTCGTCGAGCCAGGTGTGCGCCGCGACGAGGTCTCCATCGTGTGCGCTCAACCTGGCAAGCATGCGAGCAGACACCCCCTCCCAGCACGGGTCACCGAGCTGGCACGACAACGACCAGGCCGGTTCGATCTCCTGGCGAGCCAAATCGGATCGGCCCGCCCGGAGGTGGAGCTCGGCCCGGAACGCCCGTGGCCAGGGCAGGAACACCATCCACCGCTGGCTGCGGCATAGATCGATCGACTGGTCGGCCGCCAGCAGTGCCTCGGCGTCGTCGCCACGCAGCATGAGGGATCTGCAGAGCACGCCGAGCGACCACGCCTGCTGGCGCAGCTCGCCCGACGCCTCGGCGAGTTCTGCCGAGCGGGTGAGCAGCTCGGCCGCCTCGGCGTGACGGCCGATGTCGCCTGCGCTCATCCCCTGGATTGCGAGCGCCGATCCGAGCTCACCGTCGGTCTCGGCGAGGTCGACGGCGCGCTGCAACCATTCGGTGGCGGTTGGTCGCCGACCGGCCTGGACCTCGACGAATCCGAGCTCGCGGCACGCCGTCATCGCCGTTTCCCGGTCGCCGACCTCACGCGCTGCATGGAGCGCACGGTGCAGCGTCGTGGAGCCTTCACCGTCCCGGCCGCGGACCGCGTGCACCAGGGCGCCGCCGAGAGCGAGGAGGGCGCGTGCGTGCAGGTGACGGTCAGGCCCGTCTTCGGTGAGTGCCACTGCGCGATACAGGGCTTCGACCCCCGCTCGGGTGGCGCCGGCGTTGACGGCGGCCCGTCCGACGTCGAGTTGGATCTCCGCCTCCCCAAGGGAGTGCTCCACAGGAGCAGCCGGGAGTCTTGCGTGATCAGTAGCGGCCCGGAGAGCCGGTGAGGGGGTTCGACCGAGTTCGCGGCGGAACACGTCCTCGCACACGGCGATCTGGCGGAGTGCTGCGGTGCGGTCACCCAACGCCATGAGGCAGCGGACCAGTAGCTCGTGGTTGCCCTCGTCGAGCGTGTTGAGCCGGACGGCCCGGGCGGCGAGCCGGGCGGCATCGGTGAGTCGACCCTCGGCGAACGCGGCCGCCGCCGTCTGCCGGACACGGGCCTCCTGTTCTGCCGCCCACCGATACCGTTCTGCGGCGAGCCACGATTCGAAGGCTGCGCAGCCGTCGACGTACACGCCCTCCAGAAACTCACCTGTGGCCGCTACCACCGCCTCCTCATCGCCCGCGGCGATGTCGAGCACGTCGACCCGCACGTCGACGGACGACCACCGCAACGGGTCGCCGCGCAGCGACTCAGGGGCGCCTACGGCCCGGCGGGTCTCCGACAACACCCATCGGAGCGCTCCCATCGGGTCATCGGCCTCGCCGAACAAGAGCTCGGCGAGGTGCTGGCGGGACACGCCACGATTGCTCGACACGACATATCCCAGCACCGCCCAGGCCTTCTGCCCGCGCGGAGACGCAACCGGGAGGCCGTCGCGTTCGATCGACGGTGTGCCGAGCAGCCTCACCATCGTCGACGCCACGGCCTCCCGGTGCACCTGCATCCGTCAGGCTTCGACCGGGACGGCGGCGAGTGCGTGTACGTCGGCCGTGGTGAGGGGCTGCCCACCGATTCCCCAGTCGCCGCTCTTGACTTCCTCGACGAGAACCCACGTCACAGATCGCATGCTCTCTCCTTCGATCGACACCATGGTGTCGGTGAGCTTCGTGATCATCTCACGCTTCTGGTCGGCGTCGAATACTCCCTCGATCACTTTGACATTGATCATCGGCATGTGCGTCTCCCTTGGTCTCGTTGGCCCGTCCGGATCGGCGAGCACTCCAGCACCGTAGAAACACACCGTGTGAGGCACCGTGTGACGCCCCTGGTTCCGGGAATCCGGAAACCACGGACTGCTGGCCGCCACCAAAGCCTCAACCTCTAGTTGAACTCGATGGAGAAGATTGGAAGTGTCAACGTGAGAAGACTGACGTTTGAAAGTGTCATCGTTCAAGCCGAACCGCCGCACCGGGATTCCGGCCGAGGGACGCTGTGGGCGGGAGGCGATCTCGCCATTCGACTACATTCGGGTCATGGCTACCCGGTCTCTCCATCGGCGCAGTCTCGACGGGCTCCCCGCCGTGGACGGTACGTCGGCGCGGAGCCCCGGGCTGGACGATGCCGACGGTATGGCGAAGCTGATGCTGGCAGCGTACGAGGGAACCATCGACTACGAAGGCGAGACCATCGCCGAGGCGCGTGAGGCCGTCGCCGAATACCTGAGCGAACAACCCCTCCTCGACTGTTCGCTCGTAGTCCCAAGCGGGGGTGATCTCACGGCTGCCGTGCTGGCGTCGTTGTGGACCGACGATCAGCCACTCATCTCGTACGCCATGACAGCCCCAACGAGCAAACGAACCGGCCTGGCGACGTCGCTCCTGGGAAGTGTGCTCACAGCACTGGCCGCACACGGCTACAGACACGTCCACGCCGTGATCACCGACGGCAACACGGCTTCCGAACGGCTGTTCCGAGCGGCGGGTTTCGAAGTCGTGGATTGGGCTATTGCGGGGAATTGACCGGCAGTATCCACAGGTCCTGGCACACTTCCGGGTGTGATCCGTTCTCAGCTGCCCCGCTACGAGGCTCGTCGTCTCTGGGATGTCTCCGACAGCGACGAAGCAGTCTTCCGGAACCTGGAGAAACGTCGGCTCTCCGGGGAGCCGCTCCAGTACCTCGAAGGCACGGCCGCGTTCGGGCCGCTCGACCTGGTGGTCGACCAGCGGGTGCTCATCCCACGGCCCGAAACCGAGCAACTGTGGGAGATGGTCGCCCACATGGCGGGTGAGCCGGTCGTGATCGTGGACCTGTGCACCGGCTCGGGTGCGCTGGCGATCGCCTGCAAGGCAACCTGGCCGGAGGCCCGGGTCGTTGCCACCGACCTTTCGAGGGAGGCAGCGGCCGTCGCCAGGCTCAATGCCAAGCGACTCGGTGTCGAGGTCGAGGTGCACGAAGGCGATCTGTTCGCCGCGCTGCCGGCGGAGTTGCACGGAGCGGTCGACCTTCTCGTGTCGAATCCCCCCTACGTCGCCGAGTGGGAGTGGGATGGCCTGCCCGACGACGTGAAGGCCGAGCCGCGTATGGCACTGGTGGCCGGTCGGGAAGGGACCGAGGTTCTCGTACGAATCGCCACCTCGGCCTGTGAGTGGCTGGCTCCGGGAGGGCTGGTGGTGCTGGAGATGGGCGAGACCCAGGGCGACTACATGGCTGGAGTGCTCGGTGAAAGCCTGAGCGGGGTGGAGGTCCGCGTCGACCTGACCGGGCGTGACCGCTTCGTGGTGGGACGCAGACCGTGAGCCTCGACTGGTCCTCGATCGACGCCGTCCTCTTCGATCTCGACGGTGTGTTGACTCCCACCGCAAGAGTCCACGAGGCTGCCTGGAAGCGCGCCTTCGACGACTTCCTCGCCGACCACGTCGGCCCGTCGTTCGATGCGTTCACCGAGTCCGACTACCTCGACCACGTCGACGGCAAGCCCCGCTACGACGGAGTCCGCAGCTTCCTGACGTCACGGCGGATCGCGCTCCCTGAAGGCGCGCCGTCGGATCCCGCAGGACACGACACCGTGTGTGCGGTCGGCAACCTCAAGAACGACATGTTCAACCGGGTGCTCGCAGAAGAGGGCGTCGAGCCGTACCCCGACGCGGTGGTACTCCTCGACGCACTCGCCGGGTTGCCACTCGCCGTGGTCTCATCGAGCGCCAACGCCGTGCCGGTGCTCGACGCCGCCGGCCTCCTCGGACGGTTCCGGTTCGTGATGGACGGGCTCGTGGCGAGGCGGATGGGCCTGCCGGGCAAACCCGCCCCCGACACCTTCCTGGCGGCTGCCGCAGAGATCGGAGCGGATCCCTCCAGGACGGTCGTATTCGAAGACGCCGTCAGCGGTGTGGCAGCCGGAGCGGCCGGCGGCTTCGCAGTGGTGGTCGGTGTCGATCGCACCGGTTCGGCCGACTCCCTCCGCGCCGCAGGCGCCCACATCATCTGTACGGATCTGACCGAGTGTTGAGAGACATCGTCCGTCACGGAGCGGAGTGGCGGGAAGGGGTCCCCATGAAGAACGAGCGGGGTGAGAGCCCGCGAGATGAACTCAGGACGCGTTCCGGACCGCGTCCTCATACTCGCGTGGGATGGGCAGCAGCTTTGCCCCCCACTCGCAAGCTCGAGGGGGGACAAAAGCGTTCTCTCGCAGGCTCGAGGGGGACACTATTGCTACGACAGTGCGAACCACAGGTCGCCGACGTTGGTTCCTGACGGGCCGGTGATGATCAGGTCATCGGAGGCCTGCAAGGCGGAGTAGGAATCGTTGCCGGTGAGATTGACCTGCGGGTCGATCCCTGCCGCCCGCATCCGGCTGATGGTTCCGCCGTCGACGATGGCTCCGGCGGCGTCGGTGGGGCCGTCGACCCCGTCTGTTCCGAGGGCGGCGAAGCCACCCGTGGTGCCATCCAGGGCGATGGCGGCGGCGAGGGCGGCTTCCTGGTTGCGGCCACCGCGTCCGGAACCGGACATGGTGACCGTGGTCTCACCGGCGGCGACTAGGACCTCGCCCTGCCGGCAGGCGTCGACCATCTCCACCGCGAGCTCCCGGCTCTCGCCGCGCAGGGTGTCGGTCCAGATTGTGCCGCCGATGGATGCGGCTGCGGCGCGGGCGGCCACCGCACAGTCGGCGATGACCTCCCACTCGTGGTTCGGATGCTCCCGTCGCCCGAACGGTCCGGGATCGGGAAGCTCGCTTCCCAGTCGACGGCGCACCACCTCGGCTGCGTCGCCCACCCCGGTATTGTCGGCCAGGGTCGGCCCCGAGGCGATGGTGGAGGCGGGGGCATCGATCACGTCGCTGATGAGCAGCGTGATCAGTCGTCGCGCCCGGGTGACGCCGGCCAAGCCTCCGTTCTTGAGCTGCGAGAGATGGCGGCGCACCAGGTTCAGTTCTTCGACAGGGGCGCCCGACCGCATCAGATCGTCGCCGAGTTGGGCCAACCGGTCGATACCCAACCCTGGGACTGGCACCTCGGCCAGCGCTGATCCTCCGCCCGATACCAGCACCACCAGGGTTCCGTCGGAAGGGACCTGGCGAGCGAACTCGAGCAGCGCCCGACCGGCCGTCAGGGATCGTCCATCCGGACTGGGATGGGAACCGAGCAACAGGGTGCACCGTTCGGGCACCCGCTCGCCGTGGTCCGACACCACGATCCCCGCCCGGAACTGATCCCCGGCGACTTCGGCCGCCCCGCGGGTCATGGCGGGTGCCGCCTTCCCGAGGGCGGCCACCCAGACCCCCGGATGCCCGAGGTGGCGGCGTTCCAAGTTGGCACGAGTGGAGCGTTCCGGGTCGACCGCCGCCAATGCCGCCCGGTAGGCCGTCAGAATCTCGTCCCTCATCGGTCGCCTCCCACGATGATGGTGGCCAGCACGGCCACCGCCACTCCCAATGCCACCGCTGCCAGCCTGGTGCCCGACGCTTCCACGAGCGCACCGGCCGCTACCGGTGTCACAGCGCCCGCCACGAAGGTACCCAGGGTCACGGTGCCGAGGGCCGTTCCCAGGACACGTTCGTCGAACACCTCCCGGCCCCGAATTCCCACCAACGGTGACTGGGCGCCGATCGCCAGACCTGCGGTGAGCATGGCGGCCGCCGCCATCACCACCGAGTCGCTGAAGGCGAGCATCCCGGTTCCGATCGCCAACATGGCGATCGAGACCCGCAAGGCCGGAGCGGCCCCGAAGCGCGCCGCAAGCCGTGCCAAAGGGAGTCGGCCCAGAAACTGGGCGATGCCACGAGATCCGGCCAGGGTCGAGGCGGTGCCGAGGGCGAGGCCCGAGGCGACCATCACCGGCACCTGATACACAGACAGCACTTGGATGGTGCCGGCAACGATGATCACGCCGAGCGCGTAGCGACGTGCCGGCCCGCGGAAGCCGGCGATGGTGAGTCGGTGTTCTCCCTCCCGGTCGGCGGGCGGAGTGGCTGCTGCGCCGATCGCAGCGAGGAAGAGTGCTGCGGTCATCGCTGCCGCCACCACCACGCCCAGTTGCCAGCCGCCCCGTTGTACGAGCCAGGCCGTCAGGGGATAGAAGACCGGGGCCGAGAAGGCGGCGTAGAGGGTCAGTCGGGTGATGGCGTGGGTCTCCCGTCCCGGGAAGAGGCGGGAAGCGCAGGTTTGAGAGATGTGATAGAAGCCGCACGCGCCGACGAAACCGGACCCCAAGGCGTAGAGCAGGGAGAAGGCGAGCGGGGTGGTGGCGAGGGCGGACGAGCCGAGTATCACGGCGCCGAAGGCCCCACCCACGAAGACCGGCTTCGATCCCCGCCGGTCGAGGGTGCGTCCCGCGATCATGCTCCCCACGCCTGCCAACAGTTGCGCTGCCCCGAAGGCGGCGACCAGGGCGCCCTCACGCGCCCAAGGTCGGCGACCAGGTCGTCCAACAGCACGCCGAAGGCGTAGATCCAGGACCCGTAGGCGGACATCGTCATGCTTGCCAGGAGCACGACGACCGCCTCGCCTGCAGGTTTGAAGGGGGCGTCGGGTTTCACGGCCCCGGAGTCAAGCCGATCAGCAGCAGGCCGAATCCGCTGGTGTTTCCGCGATGCTGCAGCAGCTGCCGTGGGCGGGCGACATCGCGGCCGAGTCGCCGAGAACGGTGTACCACTCCCATTCGGCGCCGTCGGGGTCGGTGACCCACACCTTGTCCTGGAGGGCGTAGCAGCACTCGACACCGTCCTCGAGTCTGGTCGGTAGGTCCTGCTGCTGGAAGCGCCCGGTCGCGGCATGCACCTCATCGCTGGTGTCGACCTCGACCCCGAGATGGTTGAGGGTGCCGCCTTCCGGGCCTTCGATCAGCACGAGCTTGAGCGGTGGGTCGGAGATGGCGAAGTTGGCGTAGCCGGGCCGGCGCTTGGCGGGCTCGGTCTCGAACAATGTGGAGTAGAAGGCCACAGCCTCGTCCATGTCACCGACCGTGAGCGCGAGTTGTAGGCGACTCATGTGATGCTCCTTTCGTCGTTCGCATCGACAACCGTCGATGCGAATGAGCATTGCAGTTACATAGACCGATGTCAATGTGTGGCCGTCGATCGGATTCCAAGAGACACCGGATCCACGACCAGGCACCGTTCTGTGTGCAAATCCGGACGGTTTCCGCCCGCGCGTGCACACAGCCACCGGGCTGACCGTGGCGGTGTGTGCAAGCCCGGACGGTTTCCGCCCGCAGCGTGCACACAATCGACCAGCTGGGCACTTGACCGATATATCGACCGGTGTGAATATCAGGGGATGAACGATCCCTGTTGCGCACCCATCTCGGCTCCGCTGGATGCCGCCGAGGCCGAGGAGACGGCCGCTCTCCTCAAGGTGGTGGCCGATCCGGCCCGACTCCGGATCCTGTCGATGCTGGCGCGTGCCGAGGACTGCGAGATCTGCGTGTGTGATCTCACCGAGCCCTTGGGTCTGAGCCAACCCACCGTCAGCCACCACATGAAGGTCCTTCGTGAGGCCGGTCTCACCGTTTCGGAACGTCGTGGGAAATGGGTGTACCACCGCCTGGTCTCGGAACGACTCGAGCAGATCAGCGGCGCGCTGGCGCCCCCTGTTCGCTGAGCGCATCTCCAGCGACCCGGCGACCGCACGCCGTCACTCCTTCGACGACAATGGGCTCATGCGCATTTCGGTCCAGATCGGCGACATCACCACACTCGAGGTGGACGCCATCGTCAACGCCGCCAACTCATCGCTGCTCGGCGGGGGAGGAGTCGACGGGGCGATCCACCGGGCGGCCGGGCCGGAACTCGTGGAGGCGTGCCGGGCGCTGGGAGGATGCGAGACCGGCGACGCCAAGACGACCCCCGGCTTCAGGCTGCCCGCCCGCTGGGTGATCCACACCGTGGGACCGGTGTGGCACGGTGGTCGCAACGGCGAGAGCGAGCTCCTGGCGAGCTGTTATCGCCGGTCGATCGAGGAGGCCACGGCTGTCGGGGCCCGCACCGTGGCGTTCCCGGCCATCTCCACCGGCGTGTACGGATATCCGAAGGAACCCGCCGCCCAGGTTGCCGTCGCCACACTCGAGGCGATCGATGCCGACCTCGACGAGGTCATCCTGGTCGCCTTCGACGACGCCACCGCCGGAATTTTCGAGCGGGTTCTCGCCTCTTGAACCCCGCAACCCTCCGGCGTGGTTGCCCTGTCCACACGACGTCCTCACCGCCGCCTTCGACGATGCCCTGACCGAACACCGGAGGCGTGGCACCGAATCGGAACGAGCGGATGCCGTGGTCAACGACACACGCCGGCCTCCGTCTGGCGGCGGTTCGGGGTCTGGCCCAGGCGATGGGCGGGTCGGTCGGTCACCATCGCGTAGGCGCCTGGACCGTTGTCGAACTGGTTGTGCCGGTGGCGGCGCCGCCCGTCTGACGATGGCGTCCGTGGGCGCCGGTCGCCTCAGGGCCGAAGCAGCTTGAAGGCCTCAGCGAGTTCCATTCCCGCCGGCTCGCCGAGCTGTGCTGCCCACTGTCGGATCTTCCCTGCAAAAACCTCGCGCTGGTCGGCGCTCGACAGCGCGTCCTGCATGGTGGTCTGGGTCTGCGACGAGTGACGAAGAAGCGCGTCGATCTTGCGGTCGAACGTGCCGGTGATGTCTTCCCAGTAGTCGGACTCGTCGGCTGCGAACAACAAGATGGCTTCCGGGCGGTGCTTGGTGAGGCCGTCGACCAGCTGGTGCGTGAAGAACAGGTGATCGCGAGCCGAGACCACCCCGTCGATGGCACCCCATCCGATCTCCCGGTGATCCGGATGCAGCATGTAACGACGCCACGGATCCCAGCTGAGCACCACGTCGGGGCGGAGTCGGCGGATCCACAACGACAGCTCCTCACGCAACGCCATCGAGTGGATCAATTCGCCGTCGACGTGATCGAGGAACACGAGCTCACCACGGGCCCCCAGCACGTCGGCTGCAGCACGGGCCTCCCCCTGACGCGCCTCGATCAGCTCGGCGGGATCCTGATCGGGATCCCAGCTGCCCTTGGAGCCGTCGGTGGCGATGAGGATCGACACATCACAGCCTCCGTCGGCCCACTTGGCGAGGGTGCCTCCGGCTCCGAACTCGGCGTCGTCGGGATGGGCGGCGATCACGAGTGCACGGCCCGGGATGCCGAGTGACTCGGTTTCCTCGAGTCGCGCCTCGGAGAACAGATTGGTGCGGGCCTTGGTGCTCATCGGCGCCGAGGCTACCGCTTCGTGGCACCATCGAGGTGGTGAGAGCAACCGAACGAGTCCGTCAGGAGGTACTGGCCGAGACCGGAGTCGATTTCGGTCGGTACCGGACCGATGAGTTGGCCGCCCGTCTCGACCTGTGGGGACTCGGCGGCCGGGTCGCGCTCGACCTGATGGTCGCCATGGCCGCCGGTGTCGCCGTGGCCGCGACGATCGTCATCGCCGCCGCCCTCCTGGGAGTAGACGACTCGGTTTCGTGGCTGGCGGCGGTGGGCGCCACGGCGATCGGGTCGGGTGTGCTTGCGCTGGTGGCCTCGGCGCGGTTCGTCCGTCGGGCCGCCGACGAGGTCGACACCGTGTTCCATCTGGCTCATCGCATCGCCGAGGAGGCATCCGATGACCTGGAGAAGGTGGCCGGTTCTCTCGACTCGGTCGTCCGCGGTCTGGTGATCGTGAGCGCCGTCCCGCTGGTGGCGAACGTCGCCTCCCGTCGGTTTCTGGTGTTGGCACCGGTGGTGCGTCGCGCCGTCGAGCTGGTGGCAGGCAGGGCTTTCGATCGTTCGCTGCCCGCACTTCCCCTCTCCAGTGCCCATCCCGGCCCGATGGTCCAGACCCTCGCTTCCCGGCTCACGGCGGGCCGGCAGGTGGCGTCGGTCGGTGTCGGCAAGGCAGCCCGATGGGCGGTCCTTCCCTTCCGTGTGTGGGGACTGGTGGTGGGAACCGGCGGGGCGGTGGTGTTGGCGATCGTCGTGGTCGTCGACGTCGTGGCGCGAGCCTCTGCATAGCCGGCCGATACCCGGACCACCGGATTGCGGGGGCTTCCCGAACTTCTCAGACGTCCTAACGTGAACCCGGTCGCTGTACGGGGGTCATCGAGATGAAACGACGGAATGCTGGTGTCGCTTGGTCGTTGTGGGCTCTTGCCGCCCTCATGGTGGTGACTGCGCTGCCGGCGTCGGCAGCCGAACTCTGGCTCGACGAGGGCTTCGAAGACGGCACCGACGGGCTGCTCACCCAGATCGTGGACCCGCTCGATCCCCTCGCCAACGGCCACATCGGAGCCGGTGCCCGGGGTCGGATCCCCGACGGCGGAAACTGGGGTGCGTCGGGCCGTTGGAACTTCGATGACCACGGAATCACCCCACCGGAAGAGTTGTACTGGCGCTATTACCTGAAGTTCCCCAACGGCTTCTACATCGAGCCGAACCTGCGGGGCAAGCTGCCAGGACCGGCCAACCTGTACACCTACAACTGCCTGGGCAACCGGGTGTCCACCAGCGCCGAGCCGTGCTGGAGCGCCCGCATGCTGTTCTCACGGGATTACACGAACGAGCAGGGCTTCTACCAGGACGGCCCCGACGACAAGACCCTGATCGGCTTCTACACCTATCACCTCGACGACGACGGCGGTGACATCGAGACCTGGGACGAGGACGTAGCCCTCCTCGACCACGACACCTGGTACTGCGTGGAAGGTCGGATCGACCTCAACACGCCCGGCAAGAACGATGGCGTCCTCGAGGGGTGGGTGGACGGCGAGTTGGCCTACTCCCGATCGGACTTCGCCTGGCGCCGCTCGAACGAAGGTTTCCTCGACGTCGAGACGTTCTGGTTCGACGTGTACTACGGAAAAGAGGACGTCCCGTCGAACAAGGCGATCGAGATCCACTTCGATTCGCTGGCGCTCGGCCCGGAACGGGTTGGCTGCGACGACGCCAACTGGGCGGGCACCTTCCTCGACGACGACGATTCGGTGTTCCAGGACGACATCGAATGGCTGTTCGCCTCGGGCATCACCACCGGTTGCTCCGACATCCAGTTCTGCCCTGAGCAGGTGGTGAGCCGGGGTCAGATGGCCGCCTTCCTCGGCCGCGCTCTCGGGCTTCCTGCCGCCGGGGGCGACACGTTCAGCGACGACAACGACTCCGTGTTCGAGTCCGACATCGAACGTTTCGCCGCCGCAGGGATCACCCGAGGATGCTCGACGACCAGATTCTGTCCGGACGATCCTGTCACCCACGGGCAGATGGCGGCGTTCCTCGCCCGAGCCTACGACCTGCCCGAAGCCGACCGGGACTACTTCGCCGACGACAGCGGCTCGATCTTCGAAGACGCCATCAACCGGCTCGCCGCCTCCGGCATCACCTCTGGATGCACGTCGTCGAGCTTCTGTGCGAACGACGAGGTCACCCGGGGTCAGATGGCGGCGTTTCTCCGTCGGGCCGAATCCAACGGTTGACGATCATCTGACGGCTGCGAGTTCCTTCCATTCTTTCGCTCGGGCAGTCCGATCCGCCTCGGCGCCAGCTTCGTCGGGCTGACGTCGATGGTCTCCTCGTCGGGCCGCACCGAGTCCCAGGAGTCGACCAGCGACATGAGCCTCACTCCCTTCTGGCCAACGGACTGTCGGTCGCGCTGCGACCGTCCGCCGCCACACACTCGTCGGTGCCACCGGCACCGCCTGCGGTGTCACCTCGCTATCGGTCTGTGGTGTCTGCGCCGTTCAGAGCAGAAGTTCCGCGTATCG
Source organism: uncultured bacterium (assembly GCA_963825585.1). GTDB lineage: Bacteria > Actinomycetota > Acidimicrobiia > Spongiisociales > ZC4RG35 > JAOUGY01. The sequence continues at coordinate 566,466 of CAWGTX010000001.1, forward strand.
TGCCGTCCTGGACCATCCAGGCCCCTCGGTGATGCCGCCGGGCCGCCGCCAGATCGGAGACCGTGTCGAGGTCGAGCGCCAGCCCCAGGCTCACGAAGACCCGGACGTCCGGTCCCATCCTGACCAGGTGGCGGTGGAAACTCCCCTGTCCGTAGGCGGTGAGGACGGGATCCGAGGCACCCAGCAGGCTGGTACCTCCGTCTGAGGAGGGGGCGATCGCCCTCCCCCCGTCGGCCAGGTGGACCACCACCGGAGCGAGGTCGTTCGGTCGCAGCAGCGGAAGGTCGGCGTGCACCACCATCCAGGCGTCGCCGCCCGCCAGCACACGGTTCTGGGCAGCCTCCGCCGCCTGGTCGAGGCTGGAGCCCTCGTCGAGTAGCACATCGATGCCCTGGGATCTGGCCCAGTCGGTCACCTCGTCGTCGGCCGACAGCACGAGCGGGCGGGCTCCTGCCTCGCCGCACACCTGTACGGTCCTGCGCGCCAGTTGCTCACCCAGCGTGCGACGCTCGGCGGGTGTGAGCACGTCCGACAGTCGGCGCTTGGCCAGGTCGAACGGCTTGACCGGGATCGCTGCCACTGTCTCCATGTAGGCGAGGTTAGGGGCGGGGAATACCCGTCCCGCCCACCCGGTTGCCTGCCACGACCACTCACGAAAGGGCCTCATGGCTACTGCCACCTGGAACGGCGTCACCATCGCCGAGAGCAATGACACGGTGATGGTGGAGGGCAACCACTATTTCCCGCTCGACTCGGTGAAGGCCGAGTACCTGGCCGACAACTCGTCGACGACGATCTGCCCGTGGAAGGGAACCGCCTCGTACTACGACCTCGTCGTCGACGGCCAGACCAACACCGGCGCCGCCTGGTACTACCTCGAGCCCAAGGATGCCGCCAAGCAGATCAAGGACCACGTGGCGTTCTGGAAGGGTGTGACGGTCGCCGGCTGACGAGCGGCCTGTTCGCCGTTGACGGTTGACAGTTCCCAGTCCTCGAACGGCAGGGATCGTCCAACGGGGTCTTGACGTGGGCAGCGGGGTCCTCTCGCCGGAGCAGTCAACAGGTCCACGGGTCAAGAGGACCGAATCGCGGGCTTGGCCTGTGGACCTGTTGACCTGTTGACTTGTCGACCAATCCTGGACGGGTCCGGGCAGCTGTCCCCATCCGCTCACCTCGTTGAATCAACGGGGTCGGTAGACGTCGCGGCGGTGCTGAACCCGGTGGATCAGCACCGTCAGGTCATCTTCGAGAACTTCGTTGAGGACCCGATAGTCGCCGCGCCGTGTGGAGTGGAGACCTTCGAGTTCGCCCACCAGCGGTTTCCCCAGCCTCTGGGGATTCTCGGCGATCGGGCCGAAGATGGTGGCGAGGGCGGCGTCGCGACCCTTGTCGGACAGACGCTCGAGCTGGCGCGGACCCTCGGGGTGATTTCGACCTCGGACACGAAGCCTGCTCAGAGCCGGTCGCGCAGTCGAAGCCGCTTGCCTTCGGACGCTTGCAGCCGTGAACGTCGCACCGACTCCATCAACTCGTCGTCGCGAACGATGTCGAGTGACTCCTCCAGCGATTCGAGGTCGTCAGGACTCATGAGGACGAATGACGGGTGACCGTTGCGAGTGACCAGGCTGCGGTCGTGTTGTTCTTCGACCCGGTCTGCCAGCTCCGACAGGTGCGCCTCGGCTTCTGAGAAGGGCAGAATCTCGCTCATCTCGGACACGGGTCAACCCGCCCCGAGGAATCGGTCCAGCCACCCCGCAACCTCCCCGTACCAGTGGATGGAGTTGGCCGGTGACAGGATCCAGTGGTTCTCGTCGGGGTAGTGCACCAGCCGTGCCTCGACGCCTTTGGCCTTGAGGACGCCGTACAGTTCGAGGCCCTGGCCCACCGGCACCCGGTAGTCGCGGTCGCCGTGGATCACGAGGGTCGGGGTGACATACCCGGCCGAGAATGCCGCCGGAGACCAGCGGTTCACCCGGTCGAGGTCGTTCCACACCTCCGCTCCGTAGGCGGACGCCCGACCCATGGTGATGTCGGAGGCGTACATGGCGGGGAGGTTGGTGACAGCGGCGTGGGCGATGGCGCAGGCATAACGGTCGGTCTGGCCGATCAGCCACGACACCAGGTAGCCGCCGTAGGAGCCGCCCGTGATGGCCATCCGATCCGGGTCGGCGAGCCCGGCTTCGATCAGGTGGTCGGTCGCCCGCTCGATGTCGGTGGTGGGCCGATCACCCCATTCGCCCCGGATCGAGGCGGCGAACTCCTGGCCCCAGCCGGTCGAGCCGTGGAAGTTCACCAGGGCCACCCGCTTGTCGGCCCCGCAGAACAGCGCCGGATGCCACCGCCAGTGCCACACGTCGCCCCAGGCGCCGTGTGGCCCGCCGTGGATCATGTGAACCAGCGGAGCCTCACCGCTCACCCCCGGTGCGGTCGCCACGAACATCTGGATCCGGCGCTCGGCCGCACCGGGGAAACGGACATCCTCGACGGTGGGGAGGTCGACGCCTTCGAGCGCCGGACCCGTGAAGTCGGTGAGGGTCTCGACGCCGTCGTCGATGCGAACCAACTCCGAGGGGGCCGTGATCCGGGACCGGGTCGCCACCAGGGTGCCGTCACCCAGCGGCAGGGGAGAGCCGAGGGTGCCGTCGCGGGCGATCTCGCTGATCGACCCGTCGCGACCGAGACGCCACAACGGCTGGCGGGCGTCGTCCTCGGCCTCGAACACCAGGTCTTCGCCGTCGAACACCCAGGCCGAAGGGGAGCGGTCCCAATCCGCAGTGAGGTCGCGCTCGGCGCCGTCGGCGAGACGGTGTTCGATCAGCCGCACCCGGTCGGCGTAGAAGTGCGGATCGAATTGGGCCCCGTACACCACGGTCGACCCATCCGGCGAAAAGCGCGGGTGGGAGGCATGGCCGCCCAGCTCGGACGTGAGGCATCTGGTGGCCGCGGGTTCCACGTCGGTGAGGAACAGCGCCCAGCGGATCTCGGCGTCGGCGGGATCGCTGCGGTTGGCGCACCAAGCCACCAGGGAGCCGTCGGGGGAGATGTCGATGTCGTCGACCGGGTCGCCGGTGTTGTCCCATCTCATCCACCGCTCCGAGTCCGGTGTGAGATCGCGCACCGTGCCATCGAGACCGACCAGGAACAGGTGCGGAACCTCGCCGGTTGTCAGCCAGCGATCCCAATAGCGGAACACGGCCTGCTCGGTCGATTGGCCGGTGACCTTCTGCTCGGATCGGCGGTCCCGTTCGGCGGTGGTCGCTTCCGGGTCGAGGTGGCCCCGGAGGAGGTTGGCCACCACCACCAGACGCTCGCCGTCGGGCATGAAGCGGGCGCCGATCACCCCGAGCGGAAGGTCCGTGACCTGCTCGGGCTCGCCCCCGTCCATCGCCATCACGTGCACCTGTCCACGCCCGTCGGTCTGCCGGACGAAGGCGAGCCTCGTGCCGTTGGGCGAAAGCGTCGGCTTCGAGGCCGAACTGGACGTCAGCCGTCGTGGAGACCGTCCGTCCACGAACACCTCCCACAGCGTGGTGGTCCCCTTGTTGTCGTTGAGGTCGTAGGTGGTGACCGGCACCACCACCCGACCCGCCGACACGGCCGGGGTGCCGACACGCGGAATCGACCACAGTCGTACCGGAGTGAGGTGTTCGCCCATGACGACGACCCTACCTCAGGGGGTTGACGGGTCGTCGGTAGGTAGGGCTGACCGGTGGAGGGATGAGAGACACCAGCGCACACGCTGAGCCTGCACGGCGGAGGTGCGGGCTCTCGGCCGGTGTGAGTAGGTGATGGTCAGGGCCCCTCGGGTGTCCGGGTAGTCTCGTCCCCCTCGCCGCACGATCGCCGTGGCCGGGTCACTCGAGGGTCTCTGAGGCAAGAGCTGATCAGTAACACCGACGTCTTGAACCGAATCGACGATGTCGACTCTGAAGGAGCGATGGACGCAGCTGCAGTCCGGTCCGGAAAGCGCTGGGGCGTTTCGGCGTTGTTGTTGGGCATGCTCTTGGCGGCGTGTGGCGCCGGATCGGTCACGGGTGCCGGCGCGACCTCGGCGACCGGTGTGGATGAGTCGGTGCCGGAGGTGATCGACGCTCCGACCGGGACGACGTCGTTCCACTACAGCCCCGTTCTCTGTTCGCTCCCCGTGGTTCTACGAAGGAATCACGGCGTGGTGCTGGGCACCGTTCTCGAGATGGAAGGCCCGCTGGTGGGCTCGCCGTTCGACGCCCCGGACCGCGAGTATTGGGTGGTGACGCTCGCGGTCGAGTCGATCGTGCCCGGTTCTCTCGACCATGCACCCGATCACGGCGACCGAGGCAATCCTCTGCCGTCGATCGAGGAAGGTGGTCGGGTGACATTCGTGCTCTATCCGGATCTGGAGGGAACTCCCGTGGACAGTGCACTGGCGGCCATGGAGTCGGGCAGCCGGATCATGGCCATGCTCGGCGGCATTGGCGAGGCCGACAGGCCGGACGAACCCGGTGTGCGGTTCGCCTACCGGCTCGTTTCTCTCGCTGATGTGACTCCGAGGTTCGAGGGGCCGTGCTCCGAGGAACTGTCGACCGAACTTGCTGCCATCGGTGACGCCCTCAGTCGGGAACCGTCTGAACAGCTGCTCGTCGACTTCCAAGCCGAGGTGCTCGGAAACCGCGAGACCGACGCAGGCATTCCACCCCCAGGTCCGATCGAAGCAACGGCGTATGGTCTGTACGACACGGGTGGGCTTCCCACCGACGGATAGTCGGTGATCCATGGGCGAGTCCATGCTTCCCGGACCCGAGCAGACACCACCGCACCTCAACAACGGACTGCACCGGATCCCTCACCGGAGCCCTCGTTTCTCGCTCGGGCCTCGGGGAGTGTCCGAACTCGTTGAAGGTGAGGTGTTCGTCTCGAGCGTTGCCGTCGAGGGCATGCTGCGACCTGCTGAGACCGCAGGCGTGCCGACCCGCAAACCGACCGCAACCGTTCGGAAATGAGGAGTGCGCCCACTACGGCGACCCCACCTCAGGTGATGGACGGATCGTCGAGGTAGCGCTGGATGCTGGGGGCAATGAGCCTCACCAGCTCGTCGAGCTCGGCGTCGGCGAGGGGGGCCACGCCCAGCAGGACCCGTCCGACGATGGTTCCGATCAGGTGGCTGGCGGCGGTGGCGAGCCGGAGGCGGGAGTCGGGGCCCGGTGCCAGCTCGTCGGCGTGGCTCAGCACCGCATCCTCGATGAACTCCCGCAGCATGTGAGCGGCGTCGTCGTTGGTGGCGGCCGCCCTCAGGAGCGACAGCATGGGTGAGCCTTCGGCGGCGAACAGGCCGAGGTACAAGTTGGTCAGGAACTCGCCGCGGTGGGAGGGCGGTACCGTCTCGATCGTCTGCAGCATCACCGGTATGTCGATCGGCAGCGAGTGGGCGGCGGCGAACAACTGCTGTTTGGTGCCGAAATGGTGCAGGACCAGGGCCGGGTCGACCCCGGCGTCGGCGGCGATCGCCCGGATCGTCGCCCGGTCGAAACCGACGGCGCCGAATGCCACCCGAGCCGCGTCGAGGATGGCCTCGCGTGTCACATCGGGGTCGCCTGGGCGGCGCCCCACCGGACGATCCCGTTGTCCGCTCATCGGTCCAGTTCCACCAGGGTCTCGTGAAGTGTGGCCGGCACCGTACGCACTTCGGCGGCGATTCCGGCGGCATCGAGCTCGCCGCCGACCTGTTCCGGCGTCATGCTCATCAGGCGCACCGCCCGACCGTCGAGGCTCAGTCGTCGGCCGGGCTGATCGAGAGCGCCGAAGGCATCCGCCCACCGGTCGGTCACCACCTCGACCGCCGTCCGTCGTGCGGTGACGGCCGTTGCGGTTCCGCCCGCCACCACACGGCCGCGCGACATGATGACGAGCCGATCGGTCTGTTCCGCCTCGTCCATGTAGTGCGTCGACACCAGGACGCCCACGCCGTCTGCCGCCCGCCGATGGATGAGATCCCACAGGTCGCTGCGCGCCAGCGGCGACACGCCCGCCGTCGGCTCGTCCAACACGAGGAGATCCGGGTGGTGCTGGGTTGCGGCGAAGAACGCCGCCCGCCGCTGAACGCCGAGCGGCAGGCTCGCCACCACGCCCCCGGCGATCCCGTCTGCCGTTGCGGTCTTCACCCCGAACACGTCGGCGCGGAAGTCGAGGTTCTCGGCGGCGGACAGGTCGGCGTACAGCCCGAGGTTCTGGGGGACGTATCCGATACGGCGCCGCTGTTGGCGGCTCTGGGGCCTGCCCCACAGCCGGATCTGACCCGAGCTTGGGGCGAGCAGCCCCAGGATCATCCTGATCAGCGTCGTTTTGCCGGCGCCGTTGGCGCCGAGCAGGCCGACGACCTCGCCCGCCTCCACGTGGAGGTCGGCTTCGGACACCGCCATGAAGTCACCGAACGCCTTCGTGGCCGCGGTTGCGTCCACCGGATTCATCGCGACACCCCTTCCATCAGTTCGTGAACGATGGCGGCATCCTCGAGTGAGAGCCGGTCACCACCGGAACCGTCCGGATCCCATCGCCGCCAGTGACGTCCGTGCCGCCACGAGTTGTCGCCCGGATGGTCGGTCGCCGAGACCGAGCCTGGGATCCCATTGACGATGTCTGCAGGGCTTCCGGCCGCCAGCACCCGCCCTTCGTGGAGCAGGACAACCGACTCCGCCCGTTCCGCCTCGTCGAGGTAGGTGGTTGCGGCGACGACGGCGGCTCCTTCCGAGGCTGCCGCACCCACCAGTCGCCACAGCTCCATCCTGCTGAGGGGGTCTACCCCGGTGGTGACCTCGTCGAGGATGAGGAGCTTCGGCTGAGGGAGCAGCGCCATCGAGGCGGCGAGCTTGCGGCGTTGTCCGCCCGAGAGGTGACCCGCCAATCTCGAGTCGAACCGGCCGATGTCGGAGCGTGAGAGGAGCTCGGCTGCCCGGGGCTTCCACTCCGACAGCCGGTAGGCGTGGGCCACGAACTCCATGTTCTCGTCGACGGTGAGGTCGGAGAACAGCCCGCCGTGGCCGGGGACGAACCCGATGTTGCGCTGCGGGGGCAGGCGCAGCGTTCCCGTCTGACCCAGGTCGAGCCCGGCCAGAACCTTCAGGAGTGTCGATTTGCCGGCGCCATCGCCACCGATCACCGAGTGCACCCTGCCTGGCTCGATGGTCATCTCCACCTGGCGGAGAGCGTGGACGTCACCGAACGACACGTCGAGACCGTCGACCGACCAGGTCATGCGGCCACCTCCTCGGGCTGTTTGGGTGCCAGTTCCCGCCGGAAGCGGAACAGGGCCACCCCGAATACGACCACCGCCATCAGCGTGAGGATTCCGAGCGGGAACAGCAGTGCCGAGGCGTCGGCCGCCTTGAGGAAGATCCCCCGCATCCCGTCGATGAACCAGGTCAGCGGCAGCAGGTAGCCGATCCAGCGCACGCCCGGCGCCATCGACTCGAGCGGGAAGATCATCCCCGACAACATGATCTGGGGGAGCAGTGTCATGATCGCCAGCTGGATCGCTTCACCCTGGCTCTTCGAAACCGTCGAGATGGCGACGCCCAGTCCGAGCACCACGAACAGGAACACGAAGCCGAACGCAGCCAGCCACACCACCGATCCTTCGAACGGGACGTCGAAGAGCAGAACGCCGGCCACCGTCACCAGGATCATGTCGAAGAGGGCGATCAGGAAGTAGGGGGCGATCTTTCCCACCGTGACGTCGATGGGTCGCAACGGCATCACGGCCAGCTGCTCGAGGGTGCCCTGCTCTCGCTCACGCACGACACCCAGGCTGGTGATGACGGTGCCGACGAACAGCATGATGAACCCGATCAGAGAAGGCACCATCACGGTGGCGGTGTCGAGCTCCGGGTTGAACAACACCTCGGGCGCCACGCCCGGTGGCACCCGTCGCAACGCCGACTGTGCCACGAAGAGCTGGCTGCCGTCGATGAGCAACGCTCCGCCCTGTGCGGTGGTCACGAACGCCACCCCGACCTCGGAGTTGCGGAGCATCTGTTCGGCCTCGGCTCTGCCGGCGCTGGCGTCGAGCTCGACGATGTCGTACACCTCGGGGAGGGCGCCGGCCACCTGGTCGGCGGCCGGACCGACCACGGCGGTGGCGATCTCGGTGACGTCGAAGCGGGCGGCGTACCCGAAGATGATCAGCAGCATCAGCGGCATCCCCACCATCAGCGCCACCGTCCGCCTGTCACGACGCAGCTGCCGGAACTCCTTGTGGATCATCGCCTGCATCGAATCCTCCGAATTCATCGCCTGTTGAGTAACAACTCTACACTCGTTGAAATAAACTATGGGGACTGTTCTGGCTCCTCGCCCCTCGCTCCTCGCTCCTCGCTTCACCTATGGTTCGCTCATGAGATCTGGAGCGTTCGTACCGCAGGGATGGCGTCTCGACCTGGTCGGGATCGACAAGGCTCGGCACTGGGAGACCATGACGTCAGTGACCCAGACCATCGAGTCGACCGGCTACGAATCGGCGTGGGTGTACGACCACTTCCACACGGTGCCGGTGCCCACCCAAGAGGTCACCTACGAGGCGTGGACGCTGATGGGGGCGCTGGCAGCGGTCACCTCCACCGTCCGTCTCGGGCAGATGTGCACCTGCAACTCGTACCGACCGCCTGCATACCTCGCCAAGGTGGCGGCGACCATCGACGTCATCTCGAACGGTCGCCTCGAGATGGGGATCGGTGCCGGCTGGTACGAGGCGGAGTATCTGGGCTACGGATACGAGTACCCGAAGGATTCGGTGCGCATCGGCCAACTCCGGGAAGCGGTCGAGATCATGCAGCGGATGTGGACCGAGGACGAGGTCCACTACTCGGGCGAGCACTACGAGCTCAAAGGTGCCATCTGTCAGCCCAAGCCGGTGCAGACACCCGGCATCCCCCTGTGGATCGCCGGCGGGGGAGAGAAGCTCACGCTGAACATCGCAGCCCGTCATGCCGCCTACACGAACTTCGGGAACACCCTCGAGGAGTTCGACCACAAGTCACAGGTGCTCGCCGGGCACTGCTCGGAGGTCGGTCGCGACTTCGACGAGATCGTGCGGTCGTCGAACTTCAACGTCGTGTGTGAGCCCACCGAAGCCGAGGTGAACGACCGGCTCGACTGGATCTACCACCACTACTCGACATTCGTTCCCGAAGACCGGGCAGTCGGCGTCCGCAAGCTGTTCTCCCACTTCGCCGGCACCCCCGACCAGCTCATCGAGAAGTTCCGCCCCTGGGCCGACGCCGGTCTGGGCTATCTCATCGCCTACTTCGCCGAAGCGGCCCACTCGACTGCCGGGTTGGAACTGTTCGCTCGTGAGGTCGTGCCGAATCTCTGAGAGGAGAGGAAGGCGGAGGAGGGTAGAGGAAGGCGGAGGAAGGCAGAGGCCCGTTCACGTTCACCGTTGACCGTTCACCGTGGCGACCTCATACCGCGTGAAACCTCGAAGCCCTCGGCTCCCCACGCGAGATTCGACCCCCCGCCGGTGACGCCCAGGGGGGACGCCCCCCTTTCGACCCCCCGCCGGTGATGCCCAGGGGGGACGACCCCCCTTCGACCCCCCGCCGGTGATGCCCAGGGGGGACGACCCCCCTTCGACCCCCCGCCGGTGCTCGTGTGGAGTGCGTTCGTGCTTGGCCGGGGGTGTGGAGGTACGTGCGTTGGCTGCTGCCACGTTTCTGGGCGTTCTGCCTTCTGCGTTCTGCGTTCTGCGTTTGACGCCCAGGGGGGACGACCCCCCTTCGACCCCCCGCCGGTGACGCCCAGGGGGGACGACCCCCTTCGACCCCCCGCCGGTGCTCGTGTGGAGTGCGTTCGTGCTTGGCCGGGGGTGTGGATGTGCTCGCGTTCAGAGTTGCCACGGGTACGACCCGACGGTTGAGGGGTCAACGGCGGCCCGGAACCCGGTTTGGGTACGTTCTCTTCTACGTTCTACGTTGTACCGCTCTGCCACGCCCAGGGGGGACGACCCCCCTTCGACCCCCCGCCGGTGACGCCCAGGGGGGACGACCCCCCTTCGACCCCCCGCCGGTGACGCCAGGGGGACGCGCCCCTTCGACCCCCGCCGGTGACGCCCAGGGGGGACGACCCCCTTCGACCCCCCGCCGGTGACGCCCAGGGGGGACGACCCCCCTTCGACCCCCCGCCGGTCCTGACGAGAACCGGATCGGGCCTGGCCGAGGGTGCAGGCCCCACCCCGCACACCGATTGCCACGTTCCAGATGCCGGGCCTCTGCCCTCCTCCGCCTTCCTCCGCCCTCCTCAGTCGAAGATGTCGTCGAGCTTGTCGCCGATGTCGTCGAGCACTTTGGCGATGCCGCTCTTGCGGTTCTTGCGTCGGCGGAACAGCTCGGGTGAGGCGATGCCGTCGAGGGCGCGGTCGAGACCTTTGCGAATCGACGATGCCCACGCCTTGGCGGTGATGAGGCCGGCGGAGATGCCGACGGTGGCCGTGGGGAGCGACACCATCAGGAAGTCTGCGATGTCGGATCCGGAGCCGCTGAGTGCCGCCACCGTGCCGCCGATGACGCCGAGCACGGTGGTCCCGCCGGCGATTCCGGCGGCCGTCCACGACACCACCCGGGTGTCGGCGTCCAGTTCCACCAGATGGCGGCCGTCACCGGTGTCGGTGTGGCGGTGGGTGATCGTCCTCAGACCACGAAGCGAACCGGTGCCCTGCTTGTCACCGAGGGAGAGTCGCATCTTGGTGGCCCAATGGTCGTCACGTTCCCAGGTGTACCCGGTTCCGGTCTTCGCCCTCGGTCGGAACCCTTCGGCAGCGCGCAACCAGTCGATGATGGCCTTCTCGACGGTCTCACGGTCTCCGTGGATGACCTGACCCCCGGTGATCCGGTCTGGCGCGAACACCCGCTCCCGGAGCGACCGGCCCGGCACGTCGGCGGTGGTCTCGAGTTCCGAGACGAGGGCCGCGCTGATGTACTTCGGGTCGATGCCGAGTTCCGAGGCGATCTGATCGAGCTGCGTGCGGGTCAGCTTCTCAGGGCCGAGCTGGTCCTGGCTGTGAAGCTCGATCGCCCGCTGCAGAACCCTTTCGGCCAGCGGCCGGCTCAGCGCGTCGAGCCGATCCATCGCTTCCGGGGAAGGCTCGGGCTCACCCGGTCGAGGTCGTTGCTGCTCGCGATCCATCGCCGCAGGATATCGCCACGGTCAGCGAAACCCGCCTGCCGCAACCACCGAGTCGCTGAACGCCGACATCAGCGAAGTGAGTGTCGACGTGCCTTCCGGCCCGAGCGTTTCGAGCAGGGGTGCCATGGTCCGGTCGGTGGCATCCTCGATCGACTGTCGGAGCTCGATGCCGGATGCGGTCAGCGACCAGTCGGCGTCCACCCATCCGGCGTCGATGCAGCGGTGTACGGTCGCCTCCAGCTGCTCGTCGTCCCACCCGCGCCGTTTGCGGTGAAAGCCAGCCGACAGGTTCGAGAAGCGGCCCGCCGTCACCAGCGACTCGATCGGGCCGACCCCATGTTCGATGAGCGCGGCGACGTGCCCGTCGCCCCGGTACTCACGCAGCACGGCGATGTGGTGCCACAGGGCGAGGACGGGGTCGTGAGGGACCGGCATTGCCGCGTGGGATGAGCCGAGCGGGCGCCCGGCCACCACCAGCCCTTCGAGAGCCCGGGCCACCAGCTCGGTTGCGGCGGTTACGTCGGAGTTGTCGAACCCGCCGGGAACCAGTCGGCCGAGGGCGATCCCGACCCCGGAGATGCGGTGCTCCCACGCCTCGGAAGGCGAGATGAGCGCCCACACCCTCGGAATCGACGCCGACACGAGCGCCGGGTTGAACCCGTAGAACACGGCCGAGACCAGTTCGGCCGACCCGGCCCCCATCGGGCAGGAGCGTTGTGCGAAGTAGGCGGCCATCGGGTGCATACCGGCGTCCTCCAACTTCGGCATACGCAACTCGGAAGCGAAGTACGAGAACGAGTGGAACGGCTCGATGGCGTCGCGCAGAGCCCGGGCCGCGCTGCTCACGGGACGATCAGCACCGAGCAGGGGGCGTGGTGGGCGAGTCGGTCGGCCACCGAACCCAGCATCATCCGCTCCACCAGGCCTGCACCGCGTCGGCCGATCACCAGCACGTCGGCTCCGAGTCGTTCGCACAGGGCGATGATCACCGACGCCGGGTCGCCCAACTCGTTGACGGTCTCGAAGGTCACACCGGTGGTGTCCAGCTCGGAGACCACTCGTGACAACTCCCTGCTCCCGGACGCCACGGCCTCGGACAGTACCTCGGGGCTCGGCGGCGAACCCTCCAACCCCCACCATCCCTCGGGCGGTCTCACGACCGACACGAACGTGATCTCTGCCCCCGTGCTCCGGGCCATGTCGAGGGCCGTCCGGGCGGCGCTCACGCTCTGTTCGGATCCGTCTACGGCGGAGACGATCCTCGTCGGTTGCCAGCTCACAGCCTGTCCTCCTTGAGTTCGGAGGGCCAGGGTATCGTCGCTTTGGCGACGACCCGCCGAATCATCACAATGGGTTCCTCATCAACACGGAGCGGAGCAGCGTGAAACCCAAGGTCGTCGTAGCCGAAACCATCGCCCAGACGGGCATCGATGCCCTGGCCGAATCGTGTGAGGTGGACATCGCGGTGGGATCCACACGCGAAGAGCTGCTGACCCGCCTGGCCGATGCGTCGGGCCTGGTGGTTCGATCCGCCACCGACGTCGACCGCGAGATGCTGCTGGCCGCCCCCATGCTCAAAGTGGTGGGCCGGGCCGGTATCGGCGTCGACAACATCGACCTCCCCACCGCCACCGAGCGGGGCGTTCTCGTGGTGAACGCCCCACACGCCAACACCATCTCGGCCGCAGAGCACACCATGGCGCTACTGCTCAGCCAGGCCCGCAGCATCCCGCAGGCCCACGCCAAGCTGGTGGCGGGCAACTGGGATCGCAAGAGCTTCCAGGGGGTCGAGCTGGCGGGCAAGACCCTCGGTGTGATCGGGCTCGGCAAGATCGGCACCCTCGTCGCCCAGCGCTGCCTCGCCTTCGGGATGAACGTGGTCGCCTACGACCCGTTCGTGTCGGCAGAACGTGCCCGACGTCTCGACGTGGAACTCGTCGAGCTCGACGACCTGTTCCCCCGGGCCGACTTCATCACCATCCACCTGCCCAAGACCAAGGAGACCGAGGGCCTGCTCGGCAAGGACAATCTCGCCCGGTGCAAGGAGGGTGTCCGCATCGTCAACACGTCGCGTGGCGGTATCATCGACGAGACCGCCCTCGCCGATGCCATCCGATCCGGCCATGTCGCCGGCGCCGGTATCGACGTGTTCGCCGCCGAGCCCACCACCGACAGCCCCCTGTTCGAGCTCCCGCAGGTCGTGGTGACTCCCCACCTGGGTGCGTCGACGGCCGAAGCGCAGGACAAGGCCGGAACCGACACCGCCGAAGCGGTGGCCGCCGCCCTCCGCGGCGAGCTGGTCCTCACCGCCGTCAACATCGACCTGGGACGTGAGGTGAGCGAGGACGTACAGTCGTTCCTCCTGCTCGCCGAACAACTCGGCAAGGCGTTCGTCGGTCTCACCGGGGGCATGTCCGGCCGGGTCGTCCTCAGGGCGGAAGGCCGTCTCGCCACCCAGGAGCTCCGACCGCTCAAGCTGGCGCTGCTCAAGGGCGCCCTCTCGGGGTACTCCACAGAGCCGGTCTCCTACGTGAACGCCCCGTCGATCGCCGACCAACGCGGCCTGGTGGTCGATCTCGAGTCATCAGAGGAAGCCGAGGAGTATGTCTCGTGCCTGCGCGTCGCAGACGGCACCGCCTCACTCGCCGGCACCATGTCCCGCAAGGGCGCCATGATGGTGGAGATCCTCGGCCACGACGTCGAGCTCCCGTTCTCAGCCCACGTCCTGATCGTCCGCAACTCCGACACGCCCGGCGTGATCGGCCGGGTCGGCACCTACCTGGGGGGACTGGGCGTCAACATCGCAAACATGGTGGTGGGCCGTTCCCGCGTGACCGGGGAGGCCGCCATGATGGGTATCAACGTCGACCAACCCCTCGGCGACGACCAGCTCGCCGGCCTCCGCGGTCTCGAAGGGATCGAAGAAGCGCGTTACCTGGATCTCGCATGAGGCAGTCGCGCTGAGGCGGTCGACGTGTGGGGCGTGGTCGCGCGTCCTCCCCTTGAGAGCCGCTAGGCGAGCAGCTGAACGAGCCACCCGGCGGCGAGGCCGTAGAGGCCGGCGACGAGGTCGTCGGCGGTGACGCCGATGGAGCCGGGGAGGGCTTCGGCTCGGGCGACGCCGGGGAAGCGGCGTTTCATGATGTCGGCGGCGCGAAAGACGAGCCATCCGACGAGGGCGGCGGGCCCGGTGAGGCCGACGGTGGCGAGGAGGGCGCCGGCAGCCTCGTCGACGACGACCCAGGCGGGATCGGCGTGTTCGTCAGAGAAGGGGCGGGCGGACCACACCGACAGTGCGGTGACCACGGCGACCGAGAGGCCCTGCGCCGGCCAGCCGAGGTCTGAGAGCGCCCACCACACGAGCATGGCGAATGCGGCTCCGACCGTCCCGGACCCTTCGTCGGCGCCGCGCAGGCGTCGGAGGATGAGACCGGTTCCGAACCACGAGGCGACCAGGCGATGCATCGGCGAGAGGGTATACCCTGCCCGAGTGCAGCCGTCAGAACTCTCCCGCTTGGTAGTGCCGTCCGATCCGCGTCTCTCCGATGGGCGGGTGGCCCATGTCCGAACGCGGATCGATCTCGACGGGGACCGGTATGTCCGTGAGATCTGGGTGGCGGAAGGTGGCGGCATCCGTCGCCTGACGGCCGGGCCGGCCGATACCGCTCCCCGCTGGTCGCTCGACGGCACCAAGCTGGCGTTCCTCCGGTCGGTCGACACAGAGCCTGCCCAGGTGGCGGTGCTCCCGGTGGGTGGGGGTGAGGCCGAGGTGGTCACCGAATTCGACCTGGGGGTCGAGTCGCTGGAGTGGTCGCCCGACGGCACCTGGATCGCGGTCGTGGCGGTCACCTGGGCGGACGAATGGACGGGCCTCGACGACGCCGAACGCGATCGCAAGCCCCGCCGGATCACCTCCGTCCCGTACCGGTTCGACGGGAAGGGGTGGACGCACGATCGGCGCCGCCACCTGTGGCTGGTGGATCCCGGTGGTGCCATCGATCCGGTGTGTCTCACGCCCGGCGACCACGACGTTTCGTCCTTCTCCTGGGCTCCCGATGGGACCCGGCTCGCACTCATCTCGGACCGTGACCCCCGCCACGGCCTGGTGGCCGGTACCGATGTGTGGGAGGTGACGCTCGAAAGCGAGATGACGCAGGCCGGCCCCCGCGGCGACTGGGTCGGTGTGAGCCACCGCCCTGATGGCGTCCTGCATCTCGTGGGCAACGCCGCAAGCGGCTACCCGAACCTGTCGAGCGTGTACCGGCGTGAGACCGATGGTTCGCTCTCCGATCTCACCGGTCATCTCGACCGGAGTGTCACAACGACCGGGGCCGGTGTGCGGCCGGTCTGGGTCGATTCGACGTTGCATGTGACATTGGAGGATTCCGGGTCCGTGGGCGTGATCGCCGTCGACCAGATGGGGGGTGTGCGGCATGTGATCGACGGTCGCCGGGTGGTGTCGGGCTTCGACGTATCCGACGGAGTTGTGGCCTTCACAGCGGCAGAGGTGTCGGATCCGGGCGGGTTGTTCGTGGACGGGGTCCGGATGGACCCACCGATCGACGGCCTGGGACTGGTGGTGGCCGATCACTTCCGGGTCGATTCCAACGGGGTCGAGATCGATGTGTGGGTGATGCTGCCCGACGGCGCCGATCCGGTTCCCGTGTTGTTGAACATCCACGGCGGTCCGGCCAGTCAATACGGGTTTGGGTTCTTCGATGAGTTCCAGGTGTATGCGGGGGCCGGATACGGCGTCGTGGCCTGCAACCCGCGTGGTTCGTCGGGCAGAGGCCGGGATTTCGTGGAGTCCGTCACCGGCGACGGCTGGGGTGTCGTGGACGTGGCGGACGTGATGGCGGCCCTCGATGGTGCGCTGGCCCGCCACCCCCGGCTCGACGCCGACCGGCTCGGCATCATGGGCGGCTCGTACGGGGGCTTCCTCACGGCGTGGATCACCTCCCGGGACGAGCGGTTCCGCTCGGCGGTCGTGGAACGGGCCCTCATCAGCTGGACCAGCTTCGCCGGCACCTCCGACATCGCCGGGGTGTTCCCGTCCGACTACACCGGTGCGTCGTATCCCGACGCCTGGCCGGTGTGGTGGGAGAAGAGCCCGCTCGCCAACGTCCACCGGGCAAGAACCCCCACCCTGGTGATCCACTCCGAGGAGGACCACCGCTGTCCGATCGAGCAGGCGGAGCAGTACTTCACCGCCCTGCTCCGCAATGGCACGCCGGCGGAGCTTCTGCGGTTCCCGGGTGAAGGACACGAGATGTCCCGTACCGGCAAGCCCCGGCACCGTCTGGAGCGCTTCGAGGCGGTCCTCGACTGGCACGGGCGACATCTGAGCTGATCGGACGCCGGTTCGTGTTGTCCGATTCGCGTATCCCCGGCATGATGTGGACGACGACCCTCTTCAGGAGCGAGCACCAGTGGCGCAGCAGCCGAACATCGAGTTGGACCCCTCCGACCATCCCCGCGAAGGGCTCGACACCTCACCTGCTCGACGGTGGTCGCCGGCTGACAAGCCCGGTGTGATCACGGCCCCCGGTCAGGTGCCGCGCGGCAAGGGATTCGGCACCCCCGGGCCCGACACCGGCTGGGCGAAGAAAATCGTGCGTCACATGGAAGGCGACATCGACCCGGATCTGCATCATGTGCTGGTGGCGCTCATGTCGGCCCGGGCCTCGATGTTCGGGCGCGCACCGATCCCCGAGGATCTCGAGGTCGCCAAGCTCCTGTGTGGCATCGGAGAGAGTTTGCCGCTCGAGTTGTCGGCCCGGCGGAAGACCTGGCTGGCGGCGGTGCCACACGAGAAGTCGAAGGGCAAGACCGCAGTGGCCGAAGTCAACGGCGACTTGCTGCGCCAGAAACCGGCGGCGGTTCGACACACCTTGACGCTCGGCTTGTGAGCTTCCGTTTCGTCACGGGGGAGATCGTCCCCGTGCCCGATGCCGGCCTGCTGGCGCACATGCCGACCCACCATCTGTCGACGTGTTTCGGTTGTGGCCCCGAGAACGACACCCGGCTCGGGATCGAGCCGCGGTTCGAAGGTGACAAGGTGGTCGCCGAACTCGTGTTCCACCCCAGGTTCGAGGGCGGACCCGGACTGGCCCACGGCGGGGCGATCGCTGCTTTCTTCGATGATCTCATCGGGTTCGTCTCGATGGCGCACCAGAAGCCGGCCGTCACCGCCAAACTCGAGGTCAACTACCTGCAGCCGATCCCGCTCGGTGTGACCCTCCGGGGCGAGGCCTGGCTTTCCCGCGCCGAAGGCCGCAAGCTCTACCCCGAAGCCGTCGGCTACGGCCCTGACGGCAGCGTTCACGTCGAGGTCACCGGACTCTTCCTACAAGTGGGCATCGAGCACTTCACCAAAGCCATCGAAGGCGTGCCGACCCCATACCCGGAGTCGAGCTACCAGAAGGACGAGTACTACCCGTGAGGGGAGCTGCTGGCTGCTGGCTGCTGGCTCCTCCGACGTCTGAGCGGACATGCAACACGCAGGAGCGCGCGTTCTAGCTGGACAGCCGAAGCGAGCCGCGACCTTCCGCCCCATGAGCGTCGTGGCGCCGGTCCGGTACGTTCTACGTTGTACGTTCTACGTTGTACCTTCTGCGTTCCGGCGTTCTGCTTTGAACGGTGAACGGTGAACGGTCAACGGCGAAGCCACTACCGTCTGTCCCGTGAGCAAGATCGTGCGTTTCAAGGCCGGAGATGACATCGCCTACGGGTTGGCGGATGCCGACGGGGTGACCGTGTACCAGGGGTCGCCGCTGTTTGCCTGGGAGCCGACCGAGACGGTCGTGCCGTGGGATCAGGTTCAGCTGTTGGCACCGGTGTTGCCGTCCAAGGTCGTGGCGGTCGACCACAACTTCACCGACCTCGGCGATGAGGGAGACCAGGCGCTGCCAGACGAGCCGGTGATCGTGTTGAAACCGGCCACGTCGGTAGCCGGGCCCAACACTGCCATCGTGTATCCGTCGGCTACCAGCGAGCTGCACCAGCAGGCCGAGCTGGCCGTGGTCATGGGGCGTCTCGCCCGCAACATCAAGGCCGAGGACGCCTCCCAGTACATCTTCGGGTACACCGCCGCCAACGACGTGCGTGCCATCGACCTGGAACGCTCCGACGGAAGCCCCGGCCGGGCCAGGGGCTTCGACACGTTCTGTCCGCTCGGACCCGCCGTCGAGACCGAGCTCGACCCGTTGGAACGGCTCGCCATCATCGGCCGGGTCAACGGCGAGGTGCGTCAGGCCGGTTTCACCTCCGACATGGTGTTCGGGGTGGCAGAGCTGCTCGAGTTCATCAGTGGTGTCATGACACTGCTCCCCGGCGACGTCGTGCTCACCGGCACCCCGCTCGGTCCGAGCGTGATCACCCCCGGTGATTTGGTGGAGGTGGAGGTCGACGGCATCGGCACCCTCGTCAACCGGGTAGTCGTGAGATGACAGGCGTGGCCGAGGCCGATCGAACCGGCACCTCCCGCAGAACGCAGAACGCAGAACGCAGAACGCCCAGACAGAGCGCGGAGCGGTCGGCGTCATCGGAAAGGACCAGATCGTGACTGTCCGGGTTCGAATCGCTCCCTCGCCCACGGGTTACGTCCATGTCGGCAACACCCGTTCGGCGTTGTTCAACTGGCTGTTCGCGCGTCATCACGGTGGAACCTTCATCCTCCGCATCGACGACACCGACGTCGAGCGTTCCGAGCAGGTCTACGAGGACGACATCAAGGACGGGCTGCGCTGGCTCGGTCTCGACTGGGACGAGGGCGTCGACGTAGGAGGACCGCACGGGAGCTACCGCCAGTCGGACCGCTTCGATCATTACCGGGAGGTGGCGCACGATCTGGTGGCGCGCGGGCTCGCCTACCACGACCCGCGTTCCCAGGACGACCTGGAGGCACTGCGCCAGAAGGCGGTCGCCGAGAAGAAGCATCCCAACACCTACATCCGGCGCCCGGATGTGACCGCAACGTCGGGTGTCATCCGATTCTCGGTGCCCCAGGACGAGGCCATCGAGTTCCACGACCAGGTCCGTGACGACATGCGGTTCGAGGCGGCCATGGTCGACGACTTCGTGATCCTCCGCTCCGACGGAGTGCCCACCTATCACCTCGCCTCGGTCACCGACGACGTCGACTACCGCATCACCCACGTCGCCCGCGGCGAGGACCTGCTCCCGTCGACTCCCAAGCACATCCTCCTCACCCGGGCGCTGGGCGGCGACATCCCCACCTACGCCCATCTGCCGCTCCTGTTCGGGCCCGACGGCAAGAAGCTCTCGAAGCGGCACGGCGACACCTCGTTGAAGGCGTACCGGGAAGGGGGCTATCTGCCGGCGGCCATGCTCAACTTCCTGGCGTTGCTGGGATGGTCGATCGGCTCGGATCGGACCGTGTTCACCCTGGAAGAGGCCATTGCCGCCTTCGAACTCTCGGCCGTGTCGAAGAACTCTGCGGTGTTCGACCTCGACAAGCTCGCCTGGATCAACGGGGAGTACATCAGGGCGATGGCGCCCGCCGACTTCGCCGACACCGTGCTTCCGCTCATCGAAAGCGATCTGGGCCGGGGCCTGGCCGATGAGGAACGGACCGTGTTCGCCGACATGGCGCCACTGGTGCAGGAACGCACCAAGCTCCTGACAGAGGTGCCGGACCAGGTCCGGTTCCTGTTCGGCGAGATCGACTATGACGAGGACTCCTGGGAGAAGGTCATGGCCAAGGAGGGTGTCGCCGAGGTGATCGCCGCCGCCATCGGCCGCCTCACCACCGTGGAGCAGTTCGACGCCCCCGGCATCGAAGCTGCCCTCAGGGCGATGCTGGAGGAACTCGGGATCGGCGCCAAGAAGGGCCTCCAGCCGTTGCGAGTGGCGGTGACGGGTTCGGCGGTGAGCCCGCCTCTGTTCGAGTCGATGGCGGCTCTCGGCAGGGACACCACATTGCAGCGGCTCGGAAACGCCGCTGCGCGCCTCGGCTGAGCGACCAAGGCCTCTACCGGTCGCGCCGCGCACCCCGTATACAGGGGAACGAGGGATCCAACATCCTCGATCCGGCAGATCGCCGGTCACGTCGAGTCAAGGACGGCAGCCATGGAGAGCGAGTTCGAGCCGCGCACGTTCAAGGTGCTCATCGAGGGCATTGCCGACAACTTCTTCATCTACCCACACTTCCGGGCGTTCATCGAGACGGACTCGGACAGCCCGACCGTGATGTCGACCGCCAACGAGCTGACGGAACCGGCCAAGGTCGACTTCCACACCGCCATGGGCGGGACCCGCCAGGACGGGCGGACCGGCATCCTCGTGTACATGCGGTACACCGGCACCCCGCGCATGGGCGATGCGGTCACGTTCACCGTGTGGCAGCAGGCAGCGACCGTGTACGGCGCCCCCGAGCCGATGCCCGAAATCGGATCCGACGACGATCCGATGGCCGGCTTCACGCAAGGCCAGGTCTCGAGCGCACGACGCGAGCATCCCCACCCGGTCGCCTGAGCGCTGGCGCAGTCCGACGACAACGGCGTGCACCCGGATCGAGTCCCGATCCGGGTGCGTCTCCGTCTTGTGGGGCGGTTTCGGTAGGGTTCACGTCACGAGGCTGAGAAGTCCTCTCCGGAGGCTACGCTTCCTCAAGCACGGCCCCGTCGTCCAGCGGTCTAGGACGCCGGCCTTTCAAGCCGGAAACGCCAGTTCGAACCTGGTCGGGGCTGCCACATCATGACGGTTCAGGATTTCAACCCCATCGTCGCCACGCTGGCGCTGGTAAGCCTCGTCCTGGCGATCGGGATCGCTGCGGTCCCGACCCTTCGGGCGCGGCTGGCGCCACATGCGATTCGGCTGGCGCTGGCCGTCGCGACGGTGGCTACCCTCGGCAGCCTCGTCTACTCGCAGTACTTTCTCTTCGAACCGTGCCGGCTGTGCTGGTACCAACGCATCGCCATGTACCCCCTGGTCCCGGTGCTGGCGGTAGGCCTGTGGCGGCGGGACGCCGGCGCTCGCTGGTATGCCCTCCCATTGGCGATCGTCGGGCTCGGCATCAGCGTGTGGCACTACCTCCTGCAGACCTTTCCCGCCCTGTCGGGGAGCACTGCCTGCAGCATCGACGTGCCGTGCAACGCCAAATACGTGAACGAGTTCGGTTTCGTCTCGATCCCATTCATGGCGGGATGTGGTTTCCTGGTGATCATCGCACTCATGACGCTCGCGCGTTCCAAGGAGCCAATCACATGAAGAAGTTGACGTTGCTGACGCTGGTCGCCGTGATGGTGGCCGCCTGCGGAGGGGGAGACGGCGGTGACGCCGAGTCGGGGAATCCGGCCTTCGGTGAAGTCACCGTCACCGGAAGTCCGCTCGCCCAATATGACAACCCTGCCGCCGACTCCGCCGTCGGTTCGCCCGCTCCGGCGATCTCCGGTGTAGACCGCACTGGGGCCGTCGTCGAACTCACCCCCGGTGGAAACCCGACCCTGGTGCTGTTCCTGGCTCATTGGTGCTCGCATTGCCAGGCCGATCTTCCCCGCATGGTCGAATGGCTGGACGCCAATCCCGACGCACTCGGAGTAGACGTGGTGGCAGTGGCCACCGGCACCCAGCAGACCAGTCCGAACTACCCACCGGGCCCGTGGCTGGAGCGCGAAGGATGGACCGAGCCACACATCATGGACGATGAGAACGGCTCAGCCGCCCAGGCGTACGGTCTGGCGTCGTTCCCGTTCTGGGTCGCGCTCGACGCCGACGGCAACGTGCTGGGGCGCCTCGGCGGGGAGCTGGGGCTCGATCAGATCGACGCCCTCATGCAATCGATCGCGGCGGGCTGATCCCGCTCGGAGGGTTCAGAGACCGGTTTCCAGCGCCTTCACCTTGTCGAGGCGGCGCTGGTGACGTTCCTCCCGACTGAACTGGGCGCCCAGGAAGGCATCGACCAGCTCGTCGGCGACCGCAGTGCCGATCACACGGCTGCCCAGGCAGAGCACGTTCACGTCGTCGTGCTCGACCGCCTGGTGGGCGGTGTAGGTGTCGTGGGCGAGGGCGGAGCGCGGACCCCGCGGATCTTGTTGGCCGCAACGCAGGCACCGGCACCCGAGCCGCACACGATGATTCCTCGGTCGGCGCGGCCGTCCACGACCGCCCGTCCGACCGCCGCCGCGAAGTCCGGGTAGTCCACGGGGTCTTCGGAGTGCGTCCCCAGGTCGAACACGGTCACACCGACCTCGGCGAGGCGCCGGGCCAGATGCTGTTTGAGTGCGTAGCCGGCGTGATCCGACCCCAAAGCGATGCGCATGCCACTCAGGCTAGTGGCTGCGCGGTCGGTGACCCGGTTGGTCCTACCAGTTGCGATGGACCGAGGTCCGTCCGCTGTCGTGCCGTCTGTGTGCACCAGCGGGCGCAAAGCGCCCGGCTGTGCACACAACACCCCGGCTGCCCCTTGCGGACCCGGTTTCCCCGGCGCCCCGTAGACTCAGCTGATGCCCGCCATCATCGTTGAAGGTGGCCGAGCTCTCCGGGGGACGGTGGGAGTGCTCGGCGCGAAGAACGCCGTGCTCAAGGAGATGGCGGCCACCCTGCTCGCCCCCGGCCGCCACATCGTCTCCAACGTGCCCGGGATTCTCGACGTCGAGCTCATGGGTCAGGTTCTCAGGCACATGGGTGCCCACTGCAAGCTCGATGGCCACGAGTTGTCGGTGGTGATCCCCGACGACCCCAACCCCGAGGCGCCCATCGAACTCGTGCGGGCGATGCGGGCCTCGATCGTGGTTTTGGGGCCGCTGCTCGCCCGCTGTGGTGAGGCCAGGGTCGCTCTTCCGGGCGGCGATGACCTGGGAGCCCGTCCCATCGACATGCACCTGGGCGGGCTCGAACAGATGGGTGCCCATTTCGAGCTGATCCACGGCGTCCTGGTCGGCCGCTGCGACGGGCGTCTATCCGGCGCCGAGGTCGAGCTGCCGTTCCCGAGCGTGGGCGCTACCGAGAACCTCCTGCTGGCGGGAACGCTCGCCCGAGGCGAGACCGTGATCCTCAACGCCGCCCGCGAACCCGAGATCCAGGATCTGTGCGACATGTTGTGCGGCATGGGAGCCGAGGTCGAGGGCGCCGGTACCGCCATCATCCGCGTCCACGGTGTCGAGTCGTTGCATCCCGTGAACCACCGGGTGATCGCAGATCGCCTGGAAGCGGGAACCTACGCCATCGCCGGCGCCATCACCGGCGGCGACGTCACGGTCACCTCGTGCAACCCCGCCCACCTCCGGATGGAGCTGATCAAGCTCGAGGAAGTCGGCTGTTCGGTCGAGCGTGGAGATGGCTGGCTCAGGGTCCAGGGCCCCGAGCGTCCCAAGGCGGTGGACTTCGCCACGCTCCCGTTCCCCGGGTTCCACACCGACATGCACCCGCAGATGGTGGCGCTGCTCGCCATCGCCGACGGGACGTCGGTGATCACCGAGAACCTCTACGACGCCCGCTTCCGGTACGTGGGCGAGCTGCTGCGCATGGGAGCCGACATCACCACCGAGTGGCAGCACGCCGTGATCCGCGGGGTGGAACAGCTCAGCGGGGCACCGGTGCTGGCCCATGACATCCGGGCGGGCGCCGCCCTGGTGCTGGCCGGGCTTCGTGCTGACGGAACCACCGTCGTCGGTGACGCCCATCACATCGACCGGGGCTACGAAGGCTTCGCCGAGAAGCTGGCCGCGCTGGGCGGAGCCGTGCAACGCCAGGAGGACTGATGCGAGTGGCCATGCCGGCTGTGGCGCTGGCACTGGCGCTCTCGATGGCGTGGCCATCGGCCGCCTTCGCCCAGGAGACCGACGAGCCGGCGGCCATCGCCGGCCAGAGCATCCAGGTGACCGCCGCCCCAGGAGTGCGGCTCACCACGGGCGGCTACCGGTTCGTCGGCCCGCTCGACATTTCCGGCCACGAGGGTGGTCTCGGGCTCACCGAGCGGACCAGTCTCGACGCCTACCTGGAAGGTGTCACCGAGGTGCCGTTCGGGTGGGACGAGCAGGCGCTGAAGGCGCAGGCCGTGGCAGCGCGGACCTATCTGGCATGGACTCTGTCACTGGGTCGCACCTCGAATGGGCGGCGCTACGGCTACGACATCTGCGCCACCACCCAGTGCCAGGTGTACGCCGGTGTCAGCGCTGTCGAAGGCTGGGGTGGCGACCGGTGGAAGGCTGCGGTCGAGTCGACCTCCGGTGAGATCCTCCTCTACCAGGGTGAGCCAGCGCAGGCGCTGTACTCGTCCACCTCGGGGGGCCGCACCCGCAACGTCGAGGACATCTTCCCCGACGCCTCGCCCATCCCGTATCTGGTGGCGGTGGACTCGCCCAACGAGGACTCGCCGTTCGTGGAATGGAGCTTCGAGCTGAGTTCGGCCGACATGGCCGCCCTCCTGAGCGAGGCCGGTCTGCTGCGGGGTGGGTTGCGGGGGGTCGACACGGTGGTCACCGACGACGGGGAAGGCTCGTGGATTGTCGAGATCGAGGGGACCGAGGCGACCACCCGGATCGGCACGTGGCAGATGCGCACCGAGATGAACGCTGCCGCCGCCGCCGTCATGCCCGATCGACTCCCGCCCCCACGACCCGATGTGGATCGCCGCTACCCCCAGACGATTCTCTCGCCCACCTTCACCATCGATTCCCGGACCGAGTTCATCCCACCCCAAGGAGCTCCACCCCGGGTCGAGACGGTGTACGAGATCCGGGGTGGCGGCTGGGGTCATTCGGTTGGGATGAGTCAGTTCGGCGCCGAAGCAATGGCAAGCGCCGGGGCGGCGTACGGCGAGATCCTGGCGCACTATTACGGCGGCCTGCGTCCGGAGGACGGCGCCTCTCTACTTCCGGAGACGGTGGTGGTGGGGCTGCAGGTCGGGGTGGACGAGATCGAGATCGGCGCCGACGGACCCGTGGTGGTCACCGTGGATGGCGAGGTGGTGGCCGACCGGGTGCTCGGAACGTGGCGGTTCGAACAGGCCGGTTCGGGCGTCCGGGTCGTGCCCCCGGTTGGTCTCGGGCGACCACCCACCCTGGAACGGGTCCAGGTCCTCGCGTTCGATCGGGTTCCGATCGCACTGCAGGCGTGGCTGACGGCCTCGGCCGAGGTCCGGGTCCTGGAACGAACCGCCGGCGGGTTGACGCCGTTGACCGATTGGGTGGTTCGCGACGCCGGCCCTGTCACCTGGGCGTGGTCCCAGGTGCGACCCAGGACGTCCCGGCCGGGTGCGGTGCTGGTGATCGAGGCCCGATCGCCCGACGGCCAGGCGAGCGTGCCGATGGCCTGGATCCCCGGGGCGGAATAGCCGAACCGGGATTCGGGTTTCCACCGATGCCAGGTACCCTTCAGAGGACATCATGAGCGAAACCACCACGCCAGTCGAGATCACCAGGACATCTGCAATCGACGAGTCCGCCGGGCCCGTCGACATCGACATCGCCGTGCTCGAGCAGACCCTCGACTACATCCGTCCCGCCATCCAGATGGACGGTGGCGACATCGTCCTGTTGGGAACCGAAGGCGGCGTTGTGAACCTTCAGATGGTGGGTGCCTGCGGTGGTTGCCCGATGTCGATGATGACGCTCAAGGCGGGCATCGAACGAATCCTCGTCGACCGCGTGCCCGGTGTCGAAGAGGTCAACGCCATCGCCTGACGGGTCGACCTGATGGTCAGCCTGATGAGCGCTCGAGGGTGACGCGATCGACACGGCCCAGGATGTTGGCGGTCGGTGCGACCTTCCCCGACTCGTACGATGCCAGCCGTGCCGGCGACGTCCCGATCAGCGGGGCGAACTCGCGCATAGACATGCCGAGCCCGGCGCGAACAGCCCGGATCCGTCTGCCGTAGTCACGGCGGGGCTCGGCGTCGGCCTCGCTCCGGGCGTGCTCGATGACCGCGGTGAAGAGCCGATCTGCGCCGTAGTTCTCGCCCCACGAAGAGATCTGCTCGACCGCCCGTGCGCACGACCCCCACGGACTTCTCCGTATTGGTGTGGAGAGGCGTCTCCAGTCGGAGAGGCACCCGCGTTCGACTGCGGTGAGCACGGCCTCGAACGGCCAATCGTCGGGGTCGAGGCTGCTGTCGAAGTCGATGTTTCGGAACCGGGAAGTCATGCCACCACCGCTTCCGCCAGAGCCAAGAGGTGACGTCGGACTTCCGCCCAATACGCGTCCAGTTCCTGGGCGGTGCGCGCGTCACGCGGACGTGGGTCGGCGAGTTGGCGGACGACCTGAGTCGACACCGCCTCCGGACCTGCGTTGATGTCCTGGTAGTACGGGTCCATTTGCCCGATGACGACCGCAGCCTGCGCGATCCCGATACGATCGGCGAGGGCGGCGATGTCGAGAAAATCGCGAATCTGGTTGCGGGTGACCGCCAGCCAGCATTTGATGCGGAGCATCTCGTGTGCTGTTGGGCACCACGAGCCGATTTCCCCGAATCTCGACTTCCTCGACCTCGAGCGGGCGCTCCCTGATCAGCTGCCGGACGCTGGTCTCGATGTCGCCGAGCGACCCTAGGATGATCTTGCCGGGGCGGGCGCGTGCAAGCGACCCGTCCGCCAATGCCTCCAGATGGTCGAGAACGGTGTCGAACCGCTCGGCCAGGTCGTTGACGACTTGGTCGTGATCGAACGAGAGGCGGTGTCCGGCGTGGAAGGCTGCGGCGCCGCCGCCCACCAACTCGGCACCTGGGACGATGCGTTGCAGTTCGGCGGCCTTGTCGTTGCAGCTCGGCGACCTTGTCCAGGACGTCTGCGAGCGTAGGGTCGGTCGTGGACGCCACGTTATCAGATGTGATTACGGTCCTCCAGGGATCGTGCCGCGGACCAGGGGTCGATGACACGCGCCAGCACGTCCGGCATGACGTGTTCGATGGCCGGTTCCAGGCGGTGGGAGAGCCGATGGAGCAGTGCCCGACGGACGGCTGTCCGGGCCTGCTCGACCCGGCGGTGGTAGACGCGTTCCCCGGATGCCAAGTGGTTGCGATGGCCGGCGATGGCCGCGGTCACATCTTCGATGCCTGCTCCGGTCGTGGCGACACACGTGACGATGGGAGGGCCCCAGTCGCCGGGGATGCCCAGTTCGATCATCTGGCGGAGGTCGCGGACCACGTCGTCGGCCCCGGGTCGGTCGGCTTTGTTGACCACGAACACGTGGCCGATCTCGAGCAGGCCCGCCTTGGCGGCCTGGATGCCGTCACCCATCCCGGGCGTGAGCACCACCACCACCGTGTCGGCCAGGTCCATGACCTCCACCTCGCTCTGGCCCACGCCAACGGTCTCCACGAAGATCGGGTCGAAACCCACCCCGTCGAGCACCGTCACCACCTTGGCGGTTCCGTCCGATAGGCCGCCGAGCCGACCCCGGGTTGACATGGACCGCATGAACACGCCCCGGTCGGAAGCGTGTTCCTGCATCCGGATGCGGTCGCCCAGGATCGCCCCACCGGTGAATGGGCTGGACGGGTCCACCGCCACCACCGCCACCTGATCGTGGGTTCGGCGGGCCTCGGTCACGAGCCGATCGGTGAGGGTGCTCTTGCCGGCGCCAGGGGAACCGGTGACGCCGACCACATGGGCGCGCCCTGCCTGCCGGTAGGTGTCCGTGAGCAGCTCAGGGGCATCGGTGCGGTCATCCTCGACGATCGAGATGCACCGTCCCAGCGCCCGCCGGTCACCTGACCGAGCGAGCGCCAGCAGTTCCATGGGATCAGAGGGCGCCGGCATGGGGCCTCAAGCTAGTACCCCACCGTGGCGTCCTGCGATGACTCCGATCAGCCGCCCGTCTCTTCTGCCGACCTGTGGATCTCGGCCTGGGCCGCCGCCAGGCGGGCCACATGCACCCGCGGAGGGGAACACGACACGTAGTCGAGGCCGATCTCCTGGCAGAACGCAATCGATGCCGGATCGCCACCGTGCTCACCGCACACGCCGACCGTGAGGTTCGGGTTGGCGGCCCGCCCCTCGTCGTGGGCGAAGCGCATGAGGCGTCCGACACCGGCCGTGTCGATGGTCTGGAACGGGTCGAAGGTGAGGATCTGACGCTCCAGGTAGTCCCGTAGGAACAGCCCCTCGGCGTCGTCCCGGCTGAGCCCGAAGGTCATCTGGGTGAGGTCGTTGGTGCCGAACGAGAAGAACTCGGCGACCTCGGCGATCTCACCTGCGGTCAACGCCGCCCGAGGGAGCTCGATCATGGTTCCGATCGGAATCTCCAGCTTGACCCCGTTTTCCGCCTCCTTGGCGGCGATCACACCCTCGATCATCTCGCGCATCCGGCGAAGCTCTTCGACCGTCGACACCAGCGGAATCATGATCTCGAGGTGGGGGTCGCCGCCCTCCTGCATGCGGATGGTGACCGCATTGATCGCCGCCTCGGCCTGCATGAGGTACAGGTGGGCCATCATCAGCCCCAGGCGGACACCGCGCAGACCGAGCATGGGGTTGTGCTCCTGCCACTTGGCCACCTTGGCGGCGGTCTTCACCAGGTCGTCGGCTGAGACCCGGGCGCGGACCCGGTCGACCATCTGATGCTCGAGGTCGAGCAGCGACGGCAGGAACTCGTGCAGCGGCGGATCCAGGAATCGCACCACCACCGGCAGGCCGTCCATTGCCTCGAGGATGCCCACGAAATCGGACGTCTGGAGTGCCTTCAGCTCCTGGAGCGCCTCTTGGCGTTCGGCGTCGTTGTCGGCCAGGATGATGTGTTGGACGATCGACAGCCGCTCGCCCATGAACATGTGCTCGGTGCGGGCCAGGCCGATTCCCTCGGCCCCGTAGGAGCGGGCCTTGGCCGCATCCTCCGGTGTGTCGGCGTTCGCCCTGACTCCCAGTGACCGGATCTCGTCGGCCCACGTGAGGATGGTGTGCAGCTCCGGCGTCTCCTCCGGAGCGATGAGGGGAAGGGCTCCCACGTACACGGCGCCAGTGGTGCCGTCGATGGTGATGACATCACCCTCGTGGAACTCGACACCTCCGGTGCTTGCGACACCGCGTTTTGTGTCCACCGCCAGGCCGGCCGCACCGGTGACGGCAGGCTTGCCCATGCCACGGGCCACGACGGCGGCGTGACTGGTCTTGCCTCCCTGGCTGGTGAGGATGCCGTCGGCGGCGTCCATCCCGTGGATGTCGTCCGGCGTGGTCTCCTGCCGTATGAGGAGTACTCGCCGGCCGGCCGCCTTGGCCTCGACGGCCTTGTCGGCGTCGAAAATGGCCTCGCCCTGGGCGGCTCCCGGTGAGGCGGCAACGCCGGTGGCAATGGCGGCCGGCTTCGATTTCGTGTCGATGCGGGGACGCTCCAACTGCTCCAGCTGGGCCGGGTCGATGCGGAGGAGCGCCGTCTCACGGTCGATGAGGCCGTCGTTCACCATCTCGACCGCGATCCGTACTGCCGCGGCGGCCGTCCGTTTGCCCGCCCGGGTCTGGAGGATCCACAGACGGCCGCGTTCGATGGTGAACTCGATGTCGGCCATGTCGGTGGTGTGCTGCTCGAGCCGGTCCATGATGGCGATCAGCTCGTCGTGAAGTGCCGGGTGGAGTCCGGCGAGGTCGTCGAGTGAGAGCGTGTTGCGGATGCCCGCCACCACGTCCTCGCCCTGAGCCTGCTGCAGGTAGTCGCCGTAGGGCTTCTTCTCGCCGGTGGAGGGATCGCGGGTGAAACACACACCGGTTCCGGAGTCCTCGCCCAGGTCGCCGAACACCATTGTCTGGATGTTGGCCGCGGTCCCGAGCTCGTCGGCGATGTTGTTGATCCGGCGGTACGCCTTGGCGCGGGGGTTGTTCCAGGAGTTGAACACGGCGGCGATCGCCGAGCGGAGCTGCTGGCGAGGGTCGTCCGGAATGGCGTGCCCGGCGTCGGCGATCAGCTTCTTGAACCGGGTCACCACTTCGGCCAGATCATCGACGGTGAGCTGGGAGTCATCGGGAACGCCACGACGGGCACGAAGCTCGGTGAGCGTGTGCTCGAACGGCTCCTCTTCGACTCCGAGCACGACGTCGGCGTACATGTGGAGGAAGCGGCGATAGGCGTCGTAGGCGAAGTGGGCATCGCCCGACCACTCGATCAGCGTGGGTAGCACTTCGTCGTTGATCCCCAGGTTGAGGACCGTATCCATCATGCCCGGCATCGACACCTTGGCGCCCGAGCGAACCGAGACGAGCAACGGGGCCGGACCCCCTCCGAAGGTACGTTCCATCGTGGCCTCGAGACGGGCCATGGCTTCGTCCACCTGCTCCCACAGGTCGGCCGGCATGTCGCCGTTCGCCATGACGTAGCGGCACGCGTCGGTGGTGACGGTGAAGCCGGGAGGCACCGCCAGCCCGATCTTCGTCATCTCCGCCAGGCCCGCACCCTTGCCGCCCAGCAGCTCGCGCATGGCGCCGTCGCCGGCTGTGAAGTCAGATACCCACGAAATGCTCACGTTCTTTCGCCCTTTGCCGTTGACGTCTCTCAGCAATCCATTGTGGCGGAGTGCAGATCACGTACTCCGCGGTGTTTGGCGAAAAGTCACGTGATCTTTCGTCCGGTGATCTCTTCAGGGCGGATCCGGACCCACCGCCGCCGATCCTGGGCCTCGGCCCATGGTCGCAGTCCCAGATCGAACAGGTCGGCCGCTTCGGCGTCGTCGAGCACTTCCGTTGCGACGCCCTTCACCAGCACCGACCAGCCGGTCTGGCTGTTGGCGTCCCATCCGTCGATCTCGAATGCCACCGGGGACTGGCGGGCCGCCGCTTCGAGCTTGGCGCCGACCGTTGTGCGGAACACCACCGAACTCCCCTGCATGCGGTAGTTCACCGGCATGATCGTGATGTCTCCGTCGGCCAGGAAGGCCACCCGCCCAACGGCAGTGGTTCGCAGAAGCTCGTCGCATTCCTGCTTGCCCAGGATCTCCAAACCGGCATGATCGACCGGGGCGGTTGATTCGCCGCTCATGTGGTCTCCTTTACGTCGCTGCGCACAGTGTGGGCGTCCGGCATCACCGATGGGAGGGAAACAAGTCCCTAAGAAGCTGCTGGCTACTGGCTCCTCTAGCTACTGGTCACCAACGCACCCCGGATATCGGAGCGGGCTCCGAGTACCGATACGCCCGCAGAATGCGTGAAAGGTCTCCCAGTAGCCAGTAGCCAGCAGCCAGCAGCCAACATCGAAAGCGGCCCCCCGGGTGGGGGGCCGCTGTTCGTTGCGTCGCGTCGGTGGTGTTGGAGACGGTCAGGCGTGCGACGGCTTCACCACCAACACGTCGCAAGGAGCGAGATGGATGGCGCGGTGGCTGGTGGAACCCAGGATGAGGGCTGCAAACTCGCCCCGTCCCCTGGAACCCACGATCACGAGATCGGCCTGCGAGTTCTTCGCGTAGTCGATCAACGTGTCAGGTGGGTAACCCTCGAGGTCGACCCGCTCCACCGGTATGGCGGCTCGTGCGAGATGCGGTTCGACCCGCTCCCACACCGCTTGGCGTTGCGCCGTTGCGAGTGCCGCCATGTCGATTGGCGCTCCCATGTAGGGCAGGATCGGAGGATGGAACACGTGAACCACGTGCAACTCGGCATCTCTCATCCGAGCTTCCTCCAACGCCCGGTCGACCACGTGGACGGCGTGTTCGGACTCATCGATTCCGACCACGACCACCATTCGCGCCTCCTTGGCTCTTGCACCGTCACATTCGCGCCCACGCAGATGTCGGCGACAGGGCCGGAAGGCCCCATCGGGAAGAGTGCGAGGGGTGGGCCTGGGTCGAATGCCCCTGGACTCGACCCGGTGACTGCCGCACAGTCGGGGTACTGGAGGCCCTGGACAAGGAGACGATCATGGCCGTTCTCACCGGCACCCGGCAGGGTGACACCCTCGTCGTGAGTCATCACTTCCCGAAGTCGGTGTACCTGTGGGCCGTCGCCCGGATCCTTCTGGGTTTCACGTTCCTGTGGGCGTTCCTCGACAAAACCTTCGCTCTCGGGTTCACGACCGGTCGCGACCTCGAGACCGGCGCCATCGACCGGGCGGCCGCCTGGATCAACGGGGCATCACCGACCGGGGGATTCCTCGAGTTCGGCACCAAAGGTCCCTTCTCCGGTCCGTTCAAGCTGCTCGCCGGCATGGCGTGGGTGGACTGGCTGTTCATGCTCGGTCTCTTCGGCATCGGCATCGCCCTGATCCTCGGGGTGGCGGTCAAACCCGCCGCCGTAGCCGGCACAGTGCTCCTCATGCTGATGTACGTGGCCGCAGCCCCCTGGGTGGGCGAGTCCCACAACCCTCTCGTCGACGACCACCTGATCTACTCGGTGGTGCTCCTCGGACTCGCATCCGTCGAGTCCGGCCTCACCTGGGGCCTCGGCCGACGCTGGCGCCATACCAAACTCGTCGACCGCCTTCCCTGGCTCGCCTAGCGGCCCGCCCGACTTGCGGTAGGCGAGGCTATGTCCGATGCTCGGGTCATGCGTGTGGCGGTGTTCAGTACCAAGCGATATGACCGTGAGTACCTGGGTGGAGCAATCGGGGATGCTCATGAGGTCTTGTACCTGGAGGCTCGGCTCGATGTGACGACCGTCGGGTTGGCTGCGGGCAGCGAGGCGGTGTGCGTGTTCGTCAACGACGATGCCTCGCGTCCGGTGCTCGAGCGGCTGGCCGCCGGGGGGAGCCGGTTCCTGGTACTCAGATCGGCGGGGTACAACCACGTGGATCTGGTGGCAGCTCGCGAGCTGGGGTTTCGGGTGGCGCGGGTACCCGGGTATTCGCCCCATGCGGTGGCCGAGCACGCCGTGGCGCTCATGCTCACGCTCGACCGGAAGATCCATCGGGCATACGCGAGGGTCCGGGAGGGGAACTTCTCTCTGGATGGGCTGTTGGGATTCGACATGCACCTCCGCACAGTGGGCATCATCGGGACCGGCAAGATCGGGCTCGCCGTGGCCCAGATTCTGCGCGGGTTCGGCTGCCGGTTGCTCGGATACGACTCGTACCGAAATCCAGAGTGTGTGGCGTTGGGGGTGGAGTACGTCGACTTCGACCGGATCCTGGCCGAGTCCGACATCCTCACCCTCCACTGTCCGCTGACACCCGAGACCCACCATCTGATCGACGCGGGGACTCTGGCGAGGACCAAACCGGGAGTGATGATCATCAACACCAGTCGGGGGGGCCTGATCGACACCCCGGCGGTGATCGAAGCTCTCAAGGACGCCACCGTGGGCCATCTCGGTCTCGACGTGTACGAGGAGGAGACCGACCTGTTCTTCGAGGACCTGTCGGGAACGGTCATCCAGGACGACGTGTTCAGCCGGCTACTGACCTTCCCCAATGTGATCGTCACCGGCCACCAGGCGTTCTTCACCCAGAACGCCCTCGAGCAGATCGCAACGACCACCGCCGCCAATCTCGACGAGTTCGCTCACGGTGGCCGCCCTGACACCGAACTGGACCTCGCCGCCTTCTGAGGCGTGGGGCGAGAGGCGAGTTGGGGTCCTCCTTCCCTGGCATGGTCCGACGTGACGACATACGGTTTTGGCGGAGGTGCTTGATGATGGGTGACACGATCACTCGGACCACTCCGCCCGAGACCGGGCGGCCCCGCCTCACCCGCAGCCGGAGCGACCGCGTGGTTGCCGGAGTCTGCGGCGGACTCGGCTCGTACTTCGCCGTCGACCCCGTGGTGTTCCGCATCGCGTTCGTGGTGCTGGCGCTGTCCGGATGGGGCGGCGGGGTGCTGCTGTACGTCATTGCATGGCTGGTGATGCCTGAGGGCTCCGAGGGCGAGCCGGTCGCCGACTACCGGCCCCGGCAGGGTGCCCGGTTCATCGGCCTGGCTTTGATCCTGGTCGGCGGTGTGGCGCTGATCGAGAGGATTCTGCCCGACTTCGACCTGATGTTCTGGCCGGTGGCCATCATCGCCGTCGGTGTCGCCGTGCTGCTGGGAGGTGATCGCCATGACCGCGCTGCGTGAACGCCAAACCGACCGCCCGGTGAAACGGAGCATGGGTCGGCTGGTGGGTGGGCTGCTGATCGTGGGGGTCGGTGTGGTGTGGCTGGCCGAACGTGCCGGCCTGGTCGAGATGGATGCCGGCCTGGTTCTGCCGCTGCTGATTGCGGCGGTGGGGGTGGCGTTGCTCGCCTCGTGGCGGGATGAGACCCACGGCGGTCTCATCGGTCTGGGTGTGGTGTTGACGGTGCTCTCGCTCGTCTCCGCCATGGCCGTTCCTCTCGGACCGATCGGCGATCGCCGCTTCGAGCCGCGAGCTGTCACCGACCTCGTCGATCATTACGAGATGACGGCAGGACGTCTCGAGTTGGACCTGAGTCGCCTCGACGTGTCCGAGACCACCAGGGTCTCGGCGAGGGTCGGGTTCGGGGAGATCGATGTGGTGGTGCCCGACGGGGTTTCCGTCGTCGCCGAGGGTCACGCCTTCGTGGGTCGTCTCGGAATCCTGGGCACCGCCGACGATGGTGTTGGTGTCGATCGGAGAGTCGAACGGGGCACGGCACATCCGTTGCTCGTCCTCGACCTGACCGTGGTGGCCGGGGAGGTCACCGTGACGGAGGTGCATCGTGGGTGAACGATCGAATCTGGAGAACCTGGGATGGGGGGTGGCGTTCTCGTTGATCGGGATCGCCCTTCTCTCCGAGCGGATCGGGTGGTGGGATCTCGAGCGGCTGGATCTGGCCCTGCTCGGGCCGATGGCGCTGGTGGCGGTGGGGCTGGTGGTGCTGGCCTCGTCGTTCCTGTCTGGACGCGTTCAGCGGTAGAGGACGCCACGTCTGATGAGCGCCTTCTCGGCCTCCGCCGCCAACAGCACCACCATCGAGGCGGCCAGGACCACGGCCAGCTCGCCTGCGGTGAGCGGGGCGGTCTCGAAGATCGGATTCAGGGCCGGCACGTAGAGGGTGGCCATCTGAAGAGCGAAGGTGGCCACCACGGCCATCGTCAACGGACGGTTGCTGGCCGGCCCGATCGCCAGCAGTGAGTCGCGCTCGGATCGGATTGCGAGCACGTGGCCCAACTGCGACAGGCACAGCACGGTGAAAACCATGCTCTGCCAGTTCTCGGACCCGGCTGCGATCGCCCAGGCCTGGAGTGTGACACACACACCACCCATCAGCAGTCCCACCACCATGATGTGTTGCCACATGCCGTTGGCGAAGATGCTCTCCTCCGGGCGACGTGGTGGGCGATCCATCACGTCGTGTTCGGCCCGTTCGGCGGCGAGCGCCAGTCCCGGGACCCCGTCGGTCACGAGGTTGATCCACAGGATGTGAATCGGGAGGAGGGGGATGGGGAGACCCAGGAACGGGGCGAGGAAGATCGTCCAGATCTCGCCCGAGTTCGAGGTCATCGTGTACTTGATGAAGCGGCGGATGTTGTCGAAGATCCGTCGACCTTCCCGTACCGCATGAACGATGGTGGCGAAGTTGTCGTCGAGCAGCACCATGTGTGACGCCTCCCGGGCGACATCGGTACCGCCTTTGCCCATCGCCACGCCGATGTCGGCCTGTTTGAGCGCCGGGGCGTCGTTGACCCCGTCGCCGGTCATGGCGGTGAACTCCCCGGCTTTCTGAAGGGCACGAACGATACGGATCTTCTGTTCCGGGTCGACCCGGGCGTACACCCGGATCGAGCGCACGGTCGCCGCCAGCTCCGAGTCGGACAGTCGTGCCAGTTCGGTGCCGGTCACCACGCGGGTGTCGTCGCCTTCGAGGATGCCGAGTCGCTCGGCGATGGCCCGGGCGGTGGCGGGGTGGTCGCCGGTGATCATCACCGGGACGATCCCGGCAGTGCGGCACTCGGCCACCGCCCGGGCCGCTTCGGGACGGGGCGGGTCCATCAGGCCGACCAGGCCGAGGAATGTGAGGTCGTGTTCTGCGTCCCCGTCATCGGGGAGTTGGTTCAGCTCCCGTCGGGCTATGGCGAGCACCCTCAGGCCGTCGCCGGCCATCCGGTCGGCCTCCGCCAGCACCGGGTCGGGGTCGAATGGGCGGGACCCGGCCTCGGTCAGCCGATGTGAGCAGTTCCGCACCACCGACTCTGGTGCGCCCTTGACGAACGCGACCAGGCCGGTGTCGATCTCGTGCACGGTCGACATGCGTTTGCGTTCCGAGTCGAACGGGAGCTCGCCCCTCCGGGGATGAGTCACCTCCAGGTCGGCTTTGTGGAACCCGCGTGCGGCAGCGGCCTCGAGTAGAGCCACCTCGGTGGGGTCGCCACCGGTCGGACTCGTCCCGGTTGCGTCGTTCGAGAGCGCAAGTGCCAGGTACAGGCTCGTCCACGGCTCGTGGTCGCTTTCTTCCCCGTCGGCGGAGAGCGTCTCGGCACTCATGCTGTTCTGGGTGAGCGTGCCGGTCTTGTCGGTGCAGATGTAGGTGATGGACCCGAGCGTCTCGACGGCCGGCAGGCGGCGGATGAGCGCACTCTGTTCGACCATCCGCCCGGCTCCCAGGGCGAGGGAGATTGTGACGACGGCGGGGAGCGCCTCGGGGATGGCGGCGACGGCCAGACTCACCGCAGTCAGGAACATGAGCGCCGGTTCCTCACCTCGAGCCAGTCCCGCTGCGAACACCACGGCGCAGATCGCCAGTACCACCCAGGCGAGGCGGGCTCCGAATGAGGCGAGGCGGCGCTGCAGTGGGGTCTTGGTCTCGTCGGCGGTGTCGAGGAGTCTGGCGATGCGACCGAGTTCGGTATCGGGGCCGGTTGCCACCGTGACGCCGACACCGCGACCGTAGGCGACCGTGGTCCCCTTCCACGCCATGTTCGAGCGGTCGCCGAGCGCAAGGTCGTCGCCTGTCAGCGTGCCCTCTCGTTTCCCGACCGGTTGGGACTCGCCTGTGAGTGCGGCCTCTGCCACTGTCAGCCGGGCCGTCTCGATCATTCGCAGGTCGGCGGGAACCACGTTTCCGGCTTCGAGGAGCACGATGTCGCCCGGGACGACTTCGGCGGATGGGATGTCGAGCAGGCGGCCCTGGCGGCGGACCCGAGCCGACGGAGCAGCCATTTGCCTGAGCGCCGAGAGGGCCTGTTCGGCCCGCCACTCCTGCACGAGGCCGATCACGGCGTTGAGGATGACGATGACGACGATGGCGATGGTGTCGACCGGGTCTCCCACCACCCCCGACACGACGGCGGCGGCGATGAGCACGATGATCATGAAGTCCGACACCTGGTCGACAAGCATGCGCCAGATCGACCGCTTGGACCCTTCCGGTAGCTCGTTCGATCCGTGACGTTCGAGCCGGGCGGCGGCCTCATCGTCGCCGAGCCCTGCGGCGGAGCCGACATCGAGTGCATCGAGGGTGTCGACCCGGGAGCGGAGGTGCCACGGTGTGGTGGTTTCAACGGTCATGTCCGTTCTGGACCCTACCAACGGGGCGCCGGCCCGGTTCCGAGCGGGAACTGCGCAAGCCCCGTCGGGGTGGGGCGTCGGTGCTTGGAAAGGGGTCTTTGGTCCTTACGACAGGGACCAGGTTGCCGTGTCATATCCGCTCCTGCGTAGAACGATGTGAGTGGAGCGGTTCATGGTTTGGAGGCGAGCATGGAGATCAGAAATCTCATAGGAGGCTCCGCAAGCGTGTGCGGGCCCGACCTGACGGTATCGGAAGCGGCCCAGGTGATGATCGACCAGGGCATCGGATCGATCGGTGTGGTCGACCAGGGTCGCCTCGTGGGGATCTTCACCGAGCGCGACGCGCTGCGGGTGGCGGCCGATGGTGCCGACACGGCGCAGGCGACGGTCGAGACGTGGATGACCCCTGACCCGGATGCCTTGACGCCCGACGTCGACGTCGAAGACGCCGCCGAATGGCTTCTGGCCACCGGGTACCGCCATCTCCCGGTGGTCGACGACGGCACACTCATAGGTGTGGTCTCGATCAAGGACATCCTGTGGGCGTTGAGGGAGCCGACGACGCAAGGAGGTTGAGAGTGCCGAAGATCAGCTGTGAAGCGAAGCTGGGGGTTTCGTTCGAGTCGGCCGTCAACGTCTTCACCGATCACCCGTTGGAGGTCTTCGGCGGTGAGTACGCCATGTTCACTTCCGAGGTCTTCGGGCTCGAGGTGGGTCATCAGGTACGTGTCGTTCCGGGCGAAGTCATCATGGTGGACAGGCCGCTCGAATTGGCGGTTCTGCCGTTCCGGGTGGAGGCCGACCGGGGGCCGGGATGGTTTCCGGTGCTCGAGGCCGAGCTCGAGGTGATCTCGACCGCCGACTGCGGAATCGACCTCGCTCTCGAAGGTGAGTATCGAACTCCCGGTGGTCTGCTTGGCGCCGCAGCCGACCGGGCCGGACTCCATCGTGTCGCCGACGACGCCATCGCTCAGTTCTTCAACGCCATCGTGGGCAGGCTCCGCACAGCGGGAGCCGCTTTCGATGCACTCGCCGGGGTGCCGGTGTGAGACACCTCAGGGAGGGGCGGTGATGCTCGTGCATGACTTCGTCGATCTCGATCTCCCCCGTGATCAGGTGGTCGACGTGCTCGGCTCGGTCGGTGATGAACTCCAGGTCTGGGCCCAGGCGGCGTTCAGGCGCGGTGAGGAGCTGGCGATCGGACCGGGGTCCGGCGTGGTGACCGCTCCGATCGAGCTCGAGATCGGGCGGCCCGTCGAGAGCCTCGAAGCGGTGACGATCCCGATGGCGTGGACCGCGTCGAGCGCAACTCACCTCTTCCCGCGCATGGAGGCCGAAATCGTGGTGTCGTCGCTGGGTCCGGTGACCACCCACCTCGAGTTCCGTGGCAGCTACGTGCCACCGCTCGACGGGTTCGGCAAGCTCCTAGACAAACTCGCTCTGCACCGAGTGGCGGAGTCGACGGTACGTGCGTTCCTCCAGCGTCTGTCGGCGGCGATTCTCACCGAGGGCCGTTCGCACTCGTCATGAGAGACCCTCACGCGGGCAACGATGTGGTCTCGGATCTGGTGGAGGGACAACTCAACAGGCCGACCGGTTCGGAGTCCGGGGTATGGCCTGCGGACCAGTTCCTTCGTTGACCTCGTGACATCTCAGTCGGGGAACACGGTTGTGATGGTGGTACCGACCCCTGGAGCCGACTCGACGGCGATTGAGCCGGCCCGGTCTGCCGCGCGCGTGAAGGTTGTCCAAGCCCATGCCGCGTTCGACCTGAGCCGGTTCGAACCCGCAGCCGTTGTCCCGGACCACGATCGCCAGCCCATCGTCGGTGGTGTCGACCCGTACCGAGAGGACGGTGGCGCCGGAGTGCCGCACCGCGTTCGAAACTGCTTCGCGTATGACTCCGAGTGCATCGTCGAGCAAGTCGGGAGACGACGTCCCGACACTGCCGATGTCGACCGACACCTCGATCGAGCGGTCGGCCACGAGCCGCTCGACCATGCGGCGGATGGTCCGCTCGGGGTCGGCGATGGTGGCGGCGAAGGACCGGATGTCGAAGATGAACGATCGGAGTGAGGAGATGGCGTTGTCGATGCGGTCGATGGCGTCATCGAGTCGCCCCGCCGCTTTGGGGTCGTCGATGCTCATCGACAGCCCTTGTAGGCCGAGTCCTGTCGCGAAGAGGTCCTGGATCACCGAATCGTGCAGGTCGCGGGCGATGCGCTCCCGGTCTTCGGCCAGGGCAACCCGGGTGAGGCGGTCGTGGAGACGGGCGGCCGCCACGGCGCCACCAGCCACGGCGGACAGTGCCACCACCAACTGCTCGTCGTCTTCGTCGAACCCGCCCGGTTTCTCGGCGAGGTAGAGGTTGCCGAACACCTGGTCACCTGCCCGTACCGGGACTCCCAGGAAGGCGCCCATCGGTGGGTGGTTGTCCGGGAAGCCGGACGATGCAGGGTGATCGGAGATCCGATCGAGACGGATTGGAGCGGGGTTGTCGATGAGGGCTCCGAGCACACCCTTTCCGATCGGGGGAGGACCGATGGCAGAGGCTTCCTCGGCGGACATCCCGGTGTAGATGAAGTCGACGAGCGTACCGTGGTCTCCGATGACACCAATCGCTCCGTACCGGGCACCGGTGGTCTCGACGGCCATTTCCACGGTCGTCTCGAGTACCGATTTGAGTTCGATCTGTCCGGCGACTGCGGCTGCCGCCTGGATCAGAACGGTGAATCGTTCGATCGAGATGCGCTGCATGGCTGATGTGAGCGTACACCCCATGTACCCTTGCCTGCGAGGTGATGAGATGAAGGTTCTGTTGGTAGACGATCACGAGATCGTCCGAGAAGGACTTCGGGCGATGCTCGACGCCCAGGACGACATCGAGGTCGTGGGTGAGGCGGGCACCGCAGCCGATGCGGTGAGACGGGTCGGGTTCGACGATCCCGACGTCGTGGTGCTCGACGTGCGGCTGCCCGACGGGTCGGGTGTCGAGGCGTGCCGTGAGATCCGCCAACGCTTCCCGGAGGTCAAGGTTCTCATGCTCACCTCGTTCGCAGACGAGGAGGCCCTGATGTCGGCGATCATCGCAGGTGCCGCCGGGTATGTGCTCAAGCGCATCAAGGGCCATGACCTGGTCGATTCGATTCGGAAGGTGGGGAGGGGCGAGTCGTTGCTCGACCCGGCGATGACCGAACGGCTGTTCCGCCGGTTGCGCGGCGACGAGCCCGAGGATCCATTGCTGGCACGTCTGTCACCTCAGGAACGGGCCATCCTCGAGCACATCGCAGAGGGCAAGACCAACCGTCAGATCGCCGAGGAGATGTTCCTGGCCGAGAAGACGGTGAAGAACTACGTGTCGAACATGCTCGCCAAGCTCGGCATGCACCGGCGGAGCGAGGCCGCCGCCTACATGGCCCGGCTCTCGGCTCACAAGGACGACGACTATCCGCCCGAGGAGTGGCCGGAGGGCCGACTCCCGGGCTGATCGGGTGGGTTGCGGGGGCTTGGCACTAACCTCCTGCCCAGCACATTCCACGTACCACGCAGTCGACACAGAGGTTCCCAATGGCGCGCTCGTCAGTCCCCCAGAAGCCCGAGCCGGTGGCTCCCCAGGCGCGTGCCATCCCCTGGAAGGGCATGGTGGTCGTCGGGGTGATCGCCGTCGGCATCGGTGCCCTGGCGTTCTTCGACCCACAACCGCCCGGTGTCACCTTCCCGAGCATGGGCAACGATCACATCGCCGACCCGAGTCAGGCGACGGCACCCTACAACTCGTCGCCGCCGTCATCCGGTCCCCACCTGGGTGTGCTGGCCAACTGGGGGGTACACGATGAGGCGCTCCCGGTGCCGTTGTTCATCCACAACATGGAGGACGGCGGGGTGGTGTTCACCTACGACTGCCCGGACGGCTGCGATGAACTCGTCTCGGGGCTCACCGAGATCGTCGAGGACGGCTCGCGACGGCTGCTCACGCCGTACACGGGGATCGAGCACGAAGGTCAGAGCTACCGCGGGGCAGTGGCCGCTTGGACGAAGGTGTACTACTTCGACGACCTCACCGAGGACGTGCGCTCCGAGATAGAGACGTTCGTGGGGCTGTACGAGGGTCTCGACCATCACCTGACCACCAACTAGGTGTGATCTCTTTCGACGGCACCACCGTTGCCGTCCATCCGTTCCCAGCGTCCGGCAGTGGCCCGGACGTCTGGCTGGCGCACGCGACCGGTTTCTGCGCCGGGTGCTGGGCACCCGTGGCCGCCGGCCTCGCCGGCGGGGCGGGACGCATCATCGGCTGGGATCATCGCGGGCACGGTGCTTCCGGCTCGACTGGGCGCCCCGTTTCCTGGTGGGACATGGCAGGCGACGCGATCGAGGTGGTCGCCTCGTTCCCCATCCGCGAGACGCCCTCGATCGGGGTCGGTCATTCCATGGGCGGCGCCGCCATGGTGATGGCGGCCCTGACCCGCCCGGGGCTGTTCGACGCCGTGGCCCTCGTGGAGCCGATCCTGCTGGCGCCGCCGTTTCGGCGCACCCCGTATCCGCTGGCGGAGGTGGTCAGGAAGCGACGTCACACCTTTCCGATGCGCGAGCGGGCACGGGCCAACTTCGAGCGCAAGGTCCCGTTCTCGCGCTGGCACCCCGACGCCCTGTCCGCGTATCTGGCCCACGGCCTGGTCGACACCGCCTACGGCGTAGAGCTCGCCTGCGCCCCGGAGTTCGAAGCCGAGGTTTACGACACGGCGGGAGCCCACGGAGCGATGGCGTTGCTCGGTCGTCTCGATCTGCCCGTTCACGTGATCGTCGGGGACGCGTCCGACACCTACGACGTGGCCTGGGCGAGCGAGATCGTCGATGCCATTCATGGCGCCACTCTGGAGGTGGTGGCAGGCGGAACCCACTTCATCCCGTTCGAGCGACCCGAGGTGGTGGTCGCGGCCGTCGAGCGGATCATCCGGGCCGGCTAGTGCCGTGTCCTGCAACGTTCGCCTGGTTGTGGGTCGGCGCCGCACGTGTCGTGTGGGCGTGTCCCATGTGGTGCTTCGCCGTCTTCGATGTTCCGGCCGACCTGTTGGGTTCCGCTGGGAGGCGGGGCGGGGCGTGGGGGCATGGTCGGCCAGGCTGTGATCAGAAGACGAACGGGGGGACGGTCACGACCTGACCCTCGCAAACGTTTCTGGTCACAGCACTAGTCGCGGCGACGGCCCGGGCCGCTTTCAGAAGGCGCTGTAGCCGCCATCGATCACGATGTCGGTCCCGGTCATGAATGCCGACGCCGACGAAGCCAGGTAGACGGCGATGCCTTCGAAGTCTTCGGGAGCTCCCCAACGGCGAAGCGGCACCCTGGTTCTGATCGATTCGTTGAACGCTTCGTGTTCCTGTTGGGGGGCGGTGAGCTCGGTGGCGACCCAGCCGGGGCACACGGCGTTCACACGGATGCCGTGTTTGCCGAGTCGCACGGCCAACGCCTTCACCAGCCCGAGCTGGGCGGCCTTGCTGGCCGAGTAGTGCGGTGCCACCGGCAGGCCATGGGTGGCTCCGATCGACGATGTGACCACGATGGATCCTCCACCGCCGCGTTCGAGCATGTGGCGGGCGACCTCGCGGACAGGGAGCAGCGTGCCGGTGACATTGACGGTCATCATGTCGTCCCAGGTCTGCAGGTCGAGGTCGGGGAACGACACTGCCCCCGACGTGCCGGCGTTGGCGAACAAGGAGTCGATGCGTCCGAAGTACTCGAGCGTGGTTGCCGTCGCCTCCTCGACCTGGCGTTCGTCCGACACATCGCAGGCGACCGAGTGAGCTTCGCCGCCTGCTTCGGTGATGAGGGCCATGGCGTCGTGGTTGCGCTGGGGGTTGCGACCCCACACCGAAACCGATGCACCGGCCTTGGCGAGGCCGATGGCGAACCCGAGTCCGATGCCGCGGTTCCCGCCCGTGACCACCGCTACCTGATCCGTGAGGTCGAACATGTCTGCGACGGTAGTGGTCAGGCGGCGGCTGCGGCGGCAGCCAGGGCGATCCCGACCAAGAGTTGCAGACGGGCGGTGCCGGCCAGGAGCGGAATGAGGAGGGCGGCCTCGGTCTCGGTGCGGGCGGTTCGGATGAGCGGGGCGGAGAACCCGACGAGCATGCACGCCAATGCGGTCAGCGGATGGGTGACACCGAGGATCGGGCCGACTGCGATCAGCGCGAACGATCCGAACACGAGCGTGCTGTACAGGGTCCGTGCCCTGCGTCGTCCGAGCATCACCGCCAGCGTCCGTTTGTTCACCCTGGTGTCGGTGTCGAGGTCACGCAGGTTGTTGGCCACCAGGATGGCGGCGGCGAGCATGCCCATCACCGCTCCCAGCCACCAGGCGTCGGGCGGCGTGGTCTGGTCGTGCACGTAGCGGGTCCCCACGGTCGCCACGAACCCGAAGAAGACGAGCACCGCCACTTCGCCCAGTCCCCGGTATCCGTAGGGGATGGGCCCTCCCACGTAACCGAGCATCGCCACGATCGACGCCAATCCGATGGCGGCGACGACCCACCCTGCGGTTGCGATCAGGTACACCCCGGCGAGGGCGGCGACTCCGACCGCCAGCCAGGTCGCCGTCCACATCTGTCGGGGGGAGATGACACCGGCGGTCACCATGCGCGGCGGACCGATCCGTTCGGCGTCGGCCCCCCGTTTGGCGTCGGACACGTCATTGGCGAAGTTGGCGGCGATCTGGATCGCCAGGGCCCCGATCATGGCGGCCACCAATGCGCCCCAGCGGAATCCTTCGTCGGCAACCGCCAGCCCCGACCCCACCAGGACCGGCGCCACCGCGGCGGGAAGCGTTCGAGGTCGGGCGGCAACGACCCACGGGCGAGAGTTCGGATTCACGGTTGGGCGAGAGTTCGGATTCACGGCTGGGTGGGTGGGGGTGTCACGGCTGGGTGGGTGGGGGTGTCACGGCTGGGTGGGTGGGGGTGTCATGGCTGGGTGGGTGGGGTGTCATGCGGGTGGGTGGGGCTTCACGCCTGGGAGGGTAGATGTCGGCCGCGGTAGGTGTTCCTGCGCAGCCCCACCAACAGCACCAGACCGATGACGGTGGTCACGGCGGTGACCAGTCGGAACGGCCACGGCGACGCCGCCGGGCCGGGGAGCACCGCCGACATCACGAAGTAGATCGTGAAGCCCGCCTGGGCGGCGATCGGGTACCAGGTCGACCGAGGGACCACTTCGAGTAGGGCGCTGAGGAAGATGGCCGATCCGAGCGCCCATGCCAGCAGATCGGCCGGTGACGTGGCCGGGAACGGGCTGGCGCCCGCTATCTCGAGTGGCACGTGCCACAGGGCCCATGCCAGGCCGGTCACCAACCCTGCGGTGAGAGCGGGGAATCGAACCCGAAGCAGCGGCTGGAAGTAGCCGCG
The DNA here is from genome assembly GCA_963825585.1 of uncultured bacterium. Classification (GTDB taxonomy): domain Bacteria; phylum Actinomycetota; class Acidimicrobiia; order Spongiisociales; family ZC4RG35; genus JAOUGY01. Next base: position 611,333 of record CAWGTX010000001.1, read on the forward strand.
CCAGCCGAGCTCGGCGGAGACGGCTCCGCTCAGGGCCCAGGCCAGGTCGATCGGGTCGGGTATCGAGAAGTTGAGTGGGCGGCCGGTGAACCCGAGGATGGCTGCGACGATGGCGGGGCCGGCGAGCAGGCTGCTGACGAGGATTCCCGGGTGGGGTGGGGTGCCGGCCACCGACGACACCTCCCCCTTTCGGGCGGCGGTGAGGGCGTAGGCGACCAGGCCGGGGGAGAGGAGGGCTGCGCCCGCCAGGGCAGGCCGTGACGCGATGGTGCTGATGGCGAGCACCATGGTGGTGAGGCCGAGCGTGAGGAGCAGGAATGCGCCGACGGGGACTCCCACCGGCCGCCGTGCCTTGCGCGCGCTGTGAACCATGGAGACCTCGGTTGCATCCCTCGGTGTCGATCCGCGCCGGTTTGGGCGGCCGACCGGGACTCTAACCTCTTCGCGGTCATGCCATTCGAACTGTCGGTGAGCCCGAGCATCCTTCTCGCCATGTGGGCCGGTGGTATCGCTGCTGCTGCGGCGTTCGTGGCCCGTTGGAAGGTGGTCGGCGCCGGGTTCCTGTGGACCGCCGGTGGCGCGGCGCTCATGGCGGGAGCGGCGGCGTCGACAGCCGGGCCGTGGGGCGTGGCTGCGGTCGTCGCTCTCGTGGGCGGTTTGGCGGTCGCCCGCAAACACATCCCTGCCGCCGTCCTGTTCGGTGCCTCTGCCGTCTCGTTCCTGGTGCACGGCCTCGTCAACGCCGCCGACAACCCGCTCCTGATCCTGACCGGAGCCGTCGCACTGGGCGGTACCACCGCCGAGATGCTGTTGGGGCACTGGTTCCTGGTCGACCCCAAGCTGCCCCGATGGGCGCTCCGCCGCCTCGACGGCGCCGGCATCGCCGGACTGACGCTCGACACCGTCTACGTGGTGTGGCTGGGCGGTCTGGCGGGTGAGGGTCTGCTCCGATGGGCCTACCTGGGCCTGGCCGCCATGAGCGTCCTCATGATGACGGGCGTCTGGTTCTCGCTGAAGGAGAAGGGCTACGAAGGTGTGATGGCGGCCACCGGCCTCTCGTACCTGTCGGTGCTCACCGCACTCGGTGCCGTGGCGATGGGACGGTTCCTCGTCGCTTGAGAGCTGTCAGCGTCCAGCGTCCAGCCAGCGTGGCTGTAGTCGACCGCCGGATGGGACGCACCAGGCGGGCGACCAGGTCGTTGGATTGTGCGACCAGCGGCTCGGCCACATCGGCCTACCGGGCGGCGCGGTCAATCACCAGATCTAGCGACGTGACTCCGGCGAGGGCAACGGAATTGGACACCGAGCCTGTGAGGCCGCGGCGGTCGGTTCGGCTCTTTGCGCCGGCAAGACACCGAGAAGGCCCGCTGGGGCGGGCCTTCTCGGTCGCGGTTCTTGTTGTTGATCAGTGGTTGCCCACCGCCGCAAAGTAGTTGGCGGCTGCGTAGTTGGCGACGTTCTCACCGAGTTCGACAGCCTGCACATCGGCGGTCCGGAAATGCAGCCCAGACCAGATGCGGGCTTCAACGACCTCGTCGACGGCCTGGGAGAAGCTGCTGAATGAACGCGTCGCCGGTCCGCCGGGGTTCACGGCAGCGCTGGTGATGCTGTATCCACCGGCAGGTGCGTCGCCGAAGAACATCCGCAGCACCGCGGTGTGCGAACTGTCCACCCCGAGATGTCCGGACGGATGCTCGGGGTACGGCGCCGACAGCAACGGCGTCCAGGTCGGATCTGGCGAGGTGGCCGGGTTGCCGTCCTGGTCTGCCCGCCGAATCGCCTGATAGGGTCGCCAGAAGCTGAAGTGGTACTTGTCGTTCCATGTGTTGATCGACGTATCCGCTCCCACCAGGTTCTCCATCGCCAGCAGGCGGGCGCTATCGGCTGCATCCAGGTCGTATCGGTCGATCAGTTGGCGGGCGACACTGTTCCACAGCGCCACCGGGTTGTCCGTCCACCACCTGGCGATATAGGTCTGATCTGCTGTCCGGACAGTGGACGTGGCCCCGCCAAGCTCTTTGACCTCGTTGACGTCCGCTGCGTAGGCCGCACTGTCGAGCGCTAGCGGACCCGCCGAACGGAACTGCGACGAGCTCACCAACAGGAAGGGCTCGACGCCGCCAACCCACCCGGTGGGATCGGGTGCCGTCGTGCCGTTGGGCGCCACCGGATCCCAGTACCCGGGATTCGGATTCGCGACGAACTGCGACGGTCCGTACCGCCCATCGTTCGTGCGCGCCTCGATCATCACCTCCGCCGCCGCGGTCCCCGCGGCGATCCCCTGGTCCTTGAACGGTGAATCAGAGACTGCGCCTAGCGCGGCGTTGTAGTGGGTCTCGAGCGATGCCAGTACGGTTGCTCTCGTTGGGAAGGCTATGGTCTGAGGAACCGACTCGACGATGTTCTTCAACACCAGATATGCCGCCGTGGCCACCGCCGCATCGTCGGATGCAGTGTTACCGAATCGCCTGTTCAAGAGGTACGGCTGGTGATGCTTCGGCGTGATGGCGTTGACCGCGTCATACACCGCCCCCTGCACCATTCCCATGTGGATCTGAGAGGCGGGCGGCGCCCCGCCAGCCGGGCGCGGCAGCCCCGTGAGGGTTGTGACCGCAATCAGATTCCAATGCGTCACTTCACTCGCGTCGGATTCAACTGGTGGCGCCGCCGATGCGCCAACGACATCCAATGAGCTGAGCAGCACACTGGCCATCAACGCGATGAGCCAAACGGGTCGTTTGCGGGCCATGCTTGCTCCGCTGATGTTGCGCGCACCCATCTCATGTCCTTTCGACGTGGGGCTCTCGGCAGACCGTCTCGCTGCCGCCTCGTTCGTATCCTGATTGGGAACCGTCAAGGAATTGTCAAACGCCATCTGTGCCTCCCTCCCTCCGGAGCGGAACCCGTGAAGAGGCGCCCCGGTGGTTCGGCGGTCGTGGGGGATCCATGCGCTACGAAGTGATCGACACTGGTCCGGAGGTTCACGTCGTCCGCGTTGGTCACCGCCGCGACGTCTACCGAGGCCGTTGAATACGGCGGATCGCACATCGACAGGGTCGGCCATGACGAGCACCACCTCTGGTACGCGGCGGAAGCTCTTCGTGATCATCCGGGCACCACGGATCTGGTCGGCGAGTCGCCGTGATGTGGCAGCGTCCGTGGCTTGACCTGCGCTCAGTCGCTCGTCGCCCCCACCTTTTGCACAATGTGCAGACCGCACGCGTTTCACCCACCTTGTGCACAATGAGGTTGAGCGGATAGGCGGATGGGCACCACGCTTGGAGTCGGGAGCTTTGTCCCCCATGCAACGCAGTGGGGGAAGGGGCGGCAGCTTTGTCCCCCACGGAGTGGGGGAAGGGTCCGTCCGGCGAAGCGCCGGGGCGACGAAGGAGTGGGGTAGGGGGGTTGAGAGCCCGCGAGATGACCTCCGCACGCGTTCCGGAACGCACCATCAGGCCACGCGAGAGATAGGAACGCGTCATCATGCTCGCAAGGGATAGGCCCCCCCTACCCCGCAAGCGTCCGGTCGCCTCGACCGGCGGACCCTTCCCCCTCTCGCAAGCTCGAGGGGGACAAAGCTACCCCCTATCCGCGCGACCTCAATGTGCAAAAGGTGGATCGCCGCTCGCGTTTCCTCCGTGTTGCGTGTTGCGTCGGACGTCGGACATATGCCCTAGTACATCCACGGAAACTGTTCGAACTCCGGTCTGCGCTTCTCGAGGAATGCGTCGCGGCCTTCGGCGGCTTCGTCTGTCATGTAGCCGAGGCGGGTGGCCTCGCCGGCGAAGATCTGCTGGCCCACCAGTCCGTCGTCGACCATGTTGAAGGCGAATTTGAGCATTCGTTGGGCGGTGGGGGACTTGGCGGTGATCTCCCGGGCCCACTGCAACGCTTCGGTCTCGAGGTCGGCGTGGGGGACCACGGCGTTGGCCATGCCCATGTCGAAGGCTTCCTGGGCGGAATAGTTGCGGCCGAGGAAGAAGATCTCTCGGGCCCGTTTCTGGCCCACCATTCTGGCCAGGTAGGCCGAGCCGTAGCCGGCGTCGAAGCTGGCAACGTCGGCGTCGGTCTGTTTGAAGATGGCGTGCTCGGCGGAGGCGAGGGTGAGGTCGCACACCACGTGCAGGGAATGGCCACCGCCGACCGCCCAGCCGGGCACGACCGCCATCACCACTTTGGGCATGAACCGGATGAGCCGCTGCACCTCCAGGATGTGGAGGCGTCCGAGCCGGGCCGGGTCGATGCCCACCGCCGACTCCGCTTCGGAGTACTTGTAGCCGTCCTTGCCCCGGATCCGCTGATCGCCGCCCGAGCAAAACGCCCAGCCGCCGTCCTTCGGGCTGGGGCCGTTGCCGGTGAGGATGACCGCCCCCACGTCCGACCACTGCCGGGTGTGCTCCAGGGCGGTGTACAGCTCGTCGACGGTGTGGGGCCGGAAGGCGTTGCGCACTTCGGGCCGGTCGAAGGCGATGCGGACGCAGCCGACGTCCTTGGCGCGGTGATAGGTGATGTCGGTGAACTCGAAGCCGGGAACGACATCCCAGGCGGAGGGGTCGAAGATCTCTGAGACCATGGCGGCAACGGTAGTGTCCCGCGAGTCAGGCGCCTCTCCGAAGCTCGTCGTCGAGGGCTCGGGCGAGCATGGACGGTTCGATGCCAAGGCGGCGGATCACCTGGATGGCCGGGTCTCGATCGCTCCGTTGGAAGATGGCGAGGGCGATGTGTTCGACGCCGAGCTTCTTGTCGCCCCGAGCCAGAGCGACCTTCAGGGTTTCCTCGAGGCACTCCCTGGCACCGGCGGTGAGGGGCTTGTGGCGGGACACCCGGGGACCCGGTCCTGCCAGGTCCGGGTCGAGGCCGAGGCTGCCGAGTGAAGCTCGTTCGTATTCGGTGAGGGCCCTCTGAAAGAATCCCGGCTCCACGCCGAAGCGGCCGAGGGCACCGGACACCGCCGGATCGCCCGCGTCGCCGATGGCGAGGAGCAGGTGCTCGCTGCCGACGTGGCTCTCTCCCCGGGCGTCGGCTGCGGCGACGGCGGCCTTGACGACGTTACGGGCGTCGCGGGTGAATCGTTCGAACATCAGTGTCTCCCATGCTTTTTGTGAACGGCCTGGCGGGAGACGCCGAGGGCGTCGCCGATCTCCTGCCAGGACCACCCTGCGATCCGGGCCGCCATGACGTGCCGTCGTTCCAGACGGTCGGCCAGTCGCCGGAGGGCGGCAACGGCCCGGAGCCCGGCGGCCGGATCGTCGCCCACTGCGGTGAGCATCATCTGATGGGTGTCCATGTCTGTCAATCTAGGTTGACGATGGAGCTCCGTCAACCCGAATTGACATCTGTGTCGGTCTTCGGCGTCGACGGCTACGTTGTCGGCCATGTCCGATTGGCTGTCCGCCGCCTCCCAGGCGAGTCCCGACCACCCGTTCGTGATCGCCCCGTCGCGTTCCTGGTCGTTCGGCGAGGCGGAGGCGCGGGTGGCCGCCCTCGCCGGTGCCCTTCGCTCACGCGACGTGGGCCCGGGCTCGGTGGTGGCGGTGTGGGCGGGCAACGATGTCGAATCGGTGGCGGCCATCTTCGGGGCGTGGCGGGCAGGAGCGTCGGTGCTCCTCCTCAACACTCGCCTGACGGCGGCGGAGGCGTCGCTCCAGGTGGCCCAGGCCGGAGCCCACCACCTACTGGGCATCGCTGCTCCCGACCTCGGTGTGCCCGGCTTCGACCCCACCACGCTGGCCGCCGCCCCGCTCCCCGGCACTCCGCCAAACCCGGATCGACTGGCCCTCGTCGTTTTCACCTCCGGTTCCACGGGGCGTCCCAAGGGCGTGCGGCTCACGTTCGGCAACCTGGAAGCCTCGGCGTCCGGCTCGGCCGCTCACCTCGGGCACACCGCCGACGACCGCTGGTTGTGCAATCTGCCGGTCTTCCATGTGGGTGGTCTCTCCATCCTGATCCGGTCGGCACGGGAGACGTCGACGGCGATCCTCGAGCCCGGCTTCGACCCGGTGCGGACGGCGGCGTTGCTGCGGGCCGGTGACGCCACGCTGGCGTCGCTGGTGTCGGTGACCCTGGCCCGCACCCTCGACGTGCACGTGGGCCGCTACAGCGGTGTGAAAGCTGCCCTCATCGGCGGTGGCCCGGTGCCACCCGACCTGGTGGAGAGGGCGTGGGAAGTGGGCATCCCCGCCCTTCCCACCTACGGGATGACCGAGACCGCCTCCCAGGTGGCCACCGCCCGGCCCGAAGACCGAAAGGTGGTCCCCATCACCGGAGCGGACATCAGGGCGATGAATGGTCGACTCCAGGTGCGCGGCCCGATGCTCTCACCCGGCTATCTGGGCGAGCCCGACCGACCGCCGGGCTCGTGGTTCGAGACCGGAGATCTCGGCTCGGTCTCCGACGATGGCGTCGTGGAGGTGTACGGCCGGGCGGACGACGTCATCGTCACCGGCGGGGAGAAGGTGTTCCCCGGCGAGGTCGAGGCGGCCATCCGCACTCATCCCGGAGTGGTCGATGTGGTGGTGGTGGGGCTGCCCGACCCCAGTTGGGGTTCGAAAGTGGCGGCCATCTACGAAGGCGATGCAGCACCGGGGGAGCTCGAGCGCCATGTCCGCTACCGCCTGGCGGGGTTCAAGGTGCCGAGCCTGTGGCGACGGGTGGAGTCGTTGCCGCGCTTGCCGGTAGGCAAAGCCGATCGGAAGGCGGTGCGGGACACCGGCGGTCGAAACGCCTATCCAGGATCGACGTAATGCCAGGTTCTCCGATCCACGGTCGCTTCTTGGGGGTGGGGCATCCTGCTGCCCCACCCCCAAGCTGAGATTGATCAGCCCGCCGAAGGTCCGCTCCCAACGGGGGACACCGGCTGTCCTGCATCAGTGGACTGAAGGTCGATCGATGTCGCTGGGAACCACTCTCCGATGAGTGAGTAGGTGACGTTGAGCGAGCCGGACCCACTGAAGGGCCACAAGCACAGGCTCAGGGTGTGCGTGCCCGCCGGCACTTCGACCACCCCGATCGAGGCAGCGGTTGCGCCGGAAAGCTGGGCATTCGACTGTGTGGCGGTACCGGGCACTCTATCGGTGTCGTTCCAGTTGTCACACGGTGAGGGTTCATCGACCTCGATCCACTGGGTGAACCAAACGTCGCCGCCCTCCCACCCGGTGATTCCGCTGAGCTTCAGCACACCGCCGGCGGGGGTGGTGATGTCCACGGTCGCCGACTCGAAGGGCCCGCCGGAATTTATCGTTCCCAGACCCGTGCCATGTGCATGATCGCCGGACTTCGCCGCGATCACGGGGAGCAGGTCAGCCGAGTCGAGACCATCGAGCGTGTCTGCGTTGTCCGCTTCCGCGGGCGTCCCGTCCTCGGCGCTGATGTACTGGGCGAAGCGTTGCATGAATGCAGCCATCTGGCCGCGGGTGACGTTGTCGTCAGGGCAGAACTGGGTGTTGTCGGGTGGGTTGCAGCCGGCGGTGACTCCGGATGCGGCGAGCCATTCGATGTTGGCTTCGAACACCGACGTGTCGTCGTCGGTGAAGGCGCCACCCGCCGCGATCACGGCGGTCGGGACCATGACTGCTCCGATCACGGCCGTGACGGCCAGTCGCTTGAGCCACTTCGCAGACAGGCGGAACTCGCGTTCGCTCATGTTCTCTCCCTTGGTCGGATGTTCCCTCGGGTCCGACGTTCGAACCCCCATCGCAACCTTAGGGTGCGCAGGTTTCAGTTGGCCTGCAGGGGATCGATTTTGGTGGCGGCACGATGGAGCATGGCCGCCAGCTCTCCCCGGGTGACCTCGGCTTCGGGGCAGAAGCGATCGTTGGCAGGCGGGTTGCATCCCCGGGTGATCCCGGCAGCGGCCAGTGACTCGATGTCGGCCGCGTGGACCGAGCCGAGGTGGTCGAAGAAGCGTTCGCCAGTTGGTGCCGGCGGCAAACTGAACGCGCGGACCAACATCGATGCCAGCTGGGCGCGGGTCACCGGGTCCTCGGGACAGAACAGGACCTCGGCGCAGCCTCGCACCACGCCTATAGATGCAAGTGATGCGATCTCCCCAGCGAAGAGGTGGTCCGCCGTGTCGTCGAAGTCACCGTCTGTTCGCGGCGCCACGCCCAATGTGCGAGTCAGGAGGGCGGCAACCTCGCCGCGCGTGGCGAGGTCGCCGGGGCAGAACGACACCTCCGTGCAGCCACGTGTGACGCCGGCCGCCGACAGCCACAGTGCGTCCGCCCGGAAGACGGTGTCGGTGAGATCGGCGAAGTCGGCGCCCACGGCGACTTCCACCGACACGAACCCGGTGAGACCGTACGAGTCGGTGACGTCCAGGTCAACGCTGAGCAGCCCGACGCGATCGGCAGCGACGGCAAGTTCGGGTCCGTCGGTGTGGACACCATTCCAATCCGACCAGGCGTACGTCGCCGGACCGGGGCTGCGAATAGCTGAGGCGGACGCATCGAGCTCGACGATATCGCCAACCGCCACCACCGGATGAGAAGGTGTCACCCGAGGTGTGGGTCGGGCCGCTTCCCGGACCGCGGCGGTGGCGTCCAACCGGCCACTCGTTTGCGAGGTCCCAGCCAGCACCCCGATAGGTTCGGCACTGCTCATCAGCAGGGAGCGCACGTCGGGTGCAGTGAGAGTGGGGTCGAGCGAGCGGACGAGCGCGGCGACTCCTGCGACGTGCGGTGCGGCCAACGATGTACCCGAGGCCGGAGCCCACCCGCCAAGGTCGGCGGTGAGCACGTTGACGCCGGGGGCGGCCAAGTCGACCGAGATCGCCCCTCGGTTCGACCAGTCCGCCAGTTCGTCGTGGTGGTCGGTGGCCGCCACCGCCACGATGTGATCACCCGGGAACGCGGCCGGGTAGTAGGGGGTGACGTCGAGGTCGTACCCGCTGTTGCCGGCGGCTGCCACCACCAGGATGTCCGCAGCACCGGCGGCCGATAGCGCCTCGGCGAGCGGACCAAAGCCGCTTCCGATGCCACCGAGTGACATGTTGACGATCTCTGCTCCGGCGTCGATGGCGTAATCGAGAGCAGCGATCAGGTTTGAGAGGGCGCACGAATCCGCGCAGGCGCGAATCGGCAGTATCTGCACGCCTGGCGCCACGCCCACGATCCCGACCCCGTTCTCGGGTGCTGCCACGATCCCGGCCACGCCGGTACCGTGGCCGAGCTCGTCATCCGGCGAGGCGTCATCCCCGACGAAGTCCCACCCCATCGTGTCATCGATCAACCCGTTTCCGTCGTCATCGATGCCGTTGCTCCCCGTCTCGCCGGGGTTGCGCCACAGCCGATCCACCAGGTCGGGATGGTCGAGGTCGACGCCGGAGTCGATCACTGCGACGATGACCCCCGGATCACCCCGTTCGATCGCCCAGGCTCCGGCGACATCGATATCGGCACCGGTGGAGCCACCGGTTTGGCCGGAGTTGGAGAGAGGCCACTGTTCGGAGAACCGGGGGTCGGTTGCCAGATCCAAATCGACATCAGGAACGACGTCGGTGCCCAGCCGGTCGGCCAGGGCCGCCGCAGTTTGTTCCGGACTTCCAACCGAGGGAATCTCGATCAGGACCCAACGGTCGTCCAAGGGTCGAGCGTCCTGGGGGAGGATCAGCTCCGGACTCGAGCGCACCAGCATCGGAATCCGATTCTCGGCCGCGGTGGCCGGAAGTGCGACCACGGCGATTGCGAACGCCATCCCGACTGCGAACGGCTTGGCGTTCACTCCTGTTCGGGCCTTTGCCGCATGCGCTTGATCTCGGAGTGGGCCTTCTTGCCCTCCACCCGGCGTCGCTTGGACGCCCTCGTCGGCTTGGTGGCTCGCCGCGGGGTGGGGCGTTTCATGGCGTCGAGCAGCCATTCCTCGAGACGCTTGCGGGCGATGGAGCGGTTACGCCACTGCGAGCGAGACTCGTCGGCGACCACGATCACCACGCCGCCCACAGCCCTGCCGCCCAGCCTGGACAGCATCCAGGAGCGGGTTTCCGTCGGGAAGACATCCGATGCGCCCAGGTCGAAACGCAGCTCGGCGCGGGTGTTGGAGCGATTGGCGTGCTGACCGCCCGGCCCGCCCGATGGCCCGAAGCTCCACGTCAGTTCCGAGGCGGGGATGCGGTGGCGGCCGACCTCGAGGTCGTCATCGAGGTCGGCCATGGCGTCACTCCTCGCCTTCGTAGTACTCGCTGCCCAGATGCGTGATGAGATCCTCGCCCATCCAGTGCCGCAGCGTGTTCTTCAGCTTCTTCTGCTGGATGAAGATATCGTTCTCGGCGTAGAGGCCGGGCGCGGCCTGAGGGCTCTTGAAGTAGAACGACAGCCATTCCTGGATGCCCTTCTTCCCTGCCCGTGCAGCCAGATCCATGAACAGTGCCAGGTCCAGAACGAGCGGGGCGGCCAGGATCGAGTCCTTGCACAGGAAGTCGATCTTGATCTGCATGGGATACCCGAGCCATCCGAAGATGTCGATGTTGTCCCAGCCCTCCTTGTCGTCGCCACGGGGCGGGTAGTAGTTGATCCGCACCATGTGATAGAGGTCCTCGTACAGCTCGGGGTAGAGCTCGGGCTGGAGGATCTGCTCGAGAACGCCCAGCTTGGAAACCTCTTTCGACTTGAAGTTCTCGGGGTCGTCGAGCACCTCGCCGTCACGGTTGCCGAGGATGTTGGTCGAATACCAGCCCTTGATCCCGAGCATGCGGGCCTTGAGGCCGGGGGCGACGATCGTCTTCATCAGCGTCTGACCGGTCTTGAAGTCCTTGCCGACGATGGGGACGCCCTCACGTTCGGCCAGTTCGACGATCGCCGGAAGGTCAACGGTGAAGTTGGGGGCCCCGTTGGCGAACGGCACCCCGGTGGTGAGGGCGGCGTAGGCGTACAGCTGGCTGGGAGCGATGTCGGGGCTGTTGTCGCGTAGGCCCTGCTCGAACGCCTCCAGGTTCACGTGCACGTCGGTGGGCTCGTGGAAGGCTTCGGTCGAGCCGCACCACACCATCACCAGTCGGTCGCAGTTGTTGACTGCGCGGAACGTCTCGATGTCCTCGACCAGGCGCTCGACCGACTCCAGGTGGTTGGCCGTCTCGTGTACGTTGTCGGTGTGTTCCAGACGGCTCACCCACTTAGGTGAGAAGACGGCCTTCATCGGCACGATGGAACGCAGCTCCTCGCCAACCGCCTCCAGATGCTCGGGACGGAGCACACCCGCCCGCATGGCGGCGGCATAGGCGTCCTCGGAGTACGGATCCCATCCGCCGAAGACCAGCTGGTCGAGCTGGGCGATGGGGACGAAGTCCTTGATGAGCGGGTTGCGCTCGTCGGTCCGCTTGCCCAGCCGGATGTGGCCCAACTGGGTGAGCGATCCGATGGGCGCCGCGAACCCGCTGCGGGCCGCCAGCACTCCGGCATAGAGCGTCGTGGCAACGGCTCCCATGCCCGGCGTGAGTATGCCGAGACGGCCGGAAGCGGGCTTGATGTCGATTGCGGTCACAGTTTCTCCCTGATCAATGACATGAGGTTAGGAGATCGCCGCTGATCGGCCGTCGGTCCGCTGCCGGGAGCCGGCGCCGGAAGCGAGTCGGGGTTCGGGTTGGCCACCGGTACCATCGCCCGAGTGGAAACCAACGAAGAGATCGCTCCAGGTGTCGACTTCGCCCTCCTCGCCGACGCAGTCCAGGTCCTCCAGGGCAAGCTGTACGTGTTGGGAGGAGGTTGGAACACCCTGTTCGTGGCGGGGTTCCCGGCTCGGCACCCGTCGTTGGGTGTGGGTCTGAGGGTCCGGGTCCCCTGGAGCTGGACCGATCGTGCGCTCAAGATCGGGATCGACCTGCAGGATGAGGATGGCGGCGGCGTGCTGCCGGGTCCACCCATCTCCCAGGTCGTCAAGGTGTCACGTCCGGTCGGGATGCCGGACGGCAGCGACGTCGTCCTGGCCCGGTCGTTCACGTTCAACAACCTGGTGTTCCCCAAGTCGGGCAGCTACTCGTTCGTGATCTCCCTCGACGACGACACGACCGATCGGCTCCGATTCACGGTGCTCGAGAGGCCGGCGTGACATGACCCGCCTGCCCATGTTCCCGCTGGGCAACGTGGTGTTCCCGTTCACGGCAGTGCCGCTCAGAGTGTTCGAGCCTCGCTATCAGGCGCTGCTCGACCTGGTTCTGGCCGGCGACCGTCGGTTCGGTATCGTGCTCATCGAGCGTGGATACGAAGTCGGGGGCGGCGACCATCGCTTCGATGCCGGCACCCTGGTGGAGGTCGTGGCAAGCCAGGACCTCGACGAGGGGCACCGGGCCATCGTCGTCGCCGGCATCCAACCGATTCGAGTGACCGCATGGCTCGACGACGACCCCCATCCCTGGGCCGATGTGGAAACAGTCGAGTTGTCGGCCGCCCCCGACCGCCAACGCGTCGAGGAGACGTCCCGTCGGCTGGAACGTGTGCTCACCCTGGCGTCTGAACTGGGTGCCGACGTCTTCGACGGCCTCGATCTCGAGGTGTCCGACGATCCGCTGGCAGCCGCCTATCAACTGGCCGCACTCACCCCCACCACCCCGCTCGACCACCAACGACTCATCGGAAGTCCGGATGCAACGACCATGCTGGACCTGATGGCGGGGTTCCTCGACGAGCAGGCCGAGATGCTCCAGGCCCGGTTGGCGGGCGGATGACTGCGGTGCCGGCCGCGGTCATCTTCGACCTGGGCGGTGTCGTGTTCGATTCGCCTCTCCACGAGATCGCCCGGTACGAGGCCGAGCTCGCCCTGCCACCTGGAGTCGTCAACCGCACCGTCCACGAATCCGGTCCCGACGGCGCCTGGGCTCGTCACGAACGTGGCGAGGCCGATCGGGCCACCTTCCTGGGTCTCTTCGCACACGAGCTCGCCCGGGCCGGAGTCTTCGTCGACACGCACGATCTCATGTCCCGCATCGATCGTTCGATCGCACCCCGCCCCGTGATGGTCGACGCAGTCAGAACACTCCGGGCCTCGGGGATGGCGGTGGCGGCGATCACGAACAATTGGGCGCCGTTTCCCGCCGAGGGGATCCGCCAGGAGTTCGATGTGTTCGTCGAATCGGTGGCGGAAGGGGTTCGAAAGCCGGAACCCGAGATCTACCGCCGATGCCTGGAACGGCTCGGCGTGGAGCCAGGACGGACGGTGATGCTCGACGACCTCGGACCCAACCTCAAACCCGCCCGCCACATGGGAATGGCCACCATCAAAGTGACCGACACCGACCAGGCATTGCAGGCGCTCGAAGCGCTGACGGGGCTCCGCTTCGCTCGTGTCGGTTCGGCATGATCGAATTCTCGGGGTAGGGTTTCGTCCGGTCCTGAGCGTCCACGCTCGGGACTTCGTCGATTCAGGAGGCAGATCCGTATGCCAGGACGGACCTACTCGCGCCGAACGGTGCTCAAACTCGCAGCCGCTGCCCTCTTCGTCCCCGCCCTCCCGGTGCGGGCGCAGGAGTCGCCCGATATCAGTTTCGTGTTCCCGCAGGACCCGTTGGTCACCGACTTCACCGACAGCTTCGGTGACGCCAGGTCGGGAGGACGCGCCCACCTGGGCAACGACCTGATGGCGCCGAAGATGACACCCGTCTACGCCATGGCGGCAGGAGAGATCACCATCATTCGTGATGGTGGCCGGGCCGGACGCTGGGTGGCCGTCGAGCACGCCGGCGGGTGGGAGACGTGGTACATGCACCTCAACAACGACACCCCCGGCACCGACGACGGCAACGCCGGGTGGCATCACACCGTGCCCACCGGGCTCGTGGAAGGATCACGGGTGGCGGCCGGACAGCTCATCGCCTGGGTAGGCGACTCCGGCAACGCCGAGCCGTCGAGCCCGCACACCCACTTCGAGCTGCACAAGGACGGCCGGGCGATCGACCCTTACTCGTATCTCCGTGACGCCCACGAGCGGGCACTCGCCGAAGTGGTGGCAGAGGCCATGCCGGCCATCGGCGACCTCATCGGCGAGATGGGATCGACTCCGCTTCGTCCAACGAAACCACTCGCCTGACCAACTCGTCGAGCGGGGTGGCGGTGCTCACCACCACTTCCTCGACAACCGGTGTGGTGGGGGGCTCACCCCCGTCGATCCAGATCACCCGGGAGACTGCGGCGTTGCCGACGGCCTCGGCCCAACCCGCCAACACACCCGTCCGGTCCGCCGCAAACGACCGTTCCCGCTCGTCGTCGGCCGCCTCGGTCATCAACACCGCCGTGAAGGCGTTCGTGCACGCCCCCTCGACATGGGACGCATCCGAAACGTCCCCCGTCGCCACCTTGATCCCGAGCGCCTTCAGCCGAGGACGCATCTCCGGGTCGGTGACGAACGCCCGCACCTCCTGATCGGTATCGGCCAACGCCTCGACGATCCGAAACCCCAGCGGGGTATCGGCCCCGACCACGATGACAGGCATTGACAGAATGGTAGGAGAGAGGAAGGCGGAACGCCGAACGCAGAACGCCGAACGCCCGAACCAGCACCCGCATGCCGAGGTTGGATGCCGGGAGCCCCGCGCCCAATCTCGCCATCCGCTCCACGAGGATGAGTTGAGGCTGGAAAGTCTCATAGCGTTCGAAGCGCAAACTCGCAGGCTGGCGACATGTGACTGGATTTCCGGGCGTTCTGCGTTCCGCCTGTTCTGCCTTCGGCCACCCTCGAGAACAGCTCCCACCGCCCGCGATAGACTTCGGCGCTCACTTTTGCTAGCAGTGCAGGAGTCGTTGTGAGCACATCTTCCCGCTTTCCGCTGTACGACCCTTCGTACGAGCACGACGCGTGTGGGGTGGGCTTCATCGTCGCCCGGGACCGTGAGCCGAGCTACCGGATGACGCGGTTGGCGGTGGAGTGCCTCCAGCGGCTCGACCATCGGGGGGCCAAGGCGGCGGATGGCACCGGCGATGGTGCCGGGCTGTTGACACAGGTTCCCTACCGGCTGCTGGCCCGCGACCTGGCCGCCCGTGGGGTGACCCCTCCGGCGCCCGGGCGGCTCGGGGTGCTGATGGTGTTCCTTCCCCAGGAGCGGACCGATCGGGCCCGGGGGATCGTGGCCGAGTCGTTGGTGCAGGAGGGCTTCGAGTTCCTCGGCTGGCGGCGGGTGCCGATCGATCCGGGTGTGTTGTCTCGGCGGGCGGTCGAGTCGCTCCCCGTCATCGAGCAGGCGCTGGTTCGTCCTGACGACGACCTCGACTCCGACGGGATCGAGCGGGCCCTGTACCTCGCCCGGAAGCGGGCGGAACGACACACCGGCGAGTTCGAGCATTTCTCGATCTCGTCGTCTTCGGCGAGGACCGTGGTCTACAAGGGGTTGTTCACGGCCGCTCACATCGCCGACTTCTTCTGGGATCTCGGCGATCCCGACTTCGAGACCACCTTCGCCATCTTCCATCAGCGGTACTCGACCAACACGTTCCCCAGCTGGGAGATCGCCCAGCCGTTTCGAGCCATCGCCCACAACGGTGAGATCAACACGGTTCGCTCAAACCGCGTGTGGATGCAGGCCCGTGAGAAGCAGGGTGCCTCCACGCTGTGGGGGGAGCGACTCGCCGACCTGTCGCCGTGGCTTCAGGCCGACCAGTCCGACTCGGGCAGTCTCGACAACGTCTTCGAACTGCTCCTGCGTTCCGGTCGCTCCGTCTCCCACGTCAAGGAGATGTTGATTCCCGCCGCATGGGAGAACGTGGCCGACCTCGATCCCGAGCTTCGTTCCTTCTACGAGTATCACGCCTTCTTCGGTGAGCCGTGGGACGGGCCGGCCGCGGTCGCGGCCACCGATGGGATCTCGCTGATGGCCGGCCTCGACCGCAATGGTCTTCGCCCGGCCCGCTACACGATCACTCCCACCGTGCTCTTGGTGTCATCGGAGGCAGGTGTCTGCCCCGAGGAGGAGGCTCGCGCCACGCGCACCGGTCAACTCGGGCCGGGTGAGACGCTCGTGTTCGATGGTGCCACCGGGGAGATCCATTTCTCGGACCTGGTGAAGGCGGAGCTCGCATCGAGCGCCCCGTACAGCGAGTGGATCTCCACCGAGACGTTGTATGTCCAGGACCCGTTCGACCGAGTCGGCCCGGACGGGTGGGATCCCGAACGGCTGTGCCGGGTGTTCGGCTACACCCCGGAGGAGCGGCGCCTGATCCTGGCCGAGATGGCTGAGGGCAAGACACCCACCGGTTCGATGGGCTCCGACACCGCCCTGGCCGCACTCGCCGAAGAGCCGCGGCGGCTCACCCAGTACTTCCAACAGGCGTTCGCCCAGGTGACGAACCCGCCGATGGACTCGATCCGTGAGCATCTGGTCATGTCGCTGCGCACCTACATGGGGCGCCGGGGTTCGATGCTGGAGGAGACGCCACAGATCGCCCATCTCGTGCAGTTGGCCTCGCCGATCCTGTCGCACGCCGAGCTCATGACCATCGTGGATTCACCGCGGTTCGAGGCCCACTGGGTGGCGGCGGTGTGGAGAGCCGAACTTGGGCCGGGCGGCCTGGAGGAGCGCCTTCGTCAGGTGTGCGAAGAGGCGGCCGAGGCGGTGACGAACGGATCGCAGATCGTGGTGCTGTCGGACTGGGAGGTCGACGAATTCCTGGCGCCCATCCCGATGATGCTGGCGGTGGGGGCGGTCCACCACCACCTCATCGACAAGGGCATTCGGATGCGGGCATCGATCGTGGCGGTCACCGGGGAGGCTCGCGACTCCCACGACCTCGCTTGCCTGATCGGCCTCGGGGCGTCGGCGGTCAATCCCTATCTCGCCATCGAGCAGGTACGCCACATGGCCGAGACCGATGAGATCAACGTCGAACCCGTGGTTGCGCAGGAGAACTACCGATCGGCACTCCAGACCGGGCTGCTCAAGATCATGTCCAAGATGGGCATCTGCACCGTCTCTGCGTACCGGGGCAGTGAGCTGTTCGAGGCGATCGGGCTCGACGACGACGTCATGAGCCTGGCATTCCGCAACACCCCGGCCCGTGTGAAGGGCCGCAGCCTGGCCGACGTCGCCTCCCGGGTGCTCGAACTTCATGCCCGCTATGCCGAGGGCGAAGAGTTCGTCGGCGGCTTCTACAAGCAGCGCCGGGGCGGCTCGTTCCACATCACCAGCCCGGCGGTGGTTCTGGCGGTCCAGAAGGCGGTTCGCTCGGGTGACTACGAGGACTGGCGGGCGTACCTCGACAAGGTCGAGGACCGCCCGCCTGCCCAGATTCGCGATCTCCTCTCCTTCGTGGAGCGGCGACCCGTCGCCCTCGACGAGGTCGAGCCGGTCGAGCGGATCATGCGGCGCTTCGTGACTGCCGCCATGTCGCACGGGGCTGTGTCGAAGGAGACCCATGAGGCGCTGGCCGAAGCCATGAACCAGGTGGGAGCCCTGTCGAACTCCGGTGAGGGCGGTGAGGACGCCGAACGGTTTGGCACGTCGCGCAACTCGGCCATCAAGCAGGTGGCCTCGGGTCGTTTCGGTGTGACCCCGGGGTATCTGGCGTCCGCCGAGGAACTCCAGATCAAGATGGCCCAGGGCTCGAAACCGGGTGAGGGCGGTCAGATCCCCGGCTTCAAGGTCACCGAGGAGATCGCTCGCCTCCGGCACACCGAACCGGGTGTCAGCCTCATCTCTCCGCCCCCGCACCACGACATCTACTCGATCGAGGACCTGGCGCAGCTCATCTACGACCTGAAAGCGTTCAAGTCCACTGCCCGGGTGTCCGTGAAACTCGTGTCGGAGCCGGGTGTGGGAACGGTGGCTGTTGGGGTCGCCAAGGCCCGGGCGGACGCCATCCTCATCTCTGGTGCCGACGGTGGCACCGGTGCGTCACCGCTGGAGTCGATCAAACATGCCGGCTCGCCCTGGGAGCTCGGTATCGCCGAGGCGCACCAGACGCTGGTTGCCAACGGGCTCCGATCGGTGGTCGCTCTCGAGACCGACGGTGGGCTGCGAACGGGGCGTGATGTGGTGATCGCCGCGCTGTTGGGGGCGGAGCGGTTCGGGCTCGGCACTCTTCCGTTGCTGGCGCTCGGCTGCAAGATGGTGCGCCAGTGTCATCTGAACACCTGCCCGGTGGGAATCGCCACCCAGCGAGAAGACCTGCGGTCCAAGTTCACCGGCGCCGCCGAGCAGGTGGTCACGCTGCTGAGACTCATCGCCGAGGAGGTCCGCCACCACCTGGCGGCGCTCGGGGCCCGGAGTCTGGGCGAGCTGATCGGCCGCGCCGACATGTTGCGCCCCATCGACCATCCGGTGGCCGAGAGTCTGGGCGGGTTGCTGGTCCGTGCCGAGGGACGACTCCGGCATCCGGGCTTCCGGAAGATGGAGCTGTCCACGCTGTCGGAACGGCTGGTGGCCGATCTGGTCGACGCGATCGAGTATGGTCGTCCTGCGACGGTCTCGTACCCGATCTCGAATGTCGACCGCACCATCGGAGCCAGGGTGTCGGGTGAGATCGCCACCCGGTACGGCGACGAAGGCCTCGACGAGGGGACGCTCGACATCCGGCTGTCCGGGATCGCCGGTCAGAGCTTTGGCGCCTTCCTTTCGAAAGGCGTGGCACTACGTCTCAACGGAACCGCCAACGACTACATCGGCAAGGGGATGGGTGGCGGGCGCATCGTGGTGTCGCCCCGTCGAGGCGATGGGTCGGCGGCCCCGCAGGCGGGTGGGAATGCCTGCCTGTACGGTGCCACCGGGGGAGTGGCCCTCCTCGCCGGCGCGGTGGGGCAACGGTTCGCGGTCCGGAACTCCGGGGCCGTTGCGGTGGTGGAAGGCGTATCCGACCATGCCTGTGAGTACATGACCGGTGGCACGGTGGTGATCCTCGGCCCCGTCGGCCGCAACCTGGCGGCGGGCATGACTGGCGGGGTGGCTTTCGTCTGGGATCCCAACGTGACCCTCAACCGGTTTCTGGCCGACACGTCACCATCGATGCGCCGTCCGCTCGAGACCGAGGCGTTCGAGGTCCGGGCCCTCGTCGAGGAGCACGTCCGTGAGACGGGAAGCCCCGTGGCCGAGCAGCTGCTGGCCGTGTGGGATCGCCAGATCGAGCGGTTCTGGGTGTTGCGTGCGAGCAGACCCGCCCGCATCGCCGAACCCGTCCCCGAGACCGAGACAGCCCCCGTGTAGCGCGTTGATGCCCAGGGGGGACGACCCCCCTTCGACCCCCCGCCGGCTGTGATGCCCAGGGGGGACGACCCCCCTTCGACCCCCCGCCGGTGCTGGTGGCGGGGTGATCGCGTGCTTGGCCGGGGGTCTGATGGTGCTAACGCTGGCTGTTGCCACGTTTCTGGGCGTTCTGCGTTCTGCGTTCTTGCGTTCTGCGTTTGATGCCCAGGGGGGACGACCCCCCTTCGACCCCCCGCCGGTGCTCGGTGATGCCCAGGGGGGACGACCCCCCTTCGACCCCCCGCCGGCTGTGATGCCCAGGGGGGACGACCCCCCTTCGACCCCCCGCCGGTGCTGGTGGCGGGGTGATCGCGTGCTTGGCCGGGGGTGTGATGGTGCTCGCGTTGGCTTCTGCCACGTTTCTGGGCGTTCTGCCTTCTGCGTTCTGCGTCTTGTGCCCAGGGGGGACGACCCCCCTTCGACCCCCCGCCGGTGCTGGTGGCGGGTGATCGCGTGCTTGGCCGGGGTGTGATGGTGCTCGCGTTGGCTTCTGCCACGTTTCTGGGCGTTCTGCCTTCTGCGTTCTGCGTCTTGATGCCCAGGGGGGACGACCCCCCTTCGACCCCCCGCCGGTGCTGGTGGCGGGGTGATCGCGTGCTTGGCCGGGGGTGTGATGGTGCTCGCGTTGGCTTCTGCCACGTTTCTGGGCGTTCTGCCTTCTGCGTTCTGCGTCGAACGGTCAAGGTGACGGTCAACTCCCAGGTCCTTGCGTTGGCGGTTGCCACGTCGATCGGCACACGTTCTTCCCTCTGCCTTCCTCTGCCTTCCTCCGCCTTCCTCCGCCTTCCTCCGCCTTCCTCCCTGTACCTTCCTCCGCCTTCCTCTACCTTCCTCCCCCCGTTTCCGCTTTCCCCCAATACCATTTACACTACGGTCGTAGTAGAAATCCTGACTCACTCGAAAGGTGATGCGCCCATGGCAACGGTCGACATCGATCTCGGCGCCTACAAGCTCGGTTGGCACGATTCCGAAGAGGACTATGTCTTCAAGCCGCAGAAGGGCCTGAACGAGGAAATCATCCGTGAGATGTCGCGGATCAAGGACGAGCCGCAGTGGATGCTCGACTTCCGGCTCAAGGCGTACAAGCGCTTCCTCGCCAAACCGCTCCCCACGTGGGGTGGTGGCGGGTCTCTCGACGACATCGACTTCGACGACATCTACTACTACGTCAAGCCGATGCAGGGCCAGGCCAAGGACTGGGACATGGTGCCCGAGTCGATCAAGGACACCTACGAGAAGCTCGGAATCCCCGAGGCCGAGCGGAAGTACCTTGCCGGGGTCACCGCCCAGTACGAGTCCGAAGTCGTCTATCACAAGAACCGCGAGGACCTCGAGGAACTCGGCGTTCTGTTCTGTGACATGGACACGGCGGTGCGCGAGTACCCCGAGATCGTCCAGGAGTACTTCGGGAGCATCATTCCTCCCAACGACAACAAGTTCGCAGCGCTCAACTCGGCCGTGTGGTCGGGTGGCTCGTTCATCTATGTGCCGCCCGGTGTCAAGGTCGATCAGCCGCTCCAGGCCTACTTCCGGATCAACTCCGAGAACATGGGCCAGTTCGAGCGGACGCTCATCATCGTGGACGAGGACGCATACTGCCATTACGTGGAAGGGTGCTCCGCTCCCATCTGGTCGAGCGACTCGCTGCATTCGGCCGTCGTGGAGATCGCCGTGAAGCGTGGCGGCCGCTGCCGGTACACGACCATCCAGAACTGGTCGAACAACGTGTACAACCTCGTGACCAAACGTGCCGCCGCCTACGCCGACGCCACCATGGAGTGGATCGACGGCAACCTCGGGTCGAAGCTCACCATGAAGTACCCGGCGGTGTGGTTGATGGAACCCGGCGCCCATGGTGAGGTGCTGTCGATCGCCTTCGCCGGCGAGGGTCAGCATCAGGACGCCGGCGCAAAGATGGTGCATGTGGCTCCGAACACCACCTCGACGATCGTGTCGAAGTCGATCTCGAAGGGTGGCGGTCGGGCCGGATACCGCGGACTGGTTCGGGTGGAGCCGGGAGCGTACAACGCCAAGAGCTTCGTGCGCTGCGACGCCCTGATCCTGGACGAGAAGAGCCGCTCGGACACCTATCCCTACATGGAGATCGAGGAGAACGACGCCGAGATCGGCCACGAGGCCACCGTCTCGAAGGTCGGAGAAGAGCAGTTGTTCTACCTCATGAGCCGTGGTCTCACCGAAGAGCAGGCGACGTCGATGATCGTCGCCGGTTTCATCGAGCCGATCGTGAAGGAACTCCCGATGGAGTACGCCGTCGAGATGAACCGGCTCATCGAACTCAACATGGCAGAGGCCGGCGCAGTCGGTTGACCGATCCGGGTCGTCGAGGTCTCAGCGGCCCCGACGGCCCGATCGCACCGAGCTGGTGCCGCTCGACTTGGTGACCACGTAGCCCATGAATACGCCGCCGATCGCCGCCCAGACGTAGGAGAAACCTCCGCCTGCGTTCATCATCGGGTTCGGTGCGAACGGGTCGAGTCCGGCGATGTTGATGATCGCCGAGACCGCCACGCCTCCCATCGCTCCCATCAGGAACGAGCCGAACAGCGACGCGCGCATGCTGCCCACCAGGCCGCCGGCCAGTCCGGCCAGTCCGCCGACGAGGGTGATCCTCAGAATGATCTGGGCCATGTCGGATCCGAGTTCCATCGGACCGGCAATCTACCCGCGTTTGCCGTTCAGAGAAGAGACTCCAGATCGAGCCCGCACGACGGGTGACGGAGTCTCGCGAGGGCGCGTGCTTCCACCTGTCGGACCCGCTCCCGGGTGATGTCGAGGTGTTTCCCCACCGCCGACAGCGTCCAGGGGTCATCGCCTGCGAGCCCGAATCGCAACGTGACCACCGTGCGGTCGGGTTCGTCCAACAACCGCAGGGCGTCGTCGATCTGCCGGCGCTGCATGGACTCGGCCGCCACGACGAAGGGGTCGAGCGTTCGCAGGTCGATCACGAACTCGTGGAGTTCTGAGTCGCCTTCTTCGCCGACCGGGCGGTCGAGGGAAACGGTGTCCGTGGGAGCCTCGAGGGCGACCACCACTCGTTCCGGTTCCAGTCCCGAGAGCTCCGAGATCTCGTCGACGGTGGGTTGACGGTGGAGTTCGTCGGCGAGCAGCTGTTGGGTGTCGTGGACCGTTCTGACCACGTCGACCATGTGCACGGGAAGGCGGATGGTTCGGGCGGAGTTTCCCAGGCCCCGGGTGATCGCCTGGCGGATCCACCAGGTCGCGTAGGTGGAGAATTTGAAGCCCTTGCGCCAGTCGAACTTTTCCACAGCCCGGATCAATCCGAGGTTCCCCTCCTGGATGAGGTCGAGCATGTCGAGACCGCGGCCGGTGTAGCGCTTGGCGATCGAGATCACCAGGCGCAGATTGGCCCGGATGAATGCCATGCGCGCTTCGTCGCCTGCTTCAACCAGCATCTCCAGCCGGATTCGTTCGTCTCGTGAGAGGTCGACCGCGGTTTCGAGGCGTACGCTCGCCTTCCTTCCGTCTTCGATCGCTCGTGCAAGCGCCATCTCGTCCTCTGCGGTCAGGAGGACGTGGGACGACACCTCGTCGAGATACAGGCCGATCGTGTCGGCAACCGAAGCCCCTGAGCGGCGGTGCTTGTTCATGGAAAACCCCCGTTTCCTGGATCGCCACCCTAACGAATCCGAACGACGCGGGGAAGGGGAACCTGTGGACAATTCGTCCACAGCTGTGGAAACGTCAGGTGAACCCACGAAGACGCCATCCGGTCAGCCCGGGCGTTCGTCACCCGATCGAACCAGCGCAGCCCGGCGGAACACCCGGTCGATCATTTCCGGCGTGAGTCTCCCCGTGAACGTGTTCTGCTGGCTGGGGTGGTAGCACCCGATCAGAATCGGCCCGCCCGCCAGGGTCACCTCGACTCCATGGCCGAAGCGGGGCGGTGGGGACGGCACCCCCCAGCCCCGTCCGGGCGCCATCGACACCACCCGGGCGTAGGCCAGGGCCCCCAGGGCGACGATCACGCTGGGCGCCGGCAGGGCATCGAGTTCGGCGTCGAGCCATGCGGCGCATGTGCGTTGCTCGTCCGGCGTGGGCTTGTTGGCCGGGGGAGCGCACTTCACCATCGAGGTGATGTAGACGTCTCGCAAGGTGAGCCCATCGCCGACGGAGTCCGAGGTGGGCTGGTTGGCGAACCCGGTGCGATGCAGCGACGAGAAGAGGAAGTCCCCGGATCGATCACCGGTGAACATGCGACCGGTCCGGTTGGCCCCATGTGCAGCCGGTGCCAATCCGACCACCAGGATCTCGGCATCGGCGTCGCCGAACCCCGGCACAGGCCCACCCCAGTAGTCCTCGTCACGAAACGAAGCCCGCTTCTCTGTGGCCACCCGCTCCCGCCACTCCACCAGTCGAGGGCACGCCCGGCATGCGACGAGCCGCGAGTTGACCGAGGCAAGGGACATGCCCACGACCGTAGCGAGGAAAGAGAGGCGAGGCCAGGGGCACAACAGCTCTGCCCGCCGCCCCAGGCAACACCCCTGAACCATCCCATCCAAAGGAACGGAACAACCACAGGGCCGGGAGGCCGGAACGTGGAAAAGACTCATTCCAAACGGTTGCCCGCAGGCTGGCGGAGGACTCCCAGTCGGGCGGTGCGGTCGCTGGGCAGTGAACGGTCAACGGTGAACGGTTGACAGTGACATCGCGACCCGTTGTTCCAGGAGAGACGCCGTTCCAGGAGCGACGCCGGAGCATGCGTCCCATGGATTTCCACTATGGCCGTAGTGCGAATTACCATCGGGACATCGTCGTTCCGGAGTTTTCCCACGTGCGTCCGTTGACCATCGACACTGTCGAAGAATTGATCGCCACCTCGGATTCCGGGGTCGCCGAGCGGCGTCGTTCGGCGTTCGAGTCGTTTTCGTCCACCCCCAATCCCACCAGCAAGGACGAGGCCTGGAAGTATGTCGACGTCGACCTCGACCTCGACACGCTCTCCATGGCCGAGGGGCCCGGTGACCCGATTCCGGTCGACGACT
The DNA here is from genome assembly GCA_963825585.1 of uncultured bacterium. GTDB lineage: Bacteria > Actinomycetota > Acidimicrobiia > Spongiisociales > ZC4RG35 > JAOUGY01. The sequence continues at coordinate 635,507 of CAWGTX010000001.1, forward strand.
TCGTCGGTGCCGTGCCCGATGCAGCCGGTACCGCCACCATCGTCGACGGGTACGTCACCTCGGTGGATCACGACACAGCTGCCCGGTTCGAGGCACGGATCGAGACCGGCGACAGCCTGATCTCGGCTTCGGCCGACAAGTTCGCCGCCGCCCACCTGGCGTTCGCCGGCGAAGGGTTGGTACTGGACGTACCGGCCGGCGTCACGGTCGAGAACCCGTTCCTCATCGACGTGCAGGCGACTCAGCCCGGCGCCATCGGATTTCCATCCATCACGGTCCGGCTCGGCGACAACGCCGAAGCGGCCGTGCTGGTCCTGTTCCGCAGCAGCGATGGCGCCGTTGTGCAGAACCCCCATGTAGTGCTCGATGTCGGTGACGCAGCACGGCTGCGTTACACCACGGCACAGGTGATGGGGCGGGAGGCCGTCAGTGTCACGCATCAGAAGGTCAGGATCGGTCGTGATGCCACGGCCCGTCTCGGGGAGGTCGGCCTGGGCGGCCGGCTGGCGAGGGTCGACCTGGGCATCGACCTGGCGGGGGCAGGCTCCTCCGCAGAGGTCGTCGGTCTCTACTTCGGCGAACAGAGCCAGGTCCTCGACTACCGGATGGTCATGAACCACATCGGTCGCAACACGTCGAGCGACGTGTTCCTCAAGGGTGCAGTCGAGGACGAATCCCAGTCGGTCTTCACGGGGCTGTTGCGTATCGAACGTGACGCCATCAGGTCCTCGGCGTTCGAGACCAACCGCAACCTCGTGCTTTCGCCCGGGGCGAAGGCCCACTCGGTCCCCAACCTCGAGATCCTCTGCGACGACATCATGTGCGGTCACGGTTCCTCGGTCGGTCCGCTCGAGGAAGAGCACCTGTACTACCTGCAGTCCCGCGGGCTGTCCAAGGCCAGGGCCGAACGGGTGCTCATCCGTGGGTTCTTCTCGGAGGTGATCGATCGCCTCCCCTCGCCCCGCCTCGCCGAACCGATCCGCAAGGTCGTGTACCGCCGCTTCTCCGAGGCGCAGGCGGAGGGCCGCATCGCATGACATGGATTCGTGTGTCGGCTCTGGCCGACCTGCCCGCCGGGCGAGGAGTCCGCGTCGACGTCGGCGAGCACCGGGTGGCGATGTTCCGCATCGACACCGATGTCTACGCCATCGGCGATCGCTGCAGCCACGCCGAAGCATCGCTCTCGGAAGGTGATGTCTTCGATGGCGAAGTCGAGTGCCCCCGCCACGGTGCCACGTTCGAACTCGCAACCGGGGTGGCCACGGCCCTTCCCGCCAGCAAGCCCGTGCCGAGCTACGGCGTGAGGGTCGAAAACGGAGATGTCTACCTGGAGGTCCAAGCCTGATGGCTGCCGCACTCGATATCAAGGGGCTCACCGCCAGCATCGGTGAGAAGCAGATCCTGAAGGGCCTGGACCTGGAAGTCCCCTTCGGCGAGATCCACGCGATCATGGGTCCCAACGGTTCGGGAAAGTCCACTCTCTGCCACGTTCTGACCGGTAAGGAAGGCTACGAGGTTTCGGGATCTGCCCGTCTCGACGGTGACGAGCTCATGGATCTGCCGGTCGATGAGCGGGCGCGCAAGGGCCTGTTGTTGGGGTTCCAGTATCCGGTGGAAGTCCCGGGCGTCTCCCTCGAGACGCTGCTCGAGGAAGCCGTCGAGGAGCGCGGGGTCGACCCGGTCGATGCCGCCGAGAAGATCGCCGCCCAAGCCGAACGTTTCGACACCACCAGGTTCCTACAGCGGTCGGTGAACGACGACCTTTCCGGGGGCGAGAAGAAGCGCTCCGAGATCTTCCAGATGGCGGTCCTCGAGCCCAAGGTGGCGCTGCTCGACGAGATCGACTCGGGCCTCGACATCGACGCCGTGAAGCAGGTGTCCGAGGCGGTCGAGGCGATGCGAAGCCCCGAAGTCGGCGTGCTCATGATCACGCATTACTCGCGAATCCTTCGCTACCTCTCACCCGACAAGATTCACGTGATGATCGACGGTCGCATCGTCACATCGGGCGGCCCCGAGCTGGCCGAGGAACTCGAGGACGGCGGGTACGACGCCATCCGAACGCGTCTCGGGATCGAGACGGTGAACACCGCCGCCCCGCAGAAGCGCCCCGCCGACTTCTTCACCGACACGCCGTTCGACTGACTTCGACCGGAGTTCATCCGGTTGCTCGAGATTTCGTGTGACGAGGTTCGAGAGGACAACCAGTCAACTGGTCGACAAGGCTGAAGCGCGGTTCGTGTTGACGTGTTCACCTGTTGACCTGTTGACTGCTCGACCATGGCACTTCCCCCACGACATCGCTGGCTGATCGAGCTCACCAACCTGCCCACCACCTCGGGCCGGGAGCACAACGTGGTTGCATGGGTACGGGCATGGGCTGAGCGTCGACCCGAGATCCGGGTGACGGCCGATGCCGCCGGCAATCTCCTGCTCACCGTCAAGGGACGCAAACGTCGGTCGCCGGTGATCGCCGCCGCCCACATGGACCACCCGGGGTTCGTTGTGCAGTCCGTCACCGGCAGGCAGGTGGCGGCCCGATTCATGGGTGGGGTCATGGAGCCCTATTTTCCGGGCGCGGCTGTCGAGTTCCACACCATCGGCGGCGTCACCGGTGCGGTGGTCGTTTCCGCTCCCGATGTCGATGCACGGGTGACACTCGACCTGGGGCGGGGGTCCAAACCCGACGTCGGCGACATCGGCCGGTGGCGGTTTTCCTCCAGGGCGCTCGGGGTGAAAGGCGACCTCCTGTCGGCTCCGGCCTGTGACGACCTGGCGGGAGCGGCGGCGGCACTGGTGGCCATCGACAAGGCCCGCAAGAACCCGGCGCTGAACCACTTCGGAGTGCTGCTCACCCGGGCCGAGGAGGAGGGCTTCATCGGGGCGATCGGCGCGTGCAAACTCGGCACCATTCCCAACGACGCCAGGTTGCTGTCGATCGAGACGTCACGGAGTTTCCCGGATTCGCCGATCGGTGCCGGTCCGATCGTGCGGGTCGGCGATCTGTCGTCGGTCTTCGATCACGAGCTCAGCAACGCTGTCACAGAGGTGGTGCGTGCCAGGAAGATCACCCACCAGCGCAAGCTGATGGCCGGGGGCTCGTGTGAGGCGACCGCCTTCGGTGCCTACGGGTACCGGTCCACCGGTCTGTGCCTGGCTCTGGGGAACTATCACAACATGGCCGACATCGACGGCGTGAAGGCGGGGGGACCGGCGGTCCTCGCCCCGGAGGTGATCTCGCTGTCGGACTTCGACGGGCTCACGGCACTCATGCTGGCCGCCGCCGAGGGTATCGACGATGTGGCGTCGTCGATCGTCGATCGGCTCGACCGACGGTACGAGGCCGGTCGAGGCCTTCTGGCATGACGGAACGGAAGGGTTTCGGAGCGCAGTAGCCTCGCTACGCCGAAACAGAGGAAGGTCATTCATGGACTACCGGATCGAACAAGACTCGATGGGCGATGTTCAGGTCCCGATCGACGCCTATTACGGTGCCTCGACCCAGCGGGCCGTCGACAACTTCCCGATCTCCGGGCTCACCGTCGGTCGTCGCCTCATCTGGGCGTTCGGTCTGCTGAAGGGCTCGGTTGCCACCGTGGCGGCCGCCCGTGGCGAGGTCCCGGCCGACGTCGCCGAGGGCATTCGCGCTGCAGCCGACGAGGTGATGAAGGGCGACTGGGACACCCAGTTCCCGGTCGACATCTATCAGACGGGTTCGGGAACCTCCACCAACACCAACACCAACGAGGTCATCACTCACCGCGCCTCCGAGATCATGGGGCCAGGCGCCGCCAAGGTGCACCCGAACGACCACGTGAACTTCGGTCAGTCCTCCAACGACACCTTTCCCACCGCCATGCACCTGGCGGCGGTCGACGCCATTCGTTCCGGGCTCATCCCGGCTCTCGAGGGTCTGGCCGGTTCTCTCGAGGCGAAGACCGCCGAGTTCGCCGGGGTGGTGAAGTCGGGTCGAACCCACCTCATGGACGCCGTGCCCGTCACCCTCGGCCAGGAGTTCTCCGGGTACGCAGCTCAGACCCGCAAGGCGATCGACCGGTTGGTGAAGGTACTGCCCGAACTGGAGGAACTGGCGCTCGGTGGCACGGCCGTGGGCACCGGAATCAACTGCCCTCCGGGATTCGCCGCCGACGTGGTGGCGCTCATGTCCGAGCGGACCGGGTACCCGTTCGTCGAGGCAGCCAACCACTTCGAAGCTCAGGCTGCCAAGGACGCCGCCGTCAACGCTTCGGGAGCACTGAAGACCGTGGCCACGTCGCTGTTCAAGATCGCCAACGACCTGCGCTGGCTTTCGTCGGGCCCGGTCACGGGAATCGCCGAGATCAAGCTGCCGGCACTGCAGCCGGGGAGCTCGATCATGCCCGCCAAGGTGAACCCGGTGATTCCCGAGATGATGATGATGGTGGCCGCCCAGGTTGTGGGCAATGACGCCGCCATCACCTGGGGTGGCGCCAACGGCAACTTCGAGTTGAACGTGATGATGCCGGTCATGGCCCGCAACCTGATCGAGTCCATCGACCTGCTGGCATCGGCCTCCCGTGTCATGGCCACCAAATGCGTGGACGGCATCGCCGCCGACCCCGAGCGCGCTCAGGAACTGCTCGAGAAGAACGTCATCGTGGTGACAGCACTCAACCCGCACATCGGGTACGACAACGGGGCGCGGGTCGCCAAGCGCGCGTTCGCCGAGGGCCGCACCGTCCGGGATGTGGTGCTGGAGGAAGGTCTCATGTCGGCCGAGGACCTCGACGTCGCGCTCGATCTGATGGGTATGACCGGCGGCGGCGTGCAGTAGGGAGGTTGACATCGGGTCAACATGTGGACACGTTGCCACAGGTCCCCATCGTCGAGCACTGTGGCCGGTCGCATCCGAATCGACTCGAGCGACTTCCGAGTGGCGCTCGTTTCGCCGGTGTCTCGAGATCAACGTCCCCGCAGATTGGGGACGACCACCCGCTGGTGGTAGCGATCTAGGAAAGCGGCGAACTCCTCGGAGGTGACCACCGAGTCGGGGTGGGTGTGCTCGGTGAAGATCCCCATCTCCTTGGCCCACTGGAAGGGCGTCTCGAACCTCACGTTGAGTCCTTCGCTCGTTCCCTCCACGAACACGTCTCCCATTTCGATCCTCCTCATCTCATGATCGACGTCGGCCCGCCACCGATCCATTTCGATCCCGATCGGGTCGGGCTTGCGGTTCTTGGTACTCTCCGGCGGCTGGGCCCACTCCTTGTGGCCGCACAGGTTGTCGACCGGACTGCCGATATGGACCAGGATGGCGGCGTCGAGCAATCGGAACGCCTCGAGCTGTGCCTGGGGCCACGGATCGAAGCGGCCGGTGTGCTCGGCCTCGATTCCGATCATCTCGCGGGAGTTGTCGAGGAACCGGTCGCCCTGCCATTGCCCATCTCCGGCGTGGTTGGCCTTGCCCGACGCGATCACGTAGACGGTACCTGATCGCCCCAGCCCATAGTGACACAGAGGCCCTGCCAGATCCTTCCTACCCTTGACGAGCGTCGCCAGGCTCGGAAGGTCGCCTACTGGCCCCCCGGCGGTGTGATGGTTGATCACCCCTCTCGGCATCATCTCCGGTTTGCCGCGGGTCTGCCAACCGTCGATCTCGACCACCACGAGCCCAACATCCCGCGCCACGTCAGGCAGCCACATCAACCGACCGTCCACGATCACCTCCGCGGTCTCGTGGAACCGGACCATACCCCGACCCGGCCCGTCCTGCCCGCCGCCGTCAGGCCAGATGCTCCCGGCTCCGAAGACGACATCGATGAACCGTCCTTGTGTCACCCGGTTCGGGACTCCGGTTCGTCTCTCAGATGAAAGGCGCGACGGGGAGCAATGGAGAAACAGGGCAGGGTGCAACCGAGGTCGGGTGCTGGGTGGGCGTTGATGGCTGCGGGCATCCTGTTTGGGGCGTTCCACACCGGCGCCATCCTCGGGACCGACGACGGGGACGACTTCTGGTGGCTCGGCCTCCTCGTCCACGCCTTGCTCATCGTGACCCTGATGATTGGGCTGATCGGCGCCCGCCGCGGCCTCGACCTGGAAGGCTGGGCAGGCCCCGCGTGGACGACCTCCACGGTGCTGGCGTTCCTCGGCGCCACCACCAGTCATGTCCTCTGGTCGGCAGCAATGATTGGCATCGCCGCCGTGGTGTTGATGGTGCTCCACCAGCGCATCGTCGCCGCCGTCATCACGCTCGGAGCAATCGGCTGGCTCTACCTCTACGTCACCGGTGTCCGCGTCGGGGACGCAAATGGTCGACTGATCACGCCAACCGAAACCCGCGCCGCCGTTTTCGCCCTCACCTCGATGTCGGTCGGCATCATCGCCCTCGGCGTCACCGTCGCTCACAAACACCCTCGACAGCACCAACCCTCTACCGTCTGACGCCGCCCTCCCGGGAGGACACCGGCCGAGGTGACGGTTCCAGCTGGTGCTCTGTCACACGAGCGTTCGCCCGTGTCGGGTGCAAGCAGCCACCACCGGGAATCACACCCCGAGTCCCCACCATTCACCGGAACTCTCTCGGTGGAGCGACGTTCTGGTGGGCACAGGGCGGGAACCGGACCTAGGTGCCCCTACTGCCAATCCCGGAAGCACTGAGAAGGGGATGTGGTCGAGTTCGGGCAACCCTGACGAACAGTCGGGCCGTCGACCTCCTGTCTCACCCCTCCTTGACCTCCGGTGAGAACGAGCCGTTGTTCCAGCGGGCTCGGATCTCCCAGTCGTCGTCGTCACCGTCGAACGTGACCTTGACGTCGGGGCCAGTGGATTCGATCTCGAGCTCGAACCCGGGCGCGGGCACGGCGACCTCGTAGCGCACCTCGCCGGTGCGGTACGACACCGTGAGATTACCGCCGGGCGAGGTGATGGTGGTCGTCTTCCATGCCTCGGCGGCGGTGGTCGACGTGGTGGCGGGCACGGATGTGCCGGTTGTGGTGGTGGGCGTGGCTGCCTGCGTGGTGGTTGTGGTCGGGCTGGCATCGTCGTCGAGACCGGGAGCCGGCGCGGCGGCAGTCACTCCCGTTGCGCCTGCCTGCCCGTCCAGTTGGCTCTGCTGGGTGAAGAGCGCCACCGTCGTCGACGATTCGTCGAAGGGCGACGGACTCGACGTAGGCGGGGTGATCGACGTCGTCGGCTCCGGGCTCTGGTCTACCGCTTCAGCCGTCACGTTCGGTCGTTCGACGCTCGTGGCCACCACGACCGCGATCTGAGGTGCGTCGCGGACTTCGGAGTCGGCCGCATCGAGCACCTGGTGGGTCACCCACGAAACCGCAACGGTGGCGATCAGCCAGGTGGAGAACAGGACGAGCCGTTTCATAGCACCAATGGTGGCAGAACCGCGCTGATGCACAGCTCATGGATTCGTCAAGGAACCCTCAAGACATGGTCGTGTTTGCGTCTGATCGTCGGCACCGGGTCCAACAGTCCGTAACCTGCCGGCCATGGCTTCAGTTCTGCTCATCGAAGACGACCCCGACCTGCGGAGGCTGGTCGCCCAGGCTCTGGCTGGAGTTGGGCACCACGTCGAGTCCGCTTCCACCGCCATGGAGGCGCTCAAGGTGGTGCCCGGTGGCACCTACGACCTGATCATCCTCGACCTCGGGCTGCCCGACCTCGACGGGACCGACCTCCTGAGGATGATCCGGGCCGTGTCACAGGTCCCCGTGATCGTGGCCACGGCCAGGGGAGCCGATGAGGTGGTGGTGGCCACCCTCGACGCGGGCGCCGACGACTATCTGGTCAAGCCGTTCTCGGTGCAACAGCTCCAGGCCCGGGTCAGGGCGGTGCTCCGTCGGCTCGAGGGTTCCGCCGGTGACGCCGCCCTCGTGGTCGGCGAGCTGTCGCTCGACGTTGCTTCCCGCGAGGCCCGGCTGGCGGGCGAGCTCCTCGACCTCAGCCCCAAGGAGTTCGATCTGCTCAAGATGCTGGCGGAACGGCGCGGCGAGGTCGTCACGAAGCGCGAGATGCTGGCCGAGGTCTGGAGACAACCCTACGGTGGAGGCGACCGCACGGTGGACGTGCATCTTTCGTGGCTTCGCAAGAAGCTCGGCGAGTCCGCCAGCGACCCTCGCTATCTCCGCACGGTCCATGGAGTAGGGGTGAAACTGGTCGTCCCCGAGCCGTGAGGCGGCGTCTCAGCGTTCTCGTCCTGGCGGTCACGGCCCTGGTGGTCGTGGCATACACCGTGCCGCTCGGGGTCCTGGTCCGGACGCAGGCGGACGAACGGGCGAGATCGGACGCCGAACGTACGGTGCAGGCGCTGGCGGGCAGCATCGTGACCCTGGTGTCGCGCACCGGCGAGATCGACATGACGTTGGTCGCAACGCTGCAGATCCCCGAAGGGGTTTCCATCCTGGGCAGCGACGGCACCAACCTCGGTATCGAATCCTTCGACAGGGCGTTCGCCCAGAGCACTGCCGCGGCCTCGGCTTCGGCGTCGACATACCTGGTGGACGACTCCTGGCAGGTGTCGTTGCCCGTGATCGGCCGCGACGGCTGGGCTGTGGTCAGCGCAGTCGTACCCACCGAAGAGCTGACGCGGGGTGTCTATCGCGCATGGGGCTTCCTGCTGCTGCTGGGCATGGTCCTGATCGCCACTGCCATGCTGATGGCCGATCGACTCGGACGAACGCTGCGTGACCCGGTCGACGAATTGGCCGCCGCCGCCCGCCGCATCGGTGATGGTGACCTCGACACCCGCGTCGAGCCGCCCGGGATCCCCGAACTCACGGTGGTGGCGGATGCGCTCAACCGCTTGGCACCCCAGCTCCGCAACCTGCTGGTGTCGGAGCGGGAGGCGATCGCCGACCTGTCCCACAGGCTGCGAACACCGTTGGCGGGGATGCGCCTGCAGGCCGAAGCGATGAGCGAGCCCAGCGAGAAGGTCGAGATGCTCGGGCTCGTGGACCGGATGCAGTCTGCAGTGGACCGGCTGATCATCGACGCCCGGGCCGTCGACGTGGAAGCGCGTTCTGATCTGGCGGCGGTGGCCGCCCACCACGCCGAGTTCTGGTCGGTACTGGCCGAGGAGGAGCAGCGGTCGTTCACCACGACCCTGCCATCGTTCCCGGTGCCGGTGGACGTGTCGGCGGAAGAACTGGGGGACGTGATCGACATCTTGGTCGGGAACATCTTCGATCACACTTCGCCGGGGACCGGGTTCACGCTGCACGTCTCCGTCGAGCGAGCCAGGGCGATCCTCGCGGTGTTCGACGCCGGTGACGGCTTCCCCACCGACATCGACCCGCTCGCCAGAGGTGAGAGCACCGCCGGCTCCACCGGGCTCGGACTCGACATCGCCCGCCGACTCGCCGAACGACTCGGGGGAGGCATCAAGCTGGATTCAGGCCCCGAAGGCGGAGCACGCATCACCCTCGAGTTCCCGCTGTCGAAGAAGTAGAAGAGCTGACTGGCTACTGGCTACTGGCTGCTGGCTGCTGGCTGCTGGCTGCTGGCTGCTGGCCGAGTGGCTTCGATGCTCGATGCTCGATGCTCGATGCTCGATGCTCGATGCTGGATACTGGCAGAGTGGCTCGATGCTCGTCACCCTTCTTGATCTTTCGTTGACGGACGCCTGAGACGCTCCTGATCCGGCTTCTCCGATGATGTGAGGGTCCCAGTCAAGGAGTGGATGTATGCGGAATCGAATCACCATTGCGATGGCGGCGGTCAGCGCCCTCGCTCTCATCACCGGAGTTGCATGGGCTGCGATGCCGTCGGCCTCGCCGATCGTCGCCAATGAGCACCTGATCGATGTCTCGGATGCGGGGCAGGTCGTGGTCGCCCAGTCCGGCGCCGAACTCGAGATCGTGGGCGTCGAGACGAACCCCGGCTGGACGCACGAGGTCGAGGTCGCCAAGGGTCGTGAGGTCGAGGCGGACTTCCGCTCGCCGGATCGACGGATTCAGTTCAACGCCGAGCTCGAGGATGGTCAGATCCGGGTGAGGGTTCGGGAACGCACGGGCTCGACCGTCGTGGAGCACACATCGACCACCGTCGCCGTGGCCCCGTCGACGACCGTCGCCGACTCGTCGTCGACCACCGCCGCCGGCTCCGGCTCGTCGACCACCATGGATGACATCACGTCGACCAGCATCGACGACTCCACGACCTCGACCACGGTGGACGACTCCACCTCCACCACCATGGATGACACCACGTCGACGACCATGGACGACACCACATCGACCAGCATGGAAGACTCCACGACCTCGACCACGGTGGACGACTCCACCTCCACGACGATGGGGGACGCGCCCACCGGGTCTGGATCGGAGACCTACGCGGTTGGCGGAGCTGCCTCGGTCACCGTGAGCTGGGCCAACGGGACGATGAGCCTGGGCTCGGTCTCCGTCTCCGATGGGTGGGTCATCGAGAAGAAGGAAGTCCGCTCAGATCGGGTGAAGCTCGAGTTCGAGAACGGCGAGAGTGATGCCGAGTTCGAGGCCCGCCTCGAGAGCGGGAGCATTCGGGTCGAGATCGACGTCGACTGATCTCCACAGCAGGGGATGCGAACCAAGGGGCGGGGCCGAAGGCCCCGCCCCTCATCGTGAGGATCTGTTTCACGTGGTCAGGAAAGGGCGTCCTGTAGCGTCGCCCAGGGAAGGCTGGCGCACTTGATGCGCACCGGGTAGTTCTTGACTCCCTGCAGGGCCTCGAGATCCCCGAGGACCGAGCCGGGACGATCCGAGTCGAGTTCGATCTCGCCGTCTTCGGTCGACAGCATCGCCTTGAAACGGTGGCCGAGCTCGTCGATCTGCTGGCGGGTCTTGCCTTTGATGGCCTCGCTCATCATCGACGCGCTCGACTGGCTGATCGAACAGCCCTGGCCGCGAACCGAAACCGCCGAAACCACGTCACCGTCGAAGGTCAACTCGACCGTGACCTCGTCACCGCACAGCGGGTTGACTCCTTCGGCGGTGGCGGCAGGGGTATCGATCACCGCGCGGTTGCGCGGGTTGCGGTAGTGATCGAGGATGACTTCCCGGTATAGCTCTTCGAGTGACATGGTGCTGTGCTGATCCTATTGACGTTCACACTGCGAACAACTGGCGCACCCGGTCTAGTCCCGACAGAAGTGCGTCGACGTCGTCGCGGTTGTTGTACACGTAGAAGCTGGCGCGGGCCGTTGCCGGGACACCGAGCAGGCGCAAGAGCGGTTTGGCGCAATGATGACCGGCTCGGACCGCCACGCCGGCCTCATCGAGGATGGTGGCCACATCGTGGGGATGGGCGTCGCTGATCGAGAAGCTGATCACACCGCCGCGGGTCGACGGTTCGGAGGGCCCGTACACGGTGACGTCCTCCATCTCGGCGATCTGGGCGAGGGCGTAGGTGGTGAGATCACGGTCGTGTGCCAACACGGCGTCCATCCCGATCGCCTCGAGATACTCGATCGCCGCCAGCAGACCGGCAGCTTCGATGATTGCCGGCGTGCCTGCCTCGAATCGGGCGGGGATGGGCGCCCAGGTGGACTCGAGCAGGCCCACGTCGGCGATCATTTCACCCCCGCCTTCGAACGGTTCCATCTCGGCGAGTCGCTCGGGCGTCCCCCAGAGGGCGCCGATACCGGTGGGGCCGAGCATCTTGTGAGCGGAGAACGCCAGGAAGTCCGCTCCGAGTCGGGTGACATCGACCGGTGAGTGCGGGACGAGCTGGGCGCCATCGACCACCGTCAGTGCGCCAACGCCCTTGGCGGCTGCGCAGATCTCCTCGACCGGGGGCATGGTGCCGAGCACGTTGGACATCCCGCTGAATGAGACCACCTTGACCCGTTCGTCGAGCATGGAGTGATAGGCGTCGAGGTCGAGTTGGTAGTCCTCGGTGAGGGGGATGTGGTCGAGTACCGCACCGGTTCGTTTGGCGACCATCTGCCAAGGCACCAGATTGGCGTGGTGTTCCATCACGGTGAGGATGATGCGGTCGCCGGGCGACAGGTTGGGAATGCCCCATCCGAAGGCGACCTGGTTCAGGGCGGTGGTTGCGCCCCGGTTGATGACCACCTGATCGACCGATGGCGACCCGATGAATCGAGCCACCGCGGCCCGGGTCCGTTCGAACACCTCGGTCGACTCGATGGAGAGTCGGTATGCGCCCCGATGGACGTTGGCGTAGATTGTTCGTGCCAGCGCGTCCATGGCCTCGAGCACCACCTCCGGCTTCTGGCTCGATGCCGCAGAGTCCAGGAAGTGCCGTGCTGCCGGTGTATTCGCGAAGATCGGGAAGTCGGCGCGCAGGTGGGAGAGGTCGGTCATGGCCTCAGGCCGGCTGACGGAAGGCGTCGTAGCCTTCTTCCTCGAGCTTGGCCGCCAGTTCGCCGCCGCCCGAGAGCAGGACTCGCCCATCCATGAAGATGTGGACGTGATGGGGTGTGATGTAGTCGAGCAGACGCTGATAGTGGGTGATGACGAGGAAGCCCCGCTCGGCCGATGCGAGACGGTTGACGCCCTCGGCGACGGTGCGCAGGGCGTCGATGTCGAGGCCCGAGTCGGTCTCGTCCATCACGGCCAGCAGCGGCTCCAGCACGGCCATCTGCAACACCTCGTTGCGCTTGCGCTCGCCACCTGAGAAACCTTCATTCAGGTAGCGATCGGCGAAACTGGACTCCATCCCGAGCGCCCGCATGGCTTCCATCACCTTGAGTCGGAGCTCGAGGACGGTGTAGTCGACGCCGGTGCGGTTGGAGAGAGCCTGACGGAGGAACTGGATCACCGACACCCCGGGGATCTCCTCCGGGTACTGGAAGGCCAGGAACATGCCGGCCTGCGCCCGATCGGTGGGAGCGGCCTCGGTGACGTCCTCGCCCTGGAACAGGATTCGGCCGTCGGTCACCTCGTAGGAGGGATGGCCCATCAGCACGTTTGCGAGGGTCGACTTGCCCGACCCGTTGGGACCCATCAGGGCGTGGATCTCGCCCCGGTCGACCGTCAGGTCGACGCCCTTCAGGATCTGAACTCCGTCGGCGGAGGCGTGCAGGTTTTCGATTTGGAGAAGTGGTGAGTCGCTCACAACCACAGGGTAGTTTCCACTACGGGCATAGTGAAAATTGTCCGGGCCTGCCTGAAGGCTCAGCGGAGGGAACTCTGACCGGACTGTCCAGGGATGGTCGACAAGTCCTCAGGTCGACGAGTCGACAGGCCGAGCCCCGGATTCCGGTCCTGTCGAGGCTCCTACCGAGGCGGGCGTTCGGGTCTCTATCGTGTTCGGGATGACGTTGGGAACTTCTTCGCAGCGGGTCGTGGACGCAGGGCGAGCGCTCGGGCTGGAGGTGGATATCCACCACTTTCCCGTTGGGACCAAGACCGCTGCGGACGCGGCCGCCGCCATCGGGTGCGACGTATCCGCCATCGTGAAGTCCCTGGTGTTCACCATCGACGACGAGCCGGTGTTGGCGCTGGTGCCAGGGGACCGGCGGCTCGACACCGTCGCGTTGGCCGTGGTGGCCGGGGGTGATCAGGTGGATCGTGCGCCGCTCGAGGTCGTCCGGACTGCCACCGGATACGCTGCCGGAGGGACGCCGCCCATCGGCCACGCCAACCCGATCAGGGTGTTCGCCGACACGGCCCTGCGTCGCAACGAGGTGGTGTGGGCTGCCGGTGGGACACCCACCACCGTGTTCCCGATTGCGATCGCCGAACTCGAGCGTGTGGCCGGTGCGGTGTGGGCCGATCTCAGCTGATCACACCGCCCGGAGCGCCGACCACAGCTGGTCGAGACCCGTCAGGTCCTTGAGGTCGAACCACTGCAGGTAGATCCGGGCGACTCCGATGTCGGCGAGGGCGGCGAGCGCATCGCCCACCCGGTCGGGCGTCCCGATCGGTGTCCCCTCCTCAAGCATCCTGGCCTCGAACTCCGAGGGGGTCAGGTTGCGCTTGGCGGCTTCCCGGTCGAGCAGCTCGCGGTAGGAGGCCTGGTCGGGCGCGGCGAACACCGATCCCATCATCGAGACCATCACTGCTTCGGGGTCGCGCCCGGCCTGCTCGGCCGCCCGACGCATCACCTCGATACGTGGGCGGGCATTGGCGGGCGTGTCGATGAAGCTGTTGTATTCGTGGGCGTGGATGCCGGCCAACGTGGGCGTGCGGGTGGCGCCGGACCCGCCCACCACGATCCTGGTTCCGGTGGGCTTGGGAAGGGCGTTGCCGTCGAAGCGGTAGTACTCGCCCGAGAACGTCCCGGAGCCGTCCCCGAAGGCGGCCTCGAGATACTGAAGCGTCTCGACCAGTCGATCGAACCGCTCGCCCCACGGCGGGAAGTCCAAACCGAATGCGTGGTGTTCGAGTTCCATCCAGCCCGTGCCGAGCCCAAGGTCGAGCCTGCCGCCCGACATCTCGTCGACGGTGGCGGCCGCCTTGGCGATCACGGCGGGGTGTCGGAAGGTGATGGGGGAGACCAGAACGCACAGCCTGAGATCTGTCGTCTCCCGGGCCAGTCCGCCCAGCGTGGTGAATGCATCGGTGGCTGCCGGCGTGGGGGTCCGACTCGAGTAGTAGTGGTCGGATCGGGCCATGCTGGCGAGCCCGTTGGCCTCGGTCCAGCGCGCTGCGGCCAGCAGGTCGGCGTATGTCCCGCCCAGCTGTGGCTCGGTCATGAGCGAGTACTGCAAAGAACGCCTCCGGGGATGGACTCCTCCGGAGGCTATTACGTCCCAAGGAAGAACGAGGCCACTTGCGTGCCCATGACGGCGTTGCCCTCGGTGGTGCCGTGGCACCCGTCGGTGGTCTGCGTCTCGGTTAGCGGCCCCAGCTCTGGGCCCCGGTCCGCCAGCCCTGCTGCGACCGCGTCGTCGGCGAGTGCCCACGACGACGCCCAGTCGGCCTTGGCGCAGATCGTTCGCGGTTCCCAGTCGTTGAGTCCGGACACGAACACAGCCACCTCGTGTCCGATCACCGTTTCGGCCCGATCGATGATGGAGGCCACCGTCTCCACCGATGTGGAGGGGTCGGTGTTGCGGACATGCCAGCACAGCATGATCCACACCGCCCCGATCTCGGTGTCGTCCCGGTGCAACGCGGCGAACCTGCGCCAGTGGCCGCCGTTGGCGGCCCACTGGTCGATGGTCCCCGCCGACAGATACTCCTGGTCCTCGTCGGGGCCGAAGATCGGTTCATCCGTCACATCGTTGAAGCCCTTGATCGCGTCGCGTGTCTGAGAGCACCCGATCACGGCGATGTGTTCATGAGTCGGAGCAGCCGGCACCCCGGCAGCGGGATTGCTACTCGGGGTGACCGGTGTGGCCGCGGTCGTGGAAGAGGTGGCGGCATCCTCTTTCGGCACGAAAGTCGAGTTGGCTGGGGTGGTCGTCGAGGCGGGGTCGTCCATGCGTGACCCACCGGCGGTGTGGCGGTTGGCCATCGGCTCGGATGGAGCGGTGCACCCGGAGAGCACGAGTACGGCCACGATCGCCAGTGTGCGCACTCTGCGGTACCCCGTCAACGCTGTCATCGCGTGGACAACCGATGCGGGCTACGCCCGATTCCCCCACCTTCGAGGTGAGTCCTCAGTTCGCCGGCAACGGACGCGCCCCGGGAATCACCAGGTCGTCTTCGTGCATCTCTGCCAGTGCCATGGCGGCGTAGTAGGTGGCGACGAAGTTGAGGATGAAGTGGAACCAGACCCGGTATGACGATCCCCAAGCGCCACTGGCGAGCCCGAACACGGTGGAGGCACCGAGCGACTTGCCGAAGGCGAAGAGGGTGACGGTGAGCAGGACGTGCTCGGCCAAGTGGATTCCCTGGGCCATGATCGCCTTCGAGAGGTGGGGATAACGAACCGTCGATCGCTGGTGCACCCGGCACACGTACACCATGGCCACCAGGGCGGCGAAGAAGATGCCGTTGCCAACGAGGTGGAGCAGTTCGTTGCCCGTGGCGACCTGGCCACCGACGATGAGCATGTCTCGACCTGCAGCTGCCCACGGGGTGAGCCACGGCGCCTCGGCCGGATTCAGGAACCAATACCCGGTTTGCAGGAAGTGCTCGAGCAGGTGGAACACCTGAAAGGCCATTCCTCCGACCGCGGCGTATTGGGCCCAGCGGACCCACCGTGCGGTCTTGGTGGCGGTTGCGGCCGCCGTCGACGTGCGTGTCGTGATCGTCATGTTCCACTCCCCGTTTGCCCTGACCGCCCACACGGCCCCTGCCCTCGTCCGCGAGCCCCACACCCTGGACCGGGGACCTCGGTCTCCGGCGGACAATGAGAACTCTACGGGTCTTCGACCCACCTGGGAAGGGATAATTGCCAGAAATACGACATTTCTTATAGGTCGGCCGACTCAGTCTTGGCCTCCACCGCCGCCGGTGCGACACTGAAGGTATGCGTTTCCGAATTCTCCTGGCGCTGACGTCGCTGCTGGTGGCGTCGACCTCGGTTGGCGTCGCCCCGGCGGCGGCAGCCGATCCGCCCGCCGATCTACCCGTGGGCGGCTCCTTTGTCGATGACGATCTATCCGTTCACGAGGGCGCCATCGAGGCCATCACCGCAGCAGGTATCACCCGCGGTTGCCACGACGTGTATCCGGTCTTTTGTGCGGACGAATCCGTGAGCCGGGGGCAGATGGCCGCCTTCCTCGAGCGTTCGTTCGACCTGGCTGCATCGGAGCGGGATATGTTCGATGACGACGACAGCAGCATCTTCGAGTCCGACATCGCCGCCGTCGCCGCCGCCGGGATCACCCGTGGCTGCAACCCTCCCGAGAACGACTCCTTTTGTCCTGACGCGTCCGTCACACGCGGCCAGATGGCCTCGTTCCTGGCCCGCGCGATGGGCCTCGACGAGCTCTATCCCGATCCCGGGGTGGGCTTTGTGGATACGGCCGGGTCGGTGTTCGAGCTCGATATCGCCCGGCTCGCAGCGGCCCGGGTCACGCTGGGATGCAACCCGCCGGACAACACGCGGTTCTGCCCCGATCTGCCGGTGACGCGGGCGCAGATGGCCACGTTCCTGGCGCGAGCGCTCGATCTCGATCCGATCGTCCCGCCCCGCGACCGCCCGTCGAGAAGGTGGTCTCCTTCACGACGTACCACGCATGCTGTGAGCCGAGGGTCACCAACATCCAGACCATGGCTGACGCCATCGATGGCGCGGTGGTCTACCCCGGGTTCAGCTTCTCGGTGAACGACTACCTGGGCCCGCGTACCCGGTCGAAGGGGTACGTGGCGGCGCCGATCCTGCTCGACGGCGAGAGCTACTGCTGTGACCACCCGCTCAACATCGGAGGTGGGACCAGCCAGTTCGGCACCACCATCTACAACGCCATCTTCCGAGGTGGCTACGAAGTGGTGAGCCACCAACCGCACAGCCGCTACATCGACCGCTACCCGCTCGGTATCGAGGCGACGCTCGGCTACCCGAACCCCGATGTCGAGTTCGTCAACGACACGCTCACACCCGTCACCATCCGTACTTCGTACACAGGTTCGTCGATCACGGTCACCTTGTACGGCAACGACATGGGTCGCGATGTCGATTGGAGCGTTTCGCCGAGCCGTGGGATCACGTTCAGCTCGGGCGGTTACGTCCGCGTCACCAGGACGATCACCGAAGCCGACGGTGAGGAACGCACCCAGACCTGGGGATGGAGTTATCAGGGGAGCTGAGCCGACAGCTCGGTGATCATCTGGGTCTGTTCGATGGCGGCGTCGATGTCGTCGCCGATCTGCAGGTAGACACGTTCGATCCCGCATTCTGCGAGGTGCGAGAGACCGGCCAAGAACCGATCGGGTGGGCCGGCGGGGATACCGAGCGCTTCGATTCGTTGGCGGAGGTCGTCGGGCTCGATCCCACGTGCGGTCGCCCTGTGCTTCACGGCCCTGCGGAAGTCGGCTTCGTCGGCCCCGATGATCGGCGGAAAGGCGGCCGACAGCGTGATGCTGCGTCCGGCTCCGCCGGCGGCGTCGAGGGCGCGCCGGGCACGGATCGCCCACGACACCTCGCCGGCGGCCAGGTTGAACTCGTCGGCGTAGCGTCCGGCCAGGTCGGGGGTGCGTTTGGCGCCCACGCCCCCGATGATCAGCCGCAACCGCTCCGGCATCGGCTGGGGATCGAACGGAGCCAATCGGTAGTGCGTGCCCTCGAATCCGCTCGCCGAACCCGACAGTGCAGCGGTGAGATAGGCGAGCGTCTCTTCGAGTCGCTCGAATCGCTCGCTCATCGGGTACAGCTCCAGCCCGAAGGCGTCGTGCTCCTCTTCCATCCACCCTGCCCCGATTCCCAGGCTGAAACGCCCACCGGACATGGCGTCGAGCGTGGTCGCCGCCTTCAGATGCACGGCGGGGTGGCGGAAGGTGAGTGGGCTCACGAGTGTCGCCAGCTGCAGGGTGGTGGTCTGGCGGGCGATGCCGCCGAGCACCACCAGCTGGTCGAGTGCGGGCGAGTCGAGCGCCGGGCCACTCAGATAGTGGTCGGCGACCGCCAGGGCGGCGATGCCGTTTTCTTCGCACCACAGCGCCAGCCGGAGCGTGTCGTCGTAGCCTGCCATCGTCTGAATGGCGATTTCCATTGGGACCTCCGGATGTCAGCGTAGTGCAACCGAAGAGTTGCTAAGGGCCGCTCGGCTACCAGGCCTCGTTCGCGCCAAATCGGCAAACTGGGCCGTTCGATCCCGATCGTGGTGGACGCCCCGTGGCCCGGGTGAACGATGGTTGGGTCGGGGTAGGTCATGAGCTGCTGTTCGATCGAATCCATCACCTGGCCAAAGCTGGCGTATTCCCATCGGGTGGCTCCCGGCCCGCCGGGGAAGAGCGTGTCACCGGTGAACATGATCGGTTCCAGCACGAACGACACCGACCCGGGTGTGTGTCCCGGGGTGTGGAGGACATGGATGGCGAGGTTTCCGACCACGATTTCCTGGCCGTGGAAGAGCGTCTCGTCGGGCATCCGTTCGGCGATCTCGATGTCGGCGGGGTGAAGGTGCCATGGCACGCCGAGCGCCTCCCTGACCGGGTCGAGCGCCATGATGTGATCGAAGTGACCGTGGGTGGTGAGGATGGCCTGGACCTCGAGGCCGGTGGCATGTTCGAGGATCAGCGGGGCTTCGTTGGCGGCGTCGATGATGACTGCCCTGCCCGTTTCGGCGCACGCCACGACATAGGCGTTGTTGTCCCACTCGCCCACCGGGATCTTGGCGATGCGCATGGTGCTGTCCTCGTGCACCCAGCTCACCGGGGGCCCTCCTCGTGGATCGTCATGTCGCCGGTTCCATCGTGAGAAGCCGGCGGGCGTGGGCGCCAAAATCGAAGGTCGGATCGAGCAGGGTCTGCAGCGTGTAGCCATTGAGGGCGGCCAGCAGTGCCTCGACCCGGGCCACCACCTCCTCGGGAGCCAGCTCCGGGCGGTCCCGTCGCATGGCGGCGGCGAAGCGGGTGACCCGTTCTTCGTGGTGGCGGGCGATGCGTTTGGCGATCGAGTTGTCGGTGAGGCTGCCGTTGATGGCGACCACCAGATACACCCGGGCGAGGGTCGGCTCCTCGACCAGGAAGCTGATGTACGCCTCGATCAGGTCGGTGACATGGTCGCTGCCGGTGCCCTGAGGGTCGGGGTCCACGGCGTTGATGGCCTCGCGCATCACGGCCATCACGACCTGTTCCTTGGAATCGAACAGGTTGTAGAAGCTGCCCGCTCTGACGCCGGCGATGTCGCAGACGGCCTTCACGGTCGTCCCGTCGAGGCCCCGCTCCGACAGCAGCTGCCGGGTTGCGTCGAGGATCCGCTCGCGGGTCTCCAGTCCGGCTCGATTTCGCATGATGTGACGCTAGTGGCCGAGTTTCGACCTTGGCCTCTTTCTTGAGTGGAAACTCAAATTAGAGTGGGTACTCAAGAAGTGATGTCCGCCATGCCGAGGAGTCTCCGATGAGCCACTACCTGTCGAACCTTCGAGACCTCGAATTCAACCTCTTCGAAGTCCACGCACTCCAGGATCGTCTCGGATCCGGGGAGTGGGCAGACCTCGATGTCGACACCGCCCGCCACATCCTCCACGAACTCGATCGGCTGGCACGCAACGAGTGGGCCGCATCCTTCGTGGACGCCGACCGAACCCCGCTGCAGCTCGTGGACGGCACCGTCGCCCTGCCGGATTCGGTGAAGCGGTCGATGGCGGCGCTCCGTGACGGCGGCTGGGACCGATTGGGTCTCGACCCCGAGATGGGCGGCACCAAAGTGCCACCCTCCTTGTTCTGGGCGGGTCAGGAGCTCCTGTTGGGCGCCAACCCCACCGCCATCTTTTACGCCGGCGCACCGATGTTCGCCAAGGTCCTCTTCGACGAGGGCACCGACGAGCAGAAGCAGCTCGCCGCTCTCCTCGTCGAGAAAGGCTGGGGCGGCACCATGGTGCTCACCGAGCCCGACGCCGGCTCCGACGTGGGGGCAGGCACCACCAAGGCCACCCATGTCGAAGGGCTGACGTATCACCTGGAAGGCGTGAAGAGGTTCATCACCTCCGGCGAACACGACGGCGCCGAGAACATCGTCCACCTCGTGCTTGCCCGGCCCGAGGGCGCCGTTCCCGGCACCAAGGGACTGTCGATGTTCATGGTGCCCAAATACCTGGTGAACGACGACGGAACGCTCGGTGAGCGCAACGGCGTGGTCGCCACCAACATCGAGAAGAAGATGGGCCTCAAAGGCTCCACCACCTGCGAGCTGACCTTCGGGCTCGACCGTCCCGCCGTCGGATACCTGGTGGGTGGCGTCCACGACGGCATCCGCCAGATGTTCCGTGTCATCGAACACGCCCGCATGACCATCGGCACCAAGTCGGCGTCCACCCTCTCCACCGGCTATCTCAACTCCCTCGAATACGCCAAGAACCGGGTCCAGGGCGCCGACCTGACCCGGGCAACCGACAAGACCGCACCCCGGGTTCGGATCATCGATCACCCCGACGTGCGGCGCATGCTCATGCTCCAGAAGGCCTACGCAGAGGGACTTCGGGCCCTGTGGATGGAAGCCGCCCACTACCAGGACCTGGTGGCGATCAATCCCGAGGACGAGCTGTCCGAGAAGCGGTCCGACTTCCTGCTCCCGCTCGTGAAGGGCTACTCCTCAGAGAAGGCCTACGAGTTGTTGGCCACCTCGCTGCAGGTGTTCGGCGGCTCCGGCTTCACCCAGGACTACCCGATCGAGCAGTACATCCGCGACGCCAAGATCGACACCCTCTACGAGGGCACCACCGCCATCCAGGCGATGGACCTGTTCTTCCGCAAGATCGCCCGGGATCAGGGACAGACAGTGGCCGCCTTCGCCTCGGAGATCGGCGAGTTCGTGAAAGCAACCGGCGACGGCGACCCCGTTGCCGCCGAACGCGAAGTGCTCGGCCGCATGCTCGACGACGTCCAGGCCCACCTCGGCATCATGGTCGGCCACCTGATGGCGTCCATGTCGGGAACCCCGACCGAGATCTACAAGGCCGGCCTCCACGCCAACGCCCTGCTCGAGTCCGTGGCAGAACTGACCATCTCCTGGCTCATGCTCCGCCAAGCCGAGATCGCCGCCCCCAAGGTCGACGACGACCCGTTCTACGCCGGCAAACTACACGCCGCCCGCTTCCTCGTCGCCGATGTGGCACCGAAAGTGGCGATGCGTCGCACCCGGGCGGAAGCCGAAGACGGATCCCTGATGGACCTACCCGAAGCGGCGTTCTAGGTCGAAGTGGGCAGCTGGCAGCACGCGACCCGGAGCGCGTGCTGGTCGCCGCTCGGGGGCTTTCACGTATTCGCTCGCTGGCGCTCGCTGTATTCGCCGGCGGCCGAGGCTTTGCGAGGACGCCCAGTCTCCTGCGGGACAGCCCGTGGCATTCGGTGGGGCCCGGCTTCCGGCGCGTGGAAGCCGCGTCGGATGTCATCTGGATGGGTCGGCTGTTCCGGGGGGTGCTCGTACCTCGCCCGCCCCTACGTCAAAACCCGACGGCCCCGGAGTCAACGCCCACCCGCGCAGGGTTACGTCGGGCGTCGAAGCGCCCAGCCCGACGTGCAAGTGGCCCGCACCAGGAGCGAGCCCCTGGGCGAGCGACCGAATACAGCTCGGCGAGTGCAACGAGCCAGCGCATCCAGCGAGTGCCAGCGAGCGACTACGTGAGAGCACGCGAGACAGGCGCAACCGGTCAGCTGTAGATCTCTGTGGTGTAGATCTTGGCCCAGCCGGCTTCGATGAGCTGGTGTTGGAGTTCGCCCAGGGCGCGAGCGATGGCCAACTCTTCGCCGATCACGGGGCGGGGGTCGTCGGTCGGGTTGCGGCGGGCTCTGCCCACCGTTTCGAAGTGTTCGCCTCGTAGATCGAGACGAGCGGTGGCGACGGTGTCGTCGACATCCTCGAAGAGGTGGATGGAGAGGGTGACATCGGATTCCATGCGACTCCTTTCTAGGGTCAACGTACGCATCCCGGGTGGTGCGGGGTAGGGGCCGTGGTGGCAGTCGGCTCGGCAGTCGGCTCGGCAGCCCGCCGTCGATGGATCGTGGTCGTCGGGTGGTGAACGACCACCGCTCTTACCGACCGAGCGGTCTGTATGATCGGCGTCGCCAGCGTCCCAGGAGCCGACATGAACTTCGCCTTCAGTGAGGAGCAGGAGGAACTGCGCCGTTATGCCCGTCAGTGGCTGAGCGAGCGCGCTCCGTCCAAGTCGGTTCGCCGGCTGATGGAGACCGACGAGGGTTTCGACCGGTCCCAGTGGAGCGAGATCGCCGAGATGGGCTGGCAGGCGATGGCGATACCCGAGGAGTACGGCGGCGCCGGGTTCGGGTTCCTCGAACTGGTGGTGCTGTTGGAGGAGCAGGGGGCAGCTCTGTTCCCGTCTCCGTTCTTCTCGACGGTGGTGTTGGCGGCCAACGCGCTGCTGGTGGCCGGGTCGGAGGCCCAGAAGCAGGAGTATCTGCCCCACATCGCAGCCGGCGAGTTGGTGGCGACGCTCGCCGCCACGGAGCCGAACGGCCGATGGGACGAGTCGGGTGTCGAGGCGGTGGCGACCGCCGGCAAGGACGGGTGGCAGATCAGCGGCACGAAGAGCTTCGTGATCGATGGCCACACCGCCGACCTCCTGATCGTGGCAGCCCGCACCGGGCAGGGAGTGTCGCTGTTCCTCGTCCCCGGTGATGCCGCGGGCGTGTCCCGCACCCGGCTCGAGACGATGGACATGACTCGCAAGCAGGCCAGGGTCGAGCTGGCCGATGTGGTGGTGCCGACCGAGGCCCTGCTGGGAGCCGACGGTTCCGGATGGACGACAGTGGAGAGGGTCCACGAGTCGGCTGCGGTGGCGTTGGCCGCCGAACAGGTCGGGGGCGCCCAGAAGTGTCTCGACATGGCGGTCGCCTACGCCAAGGACCGTCACCAGTTCGGACGCCCCATCGGTTCCTTCCAGTCGATCAAGCACAAGTGCGCCGACATGCTGGTCCAGGTGGAGTCGGCCAAGGCGGCGGCGTACTACGCCGGGTGGGCGGTGAGCGAGGGCAACGATGAGGTGCCGATGGTGGCTCCGCTCGCCAAGTCCTACTGCTCGGAGGCCTACTTCCAGTGCGCCTCGGAGAACATCCAGATCCACGGTGGCATCGGTTTCACCTGGGAGCACGACGCCCACCTCTACTTCAAGCGGGCCAAGAGCTCCGAGCTGATGTTCGGCAGTCCGAGCGCTCATCGCAAAGTGCTCGCCCAACGCCTCGGTCTGTAGCCGGAGACGGCGCCGATACTCACACATGTGAATCCGCGGGCGTGCCTCCGCGACCCGCGGGACGACGATTCGGGTCAACGGGTCTTGGGGGCCGCGATCAGGAGGAGGATCACGTGACAGACCGCATGCGCTTCGGCATCTTCATGGCGCCGTTCCACGCCGCCGGGCAGAACCCGACGTTGCTCATCGACCACGACATGGCTTTGGTCGAACACCTCGACCGGCTCGGCTTCGACGAGGCCTGGGTGGGCGAGCATCACTCGGCGGGTTCCGAGATCATCGCCTCTCCCGAGATCTTCATCGCCGGCGTCGCCCAGCGGACCAGGAACATCCGTCTGGGAACCGGGGTCGTCTCGGCCAGCTATCACAACCCGCTGTGGGTGGCCGAGCGCGCCGTCCAACTCGACCACATGACCAAGGGTCGGTTCATGTTGGGCCTCGGTCCTGGAGCGCTCCCGAGCGACGCCGCCATGATCGGCCTCGACATGCCGAAAACCAGGGAGTTGCTGGAGGACGCCCTCGACGTCATCACCCGTCTCATGCGGTCCGAGGATCCCGTGACCTTCTCCAACGACCGCTGGGACCTCCGCAATGCCCGGCTCCATCTTCGCCCCTACACCCACCCCCACCCCGAGATCGTGGTGGCGGCGGTGGCGTCGCCTGCCGGACCCCGTCTGGCCGGCCGGTACGGGCATGGCCTGTTGTCGATCGGTGCCACCACCGCCGCCGGGTTCGATGTGCTCGCCCTGCACTGGGACGTGATGGAGGAGCGAGCCGCTCACTACGGCACCACGGTCGATCGGAAGAACTGGCGGCTGGTGGGACTCATGCATCTCGCCGAGACCGAGGAGCAGGCGTACCGCGACGTCGAGCACGGCATCGCCCAGTGGTTCGACTACTTCCAGCACACGGCCGCCTTCCCGCAGATGGCCGTCGGCGACGGCACCAGTGTGCGCGAGTTCATCGACTTCGTGAACCAGTCGGGGCTGGGCACCATTGGCACCCCGGCCCAGGCGATCGAGCAGATCGAGCGTCTCGTGGAGCAGTCGAACGGCGGGTTCGGCGCCTACCTCCAGCTTGCGCACGACTGGGCCAACCCCGAAGCCAAGTTCAAGAGCTACGAGTTGTTCGCCCGCCACGTCGCCCCCAGGTTCCAGGGCCAGGCACACCCAACCCTCGAAGCGATGGCGAGGGCGAGGGCGGCGCGACCCGAGCTGGCCGAGTCCAACCTCAAAGCAGTCGAGCTGGCAACGGCGAAATACCAGGACGAACTCGCTGCGAAGGGATAGCTGCCAGCGGCCAGCGGCCAGCTGCCAGCCGGAACGCGTCCTCGTGCTGACTCGTCGCGTTTCGAGCCAATAGCCGCAGTCAGCAGTCAGCAGTCCATCGCGCTGGCAGCTGGCAGCTGGTAGCTTCGTTCAATGACCTCGTTCGGACTCGTTGCGTTGGTGGCGCTGCTGGTTGCGGTCTTCCTCCTGGTAGTGGCGGCGCTGCTGTGGCAGGAGGCGAAGCGGCGGTCGTTCGACGAGGGGTACACCTACGTGGTGGACGATGCCGTCGAGTTCATCCAAGCCAGGCTCGAGGGCTCGAAGCTCAAGCGCAGCGACGTGAAGCGGATCATCGAGTACGAGGTGTTCTACCTCCAGGGGTTGGCGCAGGAACGCCGCAGTCAGCCGGTGGAGGTGGTGGCGGGTGGGGCCGAGCCGGCAATCGAGTACATTGCCGCCCGAATCGCTGAGGCTCACAAGGTGTCCTACCCTTTGGACGAAATTCGCGCTGTCCTCGCCCTCGAAGCGGACTATCTCGGTTCGATCGGGGCGGTGGGCGAGCGCGTCGATGACCTCACCGTCGATGACGGTGTCCTCGATGGTGAACAAGACGTTGCTGACGGAGGTGAGCAGGGATGATCGTGCGTTGCGGGGTCTGCCGGAGCCAATTCGACGTTCCCGGGCCCGGACGTTTCTCGTGCCCGGCCTGTGGGTCGGTGAACAACGTGGCCTCGTCGCGCCCTCCCACCATGCCCAACGGGCCGGCGGGAATGCCCGGAGCGGCCGCTCCACCTCCACCTCCCCCTCCACCCCCACCGCCACGTCCTTCGCCCCGCATCTCCTGCCCGGAGTGCGACTTCAGCTTCATCGTCGGCCGGATCGCCACCGCCACCTGCCCCAACTGCGGCAACGAAGTGGCCACCGGATGGGAAGAGCCGGAGGTCGCCGACTGATGGCCAGATTGAAGCGGTTCGAAGACTTCCGCTACATCGGCGATCGGGTGTCGATGAGGGTGTACGACACCGATGACGCTGATCAGTTCGCCGCCCTCGAACGGCGCGTCGCCGAGGGGGATCTGTATCAGAAGAACCTGCTCCAGACCTTCGGCCCCGATGAGGTCGTCGAGGCCCGCAACCGCGGCTTCAAACCGGCGGTTCGCTGACCGATTCCGCCGCCCGGAGGATCGCCTCGACGATGGGGGCGCTGCGCAGCGTGAAGAAGTGGTCACCGCCGTCTACCTCCACCAGCTTCGCGCCGGCCGCCCGGGCATAGTCGGCGACCGCAGCCGGATCGACCACCTGATCGCGCGAGCCGATCACGAACGTCGCCCGGTCGCCACCGATCAGTGCGGGCTCGGGGAGATCATCGGTCGGCGGTGCAACCCCGACGTAGGGGACAGCTCGATCGATTTCGGCGTTCGCCAGATGGCGGGCAGCCGTCGCCGCCCCGAAACTCCAGCCGGCCAGAACCACCGGCGCTTCGAGCGCTCGGGCGTACTCCATGGCGGCGGCGACGTCTTCGACCTCGCCCCGGCTTCCGTCGTGACGGCCCTCGGATTCGCCGACGCCCCGGAAGCCAAACCGGAGCACGCCGATGTCATGGGCCACCAAACCGTCGGTGACGACGTTCATCAGCGGGGCGAACATGGTCCCACCGAACAGCGGGTGCGGGTGACACCACACCACGGTGACCGGGGCCGGGTCACTGCCGTCGAGCCGACCGTCGAGCCGGAGCCCGTCGGCGGTCGTGAGGTGGATGCGTCTCATCGTGTCTCGGCGTTTCGTTGCGGGTGTCGGGTGCCGGCCTATCGTATCGATCGGGGTTCGAGTGGGTTCCCAGGGGCTTTGGAAGGGTGGCGTCGGCTCGTGTGTGGCAGCGTGGGTGGCAATCGTGGGTGAGAGAGCCGTGACTGGTCATCCGAGCGTGCTCGTGCTCGTCACGTCCAACGCCCGTCGAGGTGCCGAGGTGTTCGGAAGTCAACTCGTCGAGGGCCTCGGCGAACGCGGCTGGCAGGCGTCGATCGCCGCTCTCGGCCCCACCGCCGCCGGTGCGGCCACCATCGACGCCAAGGTTCTCGGAGCCGGGTCGGCGGGGCTGAACGCCGGTCTCGTCCGTGCAGTCGCCGCCGAGATCGAACGGCTGGGGCCCGACGTGGTGCTTGCCAACGGCGGAGCGACCCTCCGCTACGCCGTCGCTGCCGTTCGAACCCGGCGGCGTCGGCCAACGCTGGTGTACGGCTCGATCGGCGAGCCCATGTACTGGGTTCGCAACCGTCGGCACCGCATCACCCTTGCGCTCCAACTCGCCATGTGTGACGCCGTCATCGCCGTCTCCCGCGCTACCAGCGCACAGCTCGTCGGCCAGGTGGGGGTGTCCGCCGCCAAGGTGACGGTGGTTTCCACCGGGGTGTCGTCACGCTGGCTCGACCTGGCCACCGATCCGGGAGCGGAGCCTTTCAACCTGGTGTGGATCGGCAGCCTGTCGACCGAGAAGGATCCGGCGCTGGCGCTCGACGCCTTCGCCGCCGCCGCCATCCCCGGCGCCACCCTTCGCTTCGTGGGCGACGGCCCGCTCCGTTCCGAGTTGGAGGGTCGTGGCGTACCCGGGGTCGAGTTCGTGGGAGCCGTTCCAGACGTGGCACCACACCTGGCGTGGGCCCGCGCCCTGGTGCTCAGCTCCCGCACCGAAGGACTCCCCGGCGTGGTGCTCGAGGCGTTGGGGTCGGGCCTGCCGGTGATCGCCACCGCCGTGGGCGGAGTCGGCGACGTGGTGATCGACGGAACCACGGGGCGGTTGGTGCGGCCCCGGGACGTCGGCGAGATGGCCGCCGCCATCACGGCGCTGTCGTCGGACCGGGCGGGCCGCGCCGTCATGGGGGCGGACGGTCGCAACCTGGTCGCCGGGGCATACCTCTTCACGCACAGCTTCGACCGATACGATGCGGTGCTGCGCGGCATGGCGAAAGGAACCGCTCCGTGACCCGACCCGTGATCGCACATCTCACCACCGTCGACCTGAGCCTCCGCTATCTGCTGATGCCCCAGCTGTTGCGACCCATCGAGTTGGGCATGGAGTCGGTGGGCATCTCGGCGGCAGGGGAGTGGGTGCCCGAGTTGGAAGCCGAAGGCATCCGTCACGTCGCCCTCGGATCGTCGACCCGTGGCATGGACCTCGGTGCCGACGTCCGCTCCGCCATCGAGCTGTGGGGGATCCTCCGCCGGCTACGTCCAGATGTGCTCCACACCCACAATCCGAAACCGGGCATCTACGGTCGGATCGTGGGTCGTCTCGCCGGCGTGCCGATCGTGGTCAACACGGTGCACGGCCTGTACGCAACCCCCGACGACCGGATGGTCAAACGGGTGACCGTGTACGCACTGGAGTGGACTGCCTCCCGCTTCTCCGATGCCGAACTGTGCCAATCGATCGAGGACTTCCGGTTGCTTCGCCGCCTGCATCTGACCAGGGTCGACAAGCTCCGGCATCTGGGCAACGGCATCGACCCGACCCGGTTCGCACCTGACGCCGATGTACGCCGCCAGGTGCGGGAAGAGCTGGGTGTGTCCGACGACGAGATCGTGGTGGGGATCGTGGGCAGGTTGGTGGCCGAGAAGGGCTATCCCGAGCTGATCGAGGCGTGGCGCAGCCTCGACGAGCGCTTCCGGCTCGTGTGCGTGGGCCCGGCCGACCCCGAGAAGTCCGACGGTCTCGACCAGGAGAGCATCGACCGGGCGACCGGTGAGGGCGTGCTCTTCCTGGGCATGCGCACCGACGTCGAGCGGCTCTACAACGCCATGGACATCTTCGTTCTCCCGAGTCACCGCGAGGGCTTCCCGCGTTCGGCGATGGAGGCGTCGGCGGTTGGGTTGCCGGTGATCGCCACCGACATCCGCGGCTGTCGGGAAGTCGTCGACGACGGGGTCAACGGTCGACTGGTGCCGGTTCGTGACCCTGTCGCACTGGCGGCCGCCATCCGCGACGTGGGTGGTGACCCGGAGCGGCTCAGGGCGATGGGTGAGGCGGGACGGCACAAGGCGGCCGAGGAGTTCGACGAACGTCGGGTGGTGCAGCGGGTGATGGGCACCTACGCCTCGGTGGCGGCCGCCAAGGGCCGTGGGGAACTGGCCCATCTGCTCCGCACCGCCGGCGGCACCGAGAGGATCCGGACCGCGGTCCCGGCCGACGCCCCGTTCTGTGCCCGATTGCATCGCCAGGGCATCCACACCGGCTTTCTGTCGTCGCTGGGTGACGGGTTCCTCACGGTGCTGTATCGGGCGATGATCTCCGACCCCGCCGCGGTGGTGCTCGTGAGCGAGGACGAGTCCGGTCCGATCGGATTCGTGACGGGGATGGCCGACACCGGTGCGTTCTACAAGCGGTTCGTCACACGTCACGCCGCCGAGGCCGGTCTGCGGGCGCTGCCCCGACTCGCCCGTCCGAGCGCCATCCGCAAGCTCATCGAGACGGTGCGCTACGGCGGCGGTGATCACTCCGGCGTCGATGCGGAACTCCTGTCCATGGCCGTCATCGACGAGCGACGGGGGCTGGGCGTGGCGCAACGACTGCAGACGGAGTTGTTGGCACGCATGAAGGACATGGGAATCCCTGCGATCAAGGTGGTGGTGGGCTCGCACAACTCCAAGGCGATCGCCTCCTACCAACGGGCCGGGTTCGAGCCTGCGGGGATCATCGAAGTCCATGCCGGAGAGCGCTCGGAGGTGTTGGTGTGGAGGCCGTGATCGCAGTGTTGGTGGCAGCCCCGGTGGCTTTCGTGGTGGCGTGGATGGCCAAGGTGGTCGGCCCCAGGGTCGGGCTGGTGGATCTGCCCGACGGCGACCTCAAGACCCACAGTCGACCCATCGTTCCACTCGGCGGTATCGGGGTTGCCACGGGCTTTCTCGCCGCCACCGCCGTCACGGGTGAGCTGACCTGGTCGATCGGGATCGCCGTGGTCGGTGTCGCCCTGTTGGGGCTGATCGATGATCGGATCTCGCTCTCACCCAAGCTCAGGCTGGTTGCCGAACTGGCTGCCGGGGTGACACTGGTCGCCCAGCCGTTCCTCGACGGCACCCTGTCGGGCATTCAGGCGCTCGTGGGGATCGGCGCCACCGTCGTCCTCATCAACGCCGTCAACCTCTACGACGGCCTCGACGGGTTGGTTTCGTCGTCAGCGGCGGCCGGGTTGGCGGGCGTCGCGCTGCTCGGTTGGCTGTGGGGTGACGGGGGTGGACTCCTGGCCGTGGCGGGGGCCGGAGCGCTCATCGGGTTCCTTCCCCACAACTGGAATCCCGCCCGGATGTTCCTGGGTGACAACGGCAGCTACACGGTGGGAACGATCCTGGCGGCGGTGATCGTCGACTCCGCCGTCTCGGGTCGTGACCTGTTCGGGATGATGGCGGCGGCGGCGGCCGGCACGGTGTTCCTGGTCGATCTCGCCTCCACCC
This sequence comes from uncultured bacterium, assembly GCA_963825585.1. Lineage (GTDB taxonomy): Bacteria > Actinomycetota > Acidimicrobiia > Spongiisociales > ZC4RG35 > JAOUGY01. Next base: position 665,911 of record CAWGTX010000001.1, read on the forward strand.
TGTGGAGACGGAAGCGGGCGGGTGTGCCACTGTTCGCCGGAGATCGCTCCCACACCTACGACCGATTGCACGACTCCGGCTGGAGCGTCAGACGGGTGGCGGGAACGTCGGCGGCAGTCAACGGCGTCGCCGCGGTGGCGGTAGCGTCGACCGCTGCCGTCAGCACGGTCGCCGCCGGCGTGTTGGCGGTGGTGATCGTGCTGGGCCTGATCGCCGTGGCGATGTCGAAGGTCATCGAGGTCGCATCTTGAACTTGCCGGTCGGGCGGTCGCCGATCAGCCGTCCAACGGCCTAGAGCAACTCCAGGTCGCCGGTCGCCAGGTCCCAGCTCTTCGGGTCGAACACGTCCACGTCGAGGTCGGTCAACGGAAGCGCCACCTGGGTGAGGGCGGTCAACTTGGGCACCGGCACGAACAGCGCCGAGGTGGACGCGGCTCGTTCGGGCGAACCTCCAGAGAACCAGCTCACCAGGTAGTGGCTGTCGGCGGCTCGGGCGGCCGCCCGGAAGGCCCCGGCCGAGACGGTTCCGACCAGATCAGACACAACTACTTCGGCCCGACCGTTGCGGACGTTGGGTCGCAGCATCACGGCGCCACCGGCGTGGCGCACCATCCGGTAGCCGGCGGTGGGGTGGTCGGCGAAACGCCACCTCCGGTAGGCGGCGGTCCGGATGGTTCGCAACCCCCGGGCGGGCCGGTCAGGGGTGTTCAGGCCAAGCGGCTTCTCGCCGCCGGGCACGAACGCCGCCCGGTCGACGCTCGCCTCGACGGCGGAACGCCACGGGCGTTTGGGACGGACGAAGGCACCGATCGGCTGGACGTCCTTCCAGCCCATCGATCGGTAGCCGGCGCCCGAGTCGGCGTTGGGCGTGTTGAAGACCAGGTGGACACCGTCGGCTTTGGCCTCTTCGAGAGCGGCCATGGTGAGCTTGCGGAAGATGCCCATCCGGCGAAAGTCGGGATGGGTGGCGGTGTCCACCGGCCGTACCGACCGAACCACCTGCCCTGACGGTGTGGTCAGCTCCCAGCGCATGAAGGCCCGAAGTCCGGCGATCCTGCCGCCGGCGTCGGCGATGAGGATTATCGACCGCCCGAACGGATTGTCGAAGTGCTTCCACGCGAACAGGTCGTCGGTGCGTCGATTCACTTCTGACTCCCCCAGCGAGAGCCGCATCACCTCGAGCACCTCGGGGAGATCGGCTTCCACGAACGGGCGGATGGTGTAGGAATCAGCCACGTGCGGCCTCCAGGTAGAGCTTCTCGTATGAGGCGACCATCCCCGCTGCCCCGAAACGCTCGCTGACGAGGGCGGCCCCGGCGGCGCCCATCGTTCCTGGGTCGGCGAGCATCTCGGCCATGGCTGCCGCCAAGGCGGCGGGGTCGCCGGGGGAAACGAGGCGACCGGTTTCGCCGTCGATGACCACCGACGGCACCCCGCCCACGGCGGTCGCCACCACCGGACGGGCCAGGGCGAGTGCTTCGAGCACCGCCAGTGGGAGACCCTCGACGTCGCTCGGATTGACGAACAGATCGGCGGCGGCGGTGAACGAGCGGGCGTCGTCCCGGCGGCCCAGGAACCGTATGTGTTCACCCACACCGGCCATCGCAGCGGACGCGTTCACCCGATCGAGGTCTCCCGGGTTCTTCTCTCCGCCGACGCTGGCGATCAGGAAGTTCGGGACCGTGGTGCGAAGCCGGGCGGCAGCGGCGATGAGGTTCTCATGTCCCTTGAGCGGGCGAATGTTGCCGACATGGACGATGAGCGGTGTGGTCTCATCGATCCCGAGCTCGGCGCGTGCGGCGGCCGCCTCCTCGGCCGATACATCCACGGCAACACCGTTCGGGATGACGAGCGGCTTGGGACCGGGGAACGACCCGAGACTGGTGGCGACCGCCTCGGACACGGCGCCGACTGCGACGTTGCGTCCATAGGTCAGCCGATTAACCCATCCGGTCGGGAACCGGTACGAGTCGGCGAGGTTGTGCTCGGTGTAGATCACGGGCCGTCGCCCGACGAGTCTGGCGAGCACGCCGGTGGTCGGCAGGTGGGCGTGGACGAGATGGGGGTCGAACCGTTTCGAGAGGGCGGCAAACCGTCGAACGGTTCCGAGCCCCATCCGCCCCTTCGAGCCTCCCACGCAGTGCACGGGGATGCCGGTGGCGTTGATCGCGTCGACCAACTGGTTCTTCCATGGAAGGACGTAGGCGATCTCGTACTCGAACTGCTCGCGATCCCACACCTTGGCCGACTCGAGGATGAGTTGCTCGGCGCCCCCCATCCCCAGGCCTTTGATGAGGACCAGGACGCGGATTCGATCCCCGTTCGGATTCCCAACCGTCATGTCGCCCCTTGCTGTTGCCTCGTGGAGAGGATTCTCGGAAGTCGTGTAGCGGAACCGGCCGCCCTGCGACTTGTCTCGTAAGTCGAGTCGTCGTGTGGGTCACGGGTCCCCACGACGACGTATCTAGTGACATTGTGGTTCATCAGAACTGGTGCGGGAATAGGGAGGTCGACCCATGGACTCGGGCGGCGTGGACGGGTAGCTTGTCGCAGGGGCCGACTGCACCATCGGTAAACGAGGCCCCCGGTTGAGGGAATGTTGGTGAAACGATTGTTCGAGAAGCGATCGTTGAACGATCTCATTGGCCGATTGTTGGTCGATTGAAAGGAGGTCGTGAGATGATCGGTGTTGAATGGATCTTGCCGAGATCTTGCTGAGAGATCGTCATCGTGGGTGAGAGTCCGTGCCGTGTCGGTTCCGGGAGGATCGGCGGGCGGGGATGGTTGGGGAAGTGACCATCCGAAGGGCGACAGGGGAAGGACAGGGGACAGTGTGGCCGCCGAGGGAGGCGCCCGGGCTGTTGTGGGACGTGGGAGGATCGTGTGAACGGGTCGAAGACCATTGTGGGGGAAGGTCTCGGGATCGCCGACCGAGCGGGGGAAGATGAAGACGCCGGCCTCATGGCGTCGGTGTGGCGGCGACTGTTGCAGTCCGCCCTGAGGCTCCGTGCCGACATCTCCTTTGCCGTTGTCGACGTCTTCATCATCGTGGCGGGCTACACCATGGCCACCGCACTTCGGATGCTCGACGGGTCGGTGGGGAACCCGTCGGTGTTCTGGAACGGTCTCGGTCAGATCCTTCCGGTGCTCGTGACCGTGCATCTACTCGCCAATCTCTTCACCGGCACGTATGGGCACGTGTGGGAGTACGCCAGCATCTCCGAGGCCCGGCGGGTCATCATCTCCAACATCGCCGCCGCCGGTGTCATTGTGCTGCTGGTCACTCCCATCTGGGACGTGCTCGACCCGCTGCAGCGGTCGTTCCCCTACGGCGTCGCCGTGGTGGGCAGCATCCTGGTGTTGCTCGGCATGGGGCTGGTCCGCTTCCGTTCCCGCCTGTTCTCGTTGCGGCGCAGCATCACCGAGGACCACCTCGCCACCCTCGTGGTGGGCGACGGCAAGGCTGCCGCCGACTTCGTCCGTGAAGTGGTTCGCCTCGGCCAGAACGCCGACGTGGTCGGCTTCGTCTCACCCGAGCGGGGGGCGACGCACCGCCGCCTTGCCGGCCTGGCGATCCTCGGGTCGCTGCCCGACATCCCTGCCCTCGTCAAGAAGCACGGGGTTCAGCAAGTGATCGTGGCCGGAGAGGTCGAGAGCGACCTGATCCGTCGGGTGGTTGACGTTTGCACCTCGGTCGACGTGCGGCTGCGAGTGGCTCCGGGTGCCGGTTCGGTGCTCGATGGCCAAGAGACGCCGATCGACATCAGGGACATCGAGTTCCAGGACCTCCTTCCCCGGCCCGAGATCGCCACCGACCTCGGCTCCGTCGAGGAACTGGTGCGGGGTCGTCGGGTGATGGTGACCGGTGCCGGCGGTTCGATCGGCTCTGAGATCGTGAACCAGGTGCTCGCCTTCGAGCCGGCGGCGGTCATCGCCCTCGACAACGACGAGACCCACCTGCATGAGACCGTCCTCAGAGTGGGAGCCAAGGGAAGCCTGGTGAAGTCGGTGCTCTGCGACATCCGCGACGCCGCCAAGCTCAACAAGGTGATGGCCGCCAACGCACCCGAGGTGGTGTTCCACGCTGCCGCCCTCAAACACGTGCCCGTGCTCGAGCACTTCCCCGAAGAAGCAGTCTTCACCAACGTGCTCGGCACCAAGAACGTGATCGACGCCGTCTCCCGGGTGGGAGCCGACCGCTTCGTGCTCATCTCGACCGACAAGGCAGTGGAGCCGTCCTCGGTGATGGGTGCAACCAAACGCATCGCCGAGATGCTCACCCAGGTCGCCAATCAGCGGCGCGACGGATGCGTGTACACCTGCGTGCGGTTCGGCAACGTGTTGGGTTCCCGTGGCAGCGTGGTGCCGACCTTCGTGCACCAGATCCACTCCGGTGGTCCTGTCACGATCACCGACCCGGCCATGACCCGGTTCTTCATGACGGTCCCCGAGGCGGTGCAGCTGGTGTTGCAGGCAGCCACCTTGGCGCAGGGCGGGGAAGTCTTCGTGCTCGACATGGGTGAGCCCGTGAAGGTGATGGACCTTGCCCGTCGCATGATCCGGCTGGCGGGCCTGGTGCCCGGTCGTGACATCGAGGTCGCCGTCACCGGCATCCGCCCCGGAGAGAAGCTCTACGAGATCCTCGCCGAGGTCCCGCTGCAGCCGAGCAGCCACCCCAAGATCAACCTCGCCCGGCCGCCGGCCCCGGGTGCGGTCTCGCTGCTCGATGCGATCCGCACGCTCGAGACGCTCGCCCGCAACGAGGCGTCCGAGGACCTGATCGGGATCGTGAAGGGTGTGGCCGCCATGACCACCGCCGACCAGGTCGTCGACCTACGCGAGCTCGACTCCGAAGAAGTCGTCACGTTGAAGTGATCGGTTGCGCCCGGGTCGTCCAGACCCGGGCACACCGCCGCTTGCGTGTTCTCCGCCAGCGGCTTCACTGTCCCGTGCACGTCCATCCTGCGAAGAGGCCGAACGTATGAGCCTGCCCGCCACGATCGCCCGGAGATCGCTCAAGACCGCCTCGATGGTGTTCGACCGGTTCGGGCCTCCGCTGCGGGGGCCACGTCTTCTCATCTATCACCAGGTGGGTGCCGGTAACGGCCAGGAGATGGATCTGGCGCTGGATGACTTCCGTCGGCAGATGACCTGGCTGGCGTCGACCGGTGGAGTTGTTTCGCTCGAGGATGCCCTCGTGACCCCGGACGATCCCTCGGACCGCTACGTCATCACCTTCGACGACGGGTACGACGACATGTACCGCAACGGCTTTCCGATTCTCCGCGACCTGGGTCTGCCCTTCGTGCTGTATCTGACCACCCAACCGATCGAGAGCAGAGCGCCGCTCCGCGACGACGGGCTCTCCACTCCGTGCACCTGGGATCAGGTGGGCGACATGATGGGCAGCGGTCTCGTGACCCTCGGAGCTCACACCCATTCCCATCCCGACTTCCGTCACATCTCCTCTGCTCACATCGAAGACGAGGTGGGAGTCTCGAACCGTCTGATCACCGAACGGACCGGCCACGCTCCGCGTCACTTCACCTACACCTGGGGCTACTGGTCCGAGCAGGCCGACCCCATCGTGCGCGCCGCCTACGACACGGCCACCGTTGCCGGCTGCAGGACGGCGCTGGGCGCTCCGGCCAACGCCATCCCACGCCTGCCGGTGCAGCTCACCGACGGGTTCGGCTTCTTCCGGGCCAGGATGCGGGGAGGGTTCCGTCTCGAGGACACGATCCGTCGTCGCCTCTCCGGGTACAACGGTCCCTGACGTGGCGCACGTACTCCATGTGATCAACCGTTTCGGTACGTCCGGCGGTGCCGAGAATCAGCTCTTCAACAATCTCCGGAGGTTCTCGCATCCGGACCTCACCCACAGCGTGGTTCATGTGTTCCGAGGTACCGGCGACGATCCGCTTCCCGAGATCCCCAAACACGCCCTGTTCGGTGTGGGGGAGTCCCCCGGCCGGCTGGCGATCATCCGGGCCCTCGACCGCTACGTGATGGACACCCGACCCGACATCCTGCACTGTTCGCTGGCGGACGCGGCCCTGGCCGCCCGCGTGGTCGGTCGGCGCAGACACATTCCGGTGGTCGAGAGCCTGGTCAACATCAGCCACGATCCGGTTCGCATCGTCGACAATCCCTCTGTGAGCCCGCTCAAGCTGGCCGGCCACCGGATGCTCGACCGCATCACGATGCGGCATGTGACCCGCTTCCACGCCCTGACTCGGGCGGTGGCACGATCCTGGCAGGCGAACGTGGGTATCTCGGCCGACCGGACGGTGATCATCCCGCGTGGCATCGACGTCGAGGCCTTCGATCACCGTGCCGGCATCGATCGGGCCGCCCTGCGCCAGTCGATCGGCGTGGCGCCCGAGGTCCCGATGCTGCTGAACGTCGCCCGACAGGAACCACAGAAAGGCCAGCGCTACCTGCTGGAGGCACTCCCCGCCATCATCGAGCGCCATCCGGAAGTCGTGGCCGTGTTCGCCGGCCGCGACGGCAACTCCTCACCGATGCTCCGCAAACTGGTGAGCGATCTGGGAATCGAGTCCCACATACGTTTCCTCGGCGTGCGGGACGACGTTCCGGCCCTGCTGATGGCGGCGGACGTGTTCGTGTTCCCGTCATTGTTCGAAGGGTTGGGGGTTTCGCTGCTGGAGGCGATGGCAGGCGGGGGTGCGGCCTGTGCGGTTTCGGACGCTCCGCCATTCGACGAGATCGTCGACCCGGGAACCACCGGGGTCATGTTCCGATCGGCAGACGCCAAGGCGTTGGCCGTCACCGTGTCGGCACTGCTGGCCGACCCGGAGGCGAGGGCGAAGATGTCGGACGCGGCCCGAGCCGAGGTGATGGCCAACTACCGCATCGAGGCCGTCACCCGTCGACTCGAGGACATGTACCTGGGCGTGCTCGCCGAACGGCGCTGAACCCGGATGTCTGTTGCCTTCCCGAGGGCGCCGCTGCCCTCGCACCGCCGGGATGGTGGCGGACATGACACATGTGAGCCGAACGTCCGAGGCTTCCACCGACACTCGCTTGCTTCGTGTTGCGGCTGCAGAGCACCACCTGGCTTGATGCGTCGTGCTGTTGGTCGATAGCAACGTCTGGCTGACTGCAGGGGATCGTCGTTCCCGAGACTTGTGCGGGATCGCTGCCTCCAGTCCGTCTGCCCTACCTGCTGCCTGTTTGTCGTGGCCGCTGAGTCGGGCGTCGCAACGTCCGGGCCCGGCGAGCGCTTCGGGAACGATGAGGTCGACTGGGATGATTTCGTCATGGCCGTCCACGATGATCGACGTCCCCCAGATTCCCGGACGATCGGGCTGGGTTCTCGCGAATCCGGCCGCGGTCATCAACTCGGCCTGATTCGGCTTATCGGCGAGGGTGGCAGGGTCGATGGCCAGGTCGGCATCTGTGGTGTAGCTGGCCGAGAACGACAGTGCGACCTCGTCGGTGCGCAGGTAAACGGCTTGTGCGCCCACCAGCACCAGCGAGCGGCGATGGTCGGCAAGAGCATCGAGCGCTTCCAGCAGGACCCGACGAGCCTCGACCATCAACCGAGGCGCGCTCGTCATGAGCAGGTACCCGAGGTGCGGCGCCATGCCGATGAGGCAGGGTTCACGGTCGATGGATTGCCGTTCGCCGGGAGGTCTCGGAGAAGGTGGGGCTGCGAGCGGTTCACGCCCAGTCAGCGACCAGATCCCCGAAGCGTTCCTTCATGCGCTCGATTCGGGGCGCGTACATCGCTCTCAACTCGATTTCGAGTTCGGTTGGCATTGCGCTGCCACCGCCGCGGGATCCGACCAGGTCGGCGCCGGGTGCGCCGCGGTCGATCACGGTGTCGAGCGGGAAGGCATCCCAGTCGACATCGGTGCCGACGCCGAGGAAGTCGAACAGCGAGATGAGCAGCGCCTTGGGGTCCGACACCATTCGGTCGTAGCTGTCGACCCACAGTCGCTCGGCCGGGTAGCGCTTCGTCCACCGGTCCACGATGCCCACGTAGTCGCCGCTGTCGAGGCTGTGGACCGAGCGGGCGTGGGCGATGTACTCGGACACCGGGACCGAGTCGACGGGGCGGTTGCGTTGGCGGGCCACATTCATCTGGGCGTGTGACCAGGCACGGTCCACCGGGTGGCGGATCATCAGCAGCAGCCTGGCGTCGGGGAGCAGGTCGGCCACCACGTCGATCCGATCGGGGGTCAGCTCCGAGTAGTTCGGTGTGATCTCGCCGCGGAGGCGGTCCCTGGCGGCATCGAAGTGGGCGGCGTACCACCGCAACGAGTGGTGGTAGAAGTGGCAGAAGTAGTGCAGCTCCTTCTCGGGAGGAACGAACACGCCTGGATGTGCAGCCAGGCAATGGTGCAGCCAAGTGGAACCTGCCTTCGGGGCTCCCAGTCCGAGAAACTGCGGCAGCGCCAATTTGTCGCTGGACAGGACCCCCCGGCGTGTCAACGCCCGCTCCGGGGCCGAGATCGCGTACTCGGCCCTCTGCGCGGTCCGGACTACGCGCTTGACCGCCTGCTTCATCGCACCCGTCCTTTCAACGCTTCGGCGGCTCTCCGTCGAAGTCCGACCGCCGCTCCCGCCATCCCACGCTGCAACGACCAGGTGGTGTCGGCCGAGGGCACCGCCCCGAAGCGGCGTTTGTAGGCGTCGTCGCCACGCAGGAAGTCGAATGTGGTGGCGCCGGTCTCGGTGGCGTGGCGCATCGTCGTGCTCACCAACACCGACCCGAGGCTTTGTTTCACATAGTCCTGCGACCATCCGGTCTGGTAGTACGCGAACGTGGCGCCGAACCGAAACCCGTACAGCACCCCCACGATGTCGCCGTCGAGCCGCGCCACACACGCCATCGGCCCCCGGCCGTCCGAAGCCCCGTCGATGAGGTGTCGGTGGAACGCCTCGCGATCGCGGTCGAAGCTGGACCCCCATCCCATGCCCTCCGCCCGAACCGCATGCAGCTCGAGCAGACTACGGAAGACGGCCTCGTCGATACCGGAGGCCGGGACCATCGCAACGGAGATGCCGAGCTTGACGAGTTGCCGTTCGAAGTAGCGGAGTTTCTTGGCGAAATCCGCCGAACCGGGAAACCATTCGTCGCCGGAACCGAGCGGAGCAACCAGGGTCGGGTTGTCCTCGATCTTGCTGAACCCGGCCTCGGCCAGGCCCTCGACGGACTCTGGCGCCATGTTGGACAACACGATCGGGCCTGAGGTGGATTCGATCACCCAGCCTGCAACGTCCCGCCGCAAGCCCGGACGTGCCGGCCACCCGAGGTGGTCCCCGGCGCCGGCGCCACTGCCGGTGTTCACCCACATCCGTACCGCAGGTCCACCCGAGCGGAGGAGGGGCTGGTTCACGCGGGACACCGCGCAGACGGCCTCCAGAGCGCCCTCGGGGTCTCGCCACAGTCCGATCCGGGTCTCGGGGCGCCCCGCCAGACGGTCCCACCAGGCAACCGCCCAGGTCCCGGTCTGGAAGAACGAGCCGCCGGTGGACTCGGCGAGATCGTCCCATTCCGCCACCGGAAGCGCTTCGTCATCCGGTGCCACGACTGCGTCCGGACCTCTCACGGAGCGAGTCCCGATGGATGGGTGGCGCTGGGAGGCATCGGCTCTATCCTGCTCGATCTCACATGGTCATCGGCCGCTATCACATCATCTCCTACGAGCGGGCTACCTCCATCGAGGGCTTCCGGGCGGACAAGGCGATCCGAATCGCGTCCGCCGCCGATCTCGATCTGCTCGCTCCGCTGCTGGCGCCGGGCGTGGATCACGCCGCCCGAATCGCCGCCGGCGGTGTCTGCGTGTGGGCGGCCACACCGGACGGTGCCCCGGCCGGGCTGCAGTGGGTCAACGTGTCCGGTCATCCCGACCGTCACTTCGGCGTCCTCAGCCGCCCCGGCAATGGCGTGGCCTACCTCAACCAGATCGTGGTGGACGACCGGTACCGGGTGCGGGGTTATGCCCCGCGGGTGATGATCGCTTCGATCGAGGCGGCCGGAAAGGCCGGATTCCCCAGGGTTCGGGGGTTGGTGGCGACCAGCAACACGACCATGCAGACGCTGGTGGAGGGGTTGGGGTTCGAACGGGTCGGGTCCCAGCGCGGCGTGCGGATCGGCCGCGACCTGACCGTCCGGGTGCCCGGGAACTGAGCGACGCTCCGTGCCGGCCCGAGTATTGGTCTTGACCCAGGCCTGAATCAGCGCCCCGTGTTCGTAACTCCCCACCCGGAGCACTCTATTACCACCGGACCCGAGGGGAAGTAGGCCGCCCCAAAACCCAACGGGTTCAGTCCGAGACGGTTATCCAGCCCTTATCGCTCCGTTGGTGAATGTTGCCAAGCCCCTCCGGTAACGTCTCGAAGGCACCATCCTCTGGGTAACGGTGTTGCGTGGTGTGGGATCGCTGAGGCGAAGGTGGAAGCATGAACAGGTTTTCGAGTACGTTCGAACGCCCGAAGCGGCGAAATCCGTCGGGTGCGGTCTTTTGGGTCTTCGTTTTCCTGGCGATTTCGATCCAGCCGCAGGTCCCGGCCTTCGCCCAGGTGTCGCCGTTCGACGACACCGCAGGATCGGTCCATGAGGCCGACATCGCCCTCCTCGCCGAGTGGGGGATCACCAAGGGTTGCACCGACTCCTCGTACTGCCCGGAGGTTTCGGTGACTCGAGGTCAGATGGCAGCATTCATGCGGCGATCGTTCGTGACACCCACCAGCCAATACGACTACTTCGGTGACGACGAAGACTCGGTGTTCGAAGCCGACATCAACTCGATCACGGGTGTGGGCATCACCCAAGGATGCAATCCGCCCACCAGTTCGCAGTACTGCACCGACGACGTGCTCACCCGGGGTCAGATGGCTGCCTTCCTCCGTCGCACGCTGAGCCTCCCGGCAGGGCCCGACGTGTTCTCCGACGACGAGAACTCGGTGTTCGAGGCGGACATCAACGCTCTCGCCGCCGCCGGCATCGCCAAGGGGTGCTCCGATGGCCGGTTCTGCCCCGATGACGTGATCACGCGAGCACAGATGGCCAGCTTCCTGGTCAGGGCACTCGACCACCTCGGATGCCGGGGGGCATGACCATGACAGAACTCAACCGTCGACAGTTCCTCCGCCGCGCCGGGCTGGTGGCCGTCGCCACCGGAGTCCCTGCGGTGGCATCCGTCACCCGTCCGCAGGCCGCCCAGGCCGCCACGCTCACCACCGACACCACCGTGTCGACCCTCACCGTCGCAGCGGGCGAGGTGTACGAGTTCGACCCGAACCGATCGGTCACGCTCACCGTCACGGGCGGTGGCGACGCCGCGTTGATGGTGCTCGGCACGCTGCGGATGCGCCCGGCCAGCGCCGGCATCGTCCACAAGATCCGGTTCACCGGCGGCGGCGAGATCATGGTGATGGACAATGGTCGTCTCGACATCCAAGGGACGACGAAACAGGCGTGGAACCGTACCGGCGACCATGCCACGTGGACCTCCCAGGATCAGCTGATCGTCGCTCCCATCAACCCCGGCGACTACACGTTCCGCTCCTTCACCAAGGGTGGGACGGTTCAGCAGGTCAGCAACCGCCACGGTGTGTTCAAGGCCGAGGTGATGAACCTGACCCGCAACGTCGTGATCGAGGGCACCACCTCGGTTCCGATGCGGCGCATCATGCTCATGTCCAATGTCGCCCAGACCATCAACTACGCCGAGGTCCGGTACGTGGGCGACCCCGACGAGATCGGCTTCTACCCGATCCACTTCCACCTGATGGGGGAGGGTGCCAGGGGGAGCGTGGTCGAGGGCACCGTCGTGCACCACGCCTACCACCACGCGTTCGTCGTGCACGGCAGCCACGGCGTCACGCTGCGCGACTGTGTCGCCTACGACGTCGAGGCCGACGCCTACTGGTGGGATCTGCCGCCCGAGAACGACTTCGACAACGACATCAACAACACCCACGACGTCGTGTACGAGAACTGCATCGCCGCCGACGTGCATCGGGCCGACCTCAACGATCCGGTTTCCCGGCCCAACGAGTTGTCCGGATTCCTCATGGGTGCGGGTGTCAACAACACGGTCCGTGGCTGCGTGGCCGTCGGGGTGGGCGGCGGGGTTCGGACATCCGGCTACCACTGGCCCTCGAAGGCGAACTCGCAGACCAGTCCCTGGGTGTTCGAGGACTGCATGACCCACAACAGCCGTGAGTACGGCATCTTCGTGTGGCAGAACACTGCATCCGAGCGTCACAACATCGATCGGTTCGTCTCGTTCAACAACGGGTTGGGACCGGTGAAGCACGGCGCATACAACAACCGGGGATACCACTACCGCGACTGTGTGTTCTTCGGGAACGGCGGGGGCCTGGAACAGAACGCCCAGACCACCGTTCCCGAGAGCAACCAGACCAAGGAGCGGCTGTCGTTCGAACGCACCGTTTTCGACGATGCGCCGGTTTCGCTGCTCATGGTCGACCACAACCTCGACCCGTCACAGCCAACGCTGTACCTCGACTGTGAGTTCGCCGGACAGTTGGTCGTGAACAACGATCGCCGTCACGGCTGGTACGACTTCGTTCGGTGCAACGTCTCGGAGTCGGACTTCGACCTCTCCGACATGAAGCCTGAGTCGATCATCCGGATCCAGGACGCCAACGGCGACGCCGTCGAGATCACCACGTCCGGCTCGCGATCGATCCCGGCGTTCTGGGACGGCTGGTCCTCGACGGTGCCCAAGCCCGGCCAGGAGTTCCCCGACTGGGATCCCTCCTGTGGTAATCGCTGAACCCCATTGAGGCGACGGCCACCCGTGTTAGCCTGCTCAGCGGGGCGGCGGTAGAGCGCGGATTCCGGGACAAGTACCAATCGACGATCGGTGCGACGCGTTCCGGTTCTCCGCACCCGACAGGGGAAGGGCCATGACGAGCGGAGATGTGATGACGGGTCCGGCGGTCGCCGGCAACGCAGAGACCAGGGGTGTGGTCGTTCGCGACGTCACCAAGGTCTACAAGCCATCCTCGAAGGTGCTCAGCTTCCTGCTCCGTTCGCCCATCAAGAACGACGTTCACGCCCTCAACGGAATCAGCTTCTCGGTGCCCGCCGGGGAGATCTGTGCTGTCGTCGGCCCCAACGGTGCCGGGAAGTCGACCACGTTCCGGATCCTGATCGGGCTGACCACCCCCACCACCGGCTCGGCCACCATCATGGGAATGAGCTGTGTGACCGAGTCGATGGAGGTCCGAAAGGTCATCGGATGGATGCCTTCGGAGGATCGAAGCCTGCTCATGCGCCTCAGCTGCGCCGACAACCTGGTGTTCCACGGTCAGTTGCAGGGTCTCAACGGCAACAAGCTCAAGCAGCGCATCCAGGAGTCGCTCGATCTGGTGGGCATCGGGCACCGGGCCCGGGACTCGGTGTTCTCGTTGTCATCCGGAATGCGGGCGCGGCTCCAGCTGGCCCGTTCGCTCCTGCATCAGCCCAAGGTGCTCATCCTCGACGAGCCCACCGCCACCGTCGACCCGATCGCCTCGTACGAACTCATCAACACCCTGCAGCGGGTTGCGGCTGAACGCAACATGTCGGTGCTCATCAGCTCGCACCGCCTCGACGAGATCGAAGCGCTCAGCTCGCACGTGATCCTGCTCGACGGCGGCGCCATCAAGTACGACGGTGATCTCGAATCGCTCCGGGACCTGTGGACCCGGCCCAGGGTCGTCGCCGAGTTCCGGGATCCCGATGCGGCCCGGACCGCCGAGAAAGCCCTGTCGTCGGGTCAGGTGGTGGAAGTCGACACCACCGAGAGCATGGGAGTGGGCGGCCTTCTGGTCGCAGGGGCCACCATCGGAGACGTGGTGTCGTCGCTGCCGCCCGAATCCACTCGGGCGCTCATCACCATCCGGGAGGACCGAATGCCCCTCCGTGACCTGCTCGCCGCCGTCTACCGGGGTGACCAGGTATGAAGCGCATCAAGGCGAAGCTGTGGAGGATGAAACAGACCTCTATGGCCTTCCTCCGTGCCGACATCGTCGAAGAGGCGAGTTATCCGATGTCGCTGGTGCTCGGCCAGGCCGGCATCGTTGTGCCGATCTTCGTGTCGTTCTTCATCGCCGACCTCGTCGGTGACTCCAGGGAGGTGGGTGGCGACTACCTCACGTTCGCCACCGTCGGGCTGGCCATGAGTGCCGCCCTCCAGGCCACCCTGCAGGGGTTCGGAACCCGGCTCCAACAGATCCAGGACCGCGGTCTGTTCGAGTCGATCCTGGTGGAGCCGATCAAATGGTTGTGGATGCCGGTCGCCATGAACCAGTGGAACATGTTCCGGGGGTTCATCAACGCCATCTTGTTGCTGCTCATCGGCAGTGCCCTCGGCGCCGACATCCGGCTGGCGGGCATCGGCGCCACTGTGGTGATCGTGTTGGCGGGGATGGCGGCGGTCAGTTCGATCGGCATCCTTTCTGCCAGCCTGATGGTGCTCGCCAAACGTTCCCAGCCGGTGGTGGTGCTGTACGGCCTGGCCGCATCGATCTTCGGTGGCGCCCTGTTCTCGTTGTCGCAGCTGCCCACCTGGCTGCAACCGATCAGCTACCTCTTCCCGCACACCTACGTGCTCAACGGCGTCCGTTCGGCGTTGATGGACGATCCGGGCACCTTCGTGATGCCGGTTCCGGATGCGCTGCTCGGACTCGGCATCACAACCCTGGTGGTGGGCGGCATCGGGCTGTTCCTGTTCCAGAAGTCGTTGCAGACCGCCCGCGAACTCGGCCTGCTCAGCGGGTACTGACATGACGGCCGTCAAGGAGCTCGCCCGCCAGAAGCTCTCGGTCAACGCCCGGCACCAGATCTCGCTCCTCCGGGTGAAATCACGGATGGCATGGCCGTCCATGGGCATGCTCCCGAACGTGCTCGTGATCGGAGCCCAGCGGGCCGGCACGTCGTCGATCTACCGCTACCTCGGATCACATCCCGACGTGTTCGCCTCACTCCGCAAGGAGGTCGAGTACTTCTCGACGCGGATGTCGATGGGGGAGCGCTGGTACCGGGCCCATTTCCCGTTGATCACCCGCCCCAAGCTGGCGTTCGAGGCAACCCCCGACTATCTGCTGCATCCAAGGGCGGCCGAACGTGCCGCCGCACGCATCCCCGACCTCAAAGCGGTGGCGCTCCTCCGAAGCCCCGTCACCCGGGCCTTCAGCCAGTACGGCCATCAGCGTCGTTTGAACAAGGAGCCGCTGAGCTTCATCGATGCGCTCCGGGCCGAGCCCGAGCGCATCGCCGGCGACCTGGATCGACTGGCCGCTGATCAGGACCACCCCGGCATCGAAGTCCGCGTCCACGGCTACATGGAACGGGGCCGCTACGCCCCGCAACTCCAACGCTGGGTCGACGCCCTGGGACGCGAGCGCATCCACGTGATCCGCACCGAAGACCTGTGGGCCGACCCGGCCGGCACGTACACCGGCCTGCTCGACTTCCTCGGCCTGCGCCACGTGATGCCCTCTTCCCTCGGCGAGAACTACAGCTACGTGAGGGACACCCCCAAACCCGAGAAGGCGATGCCGCCAGAAGCCGAGGCCCACCTCCGCCAGCAACTCCAGCCCGAGATCGAAGCGATCGAGGCGATGCTCGGGCGGCAGATGGGGTGGCTCTAGTAGGCCGTTGACCCTTCACGGTTCACGGTTCGCCGTTCGGAGGTCACCGATCTGCGGCACAACGTAGAACGTTCAACGTAGAACGTACGGGTCAGAGCGGTTCGGACGCCCAGCTACGAGTGATCGCCAGGCGGCGACTCCTCGGTTGACTTGGGCCAAGGCAGAACGTATCGACAATGCAGCGGATCAACAGGCCGACCTACCCGCCGGGCGGTCTCTTGCGTTTTGAGTTCAACGGTGAACGGTGAACGGTGCTCAACCCACCTTCCCGCTCGAGCATTGTGTCATCTTGGCGATGGACTCAAAGCTCTCGGGGACGAGCTCTGCGTCGTCGATCGCCAAGTCCGCCGAGCGAGAGCCGCCCTCGGCCAGGTCATCGAAAGGGCCACGGAGCACTAGCTGCGGGCGGCGAAGTCGCCGATGCCGAGGATCTGGTGGAGGTCCCAGTCGATCAGCTCGAAGCGGCATTCACCGCCGTCGGTGAACGGGTCGGCGGCTGCGATCCTGTGCGCCTCCTCCGCTGTGTCGGCCCTGATCAGGTAGAGGCTGACTGAGCGGTCTCGACTGGGACCCGACATCAGGACCGTGCCGGCCAGGTGCTGGTCTCTCATCCAGTCGAGATGCTCTTGCAGGGTCACCGTCCATTCGGAACGAGGGCGCAACGGACGACGCAGGCAAAGGAAGTACACGGTCTCTCCATCCTCGTGGGCTAGCGATTGTTGCCGCTGTCGCCCGGTGGTGTCGGGAAACGGCGATGGCTGGGGAGCGAGGCACCGCAGTCAGCGGTGAGGTTCAGGAGAGCGGTCCGGGTGCCGGGGCGGCCTCGCCCAGCCAGATCGAAGGTCGCCGCCGCCGTCGATCGAGAAGGTGTGATCCCGCTGTTGTCGGCAAGATGTTCGGCTCCGGCCTCGAGCTTCGTGCCTCGCCGAGCACGTACCAGCGGGAGATGCCCGGGTAGCGGCTGACCTCTCGAGGCAACACCCCGCTGGATCCTCCCCGGGCTCGAGCCGGATCGTCGCCTCCGCCCAGCCGCTGACCGACGGGAAGGGCGGTGAGCGCCCGTCGTACGAACCGCAGGACCTGCGTTCGAACGCGATCGGTCAACAAGGCTCAGGCGTGACCTCCCGTTCGCCTGCCGGCTCCCGACTCCCCGTCATGCCCGTGCTCACCGGGCGCAACAGTGCGTCTTCTCCCGGCGGTCTCGCCCCGTCGGGATCACTGCCCGTCGTCCGGGCCGCTTGGGTCGGCCGATGTCGCCGGCAGGTCTCGAGCGTCGCCCGTCCGGTCGGCAAGGACGGGAGCAGTGAACGGGAGGGCGGGTGCCAGCGCGAGGCCGATCGGGGTGGCGAACCGGATGAGGGCGGCCACCACGACGACGGCGCCGAGTGCGAACCACAACCGACGCCCCACCGATGTGCCGGCATCCTCGCGGACGGTCACGGCCGCTCCCACGGCGTAGGCACCGATCAGTGCAGTGGCAGGGTCCGCCACCAGGAGGACACCGCCGATGCCGAGAGAGAGGACCAACGCCCACACGACGGCGCCCGCCGCACGGTCGTGACCCGAGCCGAAAGCGGCAACCATGAACGCAGCCGGAATCAGTGCCAGCCCCAGCGCCCAGGCGGCAGCGATCGGCTCCTCGCTCGCGCCGGCCGCCACCCCTATGACGAGCGCCCAGAATGAGATCGTGACGACAGCTGTGGCGCCGGCGACACCGAGCAGAAGCCGACGCGGCGTCGTCGGATCGCCGAACATCTCAGCCAGGTGACTACCCCTTGACCGATCCGGCGGTGAGGCCCCTGACGAAGTATCGCTGCAACCCGAAGAACACCACGAGCGGCAGCGCCATGGTCAGGAATGCCCCGGCCGTCAGTAGGTGCCACGCCTCCCCACGCGAGCCGTTCAACTGGTTCAACGCGATCGTCAGGACCTCGACGTCGGCCGACGAGCCGAGGAACACGAAGGCGACGAGGAAGTCGTTGAAGACCCAGAGGAACTGGAAGATGGCGAAGGCCGCCAAAGCCGGTACCGACAACGGGACGATCAGCCTCGTGAATATCGCAAAGTGATCGGCCCCGTCGATCTCCGCGGATTCGATCAGCGACGACGGCAGTGAACCGATGTAGTTCCTG
This sequence comes from uncultured bacterium, assembly GCA_963825585.1. Classification (GTDB taxonomy): domain Bacteria; phylum Actinomycetota; class Acidimicrobiia; order Spongiisociales; family ZC4RG35; genus JAOUGY01. The sequence continues at coordinate 683,685 of CAWGTX010000001.1, forward strand.
AGGAGGTAGATCGCCAGGGGCAGCCCGAACCCTGTGTGGGCGATCCAGACGCCGAGGAAGGTACCGTTCAGGTTCAGCGCCGGAAACAGCGTGAAGTCGCCGAACGAGATCCCGGACGTGTAGAGCCGGAGGATCGGGATGAGCGCCATCTGGAGCGGCACCACCAGCAACGCCACGACGACGACGAATATCGTCTGCCGACCCGGGAAATCCATCCAGGAGAACGCATAGGCTGCGAACGCCGCGATCGTGATCGGGATCACCGTGGCGGGCACGGCCACCGTCACCGTGTTCACGAAAGCGTTCCCGAAGCCCTCGTCGAGGACGGTCCGATAGTTCGAGAGGGTCCACTGCGACGTGTCGGCGAACGTCGTGAACACGGTCCACCAACCCGTAGTGTTGATCGCTTGTGCCTCGCGGAACGAGCTCACGAGCAGTCCGAAGGTGGGAACCAACCAGATCAGCACCACCAGGGCGACGATGATGCGGATCAGCCACAGGCCACTCTCGGCTCCGACGTTCCCCTGTTCGCCGCGTGTTGGTGACGCCACTCTCTTTGCCGTTGCCGTGGTCGCCGTCATCGCATCGCCTCCTCTGCCCGGAACCGTCTCACGTTGAGGATCATCACCGGGATGACGGCCACGAACATGAACACGGCGACCGCAGCCCCTCGTCCGAAGTGTCTGAGTACGAAGAACTCGTCGATCATCTTCTGGGCGATGATCTCTGTGCCGAACTGTCCGCCTGTCATGACCCAGACGATGTCGAAGATCTTGAGGACATTGATCACCATCGTCGTGAGTACGACCACGATGGTCGACATGATGCTCGGCACGGTGACTCTCCAGAACACTGCCACCTCGGAGGCACCGTCGATCCGGGCCGCCTCGAGGATGTCGGTCGGGACGGCCTTGATGGCCGACGACAGGATCACCATGGCGAATCCGGTTTGCAGCCAGATCATGATGACCATCAGCAGCAGGTTGTTCCACGGCTGCTCCTGAAGCCACGGCACCGGGTCGGCGCCCACACCGACCATGATGCCGTTGAACAGTCCGATCTGCTCACCGAACCCCTCCGGTCGGAAGTTGTAGACGAAGCGCCACACGATCGCCGCTCCGACGAACGAGATGGCCATCGGGAGGAAGATCATGGACTTCGAGATCGACTCAGCCCGCTTGAGCCTGTCGGCGAGCACCGCGAACCCGAGCCCGATCGCGGTGGCCACCATCGGCACGACGATCACCCATCCGACGGTGTTGCGGATCGCCCGCAGCATCCGCTCGTTGGTGAACACGTATGCGTAGTTGTCGAGCCCGACGAAGGCGTCACCGGTGGGACCCGTGAAGCTCAGCCACAGGGTGTTGAACGCCGGATAGACGAGATAGATCGTGAGCACGACGATCGCCGGGCCCACGAAGGCAAACGGACGGACCTTCCGCCCGAGGCTGTCGGGCAGCAGCTTGATGAGCAGGTCCATGCCCCAGTAGAGGCCGAACACCCCGAACACGCCGACAACGAGCGCCACCAGGATCACCATCGTGCGGGGAGCGTCCTGATTGCGAAGGAACAGGAACGACTGCCACAGCAGGATGAAAGCAACGATCGGGACCGCCAACGAGACGACGATCCGCAGGACGCCGGCGGTCAGGCCGGCCTGTTCACGACTCGGAGAAGGCGGGGGCGGCGAGGCCGCGGGCTCTTGGATCGTGGGTGTGCTCATCGCAGGTCTCTCCTCCTCCGGTCGGCTCCAATCGTGAGCCTCGGAGGGGGTGGCGGTGACCGCCACCCCCTCCGAGCATCTGGTTGTCCGGTGCTACCGGCTCAGCTCAGCCCGCCGGCCAAGCGGCATCGATCTCCTGCATCACCTGCTGGACGTTGTCGGGTCCACCGGTTGCGAAGTCGATCATGCCCTGCCACTCGGAACCGGATCCCACCTCGGGGGGCATCAGGTCCGAAGCGTCGAAGCGGGCCTCGCCACTGGCGATGGCGGCGATAAGTGTCTCGCTCGCCTGAGAGATCAACTCGTTGGTGTAGCAATCGGCGCCGACGTTGACGTTCGGCGAGATACGAGAGATCCCCTCGATCGAGCCCTGAGCACACTGCACATCGTCGGAGACGAATCGCTGCAGGAAATCCAGGACCTCCGGCCGATTGTTCAGCACGGCTGCCATCTCACCGGCGAACAACGCCCCCTCAGTACCGTCGATCGACGGGAACGGGAAGAAGTTGTAGTCCGTGATGGGGGTCAGGCCGTCCGGGAAGGCCTCGGGGTTCGCATCGAAGAAGTTCGTGATGAACGTCGCCTGCCGGTGCATGTAGCAGTTCGGCTTCTCGCGGTCACTGAACATGGGGTCCGGCGCATCGCGGAAGTCGATCGACGGAGTCTGACCCGCCCCGCCGAGCACGTAGCCCTCGCCGAACAGCACCTCACCGAAGGTCTCGGCGGCTGCGATGATCTCGGGGCTGTCGAACTTGACCTCGTTGGTCACCCACTGGTCATAGACGTCGGTGCCGGCCTGGCGAAGGACGATGTCCTCCATCCAGTCGGTGGCCGGCCACCCGGTGGCGGCCTCCGAACCCAGTCCGATGCACCACGGGGTGCCACCGTCGGCGACGATCTGATCCGACAGCGCCAGCAATTCGTCCCAGGTCGTCGGCGGTGTGTAGCTGTTCGCCTCGAAGGCGTGGACGTTGTACCAGACCGCGCTCTTGAAGTTGACGTTGGTCGGGATCCCGTAGTGCTTCCCTTCCACCTCGCCCAGCGAGATGAGGTACTCACCGAAGACCGATTCGAGCTCGGCGATGTCGTACCCGAGATCCTCGAGCGCCACCAGGTTCCCCTGCTGGGCCTGGGACACCACCGCACCTGGCTGCGGCCAGATGGCGATGTCCGGCGGATCGCCGCCCTCGATGCGGATGACGATGTCCTGCTCGAAGCTGTCGGACCCCTCGAAGGTGGCGGTGTAGTCGACACCGTCGGCCCCGTTGATTCTCTCGTCGATCACCTGGCTGATGGCGGCGGCCTCGTCTCCGGTGGGTGCGCCGGTCACTTCCACGGCCCCGGTGTTCTCGCCGGATCCTCCGCCATCGGTACCACCATCGGCGTCGCCTACTGGCGACCTGGGGTGTAAGCGCTTACAAGGCTAACCACAAGTCGATACGCACCGCAACCGATCGTTGGTCACTTTCTTGTGGGCCGATGGCCATCGAGATCGGGTGCGGACAACGGGTGATCGGCGGGATCCGACCCGACCAACGATTCGGCCGACCTTCACCGACGGACTCTGGCGGTTGTCCTCGCCATGGTGACCCTCGCCGATACTTGGTCCCGTGTTCGGCTGGCCGGCCTCGAAGTGGTTTCCACTGCCGGCATTGGGGCGCGGTCGGTGCTCCTCGCCCTGTTCGGGTTGGTGTTCGGGGTCGCCCTGCTCGGGCGCGATTCCAACCGCGCTATCCGACCTTCCCGCTGACGAGTCCCGTGATCTTGGCGATGGATTCGAAGTTCTCGGGGACCAGCTCCTCATCGTCGATCTCGATGTCGTATTCGGTCTCGAGGAACGAGATGATTTTGAAGATGCCGAGGGAGTCCACCACTTCCTTCTCGAGGAGGGGATAGTCGGCGGTCAGGTCCTCGGGGGCGCCGTCCCAGCTCAGCTCGCCGGCGATGAAGTCACGGATCCCGATCTCGATGCTCATAGGTGAACTCCTTCTGCTGATTGCTTCAGTTCTTGACGGTTGATCTTGCCGGTGGATGTCTTGGGGAGCACCTCGAGCAGTTCGAAGTGCTCGGGAATCATGTATGGCGGTACGGCTTCCTTGCAGTGGTGCAGCAGGTCGGCGACGGTGACGCCGTCCTTGACCGTAGCGAACCCGAACAGGCGATTCGTGACCAGATCGTCGGGTACCGCCACCACCGCGAACTCGACCACTCCGGGGTGCCGGTACATCGCCGTTTCGATCTCGCCCAACTCGATGCGGTAGCCGCGGCTCTTGATCTGGTTGTCGCGGCGACCCAGGAAGGTGTAGTCGCCGTTCTCGTCTTCTCTGACCAGGTCGCCGGTCTTGTAGACCGGGTCGACGATCTCACCGGCGAACGGGTCGGGTGCGAGCCGTTCGGCCGTGCGGGCGGGGTCTCCCCAGTACCCGGCCATGACGGTGCCGGATCTGATCCACAGCTCACCAACCTCGCCCTTCGGCACCAAGGCCCCGTCTTCACTCACCACGTACCCGTCGGTGTTGGGGATGGGACGACCGATGGGGATGTCGCCACCCTCCGGGTCCGGGATCGTCGGCACGTTGTAGAAGGTGCACACGTTGGTTTCGGTCGGCCCGTACAGATTCGAGAAATGCACGTGGGGGAGGAGGCTCATGAGCTGGCTCAGATACTTGGTGGGGAACACCTCGCCGGCGAACAGCATCCAACGCAAATCGGGGAAGGCGTCCTGCTCGAGCTTGCCCCGCTGCAACACCATCGACAGGATCGACGGCACCGAATACCACACCGTGATGCGGTGCTCTGAGATGAAGCGGTTGATCTTGACCGGGAACACCGACGCCATCGCCGGCACCAGGAACAGCGTCGCCCCGGCGTGGGCGCTCGAGTAGAGGTCGAGGATCGACAGATCGAAGTGGAAGGGGGCGTGGCTCGACAACCGATCGTCGTGGGTGATGCCGTACTCGTCGACGGTCCAGTTCACGAACACGAGGGCGTTCCGGTGCGTCAGCTTCACGCCCTTCGGTGCCCCGGTGGACCCCGACGTGTAGATGATGTAGGCGAGATCCTGATCGATCGCCCTGGCGTCGGGATCCTCGGAGGAGGCCGCCTCCACCTCTGATGACGCGACGAGTGTCAGACCGTCGATCGGGTCGGCCTCCCCGTCCATGACGATCACCGTCGCCAGCTGTGACGGCTCGGCGAGCTCGCTCCACGCGTCCCGGCGATCTGCGGCGCTGACGAGGACCTCGATACCGCAGTTGCCGACGATGTAGCCGGAGCGAGTGGTGGGGGCCTTCACGTCGATGGACACGTAGGCGGCGCCTGTCTTGAGGACGCCGTACACGCCGATGACGGCTTCGAGCGACTTGTCGAGGTAGAGCCCGACGCGGCTGCCACGGCTGACGCCGTGTGCCCGCAACGTGTTCGCCAGCCGGTTGGCGGCGGCGTTCAGCTCGGCGTACGTGAGCGATCGATCGCCGTCCACCACGGCGGGGTGGTCCGGATACATCCGGGCCGATCGTTCGAGAAGTCCGTGCAGCGTGAAGCTCATGCGTCCACCGGTAGTCCCTGGAGTTTGGCGATCGTGTTGCGCATCGTCTCCGACGTTCCGGCCCAGATGGTGGCGGCCAGGCTGTCGCGGACGTGCTGTTGGATCTCGTGGTCATACAAGAAGCCGCGGACGCCGAACGGCTGCATGGCGTCGAGCATGAACTGCTTGTACGTCTCTGTGACGAACAGCTTGGTGGCGGCTATGTCCTGCATCAGCGGCTGGGTCGATCCTCCCACCGACAGGCGTCCGGCGACGTCGTAGACGGCCATGCGAGCCATCTTGTGGCTGGTCACCAGGTCGGCGACCCGGGACGACACCTGCTGGAACGAACCGATCGGAGCGTCGTAGGCGTGACGGGTGCGGGTCCAGTCGGTGACGAGCCCAAGAACCCGCCGCATCGGGCCCAACAGGGCGGCCAGCACGGCGGATCGCTCCCAGCCAACCGATTCGGTGAGCACGTTGAGACCGGCACCGGGCCGACCCACCACATGGCTCTTCGGGATCCTGACATCCTCGAAGATCAGCTCACCCATACGGACCGTACGGAAGCCGACCTTCTCGAAGTCCCGTCCGTACGAGGCTCCGGCACTTCTCATGTCCACCACGAAGGCACTCAGAGCGAACGGAGAGCGTCCTTCGCCGGTGAGGGCGAACACGAGGGCGACGTCGGCCATCGGGGCGTTGGTGATGTAGGCCTTGGCGCCGTTCAACACCCAGCCCTCGCCGTCTTTCACCGCCCGGGTCGAGGTCGAGTAGATGTCGCTACCGGAGGCCTCTTCGGTGAAGGCGTAGGCGAGCGAGAGGTCGCCCCCGATCGCCGGCCGGACGACCGTCTCACGGACCTCTTCGGAAGCCATCATCAGCAGGGGCATCTGCACTCCAAACACCTGCGATGCCATGGCGTAGAGCATGCCGCTGTCGGTGATGGCGGTCCCGATGCCCTCGAACGCGGCGACGGCGTGGGCCACGGACAGGCCACGGCCGCCCATCGTCTCGGGCATACACACTCCGAGGGCACCGGCGGAGGCGGCCGCCTTCCAGGTCTCGGGGTCGTATCCGCTGGGGTCGTCCCAGTTCTGGCGGGGTGCCGCCAGGCGAGCGGCGGCGACGCCCTCGAATTCGTCCCGGATCTCGTCGAGGGATGAGTCCTGCCAGGGTTGCACGGCTACCAGTAACTCTCTTCGAGTTTGGTCACGTCGGTGCCGAGTGAGGCCTTGCCGACGTAGCGCAGGCAGTCGTCGCTCTTGGCCGGCATGAGACCGCCACATCGGGCGTCGCGGTAGAGCCGTTCGAGCGGCATCCGTTTGGAGATGGTCGAGCCACCGCAGATGCGAATCGCCATCGAGGCCAGCTCCGGGGCGACCTCGCCCACCAGGTACTTGGCCCGGTGGATGGCGACGTTGGCTTCAGGTGTGCCGGGGCGTTCGGTCACGAGACGGGCCGCCTCGTAGGTGACGGCCCGGGCGGAGGCGAGCTTGATGTCCATCTCCCCGATCTGATACTGGACCACCGGGTCGTCGGCTCCCGTCTTGTCGGTGCCGGCGATGGTCTTCTTGGCGAGATAGTCGGTCGTGAACTCCATGATGGCCGTGGAGATCCCCAGATAGGCGCCGTTGTAGCCGCCCACCTGCCAGTGCGGCTGGCTGAGGAGCTTGTAGAAGGCCATGCCCTCACTGCCCATGAACAGCAGCTCCTTGGGAACGAACACATCCTGCAGATAGACGGTGTTCGACGTGGTACCCCGCATGCCCAGTACGTCCCACACCTCTTCGATGGTGATGCCGGCGGAATCCTTGGCGACGCAGAAGTACGAGAGCGTGGGGACCGATCCGGTGGTGTCATTGGCGGGTCGGGCGGCCACAACGTAGTAGTCGGCGAAGCCGGCCATCGACACGAACGACTTGACCCCGTTGAGAACGTATCCGTCGGGGGTTCGTTCATAGGTGGTCTTGAGCTGGCTGTACTTGGCCCCGACGCCGGGTTCGGTGGTGGCCGATGCGAACACCTTCCCGCCCTCGACCGCCTGGGCGAACAGCCAGTCGGCAAAGCCCCGCATTCGGTCGCCGTGGCGACCGGGGATCTCGGCCAGGTCGAGTTCGGCGACGCCACCCATCACGATGTTGTGCATGTTGTAGGTGAGGGCGGTGGCGGCGTGACCCTTGCCGATCTGTTCCAGCACCTTGGTGTAGGTCAGGAAGTCGGCGCCCATGCCACCTTTCGAGGCGGGGACCATGATGCCGAGCAGGCCGGCGGCTCTGAGGTCATCGAAGTCCTGGACCGGGAAGGAACCTTCCCGGTCGTGTTTCCCTGCTCGGGTCGCGAATACCTGACCCAGCTCTGAAGCGAGGTTGATAACGTGTCCCGGGTCAAGTGTCGTTTCCATGTGGACCTCCCCATCTACCGGTTGTCTGGTCCGCCCCCGAACCGTCCGCACCCATTCCTCACCCTGCCCGGCAGACAGCGTAGTTGCTACCCGGTCGAGGCCAAGGGGGAAGGTTCCGACCGCGGGTCAGCGGTGTCGGATCGATGCGGTGACCCTGTCGATCCACTCGAACGACAGGGAAAGGAACGCCTCCTGGCCGTCGACGGCCGGGAACCCGTGAATGGTGCCAGGGAGATCGCGAATGACCTCGACGGTGTCGCCGGCGCGGTCGAGGATCGTTCCGAGCCGGCCTTCGGCGGCCCGATCGAACTCCCGAAGCAGGGGGTCGTCGAGTCCGTAGGCAACGAGCACCGGCACTCCACGGTCGACCATCTGGTCGAGTGGGTCGAGCAGCTGCTTGCTCACCCACCACAGCGGATCGCGTGCGCCAGCCGGCTTCACCCCGCCGGTGAGCTTGCGGGTGACCTGCTTCAGCTTGCTCCTGGCGAGCTTGACGTAGAAGGCCCGTCTGACCGGGTCCGTGAGGCCCTTGAAGGTCTTGGCCCTCAATGCGAGTGAGGCGTACTCACCGATCGAACGGTCCCGCGCCATCCGCTCCGCCACCGCTTCGGTGCGTTCGTAGCTACCCACAGGCGGCGTGGCCATCAGGACACCGACGACGTCGTCGAGGAGCGGCGCAGTGGACAGTGCCGTCCGTGAAGAGAAGCACGCACCGGCGAGCACGATCGGTCCGGCCCCGTGTTGGCGCAACACCTCGGCGGCGGCCACGGCGTCCTCGGTGAACGGGGCGCTCAGGCGAAGCTCGCCCACGGTACCGGTTGACTCGCCCAGCCCGTGGTAGTCGAATCTCAAACAGGTGTAGCCACGTGACGCCAGGTCTCGGGATATCCGAACCGCCAGTCGGTTACGTTGCAGCGAGACGTTGACTGTGTCGCCGCCCTGGATCACGAGCACGCCCACACCGTTGGACTGTTCGGGGTGCGAAATGATCCCGAACAGTCGCGCACCAACGGCGTCGAAGAAGACCGGCGTTTCGTTGATCATGGGCGAACCTCCGCCAGCCATCCGGCGGTGAGATCGACGAGAGCGTCGTCGAGCAGTGCACCCTCCTCCGGTCTGAGCAGGTTGACGTCCTGGTGGAACCACCACGCCTCTTCGAACTCGAGAGGGTGGACTGTGGCATCCCGTCCAGCTGCCTCGGCGACAGTCGTCGCGGCGGTGATGTCCTTGCGGATGTCCGTGGAGCGGCCGAGTTGTGCAATCAACACCGGGCCGGTTCCGGCGCCGACTTCCAGGGACCTGGTCAACGAACTATCGCGCAGTCCTTTTGTCACGGAGAATCCGGCGATGTCGAGGGAGCCGCCGGTGGAGAACTCATCCTCGAGATCGGCGGCTGTCCTGTTGCCCCCGTGTTTCACTCCGAGGATCAGCACCGCCCGGGTCAGCTCGCGGAAATAGCGTTTGCCTTCGTTGACCGGCTCCCAGAACACGAGGCGCGACTCGGGAGCGGTGACCGGTGTGGTGGCGAGGGCAGCGAGGCGGGTGGCCACCACGTCGATGGTGCCGACCCCGGCCACCTCGAGCAGGCGGTCGATGGCGGTTGACGCATCGGCGGCCATGGAGTCGATGGTGAGATCGGATGCCTCGCCTGAGCTGTTGCCGGTCCCGCGGTAGTGGAACCGTTGGGCGGCGAAACCCAGCGACGCCAGCCGCCGGCCGAGCATCACCTCCCGGCGGTTGTTCTTGAGGAACTCCGAGTGGAGCGGGGAGCAAATGAGCACCCGGCCGATCGGATCCGATGCCGGAAGATGGGTGACGCCGAATAGATCACCGAAGAAGCCCACCTGTTCGGTGGTGCCGTCACCCAGCTCCAATGTCGTCACTCGTGCCCCCATCGGTGAGCAGCATAGAGGTAGTGGGTCCTACGGGAAGTGGTTCCTCCGGGAGGAGACTTGGACTGGTCTTGGTGTTCGCTTCACCTTCCGACCCGCACAATGTTGGCTCCTCGGCCAGGGACGTGGGGGGACCACGATGAAGCCGGCGGGGAAGCCTTGGGTCACCGGGGTTGGGGCGAACGCTCGACGGGAGATGCCATGTGGAAGCGGTTTCGACGGTTCGGCGGCGCGGCGGGGATGGTGGGTCTCGCCGCTCTGGTGGTGCTCGGAGTGACGCCGGTTCCGGCCACGGCCGCACCGGGTGACGTCGGTGTGCTGGGTTGCTCGAACACTGCCATCGCTGCCATCGGGTACAACCAGGTCTCGGATGTCGGTCGGTTGTGGCCCGCGTCCACCGACGACAACCCCTTTGCCGATTACTGGGGCAACGACATCGTGAAGTGGGCTGACGTGAACGGTCAGGGTCGCAGCGCTTGGGCAGCGTTCGATGCCGAGCTCGGTGCCAACCCCTCCACAACCGCCGTGTGGTTCCAGGTGTGCGTCCGGGCCGAGACTCCGGGCTCGACCGTCACCGTCGACACGATCGTCGCCGAGATCCGGCGACGGCTCCCGCAAGTCACCGTCTACGCCAGTCCTCTCGACGACACTCCCTCGTGCCTGATCGGTGATCCGGACCTTTCGCTCGAGTACGTGGACCATCTCGTGGACACCGGTCAGGCCTTGCGCGGTCCGACTTTGAGTCCTCTTCCGCCCGACCAGGTGAAGGGTTGCCACGCCTCCGGCGACGGCATCGACCTGCACGGTGCCGATCTGGCGGCCTTCTTCGACGATGGTGCACTACCCCAGCCCGGCCCTGAACCGAGCGGATTCGTCGACGTCGGATCGGACCACGTGTTCTCGGCCGATATCGCCTGGCTGGCCGCCCGGGGGATCACCGTTGGATGCAACCCCCCCTCCAACGACCGCTTCTGTCCGGAAGAACCGGTGTCACGCGGCCAGATGGCGGCGTTCCTCGCACGTGCGCTCTCGCTGCCCCCATCCGAAGTCGACGCATTCGCAGACGACGCCGGCTCTGTGTTCGAAGCCGAGATCGACGCCCTCGCCGCAGCCGGCATCACGTCCGGATGCTCGTCGCAGGGCTTCTGTCCCGACGATCCGGTCACGCGGGCGCAGATGGCGACGTTCCTCGTCAACGCCTTCGACCTGACCGGGGGCGAGGGGACCGACCTCTTCAGCGACGACAGCGGCGTCCACGAGTTGGACATCGACACGCTCGGAACCTCGGGCGTGACCCAGGGCTGCAACCCGCCGCTCAACGATCGCTACTGCCCCGACGATCCCGTCACGAGAGGCCAGATGGCCGCATTCCTGCATCGCGCCGAGGGGTGACGCCGAAGGCAGAACGCTGAACGCCCAGAGGAGCGAGGGAGTGGCACGCTGCGAACACCTGCTCGCAGCCAGCAGCCAGCAGCCAGCAGCCAGATCCTTCCCTGGCGCTACTCCGGCGCTATTCCCCGATCGGCCGAGACCGCCAGGATGGCTCCGGCCACTGCGAGAGCGATGAAGGACACGCCTGCCGCAGCCTGACCGGAGCCGGCTACTGCCACGATCTGGGTGCCGGCGCCCACCACGACCAGTTGGGCGATCAGCCAGGCCCCCATCGGCGCCTTGGAGAAACGGTCGATCCCGAGGACTGACATGAGCGCCAGTCCCGACCAGGCGCCGAACACCGACACCACTCGGGGGGATCCGCCGTCCAGCGTTGCCCAGGCGGCGAGACCGGCGAACGCACCCAGGGCGGGGCCGGTGAAGATCGGCTTTTCGCCGACGACTGCGGCGAGTGACAAGACGAGTGTGGCTCCGAGGAGGGCCCTGGCGATCTCGGTGTCGGGAACGCTCGCCCACACGGCGAAGGCGGCGCCGCCGATGACGACACCGACCGTTCTCGGATCGGCTCTCCCGAATCTCCGAGGTCCCCAAATCGCGGCGGTGGTGAACAGGGTCGATACGGCCACCGGCCAAACCACGGCGGGCCGCCAGGAGGTGTCGGCGATCACGAACGAGATCGACGCCGTGGACACCTCGGACAGGACGGGACGGGCGAGCAGACCCGTGGTCAGGGCGAGGCCGACCGAGGCCAGTACCGGCAACGGATCGAACCTGCCGACGATGAACGTGGAACCGCCCACGCCGACCAGCAGCGCGGCAGCACCAGTCCAGCCGATCCTGATCCGCGCCACGAGACCCACCACCAGGCAACCGATCGCCAGACCGAGGCCGAAGAGGAACCACCTGTCCGACGTGAGCGAAAGGAGGGTTGCGACTTCGTCGCTCACGAGAACCCGACCAGGAACCAGATGGCTCCGGCGGCGAGGATCACCAACGCCACGGCCGCGGCGGCCATCAAAAGGTATCGCGTCTGCACGCCGGGAGGCTACACGTCGTCTGCACAGCAGCCAGGTATCGGCTGCGGAGAGTGGTCGCTGCATTCGATTGCAGCGTTCGGATGGAAGGGTCACGATCGGCCCGTGACCCACTACCCTCTGGTGGGTAGTTCCCGAAAGGACGGATCGAGGGTGTACGACATCGTGGTCGTCGGAGGTGGCCCTGGCGGGTACGCCTCGGCGCTGTACGCGCACAATTTCGGCTTGTCGGTCGCCCTCGTCGATGAGGAGCGTCCCGGTGGCACCTGCCTCATCCGAGGATGTATCCCCGCCAAACAGTGGATTCAGATCGCCGAGGTGTTCGCAACGGTTCGGCATGCCTCCGACTTCGGGGTGATCACCTCCGAGCCCCAACTCGACTGGGATGCTGCCATCGCCAGGAAGAACCAGACGGTCGAGGGGCTGCTCAAAGGTCTGTCCGGTCTGCTGAAGCAACGCAAGGTGGACGTGATCGACGGGTTCGGTCGCCTCGACGGTCCCGGCAAGGTGGTCGTTTCCGGGGCCGAGGGCGAGCGGACCGTGGCGGGTCGGGCGATCATCATGGCCACCGGTTCGCATGCCCGCTCGATCCCGCCATATCCGGTGGACGGCGTTCGGATCGTGACGTCCGATCACGCCCTCGACTGGCCGGCCCGACCCGACCGGGTCGCCATCGTCGGCGGCGGTGTGATCGGGTGTGAGTTCGCCAGTCTGCTCACAGACCTCGGCTCCGAGGTCCACGTGTTCGAGGTGATGGACCAGATCCTGCCCGGCGGTGACCCCGATGCTGCGAAGCAGCTCGAGCGCCAGCTCTCACGCCGCGGCGTGAAGTTCCACGTCGGGATCGGGGTCGGCGAACCGAAGGTCGGCGCCGGAGCTGTGGTGGTGCCGTTCGGCGACTCCTCGGTGGAGGTCGATGTCGTCCTCATGGCGGTCGGGCGTGGCCCCAACACCGCCAACGTGGGCTTCGATACCACCAAGGCGGTTGTCGACCGTGGCTTCGTCGTCGTCGATCTGGCGACCATGCAGACCGCCGAGCCGGGCGTCTACGCGGTGGGCGACATCGTGGCCGGCTCGCCCCAGCTCGCCCACGTCGCCTTCGCGGAGGCCATCGCCGCCGTGACCCACATCGCCACCGGGCGGCTGGCGTCGGTCGATTACCGGGCGATCCCCCGGGTCACCTACACCCATCCCGAAGTCGCGGAGGTGGGCCTCACCGAGGCGCAGGCGCGCGAGTCGGGTGTCGAGGTGGAGGTCACCAAACATGCCTTCAACGGTGTGGGCAGGGCGATCATCATCGGACAGAACCAGGGCTTCGTGAAGGTCATTGCCGAGAAGGATGGACCGATTCTCGGTGCTGCGGTGGTCGGCCCCCAGGCGGGGGAGATGATCCACGAGCTGATGTACTCGGTCGGGTGGGAGGCCCTCCCCTCCGAGGCCGCGGCATTCATCCACGCTCATCCCACCCTCTCGGAGGCCGTGGGGGAGACACTCATGGGCGCGGCCGGCAGGGCCCTGCACTGATTTCCAGGAGAGGTAGGCGATGGCGACAACGGTGAGCATGCCCCAGTTGGGTGAGACGGTGACCGAAGGGACGATCCTTCGGTGGGCGAAGCAGGTCGGCGACACGATTTCGGCCGACGAGGTGCTGGTGGAGATCTCGACCGACAAGGTCGACACCGAGGTGCCTTCGCCGGCGTCCGGTGTGGTGTTGGAGATCCTGGTCGCCGAAGGTGACACGGTGGCTGTGGGCACTGCCCTCGCCCTGATCGGTGAGGCCTCCGATGCGACCGGTGGCTATCCGAGTCCTGAACCCGAGCCCGCGAAGGCGCCCGCCCCGGCAGAGTCCGCCGCCCAGCCTGCCCCCGATTCGGCAGCAGCCACCGCTGCCGAGCCGGCGGCGCCGGCCCCCGCCCCGGAACCCCAACCCGCCGCTCAACCGGCCGCCTCAGCCCCCGCCGCCACCGTGACGATGCCCCAGTTGGGTGAGACGGTGACCGAAGGGACGATCCTTCGGTGGGCGAAGCAGGTCGGCGACACGATTTCGGCCGACGAGGTGCTGGTGGAGATCTCGACCGACAAGGTCGACACCGAGGTGCCTTCGCCGGCGTCCGGTGTGGTGTTGGAGATCCTGGTCGCCGAAGGTGACACGGTGGCTGTGGGCACTGCCCTCGCCCTGATCGGAGAGGCCTCGGGCTCGACCGGAGCTGCCCCCCAGCCGGCGCCCCCTGCCCCTGAGACAGCCCCCCAGCCGGCCTCCGAGCCGGCTCCCCAGGAGGCAGGGCCGACGCCCCCGTTCAGGGGGAGGGCCAGTCGTCGTCCCAGGCGGCGCCGTCAACCGAACCCTCGCCCGCCCCCGCCGCCGCATCAGGGGAAGGATCCGCTCCTGGGGGCCGTCTGCTGTCGCCGGTTGTCCGCCGACTCGTTCGCGAGAACGGCCTCGACGTCGATCGCATCCCCGGAACCGGCGAGGGTGGTCGCATCACCCGGAAGGACGTCGAGTCCTTCGTCGCTGCCGCCGCTTCCGCACCGGCGGCCTCGGCACCGGCAACTCAGACTCCCGCCGCCGAGACCACCCAGCCTCCACCGGCCGAGGCGCCGGCTGCTGCTCCCGCCGCTCCTGCCGCCGAGTCGACTCCGGCAGCCGCTCCCGTAGCCTCTGTGTCTGCCCCGGCCTCGGTGCCGGCTCCGACGCCGGCCGCTCGCCCCACCCCGCCCACACCGGTGGCCGCATCGGGTGGCGACGAGACGGTCGAGTTGGACAGACTCCGGGTGCGTATCGGCGAGAACATGATCCGGGCCAAGCAGACCGCGGCCCACGTGTGGACCTCGGTGGAAGTCGACTACGAGCGGGTCGAGCGAGTTCGGCAGCGTCACAAGGACGCGTTCAAGGCCGCCGAGGGCTTCTCGCTCACGTACCTCCCGTTCATCGCCCGGGCCACCGTCGACGCCCTTCAGGAGTTCCCGGTGGTCAACTCGTCGTTCTACCTCGAAGAACGCAAGGCCGTGTTCCACAGGGCCGTGAATCTCGGCATCGCCATCGACCTCAACCAGAAGGGCCTGGTGGTGGCCTCGGTCAGGTCGTCCGACGGTCTCCGGCTCGTCGGGATCGCCCGCCAGATTCGCGCTCTGGCCGACAAGGCACGGGACGGGAAGCTCGACCCCGACGATGTGTCCGGCTCCACCTTCACCATCACCAACCCGGGGCCGTTCGGATCGTTCATGTCGGCGCCGATCATCAACGTCCCCAACACCGGCATTCTGTCGACCGAGACGGTCACCAAGCGACCGGCGGTCGTGACGGGCGCAGACGGTGAGGACGTGATCGCCATCCGTCACATCGGCTACCTGGGCCTCACCTGGGATCACCGGGCCTTCGACGGCTCCACCGCCGTCCTGTTCCTACAGCGCATCAAGCAGAACCTGGAGAGTTGGGACTGGGAGCAAGAACTCGCCTGATGGCGAAGAGCTCCTATGTGGCCGAGATCCGATCGTTGGTCGGATCTGGCCCCTCATGCTGTCGTCTGCGGCGGCAGTGGTGCTGGACGAGGCCGGTCGCATCCTGCTGAGCCGCCATGAGGTCGGTGACCGATGAGTGATCCCGGGCGGCATCATCGATCCCGAGGAGAATCCGGCGCAGGGCCATGGTGCGAGAGGTGAAGGAGGAGACCGGCCTGGACGTGGTACCAGTCCGGCTGGTGGGTGTGGGGCGGCACACCGGAGCAATGGTCAGCTCGAGGCGATTCCCAAGTCGATGGCGGTGATCGCAGTCGTACTCGACGGAACCATCATCACCGCCTGTGGATCAACGCCACCTACAACGCCATCTCCGACGCCGATGGCAAGCCGTACCAGGTCGTCAAGTTCGCCTCGATCGAGTCCGCCAGGGAGGGCGACGCCGGGCGGCCTCGACCGCTGCATCGGCGGTCGACGATTCCTCCCAGGACACGACGGCAGAGGGCGCCGAGTTGCGGGCGATGGCAGACTGACGCTGTCATCCGGAGCGCCCCCTCCTGCGACGTAGTACCCGCCCGGGTCCTGATGAGGTGTCGAGTTCCTGGGCTTCGCGTTCCCTGCTGAGACCGTCTGGGGTCCCGACCGACGATTGCACGCTGCCTTCCCATGTGACCGCAGTCGGGCATAGTGACGGGGTGCGCGTCGTTCTGGCTTCACTCACAGTGCTGTCGCTCATGTCCGTTGCAGGTCAGGCGGCCGCTGACGACTACCCGTCCGGCCGTTTCGATGATGACGACCGCCACCCGGCCGAGGTGGCGATGAACGTCCTCGCCGACTGGGGCGTCGTCGACGGGTGCAACCCGCCGGCCAACACCCACTCGTGTCCGGACTCGTCGGTCACCAGGGCCGAGGCGGCCAAGATCGTGGTCGAGATCGGTGAGTTCACCGGAGGGCTACTGGAGGGCGGTGGCGGCGAGACTGATCGTTTCGTCGACGACGGAGAGGCGCTCGGTGGCGGTGCGGAGCGATACTTCGAAACACTGGCCGGCATCGCTGCGCTCCATGGTTGCGATCCGCCCACCAACAGACGCGTCTGCCCCGATCGAGGGGTCACACGGGGCCAGATCGCCAAGATTCTCGTCGCCGCCTACGGACTCGAAGCACCCGCCGACCACGACGCTCCCTGGGCCGACATCAACGGGGAGTTCTACGCCGATGCCGCTCGCATCGCCTCCTACCACGGGATGTGGGACGAGCGTTCCCGCTTCGACGGTCACCAGCGTGCGACCCGCGGCGAGCTGGCGACGGCAGCGCTCGAGGCCTCCGGGACGACGGTGTGCCGCCCAGACCCGTTCACCCAGGCCCACGTGGCCGAATTGGAGGATCGGTATCCGGGAAAGCTGATCACCGCCCACGTCTACGACACCAGGACCGGATGCCACTACCGGCTCTCGCACGACAATCGCCAGCGCACGGCATCGGTGTTCAAGGTGATGGTGATGGCGGGCACGCTCCTGGAAGCACAGGACGACGGACGTGCCGTGTCCACCTGGGAGCTGAGCCAACTGGATCCCATGATCACCGAATCGGCCAACGGTCCGGTCCGCTCGCTTTGGTACTCGTTCGGTGCGGCACCCTGGTACCGCAATCAGGGTCGAATCTTCGGACTGGAGGACACCACGGTCCGCGGCGACGACGGCAGCGCCTGGGGCCTCACCACCACGTCGGCTGCCGATCAGGTCGACCTGATCCGGCAGGTTCTCCTCGGAGACTGGGGTCCTCTTTCCGCCGAGTCGCAGGCCCTTGCGATCGACCTCATGACCGACGTGGTGCCCAGCCAGACCTGGGGCGTGACCGCCGGAGTCCCAGACGGATGGACCGTCGCCCAGAAGAACGGCTTTGCGGGCATCACCATCAACTCGGTCGGCTGGGTCGACGAACCGGGGTCCAGCAACGGTTACGTGGTCGCCATCCTGAGCCAGGGATGGCCCGATCACCCCAGCGGCATCGCGGCTGTGGAGCGAGTCAACCGGTGGGTGGCGGAGGCGATGACGGAGTGAAGCTGCTGGCTACTGGCTTCTAGCTGCTGGCCCGGACTCACAACGAGAGAAGGTGCTCTAGCGGCCAGCTCGTCGCTCGTCGTGCAAAACCCAGGAGCCAGCAGCCAGCAGCCAGTAGCCGATTCGCCGCTATCTCTCGCATCGTGGTACCAATCGGGCTGTGAGTACCACTCTGAGGGTTCGTTGGCTGGGTCGGCTTCCGTACAAGGAGGCGTGGGATCTCCAACGCGCCATTCACGAAGGGCGGGTAGGCGGCCGGACCGCTGACGACTACCTGCTACTGCTCGAACATCCGCATGTCTACACCATCGGGCGCAACGGCAACGGGTCGAACCTCCTGATCGACGAGGCGGACCTTGGTGACATCGGCGCCGAGATCCACCGGGTGGATCGTGGGGGTGACATCACCTATCACGGTCCCGGTCAGCTGGTCGGATACCCGATCATCCAACTCGACAATCCGATGCAGGTGGTGCCGCACGTCCGGCGGCTGGAAGAGGTGCTGATCGCCACCCTGGCCGAGTGGGGGATAGCGGGCTGGCGGGAAGAGGGACTGACCGGAGTGTGGACCGAGCGTGGAAAGGTCGCCGCCATCGGCGTGCGCGTGGCCCGCCAGGTCACGATGCACGGGTTCGCGCTCAACCTCGATCCCGACATGGCGTACTTCCAGCGGATGAACCCATGCGGGATCGCAGATCGACCCGTGACCTCCGTCGCGGAGCTGCTGGGGAGCCGGATCTCACTCGAGGAGGCCACCGAGACGCTCATCCCGCAGTTCGCCCGGGTCTTCGGTGCCGGACAGCCCGAGGTCCAGAAGGCCGCGTTCGTACGCGGCCAGGGCCGCCAGCGTGAGTTCGAGGTCGACCGCCTCCTGGCCGACGGGACGTTCTCGCTCGAGAAGCGAACGGCCGAACCGGTGCTCATCAGCGGTCGGCTCCCGGGAGAGCCGGCGAGGCCGGATTGGATGAAGGTGACCGCCCGGATGGACGGCGACTATCTCGAGCTCAAGAAGATGATGCGGGGCATGGAGCTGCACACCGTCTGCGAGGAGGCGGGTTGTCCGAACATCTTCGAGTGCTGGGGGATGGGCACCGCCACGCTCATGATCCTCGGGGACAAGTGCACCCGGGCCTGTTCGTTCTGCAATGTCACCACGGGGCGGCCCACCGAACTCGACGTGATGGAGCCGTTCCGGGCCGCCGGTGCCGTCGCCTCGATGAACCTCAAACATGCCGTCATCACCTCGGTCAACCGTGACGACCTCGACGACGGCGGTTCAGGCATCTTCGCCCAGACCATCGCAGAGAGTCGTCGGCGTTCTCCGGGAACCGACATCGAGGTCCTCATCCCCGACTTCAAGGGGGAAGTCGAGCCGCTCGAGACGTTGATGGCGGCCCGACCGGACGTCCTCAACCACAACACCGAGACGGTGTTGCGACTCCAGCGCGACATCCGGACGTCGGCCAACTATGGGCGATCGTTGGCGCTGCTGGCGAGGGCGCGCTGGCTCAATCCCGACGGCCTGACCAAGTCGGGGCTGATCGTCGGGATGGGTGAAAGCGACGAGGAGGTCCTGGGGACTCTGGCCGATCTGAGGGCGGTGGGGGTCGACATCATCACCATCGGGCAGTACCTGCGGCCGACAGCACGTCACCGTCCCATCCACCGGTACGTCCACCCGGATCAGTTCGCCCGGTTCAAGGAGTACGGCGAGGCGATCGGTATTCCCCACGTCGAGTCGGGCCCATTGGTCCGGTCCAGTTATCACGCCAAGGACTCGGTCGAGCGGCTGACACCCGACCGACAATTCACACCAGTGACCATCGGAAGGCGCTGATGGTTGACGATCCGGGCACACGATGAGGTGGCGAACAGTGGAAGGAGCGACAGAGGTCCTGTCGTCGGAGCGGTCGACAGGACCAGCAGGGGCAGGTCCGACATCCCTGTCCGCTGAACCTCGATGAACAGGCGGTGACAGAGCGCACGGAATGATTCTCGGCGGACCGAAGGGCGTGGAACATCCGCCCATCGTGGATGTGTCGTATACGACGTATCGACCTATTGTCGAGCCGTCGCGGCGTCGCCTGGGTGGAGGGTTGGCACCAGGTTCTACCAGCGGTTTGAGGTCATTTGAGAAGGGGGAGAGGGGCTCATCGGATGAGGGTGCTACACGTTGTGGACAGCCTGGCGGGGTCGGGGGGCGCAGAGCATGGGCTCGTGCGTGAGATCACCCGCTTCTCACCGCATGTAGAGCAGCGTGTGGTCCGTCTGTACGAACGGGCCGAGCTGGAGCCACTCCTCACCGATGCCGGGATCGAGGTGACGGCGCTGGGGTTCGCCGCGACCTCCGGCTCGCGTACCTTTCCGCAGGCCGCACTGAAACTCCGGCCGATCGTGAAGGCGTACCGTCCGGAGGTCATCCACACCAGTCTGTTTCTCGGCAATCTGGTCGGCCAGATGGCGGCGAGGTCGACGGGAATTCCAGTGCTTTCGACGTTCGTGCTGTCGGGAGACCTGGCGTTGCTCAAGGCAACCCAGCCGGGAGCGGCGTCCCTGAAAGCAGCGGGTATCCGGCGGATCGCCGCACTGTCGGCCCGCCTCAGTGGCGCCAGTTTCCGCGCTCTGTCCAACGATGCCCGCATCACCAACTGCCGGCTTCTCGGCGTGCCCTTCGACCGGGTCGAAGTGATTCCGCGGGGTGTCCCGGAACCGGTGGGCCAGCTCATGACGCGTGCCGATCTGGGCCTGCCCGACGATGTTCCACTCATCGTCAACGTGGCCCGCGTTGCCGCCCAGAAGGGGCAGGTCCATCTGCTCAGGAGCTTCGCTTCCCTGCGCCTGCAGCGGCCCGATGCCCATCTCGTCATCGTGGGCAGGGCGGGTGACGCCGAACGGAGCGTCGACGGCGAGATCGCCCGGCTCGGTCTGACGGGTCATGTGACGATGCTCGGGTACACGCCGTACGCCCGTCACGTGGTCTCGCACGCCTCGGTGTTCGCCTTCAGTTCGCTGATGGAAGGTCTGGGCACCGCGGTGATCGAGGCACTGGTGGCGAAAGTGCCGGTGGTGGCGTTCGACATCCCCCCGGTTCGAGACGCGACCGACAACGGACGTGGGGCGAGGCTGGTGCCTCTGGGCGATGAAGCGGGATTCACCGCCGGGCTCCTCGCCGGTCTTCAAGGTGAACTCGCCACGGTCGCCGATCACGGTGCGACCTTTGCGGCCGAGCACGGCAACCTCGACGACATCTCTGCCCGGCTCGAGCGACTGCTGACATCGGTCGCCGCGCGCAAACCGGTGGGTGCGTCTCTGGACCACTGACCTTCCGTTTGGGCGGTCTCCGGCTACATTCTTCGCCGTGGTGGGTAGCGGAAACGCCGGCAGTCCGGTTCGGGGTCCCCGAACAGAGGCCCTCTTCGATCGCGCCCTCGGTCTCGGAATGGTGGGCCGGCTGGCTCGAATCACCGTCAACGCCCCGCTGCGGGTACTGGCCTATCACGACATCAAGGACGCGGATGGGTTCGCAGCGCAGATGGAACACATCGCAGAGCGATACCGACCCGTCTCGGTAGCCGATGTCGTCGAGTGGCTGGACGGTGGCACGTTGCCCCCGGCGGCGGTGTGGGTGACCTTCGATGACGCAGACCCCACCGTCGTGGAAGATGGATTGCCCGTGCTCGAGCACTACGACGTGCCCGCCACCATGTTCATCTGTCCGGGCGTGATCGACACCGACCGGCCGTACTGGTGGCAGATCGTGGAGCGGACTGCGCCCACCGAGGTGGGGGGATTGAAACTGGCGGAGGATGGCCGACGCCTGGAACGGGTGGCCGAACTCTCCGATACCTACGTCGAGCGCCATGGCGCCCGTCCCACCCACGAACAGCTGACTCGTATCCAGCTGGAACGCTGGCTCGAGTCGGGGAGAGACATCGGCAACCACACGTGGGACCACCCGCTCCTCGACCGCTGTGACGACGCAGAGCAGGAGCGCCAGATCGTGATGGCGCACGACTGGATCCTCGATCGTTTCGCCCCCGAACATCTGGTGTTCGCCTACCCCAACGGGAATCGGTCACCCCACGCAGAGGTGGTGCTGAACCGGCTCGGCTACCGGGTGAGCGTTCTGTTCGACCATCGTCTGACCTCGTTGGCCGCGAGCGGGAGGTTGTCCCGGCTCCGGACGAACGCCGACGGGGACCTTGCCCGCTTCCGCTCGATCGTGTCGGGTGTGCATCCCACCATCCACCGCCTACGCGGCGGGCGATGATCGCGGTCGGGAGCCTGGTCGGCAGCCCCACAGATTCCCAGACGAGTCATCGTGCTCGGTCCACCTAGGATCGAGGAATGTTCGACTACCACCAGCGGATCCGGCGGGCCCGTGGAGTCATGGATCGACTGGGCATCGACTGCCTGCTCGTTTCCGTCGGGCCCGACCTCCCGTACCTGACCGGGTACGAGGCCATGGCTTCCGAACGCCTCACGATGCTCGTCGTGGGACGGGAGGACGAAGCGACCCTGGTGATACCCGAGCTCGAGGCTCCCCGGGTTGCACCAGGACCGTTCCGGATCAGGGCGTGGTCGGAGACCGACGACCCAACAGGCATCGTTGCGTCGCTCGCCGGCAGACCCGCGGTCGCCGCCGTGGGTGACCACATGAGGGCGGTGTTCCTGCTCGGTCTCCTGCCGCTGCTGCCGGCCACCACCTTCGTCCCGGCTTCGGTGCTCACCCGGGTGCTGAGGGAGGTGAAGGAGCCCGCCGAAGTCGAGGCTCTTCGGGCGGCGGCGCAGGCGGTCGACCGGATCGCCGGAAGCATCCCCAGCGAGGTGCGGTTCGGGGGACGGAGCGAGCAGGCGGTGGCGCGTGACATCGTCGAGATGACGCTGGGCGAAGGCCACGAAACCGCTTCGTTCTGGATCGTGGCGACAGGACCCAACTCCGCTTCGCCGCACCACGAACCGGGAGACCGGGTCATCGCCCGGGGCGATTCGGTGGTGGTGGACTTCGGGGGGCGGATGAGCGGCTACTGCTCGGACATCACCCGCACGTTCGTGGTGGGGGAGCCGTCGGCGGAGCTGTCCGAGGTGCATTCCGTGGTCGCGGCCGCCCAGGCGGCGGCCCGATCGCATGCTCGGACAGGTGTGACGGCTGCTTCGGTGGACGCCGCCGCGCGTGAGGTGATCACCGATGCCGGCTACGGCGCGTACTTCGTCCACCGACTGGGGCACGGTATCGGGTTGGAAGGGCACGAACATCCCTATCTGGTGGCGGGCAACCAGCAGATCCTCCAACCCGGCAATGCGTTCTCGATCGAACCGGGCATCTACCTACCGGATCGGTTCGGCGTGAGGATCGAGGACATCGCCGTGATCGCCTCGGACGGCAGTCTCGACGTCCTCAACCGGTCGGATCGGTCGCTGCGTACGGTGGATTGACGCCCTTGGCGTTCAGCTGATCGTGACCACGATGCGGGTTCGGCGAATCAGCACATCCTGGTGGTACCAGCGGCCCTCGATCGAGAAGCTACCCGACGCCGGCGTGACGACCGTGTGGTTCCAGTTTCTCGTCACAACGGCTCCTGTCGACGTCTCGACCGGGGCCGGTCTCGGCCGTTGGGTGCCGTCGATGAGCAGATCGAAACGGGTCGTCGAGGATCGGAAAGCCCCTTCCTCGCCTCCGACGAACGGAAGGACGTGGTCCCATCCCTCCGCCACCGAGATGCGCCGGTTTGGTCCACTGGTGGCGCTCCCGGAGCATGCGGTGCCGTCTTTCGAGCAGAACCAGCCTCGCGCCAGGTCGACCAACGGGGGCCGTTGGGGAAGCGCCAGCGCGCGTGCGAGAAACGATGCCATCTGTTCCCGTGTGACCGAGTTGGATGGGCAGTAGCGATCGTTGTCTGGTGGATTGCAGCCGACCGTGATCCCCGCCGTGGCGAGTCGTTCGATGTCGGCCTCGAACACCGAGCCGTTGTCGTCGACGAAGTCCACGTCGCCGCGGTCGGTGAGATCGAGAGCCCGCACCAGAAACGACGCCATCTGGCCTCTCGTGACCGGGGCATTCGGGCAGAACAGGGTGTTGCCGGGCGGGTTGCATCCCCGCGAGATGCCGGTGGCTGCGAGCCACTCGATGTCCCCCTCGAACACGGTCCCCGTCGCGTCCGAGAACGAGGCGTCAGGCCCGATTGCGACACTGCCCTCGAATCCGCGTCGGAGGAAGGCTGCCATCTGTCCCCTCGTGACCGTCGCCTGCGGACAGAACCTGTCGGAGGTGGGTGGATTGCAGCCGACCGTGACACCGGCCGCGGCGATCGCCTCGATTGCCGACTCGTGCACCGAGGTGTCGTCGTCGGTGAAGCGTCCGGACAGGCGAGCGGCGCCGGCCGGTGCCACCGACCAGAGGAGTGCACTCACGACCACCAACGCGAGAGTCCGGGACTTCACGGAGCGATCTCCAGTCCCGCCAGCACAGTGTTGATCTGGCCGATCACGTCGGCGCGGTCGACATGCGACCCGACCACGATGTAGAGGCAGAAGGCACGCCCGGCATGAGTGAAGAACCGTTGCACGCCCGACATACCGGTAACGCGTGTGTGGAGGACGTCGCGGTCGAAGTCGTCGGTCGACACGAACCGGGGAGCCCCCTCGGTTGCGAACAGGGCCGTGCCCACGCTCTCGGGCCCGTACTCGTAGAGCACGACGAGCGCGTCGCCGGGTTCCATCACCATGATGGCACCACCACCGAAATCGCCCCGCCCGGGGGGTAGCGGGAAGTTGGCCAGATGGGCCACCGTCGGTCTGACCGCACCGTCCTCGAGCAGGTTGAGGCCCTCGTCGAGCTGGCCCTCCCAGCCGGCAGGGAGGTCGGCGCCGATGCCGCGTCCGTTGAGTCTCATGATCCGACCAGCCCGATGACTGACCCGCCGGCGAGCAACGCAACCGCTGCCGTGAGTCGGGCGGGCGTGGTGAGACGGGCCATGGTCTCGTGGAATCGACCGAGGCGTGACGGTCGGTCGATCCAGCCGGCGGCGAGCAGTGGGATCGCCCGTCCTCCACCGAACAGCATCCCTGCGATCGCACCGACGATCGGGTCGCCCATGAGGGCAAGGGCAACCACGAGAGCCGGCACCGCCCACGTGACGACATAGGTCGCAAATCCGATCCCCAGTTGAGCGCCGAAGGAGATCCCGTACACCCAACCTCGGAAGGTGCCGATCCACCGCTCGTTGACCTGGCGATGGAGCCACGGAACGGGTACAGCGGCGAGGTCGGCGACCCCGGCGGCCACGACCACCGCGGCCACCCATACCGGTGACGGTCGTGTGGCCAGCACGGAACCTACGAGCGCGGAGGTGGTGCCAAGGACGGCACCGGAGGTCATCGAGCCGACCGTGAACGCCGTCACGGTGACCCACCATCGGTTGGAGCGTGCCCGCTCACCGAGCGGGTGGATGCTGGACAGCATCGATTCTCCTCAGGGTGACCAGCTCGAGCGGAGTGCGGCGAAGACCGCTGCGATGTAGACGGCGGTGGTCATGTGACCTCACCGGTCGGGCGTTGGTACAACACGGGGTCCCCCGGGGCGATCCCGGCCCGACGGAGTTCTTCTTCGGAGTCGGCCAGCCGATCGGTCGTGGAGCGGTGCAGAGGAATGCTCTCGGCGACGTCGCCCAGAGCCCGGTCCACGAGGCCAACCAGTTGCTGCCAGCCGGCCGCCGCCCCGTCGCCCACCACGACACCGCGATCGGAATCGACCAGTGCGAAGTAGGGCGTGAACGGCACCTTGAAGTCGTCCCACGCCTCCGACGACATGATGGTCAGCGGATCGGACGGAGCCAGGCGCCGAATGTCACCCAGCGACTCGTCCATCGCCGACTTGGTCACGATGACCGTCCGTACCCCGCCACGAGGGGACTCGTGTCCGTCCTTGGCGAACTCCGCCCAAAAGGTCTTGCAGGTGCTGCAGCCCGAGGAGAGGAAGGCGAGGAGCGTGTAGCCACGCGAACCCTGCAGCGCCACCGACACGGTTGCTCCCTGCGGGCTCATCCCGGTGATTGCGGTCCCGGGTGCCTCCTGCAGGGCGCGTGGCCGGCGGGTGGGGGAGAGCGGAACGGCAGCGGGGGCGTGGGCCGACGTGTGGTCGTCTCCCGCCCCGAGCTCGTGAAGCCGGCGAAGGATCTCGGCGTGACTGCGCAGCAGTCCGGCGACCAGCACGGCGAGCAGGAGGATGACGACACCCTCGATCACCACGATCGCCGTCATTCGATCCTCCCCCACACGACCGGCGTGCCGGTTGCGTCGCCGAACGTGAAGCTCGAGTCCGCTCCACCAGTCGTCCAACTGTTGCGCAGCGACCACACGCCACCGGAGAACCATCCGGGCAGAGTCCGGCCCGAGCCCGTCCAGTCGCCGGCCACCGGGACACCGCCACCGCTGAAGGTGATGTCGATCTCTGGAGAGCCACCGCTGTTGGTGTTGCGCAGCAGCCACCGCTCGCCGCGTACCATCCCGGGGGAGTCCACCCCGTCGCCGTTCCAGTCGCCGACCACGGGAATGTCGCCGGCCTGCCCGAACGTGAACTCGATGTCGGCAGCGCCGGCGCTGTTCGAATTCCGCAACAGCCAGCGGTTGCCCCGCACCACGCCGATGGTCGCAACCCCGGTGCCGTTCCAGTCGCCCACAACGGGGATGTCGCCCAGGGTGCCGTAGCGAACGACGAGGTCGGGAAGACCCGACCCCGGAACCTGGCGGATGTACCAGGTGAGGGTCTCGTCGCCATCGATGCCGAGGCGGGCGCCCCGTACCACCGCCGGGGTCTCCAAGCCGCTCCCCGAGAAGTCGGCCATGAGTGGCACATCCCCCGGAAGGCCGTAGGTGAAGTCGGACTGGGAAGCGCCGCTGGTCAAACCGTCGCGCAACGCCCAGGCATTCGATGTCACCACACCGGGCCGAGCCGGAACGGGAGGGTTGTCACCGGTGTCGAACGGATGCAGGCAAGCGGCGTCATGGGTGCGGGTGTTCTGGTCGACGGCGTCGGAGCGGGTGCAGGAGGAGTCCCATTCCCAGGGCGGTACGCAGGTGATGACCCGGCATTCGATCGGCCCCAGACACTCGATGTTCTGGTTGCACTGGCCGTACCTGAATCGGGTGCAGCCGACCTTCCAGTTGCCGCAGTCGTTGTTGGCACAGCGACAGGAGGTGCCGGCACATTCGGGGCTGCACGTACCCGAACCCCCGCAGCCGCAACTCCCACAGGAGGACGAGTTGCAGTCCATGTAGTACCGGGACCCGCCACCGCAGTATCCCGACCCTTCGGCGCGCCACCAGCCGGCGATCATCGATCCGGGAGGACAGGTGTTGACGCCGGTCATCGTGCAGCAGAACTGGGTGTAGCCACCGTCGGCGCAACGGGTTCCACCCGGGCAGTTCGAGGGGGTGCGGACGACCGCCGAATACGCCGAGCCGGGGCGGAGGATGTACACGGCGGGGGCGGTCGCCAGGGCCGAGCCGACGATGGCGCTCCGCCGCAGGAACCCCCGGCGACTGGTGCGTTGCTCGAGGAAGCCCGCGGCCCTGTCGACGAACGATCCACTCATGACCGCCCCGTCCGGGCTGCCGCAATCGTGGCGGGCATCTCGGCGAGGATCAGATACAGGAGGTAGGTGGCCAACGCAGCGAAGACCATGACTCCGCCGGCTTCGAGGGCGTCGGAGCCGAAACGGTCGAACAGGCTGGCTCGGCCCGCCGCGCCGGCCGACCCGGCTGCAAGCGCGAGGTTCACGACGACATGGCTACGGGTGGGGGGCGTGTCCCGTTTCCCGAAGCACCCGCAGCTCTGGATCGGCAGGTCCCGACGAAGCGCCCAGGCGACGAAACCGGCGAACCCGACGTAGAGGGACGCCACCGCCAGGCCCGCCGCCGGATGTGGGGTGACCAGGGCCGACGCGCCCGCCGCGATCTCGACGAGACCCAGCGCGGTGACAGCCGCGCGGTTCGCAGGCAGACGGGCAGCACGAAGCGCACCCGTGGTTGGGCCCCCGTCCGCCAGTTTGGCTCCCCCGCTCAGGATCAGCAGCAAGGCTGCGATCACGAGCATGCTTTCCAGCAGCATCGTGACGAGGCTAGTCCAAGCGGTGGGGGAAGCGACCACACGTTCAGAACGTCGCTGGGCGGTCGCTTCATCCTTCTGGCGCATCTCCGACGTTCGGATACTGTGTGGACCGGGAACAAGGGAGCGGATCATGAAGACACTCGTCACCGGCGGCGCCGGTTTCATCGGATCGAACATCGCGCGCGCACTACTCGAACGGGGCGACGAGGTGCGGATCATCGACGACTTCGCCACCGGGCGGCGCCAGAACGTCGAAGGGCTCGACGTCGAACTCATCGAGGCCACCATCGAGGACCCCGAGGCGGTGGCGCGAGCCGTCGAGGGAGTCGAGGTGGTGTTTCACCAGGCCGCCCTCCCCAGCGTGAAGCGAAGCGTGGACAACCCTGCTCGGACGCACTCGGTCAACGCCACCGGGTCGCTCAACGTCTTGAACGCCGCCCGCATGGCCAACGTCAGGCGGGTCGTGTACGCCTCGTCATCGAGCGCATACGGCAACACCCCCACGCTCCCAAAGCACGAAGGTATGGTCACGGCCCCTCTCTCGCCGTACGCCGTCGCCAAGCTGGCAGGCGAGCAGTACTGCAAGGCATTCGCCCATGTCTACGATCTCGAGACGGTGGCTCTGCGCTACTTCAACGTGTTCGGGCCCCATCAGGACCCCACCAGCCACTATTCGGCGGTGATCCCGCTGTTCACCACCGCCCTCCTCGAGGGGCGAGCGCCAGTCATCCACGGCGACGGCGAACAGACCCGCGACTTCACCTACGTCGACAACGTGATCCAGGCGAACTTGAAGGCGGCCGCCGCCGACTCCCGGTCCTCAGGCGAGGCAATGAACATCGCCTGCGGTTACCGCGTCAGTCTCAACCAGCTGCTGGTGGCCATCGGCGAGACGCTCGGGAACACCGACTACCAGGTCACCCACACCGAGACCCGTGCCGGCGACGTACGCGACTCACTCGCCGACATCTCCAAAGCCCGCGACCTCATCGGCTACGAACCCACCGTCCTGCTCGAAGAGGGTCTGAAGAAGACGGTCGAGTGGTTCGTGGGAGCGGGCGCGAACGCGTAGTTGACCCAGGGGGGACGACCCCCCTGACCCCCCGCCGGTTGTGGTGGTGCGGCACTCGCGTGGTGGGCCGGGGTGTTCAACAGGCCGCGCATACGTTTGCCACGTGGAGCGACGAGCTGCGAGCTGCGAGCGAAACCTTGGCTGCTGGCTGCTGGCTGCTGGCTGCTGGCTGCTGGCTGCTGGCGAAGAGTCGTCCGAAGCAGCGCGAAAGGGGCTGGGTCGACCGCTCCGGCGTGAGGACCGCTGCCGCTCTGCCCCATCTGTCGCGGCTTCGCTGCGCTTCCGGGCGTTCTGCGTTCTGCGTCTGGCTGGCAGCTGGTAGCTGGTAGCTACCAGCTACTTCGTGATCTCCTGAACCGCTTCCATCAGCGCTCCATTCGTTGCGAGGAAGCCTGTCAGGAGTGGGTCGGGGCGGTTGAAGCGGGGTTGTGTTCCGTCGAGGAATCGCACCTGGCCGCCACCGGCCACCACCAGGGCGGCACCGCCGACCACGTCCCACTCGTTCTTGGGGACCAGGGTCCAGGTGGCGTCGGCCAGGCCTGCAGCCACCAGGCCGAGTTTGTAGGCGACCGAGCCCATGTTGCGGACTGAGACCGGGGTACGGAAGAAGCGGTCCCACTCACCCCGCTTGACTTCGCTGCGGCTGGCGAGCACGAGTGCGCCGTCGATCGACCGGGTGGATGTGACGCCGGCCGGCTGACCGTTCAGCGTGACCCCGTGGCCAACCGCACCGAGGATGAGGTGGTTGGGCCCGGGCGCCAGGATGCCCCCGGCGACCGGGAGACCGTCCTCGACCAGCCCGATGGAGACGCACCACTCCGGGATGCCGTCGACGAACTCGCGGGTGCCGTCGAGCGGATCTACCACCCACACCCGGGAACACTCGAGGCGGCCCACGTCGTCGGCGGTCTCCTCGGAGAGCCATCCTTCTCCCGCCTCGAGCAGGGACTCCTTCATGATGGCGTCGATGAGGATGTCGGCCTCGGTCACCGGATCGCCCCCGGCCTTTGCGGAGGCGGCCACCGAACCCGCCGTGAACGACTGGAGGGCGGATCCGGCGCGCGTGAGCGCCGCCTCGATGCGGTCCAGATCCTTGGTGTACTTGCTCATCTCACTCCAGGTTTCACGAGGGCCAGAACAGTGGCACGGCCACCACGATCGTCGTGACCATCACGACGGTGAGTGGCGCGCCCAGACGGACGTAGTCGGAGAACCGGTAGCCGCCGGGGCCGTAGACCATCGTGTTGGTCTGGTACCCGATCGGTGTGAGGAACGACGCAGATGCTGCCACGGCGACAGCGATGGCGGCGCCCCGTGCGTCCAGACCGGCCGGCCCCGCTGCCGCCATCGCAATGGGGAACATGAGGAGTGCGGCGGCGTTGTTGGTGACGAGCTCAGTGAGAACCACGGTCGCCAGCACCAACCCGAGCAGCACTCCGGTGGGACCGAGCGGATCGAAGATCGACGTGAGGGCGCCGGCGAGCACCTCGGCCAAGCCCGACGATTCGACAGCGGCCGCCAACCCGAATGCGGCGGCGATGACGCCGATCACCTCGAGGTCGACGGCCCGTCGGGCCTCGTCGGGTGAGAGGATCCGGAGCGCGATCAGGAGCAGCGATGCCACCAACGAACCCTGCAGGATCGGGACGACCCCAAGCGCCGCCAGCGTCACGAGGCCCACGAGCAGCAGCCCCACGATCTTGGCGTTCCGCGACGTGATGGGAGGCGTGGCGTCCATCTCGGCAACCAGGATGAAGTCGAGACGGTGCCGCCACCGATCACGGAAACCCGGATCGGCGATCACGATGAGCGTATCACCCACGCGGAGTGGAACGGTGCCGAGCTTGGCGTCGACCAGTTGTCCGGATCGGGAGATGGCGAGCACCGCAGCCTGGTAGCGGCTCCGAAAACCGACGTCGACCAGTGTGCGTCCGACCAGGGGCGACTCGGCCCCGATCACCGCCTCGAAGTACCGCACCATCGGGTCGAGGCTGAGCACGTGTTTCTCCTCCGCCGAACGCAGCCCTTTCATCGACCGGAGGTCCAGCACTTCGTCGGCCCGACCCACGAATCTCAGGCGGTTCTCACCACGAAGAACCGTCTCCGGGCGGACCGGAGCGATGACCGTGTCGCCCCGGTCCACCGCGGCCAGGAACACTGCGTTCAGGTGGCGGAGTCCGGCTTCCTCGACGGTCGAGCCATCCATGGGGCCGCCGGTCTCGACGACCATTTCCACGGTGAAGCGGTTCGAGTCTTCGATCAGCCCCTCGCGCACCGAACGGCGGGGCGGAAGCACCCTCGGAGCCAGGGCAACAACGAGGATGGTCCCCACCACGGCCACGGGGAGACCGACCTTTCCGATCTCGAAGAAACCGATCGGGTCGAGTCCGGCTGCATCCATCTGGCCGGAGATCACGAGGTTGGTGGAGGTGCCGATCACGGTCATGACCCCGCCGAGGATGGCCGCGAACGACAGCGGCATGAGTAACTTCGACGGCGAGATACCGCGGCGTTCCGCCCACGCCGAAACCTGGGGCGCCAGCATCGCCACGATCGGCGTGTTGTTGAGGAATCCCGACACGAGAACCGTGGGTGTCAGCAGCCTGAGAAGCGGTCTCCGGAGCACGCCCCGCTCCCCGAGCGTCTTTCGCACGAGCGGTGACAGGGCCCCGGTCTTGTCGACCGACGCGGCGAGCACGTAGAGAGCCGCCACCGTGATCGGCCCCGGATTCGAGAACCCCGAGAATGCCTGCCCGACATCGATGACTCCGATGACGAGCAATGTGACCGTGCCGGCGAAAACGGCCGTGGCGGGAGACGTCAGATCACGCACCAGTGCCACGAGCACGGCGGCGACGACGAGAAGGGTGAACCAGGCATCAGGAGTCATGAGACGAAGCTACGGTCTAGCAGCTCTCGCCATTTCGGATATCCTGTGCTGCTCATGTCGTACCAGCTGGACCACCTGCGCGCGCTCGAAGCCGAGTCGATCCACATCATCAGGGAAGCAGTGGCCGAGGGCGAACGCCCCGTGCTGCTGTTCTCCGGGGGCAAGGACTCGGCTGTCGTTCTGCGCCTCGCCGTCAAGGCGTTTCACCCTGCCCGCCTTCCGTTTCCGGTCATGCACGTCGATACCGGGCACAACTTCCCCGAGGTGATCGAGTTCCGCGACCGAACCGTCGCCGAGCTCGGCTGCACCCTCATCGTCGCCTCCGTACAGGAGTCGATCGATGCGGGTCGTGTCGTCGAGGAGACCGGCCCCCGGGCCAGTCGCAATCGACTCCAAACCGAGTCGCTGCTCTCGGCGATCGAGGAGAACCAGTTCGACGTCGTGTTCGGGGGTGCCCGGCGTGACGAGGAGAAGGCCCGTGCCAAGGAGCGGGTGTTCAGCTTCCGGGACGACTTCGGTCAGTGGGATCCGAAGAACCAGCGGCCCGAGCTTTGGAATCTCTACAACGCCCGCCATCGCAAGGGTGAGCATCTCCGGGTGTTCCCGATCTCGAACTGGACCGAGATGGACATCTACCAGTACATCCTCGACGAGCAGATCGACCTTCCGTCGGTGTACTTCTCCCACACCCGCCGTGTGTTCGAGCGGGACGGCATGCTCATGGCCGAGAACCCCCATCTCACCCTCATGGACAGCGAAGAGATCTTCGAGCGGGTGGTGCGGTTCCGCACGGTTGGCGACATGACCTGCACCGGCGCATTCGAATCGGTCGCCGCCAACATCGAGGACATCATCATCGAGGTGGCGGCCAGCCGTGTCACCGAACGTGGCGCCAGCCGGGCCGATGACAAGACGACCGAGGCCGCCATGGAGGATCGCAAGCGTGAGGGGTATTTCTAGATGACGCCCGAGATCTCCCAGCGGATGGAACTCGTCCGCCTCGCCACCACCGGCTCGGTGGACGACGGCAAGTCGACTCTCATCGGTCGACTGCTGTACGACACCAAACAGATCTTCGAAGACCAGATGGAGGCGATCGAAGAGGCCTCCAGGCGACGGGGCACCGACTACGTCGACCTGGCGCTGCTCACCGACGGACTCCGGGCCGAACGCGAACAGGGCATCACCATCGATGTCGCCTACCGGTACTTCGCCACGCCCAAACGGAAGTTCGTGCTGGCCGACACCCCCGGACACGTCCAGTACACCCGCAACATGGTGACGGGTGCATCGACGGCCGATATCGCCCTCATCCTCATCGACGCTCGCAAGGGCATCCTCGAGCAGACGCGTCGCCATTCGTTCATCGCCTCGCTCCTCCAGGTGCCCCACCTGGTGCTGTGCGTGAACAAGATGGACCTGGTCGATTACAGCGAGGAGCGGTACGACGAGTTGGTGGAGGAGTTCCGCCAGTTCGCCACCCGCCTCGACATCACCGACCTGCGTTTCGTGCCGGTGTCGGCGCTGGTGGGTGACAACATCGTCGACGAGAGCCTCAACACCCCGTGGTACAAGGGCCCATCGGTCCTCCACCTTCTCGAGGACATCCACGTGGGTAGCGACCGAAACATGATCGACTGCCGGTTCCCGGTGCAATATGTGATCCGTCCCCACACGATGGAGCATCAGGACTACCGGGGCTATGCCGGGCAGATCCAGGGTGGGGTCTTCAAGAAGGGCGACGAGGTCATCGTGCTGCCCGCCGGATTCACCACCAGGATCGCATCGATCGACACGTTCGACGGTCCTGTCGAAGAGGCGGCGCCGCCGGCCTCGGTGGTGATCCGGCTCGAGGACGAGATCGACATCAGCCGCGGCGACATGATCTGTCGCCCCCACAACCAGCCGCACGTCGGCCAGGATCTCGACGCCATGGTCTGCTGGCTGTCGGACACGGCAACGCTGCGTCCTGGCGCCAAGTACGCCATCAAGCACACGAGCCGTTGGGCCCGTGCGATGGTCAAGGACGTCCAGTACCGGCTGAACATCAACACGCTGCATCGCGACGAGGAGGCCGATTCGATCGGGCTCAACGAGATCGGCCGGATCCGTCTCCGGACCACCGTGCCGATGTTCTTCGACGAGTACCGCCGCAACCGTGACACCGGATCGTTCATCCTCGTCGACGAGGCCACCAACAACACGGTGGGAGCGGGCATGATCACCGGGCCAGCGGTCTGAGAATGCAGGCTGCTAGCTGCTGGCTTCTGGCTGCTGGCTGGAAGCCAGGGGCGGCGAGCAGGAGCGTCTCTGGCTGGTAGCTGGTAGCCAGTAGCTCGCCGCTGAGTATTGGAGTCTTCATGTCTGTGACCGAGAACGTGGTTTGGCATCCGGGGGCGGTGTCGCGCGAGGAGCGGGCTGCCGTCACGGGTGGTCTGGGCGCCACGGTGTGGCTGACCGGGCTGTCGGGCTCGGGTAAGTCGACGATCGCCCACCGTACCGAGCAGGCGTTGGTGGCGATGGGGCGGGCCGCCTACGTGTTGGACGGCGACAACCTCCGTCACGGGCTCAACGGCGATCTCGGGTTCACGTCGGGTGACCGAACAGAAAACGTACGACGGGTGGGCGAGGTGGCCCGGTTGATGGCCGACTCGGGTCTCGTGGTGCTGGTACCGGTGATCAGCCCGTACCGGGCAGACCGGGACCGGGTTCGACGAATCCACCAGGTCGCCGACGTGCCGTTCCACGAGGCATTCGTCGACACGCCGATCGAGGTGTGCGAGCAGCGTGACCCCAAAGGCCTCTACAAGAAGGCCCGGGCAGGCGAGATCAAGGGTTTCACCGGGATCGACGATCCGTACGAGGCGCCGTTGCAGCCCGAGTTGGTGCTTCGCACTGCCGAGCTGAGCGTCGACGAAGCCGTCCGGGCGATCATCGACCATCTGGCATGACCTCCCGAATCGACAGGACTCCTTGACTCCCGCCGCGGTCGTGGGACAGTGTTCGGGCGGGTAGAGGCGGGGGCGTTTCACCATGACCGGTCGGTCGTACACTCACCCGTTCGAGTCGTGAGGATGGAAGGTCGAGATGGGGAACACGCTTCAGTCGAGCATCTACGAACTGGCCCAGGCCGACCCGGATGCCAGGGCACTCGGGTTCTACGCGGCTGACCGGACCTGTGATTGGATCAGTCGCGGTGAGCTGCTCTCCGGCGCCGAGGCTGCCGCCGCCCGGCTTTCGGAGATGGGTCTGGTCGAGGGCGCCGTCTGCGTCCAGGTGCCCTACAACGATCGGTTCGCCGCCGAAGTACTACTGGGCACGCTCGCACTGGGAGCGCTGCCCCTACTGGTGGCACCTCCGGCCATCCAGGGCCTGAACTCGAGCCTGCCCGACATCCTTCACGGCATCATCGAACGTACATCGGCACCCGTCGTGGTGGCGGCCGACACCGTCTCCGGGATGCGCGAAGACCTCATGGCCCGGCACCCCGGCACCACGTTCGCGTTCGGAGCCGGCGAGTTCGATTCGGCCGGCGGCAGCGTCGACTGGGTGATGCGGGGTAGCGACGATCTGGCCGGCCTCCAGCTCACATCCGGCACCACCGGCTTCCCCCGGATCTGTATGTGGCGTCAGGAGAACGTGATGGCGGCCCTCGACGGGATGGCCACCGCCATGGACGTGAGCAGCGAGGACACCTACCTGAACTGGACCCCGCTCTATCACGACATGGGACTCATGAACAACTTCATGCTGTGCCTCACACGGGGTATCCCGCTGGTCATGATGAGCCCGTTCGACTTCGTCAAGCGTCCCGTCTCGTGGATGCGCGGTGTGTTCGACACCGGCGCCACCATCACCTGGTCGCCCAACTTCGGGTTCGCCCTGGCCGCCCAGCGGGTCCGGAGCGCCGAGATGGACGGCATCAGCCTCGACCACGTCCGTGGTTTCTGGAACGCCGCCGAGCGCATCCACTACGAGACCATCGTCGCCTTCAAGGAGCGGTTCGCCCCGTTCGGACTTCGGCCCGACGCCGTGAAGACCAACTTCGGCTGCGCCGAGAATGTCGGTGGCGCCACTTTCACGCCACCGAACGAGGAGGTGCCGGTCGAGCACATCGACGCCAACACACTCCACGAGGATCAGGTGGCGAACGTGGTCGCCAAAGGCGAGTTCTCGGTGCCGACGGTCGGCTGTGGGAAGGCCCACCCCGGCATCACGATCCACATCCTCGACGACATCGGCAAAGACCTGCCCGACGGTCACGTGGGGTACCTCGCCCTCGACACGGCCTCCCGGATGGAGGGCTACCTGCACGACCCCGAGGCCACCGCCGCCGCTTTCCACGGTGATCTGCTCAAGACCGGCGACCTCGGCTACCTCCGCGACGGAGAGTTCTTCTGGACGGGCCGGGCCAAGGAACGGATCGCCGTCCGAGGCCGCAAGATCGATCCCTCCGACTTCGAGGCGGCGCTCCTCAAGATCCCCGACCTCCGGACCGGCTCGTTCGCAGCGTTCGGGACCGACGACGCCAAGCTCGGTACACAGCGGGTCGTGATCATCAGCGAGGTGCGCGACGAACGCGAACAGACCGCAGACGAGATCAGGGCCGCCGTGAAGCAGGCCGTGTTCGAGCGTCTCGGTGTGGGTGTCGACGACGTCGTCCTCGTCGCGCAGGGAACACTGACCAAGACGTCTTCGGGCAAACGTCGTCACCGGCACTTCGCCGAGATGTACGAGCGTGGCGGACTGGCGGAGTACGAGATCGCCTGATGGCTGCCTTCGACCCGGCTGATGGGCTGTTCGTGGCCCAGTTCGATCGGCCCTCCGATCTGGAGCCGGTGAATCTACGGGCACTTTCACCCATGCAGCGGGCGCTCATGGTCATCGACGGGACCGTCACCAAATTCCTCGAGGCGTACTGCATGGAGCCGATCGAGGTCACAACGCTCGGCCAGGCCGAGCAGACGCTCGAAGTCGGCCAGGAGTGGCTCGATGTGAAGGCGGGGCGCGAGGTGCTCGCTCGTCACGTGACGCTCACCGGCGGATACAGCGGTGACCTGTACGCCTATGCCATCTCGCTCACCAACCCCGCCGCCATCCCCCGCGACATTCGTGCCGCCATGGAGATCCAGGGGGGCAGCGTCGGACGCATCCTCCTGTCGTCGCGCGTGGAGCAGCGTCGAGAAGTGCTGTGGTACGGCAAGGAATCGGCCGACGGCCTTCCCGACGCGCTCCGTGACCAGTACGACGGCGACCTGCTGAGCCGGGCCTACCGCATCATGATGGGTGGGCGGCCGGTGATCATGATCATCGAGAAGTTCCCGTTCCGGGCCGACACCGCCCCGAACCACGACTGAGAAGGAAGGCACACGTGGACGCTCGCCAGATCGGCTCGCTCATGGAGACGTTGGGCCGGGACGCCCTCGGTCAACTGCAACTCCGCAAGTTCCAGCTGGTGCTCGATCAGATGCTCGGCACCAACGCCTTCTACGCCGCCAAGTTCGGCGCAGTCGGAGTCCACAACTCGCGCGACATCACCGGTTGGGAGGACTTCCGGCGGCTCCCCTTCACCACGAAGAAGGAGCTGTCGGCTGACCAGGCGGACAACCCGCCGTACGGCTCGAACCTGAGCTTCCCCCGCGACGCCTACGTGAAGATCCACCAGACGTCCGGGACCACCGGTGAGCCGTTGCGATGCCTCGACACGGCCGAGTCGTGGGACTGGTGGGCCGAGTGCTGGGCGTCGGTGTTCCGCGCTGCCGGCGTGACGGCTTCGGATCGCGTGTTCTACGGGTTCTCGTTCGGGCCGTTCATCGGTTTCTGGAGCTCCTACGAGGGTGCACGGAAGGTGGGTGCGCTCGCCTTTCCCGGTGGGGGCATGTCGTCGTTTCAGCGGCTCAAGGCGATCCTGACCAACGAGATCACCGTGCTGGTGTGCACCCCCACCTACGCCCTGCACCTGGCCGAGGTGGCCGAACAGGAAGGCATCGACCTGTCGAAGTCATCGGTCACCACCACCATTCATGCCGGCGAGCCGGGGGCGGGCCTTCCCGCCACCCGTGCCCGCATCCAGAAGGCGTGGGGGGCGCGGACCTTCGATCACGCCGGTGCCACCGAGGTGGGGGCGTGGGGCTTCGAATGCATCGAACAGTCAGGCCTGCACGTCAACGAGGGTGAATTCATCGTCGAGATCATCGATCCGGCGACCGGAGACCCCGCCGAGGAAGGTGAGGTCGTGATCACGAACCTCGGCCGTCCCGGCTACCCCGTATTCCGGTACCGCACCGGAGACCGCGCCAAGATCGACACCAGCCCATGCTCATGCGGTCGCACATACGCCCGCCTCGAAGGCGGCGTGATCGGTCGGGTCGACGACGTGCTCATCGTCCGTGGCATCAACGTGTTCCCGTCGGCCATCGAGAACATCCTCCGTTCGATCCCGGAGATCGGCGAGTTCGCCGTCGACGTGTACCGAACCCATGAGCTCGACGACATGGTGATCCGGGTCGAGGTCACCTCCGGCGACACCACCGAAGTGGTAGCCGCCGCCGACAACGCCATCCGCAACGCCCTCAGCCTGCGGGCCAGAGTCGAATCGGTCGAGTTCGGGACGTTGCCCCGCTTCGATCTCAAGGCCCGGCGGTTCACCGACCATCGGTGACAGGTCCGTCGGAAGAGGGGACCCACACGCCCGCACCGGTTTGGTGGAACTGCATGGGCGGCTGGTGTGGATCGCCCCCGTCCCTCGGGGATCCCGTGGTCACGGGCGGGCGGCCAAGCAGCTCACGATCGCTGATACACCCTTACATAGTCGACGTACATGTGCTGGGGGAACTCGGTGTCGAGAGGGATCGGCCCTCCCAGGGTGCCGCCGAGGGCCAGGTTGAGAATGATGAAGAACGGTTGATCGAAGACCCATTCGCGGCCGCCCAACGACTCCGGGCCGAGGTCGTAGTACTCCTCGCCGTCGTAGAACCAGCGAATGCCTTCCTCGTCCCAGTCGATGGCGAAGGTGTGGAAGTCGTCACCGACGATGTAGTCCCGGCGGTTCCACCGGGTGAGCCCTCCGGCTCCGGCGTAGCCAGGTCCGTGCAGCGTGCCGAGCACCAGGTCCGGCTCCCGCCCCATGTACTCCATGATGTCGATCTCGCCGATGTCAGGCCAGTTGCTCTGAATCGGGTCGGCGGGGTCGCGCTCGAAGTCTGCCCCGAGCATCCAGAACGCCGGCCACGTGCCCACGCCGGTCGGCGGCTTGATGCGTGCCTCGATCCGCCCGTACTGGAACTCCCGCAGGTCCTGGGTGATGAGGCGGGCGGAGGTGTAATACGACTCCTCGAACCGTTCGAAACGCCCTTCGATCACCAGCAGACCGTTCTGGACCCGGGCGTTCTCCGGGCGGTCGGTGTAGTACTGAGCCTCGCCGTTGCCCCATCCCCAGCCGCCGATGTCGTAAGTCCAATTGGACGGATCGATGGCGTCGCCATCGAACTCGTCGCTCCACACCAGCTCCATGCCCTCCGGTGGCTCGATCGGAATGGGCTCCGGTGCCGGGATCGTGGTGGTCGTCGTCTCCGGCACCGTCGTGGATGTCGTGGTCGGCTCGGGTGCCATCGTGGTGGTTGTCTCGACCTGGGGCGTCCCCATGGTCGTGGTGCCGGTACCTGCGGTCGACTGGCAGGCGCCCATCGCCAGTAGAACGAACGCCATGACCAGGTACGCCGGTCGTCGAACCGTCGTCACTCGACCCACCTCTCGTGATTGCGGGGACTCAGCCCTTGACGGCTCCTGCGGTGAGGCCGCCGATGATGTAGCGCTGCAGGAACATGAACAGAATGAGCATCGGGAGCATCAACATGAGCACCGCCGAGGCGATACCCGGCCAGTTGCTCCCGTACACGCCCTCGAACACGATCAATCCCCTCGTGATCGGGAAGTAGTCCTGGTTCGTGAGGTAGATCGTTGGGAGAATCAGCTCGTTCCAGATACCGATCGCATGGAGCACGGTGACCGTCGCCACCGCCGGCCTGATCAACGGGAAGATCACCGTGAGCACATACCGGATGTAGCCCGAGCCATCGACAGCCGCCGATTCGTCGAGCTCGCGGGGAATCGACTTCATGTAGTTGACCAGGATGATCATGCCGATCGGGTTGATGAGGAACAACAGGATGTAGCCGGGACGAGTGTTGTACAGGCCCAGATTCAGGATCAACTGGAACTGTGGAATCAGTGCCGGGGGAAGGAACAGGGCCACGACGTACATGGTCAGGATCGCACCGCTGCCCTTGAAGTACCCCCGGGCGATCGGAAACGCCACGAAGAGCGACGTCGCAATGAAGACGGCGGTGGCGATGGCGGTGTACAGGGCCGAGTTGAGCATGTACTGCGGGAAGTTGGCGAGCTCCCAGGCCTCGCCGAAGTTTGCCAGGCTCGGATCGGTCACGATGGCGGCCGGGTCCTTCAGGTACTGCGGCAGGGTCTTCAGCGCCGTGTTGACCAGCATGAAGAGCGGCCACAGGTAGAACACGGCAACCAGACCGAGCATGACATACGAGAAGATCTTCAGGAGCCGTGATCGCGCCGTGACGCTGGCCGGTTCCTTCTCGGTGAGATCCATCACCTGGTCGAGGGTCTTGGTGACCCCGTGTTGTTCGAGGGCGTCACTCATCCCATGTACCTCGCTTCTCTCCAGCTGACGTACTTGTTGGCCAAGAATCCGATGATCAGGACCAGGAAGAACAGCACGATTGACGCTGCGGCGGCGAAGCCCTGGCGGAACGCCGGGGAGTCACCTTGTCCGAAACCCTCCGCAAAGACCAGGTAGCCGAGCACCTGGGTTCCGGGCTTGTAGCCGATCAGCACCAGGAACAGCTGCCAGGCCTGCAGCGACCCGATGATGTTCAAGAGGAAGTTCGTGTTGATCGCCGGCGTGAGCTGTGGCCAAGTGATGCTGCGGAACAGCGACCATCCGCTCGCGCCGTCGATTCGAGCCGCCTCGTAGAGGTCGGTGTTGATGGTCTGCATGCCGGCCAGGAAGATGACCATGGTGACGCCGACATTGGCCCAGATCTGGACCACGATCACCCAGCCAAAGGCTTCACCGGGCTGCCCGCCCAGGAACTCAGAGGAAAGCCCGAACCAATCGAACATCATTGCCATGGGCCCTCCCCGCGGCTGGAGAAAGAGCTTCCACATGAGGCCCTGGATCACCACGCCGAGGATCACCGGCAGGAAGAAGAGGGTACGGAAGAACGTCCGACCCTTCAGCTTCTGGTTCACCAGGAGCGCCAGGATCAGACCAATGGTGAACTGAACGAAGGTGACGATCACGGAGAACTGGAGTGTTCTCAACGTGGCGTCGAGGTTGTCTCTGGAGGCAAGGCCCCGGAACAGGAACTCGTCGTAGTTGTCGAGTCCGATCCAGTTGACCGGCGCCCCCCTGAGTCCGCTTGCGTCGGTGAAGGAGTACCCCACCGTCGCCAGCGAGGGGCCGAGGGCGATCAGTACGTACAGGAGAACGCCGGGGATCAGGAGCATGAGGGGCGTGAAGCGCCGCCCCCTGCCGGCACTGCCGAACAGATAGTTCTTGTTCATGATCGCCATCGAATCATGCCTCCCCGGTCTGTTGCCTCTTCCGGAGGGTCCTCGCCGCTGTGGCGAGGACCCTCCGTCGGAGGTGTGCTATTCGGTGTCTACTCGGTGCTACCCGGCGCTGAGGCCGGCCTCGAGGTCTGCTTGCGCCTGATCGGCGAGGGCTTTCGCATCGTCCCACTCGTTGTACGGTGTGAACCACGACGCTCCCTGCCAGGCATTCGCCCACTGCCCGGCACCGGTCGGTGCGACCCAGATCTGCTCGAAGGCGGTGCGATAGTTGGCGAGAAGCGGCGCAACCGCGTCACCAACCGTGCTGTCGAGCGTCGCCGTGGGCTGCGTGGGAATGAAGCCCGTTGCGTCCACGAATGCCTGGTAGTTGTCGGGGTCCGAGATGGCTGCGAGATACGCCTTTGCCACATCCGGGTTCGGCGTGTCCTCGGCGATCATGAAGCTGAGGTCGTACTTGCCGAACAAGTATTGGTTGTCGGCCGGATCATCGGATCCCGGGACGGGAACGTAGGTCCAGGCGAAGTCGGGCTCGAAGCCTTCGAGGTTGGCGCCCTGCCACGTGCCGGTGGGCAAGAAAGCCACATCGCCGGCCGCGTACCGGGCCGTGGCCTCGTCGTGGCTGAGACCTGTCACACCCGGTTCGAGCATGTCCTGAGCATACACCTGGAGCTTCTCCATGAGCTCGAGGCCCTCACCCTCGTTCCACTTGATCTCGCCGGTCCACAGGCCTTCGGACAGCGCGGCCTGGTCGGGGAACTGTGCCCCGAGAATGCCGTAGGAACCCACGAAGATCGGCCACACGTCGCCGCCGCCCTGCGTCATGCAGGCGTAGTCGGCAGCGATGATGGTCTCACATGCGGCGACCAGTTCGCTCCACGTCGTCGGGATCTCCACTCCGACCTCGGCCAACAGATCGGTGTTCGTGAACATACCGCTGAAGGCGCTGCGACCCATGTTGATGGCGTACACGCTCCCATTGAACGAACCGGCATCCTGGATGGTCGGCTCGTCGAAGTTCTGGACGAATGGCTCATCGGTGATGTCCATGATCAGCCCGGCCTCGATCAGCTGCTGCCACGTTGGGGGGGAGCTGATGCCCGACATGTACGGCTGGATGCCGTTGGTGAACCCAGCACATGGCGCCACGCAGTAGTCGATCACATCGACGTCTGACGCCGAGAGCCGGGTCTGGATCGAGGTGGGCATGTCCTCGGGAGTCACGACCGACATGTCGACGGTGACCCCGGGGTTCGCGGCCTCGAAGTCGGCGTTGAACGAATCCATGTACTCGGTGAACGCCGGGTTCTGGTGGATCAGCACCCGCAGGGTGACATCCTCGCCGGGGCTCGCGGCACCTGTGGTGTCGGTGCCGGCGGAGGTCGTCGCCGTTTCCCCACCGGTGGCCGCGGTCGTGTCTGCGCTGTCGTCGCCACCACAGGCCGCGATGACCAGCGCTAGAACGACGAGAAGCGCTGTCGCCAGGCTTCGTCTTTTCCTCATGATCAGTCCTCCTCGTACGAATCCGGGTTGCGCCCTCTTCTGCGACGCTATGGGAGCGCTCCCATTCGATGGGATCGCTGGTTCGACTATACGCTAGGCAAGCTATGAACGTCAAGGGATTGACCCGGCCGTCACAACTCGATAACTTCCCTGGGAGCGCTCCTACCGAAAGGGCTCCTCGAAGAGTGTCCTCTCCTCGAAGAGCGTTCTCATGGCGAACTAGGCAGAACGAGGCAGAACGAGATGGGAAGAGACCCGAGGACGAGGAAAGTGCGATGAACCTCACGCTCGAAGACATCGGTCGACTGGCTGGGGTGTCGCGTTCGACCGTGTCTCGGGTCATCAACCACCATCCCAGCGTGAAGCCGTCGGTTCGCGAGCGGGTCGAGGAGGTGATTCGACGGACCGGTTACACGCCCAATGTGGCGGCGCGATCGCTCGTTTCCGGCCGCAGCGGCGTCATCGGCCTCGTCATCCCCAGTCGGGTGCACGCCCTCTTCGAAGATCCATACTTCTCTCGACTCATCCAAGGGATCAGCACCGCGTGCAACCAGGCGGGAAACACGCTGTCGCTGTTCCTGTTCCAGAACGAAGAGGAGGAGGGCGCCCTCTACCCGCGGGTGGTCACCTCCGGGTTCCTCGACGGTCTCATCATCACAGCCACCCGGATGGCCGATCCTCTCCTGGCGAGGATGGCCGGGGGTGAGCTCCCGGTGGTGATGATCGGCCGTCCCGATGTGGGGGGGCTCAGCTATGTCGATGCCGACAACCGTGGCGGTGCCCGGATGGCTGCGACGCATCTGATCGAACTCGGGTACGAGAGGATCGCTCTCCTCGGCGCCCCGGTTTCGACGACCGCCGGCGTCGACCGGCTGAACGGCTTCATCGAAGGATTGGCGCTGCACGGACGAGCGCTCCACCCGAGCCTGCGAGTCGACGGCGACTATTCGGAGGCGAGCGGTTACCGGGGGATGTTGGAACTGATTCCCCGGAAGCCGAATGCCGTGTTCGTCGCCTCCGACACCATGGCGGTCGGCGCGCTCAGGGCGTTGCGCGAAGCGGCGGTACGTGTCCCCGACGACATGGCGGTGGTGAGCTTCGATGGCCTTCCCGCATCGGAGAAGGCCGTGCCGCCACTCACCACCATCCGCCAGCCGGTCGCCGACACCGGCGCCCGGGCGGTCGGAATGCTGAACAACCTCGTGATCGGGGCGGCCAGGGCGCCGATGGTCGAGATCATGCCGGTCGAACTGGTGATTCGGGAGTCCTCCGGAGGGACGAGATCGCCCGCCCAGCGCGAGGCCGGTGATCCGAGCCGGATGGACGGCGCGGGCGGCGAGCCGCTCCGGGATCCAGGAGATGTCGAAGGGGACGAAACGGACGAGGGAGAGAGGGAGCAATGATGAGCGGATCGATCTTCACGAAGAAACGGCGGGGCACGGCCGCCGTGGCGGTGCTGCTCGTGACGTCGCTGCTGGTGGCGGGGCCGGCGGTGCCGCCGGCAGCTCAGGCGGCCACCACCACGGTCGTCTTCGACGACATGGAGCACGGCGACCCCTTTGCAAACGGGTGGTTCAGCTTCGGCGGGGACGTCGGAGGGGGCGGCATCGCGGCCAACTCGACCGACCTGCCCCCCTTCGACGGCGGTGCGTTCTCGCTCGAGACCGGGTGGGGGTCGGGCGGTGTTCCGGGCTTCTACGGGGGATTCGGCCGAACCAGCCCGACCGATCTGACCGGGCTCGACCACCTGAACCTCTGGATCAACCCCGATCCCGGTCAGGACTACACCCTGGAGATCAATCTGCAGGACGACGACGACGCCGACACAGCCCCCGACGACGAGTTCCAGTACAACTGCGTCGTGGCGGCGGCG
The DNA here is from genome assembly GCA_963825585.1 of uncultured bacterium. Lineage (GTDB taxonomy): Bacteria > Actinomycetota > Acidimicrobiia > Spongiisociales > ZC4RG35 > JAOUGY01. Next base: position 728,218 of record CAWGTX010000001.1, read on the forward strand.
GGACCGTGCGCGATGGCTGGCGGCGGATGGCAGCTCGTCTCGATCCCCTTGGCAGACTTCCTCGACGACAACTCCTTCCTCACGGGCGGCAACGGTGTTCTCGGACCCGACCTGCTCAACGTGGTGATCGCCGTGATCGGCAACTCCGGGAGCGACGCCACGTTCCGCACCGACTACTGGGCGTTCTCGACCGGCCCCCTCTCGGGTGGGTCGACCGTCATCGACGACTTCGAGTCGCCCCTGACCGAAGGCTTCTTGACATTCAGCGACGGCAGCGCGATCTCGATCGCCCTGACCGACGCCCCACCTGCTCCCGTTCCCGGATCGATCGCCGGCAACACCGTGCTCGACATGTCGGGTGACGTCGCCTCGTTCGCCGGGTTCGTTCACGCCTTCGACAGCGCCGATCCGGCCACCTGGGTCAGCCAGGACTGGAGCGGGTCGGAGGGCTTCCGGTTCTGGGTCTACGGGCAGAGCAGCGGGAACACCCTCTTCGTCGACATCCTCGACAATCGCAACCCGGGGTCGGCGGTCGACGACGCCGAGCGGTTCTCGGTCAGCTTCGTCGACGACTTCTCCGGATGGCAGCAACTCGAGTTCCCGTTCTCGGACTTCGTGCGCAAGGACATCGGCAACGGTGCTCCCAACGATGGCCTCACCCTCACCCAGGTCCACGGGTACGCCTTCGGCCTGCTCAACACGGGTGGGGCCCGGACCTACTACTTCGACGACGTCGAGCGGTACGGGGTAGCGGAGATCCCGCCGTTGGCCGTGACCTTCTCCAACGCCAACTTCGACGTGACGGAGGGCGACAGCGGATCGTTCACCATCAAGCTGAACCGGCCGATGAACGCCGACGACCCTGCCGAGGCGACGGTGCAGTACACGTCCGAGCCCTCCTCGGCGACGGCCGACCGCGACTACCTGCCGGTCGCAGGCAGCGTCACCTTCCTCAACGGTGGTCCGTCCGAGGTCGCCGTGGCGTTCACAACCATCGAGGACAGCAAATGGGAGGGCAATGAGCGGGCGATCCTCCGGCTCTCCAACCCCCAGGGGGCCGAAGCCGGGTTCCTCATGCAGGCGGCGGCGACCGTCGTCGACGACGATCCGTACGAGCCGTTCCTGCTCGATGACTTCGAGCGGTCCCCCGACCTGTGGGACTCGACCGACAACGTCGAACTCAGCCGGATCGAACTCGCCGCCGGCGACACCCTCGCCCGCCCCGGGCAGGACGACTTCGAGGGCGTCCTCCAGGTCGAGGGGCCGCTCGCGGTCGACATCCTGATCGAGGGCAACCCCTGCTCCGCCGGCAACGGTGTGGTACCGGTGGCGCTGCTGAGCACCGCCGACTTCGACGCCACCACCGTCGACCACGCGACGGTGACCGTCGGCGACGCCACCGAGACGCACACCAGCGGACGCAACAAGACCCCGACCCGCCACGAGGAGGACGTCAACGGTGACGGACTCACCGACCTCCTCTTCCACGTCCGCGCCAACGAGATCGGCGTCGAGTGCGGCGAGCCGATCCCGTTCAACGGCTGGACCTACGACGGCCGGCCGGTCACGGCGGGCGGGTCCGACGCCGGTCTCATGCGGGACTTCCCGATCGGCCAGGACTGGACCGACGGCGAATCGCTGACCTTCTGGTACCACGGCACCGGAACCGGCGACACCGTCACCGTCCATCTCGCCGACAACCGCGCTCCCGATCCGGGGCCTGCGGGCTGGACGCTCGCCTGGGCCGATGAGTTCGGCGACCCCGCCGGCACGCCCCCGAGCGCCGCCAATTGGGGATATGAGATCGGCGACGGGACGGTGAACGGGATCCCCGGTTGGGGCAACGACGAGTTCCAGTACTACACCGACGATCCCGCCAACGCCTCGACCGACGGATCGGGCAACCTGGTCATCACGCTCGACGAGGCGGACGGATCGCTCCTGTGCTACTACGGCGAGTGCTCGTACACCTCGGCGCGGCTGGTCACCAAGCACAAGGCCGAGTTCGCCTACGGTCGGATCGAAGCCCGCATCCAGGTTCCCGACGGTGAGGCGGGTCTGTGGCCGGCCTTCTGGAGTCTCGGGACCGACATCGACGTCGTCGACTGGCCCCAGACCGGTGAGATCGACTTCATGGAGTACGTGAGCCGTCTGCCGAACGAGATATTCGGCACCATCCACGGCCCGGGCTACGCAGGAGGCCAGAGCTTCGGCAACGTCTACGACTTCGACGGGCCGGTCGCCGACCAGTTCCACACCTTCACGATCGAATGGCAACCGGATCGGATCGACTGGTTCGTCGACGGCATCCAATACCACTCGGCGACCCCGACCGACGTCGCCCCCAATCAGTGGGTCTTCAACGACGCCGTCTACCTACTGCTCAACATGGCGATCGGAGGCAACTTCGGAGGGACCATCAGCGAGGACCTGACGCTCCCGCAATCGATGAAGGTCGATTACGTGCGGGTGTACCAGGGCCCCGACACCGCCGAGCGGTTCGAGGCGAGCTTCGCCGACGACACCGAGGGTTGGCGTCTGGTCGAGGTGCCGTTCGATGCCTTCACCCGGTCCGCCGACCAGCCCGAGGGTGCGCCCAACGACGGTCTCGGACTGGACGAGGTGTGGGGCTACGGGTTCACCCTGCCCGACTCGGGTCTGCCCGAGGGTGTCACCTGGTTCGACCAGGTGCGCGTGAAGGAACTGCCTCCCCCCACCGAGCTGGTGGTGACCAGCCTCGCCAACGATGGCGCCGGCTCGCTGCGCGAGGCGGTGGCCCGGGTCGCCACCGGCGGAACCGTCACCTTCGATCCGGCGCTGGCCGGGGGAGGATCGAACTGAGCGGGCCGATCGTCGCCACCCGCGACATCACGGTCGACGCATCGAATGCTTCCGGCCTCACCCTCGACGGGCGGGGCATCGACCGGGTGCTCATTGTCGAAGCCGGGGCAACCGTGGCCGTGAGCCACCTCACGATGGCCGACGGCTACGGCTTCCAATTGGCGGGTTGCGTGCTCAACAACGGGGCGTTGACCCTCGACACGGTGACGGTCACCGACTGCGAGATGACGACCGACGCAGGCGACTTCTGGCAGGGTGGCGGCGGGATCTACAACGGTGAGAACTCGGCCCTGCACCTGATCGACAGCACCGTGTCGAACAACTCCAGCGGCTGGGCCGGAGGCGGCGTGTACTCCTTCTTCGGCTCGTCGACCACGCTCGAGCGGAGCACGATCAGCGGCAACACCGCCCAGGACGTCGGTGGTGGACTGCGGCTTCTCTCAGGCGCCACGGTCGTCAACTCGACGGTCAGCGGCAACACGTCGACCGGCTGGCACGGCGGGGCGATGTTCATCACCGACGGTGTGGTCGACATCACCAACGGCACCATCGCCGGCAACGGCGCCCCGGCCGGCACGGCCGGTGGCCTCTTCGTCGGCACGTTCGGCGCTTCGGCGGCGGCACTCAACCTGCAGAACACGATCGTCGCCGGCAACGGCGACCTCGGATGTTTCCAGGGGTTCTTCGGCGCCGGCGCAGTGACGCTGACCTCGCTCGGGAACAACGTGTTCACCGACGGCACCTGCAACTCGGTGGCAAGCGATCAGGTGGTGGCGGATGTCGGGCTCGGGGTTCTCGCCGACAACGGCGGCCCGACTCGGACCCATTCACTGCTCGAAGCCAGCCCCGCCCTCGACGAAGCCGATGCCGCGGCCTGCCCCGTGACGGATCAACGGGGCGTGCCCCGTCCGCAACGGGCGGGGTGTGATGTCGGAGCGTTCGAGTTGGAGTGACAACCTCCCGATTCGTGGGTTCCGGCCTCGGCCGGAACCCACGCACCCACCTACTCCAGGATCAACCACCATGACCGCCAGCTCCGTGAACATCGATCTTCTCGTCGACGCGATGACCGTCGCCGAGAAGATCGGGCAGATGACACAGGTCTCCAACGACAGCATCACCCCGGCCGAGGTGGCCGACCATTTCATCGGGTCGGTGCTCAGCGGTGGGGAGGGCAACCCGACGCCGAACACTCCCGCGAACTGGGTCGACATGGTGGGCGGCTTCGTCGACGCCGCCGCCGGCAGCCGCCTGGGGGTTCCTCTCGTCTACGGGATCGACGCCGTGCATGGGCACAGCAACGTCCGGGGTGCCACGATCTTTCCCCACAACATCGGCCTTGGCTCGGTCGCCGACCCGGACCTGGTCGAGCGGATCGGGCGGGCAACCGCCACCGAGATGCTGGCGACCGGCGTGCGGTGGGCCTTCGCTCCTACGGTGGCGGTACCTCAGGACCTGCGCTGGGGCCGCACGTACGAGGGATATGGGAGAGACCCGGGGCTGGTGGCGACGCTGGGCGCCGCACTGGTCCGCGGGCTCCAGGGCTCGGAGATCGGCACGGCGAGAGTACTGGCATGTCCCAAGCACTTCGTGGCGGATGGAGCCACCTCATGGGATACCGCACCCCACTTCGACTGGACCGATTGGTGGGACGGTTGGGGGGATGGCTGGCGAATCGATCAGGGCGATGCACGGATCACCGAGGACGAGTTGCGTGCCGTTCACCTCCCGCCCTATCGGGCCGCCATCGATGCCGGCGCCATGACCGTGATGGCGTCGTACAGCTCCTGGAATGGTGTCAGGCTCCACGAGCATCAGCGGCTGCTCACCGATGTCCTCAAAGGCGAGTTGGGCTTCGGTGGATTCGTCGTGACCGACTGGATGGGAATCGACCAGATCGGGCCGAACTACGACGAGGCGGTGGTGAAGGCCATCAATGCCGGCATCGACATGGTCATGGTTCCGATCGACTACCAGCGCTTCCTGAACGCCATGAAGCGAGCAGTCGCCGACGGCGACATCGCCATGGGGCGGATCGACGATGCGGTGCGACGCATCCTCACGGCCAAGGCGGCCGCCGGACTGTTCGACCCAGTCCCCGATGCCCCACCGTTGAGCATGATCGGCTCAGCGGCACATCGAAGCCTCGCATCCGAGGCCGTGCGACGAAGCGCCACCCTGCTCAAGAACGACCGTGCCCTGCCCCTCGCCCCCACCACTCGAACGATCCGGGTGGCCGGGCCCGCCGCCGATGACATCGGCCTCCAATGCGGAGGGTGGACCGTCGGTTGGCAGGGCGGAATCGGTTCGACGACCGAAGGCAGCACCCTGCTCGAGGGCCTGCGCAGCTCCGTCCCGTGCGAGGTGGCATACGACCCGTCCGGCGTCTTCCCCGATGGCGGTGGGGCCGACGTGGGTGTCCTCTGCATCGCCGAGCCGCCCTACGCCGAGGGCCCCGGCGACTGCGCCTCGCCCGAACCGAGCAGCGAGGATCGGGCGATCTTCTCCCGGATGCGAGCTTCGAGCCACATCCTCATCCTGGTGGTGTATTCGGGTCGCCCGCTGATCATGCCCGATCTCATCGAGCGGGCAGATGCAGTGGTGGCCGCCTGGCTCCCCGGGACGGAGGCGTCGGCGCTCGGCGAGCTTCTCACAGGTCGTCGCCCGTTCGAGGCGCGAACCCCGCAACCCTGGCCCCGCTCGTCCGCCGACCTCGATGACCGGTCGGCAACGCCGCTGTTCGACTCCGGCCATGGGCTCGAGGCGGCAGTGGGCCCGATCAGATCCGGAGCGACCCGATGACGGCCGTCCGATCCGGTCACCAGACACGAGGTGAGGGCCTCATCGAGATCGACGGCGTCGGCTACTACGCCATCTCAGACGTCGACCTCATGTCGCCGTTCCTCATGAGCGTTGTGAGCGACGGCGACCGCTGGATGTACGTGTCGAGCACAGGTGGAATCACCGCCGGACGGATGGACAGCTCGCGAGCGTTGTTTCCCTACGAAACCGACGACCGCCTCCATCACGCCGCCGGGGTGACCGGACCGGTGACCGCGGTACGAACCCCGGCCGGAGCCCTGTGGACCCCGTTTCGAGGTCGAACCGCGGGCGGCGTGCGTCGACACCTGTACAAGTCGGTGGTCGGAGACGCCATCGTGTTCGAGGAGGAACATCCCGAGCTTCGACTCACGATCAGCCATCGGTGGGCGAGCTGTGACCGATTCGGGTTCGTGCGCACCAGCACATTGATCAACCACGCCGACGTCGCCGTGCGCCTGTCGCTCCTCGATGGGCTCCTCGGTGTCCTCCCTTATGGCCTGGAGCCGGCCATCTACCAGAGCCTGAGCAACCTCACACACGCCTACAAGCGGAGCGAGGTCGTCGACGGTTCCGATCGGCTCGCCACGTTCTCGCTCGAGTCGCGGATCGTCGACCGTCCCGAGCCCGATGAAGTGTTGCGGGCGTCCGTCGTTTGGTCGCTCGGATTCGATGCTGCCGAGCTCAGCTTGTCGCCCGACGCGCTCGAGGACTTCGAGCGCGGGCGTGAGCATCCGTCGGTCGGCCTACTCACCGGGCGACCCGGGGCGTACCTCTTGTCGGGGGATCTCGACCTGAACCCCGGGGAGGAGTGCCAGTGGCGCATCGTCGCCGACGTTGCCGCCGGCCAGGCCACGGTCACCCGGCTCCGCTCGATGCTGCAGGCCGGTGTCGACATCCAGGCCGAGATCGCCTCCTGTCTGGAGGGTGCCACGGATGCGCTGGTCGGCATCATGGCTCCCGCCGACGCGCTGCAACGTACCGGGGACCGTGTGGCCACCGCCCACCAGTTCGCCAACGTCACCTACAACGTCATGCGCGGCGGCATTCCGGTCACCGGTTACCGGCTCGAAGTCGCCGACGTGGTCCGGTTCCTCGAAGACAGGAACCGGCCGGTGGCCGCGCTCCATCGGACGTGGCTCGAATCACTCGAACCCGAGATCGAGTGGTCGGCGTTGCTCGACCGGGTTGTGGAGACGAACGACCCTCAACTCATTCGACTCGGATTCGAGTATCTCCCGTTCGGCTTTTCCCGACGTCATGGCGACCCCAGCCGACCATGGAATCGGTTCTCGATCCGTGTCCGGGACGAAGCGGGCCGGCCAATCGTCTACTACGAGGGCAACTGGCGGGACATCTTCCAGAACTGGGAAGCGCTGTGCACGAGCTTCCCCGACTACCTGCCCGCGACGATCTCGGTTTTCGTCAACGCCTCGACACCGGACGGCTTCAACCCCTACCGGATCACCCGCCACGGGATCGACTGGGAAGTCCCCGATCCCGACGACCCCTGGAGCCACATCGGATACTGGGGCGATCACCAGATCGTGTATCTGCTGCGACTCCTCGAGGCGGCCGACCGCTACCTTCCCGGTCAGGTGGTTGCCATGCTCGGGCGGCGTCTCTTCTCGTACGCCGACGTGCCCTACCGCATCGTTTCCTACGAGCGGCTCGTCGCCAACCCGAAACTCACCATCGACTACGACGACGGCGCCGCCGACAGAGCCGCCCAGCGGGTGGATGCGATCGGCGGCGACGGGAAACTCCTGACCGACACCTCTGGTGACGTGTATCTGGCGACGCTTGCCGAGAAGCTGCTCGTGCCGGCCCTGTCGAAGCTCTCGAACTTCGTTCCGGGCGGAGGCATTTGGATGAACACGCAACGCCCCGAGTGGAATGACGCCAACAACGCCCTCGTCGGTTACGGCATCTCGATGGTCACGTTGTATCACCTCCGTCGGTATCTCGGTCACCTGGCGATGCTCGTCCGAGCGTCAGACCTCCCCACGGTCGAACTGTCCGCCGAGGTGGCCCACTGGCTCGAGGATCTGACCAGGATCCTCGACAACTCAGTCGGCAGCGGCGCCGAATCCGACGGCAGGCTCCGTCGGAGACTGATGGATGATCTGGGTATGGCGTTCACGAGGTACCGCAGCCGGGTGTACGAGACGGGGTTCACCGGTACGGTGACCGTGCCCACCGAGCGCTTCACTCATCTGTGCGACGTCGCCACCGTGCATCTCGACGACACCATCGCCCTCGGCAGGCGCGGTGACGGGCTCTATCACTCGTACAACCTCATCCGGTTCGAGACCGATGAGGCGTCGGTCGAGCATCTCCAGGAGATGCTCGAGGGACAGGTCGCCATCCTCGACTCCGGCGTCCTCACGGCCGAGCAACGACTGGAGGTCATCGAGGCGCTCTTCGCCAGTGCGATGTACCGAGCCGATCAGAAGAGTTTCATGCTCTACCCCGCCATCCGACCGCGGGCGTTCCTCGACAAGAACGTGATCCCGGCCTCCCGGGTGACCGGAAACGAACTGTTCCTAGCCCTGGTCGATCGGGGTGAGGAGTCGGTGATCCTCGTCGACGCCGATGGGCGCTTCCGGTTCAACCCGGACATCTCGAGTCGAGACGACCTCTCTGCCGCACTCGATCACCTGGCGGAGTCGTCCCATTGGTCTTCGTTGGTTGCACTGGGCTCAGCAGATGCTTCCGAGATCTACGAGGAGGTCTTCGAGCATCACTCGTACACGGGCAGATCGGGGTCGATGTACGGATACGAGGGAATCGGTTCCGTCTACTGGCACATGGTCGCCAAGCTGCTCGTTGCGGCCCAAACTTCCTTGCTCGACGCGCAGGCCGTGGCGGCCGACCCCGAGACGGTCACCAGGCTCGCCGACGCCTATTGGCGCATCCGAGGTGGGCTCGGCTTCAACAAGACCGCCCACGAGTTCGGTGCGATCCCGATCGACCCGTACTCCCACTCACCAGCCCACTCCGGAGCGCAACAGCCGGGGATGACCGGGCTCGTCAAGGAGGAGCTGCTCACCCGGCCGCTCGAGGTGGGGATCCGGGTGGAGGCCGGTCAGATCGTCTTCGACCCCATCCTGCTGAGAAATCGGGAGCTGTTGTCTCAACCGGAGACCTGGCGCGTGCACGATCTCACATCCCGCCCGCTCGACATCGACCTCCCGGCCGGCTCGCTCGGCGCGACGGTGTGTCAGGTTCCGGTGCTGGTGGCGAAGTCGGATGTGGCCGAACTCGTGGTTTCGTTCGCCGATGCCTCGGAGCGGAGAATTCCCGGCACGCGCCTCGACCGCGAGACCAGTCGCGCTGTGTTCACTCGAACCGGAGAGGTCGAGCGCATCCGGGTGTTCCTTCCAGTGGCCGATTCGTCCGATGACGTGCTGCCGGCGTGAATCGGTTGACGTGCCCCGGACACCCGCCCAAGTGACCGCTTCGTCTCAGCCGGTGCGCCCAACCGACCATATCGCATCCAGCCACGCCGGCGAGATGCGACTCGCCTCATCGTCCGGGAACGGGGGAGGGGTGTGCTCGAGAGTGCCGACCGCCCGAGAGCCCATCACGTGACCCAGCCGAAGCCGCTCCCGAACCGGCCACCCGAACACCGCCGCCGCCAGGTAGCCGGCCGCGAACGCATCTCCGGCCCCGGTCACATCGACGACCTCAGCTGGCAGCGCACGCTCCGACGTCACCCCGTGACCATCGATCACCGATGCCTCACCGGGACCGCCTTTCACCACTACCTGTTGATCGGCGCGACACAGGATCAGCTCCGCCAGTGCCTCCATGTCCTTTGTCCCGAACAGCACCTCCGACTCATCGTCGCCGACGAACACGACGTCGGCGGCCGCGGCCAGTCGCAGCAGGACCCGGGCGGCGGTGGCCACATCGGGCCACAGGGTGGGACGGTAGTTGAGGTCGAACGAGACTCGCGCTCCATGACCGTCCCTCGCCGCCACCTTCTCGACCAGGGCTTCTGCCGAGGCCGACAGTGCCGGCGTGATCCCGGTCAGGTGGATCCAGCGCGCCGCGCCGGCGCGGAGCAGGTCTTCGGGGCCCAAAGCCCGGGCTGCGCTCTGGCTGCGGTAATAGGCGGTGTGCCGCTCGGAGCCATCGACGTGAACCGTCATCACCCCGGTTGGTCGGGTGCTGTCCCGGACCGATGCCACCTCTACACCGGCGGCAACGAGCGAGTCCTCGACCAGATGACCGAGCGGATCGGCTCCAAGCCGCGAGACCCACTGCGTCCGACACCCCAGCCGCGCCATTCCGGTGGCGACGTTCGACTCGGCGCCGGCGGGCACAGCCAGATAACGACGCGATCCGCCCTCGGAGACGAAGGCCACCATCGTCTCGCCCATCGCCACCAGGTCGAAACGGTCGGTCTCCGGAGTCGGAGTTCCGGGATGGTCGGTGACAGCCATGGCCTGCCATTATGTACAAGCGCTCCATCCCACGTTGGCATCGGCGTTCGATGGTCGTCGGCGTCCCGGGCAGATAGATGACGAGAAGAGACCGCCACCGTCCCGAGGAGGGCCTGCCATGAAGATCGCCGTCACCGGTTCTCGGGGAGTGGTCGGGCGCGCCGTCGTCGCCCTGGCGCTCGAGGAGGGACACTCCGTCGTCCCGATCGATCGGGTACCGGATCCAGCCTGGGACGACGAGGGGCTGCAGATCGACGTCACCGACTTCGATACCCTCACCGAAGCCATCCGAGGCTGTGATGCCCTCATTCATCTCGCCGCCATCAACGGACCGGGCCGGGACCCCGATCACGTCGTGCACAACAACAACGTGGTCGCCAGCTACAACGCTCTGCGCGTGGCGGCAGAGGTGGGAATCGACCGGGTGTGTCAGGCTTCCAGCGTCAACGCCATCGGAGGCAGGTTCAGCCGAGTTGCCCGCTACGACTACTTCCCGGTCGACGAACAGCACCCGACCTATGCCGAGGACCCCTACAGCCTGTCGAAGTGGATCTGCGAACGGCAGGCGGACGCCATCGCCGGACGATTCGGTTCGATGTCGATCGCCAGTCTCCGCCTTCACGGCGTCGTCGAAAGCCGCGCAGACACGAGGGGCTGGGTCGATCTCCCCGACTCAGGCTTGGTGAAACAGCTTTGGGGCTACACGACCCAGCGGTCAGCCGCCCGAGCTGCCCTGCTCGGAGTGACGCGGGACTTCGAGGGTCACCACGAGTTCTACATCGTGGCGCCGGAGACCATGGTGAACACACCGTCACTCGAACTCTCTCGAGTCCACTATCCCGACGTCCCGGTCCACGGCGACCTGAGCGGAAACCGCGGTTTCTTCGACTGCACCAGGGCCGAGGAGATCCTCGGATGGAGGCACGAGGATCGATGACCACCCTCACTCGGCCGGAGCCCTCCTGCCGCCCTGCGCGCCCCCGTCCACTGGAGTCCGTATGACTGCCATCACGAACATCCGAACCATCCTCACCGCACCCGACGGTATTGCTCTGGTGGTGGTGAGGGTCGACACAGACGTCGATGGGCTGTACGGCCTGGGCTGCGCGACGTTCACCCAACGTCCGACCCTCGTGACGGACGCGGTCGACGACTACCTGGCGCCGCTGTTGGCTGGTCGCGACCCCGCCAACATCGAAGACCTCTGGCACCTGATGCACGTGAATGCCTACTGGAGGAACGGGCCGGTGCTCAACAACGCTGTCAGCGGTGTCGACATGGCACTGTGGGACATCAAGGGCAAGGTCGCCGGGCTACCCGTGTACGACCTGCTCGGCGGCAAGTGCCGGGATGCCGCGATGGTGTACCGGCACGCCGACGGCCGGAACCCGGAAGAGGTCCTCGAGGGTGTTCTTCGCTACCGCCAGCAAGGCCACCTGGCGGTTCGGTGCCAGATGGGCGGCTATGGGGGACTGACGGGCGAAGCCGACGCCAGCACCGCCAGACTCCGGGCGTCGTTCCCGGGCGCCTACTACGACCCGGACCACTACGCCCGGTCGGTGGTGGACCTCTTCGATCACATCCGCGCCGGCGTCGGAGACGACCTGTTCCTCCTCCATGACATCCACGAGCGGCTCGCCCCCATCGACTCGATCCGACTCGCTCGGGCTCTGGAACCGCACCGCTTGTTCTTCCTGGAGGATCCATTCGCTCCGGAGCATCTCGGATGGTTCACGCGACTCCGCCAACAGACTGTCACCCCGATCGCCATGGGCGAGCTTCACAACCATCCACTGGAGTGGCGTTCGCTGATCACCGACCAACTCATCGACTTCGTCCGGTCCCACATCTCCCAGCTCGGCGGCATCACGCCGGCCCGCAAGCTCGCCGCGGTCTGTGAGGCGTACGGGGTACGAACCGCGTGGCACGGCCCCGGCGACGTCTCGCCTGTCGGCCACGCCGCCAACCTCCATCTCGATCTGGCGTGCCACAACTTCGGCATCCAGGAGGTGATCGGCTTTGGCGACAGATTGCGGGAGGTCTTCCCGGGGACGCCCGAGCTTCGCGACGGCTATCTGTGGCCGAACGGTAGGCCCGGACTTGGGATCGAGATCGACGAGCAGTTGGCCGCCAGGTTCCCCATCGACGTCAAACCGATCGAATGGACCCAGAGCCGCTGGCCCGACGGCACCGGATGGACGCCGTGAAATCCGGAGGGGACTCGTCACCACCCCCGGGCGGCACGACCTTCGATCGGATTCGAGCCTCCGGCGTGCTTCCGGTGATCACGGTCGACCGGGCCGACGACGCCGTCCGGGTGGGCGAAGCATTGCTGGCGGGTGAACTGGAGTGCGCCGAGATCACCTTCCGAACCCACACTGCCCCGGCCGCCATACTCGCCGTGGCCACCCGATTTCCCGACATGCTGGTCGGGGCAGGCACCGTGCTCACGCTGGAACAGGCCGACCGGGCGGTCGGGGCAGGTGCCCGGTTCGTCGTGTCGCCGGGGTACGACGACGAGGTGGTGGGGTGGTGCCAGTCCCACCACATACCGGTCATTCCAGGCGTGATGACACCCACCGAGGTGTCCCGCGCCGTGCGCCAAGGGGTGGACTGGGTGAAGTTCTTCCCGGCGGAGTCGGCGGGTGGCGTTGGCGCCGTGGCGTCGCTCAGCGGGGTGTTCCAAGACCTCGCGTTCGTGCCTACCGGCGGTGTCGATGCCTCCAATCTCGCCGACTACCTGCGACTGCCGTCGGTGGCGGCCTGTGGCGGGAGCTGGATGGTGAGCCGCCGGATGATCGCCGACGGCGACTTCGGAAGCATCGAACGCTCGACGAGAGAAGCGGTGGCCATCGTGCGCAGCATTCGGGGAGCGACGTGACCTTCTCTGCCGGCCTTGCGTTCGTGGGAAGCTATGCGCCCCCTCATCGTCCCGGCATCCACGCCATGCTCGTATCGGACACCGGCGACCTCAGGCTCCTGAGGTCGTGGGAAGGGGTGCACAACCCCTCGTTCCTGCGCCTTCACCCAAATGGTGGGTACCTGTATGTCGCGTCGGAGACGGGTCTCGACGCTGACGGATCCGCTGGATCCGTGCACGCCTTCCGCATCGAGCGAACCTCCGACACCGTCGACCTCGTCGCACTCAACACCCGTGACAGCGGCGGTGACAGCCCCTGTCACATCGGCATCGATGCCGACGGAACCCGCCTGGCCGTCTCGAACTACGGATCCGGAACGGTGTCGGTGTTCCCGATCGGCCCGGATGGGAGGATCGCCGAGATCAGCGCATCAGCCCGTCACACGGGCACGGGACCGAACCCGGATCGCCAGGAGAGCTCACACGTGCACTCTTCGTGCTTTTCCCCCGACGGGCGATTTCTCGCAGTCGCCGACTTGGGACTCGACCGCATCATGGTCTACCGCGCCAGCTCGGAGGACGCGACGATGAGACTGGCCCACGAGCGTGCCTCGGCGCCCGGTGCCGGTCCCCGTCAGGTGGTGTTCCATCCACACGGTCGGCACATCTTGGTCGTCAACGAGCTGGACAACACGGTCTCGCTCTACCGGTACCAGCCGGAGGATGGCGCCGTGACAGCCATGGGGACCCATTCCACGCTGCCTCCCGGCGTCGTCGACAGCTCGGCCGCCGACGTTCACGTCGCCCCAGACGGTCACCGCGTCTACGTGTCCAACCGCGGCCACGACAGTCTGGCGGTCTACGAGTTCGATCCGTGGTCGGGTCTGACACTCACGTCGATCCAGCCGTCCGGCGGCCGAAGACCCCGCTCGTTCGCGCTGACTGCCGACGGTCGGCACGTTCTGGTCGCCAACCAAGCGAGCGACGAAGTCGTGTGTCTTCCACTCTCGGTAGGCGCGGGTGTCGATGCCGCTATGGCCCGCCTTCGGGTACGCGAGCCGTCGTGCGTTGCCCTCGCTCTCCGATGACGTGTCACACGACGTCGCCGGCCATCGGCTGAGGGCTCACCCGAAGAACGCCAATAGCTGCTCACCGAGTATCTGTTGGCCTTCCTCGTTGGCGTGGCAGCCGTCTCGAGTCTGCGCCTCGGTGAGAGGTCCCATGGTCGGGCCGGGGAGCGCCAGGCCGGCGTCGACGACAGCGGCGGCGACGTCGGCCATCGCCTCGGGGCCGCCTTCGCCGGCCAATCCGCAGAAGTGGCCGTCGGTGTAGGACGGTTGGGCGGAGACGTAGATGGTGGCGGCGGGGATGCGGGCGGTGATCTCGGCGATCACGGCTTCCGCGGAGTCGACCGAGTCGAGTTGGTTCTCCCTGACGGTGCAGAGGTTGAGCCATACGGCTGCGGTGTCGGGGTGCGAGGCGAGTTGATCGTCGAAGCCTTCCCAGTACTCGCCCCGTTCGCCACCGATGTCCACGAACCAGCGACCGATGCCGCCACCTCCGTACGGCGCCCTGAAGGACCACATGTTCGACCCGCCAAGGGTCTCGTAGCCCTCAACAGAGTTCTGGCTCATGGAACACCCCACGTAGCCGACCGTCCCCTCGATGTCGGCGGGCGCCACGGACTCCAACGCGACGTCGGCGGCCGTGGTGGTCGTCTCAGCGACAGTGGTCGAGGTAGTGACCGGTTGGGTCGTGGTCGTCGTGGTGGGAGCAGCCGTGGTGGTCGTCGATGACGACGTCGACTCCGCACTGGTGCAGGCGGCCGCGACCAGGGCAACGGCAACCACCAGGGCTCGCCTCATCCGAGCTTGGACTCGACCAGGGCTGTGATGCTGAGCAGCGTCTCGAAATTGCCGGCGGACACGTCGTCGGCGGCGATAGTGATGCCGTACTCGTCCTCGAGGAATCCAACCAGGGTGAGCACGCCCATCGAGTCGATCAGCTCGGTCTTGAGCAAGGGGGTGTCGTCGGCGATGGCGGGGGCGCCACTCACCAGTTCGGTGGTCAGGTAGTCACGGATGGTGGCAGTCACGTCGCTCATGGTGTCCTCTCAGGAGTAATAGTCGCCGATCTTGGCGCCGATGCGGGGTATGGCATCCTCGGTGAGATGGCCGCGGCCATCACGGAAGTCGGCGCAGGAGTCGACTCTCGGCTTCATACCCGCCAACACACTGGTCGATTCCGCCGAGACCTCAAGGATCGCCTCCCAGATGTACGGGTGTTGCAGGTCGGCTCGCACCTGGGTTCCGCCCTGGAAACACGCCTGACCCTCGGGGCCTCCCACCACCGGCTGCAGCACGATCACCGAGGCGGACGGGATCTCGATGCGGATGCGGTCGAGGGCGTCGCCGATGTCCCTTTCCCAAGCTCCCACGTCGGTGCCCCTGGCCCCCGTGACGGTGAGGATCACCCGGTCTACGGGGCCACGAACACACGGGGAGACCGGATCGGCCTCCCAACCGGACCAGGCCTCGTCGGCGATGATCCGGGCCTCGGCACCCTCGAACCATCGGAGTTGCCACGAGCCGTCGTCCACCAGGTCCTCGAAGGGACTGTAGGTCCGCTGCTCGCCACCTGAGTACCACTGGTTGGTCTGGCTGAATCCGATGACCTCGGTGCACGTGAAACCGGTCGGGATGACCGGCTGCAACCCGAGCGCCCGCCCCAGGAAGCTCGCCATCTGCGCCCGGGTGACGGGATCCTCGGGGCAGTAGAGGTCGTTGGTGGGCGGGTTGCACCCCGTGGTGATTCCGGCGGCGGCGAGGCGCTCTATGTCGGCTTCGAAAACGGACCGGTCGTCGTCGAGGAATTCGACCGAGCCCGACCCGGCCAGCTCGAAGCCGCGCACCAGGAAGGCAGCCATCTGTCCGCGTGTGACCGCTTCGTCGGGACAGAAGCGGTCGTTCACCGGCGGATTGCAGCCTGTCGTCACGCCGGCCGCCGCCAGTCGCTCGATGTCGCCCTCGAAGAGTGAACGGTCGTCATCGATGAACTCGATCGAGCCGGGATCGGTCAGGTTGAGCGAACGGACCAGGAATGCGGCCATCTGTCCGCGGGTGACCTCGTCGTCGGGGCAGTATCGGTCGTTCACCGGCGGATTGCATCCGGCGGTGATGCCCTGGGCGGCGATCGCCTCGATGTACGCCTCGTGTACCGATCCATCGTCGTCGACGAAGGCTCCGGCCGCCGTAGCCGGAAGCGCCAGTGACACCACCAGCACCGATGCAACGACCGCACCCAAGGAGAGCAACCCGGCCGTGCCATGTGAACGTCTCAACGCTTCCCAACCAACAGCCATGTTCCGCCTCCCCGCATCCGGTCCACGCGCGTCGCCTCGGCGCACATCGACCGGAATCGACGCTGCAGCCGCACTCCACCCCTGGAGATCACCGACCGGGAGGCTACACTCGCCCTCTATCTATGGGGGCAGCATCCGTGGGGGAGAACCCCTCCCATCCCGACTCCGGTGGCAACGGTCCCGGTGACTCCGCGCTCGGTGGGTTGCATGCAGGGTCCTTCCCGGCCGTGACCGCGGCGATTCCTGCCACCCGTGCAACCCCCGACTACCGCGAGACCGCCTTCTTCGACGAGGGTGGACGACTGGTCTTCCGAACCGAACCGGTGGGGGAGTCCCAAGGTACGCTCGTGATGGCCTCATCGCTGTTCGCCGAGTTTCAGCGGAACTACCGCCGTGAGGTGCTGGTGGCGAGGGCCGCAGCCGCCAGTGGCATCACCTCCCTCCGGTTTCACTACCGGGGTTCGGGCAACTCTTTGGCGGGAGGACCGCCCACGCTCGACAGCATGACCGAAGACCTCGCCCACGTTGCGTCGACGGCCGCCGGGCCGGTGGTCTTGTGCGGGACCAGGCTGGGTGCGCTTGCCGTGGCGAGGGCGCGAGCCGTGCTCGACGCCCCGGCGGTCCTGTGGGAGCCGGTGATCGACGGCGCCCGCTGGGTCGAGGAGGTGATCCGTGCCTGCCTCGCCCGCGAGATCTCCCAGGGCGCCGAGGTCAACGCCGATGCCATCCGGGGACGCTGGGCAGGCGACGGGGTCGTGTTCGTGTTGGGGGAGACGGTCCCGGCCGGCATTGTCGAACAGGTCGGATCGACCGACCTCGCCGCCGAGATGACGGGGGAGGCTCCGGTGCTGCTGGTGCAGATGAGTCGAAGCGACCGGATGCGCCCCGATATCGACAAAGCCTGCGTGGCCTTGGCCGAGCGCGGCATGGCGGTGTCGGTGCTGCCCGTGGTGGGACGCCAGACCTGGTGGGTGAACGAGGGCGGCGATCTCTTCCGTCCACTGGAACGCGACGAGGCGACCGGGACCCTGATCGACGGCATCATCGCCTTCGCCGGGAGCTCGTTGTCATGAACGTGGTCGACCGACCCGCATTCGTCGACGCTGCCGGCGAGACACTCTTCGCAGTGTGCTCGGAGCCGGAGAACCCTGGTCGGGTTGGCGTCATCCTCCTCCCCGCCGGCGGGTACACCTTCACACCGCAGCGCAACCGCTGGGGCGTCGACCTGGCGCACCGACTTGCTGCGCAGGGCCACACCACCGTCCGTTTCGACTGGAAGGGGATTGGTGACAGCACCGGCACCGTCGACACGTTTGCGCTCGATCGGCCGGCCGTCGAGGACGCCGAGGCCGCCCTCACGTTGCTGGATTCGCAGGATCGGGTCCTGATGGGCCAGTGCTACGGGGCTCGGACAGCGCTGGCGATGGCCGGTTCGGTCGAGCGGCTGGCCGGCGTGGTACTCGTTTCGCCCCCGGTCCGCGACCACGCCCGTGGTGAGGGAACGGCCACCATGAAGGCCTACGAACTATCCGCCGGTGGCTACCTCAAGGAGGGTGCCAAGCGGCTGCGACCCGGGATGCTCACCGATCGAACCGAGTTGGTTCGTGTCGCCCGGATCGGTCGGGCATTCCTGCGGGCACGATGGAAGAAGGCCACGGCGCGGTTCCGAACACCCGATCCCACTCCCTGGGTGAGCGGAGCCTTCCTGCGGCAACTGGAAGCGCTCATCACCGCCGGAACCCCCACTCTGCTGCTCTACGGCTCCGACGAGAACGACTTCCACGAGTTCACCGAAGCGCGGACCGGTCGCCTGGGCGCGCTACTCGACCGCGGTGCCACCACGGTTGCGCTCCAAGTGATCCCCGGGTCGGTGCACGCCCTCGATCGGGTCGAGGTCCAGCAGGCGGTCATCACATCTGTGGCGGCGTGGCTGTCCGGTTTGAGGTGAGCTCAGTGCCCGTCGGCGCAACCACCGACGAGCGTGCCGCGCTGTCCCGGTTGTTCGGCCCAGTGACAGTCAGCGTTCGCGCTCAACCAGGATGTCCGCGATCCGCTCACCGGCTCGACCGTCCCACAGCGGCGGGGTCTGCGGGTTGCCGTGGCCGGTGAGCGCATGCTTCGCACCGGTGAACATCGCCCCAGGGTCGGATCCGACGAGCTGATTGGTACCCATCTCGATGGTGATTGGACGCTCTGTGTTCTCGCGCAGAGTGAGACAGGGGACTCCCAGCACGGTTGTCTCCTCCTGGACACCGCCGGAGTCGGTCAAAACGATCGCCGCTCCCGCCACCAGGGCCATAAATTCGAGATACCCGAGAGGGTCGACCACGTGCACGCCTCGTGCCTCCAGCAGGCCGGCCTTCGCCAGCGCTTCCCGACCCCGCGGATGGAGAGGGAGGACCACAGGCACCAGCGTCGCAACCTGCGACAGTCCGGAAACCAGACGTACCGCCGCATCGGGATCGTCCACGTTCGAGGGGCGGTGCAGCGTGGCGACGCCGTAGCGCTCGGGCAACCCGAATCGGTCACGAGCGCCCTCGAGATCCAGTACGTCGCGGAACCGCAGCAGCGTGTCGATCATCGGGTTCCCCACGAAGTGCATCCCGGAGGCCGGGACGGCCTCCCTGGCGAGGTGGCCCATCGCCTCCGGACTGGTCACGAAGTGCAACGATGACAAGGCATCGGTGACGATCCGGTTCAGCTCCTCAGGCATGTCCCGGTCGAAACTGCGGAGCCCGGCCTCGACGTGGGCCACTTCGATGCCGAGTTTCGACGCCACGATGGCGGCGGCGAGCGTGGAGTTGATGTCGCCGTAGACCACCACCAGGTCTGGCCCGATCTCTTCGAAGGCCGCTTCGAGGGCCAGCATCAACGCGGCGGTCTGCTTGGCATGCGATCCGGAGCCCACACCCAGATTCTGATCCGGCCTGGGGAGCCCCAACTGCTCGAAGAACACTTCCGACATTGCGTGGTCGTAGTGTTGGCCGGTGTGCAGGAGAATGGGCCGAGCCCCGCGCGCGTCCAGAGCCTGCACGACGGGGGCGGCCTTCATGAAGTTCGGCCTGGCGCCGATGATGTGGACGTGCTTGCCTGGCGACACGGGCGGCATGCTATATTCCGCTGCCCTTCAAGGGAAACCCTGGACCCAAGCATGAACGACGACCGGATCTCGGAACTCTACAAGGGCGAGATCCTTGACGAAGCGACCCAGGACTCCGCTCGCCGACGAATCCACTGGCTGTGTTCGAATACCGTGGGAGCTCGGGTCCTCGACATCGGTTGTAACCAGGGCATCGTGTCGATCCTGCTCGGCCGCGAAGGTTTCGAGGCGGTCGGCGTCGACTCCGAGGCATCGACGATCGAGTTCGCCCGTGCGGAACTT
This sequence comes from uncultured bacterium, assembly GCA_963825585.1. Classification (GTDB taxonomy): domain Bacteria; phylum Actinomycetota; class Acidimicrobiia; order Spongiisociales; family ZC4RG35; genus JAOUGY01. The sequence continues at coordinate 747,933 of CAWGTX010000001.1, forward strand.
GAACGCGAGGAACCGGGAACCGCCGCACGTATCGATTTCGAAGTTGCGAATGGCGCGGGTCTGCCGTATCCGGACAACTCCTTCGATACGGTGGTCCTGGGCAACCTGCTCCAACTCCTGGCACTCCCTGATCGTGTGCTGGTCGAAGCGGTCCGGGTTCTCCACCCGGGCGGCAGGTTGCTGATCACCGCGCCATTCGGGCTCCACGGCCATCGACCCGACCATCGCCACACGTTCTTCCCGGACGACCTGATGGATCTACTCACCAACCACGTCACGGTGGCCGAGGGAGCGATCGTGGAAGGTTGTTTCCGAGTCCTGTGTGTCAATGACGGCCCGGCCCCGGTGAACGAACGAGTTCGCAGGGACTTATCGGAATCGGCGGCCCACCACACCCGTGAAGCACAGGAGCAGCTGACCCGGATGAGGCGGGAGACCGAAGAGCTCGGCCGTCGTATGTCCGAGCGCGAGCAAGCGACCAGGAAGGCTCTCGCCGACGTCCAGAAGATGTCGGCACAGATCGACGAGGCCCGGGCGCGCATCGAAGCGCTCCAATCGGAGCGATCACAGCTGATGGAACGTGTCCGCGAGACACAGGCGCTCACCAAGAAACTAACCGAGGTCAGGGGTGAGCTCAGAGCAACCCAGCGCAAGCTCGTCGACCTCGAGAGCGCCAACGCCGACCTCGAGCTGGCACGGTGGCGGCTCGCCGGCACGCTCCAGATCGAGCAGTGGAAGCTCCGCTCCATGAATTCGCGCAAGTGGTGGAGGATCGGCGCCGCGCTGGGACGGGCACGTCGCAGCCCGCGCCGGCTCGTGACGGTCCCTTTCGAAATCGTGAGCATTGTGTTCGATCGATTGCCCGCAGAGCCGCGTCCCCCGCGATCCCGAGGCCTTTGCGGGGAGGCGGGGGTAAGAGCTGATGAACGACGACAGAGTCAGTGAGGCCTACAAAGGCGAGATCTGGGCGGAAGCGAGCACCCAGCGTCTGCGTGATCGTATCCATTGGATGTGCTCACGTGTGGTTGGCACGCGAGTGCTCGACGTAGGGTGCAGCCAGGGAATCGCCTCGATCCTGCTCGCCCGCGAGGGCTGTGAAGTGGTCGGCATCGACGTTCAGCAATCCCGTATCGAGTACGCCAACCGCGACCTGGAGGCGGAGAGCGAGGAGACCAGAGGGCGGGCCCGGTTCATGGTCGCCGATGGCGCAGACCTGCCCTTCGCCGACGGTAGCTTCGACACCGTGCTGTTCGGAGAGGTCATCGAACACCTCGCCGTCCCCGACCGCGTGCTCGGCGAGATACAACGGGTTCTGGTTCCGGGGGGTCGCCTGATCCTCACCACGCCGTTCGGTGACAGCCATCACCACAGCGACCACAAGCAGATCTTCTTCCCGGCTGACCTCGTCGGCGTGGTGACCGCACGATTCTCCATCGAACAGGCCGACATCCGGAACGACTACTTCTTCGTCGTGGCAGTCAGTGACGGCGGGGGCGGGTCCGCCGATGCGATCCGTCTGTTCGACGACGCGGTGGCTCGAGCCATCGGATCCACGCAGCAGCGGTTCCACGAGGAACGCCAGCGGGTCAACCGTCTCCAGCGACAATTGTCCCAGGCGAAGGATCGTGTCGACGAGTTGCGAGCGCAGGTCGCAGCGACAGATGCCGAAACGAAGGCTCTGTCTGAACGTGTGGAGGTCATGAGCAAGGACCTAGAGCAGCAGAGCCGTCAGGCGGAAGAGCGTGACACCCTCGCACGTGAGAACGCACAGCTCAGGGTGCGCAGTGGAAACGCCGTCCGGTGGGCTCTACAGGCGCAGGAGCGTCTCAACCGCCTCGAACTGCAGCTGTGGCGTACCCGCCACGACCTGGCGATTGCGCGTTGGCGGCGGGATTCGCTGATGAACCGAAAGTGGTGGAGGCTCGCTGGCGTCCTGGCCACTGCCAGAAAGCGCCCCCTCCGGGCCTTGCTACTGCCTTTCGACACGATTCGGGTGCTCTCGGAGCCAACGCAACGACTGCCTCGGCCGGCGCCTCCCGACAAACCGCAGCCGATCGTGCCATCATTTCCCGCTGAGTCCCCCGGTGAACGGGTTCCCCACGCCGACATTTCAGTGCTCCCCGCCAACGATTGGGTGCCGCCGCCTCCCACGCCGAAGCGAGCCCTGGCGGTGTCCACGGTCATCGGATCCGACCTCGCCATGCGTTTCGAGCACGAGTGGCAGCAATTCCCGCTGGATCCGCGATCGTGGCCGTCGTCGCTGGAGCTGGCCAAGCCCCACCTTCTGGTGGTGGAGGTCGGTTCCGGTGGTCCCGCCGGCTGGAACGATGACGAGGTGCTGCGGCTCGTCGAGAGCCATCGCGCTCGCGATGTTCCGGTGATCCTCGTCGACCGTTCCGTTGGATCGGTACCGAACCTCACCATCGCCGCGCACGCTGTGGTCGTCGCCTGCTCCGACCCCGGGCTCGCCGGCCGATACGCTGCAGAGGCCCAAGCCGAAGTCATGGAACTCGAACCGACGGTTCAGCCCCGTCTTCACAACCCGATGCCGGTTTCGGAGCGGCCGATACCGGTTCTGTTCGTAGAGCCTGGGAGCGTCGGGTCGATCGCGGTCGACGACCCGTTGTTCATCGCGGCCCGGGACCTGGGTCTCAGAGTGTTCCGCTCAAAGGACTCGCCGTCCCGCTTCGAGTGGCCCGAGAGTTTCGAGACCTGTCAGGGCCCGCCGCTGGGTGGCGTTGACACAGTGGTGGTCCCCCGGCTGGCGAAGATCTCAATCGCCTCCCCTGATCTCGTCGGAAACCCCCGGGCAATGGAGAACGTCCTGGCGCAGGTCGCCTCACATTGTGTGGTCGTCGCCGGTGAAGGCGATCACCTCGAGGGCACCCTCAGCCAGCTGGTCCCGGGAGCGGCGTCGGAGGAAGAGGCGACCAACCTCTTGCGAGCGCTGCTTCGCAGTGACGACCTCCGGAGCCGATTCGCTCATCGGGCCGCGCGGGAGGCCATCCGCCGGAACACCGCATCCCGGCAGGTGGACCGCCTTCTCGAACGAGCCCTCGGCATAGAGATCCCACCTCTGCCGCGTTTGTCGATGATGGTTCCCACCAACCGCCCCGATCAGATCCCGAACATCCTCAAGAATCTCTCCTGTCAGACCTACCCGAACATGGATGTGGTGCTCACCCTTCACGGACTCGATCTCGACAAGGGGAAGATCCGCGACGATGCCGCCGCGCTGGGGATCAACGACATCGGCTTCGTGGATGTCGATGAATCCGTCATCGCCGGAGAGGTCTTCAACCGGGGCTTCCGGGCCTGCGAAGGGGAGTTCATCGGCAAGATGGACGACGACGACTTCTACGGGCCCGAGTACGCCTGGGACATGATGTCTACGTTCGATTACTCCGATGCCGAAGTCGCCGGCAAGTGGGCGCACTACACCTACCTCGAAGGTCTCGACACGACCATCCTGCGGTTCGAGGGGACCGAGCACACATATCAACCCGTGGTTGCCATCAGCACGCTGATCATGAAACGAGAGATCGTCGAGTCGTTCCCGTTCCCTCCGATGCCATCCGGTGCCGGCAGCGTGATGCTCAAGGTCGCCGGCGCAGCCGGTGCGCGGGTCTACTCGGCGGATCGGTTCAACTATCTGTACATCCGCTACCGGGACGCCGGCCATCACACTTTTCCGATGACCGAGTTTCACCTGTCGGCGCGCGCTTCGGTCGTGTGCCGCGGGATGAACACCCTCAACACTGTCGTGTGATTCAGGAGCCGAGGAACGGAGCGAGCGCGCTTCGGTAGCGGGGAACGTTCGAGGTGTACGAGCGCTCTGCCAGTACCCACGCCCGGGCAGTGTCAGCGAGCTTCGAGCGCAGACCAGCGTCATTCAGCATACCGGCCACGACGTCCGCCAACGACTCCGGGTTCGAGGGCTCGAACGACATTCCACGTTCTCCGGGGAGCGCGAGTTCTCGCAAGGCCGGTAGATCCGAGACGGCCAGAGGCACCCCCATCGCCATCGCTTCGAGTGGCTTGAGCGGCGTCACCAGTCGGGCAGCACGATCGTTGACCCGGGGAATGACGAAGACGTCGATGAGGGCGTAATGGTCTTCGATCTCGGTGTTGGGAACGTGCCCCGTGATGATGACGCTGCGCTCTACTCCGAGATCCCGGACCAGCGCTTCCAGCCTCGGTCGCTCTGGTCCGTCACCCACCACCAGACAGGTGATGTCGGCTCCGCGCCCTGCCATGAGAGCAGTCGCTTTGATGAGGTCGGGGAATCCCTCCCGGAAGCCGAGGTTGGAGATGTAGCCGATCACCTGGCGGTCGGCTAGGCCGTAGCGGGCCATCAGATCCGCCCGCTTCTGGCGCGGCGTGAACCTATCGACATCCACCACATTGGGGACAACCGATACGTCGTCCGGCTGGATTCCTCGTGCGACGATGTCGTCCCGCATCGCCTCACCGATCGTGATCACGTGGTCGGCCAACTGCAGGCATCGGTCTTCCTGTCGCTTCCGGCGGTGGTAGTACTCGCCGCGTTCACTGCGTTCGTAGTCGCTCGTCCAGGTTGCCTCTTGGAAGCCGCGCACCTCGTACACGAACGGGATGCCGGATCTGCGGGCGATCGCCGCTCCGACGAGCGCCGTGTCCACCCCCCGGAAACCCGACCCCGCCTGAATCAGGGATGCTCCGATCTCGTCAGCGAGGTGAGCGGCTCCGTCGGCGTAGAGCGAGTCCAGCACGTCGTATGGCAGATCGCGGGCATCCTCGGCGTCGATCCTGTGATGGCCGATGCCATCGACGACCTCGTGTGACGGGAAGTCGCCGATGCCCTTGTACCGCGGAAAGCCGGGTGAGGTCACGACCACGGGATGGTATCCAGCACTGGTTTGCGCCTGGAGGGTCATGCGGGACCTGAAGGTGAACCCGGTTTCGGAGTAGGGGAGCGACTCCTTCAGGAGGTGGAGGATTGCTCCGGGGGTCCGGGCCCCGGGGGTGGGGTCGGGCACGGGGGGAAGCCAGGTCACATCGGTTTCGATCAGCCTCCCCAGCAGACGCCGAGCCTGGACGTCGAGGTCGGGGTCGGATGTGAGGGACCGCAACCGGTTGAGGCTTCCGAGGCTTCTCGACAGATCCCCGATTCTCATGAAGCATTCGCGGGCCAGGCGAAGTGCCCGGGGCGAGTCCTGGATCGCAGCCGGCGCAGTTCTGAGCGCTTGGATGGCGCCCTCGAAGTCCCCCTCCTTTCGGAGCCGCTCGGCACGTTCGAGTGGGTCGGCGAGTGTGGGATGCGCGGCCATACTTCCTCGGTGGGACTGCACGGGAGTGTAGGCGTCCCGAGCGCGGCGGTTCAGTCGTCGACGAGGAAACCGACCTCGGACGACGCCGCCAGAGCGGCTTCGATGGTCGGCGCCAGTGATAGGGCGTACATGGCGGTCAGGTGATGATTGTCGCGCCACACGAGAACGTCATCGACCACGGCAGGGCAGATCGCTTCGAGACAGATCCAGTCGGTGGCATCGATCAAGGTTGCCCCGACCGCCTCGGCGGCTCCCACGTGCGGGGTGTTGAACTCCGTGGACCCGTCCCGGTCGAATGCGCATTCGGAGAGGTCGGCGAGGTGTTCCACAACACATTCGGGAACATCGAACCGTGGGTAGGGAACATCGCGAAGTGCGATGACGGGGATTCCCGCGTCGCGGATCGGCGTCCACGAGCGAATGAGAGCCGCCTCGAGAAGCACGGCCGTCGCGCCGGGATCATCGACCACTTCACCCGAGTCGATGAGCTTCGGCCAGAATGCGCCACCGAATATCACCGCGTCGGGGCTCTCCGAGTCGATGGCGGCCCGCACGTTCTCGTTCCAGGCAATGCAGCTCTCGTAGGGCAGCAGTTGGTCCCCGATTGCGCTGGTGACATCTGCGTACTGACAGGCCGACTTCGTATAGGTCCTGAGTTGCCACCCGTGCTCGTCGGCGAGCGCCGTGAACGTCGGTACCCATTGTGCGGCATGTGAGTCGCCGATCAACAGCACGGTTGGACCGTCCGGTGCCCCGAACTCGCAGGAGGCGGCGTCGGAGTCCTGCTGGTTGCGGTGACACCCGGCTTCGTAGACGACCGGGAGGTCATCCCTGGCCACCAATGGGTTGGGGACGAGATCCCCGGCCACGATCTGAAGCGGATCGGACAACCCGGATACGACGTCGAACGATTCGATGCCCGGTCGACCCGGTTCACTGGCCCCGCCTTCGACGTCGGGGACCGAGACCACCAGCGCCGTCCCGGAGATGAGCCCGACCGCCGTGAGCGCGATTCCGATCGCGATTCCGCGCCGGACCGGCTGGACGAATATGGGAGAGTGCCTCCAGCGCTTCTCCACGGCGTGGTAGGCCAGAACGGCGGGGACCACCGACACGGCGATGGCCCCGAGCCCTTGGGCCACGGTGAGCCCATCGAAGATCGCGTCCGCAGCCACGACGAACGGCCAGTGCCACAGGTACAGCGAGTACGAGAGTTCTCCGATCTTTCGCATCGGAGATGTGCCGAGCATCTTGGCGGTCGGGGTGTCGATGCGCGCGATTCCGGCGGCGATGACGAGCATCGTCGAGACCACCGGAACCAACGCCGCAGTACCGGGGAAGGGCGTGGCCGGCCCGAACATGACGGCGGAGGTGACGATGCCGACGATCCCGGTCGCCGCCATGGTTGCGGCAACGGGACGGCGGATGTCCGCCAGATGTGGAGCGACGATCGCCAACCCGCCGCCGAGCGCCAGCTCCCAGACCCGGGTGGTCGTGACGAAGTACGCCCTCCCGGGTTCCGAGGACGTGAGTGCCACAGACCACAGAAGTGAAGGTACGGCCACCAGAGAGAGCCCAGTGATCATCGCTTTCCGGAGGCTGCTGCCCCGGTGATGGGCCCAACGTGCGATCACCAGGAGGATGAAAGGCCACACGAAGTAGAACTGTTCTTCCACCGACAGCGACCAGAAGTGCTGCACCGGGCTGGACGCCTCTTCAGCGGCGAGATAGTCGACCGCCTGCGAGGCCAGACGCCAATTGACTCCGTACATGGCCGCCCATTGGATGTCGCGGCCGGTGCTCAACCACCGGATGACCGGCAGCGCCGCCACGGTGAGCACTGCCACGCCCGCCAAGGTGAGTGCGGTGGCCGGGAGCAGGCGACGGATACGCCTCGCATAGAAGCTCCCAAGTCGGATCGTGCCGGTTCGTTCGATCTCTCTGACCAGCAGACCGGTGATGAGGAAGCCCGACAGGACGAAGAACACGTCGACCCCGACGTAACCGCCGTCGAAGGCGGGGACACCGGCATGAAAGAGCAGGACCAGCCCGACTGCCACGGCCCGCAAGCCCTCCACGTCCGGCCGGAACGTCTCAGAACCTGTGATGAGGCGGGTGACGGTCGGCTCCGTCTCCGTGCGGATGACACGTTCCAATCGGGACTCTCAGGGTTGGGGGCGGTTGGAGGTTGGGGCAGGTGCTGCCCCTCTCCTGGGGACGGGCGAGACGCTCGGGGCCAGGAATCGTAGCGGGCCGCCCCAACCCCATCGGGTGGCGGAGGTAGCAAAGAGCGGTCCAACGGTCGTGGTGGAGTCAGTCTTCGCGGGGGGCCATGCCACGGGCCGATGCGTAGGAGTCGGCAACGCGTCCAGCATCGTCGACCATGACCACCTTGCCGTTCTGGAGCCAGAGGGCACGGTCACAGAACTCGGCGACCTGTTTCATCGAATGCGAGACGAACACGATCGTCCCTGAGCTGTCCAGGAGGTTTCTCATGGTGGCCATGCTCTTCTTCCTGAACTCGGCGTCACCCACCGCCAGTACTTCGTCGAGCAGGATGATGTCAGGGTCGAGGTGCATCGACACCGAGAACGCGAGTCGGGAGAACATCCCCGACGAGTAGGTCTTCACCGGGCGGTCGATCGCCTCGGCCAGGCCGGCGTACTCGACGATGTCGTCGTAGAGGTGGTCGATCTCGGTCCGACGCAGACCGGAAGCGAGCCCGCCGAGATAGATGTTCCGTCGCCCGGAGAGTTCGGGATTGAAGCCCACTCCGAGTTGGAGCAGAGTCGATGCCCGGCCGTTGACGACCACTTTGCCGCTGTTGGGTCGCAGCGTGCGCGCCATGACCCGGAGCAGCGTGCTCTTACCGGCGCCGTTGTCGCCGACGACGCCGAACGCCTCGCCCTTCTCCACCCTGAAGCTCACGCCTTCGAGCGCCACCACTTCGGCCTGCTCACGTGCCTGCATGCGCAGCAGCGAGCGCCGTAGGGTCGGTTTCTTGTCGAGGTAGGGCCGGAACTTGACGGTCACGTCCTCGACGAGCATCGCCGGCCGGCTCACAGGTACCTCACCATGTGCCCCTCGTACTTGACGAACAGTCCGACACCGAGGAGGAACACCGCCAGCGACCAGATCGAACCTGCCAGCAGATGTTGCGCGTGGATCGGCGTTCCGAGGAGGGCGCTCCGGTAGAGCCCGATGATGCTGAACATCGGATTCAGCTCGACGGCCGTCCTCGTCGATGCGGGGGCATCGTCGAGGAAGGACAGAGGCCAGATGATCGGAGACAGGTACAGCCAGATCCGGTTGATGTAGGGGATCAGGTTGTTGATGTCCCTGAACGGGACGGCCAAGCGGGCGGTCAGTGCTCCCAGCCCGAGATTGAAGGCGAGGTGGAGGAGGAGAATCGCCGGGAGGTAGACGATCCGGTAGGTGAGCTCACCATGGCCCGTCGCAAGGGCGATGGTCAGCAGCACGCAGAGAGAGACGAGGAAGCCGACGGTCGACTCGAGCAGCGACGAGATCGGTAGCAACAGCCGCGGGAAGCGCAGATTCGAGAGGAGTCTGGCGTTCTGAATGATGGAGTTCGCCCCACCCGTCATCGACTGCGCCGTGAAGTGGAAGACGAAGATCCCCGAGAGCAGGTAGGTGAGGAACCCCTCCGGTCTCCGGCTTCCGAAGATCACCCCGAACACCAGGAAGTAGACCCCGCCCAGCAGCAGCGGGTTCAACACCCACCACGCCAGACCCAGTGCAGTGTTGGCGTTGCGGGCCTTGAGGTTTCCCAGTCCCAACGCAACGATGAACTCGCGTCGGCGTGCAAGCTCGCGGAAGTAGTCGACGGCGCGAGCGAGCTTCTTGGGGGAGGCCTGGAGGGCTGTGGTCATGGCTCCGAACAGTGTAGGGAAACCACGCAGGAGCTAGGTCAATCGGCCATCCACTGGCGGATGCGTTGCGCGACCGCTGTCGGGGTGAGTCCGTATTCGGCGGCGAGGTCGCCGGCGGGGGCCGAGGCGCCGAAGCGGTCGATCCCGATCATCAGGGCGTCGGAGCCGACGATCCGTTCCCACCCGAAGGTGCTGGCAGCCTCGATCGACACCCGGGGGCCATCACCCAGGATCTGCTTCCGATAGTCGTCCGATTGGGAGAGGAACAGCTCCCAGCAGGGCATGCTCACCACCCGTGCCGACACTCCGGTCGCGGCGAGTCGGGCGGCCGTGTCGAGGGCAAGGGCGACCTCGGAGCCCGTTGCGACGAGCGTGACGTCGGAGCCGTCCTCGAGAAGGTAGCCACCGCGGGAGACGCCGCCCCGCTCGCGTTCGAGATTCGGTACGTTCTGCCGGGTGAGGATGAGCGCGACCGGACCATCCGTCCGATTGAGGGCGAGTTCCCATGCCTCGACGGTCTCGGTCGCGTCCGCCGGGCGAATCACCCACAGGTTCGGGATGGCGCGGACCGCTGCGAGGTGCTCGATCGGTTGATGCGTCGGGCCGTCCTCACCCAGGAACACCGAGTCATGTGTCCACACCCACACCGCGGGTGCATCCATCAGGGCTCCGAGCCGCACGGCGGGACGCATGTAGTCGCTGAACTGGAAGAACGTGGCCGCGTACGGTTTGAGCCCACCGTGCACGGCGATTCCGTTCACGATCGCTCCCATGGCGTGCTCACGGATCCCGAACGGGATGTCCCTGGCAGCGGGATCGGTCCTCGAGAAACGGCGAGCCGGGTCGATCACGGTTCGGGTGGACTCCACCAGGTCGGCGGCCCCGCCGATGAAACCCGGCACCTTGTCGGCGATCTCGGTGAAGAGCTTCCCCGAGGCAGCTCGGGTGGCGATGGACTCGCCCACGGCGAATTCGGGTCCCGAGATGACGATGGGATCGTCGGAGTGAAGCGCGTCCCACAGGCCCTTCTCCTCGGGTCGGCTACCTTCGAGTCTCTGCTTCCAGGCGACGTGGGCGTTCCGGCCCTTGTCCATGGCGGCGGACATGGCTTCGTACACGCCGTCGGGTACCTGGAAGTGCTGATCGGGATCGAGGCCGATGGCGGCCTTCGTGAGCCGGATCTCGTCTTCTCCCAACGGGCTTCCGTGCGCTTTCGAGGTGTCGTGGGCGTTGGGCGCACCGTGAGCGATGTGGGTGTGGGCGACGATCAGCGAGGGCTGGTCGCTCACCGCGATGGCTTCGGTCAGTGCTTCCCGGATGGCGGCGTAGTCGTGTCCATCGATGTCGAGGACGTGCCAACCAACGGCCTCGAAGCGCTGGGCGACGTTCTCGGAGAAGGTGATGTCCGTCGAGCCGTCGATCGAGATGTCGTTGTCGTCGTAGACGTAGACGACACGGCCGAGACCGAAGTGACCGCCCAACGACGCCGACTCCGCCGAGATTCCCTCCATGAGGTCCCCATCCGAAACGAAGCCGAACGTCCGGTGGTCGACGAGATCGGAGCCGAGGCGTGCCCGCAGATGGGCCTCGGCGATGGCCATTCCGATCCCGGTGCCGAAGCCCTGGCCGAGTGGACCGGTGGTGGTCTCTATCCCGAGCCCGGGTTCGCGCTCGGGGTGGCCTGCGGTGTGTGAGCCCCACTGCCTGAAGGCCTTGAGGTCGTCCAGTGTCAGGGGGAACCCCGCCAGATGGAGGAGGGAATAGAGCAACATCGATCCGTGGCCGTTGGAGAGCACGAACCGGTCCCGATCGGGCCAGGTCGGGTCGTCGGGATCCACCTCGAGGAACTCGGTCCACAGTACGGTGGCCAGGTCGGCCATACCCATGGGCATGCCGGGATGACCCGAGTTTGCCCGCTGGACCCCGTCCATCGACAGGCCCTTGATGGTGGCGGCGATCAGTGGCTGGATCTCGTGAAGCGACATCCGACGAGGCTACCCCGACGGAGCGGTTCCGGCACAGTCACGGGGGCGGGGGAATCACAGGGAGACGTGCAAGGTGCCGGTCGGACCGGACGGCATCAGAGAACAGTCTCGAGGAGGCGGTCCACCCGATGGCTCATCGTGTGGGCGTCCTGTATCCACTCCTGTCCGCGTTCCGCCCTCCTCCGTCGTTCGTCGGGATCTTCGAGCAGGAGCCGGATGGCAGCTTCGGCGGTCGGTTCGTCGGTGACCACCTCCACGATCCCGGCCGGGATCATGGCGTCGATGGCATTGGAAGGACCGCTCACGACCGTGGTGCCGGAGGCGAGCAACTCGAAGACCCGTCGGGCGCACATCGTCGACGAATCGGTAACAGTGTTGATGTTCAGGAACACCTTGTACCGCCGGTAGGCCTCGAGGGTCTGTGCGTAGGTGAGCGAACCGATGATGTGGCTGCGGAACCGTGGCGGCCATTCGAAGCGGGCATCTCCTCCGTGGTCACGGTCGAAGATGTGCAGATCGAATGGAATGGCTCCACCCAGGACCTGTTCCATCTGCTCCCTGCGTTCCGGGTGCTTGGCTGCGTAGTACGTGCCAGCGAACGCCGTCGATCCGGTCCGCTCCGACTCGGACACGGGCGGTCGGTGGATCACCGGTTGGGCGGCGAATTGCATGAGATGGATCCGATCGTGACCGAGTGTTGCCTGGTAGCGCGGGATCGAATCGGCGTCGACGGTGAACACGTGGTCGAACAGTTGGGCGCTCGCCACGAACCAATCGAAGTTGATCGGATCCTCCTTGTTCCAGAACACCGTCGGCCGTCCCCGCGCCCGGAACCACTCGACCACGGCCTCGAGCGTGCTCCCCGCGTTGCCGAAACGCGCCACCTGCCCCGTCCAGGAGCCGGCGGGGCCGGCGAAGACGCTTTCGACCAGCAACAGCTCGGGGTCCTCCTCGTCGAGCGTCGATCTCCAGTCGCTGGCGGTCACGTCCACACACCGGAATTCGTAGCGGAACGCCGCCTTCGAGAACGGATCGAGCACGGTCGCCACAGTCAGAGGGCGCCGCGGTGCGGCCTCCGGGAGCGGTTGGTCGATGATGGGACCCACCCCGGGAACGTCGATGGCGGCGGGAGCTGCGGTCGAAGGCGCTGGCGTGGCAGGGGAGGTCTGCTCCGTTCGGTGGCTGGTCAAACGAGATCGGATCGAGCGTGATCGGGAGAGGCGCTCCCTCAGTCTCTCTCGGTCGGACTCGAGTCGAGCGATCCGGGATTCGAGCCGGACGTTGCGTTCCAGGGCGCGATCGAGCTGGGACTGCAGTGATTGAAGGTACTCGCCGACCCGGTCGGGATCGGGTCGCCAGCCGTCGTCGGTTGTCACGGGTCGCAAACTACCACCGGGCCGACGTGCGACGGTCGGTCCTCCGTCTGGCGTACCACCGCCGGGTGAGGTTACCCTGCCTGCCCGTGGACAGACTCAAAGCGGTTTTGGGGGCCATCTCGGCCTGGCTCGAGGGTCACGCCATGGCAGTGGGCGTTGCCGGGCTGGTCGCTCTCATCGCTGGCGGGGGACTGGCCGTCGCCGGATTGTCGGCCGACGAGCCGGCGCCGACAACCGAGACTACGGTGACGACCGCGCCCGCAGCCCCGACGACTTCCCTGGCAGGGGTCGAGGGTTCTCCGACGACCACCAGCCCCACCGTTGCTGTCTCAGGGGACGGCGGATCTCTGCTGGCGGTGAGGATCGACAACGATCCCCAAGCACGACCCCAGGTTGGCCTGCAGGAGGCGTCGCTCGTCATCGAGACTCCGGTCGAAGGTGGCCTCACCCGGTTCACGGCGTTCTACGAAGAGGGCTCCTACCCGGTGTTGGCGGGCCCGGTGCGTTCGGTACGCCCGGTCGATGCCGATCTCACCGCCACGTTGTCGTCGGTGATGATCTCCACCGGCGGTCAGCCGTTTGTGCTCCAGGCCCTCACCGGCGCCGGAGTCGCAAACGCAACGCCGGACACGGCCCCGGGCTTCCAGGCGCTCGAGCGGCCGCAGCCGCATCACCTGTTCGTCGACCTCGTCCAGGTGCAGTCGGTGTATCCGGCTGCACCGGCCGTCACCGATGCCTTTCCCGAAGGCGACCTACCCGCCGGGTCCGACGCCTCGACCGTGACGATCCCCTACGCATCCGAGGTGTCGTGGGAGTACGACGGCACGGCCTACGCCCGTAGCGAAGGGGGGGAGCCGTTCTCGGTGCTGTCCGATCCGTTCGGGGAGGGATCCCAATTGACCGCCGACACGGTGGTGGTGCTGTTCGCCGCTCAACGGTCGGCCGGATACACCGATGTGAACGATGCCGACGTCCCCACCTTCGATGTCGTCGGGGCGGGACGGCTGCTGGTGTTCAACGGTGGTCAGGTGGTGGAGGGGGAGTGGACCCGTTCGGCGCAGGCGGACGGATACATGTTCACCGCCGGTGGCGAGGCCTTCGGGCTGCCGGCCGGTCGTACCCACGTGGCGGTCGTTCCCAGAGAACTACAAGTCGGGTTCTGACCAACCTGGTCGAGACCCCCTCAAGTTCATCGTCGATTTCTGCCGAGGTAACTCACATGCCCCCTTCCAAACCGAGAGCCCTGGTCCTCGCCGTGACCGTTGCGCTCGCCGCCTTCGCCCCCCTCCCGGCCATCGCCGAAGACGAAGATCCGATCGAGCTGACGCCGCCGGCGATCGTGTTCCCGGTGATCGGGGACGTGTACTTCACCGACACATTCGGGGCGCCGCGCTCCGGCGGCCGGCTCCACGAAGGAACCGACCTCATGAGCGTCGGCGAGGCCAAGGGGTTGCCTGTGGTGGCCGCCGCCGACGGGGTGGTGGACTGGATCGGTTCGGACTGCTGCTATCTGTCGATCGACCACGGTGAGGGCTGGGAGACGTGGTACATCCACCTCGACAACGACACCCCCGGCACCGATGACGGGCTCGGATGGGGCATCGCTCCCGGCATCGCGGTCGGGACGCCGGTGTCGCAGGGTCAACTGATCGGGTGGCTCGGTGACTCCGGCAACGCCGAGTCCACGGCACCCCACCTGCATTTCGAGATCCGGAAGGACGGGGTCGCCATCAACTCGTACGAGTACCTGTTGGCCGCGCCCCCGGTCGAAGACGCCGCTCCTCCCCGCAGCGCCTGGGAAGGCCAGTTCCGGGACGACGACGACTCGGTGCATCAGAACAACATCGAGATCCTGTTCGCCGAGGGCATCACCAAGGGATGCAATCCACCGCTCAACGACATGTACTGTCCCCGCGAGGAACTGACCCGCGGGCAGGTGGCCGCCTTCCTGCGCCGCAACCTGGCATTGCCCGCCACCGACCAGGACTTCTTCACCGATGACGCCGCCTCGGTGTTCGAGGACGACATCAACGCCCTCACCGCCGCCGGGATCGGGTTCGGGTGCACCGAGACGACGTTTCTGTCCCGACGTGGCGTTGACGCGGGCCGAGATGGCCGAATACCTGGTTCGGACCTACGGGTTCGAGAACACCGAGGGAACGGACTTCTTCACCGACGACGAGACCAGCCCGCACCAGGACGCCATCAATGCGCTGTTCGCCAACCAGATCACGGTCGGCTGTTCGGATGAGGCTCCCCTGTACTGCCCCGATGACTCGTTGACCCGGGAGCAGATGGCCACGTTCCTGGCGAGATCGCTCGGTCTGGGAACGTGACGGGGCTCCGCTCACGATTTGCACATTGAGGTTGCGCGGATAGGGGGTAGCTTTGTCCCCCTCGAGCTTGCGAGAGGGGGAAGGGGTCCCCGCTTGCGGGGTAGGGGGGGCCTATCCCTCGCGAGCATGATGACGCGTTCCTATCTCTCGCGTGGCCTGATGGTGCGTTCCGGAACGCGTGCGAAGTTCTTCTCGCGGGCTTTCGACCCCCCTACCCCGCTCCTCCGTCGCCCCGGCGCTTCGCCGGACGGACCCTTCCCCCACTGCGCTGCGTGGGGGACAAAGCTCCCGACTCCAGGCGTGGTGCCTACCCGCATATCCGCAAGCCTCATTGTGCAGAAGGTGGGTACTTGCTCGATGCTCGCGTCCTAACCTTGACCCGTGCCCGCCGATGTCGTCTACAGCTTCGTCATCCCCGTTCTGAACGAGGAGGACGTTCTCCCGCAACTCTTCGAGCGTCTCGACTCGCTGCTCGATGGTCTCGATGGGAGCAGTGAGGTGGTGTTGGTCGATGACGGGAGCACCGACCGGACGTTCGGACTGATCGAGAAACACTCCGCCGAAGACCACCGCTATCGGGGAATCCGGCTCAGCCGGAACTTCGGTCACCAGGTGGCCATCACCGCCGGAATGGAGCATGCCAAGGGGCGGGCAGTGGTCGTGATGGATGCCGACCTGCAGGATCCTCCCGAGGTGGTGGGCGAGATGATCGCCCGCTGGAAGGAGGGCTTCGCCGTGGTGGCGGGGCGCCGGGTCGCCCGGCAGGGCGAGAAGGTCTCCAAGCGTGCCACCGCCCACCTGTTCTACCGGATGCTCGACCGGCTCTCCGACACCAGGATTCCCCTCGACGTGGGCGATTTCCGGCTGATGGATCGCAGGGCCGTGGACGCCTTTCTCTCGATGCCCGAACGTCAGCGGTATGTGCGAGGCATGGTTGCATGGCTCGGGTTCCGGCAGACCGTTGTCGACTACGTGCGACCCGAGCGGCAGGCGGGAGTCACGAAGTACCCGCTGAACAAGATGATCGGCCTCGCCCTCAACGCCGTGGTCGGTTTCTCGACCGTGCCGCTCCGGGTGATCTCCAAACTCGGGTTGATCGTCAGCGTCGTGTCGTTCCTGGCAGGGTTCGGGAGCATCATCGCCTACTTCCTGGGAGCCACGGTGCCCGGCTGGACGTCGACGGTGGTGGTGGCCTTCTTCGTGGGCGGGGTGCAACTGATCGTGCTGGGCGTGATCGGCGAGTACGTCGGACGAATATACGACGAGGTGCGCCGACGGCCGCTGTATCTGGTGAGTGAGACCGTGGGAGGCGACAGTGAGTGAATCCGATCCATTCGATCGGTACGAGCAGGCCTCCGACTACCAGGCGGCCGTGGCCGAGAGCATTGCCTTCGCCCACGTGGGCCACGAGATGTTCATCAAGGCCAAGGCGATCGCCCTCTTCGACGTGGTGGAGCGTCACTTCGGCCGTTCCGACGGTCTCGATTATCTCGACGTCGGATGTGGTGTCGGGGCCATGCAACGCTACGTGGCTCCGAAGGCGCGTCGCTCGTGTGGGATCGACACCAGCGCCGAGTCGATCGGCGCCGCCCTGCGTGGCCACCCCGACTCCGAGCTCGCCGCCTACGACGGCACGGTGATCCCATTCGACGATGCCACGTTCGACGTCACCTTCGCCGTCAATGTGGTCCATCACGTCGAGCCGCCCGAGCGGCCCGATTTCGCCCGCGAGCTGCTGCGTGTGACCAAGCCGGGTGGGCTGGCCGTGGTGTTCGAACAGAACCCGTACAACCCGCTCACCCGGTTGGCGGTGGCGCGCTGCGCCTTCGACGAGGGCGTCGTGCTGGCGGCACGCCGGCGGATCAGGCGGCTGATCGAGGACGCAGGAGGCTCGGTCGTCTCATCGCGCTACGTGCTGTTCTTCCCGGTCGACCGTGACCTGGCGAGATCGGTCGAGGCCAGGTTGGGGTGGCTGCCCCTGGGAGCTCAGCACTACGTGGCCGCACGTCCCGGGCGCTGACCACTCAGTCGAACGCCACCACCTCGACGTCTACGAAACGCTCCCTGACACCCTCGGTGAGCCGGTCTGCCAGCGTCGGCGCCAACAGGTCGCCGCCGTCGATGTTCCCCACCGAGTTGAGCACCACCCACACCCGGTCGTGGTCGTCGGCGATGGCGATCAAGCGATCGATGTCGTCGTGAGGTGAGGACCGAACCCTGTGACACCCGGTCGGGAATACCCCAGGGCAGTCGGTACCGATCGAGTTCCAGGTCGTAGTCGTCGAAGTAGCGGTTGAAGGCGACGAGTGTGTTCCCGGCCAGCACGAACACCACGTCGTCGGGTCCGGCTTGGGAGGCGACGAGTGATGCAGCCTCGTCCCAGGCGGTCTTCTGGAATTCGGTGTGGTAGCCCACCGTGCCCAGTGTTCCCACCCCCAGCAAGAGCACGGCGGCACCGGCCATCAGCCTGCGACCCTCGGCACGGTCCCAGGCGAGTCCGAGCAGCACCGCAGCGGCGAGCAGGATCCACAGCAGGGTGCGTGACAGGAAGACCGGTTGGCGCAGGCTGAACACGAGCTCGAATGCGGGCTGAACCAGCACGAACGACCACAGCACCAAGAGGTGCGGTCGCGAGAGGCGGCGCGAGCCCCACCACATGGTCGCCGCCGCCAGCATCAGAACCAGGGCGTGGAACCACAGCTCCCCCAGCGGAGGGAACACCAACTCGGCGTAGGCGTCGAAGAGCACCCCGAGATCCCGGGTCACCGAACTCATGGTCGGCTGTTGCACCCAGAAGTTCGCCTGCACCAGACCCAGTTGGGTCAGGAACCCGGGAAGCCAAGGCGACCACACCGCAACCGCCAGCAGGTTGGCGCCGATCCAGTTGCGGGCGAAGTGCCGTGGGCGCGGGCGGGTGGTCAGCCACCACAGTCCGACCGCAAGATTGGAGGCCAACGGGATGCCGACCGCGGTGTTGTGGAGGTGCATCGACAATCCCACGGCGATCCCGTAGGCGGGCCAGGCAAGGTCCGTCAACGTGAGCGGACGCCGCGAACGCCCCGTCGCTCGTCGGCGCCACGGGGTGGCATCGGCGCCCACCGGCTCGGCCACGAGCTGGGTGACCGCCCACAACGCCACCGCTGCCAGCAGTGTGATGAGACCGTACGCCCGCGCCTCCTGGGAGTAACGCACCAGGTAACCGGACAGCGCCACGAACGTGGCGGCGAACAGACCGACCCGGCGGTTCGCCACCCTCAGCCCGATGGCGTACACGATCGGGATGGTGGCGGTCCCGGCCAGCGCCGACAACAATCTGAACCACTCGTCGCTGCGGCTCACCTGGGTCCAGATCTTCATGAGCAGGATGAAGCCCGGCGGGTTGACCGTGTCGAAGGGGTCGTCGAACGACCACAGTTCCGACACCGTGAGCTTGGTGAAGTTGGCCGTGTGTGCTTCGTCCAGCCAGAACGGCTCGTCGCCCAGGCCGATCAGGCGGAGAGCAGCGCCCACGAGCACGATCGCTACGAGTGCTACTGCGGCGCGGGGCGGTCTCATGCACCCATCTGGGATCGGAGCCGCTCGGAGGCCGCCGTGAGCCGCCCCCGGTACTCGGCCACCCTAGGGGCCATCGCATCGACCACCCCGGCGGCGTCGGTGAGTGTCGCCGCCACCAACTCGTCGAGGCCGTCGAGTGCGTCGGTCCGCAGGACCCGCTCGCTCATCCCGACCGATGCGGCGAAGTCGGCCACCTTCGGTCGGTACTCCAACCCCACGAACGCGGTACCGACCGCGGCTGCCAGCACGGCGGCATGCAGCCGTTCCGCCACCACCAGGTCGGCGGAAGCCAGCAGCCGGAGTGAGGCGTCGATGCTCTCGTAGCCGGCCAGGTACTCGAGCCCCGGCTCGCCGGCTTTGCGCATGATCTGCAGACACGGCCCGTCGTCGTCGGGGTGGGCGGCGAGCAGCGCCACCTCGTGACCCTGCGACCGGAGCCGGGCGACGGTGCGTCCCAGCCGTTCGATCACGGCCTGGTCGCTTCCTCCCCACAGCTCACCGCGGGTGCGGCAGGGCGACACCACCACCAACCCCTCCCGTCGGGGGGCGGTCGCCTCCAACAGGAGTGCGGCGTCGCCGACCACCTCCACGTTGCGTTTGAGGCCCCAGTCCTCGAGCGTCTGGGCCGAGTTGGGGCCGCGCACACCGACGTAGGCGCAGGTGCGGAGCCATTCGACCCACCGTTCGGCGTCGGACCCGTTCTTCCAGAACTGCGGATTGGCCACACCGGTGCCGAGCACGGCACGCTCGATCCGGGGTGAGTCGTGATCCTCCAGCCAGTTCAGGTAGCTGCCCCGGTTGATGAGGGTGCCGCCGCCGAGCAACAACAGGTCACCCTTCTTGGATGTCCGGACGTCGCCCCAATCGATCAGACCCTGGATGGCGAGCAGCAGCGCTTCGTCGCCCAGATTCTCGTGCCCGGTCCACCCTACGTAGCGGATCACCGGACGCCGATCGGATCGGGCCTGTCGTGGCCGCGGGGCCTTGTCGGCCACCGGCTTGGGGCGAAGCAGATACCGACCGACGGCCTTGGCAGACCCGATGCCGAGCCCGGCCGAGGCAACCTCGCGTCTGAGCCGGGTGGTGCGGTTCGTGAACGTCTGGAGCGGGCTCCCCACCGCCTCGTCGGGGGAGAGGGACCTGAGCGCCACCATCGGTTGGGGGCTGTGGTACATCTCGCCGAAGCCGTCGAGAACCTGGAGCGCTCCAGAGAGGGAGGTCGCCCCGTGGAGGGCCTTCGACCAGTCCCGGCGTCGGGTGACCCGAAACACCGGCACGCCCAACTCGGCGGTGTCCCATGCCCGGTCGATCCCCGCTTTCTCGTCGGGGTCGCGGTACACGTCCTGACCGATGGCGTACGCGGCAGTGGCCGACGACAGGCGTCGTTTCATGTCGAGGCGTCCGACCAGTTCGGTGAGTGCCCGGGGTTCGAGGGCGGCGTCACCATGGATGATCGCCACGTGCTCTCCCCGGGCCGCGGCCACCAGGTCCAACCCGGTGGCGCCGTCGATCACTCGAAATCGGGGGTCGGCCATGTTCGTCTCGGCCAGCATCGTGGCTTCGTCGCTCCCGCCCGCGATCACCAACTCCCAGTCGGTGTAGGCCTGGCCCCGGACCTGTTCGGCGAGTTCCTCGATGCGACCGGGGATGGTGGGCAGCACGACAACCGAGACCTTGGGGACCTCCCAGATGTGGCCCCGGGCATGTTTGCGGTAGAACGAATGAGGGATCTTGTTACGGGCGACCCCGCGGTTCCGCTCCATCGAGGCGCGCCGGCCCTCCGGGTCCCACAGATCCTCCTGGAGCTGGTGGTACACGATGGCGCCGTCCTCGGGGACCGTATACAGGCCTCCCACGTGGCAGCGCCATCCGAGCTCGACGTCCTCGAAACCCCACCGCTTGAACGTCTCGTCGAAACCGCCCACCTCGAGGAACCGGTCCCGGCGGATCGAGAAGTTGGAGGACACCAGCGATCGGAAGGCCTCGTCGCCGTGCCGCTGATCGGCCGTCTGGCGATGCAGGGGACGACGGTGATCGGTCTGACGCAGCGCGCCCTGGTCGGGTTCCTCACTCCCGAACACGGCGGTGCGGAGCCGGGCGGAGCCGTCGGCCAGCGATGTCGTGTCGAACCCGGTGGTGTCGAGTCCATGGCGTGAACCGATGATCACCAGGTTCTCGGCCAGGTGGTGCCACACGGCGTGACGGGACACCAGGTCGTGGTCGGGGAGGCAGTCGGAGTCCACGAATACCAGGACATCGGCGCCGGTGGCGGTCCGGGCGGCCAGGTTACGGGCCTGCCCTGCGCCGTAGCCATCGTGTTCCCTGCGCTCCACGGTGATGCGAAGGCGCTGGCGAAACGGAGCGACGGCCGATTCGACGTCCTCATCGGATCCGTCGTCGCCCACCACCACCTCGATGAGGTGGGCCGGGTATGTCTGGGGGACGAGCGCCGCCACCGTCCGGGCGAGGAGATCAACCCGGTTGTACACGGGCATGCACACCGCCACCCGCAGCGTCGGCTCCGGCTCTGGCAGATCGTAGAGAGGGCGGTAGTCGTTCTCGGGGGCCACGAACCACATGAGGCCTTGACGATAGAGGGTTCCCTCGCCGAACCGGCGCGCCGACGCACGCTCAGATAGCGGGCGGACCGCCGACCGTATCGACGTCGTAGCCGGACGCGCCCAGGTCGATCACCGTCAGCGCTCCCATCTGACTCACCGTGCGGGGGGTGACCGCCACGGACGCGGCGTCCAGCCCGATGCCCACCACGAAGCGGCGGGCGCACGCCGCCAGCTCGAGCGGGTCGTTTGGTCCGAGCACCACCGTGTCGAAGCTCCCCGGAGCGGGATCATCGCGCAGATCGGACACCCGCCACACTTCACGATCCGGGGTGTCGAGCTCGCCGCTCGCGTCGAGGATCCGCTGCCCGTACGGGTGCGCCGCCAGGAACGGTGCGAACGCGTCACCACCGGTAGGCGTCGTTCGTCGGGTCGAGGAGTGGCCGGTCTCGTCGACCAGGCGGAACAGCAGATCGACCCGGTGGTCGTAGGTGTGGGCCGTGAGGGCAAGGTCATGGGCGGCGGCAGCCATGGCGGCGGCCTGGGGGCCGGCCAGCAACGAGCGGAGCTCTCCGCCTGCGAGGCCCGTCTCGTTCACCGTGGTGTAGAGCCCGTCGAAGAGCAGTTCGAGGCCGGGGGCGGGCTCGGTGACCAGCAGGGCCCCGGCACCGATCGTCTCGAACACGCGCATCGTGATGGGCCGGTGGCGGGTGCCGCCCTCGTTGAGCACCGAACGCGACCGACCGTACAGAGCGGCCATGTCGAGGGGTGAGATCCCTTCCGCCACCTGTACCCGGTCGAGCGATTCCCGGGCCTGTGTGATCAGGGAGCGACGCCGCTCGTAGGACGAGCCCGCCACGCTTCCGACGAACGACAGGTCGTAGGGCCGTTCGGCGTATGCCGGTGGGTCGGGGGGGATCAACTCGGGCGCCACCCCGAACGGGAAGCGCTCGACGCGGGCCGTGAACCGCAACGCCAGGTGCCAGCTGTGCGCCATCAGCACCAGGTCCGCCCCGTAGCGGGCGGCCAGGCGGAGGTTGCCGTCGAGATGATGCTCGCCGTGGTGCACCCAGAACACGATCGGCACGTCGGAGTGGCCGGTGATCTCGATCGGCGGTGTCGGGCTCTCGACGATGACCACCGCGTCGGCGTCGGTGTGCTGGGAGAGGTCGATCCGGTCGGTCATCCGGACCTCTACCCCGGCCCGGGTCAGGGCCCTCGCCAGATAGTGGCCGGGCCCGGAAGGTGTCGACCGGAAGGCCAGCACCACCACCCGGCGGCGATGCCGTCCCTCGGGGGTGGGGCCGGTGTGTCGGTCCCAGGGTGAGCGCTCCGGGACGCTGCGATCGACCGGAACCGACAGCGAAGGATCGGCCGGTGTCGCCAGCAGGTGATCGCGCGCTGCCGCGGGCCAGTCGGGGCGACGGGCCACCCAGGCCCGGTTCTGGGCGGCGGCCCGATCGGCCGCATCGACGAGGCGCGACGTCTCGGCCCAGATCACCTCGGGCAGAAGCCCGGCATCGCCATTGACCATCGGGTGTTCGATCGCCGTTAGACGCTCACCCCGCCACCGGGACTTCGAGAGCCTCGCCACCGACACGCCGTGCCCTGCGTTGAGCAGGGACGCCACCAGCGCCGAGCTCCGCGGCGCAGTCCCGGAGGAATTGGTGAGAAGGGCAACCCGCACAGCCTGCGAGCCTACAACCGGACGCCGGGAGGGTGGGCGGGGGTCCCCCAGTCCGGTGGGCCGTAAGATCCCGGTCGTGACTGCCAGGGTTTTGCATCTGACCAGCAACGGGTGGGGGATGGGGCATCTCAGCCGACAGGCTGCCATCGCCCTGGCGGGGCGTGGCCGGATCACCTCGACCGTCATGTCGATGTCGGGTGCGGTGCCAGTGGTCCAGGGGCTGGGGGTCCCCACCGAGTTCTGCCCCGGGAACGATCGGGGCTGGGTCGATTCCCGCGAGTGGCACGCCTATCTGCGCGACCGGATCGTGGCGCTGGCCGAGGAGACGGAGGCCACCACTCTGGTCTTCGACGGGGTTGCCCCGTATCCGGGTATCGGGCGTGCCCGGCCGATGCTGCCGGGTGTCCGGTTCGTGTGGATGCGACGCGGGATGTGGATTCCGGGTGCCAACGATCACGCCCTGGGACGGGTCGAGTACTTCGATGAGGTCTTGGAGCCGGGCGACCTCGCGGAGTCCGACGATCGTGGACCGACGGTGGGCCGTTCCGACGCCGTGAGGATCTCACCGGTGTCGATGCTGTCGGTGGAGCCGATGATCGGGCGGAGCGAGGCGGCGCGGGTCCTGGGTATCGATCCCACCCGTCCCACCCTGCTCGTGACGTTGGGCACGGGCAGGTTGGGCGACGTCGCCGGACCGGGACGGGTGGTGTTGGAGACCGCCCTGGGCGATCCTCGCTGGCAGATCTGTCTCACCAAGCCGGCCATCGCCGGCGACGGTATGGCCAATCCGGACCCCGACCGAGTGATCGAACTGGCGGATGTCTACCCGTTGACGCGATACCTGGCCGCGTTCGACGCGGCCGTGAGCGCCGCCGGGTACAACGCCGTGCACGAGTTCCTGCCGGCGTCGATTCCGACGCTGTTCGTGCCCAGTCCGAAATCTGTCACCGACGACCAGCGGGCGAGGGCGCGTTGGTCTGCCGCCCATGGACTGGCGTTGGTGGCCGAAGCGGACGATCTGGAGGAGGTCGGACGTGCCGCCTCCTGTTTGCTCGACGATGCCGTTCGGACGGATCTGCGGCAGGCGTGCCAGGCCATCGGGGTTCCCGAGGGGGCGGATCAGGCGGTCGGTGTCCTTGTGGATGGTTCGGCCCGACTGCGGGCGACCCATCGACGGCCCGGTCCCGACGACCCAGGCCTCGGCCCGCGTGTGCGGTGGGAGGCGCGCCGGCTGATCGGCCCGGCCGCAACGTCGGTGGTGCGGTGGGCGTTGCGGCGCCACGGTGAGCGTCCTGATGTCGACCGGAAGGCGCTCTCGGTCACCGACCACGGTGATCAGGACGCCTCCCGGCTGGTGTTCGGAACCGATCTGACCCTCGAGCTGCTCCGGTCGGGGGCGGTGGTCGAGCACCTCGTTCCCGGGTCGTCGAACCGGTACCGGGCGGTGCGGCGCTCGATCATCGGACGGTTCTACGAGATGGATGCGCGCTGGGTGGCGTTGGAACGATGAGTCTGACACTTCTGCGATCACGGGCTCTGCCATGGTGACCACGGCGCTCCTGGTCACGAGCAACGGGACGGGGATGGGGCACCTCAGCAGGCAGGTGTCGGTCGGTCTGTCGGGGGGGTCGGGCGGGCGACCGGCGCTGTTCTCGTTGTCGCTCGGCCTCCCGCAGGTGCTCGGGTTGGGCATTCCGGGTGAGTACTGCCCGAGTTACGAGCGTGAGTGGATGCCGCGTTGGTTCTGGAACCGGTACCTGCGGACCCGTCTGGTTGCACTTTGCCGGGAGATCGAGGCAGATGCGGTTCTCTTCGACGGGGTCGCCCCCTACCGCGGTTTGATCGCCGCCCGGCGCTACCTGCCCGACACGGCGTTCCTGTGGATGCGACGTGGCATGTGGCTCGAAGACACCGGAGACGCCTTTCTGCGAACCTCCCCATGGTTCGACACGGTGTTGGAGCCGGGGGACCTGGGATCGGCCGCCGACCGGGGTCCCACATCGCGGTTGACCGACGCCGTCCGCATCCCACCGGTGTCGATGCTCGAGGTTGTGCCATGCGTGCCGCGCCAAGCGGCAGCCACCGCGCTCGGTCTCGACCCGGATCGCCCGACCATCCTGGTGACCCTGGGTTCGGGCCGGCTCGGTGATGCCGCCGCGCCCGGACGAGTGGTGCTGGAGACGCTGCTCGCCGAAACCAGCTGGCAGGTGGCGGTCACGACCTCCGGCATCGCGACGTCGGGCATCCCGATCCCGGATCCGACCCGTGTGGTGGCGATCCGAGGGGTCTATCCGCTGGTGAGGTATCTGACGGCGTTCGACGCGGTGGTGAGCGCCGCCGGCTACAACGCCGTCCACGAGTTCGTCTCGGGGGGCCTGCCGACCCTGCTCGTCGCCAATCGTGCCACCCGCACCGATGACCAGGTGGCCCGGGCCAGGGGAGTGGCTGGAGCGGGATTGGCGCTCGATGCGGCCGAGGACGATCCGGCCGGCCTGCGGGCCGCCGTCCGGGCGCTGCTCACCGACGATGTCAGGGCGAACCTGGTGTCGGCGATCGGAGCGGTGGATCGCTCCAACCGGATGGGAGGAGCCGCTGCCGCCTGGTCCCACCTCGTCGAGACAGTCGACACGCGCCAGGTCGGACCGGTCGACCGCGCCCGAGCCTGGTGGGGGGCGGTCGACGACGGCGTCCGAGCGGCCGCCATGACGGCGCTCGGCCCTTTGGGCACGGCCGCGGTCCGACGGGCATTGCGCCGCCCTGCCCCCGCCGGCATCAGGGAGCCACTGGAGGTCGTGATGTCCGCCGATGGACCGTCGTCGGAGTCGTCTGTGCGTCCGCTGTTGCTGTCCGACTCGATCGGGATCGATGACCTGCGGTCGGGTCGCATCGTCGAACACGTTCTTCCGGGCACTTCCGAGTCCTACCGAGATGAGCGGCTTGCGATCATCGCCCGCAACTACCGGGTGGTCGGCTGACGACGACGGTGCCGATTCGCATCCGGGACGGACGAGTGGATTGGCGTCGCCGGGACGTGACCGTCACCGATCACGAATCGGCAGACAGGCCTCGTCTCAGGAACGCCATCAATTGGCCCCGCGTGACGGGGTCGTTGGGGCAGTAGCGGTTGTTGGCGGGTGGGTTGCATCCGGTGGTGATCCCGGCGGTGGCGAGGGCGTCGATGTCGGTTTCGAAGACCGAGCCGGTGGCGTCGGTGAACCGGTCGGTGCCGGATGGGGTGAGGTCGAGGGCTCGGGTCAGGAACGCGGCCATCTGCCCCCGGGTGACGGGGTCGTTGGGGCAGTAGCGGTTGTTGGCGGGTGGGTTGCATCCGGTGGTGATCCCGGCGGTGGCGAGGGCGTCGATGTCGGTTTCGAAGACCGAGCCGGTGGCGTCGGTGAACCGGTCGGTGCCGGATGGGGTGAGGTCGAGGGCTCGGGTCAGGAACGCGGCCATCTGCCCGCGCGTCACGGGGTGGTCCGGGCAGAAGAGGTTCTCGGCGCACCCTTTGGCGATCCCCGAGGCGGCCGCCCACATGATGTCGCCTCCGAACTCGGTGTCGAGGATGTCACGAAAACGGGATGCCTGAACCGCCCGGGCGGCATCGAGCCGTCGTCCTGAGGACACCACGCCCACGAGTGAGGGGAGTGGATCTCCCGTCTCCGAGAGGAGGTCGGCGAGCTCGGTGGCGGTCAGGTCGGGCTCCAGCGCCAGCATGAGGGCGGCGACACCGGCCACGTGCGGTGCGGCGAAACTGGTGCCGCTCCGGGGTGAGTGCCCACCGTCCAGATCGGCGGTCAGGATCAGGTCTCCCGGTGCCGCGAGTTCGACCGTGGAGGTTCCGTAGTTGGTGCCGCTGGCGGGTAGGTCGTCACGGGTGGTCCAGGCGACGCCGAGCACGCCCTCGATCGACACCGGCGTCCATGGACCGGTGGCATCGAGATTGCTCTCGCTGTTCCCGGCGGCGGCCACCACCAGGACGCCTCGTTCAATCGCGTGGCCCACGGCGGCCGTTACGAGCGGCTCGACACCAGGAGCGCCCAGCGAGATGTTGATGACATCGGCTCCGTTGTCGGCTGCGTAGATGATCGCCTCGGCCACGGCCTCGGCCGGACACCCGAATGCGGCACACGCCCCGACCGACATGATGGATGTCTCCGGAGCGACGCCGGTCATGCCAAAGCCGTCGGAGCGTGCGCCCACCACCGACGCCACCGCCGTCCCGTGCCCGACCGGATCTCCAGGTTCGCCCGTCCCGGACACGAAGTCCCATCCCCACCGGTCGTCGGCGAATCCGTTGCCGTCGTCGTCGATGCCGTTGCCTGCGATCTCGTCGGTGTTCTGCCACAGGGCGGCTGCCAGCTCGGGGGATGCCGGATCGACGCCGCTGTCGATCACCGCCACGACGGTTCCCCGCCCCCGAGCCCAGTTCCAGGCAGGCACGGCGGCGATGTCGGCGCCGACGGTTCCTCCCACCTGACCCGTGTTTCGCAGCGACCACTGGTCGGTGAAGAGCGGCTCGTCGACGGGTTCGCCGAGCATTTGGTACATCACCATCGGTGATACCGCCACGCCGAGGCGTGCCGACAAGGAGGCCGCCTGGTCCAACGGGTCTCCGGCCGCCTCCGTCTCGATGATGCGGTGACCGAGAAGCGTTCCGGGTTCACTGCGGTTCGAGGCGGCCTGTCCCTCCAGCGGGCTCTGCAGCGGCGTCGCCACGAATCGTCCGGGTACGTAGTCCGGAGTTGGAGGGGTCTGAGGATGCGTGGTGAACAGTCCGGCGGCCATGACCGTCAAGGCCAGGATCAGATGCATCGGCCGAGCCTATCGCCCTCCCCGGGTTGCGCTCTGGCCCTGGATCGGACGTGCGGTGCCCGAGACCCCGAACTAGTCTTCCCGCGTGCTCGGGGAGTAGTTCCACGTCGGTTCGGGGGAGACATGCGGAGAGGGATCATCACGCTCGGTCTGGTGGCATCCATGTTGCTGCCGCCGGCAGCGGGAGCTGCAGAATTGGAACCGGGAGGCACCTTCGTCGATGACGACGGGTCGGTGCACGAGGGCAGCATCGAGGCGATCGCCGCTGCCGGCATCACCCGAAGCTGTAACCCTCCCGTGGGGGATCGATTCTGCCCTTCCGACCCCGTAACACGCGGCCAGATGGCGGCATTCCTGGTGCGTGCGCTGGGGTTGGGCGAGGCGCCGGGAGACTCGTTCACCGATGACAACGACTCGGTGTTCGAAGGTGACATCGAGCGGTTGGCAGCGGCCGGCATCACTCGGGGCTGTAGTCCGACCGCGTTCTGTCCCGATGACCCCATCACCAGAGGCCAGATGGCGGCGTTCCTCGTTCGTGCCTACGGCTATCCATCGACGGACGTGGACCCATTCACCGACGACGAGGAGTCGGTTTTCGAGTCGGACATCAACGCCCTCGCCGCTTCGGGCATCACCGTGGGATGCGACGACGGTTTGTTCTGCCCCGAAGACCAGGTCACACGGGACCAGATGGCCACGTTCATCACCCGGGCAGAGGGCCTCACCCCGATCGTTCCTCCAACTCGCCCCGAGCTGAGCTTGGTCGAGGTGGCGTCGGGTCTCACCACCCCCGTCCACGCCACGGCGCCGGCGGGTGACGACCGGCTGTTCATCGTCCAGAAGAGCGGCGTCATCTCGATCCTCGAAGATGGGTCGGTGCTGTCGAAGCCGTTCCTCGACATCTCCTCGGAGGTTGATGACAGCGGCAACGAGATGGGGCTGTTGTCGATGGCGTTCCATCCGCAGTACTCGACCAACGGACGCTTCTTCGTCTACTACAGCCGGGCAGGTGGAAACGAGGATCACCTGAGCCGCATCGCCGAGTACACGGTCTCGAGCGACCCCTATGTGGCTGAGCCCACCGAACGAGAAATCCTCACGATCCCTCAGCCGTACTCCAACCACAACGGCGGACACATCCTCTTCGGTCCCGACGGCATGCTCTACATCGCCCTCGGTGACGGTGGTAGCGGAGGCGATCCCGATGAGAACGGCCAGGATCCTGCCACGCTGCTCGGATCGATCCTGCGTGTCGACGTCGACTCCGGCGATCCGTACGCCAATCCCGACACCAACCCGTATGTGGGGACGGCGGGCGAGGACGAGATCTGGGCGACGGGAGTCCGGAACCCGTGGCGGATCTGGTTCGACGACGGGCTCCTGTACGTGGCCGACGTCGGTCAGGGGAGCCGGGAGGAGATCTCGGTCGTCGAAGCCGACGAGCCGGGTGTCAACTACGGCTGGGACACGATGGAGGGCTCCGCCTGCTTCGAGCCGGCGACAGGGTGTTCCACCAGCGGTCTCGAGTTGCCGATCGTCGAGCACACCCACACCAGTGGGTTCTGCTCTATCACCGGGGGAGTGGTGTACCGGGGTTCGGAGCTTCCTCAGTTGAGGGGCCGGTACCTCTACACCGACTTGTGTGACGGTCGGATTCGCACGCTCCTCACCGATGGCGACTCCATACTCGAGCAGGGAGACCTCACCGCCGAGGTCGGTGAGCTCGGCGGGATCTGGTCATTCGCGACAGACGGACGTGGCGAGGTGTACGTACTGCGGGGTAGCAACGGTACGGTGTCGAGACTGTCCGCGGGATGAGGCGCTCGGGAGGGGCAGACAGGGGTGCGCCGGGGCCGATGGTGCTGGTGGGAGTGGTGTTGGCGGCGCTGATGGCGGTGGCGGTCCCCGCGCCTGAGGCGCTGGCATCGTCGGACGCCGCCGTGCGGTGGACGTCGTTCTCCGAGTCAACCACTTGTGGCGTCGCCTACACGGGGACGCCGATCATGTCCCGCACCGGGATCCTGTCCGACTCCGAACCACTGCTCGGGCCGCTCGGCGGGTACTTCGGGCGGTCGGTCGGCGCAGTGCGGGCACAGCAGGTCTGGTGGACGGTCCCGATGAGCGGAGGGCGACGGGTGCTGGTGAACCGGCTGGCGTTGCCGGCATTCCAGCGGGTGAGCGAGAACTTGGCCGCCGAGGCGGCAGCCGGCAGGAACTACGCCATCACCAGTGTCGCGGCCTTCGTTCCCCGCACCATCAACGGTGCCCGGCAGATGAGTCGTCACACCCTCGGGATCTCGATCGACATCAACCCGGCGCAGAACCCGTACTCGGCCGACCCGGATCGGCTCATCACCGACTTCCCCGACTGGTTCGTCGACGCATGGCGTGACGCCGGGTTCTGCTGGGGCGGTGACTGGGAGACGGCCAAAGACGCCATGCACTTTTCGTGGATGGGCCCGGAACCCGGCTCGGGTCAGGGGCTGCCGATCGTGGAGCCACTCGGCGGCATGGTGCCCTACGCACACGCAGCCACGTACCCCACCGCCTGGGGGTCGCTGGCCGGGCAACGAACCATGGTGCTGGCCGACATGGGAGGATTCGGTGCCCTCGATGTCGCCTCGCTCCGGACCCACCCGGCGGGGGCGGTGCTCGACGTGGTCCCCGGGAGGTCGGCGTTCTCGGCGTGCTCGCACTACCGCTGGCTGGTCCCAGCTGACGTGGCGGGGGACCCGCTCATCACCATGGGCGACATGGACGGCGACTCCCGCACCGATCTGGTGTCGATCGACGGGTCGGGCCGGATGACCGTGGTACCACGGGCCGGAGGATTCGAGGAGCCGACCTCCACCACCGTCGCCTTGCCCGATGATCCCGTCGCGTTGGCCGTCGGCGACGTCGACGGCGACCGGCGGGGTGAGGTGTTCGTGGCGGCAGCCGACGGAACCGTCCACGTGTTCGATCGGACCGGTGTCGAGATCGAGGTCATCGCTCTCCCCGAGCCGGCGCCAAACCTTTCGGTTGGAGACAGGGACGGGGACGGGGTGATCGAGCTGTTCGCCTTCCTCGGAGGCGGTGCGGTGTCGATCGTGGGTTTGGATGGCGTGGAGCGGGAGCGTGTCACGCTGTCGGATTCGGATCCGGCTTCGGTGGCAGTGGGAGCGGCCGATCAGGACGGCGACGGACGCTCGGACATCACATCGCTGGCGGCGGACGGCGCGCTGTCGGTGGCGGTTGGTAACTCGCCCACGAGCCGTTCGGTTGGCGCCTGGTGGATCGACCCGAACTACGACTGCGACGACGATCCGGTGCCACTGCAATGGAACGGAACTTTCCACGATGACGATGTTTCCGAGTTCGAAGGTGACATCGAGCGAGTAGCCGACCTGGGGATCACTCGGGGGTGCAACCCGCCCTTCGGTGACGCCTTCTGCCCCCGTGACCCCGTGACCCGCGGCCAGATGGCGGCTTTCCTCGTCCGAATGTTCTCGTTGCCGGCCCCCGACACGGACTTCTTCACCGACGACGACTCATCCGAATTCGAGGACGACATCAACCGACTGGCGGCAGCCGGTATCACGGCCGGGTGCACGGCATCGTCGTATTGTCCAGGCGACCGCGTCACCCGAGGGCAGATGGCTGCATTCCTGGCACGAGGCCTCGGGCTCTCGGGTGACACCACACAGAACCGCTTCGACGACGATGACCAATCAGTGTTCGAGGACCAGATCGAGCTCCTCGCCGAGGCCGGGGTCACCAGGGGCTGCGACCCACCCGAGAACGGGAGCTTCTGTCCGGATGCACAGATCAGCAGAGGACAGATGGCCGCCTTCCTGGGTCGGGCGACCCAGATCGACTGAAATTTCGTTCGCCACTCCAGTTTCGAAGCCAAGAGAACCGATGACCACTACATGACTTCGAGGAAACCGCTCATCCTCGCCGCATTGACGGCTCTGCTCGTGGTTCCGATGGGTGCGGCCCCCGCTGTGGCAATCGAGGACCCCGTATGGATTCTGGAAGGGGCAGGCTGGGGCCACGGCGTGGGTATGTCCCAGTACGGCGCCTATGGCATGGCGCTGGAGGGGGCCTCGTCGGCGGAGATCATCGATCACTACTACTCCGGCGCATTCGTCGACGAACTCGCCAACCGCTCACTGCCGACGTGGTGGTCCGACCCCTATCCCGTCATCGTCGGTCTCGAACAGGACGTGACGTCGGTGACCATCAAGGCGATCAACGGAGCGATACAGCTCTGTCAACCGTCCGGGGGGACCGACTGTACGCCTCGGACGATTCCGGCCAACGAGGTCGTGACCATTTCCGGAGACGGATCGGCGTGCACCACCGCGGGTGCGGTCACCAGTTCGGGTTCGTGTGACATCGAGGTGTCCTGGGATGACGACGGCGTCACCCGGGCAAAGGTCGGATCCACCGAGTACGCCCACGGAACGGTCCGCCTGCAGGGGGACGGGAACGGTGAGATCAACGTGGTGCTCGAACTCGAGCTCGAGCAGTATCTCCGCGGGATCGCCGAGATGCCCGGGAGCTGGTCGTCGGCTGCGCTCGAGGCGCAGGCGATCGCGGCCCGCAACTACGCCGTGCGTCGTGTGCTGGACACCAGCACGTCGGCGGGTGAGCCGACCCGTGCGTGCGGGTGCCATCTGTACGACACGATCTACGATCAGGTCTATGCCGGCTGGAGCAAGGAAGGCATCTCGCCGAATCCCTGGTTGAGCGCCGTCGAGGCGACGGCCGGGGACGTTGCGGTCCATCCATCGACCAACCGGGTGTTCAGCGCCTACTACTCGTCGTCGTCCGGAGGCGCCACCGAGGACAACGAGTCGGTGTGGGGTGGGTCGCCCCTGCAGTTCCTCCGCTCGGTGGGGGATCCGTGGTCGATCAGCGACGCCGTCAAGAACCCCTACGCCGACTGGGAGGTGTCGCTCACCTCATCGCGTATCGCCTCGATCCTGGGATGGGACTCGGTGTCCGGAGTGACACTCATCAAGGCGCCACCCGGTGCCACGATTCGTTTCGAGGGAGTGGACGGTGGCGATGCCGTCACCACCGACATGAGAGGGGATCAGCTCCGCACCACCTTCGATCTCCGCTCGCCGTGGGTGCAGGCGGTGATCGCCCCATACGACTTCCGCGACGTGGGCAACTCGGTGCATCGTGAGGCGATCACCTTCATCTCCGACCTCGGTGTCACCAAGGGCTGCAACCCGCCCGCCAACGACAGGTTCTGTCCGGAGGAACTGGTCACCCGTGGCCAGATGGCGGCGTTCCTGGTTCGTGCGCTGTCGCTACCGCAGGGGGAACCGAGCGGGTTCACGGATATGGGCGGCTCGGTGTTTTCGTCCGATGTCGATCGGCTGGTCACAGCCGGGATCACCAGAGGGTGCAACCCTCCCACCAACGACCGGTACTGCGCCGACCGGACCATCACCCGTGCGCAGATGGCGGCGTTCCTCGTGAGGGCGTTCGGGTACACCGAGACCGGTGACGTCGACTTCGCCGACGACGAGGGGTCCGAGTTCGAGGCGGACATCGCGAGGCTCGCCACGGCCGGGGTTACCCTGGGCTGCAACCCTCCCGACAACGACCTCTTCTGCCCGGATCAGGCTATGACACGGGCGGAGATGGCCACCTTCCTGATGAGGGCGCTCCAGGGATCGGGATGATCGGTATCATCCCGACCTCCGAATGGAGGACGTGTGACGGATCCGATCGATTTCTTCTCGAACCAGCGCTGGACCCTAGGTGTGGTGGGTCTCGGGTATGTCGGCCTGCCTCTGGCGGTGACGGCGGCTGAGAAGGGCCTGGGGGTCATCGGGTTCGACGTGTCAGAGGCACGGACTGGAGCCCTCATGGCCGGTTCGTCCCACGTCGAGGATGTCTCCGACGCAGAGCTGGCTTCGGCGCTCGCTTCGGGGGCGCTGTTCACCGCCGACTCCACGGACCTGGCCCGGGCCGACGCCGTCATCATCTGTGTGCCGAGCCCGCTCGGCCGCAACCGCCAGCCCGACCTCTCCTACATCGAGGCGGCAGCCACCACCGTCGAATCGATCGCCCGGCCCGGCCAGCTCATCTCGCTCGAGTCCACCACCTACCCGGGCACCACCGAGGACATCATCCTCCCGGCCGTCGAGCGCGCCGGGCTCCAACTGGACCGCGACGTGTGGGTGGTCTTCTCACCGGAGCGGGTGTCTCCCGGTGACGTGATGAAGACCGGTGAGATCCCCAAGATCGTGGGAGGTATCACGCCCC
Organism: uncultured bacterium; assembly: GCA_963825585.1. Classification (GTDB taxonomy): domain Bacteria; phylum Actinomycetota; class Acidimicrobiia; order Spongiisociales; family ZC4RG35; genus JAOUGY01. The sequence goes on from CAWGTX010000001.1 coordinate 781,711, forward strand.
TGTCGTCCGCCGTGGGAGCGGCCGCCTACCGGCGGGTCGTCAGCTCGGTGCATCCGGTGTCCTCGGCCCGAGCCGCCGAGATGGCCAAGTTGCTCGAGAACACCTACCGCGCCGTGAACATCGGGCTCATCAACGAGATGGCACAACTCGCCAACAAGCTCGACATCGACATCTGGGAGGTGGTCGACGCCGCCGCCACCAAGCCGTTCGGGTTCCAGCCCTTCTATCCGGGTCCCGGGGTCGGTGGCCACTGCATCCCTCTCGACCCGCAGTACCTGGCCTGGCGGGCCCGGGAGGCCAACTTCGCCACCCGGTTCATCGACGTGGCCGAGCAGGTCAACACGATGATGCCGGCCTACAACTCCGAACGTATCGCCGAGATGCTCAACGATCGCGGGCTCCCCGTCCACGGCACCCGCATCCTCGGTGTCGGTATCGCCTACAAGCCGGATATCGGTGACGACCGGGAGTCGGCCTCGCTCGATGTTCTGGCAGATCTCAAGAAGCGTGGCGCCGTCGTCTCGGTGATGGACCCGCTGGTCGGCGATGATCGCATCCGTCACCACGGGTACGAGCCGGTTGCGCCGGACGCCGATCTCTCGGAGTTCGCGCTCGCAGCAGTGTTGTGCGACCATGACGTGATCGACTTCGCCGCTCTCGCCTCAGCGGTGCCGGTGGTGTTCGACGCCCGCGGGGCCTACCGGAAACGAAAGATCGACGCAGACAACGTGATCGCCCTGTGACGAGGCGGGTGCTCGTCGTCACGACGGTGCATCATCCCGACGACAACCGTATCCGGGAAAAAACCGTTCGAGCGTTGGGGGAGCGCTTCCGCGTCGAGTTCGCAGCACGGGAGCCGGGGCCGACCGACTCGAGTGGACTGACCTGGCTGCCGCTTCGGGGCGGGCGGATGCGACGCAACGTTTCGGCGTGGCGGCTGGTGCTGACGAGGCCGGTCGATGTGGTGTCGATCCACGACCCAGAACTCCTCCCGCTCGGTGTGATCGCGAGACTGTTGGGGCGACGGGTCGTGTTCGACATGCACGAGGACGTCCCCAACCAGATCCTGACCAAGACGTGGATTCCATCTGTGCTGCGTCCGGTGGTCGCGGCGCTCTCGCGTCTGGCCCTGCGGATCTCCGAGCGTTTCCTGTCCTTCACGTTGGCCGAGGAGAGCTACGCCCGACAGCTTCGATCCGCTCATCCGGTGATCGCCAACCATCCCGACGTGGACTCGCTGCCCAGGGTCGGCGGCGAACGAGACGGGGTCATCTACGTGGGGTCGGTGACCGAGGAACGAGGCGTCTTCGACGCCGTCCGCGCGATCGCCTCGGTCGGCATGCCGTTCACCGCTGTGGGACCGGTCGACGTCCAGCTCGCCGACCGGATCCGTCAGGTCGCCGCCACAGCCGGAGCGACCGTCAGGTTGACGGGCCGACTGCCATACGGGGAAGCGATGAACCTGGTGGCGAGATCGCTCGTGGCGGTCTCGCCGCTGCACGACCTCCCCAACTACCGGGAGTCGATCCCCACCAAGGTGCTCGAGTACCTCGCCATCGGGGTGCCGGTGGTCGCGTCCGACCTCCCCGCCACACGGGCCGCCACCGAGGGGCTCGAAGCCGTGTTTCTCCATGGTCCCGGTGATGTGGAGTCGATGGTGACGGCGATCCGTCAGGCGCTGGCTGCCGGTGTGTCGGAGACGGCCGAAGCACAGGTGGACGCAGTGAGGTCGCGATTCCGCTGGCCGGCGGAACGACTGGTGGAGATCTATGCGGACCTCTGCCGCTGACCCACGAGGAATCCCACTCCCCACGAGATGTGCATGACCGGGATGGCGATGAAGGCGAGGAGTCCCGCCGTATCACGCCGTCGGACGGTCTCGCTGATCGCCGTACCCGCCAGCGCCATCAGGTAGGCGCCCGGAAGAACGGCGCCGAGCACCGGGTGAACCACGGCCAGCGCCGTCGACGCGGTCAGTCCGACCACCAGGACAGGGGCGGCGATCTGACGAAGGCGAAGGCTCCCTGGGTGGAGGGCGAGCATCCGTCGCTTCCACTGCCCGTACTCGAAGTACTGACGGGCCAGGGACCGGACGTCGGACCGGGGCCGGTACGACACTTTCAGGGCGGGATCGAACCACACGACGCCCCCGGCCTCCCGAATCCTCCAGTTGAGCTCGTAGTCCTGGTTGCGGTGGAAACGCGGATCGAAGCCGCCGACGCGATCGAGCCAGCCACGGTCGAACACACCCAGGTAGACGGTGTCCACCGGCCCGGCTTTCCCGCCCAGTCGGTAGCGGGCATCACCCACCCCCAGCGGGGTGGACTGGGCCACGGCAACCGCCCTCTCCCAGACCGTCGACCCGGCGGCATCCTGGATGCCGCCGACATTGGCCGCTCCGGTCGTCGAGAGCGTGTCGACGGCGCGACGTACGTAGTCGGGCGGGAGTGCGGCATGTGCATCACAGCGCACGATGACGGTTCCGGTGGAAGCGGAGATCGCCGCATTGAGCGCGTCGGGGGTGCGGCCGCTCGGGTTGTCCACCAGCTCGATCCGCTCCCCGAAGGCGGCCAGGGCGAGCCGGGTGGCACCACCGGTGGAGCCATCGGCCACCACGATCTGGATCGTGCCGTCGTAGTCCTGGGCAAGGATGCTTTCGATGGTGGCTGCGATCGTCGATTCGGCGTTGCGGGCCGGCACGATCACCGATACCGCCGGGTGGGCAGACATGGCCTTCATGATGCCATCCGCCTGGCAGGCGTCGTGCGGAGTGCCACTCAGTCGGTAGCATTCCCGGACAGTGCGAACCCGCTTCCTGGTCTCTACCGCCATCATCGACATCCTCCTGCTGGGGGCCGCCATGGCGGGCGCCTCTCAGATCGCTTTCGGCACCCCGCTTCCGTGGGTCGCCCAGGGTTCCAAGGTCATCCCCCTCGTCAGTCTCATCCTGACGGGGGCGGCCCTCTCCTCGGCACTCACCGCCGGGATGTCCGGTCCGGGGATCCCACGGCCCTCGTACGGAAGGGCGGTTGCGATCACCGCCGGCACGCTCGTGTTTGTGGCCGTCACCCAGTTCCTGTTCCGGGAGCTGTATTACTCGAGAGCCCTCGTCGGTTGGACTCTGGTGCTCCAACTCGGATCGAGCGTCGGACACAGGATCATCCGTCGGCGCCGACCTTGGACCGAGCGGCTGGCCGTGATCACCTCCGAGAAACATCTCGCCGACCAGCTCAACGACTCGCCGCACGTCGAGATGTTCGACGTCATCGACCCGCAGTCTGAGAGCGACATCGCCCTGCTGCCTCAGGGCACCACCTTGGCCGTGGACATGCGGGCGCTTCTCACGGATCGGGTCGCCCAGTTCGTGTCATCGTGCGACATCGCCGGATACGCGGTGCGGCCGCTCGCCTCGGTGTACGAGGAACACACCGGGCGGATCCCGCTCGTTCACCTGTCCGAAGGCTGGGAGATAACCACTCCGCTCATCCGGACCAGCGTGTTCCTGCCCGGGAAGCGGTTGTTCGACCTGTTCGTGATCGCTCTGCTTGCTCCACTGTGGATTCCCCTGATGTTGGCGGTGGGCCTCGCCGTGCGACTCTCCTCGCCAGGGCCGGTGATCTTCTCGCAGCGTCGTATCGGACTCAACGGTCAACCCTTCACCTTGTTCAAATTCCGGACGATGTATGTGGGTGCCGACGAGGACGGACCACGCATGGCGAAAGCGAACGACGACCGGATCGTCCGGGGCGGCACCTTCCTGCGTCGTAGCCGCCTCGATGAACTGCCTCAGTTGTGGAACGTGGTGAAGGGCGACATGAGCCTGGTCGGTCCCCGGGCGGAGCAGATCCCGTTCGTCCGCCAGTTCCGCCGCCGGATTCCGTTCTATGACCAGCGTCACCTCGTTCGGCCAGGCATCACCGGATGGGCCCAGGTCAACTACCGGTACGCCGAGAGCGCAGCCGATACCATCGAAAAACTCTCGTTCGACCTCTACTACGTCAAGCACATGTCACCCGTCCTCGACCTCCAGATCATGTGGAAGACGGTGTGGACCGTGCTCACGGCCACCGGTCGATGACCGACGACATCACGGGCGACGACCTCTCGCACGGTGTGCACGCCCCGGGGACGGTGTGGATGATCGTCGGTTCGTTGATCGGAGCCGTGGCGGCCTACCTGTTCCAGTTCCTCGGCACCCGTGCTCTCGGCGACGAGGGCTTCGCGCCCATCGGCGCCCTGTGGACCAGCCTGTTCGTGATCGCAACCATCGTGCTGGTTCCGCTCGAACAGTTCGCGACGAGGGAGGCGAGCCGCAACCGACACGTGTGGAGTCACGACCGCTGGGTGTGGGTGGCACTCATCGGCGCCGGGTTCGTGCTGGGGATCGCTTTCGTGTGGGCGACCGATCAGCGGTTCTTCGGTGGCGAGCCGATCTACATCGTCCAGATCGGCGTGATGATGATCGGCTACGGGATTCTGTTCCTGGGGCGCGGCATCCTGGCCGGGCAACGGAGGTTCAGCTCGGTGGGCATCCTCCTCGCCACCGAGTCCGTCCTCAGGTTGACGGTCGCGTTCATCATCCTCGAAACCGGCGGTGATGCCGTCGCGTTGGGATGGTCGATGGTTGCAGGGCCGCTGATGGTGCTGATCGTGCCGTTCTGGCGGAGCCCTGGCGGTGATCCCGTCGGCGAACGTACGGAGAGCCCTAGCCGGTTTCTCGCCGCCTATGCCTCGGGCACCGCCGCCTCCCAGATCCTGCTCGCCGCCTCGCCCCTGGCGGTGAGTTTCTTGGGTGGGACGGCGGCGTTGTTCAGTGTCGTGTTCGTCACCTTCACGCTGTTCAGAGCGCCGCTGACGCTCATCTACTCGCTGCAGGGCCGTCTCCTCTCGATGCTGGTGCGATTCATCGACCAGGGCCAGCGTCGACGGGTCCGAACCTTCAGCTCGCAGGTTGCCGTGGGCGGATTGGTGCTGACAGCCCTCGCCTGGCAGGTCGGTCGTCTGATCGGCCCGGACATCATCTCGTTCCTGTTCGGTCCGGAGTTCGATCCCTCGGGCGAGGTGACCGGGCTGGTGGCTGCGGGCATGGTGGCGGCGTCCGCCGCACAGATCACCGGTCAGGTGCTGGTGGCGGAGGGTGCCACCGGTCGATTGGCCAACGCTTGGGCTGTCGGGCTCGTGTTGGCTCTCGTGGCTCTGGTCGGACTCGATGGCGAACCCGACGTGGTGGTTGCGGCGTCGTTCGCTCTGGGAGAGCTGGGAGCCCTCTGCATGGTGGGGTTCACGGTGATCCGCAGCCACCGTGCCGATCGGTTCACACCACCGCCGGCCGAAGCCCGCGCCGCCTGAGTCTTTCCGCGCTCACGCGGGGGAGCGGATCCAGCACGGCGAGCTGTCCTTCGTTCCAGAACACCAGCCCTTCGCTCAGGAGTATCGGGAGATTGAGTGGCGCCCGGATGGATCGGTGACTCCGTGCGGCCGCCGCCAGCCGGAGCAGGTCCACCACCGCGGCCGGGCCTACCGCAGCCACCCAGTACCGCCGCACGTAGGGGTCGTCGGGTTCGACCCCATCGATGGGCCCGGGCACCCGGGTAGGTGTGACGATTGGGCGTCGGAGCACGGTGGGTGACAGGGGCGGTCCCGAGACGTCGGCGGTGTGCGACGTTGTGGGAGGGCGCTTTTCGTGAGTCTCGGGAACTGCCACTGTCATGCAACAAAAACTACAAGCAAACGTAATCCAACGTCAAGTGCTCTGTAGCAATGCGCGAAAAGTCGGCTGCTGCCGTGTGGAATCGGTCAGTCGAAACGCGTGCGGCGACCTATCAGGGTTCGGGTTCGGGCTCGGGCGGCGGAGCCGCCACCCCGACGAAGATCGTCACGGTCGCTCCATACCCCACCTCCGACCCAGCAGCAGGGCCAAGCCCGACGACCAGGCCCACCTGGGCAGGATTGGTCACCTCGCGGGTGCTGCGTTGGAACACGAGATCGAGTCGGTTTTCGTCGCTGAACGCCTGCAAGGCTGCCAGCGCCGCGTCGAACGTCTGCCCGTCGACCGCCGGCAAGACCCCAGTCGGGGGTATACCTGTCGACACTTCGATCGTCACACCTGTCCCCTGGGGAACCGAGGCGCCTGCGCCGGGACTCTGTGTGAGCACCTCCCCGGCAGGCGACAGCGAGGGCACATCCACCACGTTGGCGCCGAGTTTCGCCCCGCGCAGTTCGGCCCGGGCGGCGTCGACGCTGAGGCCCACGACCGAGGGCACCTCGGTGCTGGGTGTCCTGAAGTACTGGCCCAGGTCCCCCTCCGGAGTCGGGAAGTCGACGGGCTCGACGTCCTGGAGGTACCACGACATGAAATCGCGCCAGATCGGGGCCGGAACAGAACCGCCGAAGACTCGCGAGTACCGCTCGCCGTTGATGGTGACGTTCGTGAGAGGGATCTGGTCGGCTTCGTAGCCGACCCACACCGCGGTGGCGTACTGCGGCACGAACCCGACGAACCAGGCGTCGCGGTAGGCCTGGTGGGTGCCGGTCTTGCCGCCCTGGGGGCGACCGATGTTGGCCTTGGGTGCCGTTGTGGAGATGGGCACCCTCAGCAGCGGCCGGCGAGCGGCGGCGAACTTCTCGGGATCGGTGACCTGAGTCACCTCGACCTCGTGCTCGTAGATGACGTGGCCGCCCGCATCGGTGATCCTCGCCACCAGGTACGGAGACGCGTGGGCACCGTTGGTGGAGAAGTTGGTGTACGCAGATGCGATCTCGAGTGGTGTGACCTCGCTGGTCCCCAGGGTGATCGAGGGAACCGGTCGCAACTCGCTCTCGATGCCCATGCGGTGTGCCATCTCGACGATGTTCTCGGGCCCGATGTCGATGGACATCTGTGCGTACACCGTGTTGGTGGAGCTGGCTGTGGCGTCTTCGACCGACATGACCCCGCTCCCGCCGCCCCCGGCATTCGACACCTTCCACTCGTTGCCACGCTCGGAGCACACGTACGGGCATTCGATGATGAGCGGCGACGCCGAGTCGTAGTAGCTGCCGAGCGTCAGGTCGTGGCCGGTGAGATCACCGTATTCGAGGCCGGCCATCAGCGTGAACGGTTTGAACGAAGAACCAGGGTTTCGGCGACCCTGGACGGCCAGGTCGAACTGGTCGACCTCGAAAGGCAACCCGCTGGCCATGACCCGGACCGCACCGGTCGCCGCCTCGACCGTGGCGATCGCCCCGGTCGGTGAACAGGAGTTGGCGGCCGCATAACTCTCGATCTTCTCCTCGGTGTCGAGCGCCAGCTCGTCTGCCAGGTCAGCACACAGAGCGAGGTTGCGATCTTTGTCGGGGTAGGGGAGCCACTCCTGCAGGATGCGGTTGGCCTCGTTCTGGGCTTCCAGGTCGATGGTTGACTCGATTCGGAGCCCACCCCCACCGCTGCATTCGGTGTCGTCACTGGGACAACCGAAGATGGCCCGCTTGCGTTCTTCCTTGGTGGTGCCGAGGAAGTCGAACTCGTGTCGATCCAGGTCGAGCAGCTGACGCTTGATCTCGGCCACCACGTGTTCGGCCCGCTCCTGGGCGGGCCGGTGAGCCTTCACCGTCAGGGGTAATTCAGTGGCCGCTTCTGCCTGTTCCTCGGTGATCCAGCCCGCTTCCCGCATCTGCCCGATCACGTCGTTGCGACGCTCCAGCACAGATTCCGGCCGCCGGCGTGGGTCGTAGAGCGTTGGGTTGCGGACCAACACCGCCAAGGTGGCGGCTTCCTCGATGGTCAGGTCATCGAGGCTCTTGCGGAAGTACTCGCGGGCTGCGGTGCTCACCCCGTAGGCGCCGTAGCCGAAATAGACCGAGTTCAGATAGTACTCGAGGATCTGTTCCTTCTCGTAGCGGCGCTCGACCTCGGCGGACACGAACGCCTCGGAGATCTTCCGTCGGATACTCACCTCGTCGCCCACGAAGTTCTGCTTGACCACCTGTTGAGTGATGGTCGACCCGCCCCGGGTGGTATCGAGCAGGATGTTGTCGATGGCCGCCGAGGCGATCGCCGAGAAGTCGATGCCCTCGTGCACGAAGAACTCCTTGTCTTCGGCTGCGAGGATGGCGTGGATCATCACCTTCGGAATCCGGTCGTACCGAATGGGGCGGCTGATCCGGCCGTCGTGGAGCTCGGCGAGCAGCTCGCCCTCGGAGGCGTACACCCTGGACACCCGGGAGAGGTCGGGGAACGCCAGGTCCATCTCGTCGACATCAGGGATGAACTCGTCCTCGATGTCGGCGACCGTGCCGTAGGCGGCGTTCGTCCCCATGAAGCTGAAGAGCCCCACCCAGGTGGAAGCCAGGACCGCGATGACGAGCAGTCCGGCAAGGGCGGGAAACCAGCGGCCGCGCCGTTCGCGGGCTTCGACCTGATGAAGTGGTGACGTGCGAGCCATGGGGTGGTGACGCTCTTGGTGGGGGACGGTTCGACTGTGCCAGGTGATCTGCCAGGTGATACAACGTCGGTACCACGCGGAAAGTTGCCGACGCCTGTCGACGCCGACGCCAGTAGGTTATCCGGATCGTGGACAAGAACGAATGCACCTCGTCCGGAATCGAGATCGCCGGGGTCTACCGCGCCGAGGAGATGCCAGAGCGAATCGGCGAGCCGGGCGAATATCCCTTCACCCGCGGGCCATACCGGAACATGTACCGCGGGCGACCGTGGACGATGCGTCAGTACGCCGGATTCGGAACTGCGGAGGAGACCAACGCACGGTTCCGGTCGTTGTTGGCGGCCGGCCAGACCGGTCTCTCGGTCGCCTTCGACCTACCCACCCAGATGGGTCTCGACTCCGACAGCCCGCTCTCGGCGGGGGAGGTCGGGAAGGTGGGCGTGGCGATCGACTCGATCGACGACATGCGGCGCCTGCTCCACGAGCTTCCGCTGGGTGATGTGTCGACGTCGATGACCATCAACGCCACCGCTCCCATCCTGTTGCTGCTCTATCAGCTCGTCGCCGAGGAGCAGGGTGTTCCCGCCGACCGGATCCGCGGGACGGTCCAGAACGACATCCTCAAGGAGTATGTCGCCCGTGGCACCTACATCTACCCGCCGGAGCCGTCGATGCGGCTGGTCACCGACCTGTTCGCCTACGCGGCCTCCGAGCTGCCCAACTGGAACACGATCTCCATCTCGGGGTACCACATTCGCGAAGCGGGCTCCACCGCCGCCCAGGAGATCGCGTTCACGATCGCAAACGGCATCGCCTATGTGAGAGCCGCGGTGGCCGCCGGGCTCGACATCGATCTGTTCGCCCCCCGGCTCAGCTTCTTCTGGAACGGCCACAATCATTTCTTCGAGGAGATCGCCAAGTTCCGTGCCGCCCGTCGCATGTGGGCCCGTCTCATGCGCGAGCAGATGGGGGCCGCCGACCCCCGGTCCTGGGCGATGAGGTTCCACACCCAGACCGCTGGGTCGACCCTCACCGCTCAGCAGCCGCTCAACAATGTGGTGCGGACGACGGTTCAGGCATTGGCGGCGGTCATGGGCGGCACCCAGTCGTTGCACACCAACTCCTTCGACGAGGCGCTCGGGCTCCCCACCGAAGAGTCCGCCACGCTGGCACTCCGAACGCAGCAGATCCTCGCCTTCGAGTCGGGTACCACCGGCACCGTCGACCCGTTGGCCGGCTCCTATTTCATCGAGTCACTCACAGACGGGCTCGAAGCCAAGGCCCGCGAACTCTTCGACAGGATCGAAGAGATGGGCGGTGCCGTGCGTGCCATCGAAGCCGGCTTCATGCAGCGTCACATCGAGGACGCTGCCTACGAGGAGGCTCGTCGTCAGGAGTCCGGTGAGTCGGTCGTGGTTGGGGTCAACCGCTTCGCCGAGAACACCCCCGGCGTCGTCCCGGTCATGAAGATCGACCCCGAACTCGAGGCCGGCCAACGTTCCCGGCTGGCCGCATGGAAGGCCAACCGCGATTCGTCCGCCGTGGAAGCAGCCCTGACCGCCATCACCGAAACCGCCACAGGTCCGAACAACCTGCTTCCGGTGATGAAGCATGCCCTCGTGCTCGGTGCCACCGTCGGCGAAGTCTCCGATGCCCTGCGCAACGTGTTCGGGGTGCACAAACCTTGAAGAGCGACGAGCTGCCAGCTGCCAGGCCAGACATGGCTTCGAAGCTCGAAGCTCGGCTCAGCTCGATAGCTCTGTGAGCTCGTAGCTCGTAGCTCGTAGCTCGTAGCTCGTAGCTCGTAGCTCGTAGCTCGTAGCTCGTAGCTCGTAGCTGCCAGCCTGTCGAGTAGCCTCTCGGCGGTGAGCGCTCCCATTCATTCCACCCCGGTCCGGTTTCTCGTCGTCGGTGGTGGGCCTGCGGGTGTTGCTGCAGCCACCACTGCCGCTTCTCTGGGTGCGAGGGTGACGCTGGTGGAGAAGTCGATCATCGGTGGCGCTGCTCACCTGTGGGATTGCATCCCTTCGAAGACGATGGCAGCGACCGCCATCCGAGCCGACTCGATCCGCAACGCCGCCAAGTTCGGGTTGCTCGCAGAGCCGGGACGGATCAATCCGGCCGAACTGGCGGAGCGGATTCAGACCATCTCCAGTGACATCACCAAGAGCTGGGTCGAGCTGCTCGATTCCCAGGACGTGGAGATCCTCCGCGGTGTCGGTCGCTTCACCGACGCCAACACGGCGGTGGTCACGACCGAGGATGATGGAGAGCTGACTCGATCCTTCGACATCGCGCTCGTGTCGACCGGGTCGGATCCGCGGGTGCCCGACTGGGTCACCGTCGACGGTGAACGGATCCTCACCACCCGTGACGCCTACGACCTTCCCACCATTCCGGAGCACCTTGTCGTTATCGGTTCCGGTGTGACCGGAGTCGAATTCGTCCACATCTTCGAGTCGCTCGGCTCGCACGTCACGCTGGTGGTGAGCCGACAGCAGATCCTGCCGCACCGTGACGCCGAGGTGGCGGCGGTCCTCCAGGAGGACTTCCTCGACCGGGGCGTGAAGCTGGTGATGGGTGCCCGGGCCACGGCGATCGAACGCGAGGGCGAAGGCGTCGTGGTCAAGTGCGACGATGGTCGTGAGGTGCGAGGCAGCCACGCACTGCTCGCCATCGGATCGGTACCGCTCACCGATGGAATCGGGCTGGCCGAGGCGGGCATCGAAACCGGCCATGGATATATCGGCGTCGACGCCTATCAGCGGTCGTCGGCACCGCACATATATGCGGCTGGTGATTGCACCGGGCAGATGCCGCTCTCGTCGGTCGCATCGATGCAGGGTCGCAAGATCGCCCGCCACGCCATGGGCCTTCCCGTGACGCCGATCGACTATCAGAAGGTCACCCAGGCCGTGTTCACACAACCCGAGATCGCCTCGGTGGGTCTGGAGGAGGTGGGCGCAGCGCAGGAAGGCCGTAAGGTCCGCACCACCAAGGTGCCGTTCGCCTCGAATGCCCGTTCGGTTCTGCAGGGGTACACGCGCGGGTTCGTGAAGGTGATCTCGGATCCGGCGACGGGCGTCGTCCTCGGCGGAACCATCGTCGGCCACCGTGCCTCGGAGCTCATCGGGATCATCGCGCTGGCGGTACAGGCCCGTGTCACCGTCTCGATGCTGGTGGAGACCCTGATGGTCCATCCCAGCCTCAGCGAGAGCATCACCGACGCCGCCGAGTGAGTGAGGCGGTCGGCGTCAGGTCCACCAGACGCCTCCCACATCCAGCGAGCCACCGTCTCACCTCCTACCGGCTTGCCCGCCCCGTCGGGCTTCTTGACGCAGAGGAGCCAGGGGCCGTTGTCGGAACGATGCCGCATACACGTATGGGCCCCGAAGTGGTTCGCCGACCGACGGAAACCGTCAGCTACTTGATGATGGCGATCACGTCGCCTGCGGCGACGGTGTCGCCCGGCTGAACCCGGAGGTCCACCAACTCGCCGTCGATCGGAGCCTTGACTTCGTTCTCCATCTTCATCGCCTCGAGTACACAGAGCGTGGCTCCAGCGGTCACCCGCTCACCGGCCTTGGTGCTCACCTTGACGATCGTCCCCTGCATGGGCGCGGCGATGATTCCGTCGGAGTGCCCACCGGCGGACGCCCGATCCAATTTGGGAGGCTTGCGCCGGGTGCCGCCCGGCCCGGCGGCCGAGGGAGTGTCGGGCGCCCAGAACACCACCTCGAAGCGACGCCCTCCCACCTCGACGGTCATCGCCCGCCGGGTCAGCGCTTCCTCGGCGGGCAGCGTCTCGACCTGGATCGGCTGGGTGGCCACCAGCTGGACATCGGTCTCCATCCACTTCGTGTGGTGACGGCCCGCGATGAAGTCGGGGTGTGCCAGTACGGTCTGGTGGGCCGGAATGGTGGTGGCGACCCCGTGTATGACGTACTCGTCGAGCGCTCGCCGTGCCCGCTCGATCGCCTCGGTACGGGTCTGGCCCCATACGACCAGCTTGGCCATCAGGTTGTCGTAGTACTGGCTCACGGTGGACTCCGGCCGGACCCAACCGTCCACTCGGACGCCGATTCCGGACGGTTCCCGGTATTCGGAGATCCGGCCGGGGGACGGGATGAAGTTCCGGTATGGGTCCTCGGCATTGATGCGCAGCTCGATGGCGTGGCCTCTCGGGTCGACCCTCGTGGTGGACAGCGGCTCGCCGTTTGCGATCCGGATCTGCTCACGCACCAGGTCGAGGCCGGTCACCATCTCGGTCACCGTGTGTTCGACCTGGAGTCGGGTGTTCATCTCGAGGAAGTAGAAGTCCCCGCTCTGATCCAACAGGAACTCGACGGTGCCGGCGTTCACATACCCGCACGATCGTGCCACCGCCAGCGCCGCCTCTCCGAACCGGGCCCTGATCTCGGGTGTCATCGCCGGCGACGGGGTCTCCTCCACGAGTTTCTGGTGGCGGCGCTGGACCGAGCAGTCCCGCTCCCCGGCGAACAGCTCCCCACCATGGGAATCCAACAGGATCTGTGCCTCGACGTGGCGGGGGCGATCGATGTACTTCTCGACGTAGACCTCGGGGTTCCCGAAATAGGCCTCCGCCTCGCGTCGGGCACCGTCGTAGGCCTCGGAGACCTCGGATGCGTCCCACACCACCCGCAGACCCTTGCCTCCGCCGCCGTGAGCCGCCTTGATGGCGACCGGATAGCCGAACTCGGCGGCGACGACCTTGACCCCGTCCACATCCTCGAGCGGCTCAACGGTGCCAGGCACGGTGGGTGCGCCCGCTGCGATCGCCGCCCGGCGGGATGAGATCTTGTCGCCCATCACCCGGATCGCTGACGGCGGGGGTCCGACCCACCCGATCCCCGCGTCGATCACCCGCTGGGCGAAGTCGGCGTTCTCCGACAGGAATCCGTATCCCGGATGGATGGCAGCGGCACCCGACTCTCGGGCGATGTCGAGCACCCGGTTCACGTTGAGGTACGAATCCGCCGGAGCGGCCCCACCCACGTTCCAGGCCTCGTGAGCCAACTCGACGTGGAGTGCATCCCGGTCGAGCTCGGAGTACACCGCGATGGTCCGCAGACCCATCTCACGTGCGGTACGGATCACCCGCACCGCGATCTCGCCCCGGTTGGCGATGAGAATCGACTCGAACATCAGCAGTGGCACGTCGGAAAGCGCATCGCAGGAATGCTAGGTGCCGCGAAGCGGGGCTGCGGCCAGACGACATACGACATACGAGCTACGAGCTACGAGCTACGAGCTACGAGCTACGAGCTTCAGCCAGCAGCCAGCAGCCAGGAGCCAGCAGCCAGCAGCCAGAATCTCTACAGAGGAATGTTCCCGTGCTTCCTCGGTGGCATCACTTCGCGTTTTGTGCGCAGCATGTCGAGGGCTCTGATCAGCTTGACCCTCGTCTCGCGGGGTTCGATGACTTCGTCGACCAACCCGAGCTCGGCGGCGCGATAGGGGTTGTTGAACTGGCTCTCGTAGTCGGAGATCAGCTCCGCTCGGCGGGTTTCCACGTCATCGGCTTCGGCGATCTCCCGGCGGAACACCACGTTGACGGCCCCCTGGGCGCCCATCACGGCGATCTCGGCGGATGGCCAGGCGTACACCAGATCGGCTCGGATGCCGCGAGCGTTCATCACCAGGTACGCACCTCCATAGGCCTTGCGGGTGATCACCGTGACCCTGGGAACGGTGGCTTCGCAATAGGCGTACAGGAGCTTGGCGCCGTGGCGGATGATCCCCTGGTGTTCCTGGGTGACACCCGGCAGGAACCCGGGCACGTCTACGAACGTGACGAGGGGGATATTGAAGGCGTCGCAGAAACGGACGAACCGGGCCGCCTTCTCGGACGCCTCGATGTCGAGGGTGCCGGCCAACACCGCCGGCTGGTTGGCGACGATGCCAACCGAGTGACCGTCGAGCCGAGAGAACCCCACCAGGATGTTCTTGGCGAAGTGCTCGTGGACCTGGAAGAAGTCTCCGTCGTCGACCACCTGGGAGATGAGCGTGACCATGTCATACGGCTGGTTGGCGGAGTCCGGGATGATGCGATCGAGACTGTCCTCGATGCGGTCGCGGCTGTCTGCGGGCGCGAAGTACGGCGGCATCTCCATGTTGTTCTGTGGCACGAAGGACAACAGGTACCGAACCGTTTCGAGCGCGGTCTCACCGTCGGGCATCACGAAGTGGGTGACACCGGACTTGGAGGCGTGGGTGAATGCTCCCCCCAACTCCTCGAAGGTCACGTCCTCGCCAGTGACGGTCTTGATGACGTCCGGGCCGGTGATGAACATGTGCGAGGTTCCGTCAACCTGGAAGATGAAGTCGGTGATGGCGGGGGAATAGACCGCGCCACCGGCGCAGGGCCCCATGATCAGCGAGATCTGCGGGATCACCCCTGACGACCGCACGTTGCGTTCGAAGATACGCCCGTAGCCGTCGAGTGCGGCGACGCCCTCCTGGATGCGAGCACCACCGGAGTCCTTCAAACCGATGAGCGGCGCGCCCATTTCGAGCGCCATGTCCATGACCTTGCAGATCTTGTCGGCCACCGCCGATCCGAGGCTCCCACCGAAGACGGTGAAGTCCTCGGCGAACACGAAGACGGTCCGGCCGTCGACCGTGCCCCAGCCGGTCACCACGGCATCGCCCGGCGGTCGCTTGTCCTCGATGCCGAAGCCACGAGCCTGGTGCCGCACCATCATGTCGACTTCCTGGAAGGAGCCCTTGTCGAGGAGCAGGTCGATGCGCTCCCGAGCGGTCAGCTTGCCCTGCTCGTGCTGGCGCGCCACCGCCCGCTCACTGCCGGCGTGCAGGGATTCGTCTCTCAACCGTCTCAGTTGCTCGATGCGAGCATCGGTGCCCACCGTGTCTCCTCCGCGTCGGCCTGTACGATTCCGCACAGTATGGCAACACCCTATTCGGTCGTTCGGCTCGCCGTGACCGGGTCCACCCAGGACGATGCCCGCCGCCACCACACCGATACGCCCGTGCTGGTGATCGCCGACGCCCAGACGGCGGGCCGCGGGCGGGGAGGATCCACGTGGCAGACCGCTCCCCGTGCCGTTGCCATGTCGCTGGCGTTTCGTCCCGATTGGCAGGTGTCGGATTGGCCGTTGCTTCCCCTGCTGGCAGCAGTTGCCGCCACCGCTGTCGTGGACTGCCAGCTCAAGTGGCCCAACGACCTGCTGGTCAATGGAGCAAAAGTAGGCGGGATCCTCGTCGAGGCGGGCGAAGGCCCCGTCGTGGTCGGCATGGGACTCAACCTCTGGTGGCCGAGCCCGCCCACCGGCTACGGAGCCCTGTCGAGTGAGGAGCCACTCGACGGCGAGCCCGATGTGATCGCCACGTCGTGGGCCGACCGGCTTCTCGGGCTCGTTGCTGCAGGGTCGGGCGCATGGCCCCACCGTGACTACGTCGCCCGCTGTGTCACGATCGGCGCCGACATCACCTGGGACCCGGACGGCGAAGGTCACGCCGTCGGAATCGCGTCCGATGGAGCCCTCATCGTCGAAACCCCCGCCGGTGTGAAGACGATCCGCTCAGGCGAGGTGAGGCATCTGAGAACGAGAGCTCCCGGCCGCGAGCTCTGAGCGACGAGCCAGTGTCGCTGCTGGCTGCTGGCTGCTGGCTGCTGGCTGCTGGCTCGGAACGTCCGACGCAACACGCAACACGCAACACGCAACACGCCGGAACGCCGGGCACGCAGCCCGTGAAGAATCAAGCCACTCTGGCCCGAAACTAATGGGGGCGGATCGTTCTCGTGGTTGCGAGGATGGCCGCTTGAGCCGCCGGCGGGTGAGCACTGTGTGGAGCCGAGCCTGTGAGTTCTACTTCTAGATCGTGCCCCGCCGGTTGGTGAGGTCGACTCCGACGGCTGGTGGGATGGGGTGCCCTCTCCGAGTGAGCACTAGAAGCCAGAAGCCAGAAGCCAGTATCTATCCAACCTCTCGAACCGCCGCCTTCGGAAGTGTCGCCAGGAAGAAGTCGACGAGTCGCTGGATGGCGTCCTCGGCCGAGCCCTGATCGTAGGTGGGTCCGCCGTCGTCGAGGAAGCCGTGTCCCACCCCCTCGTACAGCAACCAGTTGCCGGAGGCGTTGCGGTTCTGGGCTTCGTCGACCGTGTCGGCGTCGACGAGCTCGTCGTCGGCGCCGTAGATCCCGAGGATCGGTGGTGCGAGGTGGCCGAGCATGTCGGCCACCTGGTACCGACGCTCTTCGTCGCCGGTGAGCGGGGTGTAGACCACGGCCGCCGAGGCGACCCACGGGCGGTGGGCGGCCTGGATGAGGGCGAAGCGTCCACCCACCTCGAGGCCGAGGACGCCGAGGCGCGAGGCGTGCGCCCAGTCGATGTCCTCGCTCGAGAGGTATCCCTGCACTTCGTCGAGAACCCGGAGCGCCTCACCATCGTCGAGACCGTGGTACGTCTCGAGTGCGTCGCCGGAGCGGTCCGCGTCGTAGAGGTCGACGGCGACCACCGCCACACCCCTGCGGGCGATGCGGCGGGCGAGGTGTTTCTCGTGTGCGGTGAGACCACCCACATCGGGTACGAGGATGACCACCGGGAACCGGCCGGACTTGTCCGGGCGCGCCAGATAGCCAGGGCGGTAGCCGGTCCCGACCGAGATCGGGAAGCCGCCGTACATGACCGAGTAGGTGCCTTCGTGCGGGAGTACAGCCACAGTGGGCGACAGGCTAGTACCGCTTCCACCGACGTTTGGTGGCACGGGGCCCTTGCCCTCGGACCCGAGCACACCCTCACGCCGCTGGTAGCCTCGCTAGTCCTCGACCCTCATGACCGACTCCCCTCCCAAAGCCCGTTCGCGCCTGCTCGTGTGGCTCAAGCGCACAGCCATCGCCGTGTTGGTGCTCGCCAACCTGGGGGTGTTCTACCTCTACTGGCAGATCCGGTCGATCGAGGAAACGGTCACCCAAACCGCCGAGACGGTCACCGAGGTCGTTCCCCAGCTGACACCCACACAGCCCGGCTCCTCCGAGCCGCTGACCTTCCTGCTCGCCGGGTCGGACTCGCGAGAGAACCTCGAGTCGACCGACGGCTTCGGGAGCTTCGAGGGCGAACGCTCGGACGTGATCATGATCGTGAGGATCTACCCGGCGGAAGGCCGCGCTCAGATCCTGAGCCTGCCTCGGGACCTGTGGGTCGACATCCCCGGCCACGGGTCGGGAAAGATAAATGGTGCCTACGGGCTCGGCGGCGCATCTCTGGTGGTCGAAACGGTGAGAGAGTTCACCGGAATCGACATCAACCACTATGTCGAGGTCGACTTCGTCGGGTTCCAGGCCATCGTCGATCAGTTGGGCGGGGTCACCATCGATTTCGACTACCCGGCCCGAGACGCCAAGTCCGGACTGGATGTGGGCGCCGGTCCCCAGACCCTCGACGGCGATCAGGCGCTCGCATTTGCCCGGTCCCGCAGCTACCAGGAGTTCAGGGACAACGGCTGGATCTCCGTCGATGCCGACGATTTCGGTCGAACCGGCCGCCAGCAACAGCTGATCGTCGCCATCCTCGACCAGATCAAGCGACCCTCGTCGATCACGGAGGCCGGCTCCATCGTGGGGTCGTTCGCCGAACACGTGACCATGGATGCCGCTTTGGCGGACTCTTCGATGGTCGAGTTGGCGTTCCGGTTGCGGGGCCTCCGCGGTTCCAACATCGAGACGGCCACCCTCCCGGGGGTCACCGACACAGTTGGACAGCAGTCGGTGGTGGTACGGCAGGAGCCTCAGGCAACTGCGGTGATCGAGGCCTTTCGCACCGGCCGTCCCATGGCGGCCGCGATGGGGGACGAGGACGGGCCTCTCACGATCGTCGTGCTCAACGGCAACGGCATGTCCGGAAGTGCCGGGGAGTGGTCCAACGTGCTCGGTGCCGCTGGCTTCGTGGTGGGCTCGATCGAAGATGCCGAGTCGTCGGATTACCGCGAAACCCTGGTCAGGGTTCGAGCCGGCGAGGAGGGGGACGGCGAATCGATAGTGGCTGCCCTGGGGTTCGGTAGGGTCGAGTCCGGGCTGGTTCCGGAAGATGCCGACGCCGTGGTCATACTCGGTGCTGATGCGGCGGGCACAGCCGGGTAGTGTGCCGCCGGATCAGGAGAGGGAGCAATCGTGGATGTAGCCGTAATCGGCGGAGGGTATGTCGGATTGGTTCAGGCGGCCGGTATGGCGCGCTTGGGTCATCGCGTGCGGGTGGGCGAGGTGAACCCGGCCAAGCTGGCCGAGTTGGAAGCCGGGAGGCTTCCCATCTACGAGGCTGGTCTCGATGACCTCATGGCGCAGGCCACGGCCACCGGGATGCTCTCGTTCCACGGCGACAACCTCGAGGCGGCGGCACCGGCTGACGTCACGTTTCTGTGCCTGCCCACGCCTCCGGGAGTGGATGGCGCCGCCGATCTGAGCGTCGTCGAAGCCGTCATCCGCCAGCTGGCCGATGGTCTTGAACCACAGTCGGTCGTGGTGGTGAAGTCGACGGTCCCGGTTGGGACCACGGCTCGTCTGTCGAAGCGTTACAGCGAACGGCTCCGACTCGTCGGCAATCCCGAGTTCCTGCGCGAGGGCTCGGCTGTGTCCGACTTCCTCCACCCCGACCGGGTGGTGGTCGGATGTGACGATCGGGAGGCGGCAGAGGCCGTGGCGGCCCTCTACCAAGGGTTGAACACTCGGGTTCTCTTCACGGATCCGACGTCGGCGGAGTTGATCAAGTACGGCGCCAATGGCTACCTGGCGACGCGGCTCACCTTCGTGAACGCCCTCGCGAACATCGCCGAATCGGTGGGCGCCGACATACTCGACGTGGTCGAGGGAATGGGTCTGGATCCCCGTATCGGACCTCACTTTCTCCGCCCCGGTCCCGGATATGGCGGGTCCTGTTTCCCCAAGGACACCATCGCCCTCCTGGCCACGTCGAGGCAGGCGGGATACGAGTTCACGTTGCTGCAGTCCGTGGTGGACGCCGACCGCTCACAACGCCATTGGATCGTCGGCAACATTCGCCGCCTGCTGGGTGGGGATCTGGCCGACGCCCGGGTGGGCATGTGGGGTGTGGCGTTCAAGGCGGGAACTGACGACATCAGGGAGTCGCCGGCGTTGAAGATCGCTCAGATGCTCACGGCCGATGGCGCCATCGTGGCCGCCTACGACCCAGAGGCGAGATCCGATTCGATCGAGATGGCCGACGACCCGGTGGCGGCCGCAAAGGGCTCCGCAGTCCTCATCGTGGCCACCGAGTGGCCGGAGTTCCGGTCGGTCGACCTGGCCAGGGTGGCGGCGGCGATGGACGGCAACGTCGTCTACGACCTGCGCAATCTGCTCGACCCCGCCGCGGTGCGGGCGGCCGGTCTCGTCTACATGGCCCTCGGTCGCCCCAACGCGTAGGGATGCGGTCGGATGCGATTGGCAGCGCGGGGTGTGGCCGGCGCCCGGCGAGCCCACCAGACCGACGACGTGTCGGCCTCTCAGAGGAAGAGGTCCTCGTGTGGTGGGCGGACCATCGTCACCGCTCCGGCGGTCCCGGGCCGGTAGTCGACTCCACGGACGATCGCCACCGGGATCTGAGAGGCCTTCCCCATGACCAGGTCGGCGGCAGCGGCCACCTCGTCGGCGAGGGCCACCTCCGACACCTCGAGGAGTTTTCCATGGGCGTCGGTGGTGCCACGTAGGTCGTTGACCGGCTCCATGCCGGCGACGCCGATCGCGACGTCGGTGAGGCCTCGGCGCCACACCCGCCCGAAGGTGTCGGAGACGATCACGGCCACGTTCACTTCCAGAAGGTTGGACAGCCTGAGCCGAATGCGGTTGGCGGACAGGTCTGGGTCGATGGGCAGGAGGATGGCGCGGGCGGGGCCGGCGTTGGAGCGGTCCACGCCGGCATTGGCACAGATGAACCCGTGTCGGGTGCGGGCGATCACCAGCGGTCCCCGCCTTCGGATGATGTCGGTTGCCTCTTCTTCGATCAGGTGCCGGTGAGCGTCCGGCCCGTCATCGTCGAGTTCGACGATCCGGCCCTCCGCCTTGGAGACGATCTTGTGGGTCACCACGACGATGTCGCGGTTGGCGAGCGTGATGCCCGCGGCGGTCAGCGCCGTGGCGATCACGGTGGCTATGTCGTCGCCGGGTACCACCTCGCCGATTCCGGGCACCGGGGTCACGATCAGGCCAGCCATGCGAGCATCTCCTGTGCGAGGGCGGCGGCGGCCGCCGGTTCGGCGATCATGGTGTCTGTGCGGAGCGTGGTGACGCCTGCGGGCGGCGCCGCCGATTCGGTGGTATCGATCACGAGGTGGCTGACGAGCCCGCCGTATGCATCGATGATGCCGGCGAGATCGTTGCCGAGTCCGAGCCCACGCATGGCCTCGGCTGCAGGGCCCTTGATCGCCCGGCCGCCGATCAGCGGGCTGACGGCCGCCACCTTCCGCACTGATCTCACCGCCGCCCTGATCCCCGGGACGGCCAGGATCGGCCAGATCGACAGTACCGGGTTCGAGGGGGCGATCACGATGGCGTCGGCCGAGGAAAGGGCCTCCATGACCCCGGGCGCCGGTTTGGCACGTTCGGCGCCGGCGAACCGGATGCCTGTGACGGCGTCGGCGTGGCGTCTCCGGACGAAGTAGGTCTGGAAGTCCAGTTCACCGGCGGGGGTGGCGACCATGGTGCGGACCGGGTCGTCGGTGGCAGGGAGGATCGGTGTGTCGATCCCGAAACCGCGACAGATGTCAGCGGTGATGGAGCTCAGCGGATCACCGGATGCGAGACGCCCGGTGCGGTACAGATTCACAGAGAGGTCGAGGTCGCCCAGTCGGAACGACGTGTCGGCATCGGGGAACCGGGCGAGTTCGTCCATCGTTCGCCAGGACTCCTCGGAGCGGCCCCAGCCGTGAGGTCCCTCCAACCCGGCGAGGGTGTAGACCACGGTGTCGAGGTCGGCGGACACGTGAAGACCTTGGATGAGATCGTCGTCTCCGGTATTGACGACTACCGTGAGGGTCGCCCCGGGGATCGCAGCCAGGCCTCGAGCCATCCGGGCCCCGCCCACACCGCCAGAGAGCATCACGAGCTGCATCGACCCGCCAAGGTATTTCTCGTCATGACCGCCTCCACTGACTTGCCCTCCGGATTGGAAGACGACCCCGATCACACCCCGACACCGGTGGTGGTCGCGGCCGTCCTGTTCGTCGACGAGCGCTCACTCCCGGTCTCGCTCGAGGCCGTCCGCACCCAAGTGTACGGAGTCGAGCGTGTGGTGATTCTCGGTGGCGGGTCGGTGGCCGCCGATCTCGCCCGGACCCGCGGTGCACACCAGATGGCGTCCTACTCCGACTTCGTCAAGGCTCTCGGCCCGGAGACCGACTACGTGTGGCTGCTCCACGGTGACGCCAGACCGCGGCCGGATGCGCTAGGCGCCCTCGTGGCCGAGACCGAACGCAACGAGGCGTCTCTGGTCGGGTCGAAGGTGCTCGACGGGGCCGCTCCGGACCGGCTCGAGTCGGTGGGGGCCGCGACCGACGTGTTCGGGGAGCCGTACACCGGACTCGACCCGGAGGAGGTCGATCTCGAGCAGTACGACGTGGTGCGGGACGTCGCCTTCATCTCCGGCGTCTCGATGCTGGTGCGTCGAGACCTTCTCAAGGGTCTGGGCGGCATCGACGAGTCCCTTCCGCCTCTTGCTGCCGGTCTCGATTTCTCGCAGCGCGCCCGCATCGCCGGCGGTCGAGTGATGGTGGCCCCATCGTCGGAGGTTCTCCATCTGAAGAGCTGTGGCGAGGAGGGCGCCGGGTGGCGCGAGCAGGCAGGCCGGATGCGGGCCATGATGAAGGCCTACCGCTGGATCACACTCGTGTGGGCGATCCCAGCCGGTTGGTTGTTGGCACTCGCCGACGGGATCATCAGGCTGTTCCTCGGCTCGACCCGCCCCCTCACCGATCTCGCCAGAGCCTCGGCCTGGAATCTGCTCCGGTTGCCGGGGACGCTCCGTGCCCGCAACGAGGTTCGTGCGATCCGGGCCACCGGCGACGAGGAGTTGTTCCGGTACCAGGTGTCCGGGTCAGTCAGGCTTCGTTCGCTCGGCGCCGATCTCGCCTCACGGTTCGGGTGGATCATCGATCAGGAGCCAGGTGTCGTCACCGAGGAGGAGCTCGAGCGGGAGCCGTCGATCGGTGGTCCGGCCGGACTCGCCGTCGCCGTGCTCATCGTGGGTCTGGCAACGAGATCGCTGTGGTTCTCACGGCCGGTCGGGTCGGGTTTCTGGCTTCCCCTGCACTCCGACGCCGCATCGGTGATCGCATCGTATTCGGGCGGATGGAACCCGGCGGGGCTCGGCAGCACCCAACCTCTGCATCCGTCCGCTGCGGCCGTCTCGGTGGTTCAGTGGATGCTCGGGGGATGGACCGGGGCGATCGGCCTGGTGACCGGCGTGGCCGTCGTCGCAGCCGTGTGGGGCATCGCCCGACTGTTGGCGTCGCTCGGCATCGCCGGTGCCGCCAAGTGGCTGGGAGGTATCGCCTACGTCCTCGGTCCATTCGCCATCGTCTTCACCGAGACGGGATACTGGCCCGGATTCGTCGCCCTGGGAGCGCTGCCGTGGATGGTCGAAGCCATCGTGGACCACCCCGACGGACACGGACGGCTCATGTGGGGCCGGATCGGCCGCATCGTGCTCGCCGCCGGTCTCACCGCATCGTTCGCTCCGTTGGCGGTGGCTGTGCCTCTGTTCGCGGTGGTGGTCGCCGTCCCCCTCATGAGTCGAACCGGCGTGCGGGTTTCCGCCCTGTGGTGGGCGTTGATCGGATTGGTGGCCGGCGCCGATGTCGTCGCTCCGTACCTCCTCGGTGTGCCGCCGGCAGCCCTCACTGCGGACACGGTCGTGTCCGATCCGTGGCCATCGGTTGTGGTGGGGGTGGCAATCGTCGCCGCCTCGATCCTCACGGTGGCGTTTGCGCCACCGGCCCGGGCCCGGGTGGCCGGCTGGGGAGGGGCGATGATGGGGGCCGCTCTCCTCCTCACGAACGTGCCCGGCGTCACCGGTGAGCTGAGGGTCGCCGCAGTGGCGTTGGCCGCGCTGGGTTCGGCCTTCGTGGTCGGTGGAGCCATCAGAATCGACTTCGACACCAGCGCGCCAGCCGTAGCGGCTCAGACGATTGGGGTGATGGCGTCGGTCGTGGTCATCGCCGCCTCGTCACCTCTCGTGTTGAACGGTCGCGCCGGATTGCCGGACGAAGGGTGGTCGGACCGTCTCGAGTTCGTCGCTGAGCTCGAGTCCGCGGCCGGGCCGGATCGGATACTGCTGATCGGCCCCCCCGAGTTGCTGCCCGGTGATCACCGCCTGGGGGAGGGATACGCCTACCGCCTGGTGTCCGGATCCGAACCCACATTGGACCAGGGATGGTTGGGGTTGACCCGCATCGGAGATCGGGCGCTGGCGAACACGCTGACTGCGGTGAACGCAGGAGCCACCGCCCGGCCGGGTGAGCTGCTTTCGGAGTTTGCGGTTCGCTGGGTCGTTGTCGCTGACGGCACACCCCTGGTCGAGGTGCTGGCGTCGCAGGTCGACCTCGCCGAACGGCAGAGGTTCGAAGGTTGGTCGGTGTATGAGAACCTCGCCGCTCGGTCGCGACTGGAGCACCCTTCCGGAACCTGGGTGGCGGGGCGCACGGCCGCCGAAGGCCCGGCCGGCGACGCGCGGGTTCGCCTGGCCGACAACGCCGATCCCGGGTGGGGGCCGGACTGGTCGCAGTCGGAATGGGCGAACGAAGTCTCGGCGTCCGAGGGCGTCATCTCCTTCCGAGCCGATGGCGTGCGTCGCTGGCTCGCAGTCGCTTCTGCGGCGATCCTGGGCGCATCGGCTGCTCTGGCGTTCTGGGGGAGGCGGCGAACGTGATCAGACGGCTCATCCAAATCGCCCTCGTGCTGGTGACGGTCTCGAGCGCATGGCTGCTCAGGCCCGTACCGACGGAGGCGGGACTCGATCGCGGTGTCGAACCGGCACCCGAGTCCTTCGTCGGCTGCATCGGTTGGGTGGACCGGGATCTCTCGTCTTCGATCCTCATCGGATCGGTGGTGCGCGGTGACATCCTTGCCACCCTCGTCGCTCCCGGTGAGGCTGTGGAAGCGGTGGCGCCTGTGGACCCGGCGGGAGGTGCCAGTGTGTCGATGGGTGGAGACATCGGGGCGGCCGGCATAGTTGGGGCACTCGCCGAGATGCCGACGTCCGACGCGAGCGCCGCCGTCGTCGCGACCCGTGAGGAAGCGGCGGCTGCTGCCTCGTGTACCGCTCCTTCCACCGGGACGTTGGTCGCCGTCGGGGGGTCGACCAACACAGGGGAGACGCTCGATCTCGTGCTCACCAATCCGTACGCAGCCGATGCCGTTGTCTCTGTGTCGTCGAGCAGTGAAGCGGGGGAGGATTCGGCTACCGAAATCGCCTCGATCCTGGTTCCGGCCCGAACGACGGTTGTCAGAGGACTCGAGACGCTGCTCACCCTCCGTCAGTCGCTTGCAGTGAAGATGGAAGTACAGCGTGGTGCGGTCCACGCTGCTTTGGTGCAGGGATCGCCGACCGACATCTCGATCATCGAGGCGGTCGAGCCCGCCGAGGATTGGTGGGTCCCCTCGCTGCTCGTGACCGAGTCCGACAGCCGACTTGTGATAGCCAACACCTCGGCGGTCCCAGTCGACATCGTGGTCGACATCTTCGAGGCGGGTTCTGTGACAGAGGGTGCCCTTTCGGAGGTCGTGGACGCCCGGTCCCAGCTGGAGATCCCGGTGAACGAACTCGTAGGCGGAGCGGCCGGTTTTCGGGTGAGTTCCGACGGCCCGATCGTGGTGGGCCTAGTGGTCGAGGGTGCCACCTCGAGAGCGGCGACGCCGGGAACGACACTCTCCACCGAGTGGTTGCTCCCCGGGAGCGGCTCGCTCGCCTCCACAAGAGCGTGGGTGTTCAATCCGGGAGAGGTGGAGGCCGACCTCATCGTCCAGCCCCTCACGCCGGGTGCACCTGCACAGGCTGCAACGGTGCCGGCGGACGCTGCAGTCTCGGTGGTCGTGGACGAGGGCGGCGCGGGGTACCTGTTCCGCTCCACGTCGGAGATCGCTGTGTTCTGGTCCGGTCGCCAGGTCGGCTTCGCCCTGGCGACGGGTCATCCGCTGGCGGTGGTCTCCGAGTGACGGCATCGTGAGCGACCCATTGTCACGACTACTGGTCGTGGCTGTCGTGGTGGGAGCGACCGTCGCCTTCGCCATGGCGGTTCGACGGGGGATGGCGGTGCGCCGCCGCTCGGTACAGATGGATCTCCCGCACGCGGGTCTGGTGGTGTTCGCCTCGTCGGGATGTACGGCCTGTGTCCGACTCCAGGCGGAGTTGGCCAAAGCCGGCCTCACGGACGTGACGGTGCTCGATTGGGACGGGTCGCCCGAGCTGTTCCTCTCGGCGGGGATCGACAGGGTGCCCGCGCTCGTGTCCCTCGATCCCACAGGTTCGGGATGGATGGTGCAGGGGGTGCCGTCGGCGGCCCGTCTGCGGAAATGGCTCGGAGGTCCTTGAATGGGCGGTGGCGGTGCCCTAGCGTCTCTGTCATGACCACGACGTGCATACGCTGCTCGACGCCCGCCGCTACGGTGATGACGTTCGACTACCAGGAGCGATCGGTGTGGCTGGTCGAGTTCGAGTCGCCCCCTGACCTGGGCGCCGGATACAGCCTGTGCACCCCCCACGCCGACCGCATGACGCCGCCGCTCGGATGGACGCTCACGGACCGTCGCAACGTGACCCGGCTGTTTGCACCGGCAGCCAGTTCCGGCGTCGCTTGAACCCGTGAGTCTCGATCGCGACCTGCTGGACGCGGTTCGTGAACTCGACGAGCACGGCCTTCGTCGGCTCCTGATCCTCGCTCGAGCCCGGCTCGAGAGCACCGGAGTGCCCCTCTCGGCTCAGCCAAATGTGCGTCTCCGTCAACGCCAGGTGAAGTGCGGCAAGAGCGGGTGCGTTTCCTGCCCCCACGGACCGTACTGGTACGCCTACTGGTCCGAGGGTGGCCGCAGGCGCTCGAGGTACATCGGCCGCCTGCTC
This sequence comes from uncultured bacterium, assembly GCA_963825585.1. Taxonomy (GTDB): domain Bacteria; phylum Actinomycetota; class Acidimicrobiia; order Spongiisociales; family ZC4RG35; genus JAOUGY01. The sequence continues at coordinate 808,234 of CAWGTX010000001.1, forward strand.
GACGAGGACTGAGGCCAGCACGGGTACCGGCGGCGATGTGGTTTCGTGGTTCTGCGTTCTGCTCCAAGCGGATACACTGCTGGCTTCGGAGAGCGGGAATCGTCATAGAGCGGGAATCTCAGTTCATGAAATGTCCACAGTGCGGTGCCGGCGACGTCATCGAGATCAAGAACAAGATCGACGAGATCGAGATCGACTTCTTCTCGTGCCATCGGTGTGAGGAGAAGTGGTGGGACCGCAGCGGCGAGTCGGTTTCGCTGCGTGAAGTCCTCGATATCGTCCGGCGCGCGCGGAGCTGACCGGTCCCTCCATGGCGACCGCAAACCGAAAGAGCGCCGGGTCCTGGATCCACGTCCTCATCGCAGCGGCCGCCTCGCTGGTCGTCCTCACGGTGCTCAATCCCCAACTGGTCCTCACGGCCACCACCCCGGCCGGTGGCGACATGGGCGCCCATGTGCTCGGTCCCGCGTATCTGCGCGATGTCCTCATACCGCAGGGCAAGTTGCTCGGGTGGTCGGATGCCTGGTTTGCCGGATTCCCCGCCTTCTACTTCTACTTCCCGCTGCCGTCGCTGTTCATCGTGTTCCTCGATCTGTTTCTCCCGTATGGTGTCGCCTTCAAACTGGCCACCATCCTGGGCCTGGTGGCGCTCCCGCCATCGGTGCTGTATCTGGCCCGTAGCATCGGTTTCTCGAAGACCATCGCGTCGGTTGCGGCCGCCGGGTCCGCCGTCTTCGCGCTCATGGAGAGCTACACGATCTATGGAGGGAACGTCGCGTCCACGATGGCCGGCGAGTTCGCCTATTCCTGGTCGTTCTCGCTGGGGATGATCTATCTGGGCCTGCTCATCAAGGCGGTTCGGGACGATGTCCGGTACGTGCCGTGGGCGGTAGCCGCCCTCGCCGCCACGGTGTTGTCGCACATCCTCACGACACTCATTCTCGTCCTGGCCTCGTTGACCGTGCTGGCCTGGAAGGGCACCTTCCGCACTGCCGTGCGGATCTGGGTGTGGGCGTTCGCCATCACGGCGTTCTGGACGATTCCTCTGGTTGCCCGCATCGGGCTGACGTCGGACATGTCATGGACGCCGCTGAGTCGCTGGGAAGAGGTGTTTCCGCTCGAGCTGTGGATTCTGTTGCCCTTCGGCCTCGCGGGACTCATCTGGTCGATACTGCGGCACCCACGGAGCCTGCCCGTGGTTGCCGCAATGCTCGTGCCGATCATCTACTACCCACTCCCGGGGATCCTGCCGACGTTCATCGAGTCGCTGGAAGGCGAGCGCTGGAAGCTGTGGAACGGGCGGTTGCTTCCGTACTGGTACTTCGGTGTGATCTTCTTCGCCTCGGTTGCGATCGGGCGCTTGCTGGTGGCGGCCACCCGACGGATGCCGGATCGCATCTCGGGTTGGTGGGCTCGCGCAGCCGGAGTGGCCGCCGCCGGTGGTCTCGGGTGGCTGCTGGTGTACCGGGAAGGCCCGGTGTGGTCGGGGTGGGCGCTGGCGGGCCTCGGCGTGGTGGTGGCGGCGCTGTCGCTCACCTGGATGGCTCCCATCCCCACCAGGGCGTTCCTGGCGGTGGCGGTGGCGGGAGTGCTGGCGTTCGGGTCACTGGCGGGCACCAACTTCGTGTTCAAGTGGTCCCGGTGGAACTACTCGGGGTATGAGGAGAAAGCGGCGTGGCCCGAGTACCAGGGTGTGATGGCGCAGATGGCGAAGTTGCCACCCGGACGAGTCATGTGGGAACAGGACTCCACATCCAACACGGGTCTCGACAAGTACGGCACCCCGATGGCGCCGATGCTCTTCCCGTACTGGACCGACTGGACCCATCCCTCGATGGAGGGCTTGTTCTTCGAGTCGTCGCTGTCCACCCCGTTCCATTTTCTCAACGCCACCGAGATGAGTGCCAAGCCGTCGTCACCGATCCCCGGCCTCGAGTACCACCCGTTCGATTTCGATCGCGGCCTCCCGCACCTCGAGACGTTCGGCGTCCGCTACTACGTCTCGTATTCCACCGACGCCGCCACCAAGGCAGACGATCGCTCCGAATTGACCAAGGTCGCCGATGCGGCCCCCTTCGCCATCTACGAGATGCCCGAGGTGAACCTGGTGGAGGCGCTCACGGTGCAACCGTCGGTGTTCGCCGCCGCCGCAGAGCCGCAGGACGGTGATCCGGGCGACTTCGACGACTTCGCACTCGACTGGTACGGCGAATTGGATGCGCTCGACCACATCGTCGTGACCGATGGTCTGGCGGCGTGGGACACGGTGTCACGGGTCTCCGACATGGTCGATGTTCCGACCGGCGCCGACTCGTCGGCGGTATCCGACGTGGAGATGGGCGACCACATCATCACCTTTCGGACGACTGCCGTCGGAGTACCGCATCTGATCAAGGTTTCGTACTTCCCGAACTGGACGGCCGAGGGGGCCGAAGGTCCATTCCACTCGACACCGTCGCTGATGGTGGTGGTACCCACCGAGGAGGAAGTCACACTCCGCTTCCGGAACACGTGGGCCGAGAACGCCGGCAACGTGGCCTCGCTGGCCGGGATCGCAGGGCTGGGATGGGCGGCCATCGATCGGCGCCGTCGGCGTGGCGCCGAACCACTCAGCTCCGAATCGCCCGCCTGATGGCCAACAGGCCTCTGACGGTGCGAGGCACACGCTTGATCAACGATGAGCGGGCCGGACGGAGCTCTTCGACGATCACGGGAACCTCCGTGATGCGGGCACCCGCCCGTTCCATGCGCACGACCAACTCGGTGTCGTAGAGGTCCTTGCGGCTCACCACTTCCAATGCGTGCGGGCGGGCCGCCTCACATCGGAACGCCTTGATGCCGTGGGTGTCAGAGACCTTCGATCCCAGGATGGTTCTCAGCAACAGGTTGAACCCGAACGTGGCGAACCGCCGGAACGCCGAACGGCGATCCTCCGAGCGGGGGTCGCGTTTGGAGGCGATCACCACGTCGGCCGAACCCGTCAGTGCGGACAGGTCGTGGAGGAACTGGGCCGAGAAGTAGTCGATGTCGAACGTGACCACCCAGTCGCCGGTGGCGGCGAGGATGCCTTCCCTCATCGCCCCGCCGTAGTCCGGTGCCGGCAGCTCGATCACCTGGACGGCATCACCGGCGGCGAGCCGGGCGGCGGCTGCGGTTCCGTCGGTCGAGCCGTTCTCCATGATCAGGATCTGGGCACCCGGGTAGACCGAGTGTGCGGCCTCGACGAGGAGTGGAAGACCCACGGGGATGAATTCCGCCTCGTTGTGGACGGGAACGACGATTGAGACCGTGGGAAGCTGCGCTGGCATGGGAGCGGGAGTGTAGGAAGCGGTGCGGAGCCACAGGGGCGCTGTTCCTCAAGGAACCGTCAACACGCGCCGATGGTTTCCTTTCGAGAGGCCTTTCCGAAGGGAACAATGTGATCCGGAACGCTCACCTCGTCGCGCTGGTGCTGCTGCTGGCTGCCTGCACAGGGTCGGGAGCCGCCGACTCCACTGCGGCTACCGGGGTCGTCGACACGACAACCACCGTGGCTCCGGCCACCAGCACGACTGTGACCCAGGCCGATGCGGCCGCCGCAACCTGCACTGCGCTCAAGGTGGCGCTGTTCGATCTGGACGACTCGCTGGCGCAGGCCTTCGCCGCGCCCGAAGGATCGGCCGAGCTGAGCGACGAGGAGACCGCAGTGGCGATCCTGTCGCCACTGGTCGGCTTCTACGAGGATCTGGCGACGATCGCCGAAACGGCGCCGGACGACGTGGCAGGACCGTTGGGAGAGCTGTCAGGGGCGATCGAGCCCGTGTCCGACCTTCTGGCGTCGGGCGAGCTCGAGGGCCTCGACATGGACGAGGCGGGATCGTCTCTCGAGCTGAGCAGCGAATCGGCAGTCGAGGTGGACGCCTGGGCGGCCGAGAACTGCGGGACTTCGACATCGTTCGATCCCGAGAAGCTGCTCACCACAACGCTGTTCGCTGCCGTATTCGGCGCGCTGGGCGGTGCCCTCGGCGACTTGGGTGAACTGGGTGAAGGCTTCGGCGACCTGGGTGAAGGAGAGGAGGGCGTGGGCGGGTTCGGCGCAGGTGAGGCCTACGGCGACGACCCCACGCTCGACGCCCTCTGGGACGAATGCGAGACCGGCGACGACGAGGCGTGCGACGACCTGTACTGGTCGACGTTCGGGGTGTACGAGGCGTTCGCCCAGACCTGTGGCGGCCGGGCGCCGTACACCGGGAGCGGTGGAGGATCGTGTGAGGAACGGATGGCGCCCGGTGGACCGTCGGCCTACGGCGACGACGGCTATCTGGACAGCCTGTGGGACTCGTGTGCGGCCGGCGACAGCTTCTCCTGCGACAGCCTGTCGGGGTCGGCTCCCATCGACAGCGAGTACGCCACCTTCGGTGCAACCTGTGGCGGCACCATCGACGACGAGGGGCCAAAGTCGTGTTCGGATCCGGAGGAGGCATTCGGCTACGGAGACGACGCCGAACTCGATGCCCTGTGGGATGCCTGTGAAGCCGGAGACGCGGGGGCCTGTAGCGACTTGTACTTCGAGTCGCCGCTGTCGTCGGCCTACGAGACCTTCGGCGACACCTGTGGCATCCTGCTCGAGCGCAATGAGGACTGCACCCTCATGGTCGAACTGCTGGGTCCGCTGCGAGGTTGAGCCTCGCGTCCGTGGCCGTGCCGGGCGACCCCACGGGTGCGTACAATCGCCCGATGGAGCTCGACAAGGTCTTCAAAGCGTATGACATCCGTGGACGCACCGACACCGGCGAGCTCACCTCCGAGCTCGCCTGGGGCGTAGGTGCAGGCTTCGCCCGGCTGGTCGGTGAGGACACCATCGCAGTGGGGCGGGACTGCCGGGCCTCGTCTCCGGCCGTCGCCGGGGCACTCATCGACGGCATCACCTCGATGGGCGTGAATGTCGTGGACCTCGGCGAGGTCGCCACCGACACCGTGTACTACATGTCGGGTGTACGGTCGATCGCCGGCGCGATGGTCACCGCCTCGCACAACCCCGCTGAGTACAACGGCATCAAGCTGTGCAAAGCCGGTGCAGCCCCGGTCGGAGTGGAGACGGGTCTCGCCGAGATCAAAGCCATGATCGAAGCCGGTATCGAGCCCGGCTCCGGCGGCGGCACCGTGACCGCGTTCGATCCGGTGCCCGGCTACGTCGACCACCTGTTCTCGGTGGTCGACGCATCGAGGATCTCCGATCTGCGGGTGGCGGTCGACGGCGGCAACGGCATGGCCGGCGTCGTCCTCGAGGGTGTCTTCGACCGGCTCTCGGCCGATCTGATCGGCCTCTATCTCGAGCCCGACGGGACCTTCCCGAACCATCCGGCTGATCCGCTGCAGCCCGAGAACCTCCAGGACCTGGTCGCTCTCATCGGTCGCGACAGGCCCGACCTCGGTGTTGCCTTCGATGGGGACGCCGATCGCGCCTTCTTCGTCGACGACACCGGTTCGCCGTTGTCCGGGAGCACCACCACGGCGCTCGTCGCCCGCTGGTTTCTCGATCGGGAGCCTGGAGCCACCATCGTGCACAATCTGATCACCTCGCGGGCGGTTCCCGAGACCGTGCGCGCCCACGGTGGAGTCCCGGTCCGGACCAGGGTCGGGCATTCGTACATCAAGAAGGTGATGGCCGATACCGGCGCCATCTTCGGGGGCGAACACTCGGGTCACTACTACTTCCGGGCCAATTACAGGGCCGACTCCGGCATGCTGGCGATGCTCGTCCTGCTCCAGGTGCTCTCGGAGTCGGGGAAGAAGCTGTCGGAACTGAGGACCGAGGTCGAGCCCTACGCGGGCTCCGGCGAGATCAACCTGACGGTTTCCGATCCGACCGCGGTGTTCTCCGCCGTCGAGCACGCCTTCGGCGATGCGGAGATCGACCGTCTCGATGGGTTGACCGTGGGCTGGCCGGACAGGTGGTTCAACTTGCGCGCCTCCAACACCGAGCCCTTGATCCGGTTGAACGTGGAGGCTCCCGACAGAGTGGCCGTTGCGGAGTTGGTCGCCCGGGTCCGTGAAGTCGCAGAGGGGGCTTCGGCATGAGCGTGGTTTCGCCGGTTCTGCTCGAGATCCTCCGGTGTCCGAGGTGTATGGCCTCGCTGGCCGAAGACGAAGCGACTTCGGAGTTGGTGTGCCAGGAAGAGGGGCATCGATACCCGGTGGTCGACGGAATCCCCGATATGGTCGTCGACTGACCGGCCGCCCCACCCTCGACCTTCTCCATCGACGTCCGCCGAGCTTTCCCCGATCGCCAAACAAGCCTCCAGACAAGACCTCCAGAGAAACGGATTGACCATGAACTACGACATCGCCACGCCCACCCTTTCCGAGCAGGGCAGCCAACGTCTCGTCTGGGCCGGACGGCGCATGCAGGTCCTGTCGACCATCCGCGAGCGGTTCCGTGCCGAGCGGCCGCTCGAGGGCAAGACCATCGCTGCCTGCCTCCATGTGACGGCCGAGACGGCCAACCTCATGCTGGCGCTGCGCGATGCCGGGGCACGGCCGATCCTGTGCGCCTCCAACCCGCTCTCGACCCAGGACGACGTGGCGGCCGCGCTGGTCGCCGAGGGGATCTCGGTGTTCGCCATCCGCGGCGAGGACAACACCAGCTATTACCAGCATCTGAACGCCGCCCTCGACATGGAACCCGACATCACGATGGACGACGGTGCGGATCTGGCGACGCTCCTGCACACGTCGCGCACGGACATCACCCCGCTGGGCTCCACCGAGGAGACCACCACCGGTGTCATCAGGCTCCGGGCCATGTTCGAGGAGGGCAAGCTGCGTCTGCCGGTCGTTGCCGTCAACGACTCCCAGACCAAGCATCTCTTCGACAACAAGTACGGGACCGGTCAGTCGGCGATCGACGGCATCATCCGGGCCTCCAACGTCCTGATTGCTGGCCTGACGGTGGTGGTGGTCGGGTACGGGAACTGCGGGCAGGGCGTTGCCAACCGGGCGGATGGATTGGGAGCCAAAGTCGTGGTGGTGGAGGTCGATCCGGTGCGTGCCCTGTCGGCCGCCATGGACGGGTACCGGGTTCTCACGGCCGATGACGCCGCCCGCATCGGTGACATCTTCCTCACCGTCACCGGCAACAAGCACGTCCTGCGTCGCCAGCACTTCGAGGTGATGAAGGACAGCGCCATCATCGCCAACGCCGGGCACTTCGACATCGAGCTGGACTTGGTTGCCCTGGGGGAGATGGCGAAGGAACGCCGCCAGGTGCGCGCCAACCTCGAGGAGTACCACCTCAGCGATGGCCGTCGCATCCTGGTGGCAGCCGAGGGCCGGCTCGTGAACCTGGGCGCTGCCGAAGGCCATCCGGCCGACGTGATGGACATGTCGTTCTCGAACCAGGCCCTCGCCGCCGAGTGGCTGGTCGCCAACGAAGGCCGTCTGGACCCCGGGATCTACACGCTCGCCGACGAAATCGACCGCCACGTCGCAACCATCAAGCTGGAAGCGTTGGGCGGCGGACTCGAGAAGCTCACCCCGGAGCAGGAGGCCTATCTGTCGGGGTGGCAGGAAGGAACATGAGCGAGGAGCTGCTGGCTGCTGGCCAGAACGAGCGTTCCAGCCAGGAGCCAGGGAGCCAGGAGCCAGGCAGAGCCAGGAGCCAGGGCAGGAGCAGAGCCAGGAGCCAGGAGCCGGAGCTAGGGCAGCTCGGCTAGCTCTCCGATTGGCTGGTCAGCTGGGCAGCTCCCTTTTTGTCACCCCCCTCCGATACGTTCGGGGTGCATGATTTGTCTTGCTTGTCGTGGACTCTCGGGCGGTCGGTTGTGTGGGCGCTGTGGGGCGGCGTTGCGACCGGCGTCCGACCGTTGGGTTGAACCGGGGGTGCTGGTCCGTTCGGCGTTTCTGCACGACGGGCCGGCGCGACAGCTGGTGCATCGGTTGAAGTACGACGGGGTGGTGGCGGCCGCTCGGTTGCTGGCGGGCTCGATGGCTCCGCTCGTGGTGGGTGCATCGGCGCTGGTGCCCGTTCCGCGCACGGTGGTCAGACGACACCGCTACGGGATCGACCCAGGCATCGAGTTGGCCCACGCTCTGAAGGCGTTGACCGGAATCCCCGTGGAGGCGTCGCTGATTCCTGAGGTCGCGGCCCGGGCCCGGGCCGGGCGGGTGCGCACCGATCGTCGTGAGCCTGGTTTCCGGTTGCGGGGCCCCGTAGTTCCAGGTGCGGTGCTCGTGGACGACGTCATCACCACGGGTGGCACGCTCGGTCATGTCGCCGGATTGACCGGAGTCGGTCGTGCGGTGACTGCGACTTCGCGCATTCTCGACTCAAGTTGAACGCAGGTTTGTCCGAAACACCAGTGACTAGTCTCTTGGAGTGATTCAAATAGGGTCCCTCCGGGGGGAAAGCTGAGGACAGGTGGACGTTCGATTGCATTCACGCAACACCGTCATCGATGATGGCTTGCGAGCCATGATCGAGGACAAGGTCGGCCACGCCGGGCGTGTCTTCGACCACGACACGCGCGTCGACGTCGAGGTGTCGGAGGAACGCAACCCAAGGCGGGCGCCGGAGCGCTATCGCATCGAGCTCACGAGCTCGGTGGGGGGACGGTTCCTGCGCATCGCCAGCGATGCCGCTACGCCCGAGGCGGCGCTCGACGATGCCGTCGAGCGCTTCACCCGGCAGCTGCGGCGCATGAAGGAACGCACCATCGATGGCCGCCGCAGGACCGAGACACCCCAGGCGGAAGTCGAACGTCCCGAGAACGAAGAGGTGGTGCGTACCAAGCAGTTCATCATGAAGCCGATGACGTTGGATGAGGCCGTCCTCCAGATGGACCTCGTCGGCCACGACTTCTTCTTCTTCCTGAACTCGGCGACCGACAAACAAAGCGTCTTGTACCGCCGCCGCGACAGCCGACTCGGACTGATAGAGCCGGCATGAGTACATGGGATCGATAACAGCCATGAGTAGAGGACCATCCATCGTCATCGTCGACGACGCACCGCTGTTTCAGGCGGGCCTGAGCGCGGCGTTCAAGGAAGAAGGGTTCGAGATCGCCGGCCAGGCCGAACGTGCCCTGGACGCCGTGACCATCGCCCGCGACGCCTCCCCCGACCTGGTGCTGCTCGACGTGCTCATGCCGGGAATCTCCGGCCTCGACGTGGTGGCCAAGATCATCGAGGTGTCCCCCCGTACCCGGGTCGTGCTCCTCACGTCATCGGAGTCCGAGGAGGATCTGCTCAAGGCCATCAAGGCCGGCGCCCGCGGCTACATCGTCAAGACCACGCCGCTGGCGGAATTGGTGGCGGCCGTCCGTGAAGTCCTGCACGGCGGAGCGGTCGTATCTCCGGCGATGGGCGGCAAGCTCTTCGACACCGTCGCCCATCTCTTGCGGCATCGCGAGCTCAACGCAACCCGGCGCCCGGCTCTCACCGGTCGCGAGGTCGAGGTGCTTCAGGCGATCGCCGACGGAATGACCTCCCGGGAGATCGGCGACCGTCTCTACATCTCCGAGAACACCGTGAAGAACCACGTCCGCAACATCCTCGACAAGCTCGGCCTCCGCTCCCGCAACGAGGCCGTCATGTACGCCCTGCGCGAGGGAATGATCCGGGCTTCCTGAACAGCGATCCGCAAACCTGGCGGATCAGTAGCATTCATCCCCGTATGTCGATTTTCACAAAGATGTTGCGTGCCGGTGAGGGCCGGGCGCTCAAGGAGCTCGAGAAGGTCGTCGTCGCCGTCAATGCCCTCGAGCCCGAGTTCGAGGCACTCTCCGACGCAGAACTCGCCGGCAGGACCGTGACCTTCAAGGAGCGGGTCGCAAACGGCGAGGTGCTCGATTCACTGATGCCGGAAGCGTTCGCCACGGTCCGTGAGGCCGCCAAGCGGGTGCTCGGCCAACGTCACTACGACGTCCAGATCATCGGAGGCGGCGCCCTCCACCGGGGAATGGTCGCCGAGATGCGCACCGGCGAGGGCAAGACCCTGGTCTCGACGCTGCCCGTCTATCTCAACGCACTCGAAGGAAGAGGCGTCCACGTCGTCACCGTGAACGACTACCTGGCTGCCCGTGACGCCGAGTGGATGGGGGGCGTCCACCGCTTCCTGGGCCTCAGAGTCGGTCTCATCCAGTCGGGTATGTCGCCTGCCGAACGTCGCCCGCAGTACGACTCGGACCTGACGCACGGAACCAACAACGAGTTCGGTTTCGACTATCTGCGGGACAACATGGCGATGCGGGCCGCAGACATGGTCCAGCGGGGTCACAACTACGCCATCGTCGACGAGGTCGACTCGATCCTGATCGACGAAGCCCGCACGCCGCTCATCATCTCGGGACGGGTCTCGGGCGCCGCCGACTGGTACAAGACCTTCGCCGGGATCGCTCGCGAACTGCGCCGCGACGAGCATTACGAGGTCGACGAGGCCAAGCGCCAGGTGCTGGTCAACGAAGACGGCGTCAATTTCGTGGAGCGTCGGCTCAACGTCGAGAACCTGTACGACGAGGTCGCCATCGACCTGGTCCACCATCTGGAGAGTGCCCTCAAAGCCAAGGAGCTCTATCAGAATGACGTCGACTACCTGCTCGACAGCGGTGAGGTCAAGATCGTCGACGAGTTCACCGGTCGGGTGCTGGAGGGGAGACGCTATTCCGAGGGGCTCCACCAGGCGATCGAGGCCAAGGAGAACGTCCATGTGAAGGAGGAGAGCCAGACGCTCGCCACCATCACCATCCAGAACTACTTCCGCCTCTACGAAAAGCTCGCCGGCATGACCGGTACCGCCGAGACCGAAGCCGCCGAGCTCGCCCAGATCTACGACCTCGAGGTTCTTCCGATCCCGACCAATCGTCCTGTGGCCCGGATGGACGAGGCCGACCTGGTCTACAAGACCGAGTTGGCCAAGTTCCAGGCCGTGGTGGAGGACGTCGAGGAGCGAGTCGCAAAGGGCCAGCCGGTGCTGCTGGGAACCGTCTCGATCGAGAAGTCGGAGCTGGTCTCGCGCCTGTTGACCAAGCGGGGGATCAAACATGAGGTTCTCAACGCCAAGCAGCATGCCCGTGAGGCCGAGATCATCGCTCAGGCGGGACGCCCCGGTGCCGTCACGGTTGCCACCAACATGGCAGGTCGAGGCGTCGACATCAGGCTCGGAGGCAACGCCGAGGCGATGGCGAAACTGGAACTGCGGCGGCAGGGTATCGAGCCCGAGATGGAGGGCTACGACGAGAAGCTCGACCAGCTGATGCTTCGTTTCGAGACCGAGATCGAGCCATCCTTCCAGGCGGTCAAGGACGCCGGCGGGCTCTACGTGGTCGGCACCGAGCGCCACGAGTCCCGCCGGATCGACAACCAGCTCCGTGGCCGTTCCGGACGCCAGGGCGACCCCGGCGAGTCGCGCTTCTTCCTCTCGCTCGAGGACGATCTCATGCGCCGTTTCCAGGGCGATCGTGTCGCCGGGATCATGGAGCGCCTCAAGATCCCCGATGATGTCCCCATCGAGCACAAGTGGGTGAACAACGCGGTCGAACGTGCTCAGCGGCAGGTCGAATCCCAGAACTTCGAAATTCGCAAGAACGTCCTGAAGTACGACGAGGTGATGAACAAACAGCGCGAGGTCATCTACCGCTGGCGTTCGGACATCCTTCATGGCGAGCACATCTCCGACCTGGTGTCGGAGTGGCTCGAGACCGTGATGGAGGCCACCGTCTACGACGCCCTCGGCTCGGACTCGCCATCCCAGTGGGACTGGGATGCGCTCAACACCGCGCTCGGTGTCTATTTCCCGTCGGACTTGTCGCCGGCCCAATTCGAGGGACGACTCAGCCTCGAGACAATGGTCGATGCCGCCATCGAAGCCGCCCGCGAGGCCTATGCGGCCAGGTCGGAGGAACTCGGTCCCGAGATCCTGGTCCAGGTGGAGAAGTCGGTCATGTTGACCGTGATCGACAACAAGTGGCGTGAGCACCTCGCCGAGATGGATTATCTCCGGGCCGGCATCGGGCTGCGTGCCATGGGACAGCGTGACCCCCTCACCGAGTACCAGCGTGAGGCCTACGACTCGTTCTCGGCGTTGGTGGAGTCGGTGAAGGCCGATGCGCTGCGCTACGTCTACAAGGCGCAGGTCACCCAGCCCCAGACCGCTCCGCCCCCCAGGGTGGAGCCGATGGCAACAGGCCCCGTTCGTCAGGTCGTCTCCGACAAGGTCGGGCGTAACGCCCCCTGCCCGTGCGGGAGCGGCAAGAAGTACAAACAGTGCCACGGAGCCGCCTAGGTCGGGCCGAACAGCGGCCTCCGACGGCCCTCTAGACTCGACCTCTCCCTCTCAACGGACGCTCATGCCAGACATCACAGACCCCCGCGCAGCGCTCTCCGAACTTCGAGCCCGGCTCGACGACGCCCGGAGGTTCCTTTGACGTCGAAGCCAAGGAAGCAGAACTAGAGGAGCTGAGGGCCGAGGCCGGCTCGCCCGAGCTGTGGAACGACCCCGATCGCGCCAAGTCGGTGACCCAGCGTCTCAACCGTTCCGAGGGCATCTTCGAGTTGCTGTCGTCGCTGGAGACGGGTCTCGAGGACTCCGAGGTCCTCATCGACTTCGGCGACGAGGACTCCCGGGCCGAGGCGATCGACACGCTCACCCGGGTGTCCGGCGAACTCGACCGTTTGGAGCTCGAGTCACTGTTCTTCGGTGAATACGACGATCGTGACGCCATTCTCACGGTCTACGCCGGCGCGGGGGGAGTGGATGCCCAGGACTGGGCGGAGATGATGGTCCGCATGTACGAGCGGTACCTGAAGGGCAAAGGCTTCTCGGTCACGATCGACGAGTGGACCGATGGTGACGAGGCCGGCATCAAGTCGGCCACCCTCACCGTCAGCGGTGACCGCGCCTATGGCACACTCGAGTCGGAGCGGGGGGTGCATCGTCTCGTCCGCATCAGTCCGTTCGACTCCAACGCCCGTCGGCAGACGTCGTTCGCCGGGGTGGATCTCGTGCCCGAGGTGGGCGACGAGGTCGACATCGAGATCAAGGACGACGATCTTCGCATCGACACCTACCGGTCCCAGGGCGCCGGTGGTCAGCACGTCAACACCACCGACTCGGCGGTGCGCATCACTCACCTCCCCACCGGGCTGGTGGCATCGTGTCAGAATGAACGAAGCCAACTCCAGAACCGGGCCAAGGCCATGACACACCTCAAGGCGAAGCTCGCCGAGCTGGCTCGTCAGGAACGTGAGGCGCACCTCCAGGAGATCCGCGGTGAACAGAACGAGGCCGGGTGGGGGCGTCAGATCCGCTCGTACGTGTTGCAGCCGTACCAGATGGTCAAGGACCTCCGCACCAACCAGGAGAGCGGAAACATCTCGGCGATCCTGGATGGCGATCTCGACGAGTTCGTCGAGGCCTACCTGCGATGGCGCCGCGCCCGGCACGAGGTCGTGATCGCCGAGCAATGACCGGGATTACCGGAGGGCACTGGTAGCCTCCGGTCAACCACACACAGCTTTTGCGTCCGCCGCGCGGGCGCTCGACGAGCCGCTCGCGGCTCAGGCGCGCACCGGATCCTGCAGAGCCGGGTCCGGCCCGCAGCCAATCGAGGTAATCGTGATTCGACTCCACAACGTGACCAAGGTCTACGAGGGGGGCACCGTCGCCGCCCGGGACGTGAGCCTCGACATCCAAAAGGGCGAGTTCGTCTTCCTGGTCGGGGCCTCCGGGTCCGGCAAGTCCACGCTCATCCGCCTGATGCTCCGCCAGGAGCCAATCACCCGCGGTCAGATCTGGGTGGCGGGCAAGGACATCACCACACTGCCGAACTGGAAGGTGCCGTATCTGCGTCGTTCGATCGGCACGGTGTTCCAGGACTTCAAACTTCTTCCCAACAAGACGGTCTCCGAGAACGTCGCCTTCGCTCTCGAGGTGCTGGGTCGACCCCGATCGGTGATCGGCCCCCAGGTCGAGCAGGTGCTCGACCTGGTTGGCCTCTCCGACAAGGGCGACCGCTACCCCCGCCAGCTGTCCGGTGGTGAGCAGCAGCGGGTTTCCGTGGCGCGTGCCTTCGTGAACCGGCCCCCCATCCTGTTGGCCGACGAGCCGACCGGAAACCTCGACCCCGCCAACTCGGTGGGAATCATGAAGCTGCTCGATCGGATCAACCGCACCGGCACCACCATCGTGATGGCCACCCACGACCACGCCATCGTCGACGCCATGCAGCGTCGGGTGGTCGCGCTCGAGCGGGGTCTGATGATCCGTGACCAGGCGTCCGGCCGCTACGACGCCTTCGTCGCAGGCGAGGCGGAGGCTCCGCCCGCCATCGACGAGTCGGCCATGGGCGAGATCGTTCCCGACTCCGCCAAGCCAGAGCAGGCCACGCAACCCGTCGAGGTTCCTGCGGTCGAGGAGAGCGAGCACGACGACTCGGTGATGCAGACCGCCATGGACGTCGATGGCGAGGAACCGACTCCATGACGAGGCTCGCCGTCCTCATCCGTGAGGCCCTCATCAACCTCCGCCGCAACGCGCTGGTCGTCACCGGCGCCGTGCTGGCGGTGTTCATTTCACTGTCGCTGGCGTTCGGGGCGCTCGTTCTCAACGAGTTGCTTCGCATCAACACACTCGCCTGGCAAGAGGGCACTCATGTCATCGCGTTCCTGAAGGACGTCGACGAGGGTGGCCTGAGCCCCGAGCTGCAGGCCCAGATGGTCGGTCAGGTCGAGTCGTGGACCGAGGTCAAGCCTCCCGTTCGGTACGTCGACAAGCTGGCGGCGTTCGAGGAGTTCAAGGTGCTCTTCGCCGACCGCCCCGAGCTGTACGAGTCGATCGATCAAACCGTGTTGCCGGCGTCGTTGCGTATCGAACTCAACGACATCAACGAGTACCGGGCCGTCACCGCTCGCCTTCAGGTCGACCCGGCGGTCAAGGAGGTCAACTCTCTCGGACCCCAGATCGAGCGGCTCGCCACCCTCTCGCGCGTGCTCAACTTTCTCGGTCTCGGTCTTGCCCTCGTACTGGGGTCGTCGGCGGTGATCCTCATCGCCAACACGATCCGTATGGCCATCTACGCCCGGCGCGACGAGGTCAGCATCATGAAGCTGGTCGGTGCGTCCAACTGGTACATCCGGATTCCCTTCGTGCTGGAGGGGCTCATGGAAGGTCTGCTCGGAGCGATCCTGGCGGTCCTCACCGTGTGGATCGCCGCTCAGAACCTGAGCGGCGCCACCGAGTCGATCCAGCTCATCCAGTTGACCATCTCGAACGGCTTCTTCCTGCGCTGGGGTGTGCTGTTCGTGTTGTTCGGGGCGGCCGCCGGAGTGATCGGTTCCCTTCTCGGGTTGAGCCGGTACCTGCGGGAGGCCGACGGAGGAGCCCAGCCAGGGGCAGCGTGATGAGGCGTCCAGTCCCGACCTTCGCCCTCACATTGCTGCTGGTGGCAGGTTCGTTCGGGACGGCCGTCGCCGCCGACCCTCAGTCCGAACTCGAACAGATCCAGGCCGAGATCGCCGCTCTCAACGACCGGATCGATGCTGCCGAGGCGCAGAAGGGGGAGGCCGCTCAGCAACTGGCTGCGGCCCAGGCCCAGGTCGAGGAGGTCCTCGGTGAGCTGGCGGCAGCACAGGGAGCGGTCGACGAGGTGCAGGCCTCCATCACCGCCGAGGAAGCCAACCTGGCCGACCTCCAAGCCCAACTCGAGCAACTCGAACGCGACCTGGCCGAGACCAAGGCCGAGATCTCGACCACCCAGCAGGACCTCGAGCTCCAGGTGGTCCAGATGTACATGGATGCGTCTTCGTCGGTGGGGGCTTCCATGCTCACGTTCGACTCCGCTGCCGACCTCGCCATCGGGCTCACCTACTCATCGGACCTGGCCTCGACCAGTGAGGACCTCATCGACGGCTTCGTGGCACTCCGGGAGGAAGAGGAGCGCCAGCAGAGTGACGTCGACGGTCGGCGGGTTCAGGTGGAGGATTCACTGGCGAACCTGGACGCGGAACGCAAGGTGCTCGAGGCCGATCTCGCGAAGGTCCGCGAGCTACAGGCCGCCGCCGAGGAAGACCTGGTGGCGGCCCAGAACATCCTGAACAGCATCAATTCCGATATCAGAGCGGCCGAGCAGCACAAGGACGGCCTGGAAGCCGAGTCGGCCCGTATCGAAGAGGAGATCAAGCGGCTCCAGAGCCGTGGTGACGGGACCAACCCCGGCGGCGGTGCCATCGGCTGGCCGGTCAACGGTCCGGTGACGTCGGCGTTCGGCTATCGCACCCATCCGATCTTCGGAACCAGGAAGTTCCATGCCGGGGTCGACATCGGAGTGGGCCACGGCACACCGATCGCCGCTGCTGAGGATGGCGTGGTGATCCTGTCAGGCCCGTATGGCGGGTACGGCAACGCCGTCGTCATCGACCACGGTGGCGGTCTCTCGACCCTCTACGCCCACCAGAGCTCGATCGTGGCCGGCACCGGCGCCAGCGTTTCGAAGGGAGAGGTGCTCGGGTACGTCGGATGCACCGGGTACTGCACCGGCGCCCACCTCCATTTCGAAACGAGGGTGAACGGATCACCCGTCGACCCGCTGGGGTATCTCGGATGATCAAGGTCGTCACCACCAACCGTCGTGCCACCCACGATTATGAGATCCTCGAGCGCTTCGAGGCCGGGATGGTCCTCGACGGCTCCGAGGTGAAGTCGCTTCGGGAGGGCAAGGCCAACTTGAAGGACTCATTCGCCTGGGTGAAGCGGGGTGAGGTCTTCCTGGTGGGAGCCTACATCGCCCCGTATACCTTCGCCCGCGACGGTGGCCACCTCCCCGAACGCGACCGCAAGCTGCTGCTCCACCGCCGCGAGATCGACCACATCGCCTCGAAACTGGCCGAGAAAGGTCTCACCCTGGTGCCCATGAAGCTCTACTTCAAGGACGGCACCGTCAAAGCCGAGCTCGGCCTCGGTCGCGGCAAGAACACCGTCGACAAGCGCCAGTCGCTGAAGGAACGCGAGAGCAAACGCGAGATGGAGCGAGCCCTCCGCCGCGCCAGCCGGTGAGGACATCAAACCCAGGGTTGTAGACCACACCACGTGTAGTCGTGAGCCCACAGAATGCGGAAGAGGCCGGACCCACGGGTCCGGCCTCTTCCGTGTACCCTCTCCGGGCGTCCGGTCCCGGTGAGCGGAGGGTGATCTCGAGCTTGTTCAGGGCTTGCTGCGACCGTTGCCGTTGCCATTCCCGTTGCCGGGTTTGCCGCTGCCCTCGGGTTTCCCGGTGTCGTCTGGTTTCCCGGTGTCGTCTGGCCTCCCAGCATGATCCGGTCGCCCTGTCCGCTCCGGCTTGCCGCGATCGTCTTGCTCTTCCCGGTCGGCATTGGGCCGACCGCCACCACAGGTGGCGGCTGTCTCGCCGAGTTGGACGATCGGGTCGGTGGCGCCGTCGAGCGAATCCGTTGCGTCCGCCTCCGCACCTGCGTCGGCCACCGTGATCTGCTGATCACCTTTGCCGTAGTGGGTCTGGGCGATCACCCGAACCAGGCAGCCGTTGCCGTGGAACCCCAGCGCCTTCAGGGCTTGGACGAACGAGCTGACCACTTGGCCGTGATTGACCTGACCGTTCGGTCCGGTGACGTCGACGGCGGTGATGACACAATCCCTGTCGCCAGTGTCGTCCGCTTCCGGCGTTTCGACCCCCCCAGTCGAGACCGTGGCCGTGTCATCCTCCCCGACCTGATAGGTGTAGTCGCCGACCGACGTCGTGCACCCGCTGTCGGGCTCACTCACGCGGAACAGCAGGTGGGCGTTGTCCGGGTCGTAGCCTTGCAACAGGACTGTGTCGATCGCCGGGGCGGCGACCGCCGGGACGGTCAGCACCCCGATCGAGGCTGCGACTACGGCCGTCATCGCCCTCCGTGACGTCTTCCATGACATGGTGTCTCCTTCCCCCGTGTGTCGAAGACATAGTCCTCGGGGGCAGGCGGGCGTTACTCCCTCGCATGTCTCCGGGCAGCGGGTACCATGGGCCATGGCACACCTGGGGGTGTACTGGTTTCGACGTTGAGTGTTGAAGCGACGGAAGCGAGCCGAGGTACTCCGGAGTCCTCGTTAAAAGCCGGAACAAACCACAAGTGCCGAAGACAACTTCGCACTGGCTGCCTGATTAAAACCCAGTAACAGCCCGTCCGCCCGGGGGGTACCTGCCTCGCCGGATCCGGGCGTCGCAATGCAGGATGCTCTCGTAGGAATCGGGACTACGGGCTAAGACAATCCCGAGGTAGGTTCGAGGAGGAGTTGCCTTCAGCGCCCTCGGACCGAAAGCTCGCTGATGGCTGCGCTCGGAGATGCCGGCGTGGATGGCTCGACGGACCGGGGTTCGATTCCCCGCACCTCCACAACGGGGTGTTTACAAAACACCTGTGAAACGATGACAAGAGTCCGAGCTGCCGGCCCTTTCGAGGGTTGGCGGTCTCGGTATGACATACAGAAGGCCCTCCGGAGTTCGGAGGGCTTTCTGCGTGAGAGGGTGGTTCTGTGTGTGGGCTCAGAGCAACCTCGGGCGGAATCGCCCCTGCGGCTCGCCTGGCCTTCTCGGTACCATGCAGTCATGGACCCTTTTGACACCGGCCAGCGCTTTGGGGTTACCCGTACTTCTGTCCGTCCTTGACCCGCGAGGGTGATCGCAGGGTGGGCGCTGACCTTGATCGGTCTGGTGGCCTGGCACTGGTTGTGGACACCCGCCCTGGTGGCAGCGGCAGTTGCCCTGCTGGCGACGGCGTCCAAGAAGTCGCCTGGAAGGTCCTGGCCACACATCGATGCTTCCGATGGTGCCCTCCCCCCGGGATCGTGGGAACCGGTCGTCCCGCCACACCCGCATCGGCCCCAGGACTGATCAGAAGCAAAGGATGCCAGTTGTCTGGAAGCGAGCGGAGCGGCGGACCCAACCGAGGAGTGCCTGCTCGCACCCCAAGGTGGATTGGTGCTTCCGATCCACTCGGTGCTTCCATCCGGTGCGGAGCCAATTCGCATGTCACGGCTCCATGTTGGAGCTACGATGGAAGCCATGCCGAACATCCAGGTGAAAGACGTTCCGGATGAGGTCCATGCGACGTTGCGCCGGCGCGCCGCCAACGCAGGGATGTCGCTGCAGGAGTACCTGTGGGCCAAGCTGGTCGAGGATGCTGCCATGCCGACCCTCGACGAAGTGCTCGATCGGGCCGGCGGCCGGGCTGGCGGTCATGTAACGATCGAAGCTGCCGCCGCCGCGATTCGGGCCGACCGCGACGATCGATGATCGTCGTCGATGCCAGCGTGCTCGTGTCCGGGTTGGCCGATGACGGAGCCGATGGCGACAGGATCCGCGAGAGGCTCCGCGGGCATCGGCTTGCCGCCCCGGAGCTGATCGACCTCGAGACGGTGTCGGCCTGGCGGAAGTTGGTTGCCGTCGGCGCACTCGACGAACGGCGCGCTCGTCTCGCCATGGACGACCTCCGCGCTCTCAGGCTACGACGGGCTCCGCACGCCCCCCTCCTGGCCCGATGCTGGGAGTTGCGAAACAATCTCACCATCTACGACGCCGCCTACCTCGCCCTGGCAGAGCTCCTGGAGACGACCCTGCTCACCGGCGACGCCAAGCTGGCCGGGGCCCCCGGTGCGCGTTGCGCAGTCGAAGTCATGTGACTGCCGACGAGTTCCAGGGAAAACTCGCTGGACGAGAAGCCGCCCAGGTCGGCCGTCGGCTGGACGTGTGCTCGTGCGAAGACGTCCGCGCTCACAGGAAGTCGCCGAGGAGTGCTCGGCCCTCGGTGATCGTTGGCCTGGTCATCCGATGCCATCGCGGATAGGCACTCGCAGCCGTTTCGACAGTCTTCGGAGTTGTTCGTACATCGCTTCCTCCGGCTGGGAGCGTCCACGTCCAAGCACTCTTGTCGCCTGGGATCACCCATTGGGAGCCGCCCGCGATCACCACTCCCTGAACGACCCGACCGGCGAAGGGGTTGACTCGGCGGGAAACCTCGATCGCCTCGACCAGGTCGAGCGGTATCGTCGAGGTGCGCCGCTGGTTCCTGATGACCAGAACCTCGCCTTCGGAGCCGCCATGGCCACCCGATGGGCGGCCTCCTCTGAGTCGTACTCTTCGTGGGCGGAGTCGAGGGTCTTGGCGTAGGTTCGCTGCGCCTCTTTCGGAGAGCGCTTCAGCGTTCCCGGCAGGTCTTCCTTCTTGGTGGGCATGAGTTGCTCCCGGGTCGGGGTCGTCGGGGTTCTACCCTGTTGCTCCGCCCGGAAACGGCCGCCGTGGCCGAAGGTAGGGTGGGTCTCAGGACAGGAAGGAAGGGTGGATGTTCGAACTTGCCCAGGCCGCAGTGGAGGGCGCACTCAACGCCGGCGCGTCGTATGCGGACGCCCGGGTGGTGGTGGGCCGCAGCGAATCCATCTCCGTCCAGAACGGTGGCGTCGAAAGCGTCGATCACACCGAATCCGCCGGTGTGGGGGTGCGGGCGCTCATCGGATCCTCCTGGGGGTTCTTTGCCACCCCGCAGCTCGGTGAGGGCGACGCCCGCCGCGGCGGGGGAGCAGGCAGCCGACATCGCCCGCGCTTCGGCCATGGTTCCGGGGGCGGGGTTGGCCCTGGCAGATGTCGATGTCCATCAGGCATCGTGGTCGACACCATTCGAGGAAGACCCGTTTCGGGTGCCGCTCAGCGAGAAGGTCGACCTGCTGGTGGCCGTCACCAACACCTGTATGGGGGTCGAAGGCGTCGCCGTGTCCACCGCCACGCTCGTGTCCTACGACACCGAGAAGTGGCTGGTGTCTTCGCAGGGTCACCGAATCCACCAGCGCATCGTGGAGTGCGGCGGGGGCTTCGACGCCACCGCCGTCGGCGAGACGGAAGTGCAGCGGAGGTCGTATCCGCAGTCGTTCGGTCAGTATCAGACGGGTGGCTTCGAAACGGTGCGGCAGTGGGACTACCTCGGCAACGCCGGTCGCATCGCCGAGGAGGCTGTGGCACTGCTCTCGGCGGGCGAGCTGGACGAAGGTGAGCGCACCCTGATCCTCGAATCGTCCCAGCTGGCGCTTCAGATCCACGAATCGGTGGGACATGCGATCGAGCTCGATCGCATCCTCGGCTGGGAGGCTGCCTTCGCCGGCACCTCCCACCTGGAACTGGCCAAGCTGGGAACCCACCGCTACGGCTCCGAGCTGATGAACATCACCGCCGACGCCACCATCCCGGGTGCGCTGGGCAGCTTCGGGTACGACGACGAGGGGACTCCGGCGCAGAACGTGCCGATCGTCGACCAGGGCCGATGGGTGGGTGTGCTGTCGGGGCGGGACACCGCCGCCATCGCCGGGCTCCCACCGGGTGGGATGGTCCGGGCCGACGGGTACAACCGCCTGCCGATGGTTCGGATGACCAACGTCGGATTGCTCCCCGGCGATTCGTCGCTGGGTGAGATGATCGCCGACACCGACGACGGGGTCTACATGTCCACCAACCGGTCATGGTCGATCGACGACAAGCGGCTCAACTTCCAGTTCGGGTGCGAGATCGGGTGGGAGATCAAGAACGGAACGCTCGGTCGGATGGTGAAGAACCCCACCTACACCGGGATCACCCCCCAGTTCTGGGGGACGCTCGATCGGCTCGGGAACGGTTCCGAGCTGGTGCTGTGGGGAACACCCAACTGCGGGAAAGGACAACCCATGCAAGTGGGCCACACCGGACACCCGGCGGTTCCGGGCCGGTTCTCGGCGGTGCGTACGGGGGTGAAGGCATGAATGCCCAGGATGTGGCGGCGCGGGCCCTAGCTGCAGTGGGCGAGCGCGGCAACGCCGAAGTGGTGGTGTCGGTGGGTCGTTCGGCGCTCACCCGCTTCGCCAACTCGTTCATCCACCAGAACGTCGCCGAGGACTCCGTTGCCGTGTCGCTCCGGGTGGAGGTCGACGGTCGTGTCTCCACGTCGACCGCCACGGCCGCCGGGGACGACGCCCTCACTCGGCTGGCGGATGCGACCGTGGAGTCGGCCCGACTCCAGCCGGTCGACCAGGACTGGCCCGGTCTGACACCGCCGACGCCGGTCGGGGCGGTCGAGCATTACGACCATGACACCGCGTTCTCGACGCCCGAGCAGCGTGCCGGGTTGGTTCGGTCCTTCATCGGGTCCGGTCCTGCCGCAGCCGGCTACCTCGACACGGTGGGTGAAGAGGTCGTCTACGCCAACTCGCTGGGGCACTCAGCCGCCGGACGGCACTCCCGGGCAACCATCGACGGAATCCACCAGACCCCGACCTCGGCCGGGACCGGGCACGCCACCTCGACGCGGATCGGCGACATCGACGCAGCGACCGTCGGGATCGGCGCACTCGACCGTGCGGCGCGGTCGGCCGACGCCTTCGACCTCAAGCCGGGCGAGTACCCGGTGGTGCTCTCGCCGGAATGCGTGGCCACCATCTGCATCTTCCTCGGCTTCTATGGCTTCAACGCCAAGGCCCACCAGGAAGGTCAGTCATGTGTCAGATTGGGTGAGCAGCAGTTCCATTCCGACGTGAACATCTTCGACGACGCCGCCGATCCCCGGGCGCTCGGCGTCGGCTTCGACGTGGAAGGCACACCGAAGACCCGGCTCGATCTGGTGTCGGGTGGGATTTCGTCTGCGTTGGCCCACACTCGCCGTACGGCTGCCAAGTCCGGCGTCGAGTCGAGCGGGCACGCCATCCCGCAGTCATCCGTGTGGGGCCCGATCACCTCGAATCTGTTCTTCCAGGGCGGGCCCGACACGGTGGATTCGATGATCGCCGCAACCGAGCGTGGCCTGTACGTGTCGGCCTTCAACTACTGCCGTGTGCTGGATCCCAAGTCGCTGGCGGTGACCGGGCTCACCCGGAACGGCACCTTCATGATCGAGAACGGCCGGATCACAGGGGCGGTCACCAACCTCCGGTTCACCCAGTCGTTCGTGACGGCGTTGACGGCCGTGGAAGGACTCGGCAACGACGGACGGTTCGCCGACTCGGAGTTCGGGGCCGGACTGGTTCACGCGCCCAGCGTGCGGCTGGCGGCATGGAACTTCACCGGCGGCGCCGGCGGGTGAACCTCAGCCCTCGGCGATGAAGCGGGGCGCCGGGAGCGGCTTGCCGGAGCGCGGGTCGTGCTCCTGCCAGGACACGTAGGAGTGGCCCCGGATCGGACGGGTACAGCGGGCGAAGACCTCGTACATCTCGAGTCCGGGTTTGGTCCGGTGGGGACGGATCTTCTCCATGATGATCCGGAGACTGCGACCACACTTGTCACACGTGGGCGTGGGCGAAGAGCTCGCCGGACGATCCTCGGGTTGTGGAACCAGGTGAAGTTCCGGAGTCATCGTTCCTCCACGCTAGAGGATCGGCGGGACTGTGTGATCTCTGGAGCGGCAGCTTCATTAGGGTCTTCTGGTGTCATCCGACCGTCCGTATCTCGTGGAACGACCCGACGCACTGCGGCGTCGGTGGGATGGCTGCCCGGTTTCGGGCCTCGAGCCCACCAGGGCTCCCACCTGGCAGTTGGAGCGCTGGAAGGTGGTTCGCGACCTGATCGTCGGCTGGTACGGCGACCCACGGCCAGACGCCGAGTCGGTGCCGGCCCTGATCGCAGACCGGGCAGGGTGGCTCGACCCTGTACAGCGGCTGTTCGTCGAGCGGCTGTTCGCCGGATGGCGCGCCATGTTCCCGAAGGAGCCCGGCGTGGTGGTGGACATGGACCCGCCCTCGAGTTCTGTGTTCGACCACGATCGGGCGGTCGAGCTCAAGGTGGCGGCCACGTTCGGGTTCACCCGCCCCGATGGCAGTGTCGAACGAGTGCGGCTCAAGACCGGCCGGCACCCGAGTGGCGCCGATGACGCCGCCGTCATCCACGCCGCCCTCACCGATGATGGCGGCAACGTGGTGTATCTGGATGCGTTGGTGGGTACCGGGGTGGCCGAGGAGATCGTCGCCCCACCCGACCGAGAGCGGCACCTGAGCGAGCTGATCGAGCTGGCGGTCCGTAACCGCAGGGTCGCTCGGGTGGCCGGCCCCCAGTGCTTCAGCTGTTCGTCCGCTCCGCGGTGCGGGCAGTATCCGGCGACCGGACGGATCTACGTCTCGACCCGTTCGCTGACGGTCTCCAAGACCCAGCTCGGATGGCTCGACACCTGCCATCGGCGCGTCGCCTGGGACCGTCTCCATCAGCTCCGTGTCGACGAAGATGCCGACGTCGAGCTGAGTCGTGGTCTGGCGATGGGCAACGTGTTCCACCAGACCGCCGCCGCTGCCATCCTGAGCGATGATCCAGAGGGCGTCGTGGCTGACGCCTGCGCCACGGTGGCACCATCGGAGGCCGCCGAGCTGCGTCGGCTGTGGGACAACCACTGCTCGCTGTGGGGAACCGACCGGCTCGAGGCCCGCGCCACCGAGTACTCGGCCGGTCTCACCCTCATGGCCCCCGGTCCCCACTACGACTCCCGCGGAAAGAAGAGCGTCCGGCCCGTCGCCATCACCATGATCGGGGTTCTCGACGTGACCGGTCGCGAGCCCGACGGAACGCCGATGGTGGTGGAACATCGCACCGGGTCGGCGCACGACCACGGCCATCTGGAGTTGGATCTGTATGCGGTGTCGGTCGCTGAAGCCGTCAGGCGGCTATCCGGGGAGTGGCCCACCACGCTGGCGGTGCACCTGCACCTGTTGGGGCCGGGCGAACCGGAGTGTCGGCGCACCGAGTTCGACCGCGCCCGCATTCAGGAGTCGGTGGCGAGCCTGGAACGGGCTGCCGCCGAGATCGCCCGATGGGATCCGCACAACTCGCTGGACCCGGCGTTCTCGGTGGGGCAGTGGTGTGGCGGATGTCGGCATCGACCCTTGTGTGAGCAGTTCCGATAGCCGGCACCCACCGGTGACGACCGCGGAACTTCAGTCGCCGGCGATGTCGGCGACTGTTGCGTTGGTGGCTTCCACCAGGTCATTGGGCGAGAGATGGATCGCCCACTCGCCCACGCCCGCTCCCAGCGAGATCTCGGAGTGGGCACTGAACGACTCGTCCAGGATGACCGGCCAGCCTCCGGCGCCGAGGGGCGTGATGGTGCCCCGGGCATATCCCGTCGCCTCCTTGGCCTCGTCGGGTGAAGGCATGGTGAGTCGTCGCACTCCCAGATGTGCCCGCAGCTTCGGGTAGTCGAGTCCCCGATCCCCGGGAACCAGCACCAGCACGTACTCGCCATCTGCCGTGCGTATCACCAGGGTCTTGGCCAGCGCCCCGATCGGGATCCCCCGTTTGGCCGCCGCTTCCTGCGCGGACGAGACGTGGCCGTGGTGGACCATTCGGTAGGCGACACCGGTCGCATCGAGGGCAGCGGTGGCGGGGGTGGCTGGTGGGCTGGGCATGTGACTCGGGATCCTATGCGCCAGCCCGGCCCTTCATCCGAACTCGAGAGAGAGTTGGTCCGGGCGGTGCCGTGCAGGCGTTGCGGAGGGCGGCCGACGGGATGAGCGGCGCCGGGGTTCGATGAAGGCCCGATCCCGGTACAGCTCCCGGTAGCGGTCGACCAGCTCGGGATGGTTGGACTCGAGCCATGTGAACCAGTGGTCGCGGAGACCCGATTTCACATGGAGCATCATCGTGGAGGCGAACCGGGCGCCGGCGTCGGCTGCCGCCCGCAACACCTCGGCCACCTGTTCCTCGGAGTCGGAGATCCCCGGGAGCAGGGGTGCCACCAGCACACCGCTGGGTATGCCCGCCTCGTTGAAGGTTCGCACGGCGTCCATTCGGTGCTTCGGGTTTGGGGTTCCCGGTTCGGTGCGGCGCCACACGTCCTGGTCGAGCGTCGGGATGGAGAAGTCGACCGTCATGAGGTGAGGTGCGGTGGCGAAGAGGTCGAGGTCGCGCAGCGCCAGCGTCGACTTCGTCAGGATCGAAAACGGGTTGCCACGCTCGATGAGGGCCTCGGCGATACCCCGGGTCATGCGGTAGCGCCCCTCCGCCTTCTGATAGGGATCGGTGTTGGTCCCCATGGCGATCGTTGCCCCGTGCCATCTGCCCGGCGCGGTTTCCGCTCGAACCAGATCGATGGCGTTGATCTTGACCACGATCTGGCTGTCGAAGTCGTCCCCGATCCCGAATCCCAGATAGTCGTGGGTTGGCCGAGCGAAACAATAGGCGCAGGCGTGCGAGCATCCACGGTAGGGGTTGATCGTGTACTGGAATGGCAGCCCGGCGGCGGCCGGGACGTGGTTGATGATCGTCTTGGCCTCCACCTCGTGGAAGGTGAGCGACCGGTACTCCCCCTTGCCCACCACCCGGCGAGCCAGCTCGAAGAGCCCGTCCTGGCGGTCGTCGGCGCTTCGCCACCGAAGATCTGACATCCCACCACTCTACCGAACATGCGTTCGATGAGCGAACGAGCGAGAGGCCGGCCGCCCGATGCGACGGCGCAGTGGATTCCGGCTCCTCGTCCTCTCTCCTCTCTCCTCGCTCCTCGCTCCTCGCTCCTCTCTCCTCGCTCCTCGGCTCTATCGTCTCCTGTCATGAAGTTCGGCATCAAGACCAACCCCCAGTTCACCTCGTTCGATGACCTGCTCGCCGTGTGGCAGCGGGCGGACGGGATCGACCTCTTCGACTCGGCGTGGGTGTTCGACCACTTCTACCCGATCAGTGGCGACCTCGACGGACCGTGCATGGAGGCGTGGACGACGCTCACCGCGCTCGCCCAGGCGACCGGGCGCATTCGGGTGGGTTCGATGGTCAACGGCATGCCATACCGGCATCCGGCGGTCACCGCCAACATGGCCGCCACCCTCGACATCGTGAGTCGGGGGCGGCTCAACCTCGGCCTGGGCGCCGGGTGGTACGAACTCGAGACCGACGCCTACGGCATCAGCCTCGGTGACTCGTTGAAGGACCGAATGGACATGTTCGACGAGGGCGTGGAAGTGGTCATCAGCCTGCTGTCGAATGAGCACACCACCTTCGATGGTGGGCACTACCAGTTGAAGAACGCCCGGTGTGAGCCAAAGGGCCCTCAGCGGCCGCACCCTCCGATCGTGATCGGCGGTGGCGGCGAGAAGCGCACCTTGCGCACGGTTGCGCGCTTCGCCGACCATTGGAACTCGCCGCCGCTCGAGGTCGACGTGTGGAAGCACAAGCGGGCGGTTCTCGATGCCCACTGCGCCGACGCCGGGCGGGACCCGGGCGAGGTGGAATCCTCGCTGATGCTTCGGTTCGACCCGAGTGACCCAACCGCGATCGTCCCAGTGGTCGAGGCGTTTTCCGATGCAGGAGCGGAAGCCTTCTTCTTCAACCTGCCTGCGCCGTACGATCCGGCACACGTGGACCTGCTCGCCGAGACGGTCGCACCACTTCAGGGATGATTCGGCCGCCGATTCGCAGGCCCTCTGTATACAGTATTCAGGGTGTTGATCTACGAGACCGAAGAACTGTCCGACGTCCGGGCCCAGGCCCGACGCTTCGTCCTGGAACAGGTCGTTCCCGGTGCTGACGAATGGGAGCGGGAAGGTATGGTCCCGCGCTCGGTGTTGCGCCGCATGGGTGAGCTGGGTTTCTTCTCTCTCGGTGTCCCGGAGGAAGACGGAGGCCTTGGCTTGGGCGCGTCGGCCGCAGCCATCCTCGCCGAGGAGCTCGGGCGATCCACATTCGGTGGGTTCGCCATCACCGCCATCGCCCACGTCGACCTGGCCATGCGCTACCTGCTGGGCTCCGGGTCGGCCGAACAGAAGCAGCGGTGGCTCCCGGGCCTGATGGACGGATCACTCGTGGGGGCGCTGGCTATCACCGAGCCCGACGCCGGGTCCGACGTCGCCGGGATGCGAACGTCGGCTCGGCGGGATGGTGACGGTTTCCGCATCAACGGTTCGAAGATCTTCATCACCAATGGCGTTCACGCTGACGTCGTGTTCGTGGCGGCACGCACCAACCCTGACGTCAAGGCCTCGCGGGGCATCTCGATTCTGGCGGTGGAGAAGGGCACCGAAGGATTCGTTGTGAGCCGGGCACTCCACAAGATGGGTTGGCTCAGCTCCGACACCGCTGAGCTGTCGTTCCAGGACTGTTGGGTGCCGGTTGCGAACGTGATCGGTGACATCGACACGGGCTTCTATCAGATCATGCGCAACTTCCAGCACGAACGACTGGTCCTGGGCGCCATGGCTCTGGGGGAGGCTGCTCGGGCACTCGAGATCACGGTGGACTACGTCAAGAACCGAATGGCGTTCGGCGAGCCGCTGTGGACCAAGCAGGCGATACGCCAGCGACTGGCCATGCGGTCCGCCGAGGTCGAGGCGGCTCGACAACTCATCTACCACGCCGCCTGGATGATGGACCAGAAGGTGGACGCAGTCGCCGAGGTGTCGATGGTGAAGGCGGTTATGGGCGAGCTCACCAACCGGGTGATGTACGACTGCGTCCAGTTCCACGGTGGGATGGGCTACATGGTCGAATCCCCCATCGAGCGGATGTTCCGAGATGCCAGAATCCACCCCATCGGAGGCGGTGCCACCGAGGTGATGCTCGAAGAGATCGCCAAGCGGATGTGAGCGGCGAGGCATCCGCTCATCTCGCCCGGGCCCGGTCGATCGGCGGCGCCGATGACGCCAGAGCCGTCTACCGGGACTGGGCGGAGGTCTATGAACGCGATGTGTACGGGACCTTGGGGTTCGTCGGGACCCGTCGGATCGTGGAACTCCTCGCCGACAACATCGACTGGCGGAATCGACCCGTCCTCGATCTCGGCTGCGGCACGGGCGCTGCAGGCGTGCACCTGGGTGGGCACGGGTTCGTCCACGTCGACGGAGTCGACCTCTCTCCCGAGATGCTGACGGTGGCTCGCTCGAAGAACATCTACCGTCGACTGGAGGTGGCAGATCTGACCGAAGCTCTTCCCATCGCGACCGCCTCGTACTCCGCCGCCGTGTCGGCAGGGACATTCACCGGCGGCCACGTGGGCCCGGAAGCCCTTCCTGAGGTGTGGCGCGTCCTCGAACCGGGTGGCTACCTCGCATGCGTGATCGGGTCTGCGATGATCGACGCCTTCGGGCCCGCCCTCGCGGACGCCCCGCTCCGGATCATCCACGACCGGCTCGAGCCGATCAGGGCTGGTGGACCGCCCCAGGGAAGATTCGTGGTGGCGGAGCGGTTGTGACCGGAATGCACCTCGTCTCGTTCCTGAGCCCTGGTCTTCCCGAAGGCCTGTTCAGGCAGTTGGGTGCAGTCGTGTCGAGGACGTGGCCGTGAATGTCTCGTTCGTCTCGGACGCTTCGGGGCCGCCACCCGACGTCGCCGATCCTCTACGGGGGATTCGCCTGGCCTTTGCGTGCGGTCCGTCGTACGTGAAACTGCGCCGGGTTGATGCCGCACTGCTCGTCCCAACGGCACCCATCCACGACGACCCGAGGAACGGGGGATCGCCGCCGTACTTCTCGGACGTGGTGGTTCGTGACGACCGCCCGACGACCGGTCTCGCTGACCTCGTGTCGGCGCCCGTCACCGATGACGACTACCCGGAGTCGTTGGACTGAACCTCAGGCCTCGAGCTGGTGCTCGAGGCGCAACGTCGCCTTCTCCTGCTCGGAGCGCTCGAGCTGGTGGTACGAGAGCTCGATGGCGGTCCACAGCGACTTGGACATCGGGTAGTACAGCAGCGGAGTCAGTCCCGCCACGGTGACGGTGGCGATGAGCAGGCCCGTCCAGGGAACGTCGGGCCAGAAGATGATCCACCCGCCCACGAACACCAGGAGCAGTGACCCGAAGCTGAGAATGGTGTTGATGATCATCGCACCGACCCAGTACCCGGGCTCCCGCTCGAACACGAACCCGCACGCCGGGCACGACTCACGCATCTTCAGCCAGTTGTGGAACGAGGGCCCATTCCCGCAGCGGGCGCAGCGTCGTCTGAGGGCCCGACCCACCAGCGGCCAGAACCCCACGTCAGGATCTCTCACACCGCCAGGCTAGTGAGTATGGAACGGCCGGCCCGATTCGCATCTTGCGTGGGTGTCATCGAGCGTCTCCGTCGCCTGCAGCCCTGCCGGTAGCGTCCCGCCGAGCCTGGCGGCGAGCTGGTCCGACTCGAGCGATCCGACCACATCGATCGATGAGAAGCTCCCTTCGAGATCGAAGAACCTCTGCGCCTCCGACAGCTCGAAGACGGCGAGGGTGGCACCGGGCCAGGTTGTCTGGTGTCCTCCCGACAGCTCGCTGGGACGATGGCGCAGCCGGTCGGCCAACCCCACTGTGGTCACCACCTGATCGAACCAGGAGCGGTCGGGTGTCTCTCCGGCGATGGTCAGGGGGAGGAGGATGTTCTCCTCGGCGGTCAGGGTGGGGATGAGGTTGAAGGCCAGGAAGATGAACCCGTCGCTGGTGCGACGCAACTCGGTGAGCTTCCGGTCGCTGGGGGTTCCCAGTTCGGTGTCTCCGATGTGGACCGTCCCGCTGTCGAGCGAGTCCAAACCGGCGATGGATTGCAGGAGCGTCGACTTGCCCGAGCCGGACGGACCCATGATGGCGGTGACCATCCCTCGCTCGAACTCCACGGTCACGCCGTCCAGGGTCTTCACGGCGGTATCTCCATGGCCGTAGTCCTTCACCCCGCCCGACATACGGGCGGTGATGTCGGATCTGATCTCTGTGAGTGTCACGTCTCTCCTCGAATCCGGTACTCGCCGAGATCATCCGGGGCAGGGCGTCGAGCCGCCACCGGGGACCAATCAACCCGCACCCCCGTGGTGTCAGGGTCGACGCAGGGAGGCGGAGATCAGGTCGATCGATCGACCACGTAGCCCGCGGCCTCGAGCGAACGGCGGAACCAGGACCAACCCTGGTCGAAGGCGATCCGCTCCTCGGCGATGGCGACCTCTGGCGCAAGCAGGTTCCCGTCGTGGCGCGTTGTGACCGCCCGCGACGTGAACGATTCCGTGTGGGGAGTGTTCGCAGCTCGAACCGGCGCCACGTAGGACCAGACATTCTCGAAGCAGAACCGGCGGACACCCGCCTCGTACAGGCGATTGGTTTGGTCGATGATCGGAAGTCGTCCAGCCCCCATCGGCACGCCTTGGACCCACCGACCGTCAGCGTCCTCCACGATCTCATGGTCCTTGGCATGCACACGTGCGGTGTACGGCGCCATCGCCTCGAGCGCGACGATCGGATCCTCGCCGACCATTTGACTGTTGCCGTAGTCGTAGAGCGCACGGACCGAAGGGTGGTCGACTGCGGCCAGGATGGTGGCGATGGCAGACCCCGAGAAGTCTTCGTGGTTCTCGAGCACCACGAGCACGCCTGATTCCGCCGCAATCGGCGCCACGGCCCGAAGGTCGACGATCGTCCGGTCGATGAGGCCGGGGAGGGCGTCGCGATATCTCGTGTACGTCCTGACGGTGTCTGCGCCGAGCGTCGAGGCCACACGTATCATCCCGGCCATGTGGCCTGGATCGGTGCCCGAGGTATCGATCTCGCACGCCATTCCGTCGAGATGTCCCCGGACGGCGCCGAGGTGTCGATCTGTCGTCCCCCCCAGATCCCGGAAGCCGGGTCCGTTGGCCGAGATGTTCACCCCGGTGAATCCGGTAGCCCGGGCGTGATCGATGTAGTCGAAGACGCTCATGGCCCCGTAGCGCAGGTGGAATCGCAGACCGAAGCTGTGCACGTGCATCTCTATGCGCCTGATCAAGAAAGCGCCTCCACGAGTTGGGACTCGGCTCGGAGCGCGACCCGGTAGCGAGAGGCGACCTCGGGGTTGGTTGTTGCCAACAACCGCGCTCTCGCGGCACAGTATGCGGCGATCCGCCAGTGGTATGCGTGCCGGAGCAGGTGGAACCGTTCGATCGTCGCCGTGTCGGGGTAGGCCGCGAGGAACGCTCGTGCCGCGGAGGTGCTGAGCGGCGGCCGCTGATAGAGGAGATGCATCGCAGGCGACACGAAGCACACCAGATCCTCGACCGGGTCGCCGTAGCCGGGGCACTGCCAGTCGATCAGTCTCAGGCCGCCCGGCGTGGAGATCATGTTGCCGGGGCCGCAGTCGGTGTGCACGAATGCGCCACCTATGCCGGAGCGCTGGCGAGCGGGCATCGGTAGCTCGAGGCTGGCGGCTCCCCACTCGAGGATCCGACGCCCGTGGTCCATCACCTCGGCGGTACCAGTGGGTAGTCGGCGGAACTGCCCGGTCGGGTTGAACGAGTGGACCCGGTGGAGCAACTCCGCGACCTCCACCACCGATCCATCCCAGGCGCCGCCGTCGAGAAATTCGGTCACCAGGATCCTCAGATCCGGGAGATAGGCGACGAGACCGGCGGCGATCCCCGATCCGGCGAGAACACGAGCGGCCGAGACCTCGCTGTCGGGATCCAATGGAAAGTACGGGTTGTCGCTCTCGAGCGGGAACCGCTTCGCCACCCAGCGCCGGCCGTCGGCCACATCGACCCCGACGACCTCGTTCCAGTATCCGCCGCTCAACGGAGTGATGGTGTAGTCGATGTCGGCGTCCAGCATGCCGGATCGGATGAGCGCGTCGATGATCGTCACGATGCTCGGAACCGTATCTCAGGCAGTACCTTTGCGCCCATGGGAAACGGCGAACGTATGAGTGCGATCCGAACCGAGTACGAAGCCGAGGGTATCGACGTCGATGAGTGCGATACCGATCCGTTCGTCGAGTTCGAGAGCTGGTTCGGTGGTGCAGTCGACGCCGGGGTAGACCAGCCGAATGCCTTCGTCCTCTCCACCGTCGGCGCCGGTGGACGCCCGTCGTCCCGCACCGTGCTCATGAAGGACTTCGACCAGCACGGTTTCGTGTTCTTCACCAACTACGCGAGTCGCAAGTCCCTGGAAATGGCAGACGTCGACTCGGTTGCGATGCTGTTCCTGTGGCTCCCTCTCCATCGCCAGGTGCGAATCGAAGGGGCGGTCACCAGGGTGGCCGCCGCAGAGTCCGACGAGTACTTCGCCACTCGGCCCATGGCGGCACGGATCGGCGCCCACGCCTCGCCTCAGAGTCAGGAGATCCCCGACCGTGAGTGGCTGGAAGCGCGGGTGCGCTCGTTCGAGAGTGGTTTCGCCGATGGGTCGGTACCCCGACCGGAGCAGTGGGGCGGGTTCCGGATCGCGCCCGACATGTTCGAGTTCTGGCAGGGACGGCCGAGTCGGCTTCACGACCGCGTCCTCTACACGCCCGCTGGTGACGGCTGGCGCCGCTCGCGTCTCGCCCCCTGATCGGTCACCCTCGCCTGGTTCTTCTCGCGACCTTGGGCCATCCCTACACTCCCGTCGTGCGTCTTCACGTCCTCGGGTCCAATGGCACCTACCAGTCGCCCGGCCGGCCGGCCTCGGGCTACGTCGTCGAGCACGCTTCGACGCGGATCTGGATGGACGCCGGACCGGGGACCTTCGCCGCCCTCTGGGACCGATTCGATCTGGGATCGATCACCGCCGTGATCTCATCACACGAGCATCCGGACCATTGCCTCGACCTGCTCGCCGCCTATCACGCCCTGGCCTACGGGGCGGATTCGTTTCCTCCGATCCCCGTGTACTGCCCGGCTCCCGTGGTGGAACGTCTCCGTGGCTTCGTCAGGGCGGGGGAGGGCCACGCCATCGATTCGGTGTTCGACTTCCGTCCGGTGGAGGGCGGCGACGAGATCGCCATCGGCGACGTGTCCGTCCGGTTTCGCGGCGCCGATCACTCGGTGCCCACCGTTGCGGTTCGGCTGCAGGCCGGCAACCAAGCTCTGGCATACTCCGCCGACACCGGGGCAGCCGGGAGCTGGCACGACATCGCCGAAACCGCCGACCTGTTCCTGTGTGAGGCCTCGTACCAGGGTGAACCAGGAGCACATGCCTACACCCAGCACCTGACGGCGATCGAAGCCGGGCGGATCGCCCGTGAGCGCCGCGTCCGGCGACTGGTGCTCACCCACATCCCACCGCACTTCGACGCGGCGATCTCGATCGACGAAGCCGAGCGAACGTTCGACCGGGCCGTCGCACTGGCGGTACCCGGAGCGATCCACGAACTGTGAGGACGATATGGCGAGAGACCGCGCCGACGACGAACTGAGACCCGTCCGAATGCACCTGGGATACACCCAGAGCACGCCCGGTTCGGTGCTGATCGAGATGGGACGAACCAGGGTGCTGTGCACGGCCTCGGTGGAGGACGACATCCCCCGTTGGATGCGTGACTCCGGCAAGGGCTGGGTCACCGCCGAATACGGCATGCTTCCGGGTTCCTCGAACGACCGTATCCGCCGCGACTCCTACACGAAGGGTCGCCAGCAGGAGATCTCCCGCTTGATCGGACGTGCATTGCGGGCGGTGGTCGACACCACCGCCATGAACGAGCGGATGATCAGAGTCGACTGCGACGTGATCGAGGCCGACGGTGGCACCCGGACCGCCGCCATCACGGGCGCGTGGGTGGCGCTGTGGGACGCCTGCCAGTGGGCCATCGACCGATCGATGATGACCCGCAATCCCATCATCGACCAGGTGGCGGCCGTGTCGGTGGGCATGGTTGGCGGAGCGACCCTGCTCGACCTCGAGTACGAGAGCGACGCCGCCGCCGACGTCGACCTGAACGTGGTGATGTCGGGCCGAGGGGGCCTGGTGGAGGTGCAGGGCACCGCCGAGGGCTCCGTGTTCGACCGGGCCGATCTCGACCGGATGCTCGACCTGGCCGAGGTGGGCATCGCCGAGCTGATCGATCTCCAGAAGCAGGCGACCGCGTGATCGACCGGCTGGTGGTCGCGTCGAAGAACCCCGACAAGATCGGGGAGATGGAGTCGGTGCTGGTGGGCACCGGGCTGGTGGGTGAGATCGTGCGCGGGCTGGACTGGCCTGACGTCGACGAGACCGAGGACACCCTCGAAGGCAACGCCCTCTTGAAGGCACACGCCGTGTACGCGGTGACCGGTCTCCCATCGGTGGCCGACGACACCGGACTCGAGGTGGCCGCTCTCGGTGGTGACCCAGGCGTCTACACCGCCCGATACGCCGGTCCTGACGCCACCTACGTCGACAACGTCGACAAGCTGCTGCGGGAACTGGCGGGCCACGACGACCGCACCGCCACGTTCCGCACCGCCATCGCCCTCGTGGCCTTCGACCACGAGCCGATCGTGGTCGAAGGCCACATCGTCGGGCGGATAGCCGAGGAACGGAGGGGGACTGGCGGATTCGGCTACGACCCGGTATTCGAGGTCGACGGGCTCACGTTCTCCGAGATGGGGACCGACCGGAAGAATGAGCTGTCGCATCGGGCACGCGCCATACGGGCGTTGGCGGAGGTGTTGAAGGAGAGCCGGGAGGCCTAGGGGCGGGCTCGAGCTGCTGGCTGCTGGCTGCTGGCTACTGCGAAGTCGGGCCGCATGTGATACTCCGGCCCGACCGGCGTCTGTTCGCCGCTGGTGGCGGCGTTGTGCCTGTGGAGTCGTTGCGGCGAAGTCGGGCTGCATGTGACAGTCCGGCCCGACCGGCGTCTGTTCGCCGCTGGTGGCGGCGTTGTGCCTGTGGAGTCGTTGCGGCGAAGTCGGGCCGCATGTGACAGTCCGGCCCGACCGGCGTCTGTTCGCCGCTCGTCGCGGCGCCTGGGACTAGTGCGGCTGCGGCGAAGTCGGGCCGAAAGTGATCGCGTCTGTTCGCCGCTCGTTGGCGGCGTCGTGCCCTACGAGCCGTTGCGGCGAAGTCCGGCCGTATGTGACAGCTCGGCCCGACCGGCGTCTGTTCGCCGCTCCTTGACGGCGTCTGTGACTCCCAATCGGGTGCGGCGAAGTCGGGCCGCATATTCACAGTGCGGGCGAGAGGACTCGAACCTCCAAGGGACTTGCCCACCAGATCCTAAGTCTGGCGCGTCTGCCAATTCCGCCACGCCCGCGTGACGGGTCTGATTGTGCCACTTGTCGTCGCAGTCATGAGACGGTCACCTTCTGGTCGTGTCGGAGTCCCCGACCGGAAACCCGGCGCGGATACGTTCGCCTCGGAGTCCTGGAGTGCGAGGGAGGCATCTCGAATGCGATCGATCCGACGCCG
Organism: uncultured bacterium; assembly: GCA_963825585.1. Taxonomy (GTDB): domain Bacteria; phylum Actinomycetota; class Acidimicrobiia; order Spongiisociales; family ZC4RG35; genus JAOUGY01. The sequence continues at coordinate 844,248 of CAWGTX010000001.1, forward strand.
GAGTATCGGCGTGACACTGACATCGGCGGCGCTGGTGTTCTCACTGGTTCCGGCCGCGGTGGGCAAACCCACCGAGTCCAACTTCGAACGGGTGTCCACCTTCTCGGTGTACACGAACAACGCCGACCCTTCGGCAGAGACGGTCGCCGAGATCGTTGCCGCCTCGAAGGATGGCAGGACCCTCATCTACACCGACGGAGCGAACGCCACGCTCGGCTTCGTCGACATCGCCGATCCGTCCTCCCCTCAGCCCAAGGGCACGCTCGATCTGCCGGGCGAGCCGACGTCTGTCGCTGTCCTGGGCCGGTATGCGCTCGCAGCGGTCAACACCAGCGAGTCGTTCGTCGACCCGTCCGGCGAGCTCGTTGTGGTCGATATCGCGCACCAGCGCATCGTGACGACGCACGACCTGGCCGGTCAGCCCGACTCGATCACGGTGAGCCCTGACGGAACATTCGTGGCGGTCATCATCGAGAACGAGCGCGACGAGGACGTGACCGTCGACGACGTCGAGGGTGGTCTGCCCCAGGCTCCCGCCGGTCTCCTCCAGATCGTCGACGTGAAGGGGGCACCGCGGTCCTGGGACATTCGTGATGTCGACCTCACCGGCCTGGCCGCCTACGCCCCAGATGATCCCGAGCCCGAGTTCGTCGACATCAACGTTCGCAACCAGGCGGTTGTGACCATGCAGGAGAACAACCATATCGCCATCGTCGATCTGAAGCGCGGGAAGGTCATCCGGCACTTCCCGGCGGGCACGGTCACACTCGAAGGTGTGGACGCTGTCGAGGATGGTGTCATCTCGCTCTCCGACACGATCTCCGACATCCCACGTGAAGCCGACGCAGTCACCTGGTTGAACACGGGCCGGTTCGCCACGGCCAACGAGGGAGACCTGTTCGGCGGCAGCCGTGGGTTCACGATCTACGACGTCTCGGGCCGGGTCCGTTACGACTCGGGCAGTTCGTTCGAGGAGATCGCCGTGGCCCACGGGCACTATCCGGAGGATCGTTCCGAGAACAAGGGTTCAGAGCCCGAGTCCATCGAGTTCGGCCGTTTCGGAGCCACCGACTACCTGTTCGTCGGCTCCGAGCGGGGGAGCTTCGTCAATGTCTATCAGATGAAAGGCGACCAGCCGTCGTTCCGTCAGCTCCTGCCCACGGGTCTCAGCCCCGAGGGTTTGTTGGCGATCCCCGGCCGCAACCTGTTCGTCGCTTCGACGGAAGCCGACGATCCTGAGTTTGGCGTCCGAACCACCATCATGATCTACGAACTCGTGAAGGGTGCACCCGCCCACCGGGACATCGTGTCGGTCGAGGGACCTGATGGCACGCCCATCCCGTGGAGTGCGATGTCGGGCCTCGGCGCCGACCCGCACGACGCCGACACGCTGTACGCCGTGTGGGACTCGTACTACTCGGAGAGCAGGGTCTTCACCATTGACGTCAGCGGAACGCCGGCGAAGGTGGTGGATGCAATCACCATCGAAGGTGGGACCGGCAACTACGACCCCGAGGGTGTCGCGGTGGCACCGGACGGAACCATGTGGATCGCCTCTGAGGGCAACGCTTCGGATTCGAGGACGAACCGCCTGCTGCAGATCGATGCGGCCGGTTCGGTGCTGACCGAGGTCGAACTGCCGGCCGATGTGCTCGCCTGCCGGGCAGCTTCGGACAATCGCGGGTCGCTGGGAGCCGGCTACGAGGGCGTGACGGTGGTCCCATCGGCCGACGGCTACACCCTCGCCATCGCTCAGCAGCGCGGCTGGGACTACACCAGCGACGGTTGCGAGGACCTCGATGACGACCCCAGCGGTGCCGATTCCGGAGAGCCCGGGTACACCCGGATCTGGACCTACGACCCGGCGACCGGGGAGTGGGGCTCCATCGCCTACGAACTGGAGCCCATCACCACCTACGCCGCCTGGACCGGGCTGTCTGAGATCACGTATCTGGAGGACGGATCCTTCGTGCTCATCGAGCGTGACAACGTCACCGGCGACTGGGCGGAGCTCAAGACGCTCGTGAAGGTGACACCTGAGGCGATGTCCGACGGTGTGGTGGAGCGGTCCGAGAAGATCGTCTACGACGTGCTCCCCGACATGCAGGCATCCAACGGCTGGATCACCGACAAGCCCGAGGGCTTCGCGGTCGCCGCCGACGGCGAGACGTACCTCATCACCGACAACGACGGCGTCGATGACTGGTCCGGTGAGACCCAGTTCCTGCGACTGGGCTCGATCGACGACCTCTTCGACTGAGAACGAGAGTCCGTGAGGACGAGAGGGGCCCCGGACGGCGACGTCCGGGGCCCGGTCCGCGGAGAGACGGAAGGCAGGCAGGAAGCCGAAAGCCGAACGCCGAACGCCCGGAAGGTAGAACGTACAACGTAGAACGTACAACGTACCGGACCGGCTTCAGGCTCACCCTCGGCGGTGGGAGCCTCGAGCTGCGGAGGGCCCACACTGTCGGTCCGCGCACGCGGATGCGGGCGGCGGGTGCCGGCGGGGGCTCAGGGGGGTCGTCCCCTCTGGATGTTGGCTGTTGAGCGTGGGAGCGTCTGAGGGAGGGAGGTTCGTGGTCCTCGGCCGCGCACGCGGAGACTTGTGAGGTGTGCCGGCGGGGGGTCAGGGGGGTCGTCCCCACTGGATGTAAGGGTGGGTCGCCCGGGACTTGAACCCGGAACCTGCGGATTAAGAGTCCGTTGCTCTGCCAATTGAGCTAGCGACCCGGCAAAGAGCTTACTAGGTGCTCGACCGGGCCAAGTTCGTCGGGCAGCCGGTGCCGAGCCGATCGGGCGCTCAGACCGAGCCGGCAATATGGTCGGGATGGCCGGATTTGAACCGGCGGCCCCCTGGTCCCAAACCAGGTGCGCTACCAAGCTGCGCCACATCCCGTGGGTGAGAAGCGTACTGCGTTCCGATCACCCGCTGGGACGGGTATCCTGAATGACCTTGCGGGTGTAGCTCAATGGTAGAGCCCCAGCCTTCCAAGCTGGTCATGAGGGTTCGATTCCCTTCACCCGCTCCATTACACCCAGGGGGGACGACCCCCCTGACCCCCCGCCGGTACTCGTCATGGACGGATCGCGGGCTTGGCCGGGGTTGAGGACGCAACGCTGGCTTCGGTTGCCACGTGTGCAGGTTGTACGGTGCGCGGCCAACGGCGCCGTCTCCAGGGGGATGGCTACATCCAGGGGGGACGACCCCCCTGACCCCCCGCCGGCACCCGCCGCCCGCATCGCGCGTGGCCGCGACCGACAGTGTGGGCCCTCCGCAGCTCGAGGCTCCCACCGCCGAGGGTGAGCCTGAAGCCGGTCCGGTACGTTGTACGTTCTACGTTGTACGTTCTACCTTCCGGGCGTTCGGCGTTCGGCGTTCGGCGTTCGGCGTTCTGCCTTCTGCCTTCTGTCTTTCCCAACCCGTCCTCACCCCCTGTCCGGCCGTTCTACACTGTTTCAGGCCCCTTCGGGGGCGCCACAGAGATGGGCCGGTTCGCAGGCACTCGTGCCCCCGTAGCTCAGGGGATAGAGCAGGAGCCTTCTAAGCTCTTGGTCGGGGGTTCGAATCCCTCCGGGGGCGCTGCGAATCGACCCGGACGGTTGCACGGTATTCGACGAGCACCGTACGACGAACAACACATGGTGGCCGTAGCTCAGCTCGGTTAGAGCGCCAGGTTGTGGCCCTGGAGGTCGGGGGTTCAAGTCCCCTCGGTCACCCCATGCGCCCGGGAGGTGTTCCCTCCCGGGCGTCTGTCGCCACCGCCCCACGAGCGCCACGCGGCGCTCGTCGGCGGGTCAGCGGCCATCGATCAAGAGCAACCACCAGATCAACCACAGCAACCAGATCAACCAGCACAGTCCCCGAGAACGTCCGGCACGGTTGTTGAGCCGGAAGAGTGAGGAACGCACGTGAGTGTGAATGTGAGTGAGGCCGGCCCGTTCGAGCGGCTCGTCGAGTTCTCGGTTTCCGAGGCCGAGATCGACAAGGCCAAGGGTGCCGCCGCCCGCAAGCTGTCCCAGCAGCTCAAGATCCGCGGCTTCCGTCCCGGGAAGGCTCCCCGTCCGATCGTCGAGGCGACCGTTGGCGCCGAGCGTCTCCGCGCCGAGGCCATCGACGAGCTGCTCCCCGACAAGGTCGGCAGCGTCCTCGAGGAACTCGAACTGGATCCCGCCGTCACGCCCGAGCTCGAGGCTGTGGACGAGGTCGATGACGGTGTCGGCGTGAAGGTCCGCGTCACCTTGTGGCCATCGCTGGCCAACGTCCCGAGTCACGAGGGTCGCACCGTCGACGTCGGGTCGCCCGACGTCACCGACGCCGAGATGGCCGATCAGATCGACCGTATCCGTGATCAGTTCGCCGAGCTGGCCGAGGCCGGACGACCCGCAGCGGATGGCGACTTCCTCACCATCGATATCTCCGCCACCAGCAACGGCGAGGACGTGCCCGAGGCCTCTGCCGCCCAGATCATGTACGAACTCGGCAACGGCGGCTTCATCGAGGGCATCGACGACTCGCTGAGCGGCGCCGAGCCGGGCGGTGTGTTCACCTTCGACGGCCCGCTCCCCGAGGGCTTCGGCGAGCTGGCCGGTATGGATGTCACCTACACCATCACCGTCACCGCGGTCCAGGAGAAGGTGCTTCCCGAGCTCACCGATGAGTGGGTCGCCGAGATCACCGAGTTCTCGTCGATCGCCGAGCTCGAGGTGAACCTCGAGGAGCGGATGGGCGACATGAAGCGGCGTGCTCTCGCCGGGCGCTTCCGCGAGAAGGCCCTCGACCAGCTCGTCGCCGAGGTCGATGTCGAGCTCCCCGAGGCGCTTCTGCGGTCGGAGATGGACGAGATCCTGCATCGCTTCGTCCACAGACTGGAGGGCCAGGGCATCTCGCTCGACGACTACTTCTCGGTCGCCGGAGCGGATCGGGGAGCGTTCATCGACGACCTCCGTTCACAGGCCGAGCGCTCGATCAGGACGCGTCTCCTGCTGGAGGGCGTGGCCGCTCAGGCGGGCATCGAGGTCAGCGATGAAGAGTTGGGCGCCGTCATCGAGACGCTCGCGCTGCAGAGTGACAAGCCGGACGCCATACGCAAGGCGCTGCGGCAGAGCCACCAGGAAAAGTCTCTGGTCGGTGATATTCTCCGGAACAAGGCACTCGAGGCGATCGTCGCCGGTGCCGCACCCGTTGACGAAGACGGGAATCCTGTTGAGCTGACGGTTGAAGAAGAACCGGACGATGCCGACGGGGAGATGGTGGTACCGGCGGGCGTGCCGGTACCCGACTCTGAAGAACTGAATTCGGAAGTCGTGGAATCGGAAGTTGTGGAATCGGAAGTCGTGGTCGACGCCACTGTTGACGCAGTGGCTGTCGCCGAGCCGGTCGCTGAGGCCGGATCTGAGGAGGAATGATGCAGGTCGAGGGTTACGTTCCGGTTCCGTATGTCACCGAGCAGACCAGCCGTGGTGAGCGGACCTACGACATCTACAGCCGGCTGCTGAAGGATCGGATCATCTTCCTGGGCACGCCGATCGACGACACGGTCGCCAACCTGATCATGGCCCAGCTGCTCCACTTGGAGTCGGAGGATCCCGACAAGGACGTGTGGCTGTACATCAACAGCCCCGGCGGTTCGATCACTTCGCTGTTCGCCATCTACGACACGATGCAGTACATCCGCCCCGAGGTGAACACGGTGTGCATGGGTATGGCCGCATCGGCGGCGGCCGTGATCCTCGCAGGCGGTCAGAAGGGCAAGCGGTTCGCCCTTCCCCACGCCAGGGTCATGCTGCATCAGCCGCACGGTGGTGCTCAGGGTCAGGCGACCGACATCGAGATCCAGGCGAAACTCATCATCCAGATGCGTGAGCAGCTCAACCACATCCTCGCCGATCACACCGGCCAGGACTACGAGAAGGTGTCGACCGACACCGAGCGCGACTACTGGTTGCTGGCACCCGAGGCGAAGGATTACGGCGTTGTCGACGCAATTCTCACCCGTCGGGAGCTGGCCGCGGTAGCCTCGAGCTGAACCAGGAGGCCTCATGGCGAAGTTCAGCGAGGGCGGCGACCTGCTGAAGTGCAGCTTCTGTGGGAAGTCACAGCGGCAGGTCAAGAAACTGATCGCAGGCCCCGGTGTCTACATCTGTGATGAGTGCATCGACCTGTGCAACGAGATCATCGAGGAGGAGCTCACCACCTCCGAGGATGTGTCCTTCGCCGAACTTCCCAAGCCGGCTGAGATCAATTCCTACCTGGACGAATACGTCGTGGGTCAGGAACGGGCCAAGCGTTCGCTGTCGGTGGCGGTCTACAACCACTACAAGCGGATCCGGTCCAACGACCTGCGCCATGACGATGTCGAGTTGCAGAAGTCGAACATTCTGCTGATCGGGCCAACAGGATCGGGCAAGACGCTCCTCGCCCAGACCCTGGCCCGTCAGCTGAATGTTCCCTTCGCCATCGCCGATGCCACCGCCCTCACCGAGGCGGGGTACGTGGGCGAAGACGTCGAGAACATCCTGCTCAAGTTGATCCAGGCCGCCGACTACGACGTCAAGCGGGCCGAGCAGGGGATCGTCTACATCGACGAGATCGACAAGATCGCCCGCAAGGCCGAGAACCCGTCCATCACCCGTGACGTCTCCGGTGAAGGGGTACAGCAGGCGTTGCTGAAGATCCTCGAAGGAACGGTCGCCAGTGTGCCGCCCCAGGGTGGCCGCAAGCATCCCCATCAGGAGTTCATCCAGATCGACACCTCGAACGTCTTGTTCGTCTGTGGCGGTGCCTTCGCCGGTCTCGAGGACATCATCGGCCAGCGTGTCGGACGCAAGCAGGTGGGGTTCGGGGCCGAGGTGAGGTCCAAGCACGAGATGCGGGCGTCGGATCTCTTCGCCCAGACCCTGCCGGAAGACCTCATGAAGTTCGGACTCATTCCTGAGTTCATCGGCCGACTGCCCGTGGTCGCCACCGTCGAGGATCTCGACAAGGACGCCCTCATGGCCATCCTCACCGAACCTCGCAATGCCTTGACCCGCCAGTACGCCCGCATGCTCGAAATGGACGGCGTCGAACTGGTCTTCACCAAGGATGCACTCGAAGCGGTCGCGGATCAGGCGATCGTCCGTGGAACCGGGGCACGTGGTCTCCGCGCCATCCTCGAGGAAGTGTTGCTGGGAACCATGTTCGATGTTCCCTCCCGCTCCGACATCACCAAGGTGGTGGTGGACGAAGCCGTCGTACTCGGCGAGGTCGACCCCACCCTGTACGACGAGGCCTCGCAAGAGCGGAGCGCTTGACGCCCCGGTCGGGCCCAGCTCGGAGCTGAGGGCGAGGAGCGAGGAGCCGGAGCTGCCGAGGGTGAAGTGGGCGTTGTCGTTGTACGGTCATGCCCTTCCACTCTTCTGGCTCCTCGCTCCTCGCACCAGACGCCCCTTCTTGCGCTTGCAGACGGCAGGTACGTTCTACGTTGTACGTTGAACGTTGTACCGGGTTCCCACCCACGCATGGTCTTCTCGCCGCCTCCAGTATCCTGCCTCTCCCGTGCCCGAGATGAATCCCACCTACGAACCGTCCGAGATCGAAGCCCGCTGGTATGAGCGGTGGGAATCCGCGGGCGTGTTCCGCCCCGAGTACCGACCTGACGGCGAGCCGTTCTGTGTGGTGATCCCACCGCCGAACGTCACCGGGTCGCTGCACATGGGGCATGCGCTCAACCACGCCATCCACGACGTGATCGTCCGTCGCAAACGGATGCAGGGGTATGCGGCCGTGTGGATCCCCGGCACCGACCACGCCGGTATCGCCACCCAGAACGTGGTGGAGCGTGAGCTGGCGGTCGAGGGCCTCACCCGCCACGACCTGGGTCGCGATGCCTTCGTCGAGCAGGTCTGGGAGTGGAAACGCAAGTACGGCGCCCGCATCACCACTCAGATCCGCCGCATGGGGAGCTCGTGTGACTGGACACGGGAACGCTTCACCCTCGACGAGGGACTGTCGAAAGCCGTCCGCGAGGTCTTCGTCAGCCTGTACGAGCAGAACCTGCTGTACCGGGGGAACAGGATCATCAACTGGTGTCCCCGGTGTGGCACCGCCCTGTCGGACATCGAGGTCGAGTACAACGACGAGTCCGGCACCTTGACCCACATCACCTATCCCTTCGCCGACGGCCCGGGCGGTGTAACGGTGGCCACCACCAGACCGGAAACGATGCTGGGCGACACTGGGGTGGCGGTGCATCCCGATGACGAGCGGTACGCCGGAGCGATCGGACGGATGCTGCGCCTTCCCCTGATGGACCGGCTCATTCCGGTGGTTGCCGATGACGTGGTCGACCCGGAGTTCGGGACGGGAGCGGTGAAGGTCACGCCGGCGCACGACGCCACCGACTTCGACATCGGTCAACGGCACGGTCTCGAACCGATCGTGGTGCTCGATGGTGATGCCCGTGTGACCGCCGCCGGGGGGCGTTTCGCCGGGTTGGACCGATTCGAAGCCAGAGTCGCGGTCACCGCTGCCCTCGAGGAGGCGGGAGCGCTGGTTGCGGTCGAGCAGCATCAGCACTCGGTGGGCCACTGCTACCGCTGTGGCACCGTGGTGGAACCGTGGCTGTCGGACCAGTGGTTCGTGGCGGTCAGCCGACTTGGCTCGACCTGCGATCGATGCCGTCCGTGACGGCCGCAACGAGTTCATTCCGAACCGGTGGGAGAAGAGCTACTTCCACTGGATGGAGAACCTGCGGGACTGGACCATCAGCCGCCAGATCTGGTGGGGTCACCGCATCCCGGCCTGGTACTGCCCCGACGGCCACGATCACGGTGACGCGGGAGGATCCGACTTCGTGTGGGGAGTGCGGCGCGACCGCTCTCCGCCAGGACGAGGACGTGCTGGACACCTGGTTCTCCTCGGCCCTGTGGCCGTTCTCCACGCTCGGATGGCCCGACCAGACCGACGATCTCGATCGGTTCTATCCGAACGCAGTGCTCATCACAGGGTTCGACATCATCTACTTCTGGGTCGCCCGAATGATGCAGATGGGTCTGCACTTCATGGATGCCGTGCCGTTCGAGCAGACGTCGTCATCCACGGACTGGTGCGCGACTCGGAAGGCCACAAGATGTCGAAGTCCCGCGGGAACACGATCGACCCACTCGACGTCGCCGAGGAGTACGGAGCCGACCCGCTTCGACTGGCACTCATCCAGGCGGCCAACCCGGGTCAGGACGTTCCCCTCGACATGGAGTGGGTTGCCGGCGCCCGCCGATTCGGCAACAAGCTGTGGAACGCCGCCCGCTTCGTGTTGCGCAGCGTCGAAGCCGGAACGGTCCCGGCCTCGGGCGGGTATCCGGCGAATCCCGGGCCGGCGGACGCCTGGATCCTGGCCCGGCTGGGTGAGGTGTCGGCACGTTTCGATGTGCTCTGCGACCAGTACCGCTTCTCGGATGCCTTCGGTTTGCTGTACAACTTCGCCTGGTCGGAGGTGTTCGACTGGTACCTGGAGATGTCGAAGAAGACGCTGGCGACCGACGGCGCCGAGGCGACCCGGGCGACGCTCGGAGTGGTGCTGCGTGACCTCCTCAAGCTGTTCCACCCCGCCATCCCGTATCTCACCGAGGAGCTGTGGCAGCACGTCGTCGACGACGGGTTGCTGGCCGGGGCCGACTGGCCGCAGGTGCCGTCCTTCGAGGCTCCCGAGGTCATGGGGGACCTGCAGGACCTGATCGCCGGCATCCGGAGATTCCGGGCCGAGCAGGGCCTGGCACCACGCCGTTCCCTTGATCTGGCGCTGTTCGATCCCGACAACAGGGTCGAAGCATGGGCCGAGCAGCTGTTGGCGGACCTCGCCGCCGTCGCGATCGAACGCACGAGCGGTGAGCGCGAGCACGGCCACACCAGAGTGGTGGCCGGTTCGTTGCAGGGTTTCATTCCCCTCGAAGGTGTGATCGATCTCGACGCCGAGCGTGCCCGCCTCGACAAGGCGATCGCCGAAGCCGAAGACGACCACGCAAAGGCCGCCGGAAAACTCGGCAACGCCAGCTTCGTCGACCGTGCCCCCGCCGATGTCGTGGAGAAAGAGCGGCGCAAACGGGCCGAAGCGGCCGAACTGCTGGAAACGCTGCGCACCCAGCGGGCGGCGCTGTGATCCGATGCAGATGATCAGCACGTACCAGGAGGCTGTCGCCTACCTCGATGCCCACATCGGTCGCGGGATGCATCCCGGGCTGGAGCGGATCAACGGTCTACTCGACCTCATGGGCCGGCCCGACCAGGCATACCCCATCGCCCACATCGGAGGCACCAACGGCAAGACGTCGACCGCTCGCATGGCCACCATGCTGCTGGTCGCCCACGGCCTCACCACGGGCACGTTCATCTCGCCGCATCTGGAACGGGTCGAGGAACGGTTCTCGCTCAACGGATTCATCGCCACTTCGGAGCAGTTCATCCAGGCGGTGGCCGATGTGGCCGTATTCGCCGACATCTACGAGCAGCGCTTCGACGCCGAACTGAGCTACTTCGAGCTGACCGCAGCCATCGCCTTCGCCTGGTTCTCGGATCAGGCGGCCGATGCAGCGGTGATCGAAGTTGGGCTTGGGGGTCGGCTCGACGCCACCAACGCCTGCTCGGCAGCCGTGGCGGTGCTCACTGAGGTGGGCCTCGAGCACCAGGAGTATCTGGGCGACACCCTCGAGCTGATCGCCACCGAGAAGCTGGCCATCGTCGAGCCGGGCGCCACGCTCATCACCGGACCGCTCGCCGATCAGGTGTGGCCCGTGGTCGACGGGGTGGTGGCCCGGCAGGACGCCATCGACCTTCGCTACGGTCGCGACTTCCGGGTGGAGGGTGCCACCCGCGCCATCGACGGATGGCATCTCGACGTCACCGGTGTCCACGGAACCTACGAGGAGATTCACCTGCCGATCCGGGGCCGGCACCAGACCGTGAACTTCGCCCTGGCCGTCGCCGCCGCCGAAGCGATGATCGGTCGCGACCTCGACCCTTCGGCGGTGGTCGATGCCGCCGAGGTCATGTCGGCGCCGGGCCGGCTCGAGCCTGTCGCCACGGCTCCCTACGTCCTGTTGGACGGTGCTCACAACCCCGACGGGTTCGTGGCGCTGGCCGAGGCCCTCCGCGAGGAATATCCGACCATGACCTGGGTGCTGCTCACCGGCGCCATGCGCGACAAGGACATCGAGTCGATGTACCCGAAGCTGGCCGGCATGATCGACCACGTGGTCGTCACCCAGGCGCCGAGCCCCAACGCTCTACCCGCCGTCGATCTCGCCGGAAGGATGCGGCCTCTCATCGGAGCGGATGCGAGTGCGGTCACCGATCCCGTCGAAGCCCTCGCCCTCGCCCGTGAGCTCGCCGGCCCCACCGGCAACGTGGTCGTCGCCGGCTCGCTGTACCTGGTGGGTGAGATCCGATCGGCGATCAAGGGCAATGGAGAGGTTCAGAGGAACGAGCGATGACACGAGCTGCTGGCTTCTAGCTGCTGGCTTCTAGCCATCGACCGGTGGCCTCATCGTGCGTACCGGCTCGTTGCTCGACTCATCCTCCGTCAGAACGGCTCCTTCCTCCATGATGCGTCCCAACGCCCCAGCAGCCAGTAGCCAGCAGCCAGCAGCGTGGCCGGCCCGATCCATGCGCGCCGAGTCTGAAGTATCGTTCCTCCCCATATGGCAGTTGAACACACTTTCGTGATGGTGAAGCCCGACGGTGTTCGTCGGGGTCTGGTCGGCGAAGTCGTCGCCCGGTTCGAGCGCAAGGGATTCACCCTGCATCGCATGGCGATGATCGAGGTCACCGAGGAGCTCGCCCGCAACCACTACGCCGAGCACGTGGAACGGTCGTTCTTTCCCGAGCTCCTCGAGTTCATCACCAGTGGTCCGGTGGTGGCGATGGAATGGTCGGGGGAGTCGGCGGTGGTGGCGGCACGCACCATGATGGGTCCGACCAACCCGGCAACGGCGCCTTCCGGAACCATCCGCGGGGACTTCGGTCTGGTGATCACCGAGAACATCATCCACGGTTCGGACTCGCCTGAGAGTGCCGAGCGGGAACTGGCCATCTGGTTCGGGTGATATGTCGAGGTGGCGTTGACCGGTCACCACCCCTAGACTCCGCTTCCACACCTCCCGGGAGATCCCGTGGCTGAGAATCTCTTCTCCATCGCCGGCCAGGACATGGCCATCGACCTCGGTACCGCCAACACCCTGGTGTTCGTCCGCGGTCAGGGCATCGTGCTCAACGAGCCCTCTGTCGTCGCGGTCAACACCAACAACCAGCGGGCGCTGGCGGTGGGTATGGAGGCCAAGCGGATGATCGGCCGGACCCCGGCCAGCATCCAGGCGATCCGCCCGCTGCGCGACGGTGTGATCGCCGACTTCGACATCACCGAGAAGATGCTCCGCTACTTCATCCAGAAGGTGCACCGTCGCCGGTGGGCTCGTCCCCGGATCGTTGTATGCGTTCCGTCCGGTATCACGCCGGTGGAACGCCGTGCCGTGGAGGAGGCCGCCTACCACGCCGGCGCCCGGCGGGCCTACACGATCGAGGAGCCGATGGCGGCCGCCATCGGATGTGGTCTTCCGATCGGAGAGCCATCCGGGTCGATGGTGGTGGACATCGGTGGAGGAACCACCGAGGTCGCGGTCATCTCCCTCGGTGGCATCGTCGTGTCCCGCTCCATCCGGGTGGGCGGCGACGAACTCGACGAGGCCGTGATCGAATGGGTCAAGAAGGAATACAACGTGTTGCTCGGTGAACGTACCGCCGAACAGCTCAAGATGGCGATCGGATCCGCCTGGCCGTGTGCCGACGAGCCCGCAGCCGAAGTGCGTGGCCGCGACCTCGTCACGGGCCTCCCCAAGACCATCTTGTTGTCGAGCCCGGAGATCCGTGAGGCGATCGAAGAGCCGACCCAGGCCATCGTCGACGCCGTGAAGTACACCCTCGACAAGACACCTCCCGAGCTGGCCGCCGACATCATGGAGCGGGGTATCTGGCTGACAGGGGGTGGGGCGTTGCTCGAGGGCCTCGACCAGCGCCTCGCAAACGAGACCGGCATGCCCATCGTCACGGCCGCCAAGCCGCTGGTGTCGGTGGCGGTCGGATCGGGCAAGTGCCTCGAGGAGTTCGACACCCTGCACCACGTGCTGGTGTCATCGTCGAGGCCGTGACGACCCGGGCCGACGACGCGGCCCACCGGTGAGCCCCCACCACCATGCGCGAGTTCCGCCAAGACCACTCCCTGCCGCTCTTCGTGACGTTGATCGTGGTCGCCTTCCTCCTCATGACCTTCGACCTGCGTTCCGGTGGCGACGGCATCCTCGGGTCGTTGAGGTCGGGTGCGAACAATGTGGTGCAACCGGTCGAGGGTGTGGTTCAGGCAGTGGTGGACCCCATCGCCGATTTCGTCGACGGGCTGTCCGACATTGCAAGTCTCCGCTCCGAGAACGAGGCCTTGCGGGCACGGCTCGCCGAGAGTGAAGGTGAACTGGCCTCGGTCGCCGACCAGTTGCAGCGGCTGGACACGTTGGAGAATCTGCTCGATCTCCCGTTCGACGTCCAGACATTCTCGAAGACCCTGGCCAACGTCACCGGCCGGGCCGACAGCTTCGACCTGTCGTTCCGGATCGACAAGGGCACCGACGCCGGGGTCCTGCAGGGGCAGCCGGTTCTCGACGACAACGGCAATCTGGTCGGGCGGGTGCTCGAGTCGTGGACCGGTGGAGCGACGGTGGTGCCGATGACGGGCGACATCGAGGCGGTCACGGTGAGCGTCGCCGGACAGGATGGGATCGCCAGGTCGATCCCGGGCGCGTCGGAGCTGGAACTGGTCCGAGATCTGAGCCTCGATGTCTTCGTCGGCGCCCGTCCGGTCCGTGACGGCGACCGGGTGGTCACCTCCCGCTTTTCGCAGTCGTTCCCTCCTGGTCTACCGGTTGGTGTGATCTCGGGTGACGCCTCACCCGACGGCCAGACACTGTCGGCGGTGATCGAACCCTTCTTCGACCTGCAGAGTCTGCGTGCGGTCGTGGTGGTGGTGTGGCCACCCGACCCTGCCGCTCCCACCGAGGACGACACCGCCACCGTCACGGTGCCTGCCACCAGTGCGACCACGGTCGACGAGTCGGCGGAAACCACGGAGGGGGGATGACACCCTGGCGCTCCGGGATTTCGGTGGGTTTGCTGCTCCTGGGCGCCATCGTCATGCAGACGACTGTGTTCGGCCGCATCAACGTCGGCGGCATCGCTCCGGACCTGGTGATGTTGGTGGTGATCCTCCTGCCACTGCGGCTGCGGGCAGAGACCACGCTGCTGCTCGCCTTCAGCGCCGGTCTGGTTCTCGACTCGCTCGGTTCCGCCGCGTTGGGGCTGCGTGCGTTCACGCTCACCGTGGTCGCATTCATCGCCGTCCGCACGCGTGAACGAGCCGACTATTCCCCGTTGGCAGCGGCGGTGTGGGTTCTGATCCTGACATTGGTGGGTGTGTTGTTGCTGGTGACGGTCGGTACCCTTGTGTCGCAACTGCCATTCGGGGGTGGTGAAGCCCTCCGGCGCATCCTGCTGGTGCCGCTCCTCACGTTCGGAGTGGCGCTGGCCGTGTGGCCGGTGCTGGCACGGCTCATCGAGCCCGTGAGGAGGTCGCTGTGAAGTTCACGACGAGACTCGCCGTCATCCTCGGGATGTTCCTCGTCATGTTCTCGATGCTGGGCATCCGACTCTGGTTCATCCAGGTGGCCGAGGGCGCCCAGGCGGCCGAGATCGCATCGGGTCAATCATGGGTGGTGCAACGGACGCCCGCTCCGCGTGGCGAGATCCGTGACCGACGTGGCGTGCAATTGGCGACTTCACGCATCGTGCCGGCCGTCGTCGTCGACCGTCACCTCGTCACCTCCGATCAGCGCGCCGATCTGGTGCAGCGGCTATCGGCGCTGTTGGCGATTCCCCCCGCCGAACTTGACCTGTTGTACGAGGAGGCCGGGGTGAACGGTCGGTTCACCGTGGCCGTGATCGATGCCGAAGACGCCTACCGCCTCGCCGAGCAGGTGCGTGACCTGCCAGGGGTTCGGATCGAGAAGGTTCCCGAGCGGGTGTATCTGGCTGGCGAGAGCATGGCGCATGTCATCGGCCATCTCGGTCTGCCCACCGAGACCAATCTCGAAGAGAACCCGTCGCTCGATCCGAACACTCGGATCGGCCAGTTGGGAGTGGAACGCGTCTACGACGAGTTCCTCCAGGGCACGCCCGGTGAGATCGCCTTCCGGGTCGAGCGGTCCGAGATCGTGGAACAACGGCCCGAGATCCCGGCGGCTCCCGGCAACACCGTCTTCCTCACACTCGACTCCGACATCCAGGCGGTGGTCGAGACGGCACTCATCGAAGGTGTCGCCAACGCCAACGCCGTGAAGGAGGAACTTCGTCGCTTGGGGAAACCGGGTGCGCTCAACGATGTGGAACGTGCGTCGGCGGTCGTGATCCACATCCCCACCGGCCAGGTGATGGCCATGGCCTCGGTGCCGAGCTTCGACCCTGCCCTGTTCGTGGGAGGGCTCGATGCCGTCACCTTCGCTCTGCTCCAGGAACAACAAGCCTTCAACAACCTGGCGATCTCGGGCCTCTACCCGCCGGCGTCGACGTTCAAGGTGGTCACCTACATGGCCGAGCTCGAGCACAACATCCCGTTCCCGGAGGACGTGGAAGGCGTCGACGCCGGAAGTCGCCTGGTGAACTGTGACGGGCAGCTCGAACTCCCCGGTCTAGCCGATGGGAGTCCGCAGATCTTCAAGGACTGGTACCTGAGCGCTGGGATCAACTTCGGATGGAGCGACGAGCACTCGGCGCTTTCGAACTCATGCAACATCTACTTCTACTCGGTGGCGCTCGGAGCGTGGCGGGCCTGGCAGGGCACCGATCGTGAGAACGTCATCCAGGATCAGGCTCGGGCGCTCGGCTACGGCAGCGTGACCGGGATCGACCTCACCGGCGAGGCGGAGGGCATCATCCCCGATCGTGCCCTCTACGAGCAGTACAAGGAGATCATGCTCGAGGACGAGGATGCCCCTTCGTTGTTGGCGCCCGACCGTCTCGAGACGGCGTCGCCCTGGTTCGGTGGCGATCTGATGATCGCGGCGATCGGCCAGGGAGGTGTCACTGCCACCCCACTCCAGGTGGCGCTGTCGTACGCAGCGCTGGCCAACGGAGGCACCGTGCTCCAGCCGCACGTGGTGGGCTCGATCCGTGACGATGCCGGCAACGTCGTCTACTCGGCCCAGACGACGGTTCTGCAGGAGGGCACTCTCGACCCGGCCAACGTGGCATCGCTCCTGACCGATCTCAACGCCGTCGTCACCGTGGGGACGGCCCGGGCCGCCTTCGAAGGCTTCGGCGATTCATTGTGGCGGGTGGGGGGCAAGACCGGTACCGGCCAGTCCGTGAAGACCAAGGACAACCATGCCTGGTTCGCCGGTATCGCGCCCATCGACGACCCCGAGTACGCGGTTGCGGTGCTGGTCGACGAGGGAGGCAGTGGCGGTCAGGTGGCGGCCCCGATCGCCCGATACATCCTGCAGTACCTGATGGGTGAGGAGCTCGACCCGATCGCACCCGGAGAGGCGGCAGACTGATGGCAACGCTCGGCGGACGTGATCTGGGCTCGGCCGCCGTCGCAGAACGTCGCCGCAACCGACCCGACATCGTGCTGCTCGGAGCGGTGCTGGCACTGTCGGCGTTCGGGCTCCTCATGATCTACTCGGCGACCCGGGTGGCGCGCGAGCAGAACCAACAGCTCGCTACCTTCGACATGGAACGGCAGATGATCTTCGCCACGGCCGGGATCATCCTGATCTTCGTGTTCTCGGTGCTCGACTACCGGGAGCTTCGGAACTATCTGCCCTACATCGGGATCGCCACCATGCTGTCGCTGGCGGCCGTCTTCGCCTTCCCTCCGATCCGTGGGGCCCAGAGCTGGATCCCGCTCGGCGGGTTCTTCCAACTCCAGCCCTCCGAATTCGCCAAGATCGTGATCATCGTGGGCATCGCCTCCGTGCTCGCCATCGAACGGTCGGGCGCCCGCCTGCCGTGGCGCATCGTCGCCGTCGCGGCGGCGATGATGGCGGTGCCGGGAGTGCTCATCTTCCGCCAACCCGACCTGGGGACCTCGATGGTGCTGCCCTTCATCCTCCTGGTGATGCTGTTCGCTGCCGGGCTGAGCTGGAAACAGCTCACCTGGATCTTCACGGTCGGCATCGTCGCGGTGGTGGCGGTGTTCCGTCTCGGCCTGCTCAAGGAGCATCAATTGGAGCGGATCCAGGTGTTCCTCGAGCCCGAGCTCGATCCGCAGGGGATCGGTTTCCAGCTCGGCCAGTCCAAGCTGGCGATCGGCTCGGGCCAGTTGTTCGGCAAGGGCCTCCTCAACGGTGTACAGACGGCCGTCCCCGATGCCCAGAACGACTTCATCTTCTCGGTCATCGGTGAGCAGTTCGGGTTCGTGGGTGGTCTGCTGGTCCTGGCCGTGTTCATGGTGGTGATCTGGCGGCTGTTCGTGATCTCCGCCAATGCGCGAGACCGATTTGGATCGATGGTGGCAATCGGCATCGCCGCCATGATCACGTTCCACGTGTTCGTCAATATCGGTATGACCATCGGCATCATGCCCGTGACGGGGCTGTCCCTTCCCTTCATCAGCCAGGGCGGCTCCTTCTACCTCGCCATGGCCATCTCGATCGGCATCGCCAACTCGATCTGGCTGAGACGATCACCCGTTCCCGGTGAGACGTACATCGTGTAAGAGAGCTTCCAGCAGCCAGCAGCCAGCAGCCAGGCGCCAGCAGCCAGCAGCTACCGTCTTGGCTCATGTACCGTCGCCCTGATTCAGGCTGGATCGAGGTCATCTGCGGGCCGATGTTCTCGGGGAAGAGCGAGGAGCTCATCCGTCGGGTGACCCGGTCCCGGATCGCGCGGATCCCAGTCCAGACGTTCAAGCCGGCCATCGACGTCCGATACGCCGATCACCAGGTGGTCTCCCACAGCGCCCTCAGTGTCGAGGCTCAGCCGGTCTCGGACAGCGATGCACTCGTTCGGGCCGTCGACGATTCCACCGTGGTCGTCGGCATCGACGAGGGCCAGTTCTTCGACGAGGGCCTGGTGGACGTGTGCGAGGCCCTGGCGGCGGCCCACAAGCAGGTGATCGTGGCCGGACTCGACCTCGACTACCTGCGCCGACCGTTCGAGCCCATCCCCACGCTGTGCGGACGAGCCGAATACGTGACGAAGATGCTGGCGGTATGTCATCGCTGCGGAGGACCCGGACTCTTCACCCAGAGGACCGTCCGCTCCGACGACCTCGTGGTTCTCGGAGCCCAAGACGCCTACGAAGCCCGCTGCCGCTACTGCTACGACCCGACAGAACCGGAACAGCCGTCGCTTGATCTCCACCCGTGATCTCGCGTACCGTCGTGCCGTGGGTTGAGGCGTGGGGAGCCGGTAGAACGTACAACGTGGAACGTACCAATCCCCGAGCATGCCACTCCCGAGGGCTCGATCCGTGGTGGCATACTGCGCCAGTCGTGCCCACTGTTGCACTCGCGAACCACCAACGGTCACGCTGCGGTCGGCGTTCGATCGGCGGTACTTCCGAATGCTCCCACCTGGACTCGTGACGTCGCGTGTTCCGAACGTTCTACGTTGTACGTTCTACGTCCTACCCCGGGACCCGCACCGTTTCGCGGCGATGGTCATTTGGGTCGCTGGCCCTGCTGACCGGAGAGGGTGTCGCTGCTACACTGACGGCGCCGTGCAGCGCGCGGCATCCCGAGCCCTTCGACGGGGCACGCTTCGGTCCGGCGCCAACCAGACCACGCGGTGGTTGGGCATGGAGCCAGACCATGCAGCTCGGCTCTCCGTCAGCGGTTCGCGGGATCTTTGTTTCCCGGAGGCGGAACCAATGGACATCTTGAGCATTTCGATGAAGCCCCATCTCGGGCCGACGCTCGCCCATCCGGTTCCCGGGAATCCAGCTCTCGTAACGAATCCCACACCAGGATCAGGAGCATTTTTCGATGGGTATCTTCTCGAAGCGATCACCAGAGGTGGTTCGCAAAGGCGAATCCGGCCAGGTGGTCGAGGAACGCAAGACGTTCCGTGTCGGCCGTCAGAAGGTCGAGGTTCGCCGCGTAACCGAGGTTGCGGCGCCGACTCCTGAGCCGGCCGCCAGGGAACGCACCAGGGATTCGCGCGACAACCGGGAGCGCTCGAGGGACCGGCAGCGGAGTGGCGGACAGCCTCCTCAGCGGCAGGGTGACCGCCAGCGCCGACAGCGTGAGCGGCCGGGAACACAGACATCACGCACCCGGGAGTTGCCCGCCGAGGAAGAAATCATCATCCCGGTCGAGTCTGCCCGCAAGCAGATGTTGGTCCGGGTCAAGCCGCATCAGACCCAGGTGGTCATCCTCGAGGGCCCGGTGCTGGTCGAGCACTACGTGGCCAAGTCGGACCACACGTCTCTGGTCGGCAACATCTACCTCGGCAAGGTGCGAAACGTGCTTCCGGGGATGGAGGCGGCGTTCGTCGACTTCGGCGCCGCCAAGAATGGCGTCGTGTACGCCTCCGACGTCAAGATCGACCCCGCCGTTCACGGCAAGCGCAAGCCCCGCATCGAAGACGTCCTCAAGGAAGGCGACGAAGTCCTGGTGCAGGTGGTCAAGGATGCGATGGGTGCCAAGGGTGCCCGTCTGACCGGCCTTCCGTCGTTGCCCGGCCGATACCTGGTGCTCGTACCCGACTCCGACGCGCAGGGTATCTCGCGACGCCTCCCCGACACCGAACGTCAGCGACTCCGTCAGGTCATCACCCAGGTGAAGCCGGCCGGTTTCGGCGTGATCGTGCGGACGGCGGCGCTGCATGCCAGTGCCGAGGAGATAGCTGCTGACATCCACAGGCTCTCGAAGAGTTGGGAACGAATCCAGGAGTCGGCGGCCGGCGGGGGAGCGCCACGCGTGGTGTACGAAGAGCCCGATCTGCTCATCCGCGTGATCCGTGAGCATTTCACCGCCGACTTCCGCCGCATGATGATCGACGACCCCAAAGCACACGACAAGGTGCTCGACTATCTCCGGTCGACCGCGCCGGACCTGGTTGCCAAGGTGTCGATGTACGAGGACGAGATGGGTCTCTTCGAGCGGTACCACGTCGAGGATCAGCTCCGCAAGGCGCTCGACCGCCGGGTCTACCTGCCGTCCGGAGGACATCTCGTGATCGACCGCACCGAGGCGCTCACCGTCATCGACGTCAACACCGGCAAGTTCGTGGGGAGCTCCTCCCTCGAGGAGACAGTGCTGCAGAACAACCTGGAGGCCGCCGAGGAGATCGGCCGTCAACTCCGGCTGCGCGACATCGGCGGCATCATCGTCATCGACTTCATCGACATGGAGATCCTCGATCACCAACGACAGGTGTTGCGCCGTTTGAAGGAGACGCTCGCCAAGGACAAGACACGAACCCAGGTCTTCGACGTCTCCCATCTCGGTCTGGTCGAGATGACGCGGAAGAATGTGGCCAAGGGCCTGCTCGAGACGTTCTCGGAGTCGTGTGACAAGTGTGACGGCCGGGGCGTCATCCTCCATGAGGAGGCCGCAACCCATGCCATTCCGATGGGGCTCGATGACGACGACGTCGAGTAGTCGCAGCCGGCCGGGGTCAGCGAGCGACCGGGGCTGTGGCGGTACTGGCCCGGGGCAGTAGCTCCGCTGCCGGCCGCGGTGCGGGCGAAGTCCGGTCTGCCCGCAATCCGAGCGATCCGGGTGTGTCCCAGATCGACCAAGTGGCCGACTGCGGTGGTCATCGCCGAGTTCTCGTTCATCCACGTACGGGACAGGACCTCACCGTGGAAGGGAACAGAGGAGACGATCACTCCCGGGAGCCTGGGCTCAGCGACGAGTGAAGCTCGGGCGTCGGGGACGCACACGTCGGTGAGGATCACGCCATCGACCTTGCGGCTCTGCAACCAGCGGCGGTAGGGTCGAGCTCGGTGTCCGCGTCGGGAACCACCTGGAGCAGGAGCCCGACCGATTCCTTCCCGAGCGCAGACTCGAGCCCGGTGACGAAATCCATGAAGAACGGTTACCTCGACAGCGTGTGGACGCCTCTCGGCAGGATCAACCCGACGGTGTCCGTGCGAACGTCGGAGAGTGCCTTTGCTGCCGAGTTCGGTGTCCAGCCGATCTCTCGACGATTTGGAGGATCCGTTGTCTCGTCGCGTCGGAGACGGCGACCTTCGACACACACACCGGCTCGTTCTGGAATGGTCGCAATCGTCACTGCCCCGGTTGGTCGCCTGCCCATGGCGGGCGAGCGTATCGCCCGGTCCATATACGGGTCGGCCGATCACGGCATTTGTTGTGGGCGTCGGTGTGGCGCCGATCCGTGTCAGCGACGCCTGTCCGTGGTCGGATCTCAGCGGAGTAGTGCCGTGGACGCAAGAATCGGGTCTCGGCGGCGGTCGGCCATCGGCCCCGGCGCGTGCCGTTCATGAGTACCCGAACGGGCGGCCCGTCGAGTCTGCGGGACCGGGGTCTCCACGCTCCAACTTTCCACCTCGGCCTCCCTGACCTATACTCCATCCGTTCCCCTGTCCCAGAGGTTTGTCCATGTACGCCATCATCCGCACCGGCGGCAAGCAGTCGAAAGTCCACCCGGGTGACGTCATCGAGGTCGAGCTCCTCAAAACCGATGACGAGCAGGTCTCGTTCACCCCGCTGCTCGTGGTCGATGAAGGCGGTTCCGCCATCTCCGACCGTTCGGTGCTCTCCGGTATGACCGTGACCGCCAAGATCCTCGGCGAGTCCAAAGGCCCGAAGATCGACATCTTCAAGTACAAGAACAAAACCGGCTACCGCCGCCGCATGGGTCACCGCCAGAAGTACACCAAGATCGAAGTCATGACCATCGCCGGGGTCGGCGCCCCAGCCAAGTCGGCCGCCAAGCCGGTAGCAGCAGCGCCCGCTCCCGTGGCCGACAGCAGCGAAGAGGAGTGATCCCATGTCCAAGACAAAAGCCGGTGGTTCCTCGAAGAACGGTCGCGACTCGCACGCCAAGCGGCTCGGCCCGAAGGTGTTCGACGGTATGACCGTCAACGCCGGCGCTGTGATCGTTCGCCAGCGTGGAACGCGCATCCATCCCGGAGAGAATGTCGGTCGCGGCAGCGACGACACCCTGTTCGCCTTGACGGCGGGCCGTGTGAAGTACGGGAAGCGGAACAACCGCCGTCTCGTCGACATCCTCAACGACTGACCCGGCCCGGTCGCCGTGTTCGTCGACCGGGTTCGTGTCCAACTCCGCGCCGGTAACGGTGGTGCCGGGGTCGTCAGCTTCGTCCGTCAGCGCGGAAAGCCCAAAGGCAAACCGAGCGGCGGGTCGGGCGGCGACGGTGGTGCCGTCTTTCTCGAAGCCGACGCCTCGATGCCCACGCTGCTCGGATACCGACGCAATCCGCATCATGCCGCCTCCGACGGTTCACATGGGCGCGGCGAGATGCGTCACGGCAAGCATGGGGAAGACCTGGTGCTCAGGGTGCCGCTCGGCACCGTCGTCACCGAGGACGACGGAACGGTCCTCGCCGATCTGGTCGAACCCGGCCAGCGCGTGAAGGTGCTCGATGGCGGCAAGGGCGGGCGTGGCAACGCCGCCTTCTTCTCGCCCAAGATGCGGGCCCCCAGCATCTGCGAACAGGGTGAATACGGCGCCGAGGTCTGGTTCACTTTCGAGATGAAGCTCCTGGCCGACGCAGCGTTGGTCGGTTTCCCCAATGCGGGCAAGAGCACTTTCATCTCCCGCGTTTCGGCCGCCAAGCCAAAGATCGCCGACTACCCGTTCACGACACTGCAGCCCAACCTCGGAGTGGTGGAGATAGGCGACCGACAGTTCGTGTTGGCCGATATCCCCGGGCTGATCTCGGGGGCGGCCGAGGGTCGCGGGCTCGGTCACGAGTTTCTCCGTCATGTCGAGCGGGCCAGGGTTCTGGTGATCCTGCTCGACCCGTCGCCGCTCCAGACCGAACCTCCGGAAACCCAGCTCGAAGTACTGCTGGGAGAGCTCGACCGGTTCTCGCCCGAGCTGAGCGCTCGACCGAGACTCGTCGTGATCAACAAGGGAGATCTTCCCGAGGCAGCCGACGCCGCTGCGGCGCTGCCCGAGGCCATGCTGGTGTCGGCCGCCACCGGTGCCGGTCTGCCGACCGTCCTGCACCGCATCGCCGACCTGGTCGGCGATGCCCATCGTGCGGCTCCCGAGCGCGAGGGCTACGTGTTGCACCGTCCGGCGGGCGAGGGATTCACGATCCGACGCGAGGTGGACGGGTGGGTGGTTGAGGGCGTCGCCGCCGTGCGGGCCGTGCGATTCTCCGACCTGACCCATCCACAGGCGGCGGACGTGGCATCCCGGCGGCTCGGTCGCCTGGGTGTGGATCAGGCGCTTGCCGACGCCGGTGCGGAAGCCGGTGATCTCGTCCGGATCGGAGGCCTCGAGTTCGAGTTCGTACCTCCCGATGTAGACCTGGACGAGCTCGACGATCTGGACTCCGACGATCTCTCCGAGGCCGGCCTGGAACCGGACGACTCCGCCGTCGACGATTCAGATCCTGACGACTTCGAAGAGGAATGATGCGGTATCCGATTGCGCCCGGACGTCCGGTTGTGGTCAAGGTGGGGTCGTCGAGTCTCACGTCTTCCGGTGGCATCGACGACGCGTCGATCAACGCGGTAGTCGACCAGGTGGCTGTGGCCTGGAGCACGGGGCGACCGGTGGCACTGGTGACGTCCGGCGCGGTCGCAGCCGGTCTTCCCGCCCTGGGCCTGACATCGCGGCCGACCGAAGTGGTCGATCTGCAGGTGGCGGCTGCGGTCGGTCAGGGTCGTCTGATGGCCCGCTACATCGATGCATTCGACAAGCGGGGAATCGTGGCCGGTCAGGTGCTGCTCACCAAGGCGGTGCTGGCCGATCGCGACCAGTACCTCCACGCCCGCCAGGCACTCGAACGCATGATGAGCCAGCGGATCGTGCCGATCGTCAACGAGAACGACACGGTGGCGGTCGAGGAGCTCAAGATCGGTGACAACGACCGCCTGGCGGCGCTCGTTTCCCACCTGGTGTCCGCCGGTTTGCTCGTGCTGCTCACCGACACCCCCGGTCTTCTCACCTCCGACCCTCGGGTGGATGTATCGGCCGAGTTGCTCTCGGCGGTGCGGCACACCGACGAGGTTCTCGACCGGCTCGCCGCCGGTGGCGCCGGGCCACTCGGCTCGGGCGGGATCGCCACCAAGGTCGCCGCCGCCCGCATGGCGGCGTGGTCGGGCGTTCCCACCGTCGTGGCACCCGCGTCGGACCACAGTGCGGTGGCAGCGGCGGTGGCGGGTGAGGACATCGGGACCTGGGTCGGCCCCCAGCCGTCACGGTTGCCGGCCAGAAAACTGTGGATCGCCTTCGGTCAGCCGGCGGAGGGATCGATCGCGATCGACGCCGGGGCTGTGCACGCGATCGTGGAAGGCGGCCGCTCGCTGTTGCCGGTGGGCGTCATCTCCGTTGTCGGCGAGTTCTCAACGGGGACGGCGGTAGAGATCGTCGGGCCGAGCGGAGCGGTCATCGCCAAGGGTGTCACCCGATTGGGTGCCGGTGAGCTGCGACGTGTCGCAGGCCTTCGCTCGGATGTCGCCGGCGGCGAGGTGGTCCATCGCGACGACCTCGTGGTGCTCGTCGGTCGTTGAATCACTGCTTTGGGTTGAGCAACCGCCAGCGGGCTCGTCCCCACAGGCCCGCCCCCAGTGCGATCATGACAACCGACGCAGCCAGGAGACCCATCTCCGGTGCCGGGGGTTCGAACGGGCGTGAAGGTTCCACTAGTACCACCGATGTGGCGTCGATGAACGTGTCGCCTCCGGTGTCGGGATCGGCGTACCGGAAGGTCCCGGTCAGGCGGACCACCGGCCCTCGCACCTGGTAGCCACCGGGAGGTCCCCAGTCCGCCGAGAAGATCTGAGTGGGAAGCCGAACGCCCATGCCGACGTTTCCGCCGGAGAGTCTTCCGGTCTCGATGAGAGGGTCGCGAACATAGTCGTCGTCATTCACCTGGACCCACAGGTGGTCACCGCGATCCGAATAGTCGCCGATGATCTCGCCTTCGACGGTCACCTCGAGGCCATTCCAGGCCGCCGATTCGGCATCGAGTTCGGCGATGGACACCTCGGTGGCCGCAGCCGGTAACGCCAGCCACGTCAAGGCGATGGCAATGGTCAGCGTTTTCACTTGCCACGCACCGTCGAGAAGAGGAATCCGAGGAGGGCGAAGGCGGCGATGAACTCGAGACGTCCCACCCACATCTGGAGGATCATGACGGTCTTCATGAGCGTGGGCATGGTCGGTGAGGTGATTCCCACGGAGAGGCCAACGTTGGCGCTGGCGCTCACGGACTCGAAGAGCGACTCCTGGATTCCGTAGCCGTGAGCCATCCCGACAGCCCCGCCCAGGAGGTAGAGGCCCACGTACAACAGCGACACAGCCATCACGGACTGTGCCAGCTTCGGATTCAGCCGCTGGCGACCGTACTGCTGATAGGTGTTGCTCACAACGGCACGCTCCGGCAGCAGGGCGGAACGTACGGTGTCCGCCAAGGCGCGAATGGTGAGACCGATGCGGAGCGATTTGACACCGCCGGCGGTGGAGGAGCTCATGCCGCCCAGTGCCATCGCGATCATCATGCCGACGTAGGCAAGGCCCGACCACCTGGCGAGTTCTGCAACGCTCACGCTGGCGAAGCCGCTTCCGCTGTGGGCCGAGATCACCTGGAAAACGGCACGGCGGCTGAGTCCGGTGGCGGTGGCGTAGGTGGCGGCGAGGCCCACCGTTGTGAGTGCGATCGTCCCTCCGACCGTTGTGAGGATCGTTCGGATTTCGATGTTGCGCATGAGGTGCGGTCGTTTGTTCCAGATTGCGTGATGCAGGCCGAAGCTCATGGCGCCGGCGATCATCAGCACAGAGATGATGACCTCGTATCCGAACGAGTGGTAGTAGGCGACCGAGGTCGATTGGGGGCTGAACCCTCCGGTGTCGAAGGCGGCCATGAAGATACTGAGGGCGTGGAACAACGACCGGTCGAGTGTGTAGCCGAGGGCGAGCACTCCATGCGCCGTGAGGGCCACCGCTCCGAAGATCAGGTGTACCACACTGGCGAGCCAGATGAACCGGGCGGTCGATGCCACGGATGGGAAGATGCGCTCGTCGCGACCTTCGGCCTGATACAGGCTCGTGGCGCCCGATGACGAGAACAGGCTGAGTGCTGCCAGAACGATGCCCTGACCACCGAGGAAGTGAGTGGTGTGACGCCACATGCTCACCGAGTCGGAGAGGTGGTCGAGATCCTGGATCAGCGACAGACCCGAGGTGGTGATACCGCTCATGGCATCGAAGTAGGCGTCGAGCCAGCTTCCGTAGTGGCCGGAGAGCACCAGCGGGATTGCGCTCACCACCGGCACCAGCAGCCAGGTGAGCGAGACGACCACCAGCCCGTGGCTCCAGTCGGCTCTGCGGCGCGATGGAACCCGAAGCAGTTGGGCTCCACCCCCGGCGAGCACACATATGGCCATCATGAAGAGGATGTGGACGGCCGGTCGCCACTCCTGACGCGCCAGCGCCCACGCCAAGGGCAGCATGCCGGCGACGGCGACGACCGACAGAACCCGGCCGAGATCATGGAGGATGAGCTTGATGTCGAGGGCGCTCGGCCGGAGAAGCATCAGGCGAGCCGTTCGAGCAGGAGCGACAGCGCATACCCCGCACCCAGCAGGACGACCACCACGGCGAGTTCGATCACGAGGCTCCGTATCCCACCACGTACGAAGCGCCGGCTCACCTCGGGCCGGGGCATGTCAGGTCATCCTCGGCTCGAGCTCGAAGCCGGGACCATCCTCGATCCGATCGGCGGCGATCAGTGCATTACGGACATCGTCCTCGAGATGTACCTTGCCGACTGCCATCACCCGATCGCCGGCCCGCAGCTCGAAGGCAGGGGTGGGAATGTGCACCATGTCGCCACGCTGGACGGCGACGAGCACCGCTTCCTCGGGCAGGTCTACTTCTTCGACCGGCCTACTGGCCGTGGTCGGTGGGAGTTCTATCTGGAAGAGGCTCACCTCGCCTTTGCCGAGGATGGCGACCCGCATGAGCTCGCTGAACTCCAGCTCCCGCTCGATGACCTGGGCGAGCAGGTCTGTCACCGAGACCACCGGGATCTTGAGCGCATCGAACGTGGGCCGGTTGCGGGGATCGTTGAGCCGGGCGAGCACCCTCTTCACACCGAACACTGTGCGGACCAACTGGCACGCTACGAGGTTGTCCTCGTCGACTCCCGTCACCGCCACGAACAGGTCGGTCGGCCGGATCTCGATGTCCTCGAGCAATTCGAGGTCGGTGCCGTCGCCTTCGATTGCGAGGGCCCCGGTCTCCTCTGCAACCTGTTCCGCGTGGCGGGTGTTGCGTTCGATGACGATGACGGCGTGGCCACCCTCCTGGAGTTCCCTGGCCATGAATCCGCCCACCTTGCCGCCGCCCATCACGATCACCCGCATCAGGAATCCAATTGCTTCAGGTAATGCTCGATGCGGAGCTTGACGCCTTCGCGGGCCGAAGCGACCACCAGGTCCCCCTCGTGGAGCTCGAACCGCCGATTGGGGATGAAGGTGTGCTCACCGCGGCGCACTGCGGCCACGCGCAGCTTGTTGCGCACCTCCAGATCCTCGATGCCGAGCCCGTGGGCGGCGGAGCTGAGCAGGAATTCGACGATCTCGACGTCGCCGTCGGTGAACGTGACGTGATAGGCGAACTCGTGGTCGACCACCTGTTCGTACACCACGTTGGCGATCAGCTTGGTACCGGTGACATGCTGTATGCCGAGCGCCCGGTAGGCCTCTTCGCGGTTGGGGTCGTAGAGGCGGGCGATGGCCCGCTCCACCCCGAACACCGACTTGGCCACCTCGACGGCCATCAGGTTGGCGTTGTCGGAGTCGGTCACCGCCACGAACGTGTCGCCGCTGTCGAGCCCGGCCCGCCGAAGGATGTCGACGTCGTAGGCGACGCCCAACAGGGTGGCGCCGTTGAACGACTTGCCCAGCCGGTCGAGCGCCGGCTGATGGCTGTCGATCACGGTCACGTCGTGGCCGTCATCGGCCAGCCACTTCGCCAGCGTCGAACCGACGCGGCCGCTCCCGGCAATGACTACGTGCATGTGCTGGTCTTCACAACCACAGAACGGTAGCCGTTCGGGCTCGGGACGCCACGATGACGTCGATGCCCACCGTCACCGTCGCCAGAGATCTCTCGTGAACAGCAGCGCCACCGGGAAGATCTCGAGCCGTCCGGCGATCATCAGGAAGGAGAGCAGCCAGCGTCCCGGCGAAGGGATCGCCAGATAGTGCGCCGCAGGTCCCACGTCTCCGAGGCCCGGCCCGATGTTGCCCAGCGACGCCGCCACCGCGCTGGCCGAGGTGATCAGGTCCAACTCCTCACCCACGTTGGCGTCGATGAACGACAACAGGAACGTCCCGGTCATGAAGAGGAACATGTAGAACAGGAAGAATGACTGGATGCCTTCCACGATCTCGCCCCGGACCGGATCCTTCCCGAACCGCACCACGAACACACCCTTGGGGTGTACCAGGCGGCGGACGTCGGCACGAGCCGCCTTGGAGAGGATGCCGACACGGAACACCTTGACGCCGCCGGCGGTCGATCCGGCCATTCCTCCGATGAACATGAGCCCGACGACGAAGATCTGCAACGCCGGTCGCCACCCTCCGAAGTCGGTGGTGGCGAATCCGGTGGTTGTGATGATGGAGATGGTGGTGAAGGCGGAATCCCGGATGGCGTCGCCTGCTGCGAGTCCCGGTTCCAACAGTCCGCCGGTCACCACCACGATGGCGGCCAGGCAGATGGCGGCGTAGAGCAGGAACTCGGTGGACTTCAGATATGCGTCCGGGTGTCTGAGCGCCCGGTAGTGCAGCGTGAACGACGCACCGGCGAGGAACATGAAGAGAGTGACGATCCACTGGCTGTAGGCGCTGAAACCACCCAGCGACGTCGGCTCGGTGCCGAAGCCGCCGGTGGACATGGTGGCAAACGCATGGTTGATCGCCTGGAACAGGTCCATGTCGCCGACCCAGAGCAGGACGATCTGTACGGCCGTCAGAGCGGCGTAGAGCATCCACAAGCGCTTGGCCGTCTCCTGGAAGCGCGGGGTGAGCCGGTCGGGGGCCGGTCCGGGGGACTCCGCTCTCGCAAGTTGAACCCCGCCGGCACCCAGCAGCGGCAGGATCGCCACCGAGAGCACGATCACACCCATGCCTCCGATCCACTGCGTGGTGGATCGCCAGAACAGAATGCCGCGGGGCAGCTCGCCGGGGTCCGCCAGGATCGACGCACCGGTGGTGGTGAACCCGGAGGTGGTTTCGAACAAGGCGTCCGTCAAGGATGGAATCGAACCGCTTATGAGATAGGGGAGGGTGCCGAACGCCGACAGCGCGAACCAGGCGATCCCCACCGCGGCGAAACCCTCCTTGGTGGTGATCACTCCGTGGCGGCCAAAACGGCGCCACAACAGCCATCCGGTCCCCATCGTGAGGCCGGCGGCCAGGGCGATGGAACCGGCAGTGCCGGTCTCCCCATAGATGAGCGACGCCAATGCACTCGGAAGCATCGTCGCACCGCCGGCGGTGACCACTGCACCGATGATCAGCGCCAGCCGTCGGGTCATGGAAGGTCGACCGGTGGGTCCAACGGATCGGGCGGTCATTCGCGACCGAACAGGACTTCGACCGAGGCGATGCAGTTGGGCATGGAGAACACGATCACACGGTCGCCCTGGTGGATCACGGAGTCGCCGTTGGGAACGAACGTATCGCCGTTTCGCACCACCCCGCCGATCACCGCACCTCGCGGCATCCCCAGGTCTTCGACGGTTCGCCCGACGGCACGGCTCTGGGAATCGACCTCCAGTTCGATCGCCTCGGCGTCGGTGTCCCGGAAGGTGACCACCGAGTGGATGCGTCCCCGACGGACGAAGCGGAGAATGGCCCCAGCAGCGATGAGACGGCTGGAAACCGCTGCGTCGATCCCGACACCGCCGAGCAGGCTCACGTACTCGATCCGGTTGAAGCGCGACACCGTGGTCGACACGCCGAGGGCCTTGGCAACCAGGCAGCCGAGGATGTTCACCTCGTCCCAACCGGTGAGTGCCAGGAGGGCATCACTCTCGTCGATCTCGAGGGATTCGATCGTGCGGGGGTTGGTGGGGTCGTCGCACAACACGAGGGCGCGAGCGTGTTTGGTGGCCAGTCGACGACAGCGGTCGGGGTCGGCGTCGATGATCACCACTTCGAATCCCGACTCGATCATGTGCCCGGCGGTGAGATCGGCCAGTCGGGTCGACCCGAGGATGATGACCCGACGGATGCTGTGATGGCTCACGCCCAGCAGCTCGGTCGACCGCTCGACTTCGTCGCTCTTGACCATCAACAACACATGGTCGCCGGACTCGATGACGGTATCGCCGTGGGCGACGATGGTGCTGCCGTGACGCACGAGGGCGGCAACCACCCACTCCCAGCCCCACCCGATGCCACGCAGTTGGGAGAGGCTTCGTCCCGTGAGTGGAGCGCTCTGGGGGACGGTGGCCCCGATCAGGGTCAGGCGGCCCTCACCGAACTCCACCAGCTCCGAGACGCCGCTCTGGCGGACGAGTGCCACCAGCTCGTTGGACGCCGCCTCGCCCGGGTCGATCACGAAGTCGACCTCGAGCCCGGCGAGAGCCTCCCGCATACCGGAGTCCTCCACCCGGGCAACGGTGCGTTTCACGCCCATCTCTGCGGCCACGTGACAGGCCAGCACGTTGGCACCATCGGAGTTGGAGACGGCGATGAGCAGTTCGGCGCGGTCGACACCTGCCTTTTCGAGCACCGCCGGGGAGGCGCCGTTGCCGGGAATGACCAGTGCGTCGACCCGATCCTGGAGTTCGGCTGCTCGTTCCTCGTCGTCCTCGATTACGACCACGTCCTGGCCTTCGGCCGAAAGTCTTTCGGCCAGGTACGAGCCGACCGCGCCGGCCCCAACGATGACGATCCTCATGCCTGCCTGCTGGAGAGAGAGTAGGTGCGACCAACCAGCCTACCGGGGATGGGGGTTGCCGCCAGAACCCGGGTCCCCGGTAGAGTGATCGTCTCGCCTTCCCGGAGTATCGATGTCCGACCCGTTCGAGTCACCTGAAGCCCTCACCGCCGCCCTACGTGGCGTCGACTACCTCGCCGACGCCAGGATCGCCCAGGTCTCGTACCTGGCTCACAGGCTGGGCAAACCCGTCCTGGTGGAGGGTCCCGCCGGCGTCGGCAAGACCGAGCTCGCCAAGTCGCTCGCCGCCATATCGGACCGTCGAATGATCCGGCTCCAGTGCTACGAGGGGCTCGATGAGTCCCGTGCGCTGTACGAGTGGAACTACAAGAAACAGCTCCTCCGGATCCAGGCCGACCGCGACCACGACTGGCAGGAGATCGAGGGCGACATCTTCTCAGAGGAGTTCCTGCTCACCCGTCCGCTGCTCGAGGCGATCCGTTCACCGGAGCCGGTGGTGCTGCTCATCGACGAGATCGACCGGGTGGAGATGGAGACCGAGGCGTTGCTGCTCGAAGTCCTGTCCGACTTCCAAGTGTCGATCCCGGAGCTCGGCACCATCCGTGCCTCATCCACCCCGCTGGTGCTGCTGACGTCCAACAACACCCGTGAGCTGTCGGAGGCCTTGAAGCGACGCTGCCTCTTCCTCCACATCGGCTATCCCAGTCAGGACCGCGAGCAGGAGATCCTGCTCGCCCGGGTACCCGACCTGCCCGAGCGTCTCGCCGCCGAGATCGCCCGGGTGGCACGTTCGGTCCGGTCGATGGACCTGAAGAAGGCACCGTCGGTGTCCGAGACCATCGACTGGGCACGAACCCTGCTCGCCCTCGGCATCGAGCACATCGACAACGGGGTCATCGAAGACACCGTGCACGTGCTCCTCAAGTACCAGACCGACATCGAGCGCGCCCTCAAAGAGCTCGGCAGTCGTGCTTGAACGGCTCGCGTCCGTTCCGGATTCCTACGTTCTACGTTCTACGTTCTACGTTCTACCGGCTGGCTCGCACCGCTCTTGCCTCCACGCAGAGGTGTCTCGAAGATGATCTCTCTTCTCACCGACTTCGTCCAGGAACTGCGTGCCGCCGGCATCCCGGTGTCGATGGTGGAGTCGATCGACGCCATGGAAGCGCTCCGCCACGTCGATCTGGCCGATCGCTCCGCCCTCAAGGCGACCCTCGGCGCCACCATGGTGAAGAACGCCCGCCACGAACCTGCCTTCGACACCGTGTTCGAGGTGTTCTTCGCTCACAGCAGGAAGCCCCTGTCCGGTGGCGACGATGAGTCCCCTGGCGGAGCGATGGCACCCACCTGGACCGGCGATGGCAGTGGCGGCGGTGACATGAGCCTCGAAGACCTGATGGAGGCGATGTTCGAAGCGCTCAAGAACGAGGATTTCGAAGCACTCCGGCAGATGGCGCGGGAGGCCGTTGAGCAGCTCGCTGGAATCGAGCCGGGCCGGCCCGTGGGCGGCACCTACTACCTGTACCGGACCCTGCGCCAGCTCGACGTGGACTCGCTCCAGGAGCGGCTCATCCAGGCACTGATGTCGGACGACTCCGAGCTGCTCGACGAGCTCGAGAAACGTCTCGTCAACGAAGAAGCCGGGGACCTCATTCAGCGACTGCGTGAAGAGATCCAGGCCGAAATCCGGCGGCGGTTGGTGGACGACCGTGGCCGGGACGCCGTCGCCAAGACCCTGCGTCAGCCCCTCGTGGAGGACATAGACCTGATGCACGCCACCCGCACCGATCTGCACAACATCGAACACATCATCGAACCCCTGACGCGCAAACTCGCCGCCCGCCTCGCCCAGCGCCGGCGGCTGGCACGAACCGGCCGGCTGGACTTCCGGAAGACGATGCGGGCGTCGCTCGCCGCCGGGGGAGTGCCCATCGACCCCAAGTTCAAGCTCACCCGACCACACCGACCCGAGATCTTCCTGCTGTGCGACATCTCCGGTTCGATGGCGACCTTCGCCCGGTTCACACTCCAGTTCACCTACGCCATGGCCGCACAGTTCTCCCGGCTGCGCTCGTTCGTATTCGTCGACGCAGTCGACGAGGTCACCGACTATCTCAAACCGGGGACCGACTTCGTGGAGGCGTTGGGACGCATCAGCACCGAGGCCGACGTCGTGTGGCTCGACGGGCACTCCGACTACGGCCACGCCTTCGAGCAGTTCGTCGCCCGGTACGGCCGAGAGATCACGTCCAAGTCGACGATCATCATCGCCGGCGACGCCCGCAACAACTATCGGGAGCCCCGCGCAGCCCAACTCGCCGAGCTCGCCTCCGTGGCCCGAGCGGTCTATTGGCTCAACCCCGAACCGAAGGCATACTGGGACTCGGGCGACTCGGTGATGACCCGGTACGCGGCCAGCTGCGACGACGTCTTCGAAGTCCGGAACCTGCGCCAACTCGAGGAGTTCGTGGAGCGGGTGGCGAGTCAGTCGCCACGGAATCGCAGAATCCGCTCAATAGGTCACCGAGGCGTGCCGATGAGTGGTTCGAAGCGAGAAATGGCTTAAGCACCCGAGCCAGTCTGTCGAGAGGATCACCGTGGGTCAAAGAATCCTGGTCATCGAAGATTCGGCCGTCATCCGGCGCCTCATAGAGGTGTGCCTTCGCGCTGCCGACCTCGAGATCCTCATGCGAGAAGACGGCCCCAGCGGACTGGCCGCCGTACGCTCCGAGTCGCCGGACCTCCTCGTCCTCGACATCGGCCTCCCCGGCATGGACGGCTGGCAGGTACTCGATCACATCCGCAGCGACAGCGCCACCAAAGGCCTCCCCGTCGTGGTCCTCACCGCCCACGCCGAAGAAGAGTCCCGCCGTCGTGCCGACGAAGGCGGTGCCGACGCCTTCGTCACCAAACCCTTCCAGCCCAACGACTTCAGACAGACGGTTCTGGACCTCTTGGCCTGAGTTTCGCCTGTCCAGGTCGGACGGTCGACAGGTCGACAGGTCAACCAGACCTCGGAAACGGCCGTATTGAACTCGGCCCGCCTTCGATTCATCCTGCACCATGCAGGACTATCGCAAGCTCACCGTGTGGCAGTTGGCATCCGACCTGGCGGTCGCGGTCTACGAGGTCACACGTTCGTTCCCTCCAGCAGCGACCTGGGGTCCTGCCGCCCAGATGAGGAGAGCAGCCATCTCGATCTCGTCGAACATCGCCGAGGGGGCGGGGCGTGGCAGCCGACGCGACTTTGCCCGCTTCCTCGACATGGCGGTCGCATCGGCTCATGAGCTCGAGTAGCAGATCATCGTGGCATCGCGCCTCGGGGTGATCTCGGACGAGGATCGAGCGGAGACCCTTCTCCACGCCACGGGCCGCATCGTTCGGATGAGCTACTCCCTGGCGCAGTCCGCCCGTCGCAGAGATGTGGAACGGCCCACCCGAGGGTGAGCCGTTCCACTCTCCAGCGACTGTTGACCTGTCGACTTGTTGACCTGTTGACCGGCCGGAGGCCGTCAGGCGGGCTCGAGCGCAGCCAACCGGTCGACGAGGTCGACGACACGGTTGGAGTAGCCCCACTCGTTGTCGTACCAGCTGAGGACTTTGACGAGGTTTCCGCCCAGGACCTGGGTGGAGCCGGAGTCGAAGATCGAGCTGTGGGGGTTGCCGATGATGTCGGTGGAGACGAGGGCGTCTTCGGAGTACTGGAGGATGCCCTTGAGGGGGCCGTCGGCGGCGGCTTTCACGGCGGCGTTCACCTCTTCGACGGTGACATCGCGGTCGAGTTCCACCACGAGGTCCACGGTGGAGCCGTCGGGCACGGGGACGCGCATCGCCATTCCGTCGAGCTTGCCGGCCAGGTTGGGGAGCACCTTGCCCACCGCCCGGGCGGCGCCGGTCGTGGTGGGGATGATGTTCTCGGTGGCGGCACGGCTCCTGCGAAGGTCCTTGTGGGGAACGTCGGCCAGGTGCTGGTCGTTCGTGTAGGCGTGGACGGTGGTCATGACGCCTCGCTTGATGCCGAACGACTGGTCCAGGACCATGGCCAGCGGCGCCAGGCAGTTGGTGGTGCACGAGGCGTTGGACACGAGGATGTCGCCGTCGTCGAGGGTTTCGTCGTTCACGCCCAGGACGACGGTCTCGTCGATGTCGTCATCCGGTGGCACGGTCAGGATCACCCGTTTGGCGCCGGCGTCGATGTGCATCTGCAATTTGGCGCGGGACCGGAAGACACCTGTGGACTCGATGACGATGTCGACGCCCAGTTCGGTCCACGGCAGTTCTGCCGGGTTGCGCTCCATGAGCATGGCGACTTCGTGTTTGCCGACCGTCATCTTGCCGTCGGCCACGATCGGCTCGACACCGAGTGGGCCCATCACCGAGTCGTACTCGAGCAGGTAGGCGAGGATGTCGTCGTCGGCGAGGTCGTTGATGGCGACGATCTCGATGTCGGGATTGTCGCGCTGGAGGATGATCCGGAACACGGCGCGGCCGATCCGACCGAATCCGTTGATGGCAACCCTGGTCGTCATACGGTCACTCCCTTGATGGTGAGGGCGGATGCAACTTCGACGAGCCGGGCCGTGTAGCCCCAGCCGTTGTTGAACCACGTGATGGCCTTGATCATGGTGCCGTCCATCACCATGGTGGCGAGGCTGTCGAACACCCCGCTGTGGGTGGATCCGCGTACGTCTGACGACACGATCGGATCCTCGGAGTACTCGATGATCCCCTTGTAGGAGGCGTCGGTGGCGGACCGGACTGCGGCATTGATCGCCTGCTTGGTGGCCGGGGTTTTGATCTCGGCGACGAGGTCGATCGTCGAGCCGTCGGCGACGGGCACGTTGAGCGCCACACCCGAGAGTTTTCCGGCGAACTGAGGCAGGACCTGGGTGATGATCCCGCCCGAGTTCGTCTCCGCCGGGATGATGTTCTCGCCGGCCGCCCGACTCTGGCGGAATCCGGCCGAGGGGACGTCGGCCAGGCGCTGGGAGTTGGTCATGGCATGGACAGCGGTGAAGTAGGCCCGTTCGAGCCCGAACGACGTGTCGAGAATGTTGAGGATCGGGGCGAGTGCATTCGAGGTGTTCGAGCCCAGTGCGACGATCTCGGGATTCGAGTCCAGCACCTGATCGTTGGTGCCCTTGAGCAGGATGGGGATGTCACCGGGTTCGTCCGGTGTGGAGGCGAGCAGCACGTGGCGGGCACCAGCCTCGATGTGCTTCTGGCACCACTCCCTGGTCCGGTACGAGCCGGTGGCCTGGACCACGACGTCGACGCCCAGGTCGTCCCAGTTTGCTTCCCCCGGCTCACGGGCTGTCAGGAAGGGAATCCGCCGCCCGTCGAGGTAGAGGGCGTCGCCTTCCATCTCCACCGGGACCGGGAAACGACCGTAGATGGAGTCGTACTTGAGGAGGTAGGTGAGACCGGCGGGATCGGAGACGTCGGCGATGGCGGCAACCTCGAGACCGGGGTGATCGTGGATCATCCGGAACACGTTGCGGCCGATGCGACCGAACCCCATCAGACCGATGCGTGCGCGTGCCATGTGTGAGTACCCCTTTGAAGGCTTACGTCGATCAAAACGCTAGTACACGAGTACCGTAAGCGTTTTCATCGAACAGGTGAACGGTGGGCGGCGAATGGTGGACGGCTTCTCAATGGACAACCGCCACGATAGATTGGCCGGGCGTGCGGGACGGCACCAAACGTTTGCTGTCTCGTCCGGTCGGCGGTGTGCGGGAAGGGCCGACCATGATGATTCTGTTGGCGGCGATGCTGCTTTCCTCGCCGTGCCCGGAGGCGGTTCCCCCGGTCGACGGTCCCGTCATTGCGGGCCATGCGCCCATCGGGGACTATGCCGGTCACTGGGGTATCGATTTCGCCATCGACCCGGGAAGTGATGTCGGCGCGGTTGCCGACGGAATGGTCACCTTCGCCGGGTCGGTTGCTGGACGCCTCTCGGTGTCGGTGGACCATGGACGTGGTCTGATGACCACCGTGTCGTATCTGTCGACCGTGTCGGTTCGCAAGGGCGAGTATGTGCAGTCTGGAGAGAAGCTGGGGGAGAGCGGCAGAGCGCACGAGACCGACTCGGTCCATCTCGGTCTTCGCGTGGACGGGGAGTACACCGACCCGATGGCGTTGTTCTCGTGTCGGGTCGGTGACATCGCCGAGGCTCTGCGATTGGTACCCGTGCCGCCGGGGTGAGTACGTGGGGTTCGTGGCGTAACCTGACCCCATGCGACGAGTCCTGCTGGGCGGAACCTTCGACCCACCCCATGTCGCCCATCTGGTGGCAGGCGAGGTGGCCTACCGCCAGCTGGAGGCCGACACGGTCACGTTCGTCCCTGCAGGTTCACCGTGGCAGAAGGCCGATCGTGGGGTGAGTGAGGGCCGGCATCGTCTCGAGATGACCCGTCTCGCCACCGAAGGCGTCGAGTACTTCCAGGCGGATGATCGGGAAGTCGTGCGCGACGGGTGGACCTACACCATCGACACGCTCGAAAGCTTCGATCCGACCGACGACCTGATCGTGGTGATGGGCGCCGATGCCGCAGCCGGCCTCCCCGGCTGGCATCGGTACGGCGACATCCTCGAGCGGGCAACGGTGGCGGTACTCCCACGGCCCGGAACCGAGATCCGCCAGGTCGAGGACACGATCGGGCCGGTCGTTTGGCTCGACATGCCGCTCCTGGACATTTCCGGGACCGAGATCCGGGAGCGGGCGGCGGCCGGACGACCGACCCGATTCCTGGTGACCGACCCGGTGTGGCGCTACTTGACCGAACACGGTCTGTACCAGGCCTGAGAGGCGGTTGCCCAGGCGGCCCGTCGGGCGCCCGATGCCGGGTAACTCGGGTTCGTCGACAAGGGTTCGGGGTAACATCGCGTCACCACGCTCTCTGGAGGAAGCCGTAGACAGCCCACGCGACCTTGCCCGACTCATCGCCGACGCACTCGACGACAAGAAGGGCAACGACATCGTTTTGCTCGATGTCGGAGACCTGTTCCAGATCACCGAAGTGTTCGTGATCGTGACCGGCACATCCCGACCCCACGTTCAGACCCTGGCTGAGTCGGTCGAGGAGAAACTACGGGAATTCGGCCGTAGAGCCCTCCGCAACGAGGGCAAGGCCGAGGCAGAGTGGGTTCTGATCGACTTCGGCGACGTGGTTCTCCACGTCTTCCAGCAGGAAGCCCGCGACTTCTACGGCCTGGAACGGCTGTGGGGCGACGCCGCCCGAATCGACTGGGAGCCGGCCTCCTCCGAGGCTTCCTGACCCGATCCTCTGAGGTTTCACCTCCGGTGGGCAGTGGTACACTTCCGCTCCGTTTGGGGCTGTAGCTCAGTTGGCAGAGCGCCTGCATGGCATGCAGGAGGTCAGGGGTTCAAATCCCCTCAGCTCCACTGGTACTCCCGCGCGGGACGACCCCCAGCACCCCCCGCCGTGACCCTTCGTGGAACACGCGGGTCAGAGCCACCCCCAGGGATTTCCCTGCATCGCAAGTGGATCCGTCGTTTCTCAAGGGGGTCGGCCGCCCGCCAGTCACAGGGAACGGATTGCTGACCGGGTCGATCGGCGTTTTCCGAGTCCCGCCCCGAGACCCTGTGGAGATCGACGACACAAGGCGGAAACGGGCGCGGGGCGGGCGCCGAAGCACCGACGGCCGCAGACCGGTTCAGTCGGCCAGCGGGGCCATCTCGTGCGCCTCGACGGCGAACAAGGTGTAGGTGCCATCGGGGAGTTCGAGGTCGGAGTCGGTCATGGCGAAGCAGATCAGGAACTCGCCGACTTCGACGACCCCTTCGGGGGATCGGACACTGGCGGCCACGTTGACGTCGAAGGTGGACACCGAGTCGGGTGTCCCGAGAAGCTGGTAGGTGATGAAGAACGTGCCGAAGGGATGGTCTGTGCCCAGGAGGCTCGTCGTGGGCTCGCACTCCTCCTCGTTGTGCTCCTTGTTGGTCACGTCGATCTCGATGATGTCGGCGTGGACGGAAAGACCTTGGACGGTCCGGGCGCCGGCCACCGGCTCCTGGCTGGAGCCGATCGATCTGGCCAACCGACCGCTCTTGGCCGTTCGACAGCTCGACTTTGGCGCTCCGGTTGGGTTCACCGAGGGCATCGAAGGGGTCGCCCGCGAGGGGCCTCGACCTGTATCGCCCAAGTGCAGTCAATGCTGTTGACGTCGATCGACGCTCGCCCCATGGTCTGCCGCTCTAGAAGATGTGGACCTGGAATCCCTCGAGAATCAGTTGGGCGAGCGAGTGGTGCTCGTCCTCGCCACCCACCATGGGCACCCCCAGAGCTTCGGCGGCCGACGCCGAGTCGAAGCGCTTTCGCGCACAGAAGTCACAGGCACCCTTGATCAGCGGTCGAACCTCTTCGAACAAGGGCGTGTAGTAGGTGGTGAAGGGATTGTCGGGGTTGGCGAACGCGGGTAGCACTGTTACCCCGATGCCGTCGAGATAGATCCCGACCGTAGCCCCCTCGCCCGCCAGGTCCCGCGCGGTGTAGAAGGCGTGGAGGATCCTCCCTCTCCCTTCCGGTGTCTCCTCGGGAGCGAGAACCACCACTACGTGCTTGGAGTCAACCATCAATGCTCCCGTCTCGTTGGATTGCTCTTTGGTAACCATTTGGTGACGGTAACACATTCGTTACGGAGAGGGGACATGCGATGGCTTCTGCGGACGTTGAGCGAGCGGTCGTGATGTCGACCGGCGGCCGCGTCCGCCGGCCGCCCCGAGCGGGCGTTGCCTCCGACCAGACATGGTCGGCGCCGGGGTCGATGGCCTCCGTCCGTCCCTGTCATCCACAATTCGTAGCCGACCCGTGCGGCCAGTCCGCCGGCGGTCGGTCCGAAGGTGGACACGACGATTGGCGAAGCCTGATCGGGTTTGTCGCTGGCGACGCTGCAGGCAGACACACCCCCCGAACTGGAGCCCGGCTGCCGGCCGGTGGACGTGTGACCTGATCGGTAGGGGGTCGGCCAGTGCGATGTGGATGTACTCGACCCGGTGGGTGTTCTGCCGACAGGTTACCGGTGACGGAACGAGCGGCCGCCCAGATGAGACGCGTGGCGATGGCATGCCTGGCGGCCATCGTCCTCATCATCGCTGCCGACCTGAC
This sequence comes from uncultured bacterium, assembly GCA_963825585.1. GTDB lineage: Bacteria > Actinomycetota > Acidimicrobiia > Spongiisociales > ZC4RG35 > JAOUGY01. The sequence goes on from CAWGTX010000001.1 coordinate 884,541, forward strand.
GCCGGCGTCCGGGTCCGTCATCCCGGCGTGTGACCAGACGGCTCCCCGGTTCGAAGATCCACGCTTCGCCCATCCGCTGTGTGCCGAACGCATCATCGATGGCCTCGGTCCGATCATCGACATGGCCGTGGCCGACTCGGGTGATGTTCACGTCCTGAGCGAAGACGGAACCATCACGGCGGTGCGGTCCGGTTCGGATCCGGCGACCGCCGCCGCCCACCATCCGGGGGCGCGCATACTCGAGGCCGGCTACCGGAGTCTTCTGGTGGGCACGGGCGACGGTGTGACCCGACACCGCTTCTCCTGGGGGGAGTTGCTCGCCGAATCCGACGGTCATCGGATCTTCGCAGAGCGACCCTCGACGCTGGCGCTCGCCAGGCTCGGTCGTCTGTTCGTCGCCACATCATCGACGGAGTGCGAGGCCGCCTGCACCGAGGTCCGGGTGTTCGACGCACTCGACTCGTCGCCGTCGACGGGCCGCGCGGTCTTTCGGACTGGCAGCGAGATCCGTGCCCTGGCTGCACTCCCCGGAGCGGACGTGATGTTCGCATTGATGATCTCAACCGGGGGCGCCATCGAGTTGACCTCGGTCGGCGACCACCGTGGGGGATGCCGCGCCGACGACTGCACATCCATCGGCATCCCGGCCGGTGATGCGACCGGCATGGCAATGGTGGCGGATGCCGGGACCGGTCATCCAACGGCGCTCGTCGCCGCCGGGCCGGAGGTGTGGTCGGTGACGATCGACGACGGTGTGCCCGTGTCGGTCCAGCTGATGACCGAATCGCCGGGAGCCTCGTTCCGGGTCACTTCGGGTCCGGACGGCGAGGTCTATCTGGCCGACGCCGCCGCGGGTGTCGTGTGGCGGTTGTGGGGCGAGAGCTGACCTCAGCCGACGGCGTGCGGAGCGGGTTCGGTCTCCCTGGAACCGGTCGGCGCGGCCCACCATGTGATGGCGAGCGCCAGCGACCCGGCCAGCGCAAACCCGATCGCCAGTGGCGTCACCGTTCCGGCCATGGCGCGGTCGATGAGCGAGCCGATGAGGGCTCCGAGCGCGGTCGAGATCGTTCCGATCACAGCCGACGCGATCCCCGCGATACTCCCCATCGGTTGCATCGCCGCCGTGTTCAGATTGGGGAACACCAGGGCATGGAGCGCCAGCAACGGCGCTACACCCAGCATGTACAAACCCACCCCGGGAACACCACCCCACACGATCGATGCCAGCGCCATCGACCACCCCCAGGCCACGTACGCCAGGAGCCCCCCGGTCGCCATGCGGGTGGTTCCGAATCGCCGCACCACGCTCCCGTTGGCCACCATGGCCGAACCCATGACGGCGGCCAGTCCCCCGAACACGAGTGGGAAGAGCTCGGGTCGGCCGATGATCCCCCCCACGATCAGCTCGGACGAGGCGAGATAGGAGCTGAAGACCCCGAACAGCAACGTCAGTGCGACCGTGTAGGCCATCGTGGAGCGGTTGCCCAGGACCAACCGTCCCGCCTCGAGGAAACTCGCGAACCGCAGATCCCGGCGATTGGCGGGATCGAGCGTCTCGGGTAGGCGGCGGGTCCACACCAGCAGCGAGAAGGCGAAGATCACGCACACGCCGAACACCCAGTGCCAGTTCGAGACGGCGAGAACGGCTGCGCCCAGCGTGGGTGCGACCACCGGCACGAGCACGAACACCGCCATGATGAACGACATCGCCTGAGCCATTCGGTCGCCCTCGAACAGATCTCGCACCACGGCAACCGCCACCACCCGGGGGCCGGACGCCGCAAAACCCCACACGAATCGTGCCGCCAACAGGATGGGAAGAGAGGGCGACAAAGCCGCGGCGGTGGCGGCTGCCATGTAAAGCCACAGACCTGCATGGAGAGCTCGCCGACGGCCGTACCTGTCCGAGATCACTCCGAACACCAACTGGCCGACCGCCATCCCCACGAAGTACGCCGTGACGATCTGGGCGGTGGCGGTGGAGTCCTCTGCGAGACCGAAGCTCTGGCGGATCGCACCGAAGGCCGGGAGCATGAGGTCGATGCCGAGTGCCCCGGTGGCCATGACCATCGCCACCATCACTGTCAGTTCGACGCGTCGGGGCGGATTGATCGGCGGCATCGGGCCATGGTACGTCGAGGTGGTGCCGATGCGAGAAAGCGGGCACACCGGCGCCCTTTGATCCTGTGGATCGGCCGACCAGGACTCCCACAATCTCAAGTCGACGGCGTCGCGGCCGATGATGGGAGTGTGGTCGGAACGAGGTCATCGATCGGGGCGGGTAGGTCGCGTGCGACCACTCTCGTGTTGGGACTCGCACTGACGATCATCTCGGTCGTCTCTCTCGGGATGCTCCGGTCGGAGGCCCTGACGGCTCAGTTGGACACCGCTGGTTCCGATCTCCTCGCGTCCGCCCAGGCCGGAGTTGGGACGGCCATCGAGCGAACGCGGTCGCTCTCGGCCCTCTTCGAGGCCTCCGGCGACGTCTCGTCCGAGGGGTTCTCCCGCTACGCCCGGACGCTCGGCCCCGGCGTGGGCATCGTCGAGATCGGCTTCCAGGACATCAGCGGTGACGTGGCGTTCCACTTCGACTACCGCGACGGCGGGCTCGGGCGGATGGACCTCACCTCGGTGCCCGGGTTCGACTCGGTGGTCGCCGGCTTCGCCGACTCGCACGAACCGGTGGCGCTGGCCCTGACCGACGACTCGAGAACCGTGGTCGTCGTCGGTCCGGCGGTGCGAGGGCCAGACGGCGAGGTCGAGGGGGCGGTGTACGCCGTCGCCGACCTGACGGAGCTGGCTGCCCCGACATCTGAGGGTCTCAGCCATTCGTTCGAGGAGTTGGGCGGAGACGTCCGAAACGCTCCTCCGGCCGTTGCCGATGAGCGCCAGTGGCGGTCGGTGGCCGTCGTGGCCGGCCGACCCTGGGTCTTCGAAGTCACCCGTACCGCGCCTCCCACGCTCGACGTCTCACTCCTCATGGTGACGGTGTTCGGCCTGATCGGATCTGCCCTGGCCGCATCCCGGATCGGGCTCCGTGAAGAGAAGGTGGCGACCGAGTACGCCCTGACGGCGCTTCGTCGTGCCACCGCCGACAAGGATCGTTTCATGGCCTCGGTCTCACACGAGCTCCGAACGCCCTTGACATCGGTGGTCGGTCTCTCGTCGATCCTGGAGACGTCGTGGAAAGACATGGACGAGAGCGAGGTGCAGAAGATGATCACCGATGTCCACCACGAGGGGCGGGAACTGGCTGACCTGGTCGAAGACCTCCTCACGATCGGCCGGGTCGAGTCGGGTGTGCTCACCTACCGGACCACGTTGATCGACCTCGACGTGGAGACCGGTCGCGTGGTCGATCGGATCATGATTCCCGCCCATGTGCGCGTCCACCTGACGGCGACGCTCGGGTGGGCCTGCGCCGACGCCCTCCGGACCCGCCAGATCATTCGCAATCTGCTGGCGAACGCCGCTCGGCACGCCGGCTCGCTGATCACGATCTCGCCGGTGGTCGGGCCAGGCACGGTCGGCGTGCGGATCGCCAACGACGGCCCGGGCATTCCCCGCGATCAGGTGGAACGATTGTTCCAGGCGTACCAAGCGGGTCTTCGGGTGGGCCAGCCGGGGTCGATCGGACTCGGCCTGTACGTGTCCCGCCAGCTGGCACGGGGCATGGGTGGCGACCTCGGGTTCGTGCCCGAGCGTCAGCTGGTGGCCTTCGAGCTCACGCTGCCATCACCCGAAACGGCTGCAGCCGGGCGTGACGAGGCGCTCGTGGACCAGTCCCTGTCTGACCAGATCGTCTCGTAGCGTCGACCCGTCGACCCGTCTACGCGTACCCGTAGAACCCTTGCCCGGTCTTGCGTCCCAACATGCCGGCCTCCACCATGCGGGTGAGGAGCGGGGAGACGCGTAGAGCGGCTCCTTGTACTCGTCGAACAGCACGTCGGCGACCAGCTTCATGGTGTCGAGCCCGATGAAGTCGCACAGCGTGAGTGGCCCCATCGGATGGTTGGCGCCCAGCTTCATACCGGTGTCGATGTCCTCGGCGGTCGCCACCCCCGCCTCGTACATGCGGATGGCGCCGAGCAGGTAGGGCACCAGCAGCATGTTGACCACGAACCCGCCGCGGTCCTTGGCCCGGATCACGGTCTTGCCCAGGATCTCGGTGGCGTACGCCTCGGCGCGTGCCTCGACCGAGGCGTCGGAACGAACGGTTGTGACCAGCTCCATGAGCGCCATCACCGGGACCGGGTTGAAGAAGTGCATGCCGACCACGTGATCGGCGCGCCGGGTCACCGCCGCCAGCCGGGTGATGGGGATCGACGACGTGTTCGAGGCGAGGATGGCGTCGGGCGAAGTGACGGCTTCGTCGAGCGTCCGGAAGATGTCGAGCTTGAGCGCCTCGTCCTCGGTCACGGCTTCGATGACGAGTTGACGGTCGGCCATGTCGGCCAGCTCGGTGGTGAAGTCGAGCCGGGACAGCGTGTCATCGCGGTCGGACTCGGTGAGCTTGCCGCGCTCGACCGCCTTGGAGAGTGAGGTGGCGATGCGGGCCTGGGTCTTCTCGGCCAATTCGGCGTTCACCTCGCGGATCAGCACGCTGCTGCCCGCCTTGGCGGCCACCTCGGCGATGCCTGCTCCCATCTGGCCCCCGCCGACGATACCGACACGTTCGATCATCTCTGTCCTCCCGGTACTCGTGGAGGCCATGATGGCATCCCGGCGCCGGAGGTCAGCGCCGCTTCCGGCGCATGAGGCGTTGCAGTGTCTCGGACTCCGATGCGGTCTCGGCTGGACCTCCGTCATCACCGCCGTTCCTGCATTCCCTTCCAGCGCCGATCCCGGGGGAGAGGTCGGACGGGATGGTGCGGGGCCGACCCCACCGGACACCAGGGAACCCGAGAACGACAATCGTCGGAGTGCCACGTCTGCGGCGAACCGGCCAACGCCACTGCCACCAGCCACGGCCAGATCGGCCTGTTGGACTGCCCGTTCACCGGGGCCTCGTCCCATACGGCCGCCGGGTCGGGCGAGATCCGACCACCAGTGGCCAAGACGAGGTCGTCTGCCAGGGTGGGGCCACCACGACGGTGGCATGGCGGAGTGAAGTGCTGTCGAGTCGCTGGCGTCCGCCCATCCAGAACCCGGTGAGGGCCACCAGTGAGACGACCGGAATGGTGAGCCACGCCCAATCACGCTTGCCGAGTCGCTCGAGGATCCACAGGTTCATGGGGACTACGGCCACCAGGTAGCCAACCATGGCGAATGGCAACCAGGGAAGATCCGCCAGCCCGCCGTCGCCCGAGTTGGTGGCCGCCTGAACCAGAGAGCTCTCGACCGTCCATCACGGAAGGGACGAGCGCGATCGGAACCGGCCGCAGTACGGCACTCCAGTCGACGGTGGCGAACCCGTCGACTGCAGCCGTGACCTCGCCGGCACCGAGCGCGTAGGTCTCGAGCCCGTCGTCCGACGACGCCACCGGCTCGAGTCCGTTCGAGATGCCCGCACGCACCTCGAGAATGAGTCGATGCCAGCTGACAGCTGCCAGCCAGAGTGGGCTCGTTGCTCGTTGCTCGTTGCTCGTTGCTCGTTGCTCGTTGCTCGTTGCTCGTTGCTCGTTGCTCGTTGCTCGTTGACCTGTTGACCTGTTGACCTGTTGACTTTTCGACCGCTCCGGCGGGAGGCTCTCAGCTGCCCCGTTTCCGAGTCGCCACGAGCTCCTAGTGCGGTAGCGTCGTGGGATGCCCCCTGCGCCGTCCGACTGGTCGTTCGCCTACCGCTCAGAACGCACACCGTGGGACATGCGCCGCCCCCACCCGGAGCTGGTCAGACGCCTCGAGGTCGACCCGACGCTCGGATGTTCAGCAGTGGGACGCGTCCTCGTCCCGGGCTGTGGACGTGGCCACGACGCGGTCGCCCTGGCTTCGGCGGGCTGGGAGGTCACCGCCGTCGACATCGCCGACGCACTCGAGGACGAAACCCGTCCTGCGCTGGAGGCGGCGGGCGTGAGATTCGAACTCGCCAACGTCTTCACGGTCGACCCTCTCACCATCGGGGGTGACTTCGATCTGGTCTTCGATCACACGTTCTTCTGTGCCGTCGAGCCCGAAGAGCGCCATCGCTTCGGGGCGATGGCCGATGCCGTGCTCGCCCCTGCGGGACTCGTAACGTCGGTGGTGTTCCCGTTGGGAAGGCCTCACAGCGAAGGAGGCCCGCCCTACGGGATGATGCCGGATGATGTCGCCGCAGCTCTCGGGAACGGGTTCCGCCAACTCGAGCTGGGAGAACCGTTCACCACCGGCCGGCGTTCGTGGCCGCATCAATGGGCCGTGTGGCAGAGACGTTGATCGACGACCGGTGTGTGTCGCTCAGCTCGACGCCACGTCCGAGGTCTGCTGTGCCGTGGTGGCGATCAACTCGGCCGACTTCTCGATCTCGACCGTGTTGGTCGCCATGTCCGAGACAGCGTGGGTGATCCTCGAGACGTGGTCCACCACAACCCCGGCGGTGGTGTCGATGGCAATGAGGCGGTCACGGTCCGTCGCCGAGAACTCGGCGGAAGTGCTCACCGCGGCGTCGGCGCCGTCGAGCGCGGTGACGACCTTGCCCACGTTCGCCTCGGTCTACGCCACAAGCTGCGAGATGGTCCTGAGAGACTCTGCTGTGGGCTCGGCGAGTGATTCACTTCGGTTGCCACCACGGCGAAGCCACGTCCGTGCTCGCCGGCCCGCGCAGCCTCGATGGCGACGTTGAGGGCGAGAAGGTTGGGTTGAACTGCGATCGAGCGGGTGGTCCGACGATCGACTCGACCTCGGTGGTTGGGCACGCCTGTGCCTGATCGCAGTCGGCGATCCGGCCACCAGTTGCGTGGTCAATCGCAGGTCTGGAACATCCACGAATACGCCAGCCCCAGGGTCTCCTGGACCCGGGCCGAGGTGACCAACGGCTGGCGGCGGCGCGCCGGTGCGGCAACCGCCTCGATCTCGGCGTCGGTGCAGGACCGGTCGAGCAGGCCGGCTCGGCTCACGTGGTAGTCGGACGTCACCACGACCACCCGGTCCCAGCCCTGTTCGGCCACCAGATCGCCCAATGCCCGGGCCTCGCCGGCGGTGTCGATGGTTGCCGGTGTCACACAGATCACCGACTCGCTCGACCCGCACAGCCCCGGTGGCACCTGAGAGGATCGCCCGCCCGGATTCGAAACGACGATCACCGGAGCCACGCCCTCCTCGAACAACGCAACCGCGGTACGCAGACGCTCCCCGTTGCCGCCGGCGTGGACGAAGATGGCGTCCCCCGAGGGTGAGGCGGCAGTGATCGGGTTGGCCACCATCCACGCCAGCCACGCCATCGTGACTGTCACGACGGCGGCGAGGGCGAGAGCGAGGCTTCGGCGCACGGCCGTCAGTGAACCAGGTCCTGGAACATGTCGGGAGGGGGTCAACGGGTCGACAGGTCAACAGTTCAACCGGTGAACAGGTCGACGGGGTGGGGGCGTCATGGCCGAATGATCAGCGGTGGGCGGCGGATCCGGTTCTCAGATGGCACGAGGCAACGTGATCCGGCTCGGCGGGATTGGCGGCGAGCTCCGGGACTTCGACATCGCACAGCCCGGGTCGGGCGATCGGGCACCTGGGGTGGAAGTGGCATCCGGAGGGCGGGCTCACCGGGGACGGGATCTCGCCCTGGAGGATGGTCCGGTCACGGGGCCGGTCGGGGTCGGCGATGGGGATCGCCGACAGCAGGGCCTCTGTGTAGGGGTGGAGCGGCGCCCGATAGAGGGTGGTGCGATCGGTGACCTCGACGATTCGACCGAGGTACATGACGGCGACCCGATCCGAGATGTGCTCCACCACCGCCAGGTTGTGGGCCACGAACACCAGGGTCAGGTTCAGCTCTCGTTGGAGTTCCTTGAGCAGATTGAGCACCTGCGCCTGGACCGACACGTCGAGTGCCGACACCGGTTCGTCGGCCACCACGAAATCGGGGTTCAGGATCAGGGCCCGGGCGATGCCGATCCGTTGGCGTTGCCCACCGGAGAATTCGTGGGGGTACCGGTTCGCCTGCTCGGGTTTGAGGCCAACGAGGTCGAGCATCCGGGAAACGCTGGCACGGCGCTCCTCGGCGTCGCCCACGCCATGGATTCGCAGCCCCTCCGCTATGGAGTTTCCCACCGGAGCGCGCGGGTCGAGTGAGCTGAATGGATCCTGGAAGATCATCTGGACCCGGCGTCGGAAGGGCGTCAGCGTGGATCCCTTCATGTGGGCGATGTCGACGCCGTCGAACTCGATGGACCCCGACGTGGGCTCGAGCAGGCGGACCAGCATGCGTCCGAGCGTCGTCTTGCCACAGCCCGATTCGCCGACCAACCCGATGGTCTCTCCCCGCTGGATGTCGAGATCCACACCGGCCACAGCCTTGACGTGGCCGACGGTGCGTTGGAAGACTCCGGCCTTCACGGGGAAGTCCTTTCGCAGGTCGCGCACCCGGATGAGCGTCTCGGTCATCGCTCGACCCGCCCGGCCGGTCCCGACTCGGCGTCGTAGAGCCAGCATCTGACCTTGTGACGTTCGCCGACCTGGATGAGGTCGGGTTCCTCGACGGTGCACCGTTGCAGGTCGTGGGCGATCCGCGCCTCACACCGGGCGGCGAACCGGCACCCTGGGGGCAGGTCCACCAGGGCGGGCACCACACCCGGGATGGTGGCCAGTTCATCCTTGACCTGACCCAGCACCGGGATGGAACCGATGAGACCCTGGGTGTAGGGGTGTTTGGGATCCCGGAAGATGGTTCGGACATCGGCTTCCTCGACGATCCTCCCGGCGTACATGACGGCGACCCGGTCGGCCATCTCGGCGACGACACCGAGGTCGTGGGTGATCAGGATCACGGCGGTACCGAAGTCTCTCTGCAGATCCCGCATCAGATCGAGGATCTGCGCCTGGATCGTCACGTCGAGAGCGGTGGTCGGTTCGTCGGCGATCAGGAGTTTGGGTTCGAGTGCCAGAGCCATGGCGATCATGACCCGCTGGGCCATCCCACCCGACATCTCGTGGGGATACGAGCGTGCCCGGCGCTTGGGGTCGGGGATGCCCACCTTGGCGAGCATCTCCACGGCTTTGCCGTCGGCGATGTTTCCGGTGATGTCCCGGTGCAGTTCGAACACCTCGGCGATCTGCGCTCCCACCCGGTACACGGGATTGAGCGACGAGGTGGGCTGTTGGAAGATCATCGAGATCTGTTCGCCCCGCAGCTCGGTCATCTCGTCCTTCGAGAGCGACAGCAGGTCGCGGCCGTCGAAGTCGATGCTGCCCGCCACGATCTTCCCTGGGTGGGGGATCAGGCGCATCAGCGACAGCGATGTGATGGACTTCCCGCAGCCGGACTCGCCCACCAAACCGAGCACCTCACCGCGGTCGACCGTGAGATCGATCCCATCGACCGCCTTCACGACGCCATCCCGGGTGAAGAAGTGGGTGGTGAGGTCCCGGACCTCGAGCAGGGGACGGGCCGGGTCGCTCATGCGTTCAGCCTCGGGTCCAGCGCATCGCGCAGTCCGTCTCCCAACAGGTTGAAGCCCAGCACGGTGAACATGATCGCCAGCCCGGGGAAGAACACGAGGTGGGGGGCAGCGAAGATGAGGCTGCGATGTTCCGAGAGCATCGCGCCCCACTCGGGCGTCGGGGGCTGGGCACCGATGCCCAGGAAGCCGAGGGCGGCGGCTTCGAGCACGGCCCCGGCGATGCCGAGTGTTCCCAGCACCACCAGCGGCGTGAGCGCATTGGGGACGATCCGGGTGAGGAGGATCCGCGCCTTCGAGGCACCCAGGGTCTGGGAGGCTGCCACGTAGTCCAGTTGCTTGATCTGGAGCACGGAGGCCCGCATCACCCGGGCGTACTGGGGAATCGTCACGATCGTGATGGCGAGGAGGGCGTTCTGCAACCCAGGCCCGATGACGGCGACGATGGCGATCGCCAGCAGCAGCGACGGGAATCCCAGCACCACGTCCATGATCCGCATGATGACGTTGTCCACCCACCCGCCCCAATATCCGGCGACGGCTCCCAACGCGGCGCCGACGATGATGGCGAACGAGACGGTCGAGAAACCGATGAAGAGACTCACCCGGCTGCCGTAGACGAGCCGGGAGAACTCGTCACGGGCGTTCTTGTCGAGTCCCATGAGGTGCTGGGACTGGTCCTCGTCGCATCCCAGCAGGTGGATGCACGGGGGCGAGTTTCGCTCCGCTCCCTCGACCTCACCGAGCAGGCCGTTCTCGGGGTCGTACGGGGCGATGAGGGGCGCCAGCAGCGCCACCAGGATCCAGAACCCGATGATGACCATCCCGGCCACACCGGTCTTGCGGCGTCGCAGCCGCCGCCAGCCGATCCGCCACTGCGATGCCGGGGCACCGGTGAGGCCTTCGGCGGTGGGTGCCAGTTCCAGGGCGGCATCGACCTTGTGTCGTCCTCGTGGCATCGGTTTCACTCCAGCCTGATCCGTGGGTCGAGATACGCGTACGACACGTCCACCAGCAGGTTCACCAGGACGTATCCGGCGGCGATCACCACGGTCACCCCCTGGACGATGGCGAAGTCGCGGGCGAAGATCGCCTCGACCAGCGCCGTTCCCACCCCCGCCAGCGCGAACACGCTCTCGGTGAGGACCGCGCCGCTCAACAGCAACCCGAGTTGGAGCCCGACGATGGTGACGACCGGGAGCATGGCGTTGCGGAGGGCGTGACGACCGACCACCCGCCGCTCGTAGGCACCCTTGGCCCGGGCCGTCCGCACGTAGTCGGCTCCCAGCACCTCGAGCAGGGAGCTGCGCGTGATGCGGGCCACGATCGACATCGGAATCGTCGACAGTGCCAGCGCCGGCAGGATGAGATGGCGGATGGCGTCCCAGAAGGTCTCCCAGTCGCCGGTGACGAGCGCATTGAGGATGAAGTGGTTGCTGACGAATTCGACCAGGTCGCCCCGGAAGGACTCGGGGTCGATCGTCCAACCCCACACCTCGAAGAAGGGGATCGAGGCGACACCGGGCGACAGTCGGCCCGACGGCGGTAGTGCGAAGGGAGTGTCCTTGAAGATGATGGCAAAGAGGTAGGCGAGCATCAGCCCGAGCCAGAACACCGGCATCGACACACCGACGTTGGCGACCGCCATGGTGGCGACGTCGGTGGCGGTGTTGTGGCGCATCGCCGCCAGCAACCCAAGTGGAATCCCCACCGCCACCGCAATGGCGAGAGCCGTCACCGACAGTTCGATGGTCATGGGGAGGCGCTCGATGAGGATCTGGCTGACGGGACGTGAGAAGCGGATCGACTCGCCGAGGTCCCCGGTGGCGAGGTTGCGGAGGTAGATGCCCAGCTGGACGGGAATCGATTCGTTCAGGCCGTTGGCCTCGTTGAAGCGGTCGCACGCCTCCTGGGTGGCCCGCTCACCGAGCAGTGCCCGGCACGGGTCGCCGGGGATGGCACGCATGAGCAGAAACACCACCACCACGATCCCCAGCAGCACGGGGAGCGCCAGCAGCAGGCGGCGTACGACGTAGGAGAACATGGGCGGGAGTTGGGGGTGGGGGCGCCTGGCGGCGCCCCCACCCGGTCAATCCCGGATCAACCTTCGCTCTCGGGAGCGTTGATCAGTTGACCCCACAGGTATGCGTAGTACTCGAACACACCGGTGTTGCCGACGTGCAGCGGGTTCGCTGCATCGATGCCGGCCGCGAACGACGCAACGACGTCGTTGGCGTCGAAGGTGCTGCCGTCGTGGAAGGTGACACCCTCTCGCAGGCTGCAGGTCCACTCGGTGGCGTCGTCGTTGGCGACGCACTCGGTGGCGAGTGCCGGCACGACGTTGCCTTCGAGGTCGTAGTCGAGCAGCGGCTCCACCACCTGCTGACAGGCCGACAGCGACTCGCCATCGGTCTCGTCGGAGCAGTAGAGGCTGATCGGCTCGGCGTTCTGGACGAACACGAACGTGTCCTTGCCCGGGTTCATCTCATGGAAGAACGGGGCTCCGAACACCGGGATGGCGGCGTTCTCCACCGACACCAGAGCGGCGTCGTTGGCGGCACCATGGGCGATCGGGATCATCGGGACGATGTCTCGGATGGCGTTGTTCGCCGCCTCGTAGACCGGCGCAGCCGCAGCCGGATCTGCGATCTGGGCGCCTTCGACCAGGTTGTCGTAGATCTCCGGGTGAACGTCACCGAACTGCGGGTTCGCTTCGCCGAAGTGGAAGTCCAGGAAGTTGGTGACATGCGGGTAGTCCGCGCCCCAACCGAGCAGATAGATGGGATAGTCACCCGCCGTCGAGGTGGCGATGAACTCGCCCGACTCCACGACCTGCACATCGGCGTTGATGCCGAGGTTCTCCCGCAGCTGCTCTGCGATCTCCTGGGCAACCGCACCCGGCTCGGGCAGGTACACCCGGAACACGTCGCGGTAATAGATGGTGGTGTCGAACCCGTCCGGGAATCCCGCATCGGCCAGCATCTGCCGTCCGGCGGCCGCATCGAACTCGTACCAGGCTTCACCGTTGCAGCCGTTCTCGATGGCGCACGGCGTGAAGAAGTCGGCCGGAGTCGAGCCCGGGGGATAGAAGTTCTCGACGATGCGCTGACGGTCGATGCCCATGGCGATGGCCTTGCGGACATCGACGTTCTCGAGCGGCTCGAACTTGGTCGACAGACCGAGGTAGAACACGTTCGGGTTCGGCACGGGCAGCAGCGTCAGGTTCGGATCGGCTTCCACCGATGGGATGTCGTCCTTGGACAGGTTCGTGATCATGTCGGCGTTGCCGGACTGCAACTCGACCAGTCGGCCGGCGGACTCCGTCGCCCAGCGGAAGACCAGCGTGTCGTAGGGAGCGGGTTCGCCCCAGTAGTCGGCGTTCTTCGCGAACACGACCGAGTCGCCACGGTTCCAGGCCTCCAGCGTCCACGGACCGGTTCCGATCGGGTTCTCGAGCGGAGAGCCGCCGGTTGCCTCGAGGTGCTCCTTCGGCTGGATGCCGAACGGTGTGAACGCCACGATCTGCTGGAACGCCGGAACGGGCGAGCACAGCGTGAAGTTCACGGTCAGTGCGTCGACGGCCTCGATCGAACTGATCTTGCCGCCGTAGTCGCAGTCGGGTGCGGCCACCATGTCCCCGACGAAATCGGCTGCAGGCTCGGTGGCCGCAGTGGTCTCGGACGGTTCGGTGGCCGGGGTCGTGGTTGCGGTGTCGTCACCCGCGGCGGTGGTCGAGGACGTGTCCTCGGCAGAACCGCCACAGGCCGCTACCAACAATCCGATCAGCGCAAGGAGCGCGATGATGCGTAGTCGTCTCATTGAGTTCCTCCCTCAACGAGCCCAGGTGGGCTCTTCCGACCACGCTACCGGGTTCTCTGTGCGGACGCGGCCTGCAGATCAGGTCAATCCGGTGTGCGGCCGAGGGTCCAGGGAGTGCAGCAGCGCAAGCCCGTACGTGTCCTCGGCAGTTGGCGCCTCGAAACCGAGTGGGCCGTCCTCGGTGTGGACGTCGCACCGGAATCCGGTGTCGGTCGTGCGGAGTCCCCCGAAGGCCGATCCGAGCCCGTCTCGCAGCTGGGTTTCGGTGGGCAACCACACCACGTCCTGAGTGAGGATGTAGTCCAGCGACCACTCCACCGCTCCGTTGAAGGTGATGGCGCCGATGCCGTCGACGAGCGTGGTGACATCGACCGAGAGGTCTGCGATGACGAACACCCGGTCGTCGAGGTTGCGTTCGGGGATGTGGAAGAGATCACCCCAAACCGGCGTCCAGCCCAAGCCCGCTCCCCGGAGTTGCTTGGCGAGTGTGATGGAGATCAAACGGATGCTCCCGTGTGCGGTGAGACGGGACGCTAAACGCCAAGCGGTCGGCGGTCGACCCGAAACAGGGAGAGGGGGCGCAATGAGCGCCCCCTCTCGGTGTTCGGTCACCGGTACCGCCATACGATGCGACCCCGGGTCGGGTCGTAGGTCGAGACCTCGATGTCGACCTCGTCGCCGGGCAGGATCCGGATCATTCGGCCTTTCCGCATCTTGCCACTCGGACGGGCCGTTATCTCCAACCCGCCGTCGATCTCGACGAGAAACGTCGCACTCCGCAAGACCTTCTTGACCGTCCCTCGCATGCGGATGTACTCGTCTTCGTCAGCTGCCATCAATACCTCCGGTCGCGGTCCCTGTCGCCGCCACCGCCGCCGCCGCCGTAGCCCCCACGCCGGTCGCCGCCGTAGCCGCCACCGCCACTGCCGCGTCCGTACCCGCCGCCACCACCCTCGCGGCGGGGCCGTTCCTCACGCGGTCGGGCCTCGTTCACGGTCAGCTTGCGGCCGCCGGAGTCGCTTCCGTCGAGTTCCTCGATGGCGGCGTGGGCCTCGTCGTCATTGGTCATGACCACGAACCCGAAGCCGCGGGAGCGACCCGAGTCCCGATCCATGACGATGGAGGCCGACTCGACCTCGCCGTGACGGCGGAACAGCGCCGCCAGGTCCTCGTCCGAGAACCGGAAGGGGAGATTCCCCACGTAGATATTCATCTGTGCTCCTGGATTCGAACCACCCGATGGTGGCCACCAACGTTGGTGCACGAGTCGCACACACCGTCGAAACCTTCGCGAGAGCACGTACCCGGCAGCACCCTCAGGTGCTCGAACGCGAGAATACCAAGCTGTGGACAACCGGGTCGGCGGAAGCGGAGAGGATGTTGCTGGTGGCTACTGGCTTCTGGCTTCTGGCTACTGGCTACTGGCGCTACTGGCCAGAACGGCTCGTCGCTCGTCGCTCTCGAGCTGCCAGTCTGTCGCGTTCGGACCTGTTGCGTCGGACGTCGGACGTCCCGACCGGCAGCCAGTAGCCAGCAGCTAGGAGCGAGGAGCTCGCAGCTCTATGACCTGCGCCTGGTTGATCCGTCCGAGCGGTCCTCGTCGGTCGAACACCCTCGTGTCGGCGAGTCCGATTCCGTGGTCGTGCTGGTGGGCCGCCGAACGCATGCCCAACCATTCGCCTTCGGGGAGTCGGTGGGCATAGATCGTGATGTCCGGGTTCACGTAGAGCCACTCGTTTGGGTCGAGTGCCTGGGAATTGCCGTTCGACATGTCGGCCAGGGTGGCGAGTCGGACGAACGGGGTTGGTTCCTCGCCCGCGACCAGTGGGGCCGTGAGCCGGAACCAGGAGGTTCCCGGACGGAACGAGATGAAGCTGTCGTCGAACGTGCGGATCTCGACCCCGTGCAGATGGAACCGGGTGAGTCCCGGGGTGGTCCCGAACGTCCCGCTCCAGTCGACGGTGTGGGCGAACTCGGGCCCGGACGGTTGAACCCACGGGTCTTCCTCCCGAGCGTTCAGTCCGAGGTGCTCGGTGAGCCGGATCTTCAGGCTGGTGGCCCGGCCCACCTCGATGGTCCCGTCGAGCAGATGTGCATCGATCACCTGGATCCGTCGGCCGTCCCTGCGCACCACCGTTTCGACGGTGAGAGGTGCGAGCGGCACCGGGCGGAAGAGGTCGACGGTGAACCGGACCACCTGCATCGGCACCGCAGTGGCCACCAGTTCGATGGCGCGGGCCAACAGCCCCGAAGGCGGGCTCCCGTGCTGGGCGTCGTCGGACCATCCACCCCTGGTCAACCCGCTCGGGACGAAACGATCCCCCTCACGGCTGAACAGAGCATCGGCGAGCATGATCTCAGCGTATTCCAGCAAACGGCCACCTCCGACGTCCTGAGCAAACACGCAGGAGGTTCTGGCCGGCAGCTGGAAGCTGGCGGCTGGCAGCTGCTAGAGCATCCTCCCCGGCACGTCTTTCCTGCTCGGAGAGAACACCCCGGTCAGGGGCTTGGCGGAGATGGTTGCCGACGCCACGTACGCCTGGCCGTCGATCACCGTGACCGGGTCGAGAACGAGATCGGTGATCTCCGGGATGTGCTCGACCAGGAGCGAGACCCGCAGGATCAGCTCGGCCAGTGCCTTTCGGCCGGTTCCCTCGCCGATCAGCGCGGCCGATCGAACTTCAGAGATCATCTCGATGGCGTCGAGGTCGTGGAGCGGGTTGATCCGGAACGACTGATCACCCGCCAACTCGGCGAGCCGTCCTGACATGCGGAACACGATGAGCGGGCCGAACAGCGGGTCCTCGGTCATCGAGACTGCACCGGCTACACCTCCGGCAGGGCCCTCGGTGGGGATTCGGTAGAGCGACAGCAACCCGGTCGTCTCGGAGGGGTCGAGGATGCCGCCGGTCTCACCGAGCCGGCCCAACACCCGGTTGACCAGGGCGGAAGCCTCTGCCCGTTCGACGTCGGGGAACTCGGGGACGTCTCCTTCCGGGCGGTTCCGCCATTCGGAGTACCGGACGGCTGCCGCCAGCGCCCTGGCGGCGGGTTCGGGATACCCGTACACCGGAGTGGGACCTTCCGGAGCGGGGTCGCCCATGCGCACGGACAGCACGGGGACGGGGCCCGAACCGGTGACGACGGCGTCGACGCCCACGGTTGGGATGTCGACCACCACCACGGCGTCGGCGGCGCCGGATGAGCCGATCTCGTCGACCAGCTTCTGATGCCGATTGGCGGTGGCGACGATGGGATTGAGTGTTTCGCCATCGGCGAGGGTCAACCACGAGGGGACCTCGAGACCGTTGGCCTCGAGGGCGCCCGCGGTGAGCGATGCCGGCCCGGGCGCTTCGGCGATCACCGCCACCCGTCGCCCGGTCGGCAAGGGCTGACGGCTGAGCAGTGCGACGATGTCGAACAACTCGGTCATGGTTTCGGCCCGGATCACCCCTGACGCCCGGAACAACGCCTCGACCGCCGCTTGGCGTCGATCGCCTTCACGGCCGCCCCGGTCGATGCCCGATCTCCCGCCCTTCACGGCCACGATCGGCTTGGTACGTCCCACCCTGCGAGCGAGTCGACCGAAGCGCCTGGCATTGCCGAACGTCTCCACATACAGGGCGATGACCGATGTGAAGGGATCGCCCTCCCAGTAGATGAGAAGATCGTTGGCGGTGATGTCCCCGGCGTCGCCGAGCGAGACGAAGCTGGAGAGGCCGCACGACAGGCGGGCCGCATCCGACAACATGGCGGTGCCGAGCGCGCCACTCTGGGTCGCCAGGCCGACCTTGCCGGCCGGGACCGAGGCCAGCCCGGTGTGCCCGTGAAAGCTGACCTCGGGGCTGGTCACGACGATGCCGGATGAGTCGGGGCCCAGCATGCGCATCCCGACCCGACGGGCCGAGCGGAGCAGACGGTCCTCCCAGGCGGCGCCGTCGTCCGCCGTCCACGACGTGACCACCGCCACCCGGACCCCTTTGCGTCCCGCCTCGGCGATGGCGTCGATCACCTCGTCCGGGGGGAGGGCGACGAAGGCCAGGTCGATGTCGTCGGGGACGGCCTCGATGGACGGGTACGACTTGATGGAGTGAACGAAGCCCCGACTCGGGTTCACCGGGAAGGCGATACCGGTGTACGAGCCGAGCACGAGGTTGCGCAGCAGACGGCCCCCGGGCACGGTGGCGTCCTGGTCGGCGCCGATCACGGCCACCTTGCGTGGGAAGAAGAGCGGCGTCAGCGAAGCGGTCACCGAGCGTCGTTCGTGCTCCCAGTCCGCCGAGCGGGCTTCGGGGGAGTAGTCGGTTGGGAACCCCACCCGGTACACGTCCTCGTCGAGCGACCGTTGCACCTGATAGCCGGAACTGCGGAAGAGCCGCATCATTCCGAAGTTGTCGGCCAGCACGAACGCCTCGAACTCCTTCACGCCGCGCAGCCGCGCGTACACCGTGAGGTGTTGGAGCAAGAGCGAGGCGATGCCGTGGCCCTGGAAGGCGTCCTCCACCAGGAACGCCACCTCGGCGACACGACCCCCGTCGCTTTCCTTGCCGGGAGTGACGTCATACCGTCCGACCGCCACCATCTGGTCACCGACCAGGGCGATCAACGCCATCCGATCGTCGTAGTCGATCGTGGTGAAGTAGCGAAGCTCCTCCGGAGACAGGTCCTTCTTGGCGCGGAAGAACCGCTGATACATGCTCTGAGGACCAACCCTCAGGATGAAGTCATGCTCCAGTTGGGCGTCCTCGGGACGTATGGGGCGGATGTGGACGACCTGCCCATGCTTGAGCAGGACGTCGAACTCGAATTCTTGTGGGTACCCGGCCATCTCGAAAGACAACCTGCCCGAATCGGAACACTCGGGACAGGGACTTCGGGCCTTTAGAAGCTGCGAGCTCCCAGCTTCCAGCTGCCAGCCAGAACGCAGAACGCGCGGAGGTACAACGTAGAACGTACAACGTAGAACGTACCGGACCGGCTCCACAACGCTCGTGGGGCGGACGGCTCGTCGCCCGCTGCAGCTCCCCAGCCAGAACCCGTGTGCCCTCCGTGTTGCGTCGACGTTCCGAGCCAGTAGCCAGGAGCCAGTAGAGGAGCCAGGAGCCTTCTCTGGCTCGTCTCTCGTCGCTCGTCGATCTTCGCTCGTATGGCTGGGAGCTGGAAGCTGGCAGCTTTTCCCGCCATTCGCCCGTGGCCGGCGTCTCCGGTTCGTCGTAGGTTCAGTGGTCATGGCGACGGTCGTGGCTCAGGAACAGGCTGGATTGGCGGAGTTACCGGCGAGCGGGGTGTACCCGGCGTTGGGCAGCAGTCCGAACGGGTTGTCGACGGACGAGGCGGCGGGCCGGCTGGCGCGCGACGGGCCAAACGTGTTCGCAGAGCCGCCTCCGGCCCGGATGGTGAGGAAGTTTCTGTCGAACTTTGGGCATCTCATGGCGGTCCTTCTCTGGGTGGGTGGAGCGGTGGCGCTGGCGGCAGGGCTCCCGCAGCTGGCGATCGCCATCTGGGTGGTGAACGTCGTCAACGGGTTGTTCAGTTTCTGGCAGGAGTTCCGGGCGGAGCAGGCCACTGCCGCGCTCAGGCAGCTGCTGCCAACGTTCGCCACGATCTTGCGCGACGGTGTTCCCATCCGGGTGCCGGCGGAGGAGCTGGTGAACGGCGATGTGCTCATCCTCGAGGAAGGAGACCGGATCTCGGCCGACGCCCGGCTGGTCGATCACGTGAACCTGAGAGTCGACCAGTCCACCATGTCCGGCGAGTCCCGACCCACCCGCAAAGCATCCGAGGCCTGCGACGCCCGAGGCCACACCCCGGCCGAGATTCCCAACATGATCTACGCCGGAACGAGTGTCGCCGCCGGACGGGGCCGGGCGGTCGTTGCCGCGGTCGGTTCCCGTACCCAGCTCGGACGGGTTGCGGCATTGACCCAGGAAACCCCCGACTCTCCGTCTCCGCTCCAACTCGAGCTGCGAAGGCTGAGTGTGGTGGTGAGCATCGTGGCGGTCTCGGTCGGCGTCGTGTTCTTCGGTTTGGCCCTGGTGCTGGGAGGGCTGGCGCCCGCCCGCGGGTTCATCTTCGCTCTCGGGATGATCGTCGCCTTCGTGCCGGAGGGGCTGCTCCCCACCGTCACGTTGTCGTTGGCGATGGGGACCCAGCGGATGGCCCGTCGCAACGCACTCGTCAAGAAGCTGTCGGCGGTCGAGACGCTGGGATCGACCAGTGTGATCTGCACGGACAAGACCGGGACGCTCACGCAGAACGAGATGACGGTCACGGCGGCGTTCGTGAACGGCGTGGCCTATCAGCTGTCCGGGGTCGGGTACCGACCGGAAGGCACCGTCACACCTGCCGGCTCGGACCGGCTGGTCGAGTTGTTCGAGGTGGCCGGTACCGCCTGCAACGCCAGGGTCCACGAGGAGGACGGACGATGGGTGGCGGTGGGCGACCCCACCGAGGCAGCGGTGGTTGTGGCGGCCATCAAGGTCGGGGCCCAGGCGGACTGGGAGAGGATCGGCGAGGTCCCCTTCGACTCGGGTCGCAAGCGGATGAGCACCATCGATCGTCGCCAGGGCCACTACGAGCTCCACGTGAAAGGGGCAGCCGACGTGCTGCTCTCGCTGTCGGTCGGAGAAGCCGGCGCCCCCCTCGACGAGGCGGAGCAGGCACCGTGGAAGCGCGAGATCGACCGGCTGTCGGGGTTGGGGCTACGGGTACTCGGTGTGGCGCGTCGTCGCTTCGCCCGCCGCCCGACCGGGCTGTCGGACGAAGCGCTGGAGGCCGATCTCGAGTTTCTGGGGCTGATCGCCATGCAGGACCCTCCCCGCCCGGAAGTGGCGGCGGCCGTTGCCACCTGCCGGGCTGCCGGCATCCGGATCGTGATGATCACCGGTGACTACGGGCTGACATCACAGGCGATCGGCCGTCGCATCGGAATGGTGGGCGAGGGGGTCAGAGTCGTCAACGGTGACGAATTGGACACCCTCGACGACGCCGCTCTGGCAGCGATGCTTCGCACCGAGGTGCTGTTCGCCCGTGCGACCCCCGAACACAAGCTGCGGGTGGTGGCTGCGTTGCAGTCGCTCGGTGAGGTGGTGGCGGTCACCGGCGATGGCGTCAACGATGCACCGGCGCTCAAGAAGGCCGACATCGGAGTGGCGATGGGTATCACCGGCACCGACGTCGCAAAGGAAGCGGCCGACATGATCCTGCTGGACGACAACTTCGCCTCGATCGTGGCGGCGGTCGAGGAGGGTCGGGCGGTGTTCGCCAACATCCGCAAGTTCACCACGTACATCCTCACCTCCAACACGCCGGAGGCGGTCCCGTTCATCGTGTTCGCATTCTCAGGCGGACGTATCCCCATCGCGCTCGACGTCATGCACATCCTCGCCATCGACCTCGGCACCGACCTGGCGCCGGCGCTCGCTCTGGGTGCCGAGCCTCCCGAACCGGGCATCATGGATCGACCGCCGCGTCCCCGATCCGAACACGTGATAGACCGGGCGTTGCTCACCAGGGCGTACGTGTGGCTGGGCCCGGTACAGGCCGCGTTCGTGATGGCGGCCTTCTTCGGGGCCTACCGGTTGATGGGATACGACGGGTTCGACACACTGCCCGGTGACGGTGTCACCTATCGGGCCGCCGCCGGGATGGCTTTGAGTGCCGTGGTCGCCACCCAGATCGGGAACCTGTTCGCCCAGCGCTCGCGGGGATTCCGGGACCTCCGCTCCAACCGCTTCGTCCTGTGGGGGATCCTGTCGGAATTGGCCGTGATCGCTGCCCTCATCTACGTCCCTTGGCTGGGTGGTGTCATCGGTACCGCACCGTTCCCCGCCGTCGGCTGGCTGTGGCTGTTGCTCGGGGTTCCGTTGCTCCCCATGGTGGATTGGGTTCGTCGCCGCGTGCTGCAGAGATTCGAGAGGAGTGCGTCATGAGAGTTGTCGTTGTTGGATGTGGGCGGGTGGGCGCCGGGCTCGCCACCCGGCTCGACCTGAACGGCCATGACGTGCGGGTGGTCGACCGCGACGAGGCTGCGTTCTCGCGATTGGGGTCGGCGTTCTCTGGCAGCACGGTCACCGGGATGGGCCTCGATCGGGATGTGTTGCTTCGGGCGGGGATGGAACGGGCCGATGCGTTGGCTGCGGTCACCGGGTCCGATGAGGTGAACGCGGTGGTGGGCAGGATCGCCGCCCGGCGTTTCCGTGTTCCGAGAGTGGCGGCCCGCATGTACGACCCGAGAGCAGCCGAGGTATACCGTCGACTCGGCGTCCACACGATCTCGCCGGTGGCCTGGGGCGTCGGTCGTTTGGCCGAGCTGTTGGTGCTGGTCGATGTGGGTTCGATCACCACGCTCGGTGCCGGACAGGTCGACCTGATCGAAGTGGTGGTGCCGCCGTTGCTCGACGATCGCCCCATCGGAGAGCTCGAGATGGCCGGCGAGATCAGGGCGGCGGCCGTCACACGGGCCGGGCGAACGTTCGTCCCGGACGGTGTCACCAGGCTGCACCTCGACGACATCGTGGTGCTGGCGGTGTCGGGTGGTGGCGCCGAACGTCTCGAATCGTTGCTGGGGAGGAGGTCCTGATGCGAACCGTGTTGGTGATCGGTGCCGGGAAGGCCGGCACCGCCGTGGTGAGAACGGTCAGCGATGAGGGACATTCGGTGCGCGTGATCGAAGTGCGAGCCGAACATGTCGCCGAGTTTGAACGCCAGGTTGTCGGCGTGCCCGTCTTCCACGGCTCGGGTACCGATCCGTCGGATCTGGAGGCGGCCGGGATCAGAAGCTGCGATGCGGTGGTCGCCGCCACCGGCTCCGACGAGGTGAACCTGGTCGCCGCCACGCTCGCCAAATACGAGTTCGAGATCGCCGTCGTCGCCGCCCGTGTTGTCGATCCCCGCAACCGGTGGCTGTTCGAGCCGGACATGGGTGTCGACGTCGTGATCGATGAAACCCACCTGCTGGCGGACCTGGTGGCACGCAGCCTCCTCGACTGAGTCGTACCCTCCGGGCATGGAGTCTTTCACATGGGGTGTCGGTACGTCCGCCTATCAGATCGAGGGCGGACGCACAGACGGAAAAAGTGACTCGATCTGGGATCGGTTCACCGCCGAGCGCGGGTTGGAGGACGGCACCACCGCCTGCGACCACTATCACCGGTACCCAGAGGACGTCGCCCTCATGGCGGATCTCGGGATCGACGCCTACCGGTTCTCGATCGCATGGTCCCGTGTGCTTCCCGACGGCGTCGGTGCCGTCAACCAGGCCGGACTCGACTTCTACCGGCGCCTGGTCGACGAGTTGCGCTCCGCCGGCATCGAACCGTGGGTCACCCTCTACCACTGGGACCTGCCCCAGGCGCTGCAGGACCGGGGTGGCTGGCCGGACCGGTGGATGGTCGACGCCTTCACCGAGTACGCCCTGGTGGTGGCCGATGCCCTGGGCGACACCGTGAACCACTGGATCACGCACAACGAGCCGTGGGTGACCTCGATGCTCGGGCATCAGGAAGGGATCTTCGCTCCCGGGATCGCCGATTGGTCCCGGGCGCTGGCGGCCGGACACCACATCCTCGTGTCACATGGTCAGGCGGCCCGGGAGCTCCGTCGTGCCGTCTCTGGATCATCGATCGGCATCGCCCTCGACTGCAGACCCGTGACACCTCTCAGCGACGCCGATGCCGATGTGGCCGCCAGCACTCGTTTCGACGGCTTCCGCAATCGCTGGTTCTTCGATCCCGTCTTCGGCCGTGGATACCCCGAGGACATGATCGAAGCCTACATGGAAGCCGGTCGTCTCGACCACCACCTGATCCAGCCGGGCGACTACACCACGATCGCTGCCCCCATCGACTTCCTCGGCCTCAACTACTACACGAGCCTGCGGATCGGAGCCGGTCAGGAGGAGTCCGAAAACACCGGTATCCCCCAGGGTGCCCCGGCGGTGGAGGGCCACACCGAGATGGGATGGCCCAACACGCCCGAAGCCCTGACCCGGTATCTCCACCACATCGACGACACCTACCAACCCAACGCCATCGTCGTCACCGAGAACGGGGCCAGCTACTCCGACACACCCGATGACGACGACGCCCGCCGCATCGACTACCTCGCCACCCACATCGACGCCGTGATGGCAGCCCGGGAAGAAGGTGTCCCCGTCCAGGGCTACTTCGTGTGGAGCCTGCTCGACAACCTGGAGTGGACGTCCGGCTACTCCCAACGTTTCGGTCTCGTGTGGGTCGACCACGAAACGGGTGAGCGGACGCCGAAGGCGTCGTATCGGTGGTTCGCGGAGCGGATCGCTGATGCTGCGCGGGTAGAACGTTCAACGTAGAACGTAGAACGTTCGGCGTCCGTTCGTCTCGATAGTGCTGGGGGCCGCCACGGGTGCGGCGCGATTGCGGGGGCGTTACAACGTTGAACGTAGAACGGTCAAGGTCCGCCGTCCGGTGCCGTCCGTCAGTCCTGGGGGCCGCCACCACCGCGACGCGATTGCGGGGGTGGTTCAACGTAGAACGTTCAATGTCCGGCGACCGTTCCTCCGACCAGTCTCGGGGCCGCCACCGGTGCGGCGCAAACATGGGGCCAGTCGCGCGCCACAGCCTCAGCAGCACGTCATGGTGGTGGCCCCCGGAAGTATGCGGGCGAGCACGGCGCCGGACGTTCTACGTTCTACGTTCTACGTTCTACGTTCTACGTTCTACGTTCTACGTTCTACGTCCATTCCAACAACACCTTCCCGCACTCCCCGCCGCGCACGATTTCGAATGCCTCTTCGAAACGGTCGACGGGGAGGGAGTGGGTGACGACGTTGCTCACGTCGAGGCCGCTCTGGAGCATGGCGGACATCTTGTACCAGGTCTCGAAGATGCGTCGCCCGTAGATGCCCTGGACGGTGAGGCCTTTGAAGATCACGTCGTTGATGTCGAGTGTCATCGGGCCGGCGGGGATGCCGAGGGCGGCGATCTTGCCGCCATGGTTCATGACGTCGAGCATCTGGTTGAAGGCTGTTTCGGCTCCCGACATCTCCAGGCCGACGTCGAAGCCTTCGTTCATGCCGAGTTCGGCCATCACCGGCGTCAACCGGTCCCGGCTGACATTGACCACTCGGTCGGCGCCCAGGTCGGAGGCCATCTTCAGCCGGTAGTCGTTGATGTCTGTGACCACGATGTTGCGCGCTCCGATGTGTCGGGCGATCGCCACCGCCATCACGCCGATCGGGCCGGCCCCGGTGATCAGCACGTCCTCCCCCACCAGATCGAAGCGAAGTGCGGTGTGGGTGGCGTTGCCGAGCGGGTCGAGCACCGCTGCCACGTTGTCGTCGATGTGGTCGGGCACCGGGAACACGTTGGCTGAGGGGATGACCAGGAAGTCGGCGTAGGCGCCCTGGCGGCTCACCCCGACGCTGGTGTGGTTGTGGCAGAACTCACGGCGTCCGCCCTTGCAGTTGCGGCAGTGGCCGCAGGTGATGTGGCCTTCGCCCGCAACCCGTTGACCCACGGTCAAGCCCTCCACACCGTGCCCGAGCTCGGTGATGGTGCCCATGAACTCGTGGCCCACCACCATCGGTACCGGGATGGTCCCCTGCGCCCAGGCATCCCAGGAGTGGATGTGGAGGTCGGTCCCGCAGATCGAGGTCTTGGCCACCCTGATCTTCACCTCGCGGTCGCCGACGGTCGGCTCCGACACGTCCTCCATCCACAGACCGGGCCGGGGCTCGGACTTCACGAGTGCCCTCATCGGATCACCCCCATGTCCCGCCCAACGGTGGCAAAGGCGTCGATGGCGCGGTCGATGTCGGCCGGGCTGTGTGCGGCCGACATCTGGGCTCGGATTCGGGCCGCGCCACGGGGAACCACCGGGAACGAGAAGGCGATCACGTAGATGCCCATCGCCAGCAGCCGGTCGGCCATCTCCGTGGCTACGGTCGCTTGGCCGAGCATGACCGGGATGATCGGATGGCCGTTCCCCGTCAGGGTGAACCCGGCGGTCGTCATCCCCTTCCGGAACCGGTTGGCGTTTTCGGCGAGTCGGCTGCGGAGTTCGGTGGAGGACTCGACCAGATCGAGGGCGGTGAGGGTGGTGGCGGCGATCACGGGCGCCAGCGAGTTGGAGAACAGATAGGGGCGGGACCGCTGCCGGAGCCAGGCGATGATTTCCGCCCGTCCGGAGGTGTACCCGCCCGACGCCCCACCGAGGGCTTTACCGAGCGTGCCGGTGACGATGTCGACCCGATCCGCCACGCCTGCCAACTCGGGGGTCCCGCGACCGCCGGCGCCCATGAACCCGACGGCGTGGGAGTCGTCGACCATGACGAGGGCGTCGTGCGATTCGGCGAGGTCGCAGATCGCAGGCAGGTCGGCGATCACCCCGTCCATCGAGAACACCCCGTCGGTCGCCACCAGCCGGTAGCGTGCATCGGCGGCCTCCTCGAGCCTCAGCGCCAGCTCGCCCATGTCGGTGTTGGCGTACCGGAGTCGTCGCGC
The DNA here is from genome assembly GCA_963825585.1 of uncultured bacterium. GTDB lineage: Bacteria > Actinomycetota > Acidimicrobiia > Spongiisociales > ZC4RG35 > JAOUGY01. Next base: position 910,366 of record CAWGTX010000001.1, read on the forward strand.
CTTGCACAGGCGGATCCCATCGATGATCGAGGCATGGTTGAGGGCGTCGGAGATGACGGCGTCGTCCTCGTCGAGGATCGTCTCGAACAGCCCGGTGTTGGCGTCGAAGCACGACGAGTACAGGATCGTGTCCTCGGTGCCGAGGAACGCCGAGATTCGGTCCTCCAGGCGCTTGTGGATGTCCTGGGTGCCGCAGATGAACCGGACCGACGCCATCCCGTATCCGTGGTCGCTCAACGCCTGTCGAGCGGCGTCCACCAGAACCTCGCTGTCGGCCAACCCCAGGTAGTTGTTGGCGCAGAAGTTCACCACCTCGGTGCCATCGGCCAACCTGATGTGGGCGTCCTGCGGTGAAGAGATCACCCGCTCGGATTTGTACAGCCCATCGGATCGCAGTTGCTCGATCCGCTCGGCCAGATCGGAGAGAAGCGCGGTTTCCATACTGCTGACGGTACCGACGAGAACAGGAGGCTGCTGGCTGCTGGCTGCTGGCTGCTGAACTGAGTTGGCTGCAAGAATTCCACGGTACCTGGCTTTCCCGTGGTCTTCTTCAGTAGCTGGAGGCTAGAAGCCAGCAGCTCGAGCTTCAGAGCTGCCCCGCATCACTCGACGTGATCGACGCGACGTACTCGGCATCGTCGAAGCGGGTGGGGGAGAAGGGTGCGGCCCAGGCTGGGAGGTCGTGATTCAGGATGTGGTGGGCGGCGAGTTCTCCGGCGGCGGGGGCGGCCATGACACCGTATCCGGAGAGAGCTCCGCATACGTGGAAACCGTCCGGGCCGATGGGGCCGATCAGGGGGAGGTTGTCGAGAGCCTTCGTGTAGTAGCCACCATCGACGAAGGGTTGCGGGAGGTGGTCGAGGTAGGCACGCAGGCCGGGGAGCATGGTGGACATGCCGCGGATGACCACCTCTGGGTACAGCTCGTCGTGGGGCATGGGCCACTCCGGTTCCATCACGGTCCGGGAGTGCTCCCACAGGGCGAGCACCCAGTCGGATCCGTCACCGCCTTCAGGACGGCCGTGGCAGAACGGGGGCATCGTGGTGGTCAGCTCGGGGCGCCCCGCCTCGAGCAGCATCGCGGCCTCCTCCGACGACCATCGGATCTTCTGCTCGTCACACCAGATCACCATCGGTGCGGAGCGATCGATCACCCCGAGGTGGTCCCGGAAGGCGACCTTGTGATGAGCCTCCGACAGCACCGGCAACGAGACGCCCGCCATCTCGGCGACCGGCCCGACCATCGGCCCTGCGGCGTCGACGAACGTGTGGGTGGGCAGTGTGGAGCCGTCTGACAGCCGCACGCCGTCCACGGCGTTCCCGCAGGTTTCGACGGCGAGAACGGCATGGGGGAGGAGTCGCGCGCCTGCTGCGATCGCTTGTTCCAGCATCCATGCCCCGAGCTGTTGGGCCGACATCCATCCTGCTCTGTGAACGAGCAACCCGCCGATGGACTCGGGGCTCAGGCGCGGATAGCGGGCGAGGAGGGCCCGGCGGTCGAGCAGGTCGGCACCGTCCGTTCCGCCCGGATCCGTCGGAAACACCCGGAACGGTCCGGCGCCGTGGCCCGACACGACATGCGCCTCCGCCTCCATCGCCCGGAGTTGCTCGGGTCTGGCGGTGACGTACAGGTAGCCACGTCGGTTCAGGTGAAACGCCCCGTCCGACCGCCGGTCGAGTGCCCGGAGGATGTCGATCGAACGATTCATGAACCCGACCATGTTCCGGTCGGGCCACCAGTTCCGATAGCACTCGGTGCTCTTGTCTGAGGTGAGGGACAACGGGGGGCGGGGGTCGCACACGACGACACCGTCGACACCGAACTCGACGCTCAGGTGGAAGGCGGTCGCCACACCGGCGATGCCCGCTCCGCAGATGACGATCGACATCCGGGAAGCCTACGCAGCAGGGCGACTCCGACCCACCCATCGACCGAACGGAGATGGAGGCGGGGAGTGCGATTGGTGGCATGTGCCGCCTACCCTCTCAACGACATGCTCGACATCATCGACCCCGGCCCCTTCGTCACACCAGCCCTGGTGGTGGCCCTGGACGGGTGGGTGAACGCCGGTTCGGCGGGCACGCTGGCGGCGAAGGCGATCGCACCCGAGGGCCAGGTGGTTGCCCGGTTCGATCCCGATCGCCTGTACGACTACCGGATGATGCGGCCGACCGTCGACTTCGTCGACGGGGTGATCGACGGCATCGAATGGCCAGAGCTGGCCGTGGTCAAGGCCACGAGCGGTGGTCGGGATCTTCTCGTGCTGACCGGACCTGAGCCGAACTGGAACTGGCGTGAACTGGCCTCGTCGCTCATCGCCGCCTGTCGGAACTGGGGCGTCGTGGAGTTCATCGGCATCGGCGGGGTTCCGTGGGCCGCTCCTCACACGCGCCCGATCACGGTCATGTCCACCGCCTCCTCCCCGGAACGTCTCCAACAGTGGCCCGACCAGCCCGAAGGCCTGTTGCGGGTTCCGGCGGCGGCCGTGACCGCCATCGACCACGAGCTGGCGGCCGCCGGCATCCCCACCATCGGTTTCTGGGCCCGGGTACCCAACTACGTGGGTTCCGCCTTTCCGGCCGCAGCGATGGCCCTGGTCGAGCGGCTCTCCGCCCACCTCGGCATCCCCTTCGTGCTCGACGACCTCCAGCTTCAGGTGGCCGACCACCTGCTCGGGGTCGAGGCGATCATCGAACAACGCCCCGACGTCCGGTCGATGGTCGAACAGCTGGAGCAGGTGTACGACTCCACCACGGGCGTGACCGGCGAGGACCTCGCCGCCGAGATCGAACGGTTCCTCCGTGACCAGCGTTGATGTGATGATCGTTCGAGGGTGATGTCGATTCCCGAAATCGTCATCCGCCGACACCGATGGCTCCGTATGTGGCGGTCGCGGGAATCGAGACCCGAGGAGGTACACATGCGACGTACGATGACCACCGCTCTGGCAGCCATGTTGGCGCTGGGGATGCTTGCCGGCCCGGCCGCTGCAAGCCAACCGAGTATCACCGACATCGCCGTGGGTGACGGAACGTTCGATAGGAACCAGGGAGACACCGACATCCTCGCCGCAGCGGTCGTGGCCGCCGGTTTGGCCGGCGCGCTCGACAGCGACTCGGTGAACTACACCGTGTTCGCACCCACCGATCGTGCCTTCCGGCTGCTCACCAAGGATCTGGGCGGACCGTGGACCGCATCGGAGGCCACCGTGGCCACCTGGCTCGTGGAGAACGTCGGTGTGGATCTCATCACCGACGTCCTGCTCTATCACGTGGTCGACGGCGAGGTGTTCTCGAGTGATGTCGTCCCCGGACTGCAGGGTGCCAACGTACCCACGCTCGGCGGTTCGACCTTCGAGATCTTCATCCAGTACAAGGACAACGGATCGCTCAAGGCCGTGTTCCTGCGCGATCAGGATCACGACGACCTCAACGCCAAGCTCAAGCTGAGCGCCGTGGACATCGACGCTTCCAACGGTGTCGTGCACGTCATCAACCGCGTGATGCGTCCGATCGATCTCCCCTGATCCGATTCGCATCTGACATGCTGAAGGGCCGGCTCGATGAGCCGGCCCTTCAGCGACGCTGCGAGCTACGAACGTCTGGGAGCGGGCAGCTGGCAGTTGGTGCGCGTTGAAGGCCGGCACATGTGGCCGGCCTTCAACGATGACTCGAGGGTGTGTGAAGCTCAGCCCCAGCTGACTCCCCGAGCCGAGACTTTCACGATCGTGGTGTCGACCGTCACCTCGGTGTCGGTCGAGATCGTGCCGGGCTGTGTGCGTGCCTGAGCGACTCCCGGGAGCACCATGACCGCGGCCAACACGAACGCTGCGACCGTCCGCTTCTTCTTGCCGCCGTCCCAGCTCAGTCCCTTGTGCTTCATGATGGTGTCTCCTGTGATCCGGTTGCCTACCCCCAAGTGATCGGCCCCGAGCCCGCCCGGACAGGAGGATCAGAGATAGTCCGCACGGGAGGACTAGATAGATAGCATCAGCTGGCTGCTGGCTGCTGGCTGCTGGCTCCTGGCTCCTGGCTGCTGGCTCGGACGTCCGAAGCAACACGCAACCCGCAACACGCTGGAGCGCGTACTGGTTGGGCTGCTGGCGGCTCGCTCCTCGCTCCTCGCTCCGACGTCTGACGTCTGACGTCCGACGCAACACGCATGACCGGCGTCCTGGCCGGCAGCTCGAAGGGATCCTCGAACCCAGTAGCCAGCAGCCAGTAGCCAGCAGCGAAATACGAGGGGCCGGCTCCGAAGAGCCGGCCCTCGTGTGTGCGGTGCGAACCGGGGTCGCTCAGCCCCAGCTCACTCCGCGTGACGCCTTGACGATGACCTTGATGACGGGTGCGTCGGCTTCGGTGGCGATCGTGGAAGTGATTTCATTGGTGGGGAGGGTGCGTGCCTGTGCCACTCCCGGGAGCACCATGACGGCTGCCAGCGCGAATGCGGCGATCGTCCGCTTCTTGGTGCCGTCCCAGCTCAATCCGTTGCGCTTCATGTTCGTCTCCTGAGTCCCGTTGCGTACACAACAGTGTTCGGTAGCGGACGGGCACGAACCCGAGGATCAGAGATAGCGCGCACGGGAGGACTGGATAGCTTCCGGAAACGTCCGACGTCCGACGCAACACGCAACACGCTGCAGCGCGTTCTGGCTGGCAGCTGGAAGCTGTGGGGCTGGTCGCTCAGGTCGCCGCGAACCGGTTTCGGTCGATCACGAATCGCTCGTGGGTTCCTCGGCCGATGACGCGGTCGCCGACGGTCGCCGACACCGCAAAGGTCAGACGGCGCCGGTTCACGGCGGTCAGGGTGGCGGCGACGGTCACCACCTCGCCCTCACGAGCGGCCGCCTCGTGAGATACGTTGACGTGGGTGCCCACCGAGGTGCGATCGTCGCCCAGGACCGGCTGGACGGCTCGGGTGGCTGCCCATTCCATCAACTCGATCATCTTGGGGGTCGACAGCACGATGGTGGGTGCCAGGTGCGGCGGTGACATGTCGGCGGTGACGGTCACCTGCTCCACGTTCTCGATCCCGGCGGTCAGGTCGTGCATCTCGAGGATGTTACGAGCCTTGGCGGATCGGGAGTGCCGACTGTCGACCTGTCGACCTGTTGACCTGTCGACCGCTCAGGCGAGAGGACCTCTGCCGCTCAAACCTTTGTCTGCTCGACCGCCACCGGCGATCCCGCCGAGCACGAAGCTCATGAGAGACCTCACGAGCGCCGGACGGTCCAGATCGCCGTCGGCCCGGTACCAGCGGTCGATGGCGTTGAGGATCGAGAGAACGTAGATGGTGCTCATCCGGACGTCGAGGTCTGAACGGAAGTCTCCCGCAGCCACTCCGTCGGACAGAACCCGGCGAAACGCCTCCTCGTACCGGTCGCGGGCTTCGATCACCCGGGACCTGTGTCCGTCCTCGAGCGATCGTGCCTCGTTGAGGAAGGTGCGGGACTCGTCGATGTGGTCGAGCACGACATCGACGTGGGCTGCCACGAGGGCTTCGAGCCGCGCCGGGGGATCGGCCTGCGCCGCCATCGCCGATCGTGCCGCCACCTCGAACAGGTCGGCGCCGCGCATCACCACGTCGACCAGGAGGTCCTCCTTCGAGCTGATGTGCGAGTACAACGAGCTCCCATGCAGGCCCAGTTCCCGACCCAGGTCCCGCATCGAGGTGCCGTGGTAGCCCCGGTCGGCGAACAGCCGTCCGGCGGCGCGCACGACGTCGTCGCGGGTGTTGCGCAGTGTCGTCATCGTTGGTCGAAGTCCACGACGACGCGGTCGCCAACCGGATGAGCCTGACACGTGAGGGTGAATCCCCGCTCCAAGTCGTCCGATACCAGGGCGTAGTTCTTGGCCATCGTCACCTCGCCCTCGGTGACCTTGGCCTTGCAGGAGGCGCACATTCCCCCCTTGCACGAGTAGGGGAGCTCGGGCCGCACGGCGAGTGCTGCGTCGAGGATCGAGGTGGCCGGATCGAGGCGCACCGTCGACTCGCGCCCGTCGAGGGTGAAGGTGAGCAACACCGATCCGGTCGTCTCCGACTCTAGGACGGGAGCGGCCGGCGGTGGTCCGGCGAAGAACTGCTCTTCGTGGACCGACAACGGGTCTGCTCCGTGGCGTTCGAGGAACGAGCGAGCGGTGATCACCATGTCGTGGGGTCCACACAGGAACCACTCGTCGATCGAGCGGAAGTCGACCAGTGACCTGAACAGGTCCGTGAGTCGAGCGGCATCGATCCGACCGCTCAGGATGGGCACCGTGTCCTCTCTCGACAGGACGTGCAGGAGGTGGAGGCGGGATCCGTACCTGTCCTTGAGGCCTTCGAGTTCGTCGAGGAACATGATCGAGCGCGCCTCACGGTTGCCGAAGATCAGCGTCCAACGTGCGCCGGGCTCGGTTTCGAGCGAGGTGGCGACCAGCGACAGAACCGGCGTGATCCCGGACCCGGCCACGATGGCGCATCGGTGGCGGCGACAGGAAGGGTCGGGGTCGATGGTGAAGTCACCGATCGGGGGCATCGCCTCGATGACGTCGCCCGCCCGCAGCCGGGTCGTGGCGAAGGTGGAGAACGCTCCACCGGAGATACGTTTCACCCCTATCCGGAGCTTGCCCGACCCGGCCGGTGCACAGATCGAGTACGACCGGCGGACGTCCGCACCGTCGATGACCGCCCGCACCACCACGTGCTGGCCAGGGAGATACCGGAACGTGTCCGCGAGCTCAGGGGGCACGTCGAGCGTGATGGCCACCGACTCATCGGTCAGCTCGGCCACTTCGGTCACGGTGAGAGGGTGGAATGCCAACTGGGCCATCAGCACTGGACCCTGAAGTCGGAACGACGCTTCGGCATTGGTCAGAACTCCTTGAAGAGGTCGAAGGGCTCGCCACACGCCGAGCACACCATCAGCGCCTTGCAGGCGGTCGATCCGAACTCGCTGACGGTGCGGGGATCGCCGGCACGACACTGGGGGCAGCGGGCTTCCTCGAGGGCGGACGGTCCGGCGATTCCGCTCTCCTCGAGCCTGCGGCGCGCATCGGGGGTCATCCAGTCGGTGGTCCAAGCGGGGGAGTGCACGGTCTCGATCTCGACCTGTGTGACTCCGACGGCCTCCAGGGCCGCCACGATGTCGGCGCGTATCGTGCCCATCGCCGGGCACCCCGAGTAGGTGGGTGTGATGGTCACGGTCACACCGGTCGAGGTCTCGGTGGCGGCCCGCAGGATGCCCATGTCCTCGATGGTGAGGGCCGGGATCTCGGGATCCACCACGCCGGCGAGCGCCCGCCGGACGACATCCGAGACGGCGAACGTCGCTTCGGTCACCAGGACAGTCCCGGGTGGGCTCGGGCCGTCCACTGCATCTCGGACAGGAGGTGGCCCAGGTGTTCGGTGTGGAATCCGGAGCGTCCACCCGACCGCTGGTACGGGTCGACGGGCACTGTGATCGTCGCTTCTTCGAGCACCGCCCGAACCCGTTGCGACCACCGGTCGGCCAGGTCTTCGGGCACAGGGCCCCATCCGGCCGCTGCGGCGGCGGCATCGGTTCGGTCGCTCTGGAATGGCTCGGCGGTGAATCGCCACAACTGATCGACCGCACGCTGGGCACGGAGGTGGGACTCGTCGGTTCCGTCGCCCAGCCGGATCATCCAGGTCGAGGAGTGGCGGAGGTGGTAGCGGGTTTCCTTGAGCGCCTTGGCGGCGATGCCGGCCAGCGTCTGGTCGGTCGAGCGGGTAAGCGTCTCCCACATCTCGATCTGATAGGCGTCGAACAACAGCGCCCGCGCCATGGTGTGGGCGAAATCGCCATTGGGCTGTTCCACCAACAGCAGGTTGGTGAACGACCGCTCGTCTCTCAACATGGCCAGGTCGTCTTCGCTCCGTCCGGCACCTTCGAGCGTGGCGGCATGGGTGAGCAGCGCCCTCGCCTGCCCGAGGTGGTCGAGGCCTATGTTGGCGAGGGCGATGTCCTCCTCCAGTTCCGGTGCGCGGGAGATCCATTCGCCCAGCCGCTGAGCCAGGACCAGGTTGTCGTCGGCGTGGCGGAGCACGTACGCGAAATGAGGTTCGACCGCCGTCGCCGGCATCCCCTGTGGCGTCGTGGAGGTTTGTTCCGTCATCGCCGGCGCCGGTCGAATCTCGTTCGCAAACTGTGATCGGTGAGTGGCGAACCGTGGGCTGGCCCCGTCACATGTGCCCCACTTCTTCGGGGATCTCGTAATAGGTGGCGTGCCGGTAGGGCTTGTCGATCGACTCGAACAGCTCCTCGGCGTCGTCCGGATCCGAGGCGGTGATGGCGACGGTGGGCACCACCCAGACACTGACGCCTTCGCGGCGACGGGTGTACACGTCACGAGCGTGCTGGAGGGCGGTCTCGGCGTCGGGGGCGTGGAGGCTGCCGGCGTGACCGTGGGCGATGCCGCGGCGCGGCCGCACGAACACCTCCCACATCGGCCAGCCGTCACCAGGCTCACCGCCGAACGTGGGGACATCGGCGGGAACTTCACCGGGGGCGGTGTGGATCTCGTAGGGCATCAGGCGACCTCCCGTTTCGTGGCGCGCTTGGCGGCGTGGGTGGTGGCAGCCTGTCGGACCCATTCACCCTCGTTCCATGCCGACACCTTGTGTTCGATGCGGTCCCGGTTCATCGGGCCCGCCCCCTTGACCACCCGCCAGAACTCATCCCAGTCGACCGGTCCGAAGTCGTAGTGGTTTCGTTCGGCATTCCAGCTGAGGTCCGGGTCGGGGATGGTCAATCCCAGGTAGTCGGCTTGAGGAACCGTCATGTCCACGAACTGCTGGCGCAGCTCGTCGTTGGACGTCCGTTTGATCTTCCAGGCGGTGGACTGTTCGGAGTGGGTGGACTCCGAATCGTGCGGGCCGAACATCATCAGCGAGGGCCACCACCACCGGTCGAGGGCATCCTGCGCCATCGCCTTCTGCTCGTCCGAGCCCCGGGTCAGGGCGATCATGATCTCGTAGCCCTGCCGCTGGTGGAACGACTCCTCCTTGCAGATCCGCACCATCGCCCGGGCATACGGCCCGTAGGAGCAGCGCGTCAGCATCACCTGGTTGGTGATTGCGGCGCCGTCGACCAGCCATCCGATGGCTCCCATGTCTGCCCAGCTCAGGGTGGGGTAGTTGAAGATCGACGAGTACTTGTGTCGGCCCTGATGGAGCAGGTCCACCAACTCGTGGCGGGAGACGCCGAGGGTCTCGGCCGCCGAGTAGAGGTACAGACCGTGGCCGGCCTCGTCCTGGACCTTGGCCATCAGGATGGCCTTTCGTTCCAGTGAAGGAGCCCGGCTGATCCAGTTGCCCTCGGGTTGCATGCCGATGATCTCGCTGTGGGCGTGCTGGGCGATCTGGCGGATGAGTGTGGCCCGGTAGCCGTCGGGCATCCAGTCGGTCGGCTCGACTTTGTCATCGGCGTCGATGAGCGATTGGAAACGTTCCTCGGGACTGATCATGCCCTCCATGTTAACGAACGATCGTTCGGTACGCGACGTCACGGACGTGTTCTTCTACCCTTGCGCTCATGATCGAGCTGTCCCGCCTCGACCCCAAGGTCCGACTCCTGTGGATCGTCGGTTCGCTCATCCCCGCCGGTGTGCTCGCTGTGGTCGCCATCGGTCTTTTTCTGGCCGACGTTCCCATCGCCCCTTGGATCGTCGGCGGTCTGGGCGGATTCATCGCCCTGACGGGGCTCGTTCTCGCTTCGGCGAGATGGCGGTCGTGGGGCTACCACCTCTCCGAGAACGAACTGTTCGTGCGTTTCGGTGTCGTCGTCAGGACCCAGCGATGGATACCCCGCACGCGCGTGCAGTACGTCGACATGATCGGTGGGCCGATCGAGCGGGCGCTGGGTCTGCGAAACGTGACCGTCTACACTGCCGGCTCCAGATTGGCGGACCTGTCGATCCCCGGTTTGCCCTTGGCTGCCGCCGAACTCCTCCGTGAAGACCTGTTGTCGTGGTCCCGGGAGGCAGTGGCAGAGCAGCCCGCCGGTCACACCTCCGACGCGGTCGGAGCATTCGACGACGAGCTGCCGTCCGAGCCGGGCTCCGAAGGGCCGCCTCTCGAGGCGGGGGAGTCCGGGGAGACCCTGGACCAGGACGCCGAAACCGAACGGCTCGGACGTTCGGGCCCCGAGGCGGGAGTCCCACCGGTACCGCCGTGGACCACGTGAACGGCACCCGGTTCGCAGAACCGCAGCGGCTGAGCGGGCTGACGATGCTGCTCGGCCCGGTGAAGACCATCCAGGGGTGGCTGTTCCCGATCGTCGTGGCGCTGTTCCTCGGTCGGGGTGACGGGCGGGCGTTCGGAGGCATCGGGCTCGTCCTCTTCATCGTGGTGGTGAGCGTGGTCCGCCAGGCACTCGAGCTGCTCCGGCTCCGTTGGTGGGTGGCGGACGGCTCGTTCGAACTCCGCAGCGGCATCCTTCAGGTCGAAACGCGGTCGGTGCCGCTCGGGAGAATCCAGAACGTCGACCTCCTGGAGCCGTTGCTGCCGAGGGTGCTGAGCCTTGCCGAGGTGAAGATCGAGACCGCCGGAGGCTCCGGCACCGATCTCGTCCTCCGCTACATCGCACGAGAGGTCGCGGTGGAGCTGCGTGAGGTGCTCGCGACCAGAGCGCCGGAATCCGAGGTGGAACCATCGTCCAATCTGCTGTTCTCGGCCCCCACCTCCGAGCTGTTGGTCGCCGGTGCCACCGGCAACCAGATCGGAGCCCTCATCGCCGTGGCCGGCGTCATGTGGGGATGGTCGATCGACCTGGGTTTCGACGTGGGCACCGTGATCGAGGATGCCGGCGAGGTGGCGCTGGGGATCGGTCCCGTCCTCGTGGTCGGGGTGTTCGTGGTGATGATGATCCTGGTGGGCTGGGTGGTGTCGATCGGGGGAACCCTGCTCCGCTACCACGGGTTCGTGCTCACCGAGTACGGCGTCGATCTGCGTCGTGAACACGGGCTGCTCACAAGATCATCAGGTGTGATCCCCATCAGCCGGGTGCAGGCTGTGCGTATCGAACGTCCGCTCATGCGCCGTTTCGTCGGCCGCGCCACGATCATGGCCGACACCGCCGGCTCGGTCACCGCCAGTGCCGATACCGGAAGTGGCGTGGTGGCTCCGATCATCCGCAACGCCTCGCTCGATCCTCTGGTGGAGCGGGTGCTCGGCCTCGAGGGGCCGTTCGAGAACCAACTGCGCTCGGTGAGCCCGCTGGCCGTGCGTCGTATGTTCGTCGGTGCCGCCGCGGAGGTTCTCGTCACGTTCGGGCTGTTGGCCATCTGGCGTCCCGTCTTCGCCTGGGGTATCCCGATGGGTTTGGCGCTCGGGTACCTGTGGGCGAAAGCGGCCTACCGAGCGATCGGCTACCGGATCGATGACCAGCTGATCGTGGCACGCTCCGGCGTGCTGACGCGCCGCACCTGGCTGGTCCCCGTCGCCAAGGCGCAATCGACGGTGGTCCGCGCCAATCCGTTCCAACGCCGCCTCGGGTTGGCCACGCTGTCGATCGACACCGCCGGGCCGGGTAGCAAGGAAGTGGTGATCATCGATCTCGACCGCGACATCGCCGATGCGCTCGCCGTCGACCTGGCCCACAGGTCGGCTGCATTCGGCCTGGTCTCGGACGGGGTGTGAGTTCGGTCCGCTCTGGCGCCTGCACCTCGAGGTCTCGCGGACAGGGGTCGGGCGGCGGAGATCCTCTCGGCGGAGCGGTCAACACGTGAACAGGACCGGAATCGGGGTTTGGCCTGTTGACTCGTCGACTTGTTGACCTGTTGACCATCCCTGGACACGTCCGGTCAGCTGTGCCTATCCGCTCGACCTCCTCGTGTGGCGGGTTCGCCGCCTCCACCCGTCATAACCCGCTGGGAGGCGTCTCGGGACGCGATTAGCCTCGCCTGGATGCGCTACGACCACCTCGAGATCGAACCAAAATGGCAGTCCGCCTGGAGAGGCGAGGGGCTCTACCGATCCAGGGTGGATTGGGACAGGCCCAAACACTACGCCCTCACCATGCTGCCCTACCCGTCGGGCGACCTCCACATCGGCCACTGGTACGCCATGACCCCCTCTGATGCCCGCGCCCGCTACATGCGGATGAAAGGGTTCAACGTGCTGTTCCCGATGGGCTTCGACGCCTTCGGGCTTCCCGCCGAGAATGCCGCCGTCCAGCGCAACATCCATCCGGCCACCTGGACCTACGCCAACATCGAACGGATGAGGCGCCAACTCGAGTCCATGGGCGCCATGTTCGATTGGGAGCGTGAGGCCATCTCATGTGATCCGTCGTACTACAAGTGGACCGAGTGGCTCTTCAAGCAGATGGCCGCCAACGGCATCGCCTACCGGGGCGAAGCGATGGTCAACTGGTCACCGACCCTGCAGACGGTTCTGGCCAACGAGCAGGTGATCGACGGCAAGGACGAGCGCACCGGCCAGCCGGTGATCCAGAAGATGATGGAGCAGTGGTTCTTCGCCATCACGCGCTACGCCGACGAGCTGCTGGGCTTCGACGACATCGACTGGCCCGACCCGATCCGGATGATGCAGAAGAACTGGATCGGACGCTCCGAAGGCGCCCGGGTGGCGTTTCCCGTGCAGGGTATGGACGAGTCGATCACGGTGTTCACCACCCGGCCCGACACCCTGTGGGGGGCGACCTTCATGGTGCTGGCCCCGGAACACCCCCTGGTCGATCAGATCACCACACCCGACCAGGCCGAGGCGGTGGCCGAGTACCGGGCACTGGCGGCCGGACGCACCGAGCTGGAACGGCTGTCGGAGAACAAGGACAAGACCGGTGTCTTCACGGGTGGCCACGCCATCAACCCGGTCAACGGCCATCCCATCCCTGTGTGGATCGCCGATTACGTCCTCGTCTCGTACGGCACCGGCGCCATCATGGCGGTGCCGGCTCACGACCAGCGCGACTTCGAGTTCGCCCGCGCCTTCGGCCTCGAGATCGTGCCCGTCATCCAGCCGGCCGGTCAGGAGCGGCAGTCGGCTTCCGAGATGGAGGAGGCCTTCGTCGGCCCCGGCGTGATGGTGGACAGCGGCCCCATCGACGGGGTCGAGACCACCGACGCCAAGGGACGTGCCAACCCCTCCGTCGCCGCCGCCATCGACTGGCTCGAGGCGGAAGGTCATGGAACCGAGTCGATCAACTACCGCATCCGCGACTGGTTGATCTCCCGTCAGCGGTACTGGGGTTCGCCGATCCCGATGATCCATCGCGCCGATGGAACCGTCGAACCGGTACCGGACGACCAGCTCCCGGTGGTGCTGCCCGAGGACGTCGAGTTCGAGGGTCGCAGCCCGCTCACCACCTATGAGCCATTCCTGAACACGGTCGACTCCGACGGGAATCCCGCCCGGCGTGAGACCGACACACTCGACACCTTCATGTGTTCGTCGTGGTACTGGTTCCGGTATCTGTCTCCCCAGCTCGACACCGCCCCGTTCGATGCCGAGGAGGCGGCCTACTGGTTGCCGGTCGACACCTATACCGGTGGCGCCGAGCACGCCGTTATGCACCTCCTGTACGCCCGCTTCTTCGTCAAGGCGATGCGCGACATGGGTCTGTTCGCGGAGGCCGACGCCATCATGCGCGCACACGGTCGCGACCCCGAAGGCGCCTTCGACGAGCCGTTCATGATGCTGCGCAACCAGGGACAGGTGTTGGGCGAGGAACGTCAGGGTGACACCCTGGTGGTCGACGGCGAGCTGGTCGATGGACGGGTTGTCGCCACCGCGGTCCGGGTGGAACCGGGGGCCGGGTCGGAGGCGGGAGTGGCGGTCGGTGAGCTCATGCGTCGCACCGAGAACCTCCTCCAGATCCAGACCGATTCCGGACTGGTGGGCGTGGAGGTTCCCGCCGCCGCCGCGGTGTCGATCCCTTCGATCCCGGGCGACAACGACGTGACCCAGCTCAAGCATCACCTCGAGGTGCAGCGGATGTCCAAGTCGAAGGGCAACGTCGTCAACCCCGACGATCTGGTGGCCCGCTACGGCGCCGACACCGTTCGCACCTATCTGATGTTCGCCTACGAGTGGCAGAAGGGCGGCCCGTGGGATTCCCGAGGGATCGTCGGGGCTCGGCGGTTCATCGAGGACGTGTGGCGGCTGGGCTCGGTCGACTACACGCCCGGGGAGGTGTCCGAGCGCGCCGACACCGGTCTGCGACGAGTGGTCCACCAGACCATCGCCAAGGTCGATGCCGACATGGCCGAGTTCAAATGGAACACGGCCGTGGCGGCGCTCATGTCGCTGCGCAACGACCTCCAGGAGGCGCTCAAAGCGGCTGCCGTTTCGAAACGAGTGTGGGCGGAGGCGATCGACACCCTCGTCCAGCTGCTCGCCCCCATCGCCCCACACGTGACCGAGGAGGTGTGGCGTCTGCGACACGATGGTTCCGTGCACCTCCAGTCCTGGCCGGTCGCCGACCCCGATGCGGCCCGCGACGAGGTCGTCACCATGGTCGTCCAGGTCAACGGCAAGGTCCGCGACCGCCACGAGGTCCCCGCCGACATCTCGGCCGCCGACGCCGAAGCCCTCGCACTCGGATCCGAACGCATCCAGACCTGGATCGAATCCGGTGTCCGCAAAGTGATCAGCCGGCCACCGAATCTGGTCAACATCGTGGTGTGAAATCACGGCTGGGCTCTGGCTGCTGGCTGCTGGCTGCTGGCTGCTGGCTAAGAGTTCCACGGTACTTTGGCCTCCCGTGGTTTTCTTCAGAAGCCCGAAGCCGAAGCCAGAAGCCCGAAGCCCGAAGCCCGAAGCCCGAAGCCAGACGCTAGAAGCCAGAGCCCAGAAGCCAGAAGCTCAATGCCCCGCGATCTCCCGCGCTTCGCTCTCGAGTGGGATCGCCAGATACGCCTGATAGTGGTCGAGGCCGTTGCGGCGGCCGGACAGGTATCCGCCCAGGTACTGGCGGGCGAATCCGAGGGTGCCGAGGCGCCGCCACTGGCGGACGTGGACCATCTCGTGGACGAGCAGATGGGCCAGCCGCCGCCGGTCACCGGTGAGCACGTCAGGTCGGACGTAGATCGCCCACGGCAGGGTCATCGCCGCCACCGGGCCTCGCCATGTCCTCACCAGCCAGGACGGGGCGGCTCGCACCGGGACCTGGTCGGCGTCGTCGAGACCACAGGCGTTGCACGCCGCCACGGGGTCGATACCTCCCGCCCGGAGCATCGTCGATGCCGGATAGTGGGGCCTACTCAACGACGACTCCCGTGAGATCGTCCTCGTTCTCCGGGTAGCTCATCTGGAGTGACTCGAGCGTGCTGACCAGGATCGAGGACACCAGCAGGTCGCGGAACCACTTGCGGTCGGCCGGGATCACATGCCAGGGGGCCCAGTCGGTGGATGTCGCCGACAGCATGGCGGCGAAGGCGGCCTGGTAGTCGTCCCAGCGTTTGCGTTCCTCGAGGTCGCCGAGCGAGAACTTCCAGTGTTTGGTTGGATCGTCGAGCCGGGCCTGGAGACGTTCCTTCTGCTCGTCCTTGGAGATGTGGAGGAAGAGCTTCACGATGGTGGTGCCCTCGTCGACGAGCATCCGTTCGAACTCGTTGATGTGGCGGTACCGTTTCGACCAGCGATCCTCGGGGACGAGATCGTGGACCCGCACCACCAGCACGTCCTCGTAGTGCGACCGGTTGAAGATCACGATCTCGCCGTTGCCCGGCACGCGATGGTGGACTCGCCACAGGTAGTCGTGGGCCAACTCCGCTTCGGTAGGCCGTTTGAACGAGGCAACCTTCACGCCCTGTGGGTTCACGCCATCGAAGACGTTTCGGATGGTGCCGTCCTTGCCCCCGGTGTCGGTCGCCTGGATGACCACGAGGAGCCGGTGCCTGCCCTGGGCGTAGAGGAGTTCCTGCAACTCCTCCAGTCGCGCGTTCAGCGCGTCGTGGGCGGACTCGCCCTCTGTCTTGCCGCCCTCGAATGAACCGGTCGAGCGCGGATCGATCGAAGAGAGTTCGACGGAGGCGCCAGGGCTGACGAGGAACGGCGAGAGGTCGAGGTTGCTCATGGTCGACACGGTAACGACCGCGAGTGAGAAGCCTCAAGGAGGTGGTGGGGCTGCCGATCCATGGGTAACGGCATACGTGGGGGTATGGGTGATCGATACAGGGACCAGGGCGCCGATCAGATCGGTGGTCGTCGACGACGATCGCGACTTCCGGATGCTGGTGAGGATCTGGATGGAACGGATCCTCCCGGTTCGCTACGTCGTGGTGGGGGAGGCCGGCTCGGGAGAGGAGTGTCTCAACCTGGTGGATAGGCTCAACCCCGATCTGGTGCTCTTGGACCTCACGATGCCGCAAACCAACTCCTACGACCTGATCGAGGAGATGCGGGCGAAACACCCCGACACCGACATCGTCGTGTTGTCGGGTTTCGACGCCGATCGGGTGGAGGCCCAGGTCCTCGCCAAGGGAGCCACGGGCTACCTCGAGAAGTGCGCCAACATCGCCCATCTGCGCGAGCGTCTCGACCGCATGGTGGGTCTGCCCGCCGTGTGAGCCCGGGTCGTGGACACGACCCTCTGGCGCCCGGTCGCTTCGTGCGATAAGTAGATCCCGACGCCCGTGGGAGGGCTCGAGGTCTCGAGTGGACGAATCCAAGTGGCGTCTGGTTGGCGTCGCCTCGTTGGTCGCTGCAGTGCTGGTGGGTGCGGCGGTCGGCTTCGGCGGCCGACCCCAGGTTGTTCCCACGCCGAGGGCCGGCCCGTCGTTGTCGGTCGACCCTGCCGCTCCGGCCGAGATCGTGGTGCATGTGGCGGGGGCAGTGGCTCGTCCCGGCCTGGTTCGGGTCCCGATCGACTCCCGGGTCGCCGACGCGGTCGCCGCTGCCGGGGGAGCGACGTCGGAAGCCGCCCTCGCCGCCATCAACCTGGCGGCCCCGCTCAGCGACGGCACCCAGGTGGTGGTCCCCTCGTCCGCCATCGCCGGGGATCCGGCATCCGGCGGGGCCGCTGACGACGGACGAGTCCGGGTCAACCAAGCCGACGCCGACGAATTGGACGCGTTGCCCGGGGTGGGGCCGGTGCTGGCAGAACGGATCGTGGCCTACCGCGACGAGAACGGCCCGTTCGAGTCCACCGAGGACCTGCTCGATGTCCCGGGAATCGGTGAGTCGAAACTCGAGACGATGCGCGAATCGATCGCGGTGCCGTGAGCCAACTCGGTCGATCGTTGTGGCGGGCGGTCGCAGCCATGTGGATTGGCGCGTGGGCCGGGTTCGGCTGGGGATGGGCAGCGCTCATTCCGGCAATGGCTGTGCTGGGAGCCATGCTCGCCGTCGCCGGCCGGCGGGTCGCAACGATTGCCGCGGTCGTCCTGCTGGGTGTGTGCTCGGGGGCAGCCGCTCAGTCCTTCGAGCAGGCGCAACTCGAGGCGCTCGGGTCCGACAGCCCTCGCCTCACCTTCCATGCCCAGGCGCTCTCAGACCCTCTCCCGGGCAGGTTCGGATGGCGTCAGGTGGTCCGCCCGACGGCTGTGGTGTCGAGCCCCGGCGTGGTCACTGCATGGCGAGGCCCAATCGCTCGTCGTCCACACCTCGGCTCCTATCGAGGCGGTGGTGGGCGACATCGTCGGGTTCTCTGGACGCATCCGTGCCCGGCCGGGCTTCGTGAAGCGGTTCCCGGTGGCCGGGATGGTCGACGAGCCCGCCCTTGTCCCGGTGGCGGTCGAGGCCGGGATGGTGCGGGGAGTGGCCAATCTGATCCGGGCCCGCGTCCTGGATGACCTGGATCTCTCCGACCGTGGCGAGGCGCTCCTGGCCGGTTTCCTGGTGGGCGACACCACCGGTGTCTCCGACTCCGATCTGGACTCGCTGCGCCGTGCCGGGCTCACCCACTATGTGGCCGTCTCGGGCAGCAACGTGGCGACCTTTCTGGCGTTGTGGTGGTTGGTGTTGGCTCCGGTGGCGCGTCATCCCCGGTTGCGGGCGGTGGCGGGGTTGGTGGGAGTGGTGGTGTTCGCCCTCATCACGAGGGCCGAGCCGTCGGTGGTGCGGGCGAGCGCCATGGTGTCGGTGCTGCTGGTGGGAAGACTGGTCGGTTGGGCGTTCGACCGGTGGACCGCCCTGGCTCTGGGAGTGCTGGGGTGTCTGGCGGTGTCAGGGCGGCTTTCCGTCGACGTCGGGTTCGCGTTGTCGGTGGCGGCGACGGTCGGGGTCATGTGGGGGGCGAACCGCTTGACGTTCGAGCCCAAGCCGGTGGCAACGGTCGTGGGAGCGTCGTTGTCGGCGCAGGTGGCGGTGGCGCCGATCCTGCTGGCTGTGTTCGGGTCGATGCCACTGCTGAGCCCGCTCGCCAACCTGGTCGCTGCGCCGCTGGTGGCCTCATCGACCGCCATCGGCGGGGTGGGGGCGCTGGCGGATGTGCGCCCGCTGGTCTCGTTGGGATCGGTACTGGCGGACCTCGTGTTGTTCGTGGCGGAGCTCGCCGCTCCCTGGCCACAGGCCGGACCGGGACTGGTTGCGGTGGTGGGCATGGCAGGTCTGGCCGGGTGGCGATTCCCCGGGGTGCGGCCGGCCCTGGCGATGGTGACGGCCGCCGGTGTGGCCCTGGCCGTGTATCCGGCGGGAGCCCGTCTCGACATCCCGTCCGTCGTGTTCCTCGACATCGGGCAGGGCGACTCCGAGCTGATCGTGGCCGACGGTTTCACCGTGCTCATCGATGGTGGGCCGGACCCGGTGGCCCTCGGCCGCAAGCTCGACGACTACGGGATCGGCCGGATCGATCTGCTGATCGTGAGCCACGTGCATGCCGATCACATCGAGGGGTTGCGGGCAGTGGTCGGTGTCATGCCGGTCGGCGAGGTGTGGGCAGCGTTCGAAGGGCAGTCGACCCCGGCCGCCAGCTGGATCTCGGAGGCCGCTCCCGCCGCCGGTCTGTCGGTGGTGGCGCCGCCGGTCGGCACGGTGGTGGAGCGGGGAGGGATCCGCCTCCAGGTGCTGGCCCCGTTGCGCCGGTACGCATCGCCCAACGACCAGTCGATCGTGATCCACGCCGACATCGGTGGCCGGCGTTTCCTGTTTCCCGGCGACATCGAGGTGATCGCCCAGGACGAACTGCGCGGACTCACAACCGACGTGCTGAAGGTCCCCCACCAGGGTGCGGCCACCTCCGACCCGGACTGGTTGGCTGAGGTGTCGGCCGAGATCGCCGTGATCAGCGTCGGTCCCAACGACTTCGGTCACCCCGCCGACTGGGTGATCGAAACCCTGGAAGCGTCCGGAGCGGTGGTGAAACGAACCGATCTCGACGGCGACGTGATCGTCGGCCCCGACGGTCTCACCGAGCCGCACCCGTGGTGGCAGCCGTGGAGATAGTCTTGTCCCCCACGGAGTGGGGGAAGGGGCCCCCGTGAGGAACGAGCGGGGTAGGGGGGTTGAAAGCCCGCGAGATGACCTCGGCATAGCGTTCCGGATCGCGTGATCATGCTCGCGGGGGATAGGCACCCCTTTGTGTCATGCTGCCACGGGTGCCGGTCGTTCCCGGGGCTGACTCAAGGTAACCCTTGTCCACCCCTGTTGGTGTGACCTTGGTAGGGCTCGTCATGTCCCGGGAACGACCGACTCCAGTACGGGTCACCGTGTGACTTGATAGAAGACCCCCAGCAGTGTGTTACCAAAGGGCTGTCCACGGGGCTCGTACGTCACCCGCTCTGTCCACGCCGTCGAACGAGGAGTGTGAGCTGATCACAGTGGCAACGGTAGCGGCGATCGGGTGCGACACCCATGCCGACTCCATCAGTGTAGGAACAATCGACTGGACCGGACGACCGGTCGACCAGCAGCGATGTGCCAACACCCCAGCCGGGTTCGCCGACATCGCCCGCATGTGCGACCGGCACGGACTGGACACGATCGGGATCGAAGGGGCATCAGGGTACGGGCATGCGTTGTCGGTGTTCCTGACCGGTCGGGGCATAACCGTGATCGACGTCCCGACCCGGGTCACAGCCGCCGGCCGGGACAGCGACGGCAAAACCGATCCAGGTGACGCCATCGCAGTCGCTCGAGCGGTGGCAGGGGGACGTGGCCACCAGTGGGGGTATGACCCCACCAGCGAAGCGTTACGGGTGGTCGTGAACCGGCGGGAAATCCTGGTCAGGGCCCAAACCGCTGACATCAACCAGCTCCGGGCCCTGCTCACCGAGATCGACCCCGAACGGACCTCGACGCTGGGACGGATCCGGACCGTCACCGTGCTCAAGGAACTGGCCCGGGTCCGCTACGACGGCAACATTCACCGGCGCACCGTCGCCGAGACCATCCGAAGCATCGCCAAGACCTGCCTGAACCGGCGTAACGAGATCGACCATCTCACCAAAACCCTGCCCAGCCTGCTACCCCCCGCCGGTCACGCCATGGTCCAAGACGTCACAGGCTGTGGCATCGTCACCGCCGCCATCCTGTTCGCCGAGCTGGCCGGCACCGTCGGGTTCGCCACCAACGCCAAGTTCGCCAAATGGGCCGGAGCCGCCCCCATCCCGGTCTCCTCAGGACGGACCGACCGGTACCGGCTCAACCGAGGCGGGAACCGCCAAGCCAACCGGGCACTCCACACCATCATCATCACCCAACAACGCCTCGGCGGCGAAGCCGCCGACTACATCACCCGCCGCCGCCAACAAGGCAAAACCAACAAAGAAGCCATCCGAGCCGCCAAACGACACCTCGCCCGACGACTCTGGACCCACTACCTCCAACCCACCACTTGACATAGAAGAGCCCTACCCCGCAAGCGGGGACCCCTTCCCCCACTCCGTGGGGGACAAAGTTGTTCCCTATTCGCGCGCTCCCATTGTGCAGAACGCAGTCGTTTCGCTCACTGTTTGCACATTGTGCAGAAGGTGGGAGACACTCCCGGCGTGAACTCGTTGCAACTCGGATCGCACGTCTTGGCCATCGGCGGCGTCACGCATGTGATGGCCGTGATCAACCTCTCGCCAGAGTCGAAGAACACCTCGTCGATCGCGGCTTCGCCGGCGGAGGCTCTGGAGCGGGCTCGCCGATTCCGGGATCTCGGTGCGTCGATCGTCGACCTGGGCGGGCAGTCGTCGCACTACGACAATCCGACCATCGCCGCCGACCAGGAAGCTGTCCCGATTGCTGCCGGCGGTGGAGCTGCTCGTGGCCGATGGCTTCGTGGTTTCGGTCGATACCTGGAAGTCGGAGGTGGCGGCGGCGTGCGTCGCGGCGGGCGCGGCACGTCGTCAACGACACCGGTGGGCTGGCCGACCCGGCGATGCGCGCCGCGGTGGCTGCCGGGGGAGTGGGCGCCATCGTCATGTACGTCGAAGGCGCCAACCCCCACGACGTCGGTGAGATCACCATCTCGAACCGCAAGGCCGAGCTGACGGCCCGATGGATGACCGAACGTCTCGCCCAACTGGGGGCCGAAGGGATCGACCACACCATCCTCGACCCGGGTATCGCCATCAACTACCGAGGGGACTATCAGGCCTACACCCGGATGCAGCTCGATGTGATCCGGAACCTCCACTCCATCCAGGAGCTGGGCCGACCGGTGCTGGTGCCGATACCTCGCAAGCAGGAGGATCATCGGGTGGCCGCCTACATCTCGATGGCGCTCGAATACGGGGCCGATGTCATGCGGGTCCACGACGTCGAGATGGCGTGTGATCTGGCCCGCCTGTACGGCCGCCTCGTCTGAGCGAACGCCAGGTCGCCGTCGCCGTGACGGGGCACGATCCCAACCGGCTACCGTCAGGATCGTGCCTGCCGTCTTCCACGTTTCCTGTCCCGCCGGGTCCGGTCCGGGAGAGCGTCAGGAGATGCTCGACCGGGCGAGAGGTCATCTGAGGTCGTGCGGGGTCGACCCCGATGACGTGGTTCGCATCGACGTCCCCGGCCGGGGTGGATCCACCGAGGACGGTGCCGGTGTCATGCGGGGAGAGCTCGACTCGGTGATCCCGATGCTGCAGTCCGGGTCGCTGTTCGGCGGGCGTCAGGGTCTGGAACTGGTCGACGCCCAGAACCTCAACACCACCGAGGCCGAGATCATCGCCCAGATGCTGCCGCTCGTCGATCCCGACGCCATCGCGGTGTCGATCGTCTCGGAAGGTGCCATCCCGGCGGTGCTGTCCAAGGCGGTCAAGGCGGTTGGCACCACCCATTCGGTGCGCAAGATCTGGGAGTCGAACGCCCAGCAGTGGCTCCACGACGAGATCCACCGCCGCGGTCTCGAGATTTCCGGCGACGCCGCCGGGGCCCTCATCCAACGATTCGGAGCCGACACCGCCTCACTCGGGCAGGCGCTCGACCAACTCGCCGACGCCGGTAGGAAGGTGACGGCAGCGATGGTGCTCGACCGGTTCCGCAACCGGCCGAACGAGCCGATCTTCCACTACACCGATGCGGTGGCGAAGGGTGACGTGGCCGAGGCGTTGCGGCGGCTCGGCGATCTGCTCACCCATCATCACCCTCTGGTGCTGCTGGCGTCATTGGAGACCGAGGTCAAGCGCCGCTCGTGGGCGTTGGCCGCCCCCAACGCCGAAACACTGGCCGATTGGGCTGGGGCGAGGTCGAACGACCGTTGGGTGGAACGGACGTGGCGGCAGCGGTCCAAGCTCAAGGACTCGTCGTTACGGAAGGCGCTCGACGCTCTCGTCCGCGCAGATCGAGTGCTCAAATCCGCACCCGAGGAACTCCATCGGGTCACGTTGGAGCGGCTGACGGTGGCGATGTGTTTCTGGCTCGTCGGTCGCTGACCTGTTGACCTGTTGACCTGTCGACCTGTCGACCGAAACGAAGAAACCCGCCACCCTCGAGGGGTGACGGGTTCAGATGCTCGGTTCCAGCCGGTTCAGGAAGTGGTGATCTTCCGGGCCATGCGGCTCTTGCGGCGGGCGGCGGTCTTCTTGCCGAGAACGCCTTTGCTGACCGCCATGTCGATCTTCTTCTGAGCCTCGCGGTACAACTCGGCAGCGTTGTCCTCGCCGGCCTCGGCCGCTTGGAGAGTCTTCTTGATGCGGGTCTTGAGCTCGGAGCGAACGGCCTTGTTGCGCTCGTTGCGGACCAGGTTCTGGCGGTTGCGCTTGATCTGGGACTTGATGTTGGCCATGAGAAACCCTGTGCTCGCGATCGGAGGTGACGTCTTGATGGGGCCGCCGAAGCCATACTGCAGGCGCGCTGGCCGGCGACGAAGACGTCACGATAGCAGTGGCTTTCGGGCCGGTACAATCCCTGGGCCACGGTTCAACGCCGGCCACGTCCACCCCGGAGACTCAGTGACCGACCAGTCGCGCATACGCAACTTCAGCATCATCGCCCACATCGACCACGGGAAGTCGACCCTGGCCGATCGCCTGCTCGAGCGTACCGGTGCCATCACCGAGCGTGAGATGCGTGAGCAGATGCTCGACACGATGGACATCGAGCGCGAGCGCGGCATCACCATCAAGGCGAACAACGTCCGGCTCAACTACACCGCCCAGGACGGCGAGGACTACATCCTCAACCTGATCGACACCCCCGGCCACGTCGACTTCTCCTACGAGGTCTCCCGCTCGCTGGCCGCCTGTGAAGGGGCGTTGCTGCTGGCCGATGCCGCCCAGGGCGTCCAGGCCCAGACACTCGCCAACGCCTACCTGGCGATCGAGGCCGGGCTCGAGGTCATTCCGGCCCTCAACAAGATCGATCTCCCCGCCGCCGACCCGGAACGGGTGGCCGATGAACTGGTTGGCATCCTGGGCGGCGACGCCGAAGACGTGCTGCGGCTCTCGGCCAAGACCGGAGCGGGCGTCGAGGACCTCTTCGAGCGGCTGGTGAGGGACGTCCCCCCACCGACCGGCACGCTCGAGGCGCCGCTGCGGGCACTGGTGTTCGACTCGTACTTCGACGCCTACCGGGGCGTGGTGTGTTACGTACGGGTGTTCGACGGACGCATGTCCAAGGGTGAGAAGCTCAAGTTCATGGCCACCGGCGAGGAGTACAACGCCAACGAGGTTGGTTTTCTGTCGCCCCGGGCGGTCCCGGTCGACACGCTCGGCCCGGGCGAGGTGGGATATCTCATCACCGGTGCCAAGGAGATCGATCAGATCAAGGTCGGCGACACCGTCACGTCGGCGTCGTACAGGGCCACCGAGGCGCTCCCCGGCTATGCAGAGCCGAAGCCGATGGTGTTCTCGGGGCTGTTCCCCACCGACGGCGACGACTTCGAACGACTCCGCGAAGCCCTCGACAAGCTCCGACTGAACGACGCCTCGCTGCAGTACGAACCCGAGTCGAGTCGGGCCCTGGGTTTCGGGTTCCGGACGGGGTTCCTCGGGCTGCTCCACATGGAGATCGTGCGGGAACGCCTCGAACGTGAATACAACCTCGACCTGGTTGCCACCGCCCCGTCGGTGGCCTACCAGGTGATCCGCCCCGACCAGCCTCCGCTCGAGATCCACTCCCCACAGGACCTGCCCAACCCGGGGGATGTGGCGCAGGTGGAGGAGCCCTTCATGCGGGTCATGATCATCTCCCCGTCCGAGTACATCGGCGCCATCATGGAGCTTGTCACCAACTCCCGCGGTGAGATGGTGAACATGACCTACCTTTCGCCCGAACGGGTTGAGTTGATCTACCAGATGCCGTTGGCCGAGGTGGTGTTCGGCTTCTTCGACAGCCTCAAGTCCCGGACCCGGGGCTACGCATCGATGGACTACGAGGTGTCGGGCTACCGGGCTTCCGACCTGGTCAAGGTCGACATCCTGCTCAACTCGGTCCCGGTCGATGCGTTCAGCGCCATCGTCCATCGCGACAAGGCCTACGAGTACGGCAAGAAGCTGGTCGACAAGCTCCAGGAGCTGATACCCCGCCAGCTGTTCGACGTCCCCATCCAGGCGGCCATCGGCGCACGGATCATCGCTCGCGAGACGGTGCGGGCCAAGCGCAAAGACGTCTTGGCGAAGTGTTACGGCGGCGACATCACCCGCAAGAAGAAGCTGCTCGAAAAGCAGAAGGAAGGCAAGAAGCGGATGAAGATGGTGGGATCCGTGGAGGTCCCACCGGAAGCGTTCGTGGCGGCTCTGAAGGTGGACGACTGAAGTGACTGCGACGCGGGCCGCGGCGGCGTCAAGGTTCAACGTAGAACGTTCAACGTACAACGTACAACGCACCTCTGACCTCGTGGGTTCTACGTTCTACGTTCTACGTTCTACGTTCTACCAGGCTCTCGCATGACGCCCCAACAGGCGCCCGATTCGCCCGACCTCGCCGATTCGGCTGCAGCGCTTCGCACCGCCTACGTCCACATTCCCTTCTGCGCCCGGATCTGTCCGTACTGCGACTTCGCGGTGGTGGAGGGCAGGGGCGGAGTCGTCGACCGCTACGTCGATGCGGTGCTCCGGGAGATCGACGACGAGGCAGCCTGGGGGCCGCTCGACGCCGTGTTCTTCGGTGGGGGGACGCCGTCGAGCGTGCCGCCTTCGGCATTGTCTCGCATCCTGAGCGGGCTCGTCGACCGCTTCGGTCTGGCCGCTGACGCCGAGGTGACGTTGGAGGCGAATCCGGAGGACTGGGCACACGACCGGGCTGCCACGCTGGCCGAGATCGGGTTCACCCGGGTGTCGTTCGGGGCGCAGTCGTTCGACGAGGTGGTGCTGGCGGCGCTCGGCCGCCGGCACGGGCCCCACGACATCGTTCGTGCGGTGGAGGTGGCCAGATCCGAGCTGTTCGCCTCGGTGAGCCTCGATCTGATCTTCGGGACCCCGTCCGAGAGCCTGGCGTCGTGGGGGGCCACGGTCGAACGGGCGATCGCGCTCGGCGTGGATCACGTGTCGACCTACTCGCTGACGGTGGAGCCACCCACCGCGCTGGGTAGAGCGGTGCGCGCCGGGGCACCCGCCCCCGACCCCGATGACCAGGCGGACAAGTGGGAGCTGGCGGAGGAGCGGCTCGGTGCGGTAGGCCTCGTTCGCTACGAGGTCTCCAATCACGCCCGGCCCGGTCACCCCTGCCGGTACAACCTGGGTGTGTGGGCCCAGGGCGAGTACCTGGCGTTCGGTATGGGCGCCCACGGATTCCGCAGCGGGATCCGGAAGCGCAACGTCCGTCGACTCGACACGTACCTCGATCGGGTCGAGGCCGGGCTGGGGGCGGTGCAGGCGACCGACACCGTGGATGGCTGGGTGGCTGAGGTCGAACGACTCATGCTCGGTCTGCGCCGTCGCGCCGGCGTCGTCGCGGGGGAGGGTGGCGCCGCGTTGTTGGCCTCGCCCGACGGGCACAGGTTGGTTGAAGCGGGGGTCGTAGCCGAGATCGACGGCCGGTTGGTGGTGACCCGACCACTGTTGACCGACGAGGTGGTGAGGGCGGTTCTGGGGCTGGAGGGTTGAGCATGTGTCCCGAGTGCTCCGGTCTCGACTGCGGCGCCGCCTTCGACGCCTGCATGGCGCTCGAGATGACCGATCCGGCCTTCTTTCAGGTTCATCATCTGACCGTTGCCGCATTCATGGTCCAACATCCGAGCCGGCTGTCGGCGCACGGCTGGCGGGCGGAACGTCAACTGTTGGCCGACTTCCTGGCAGGCGTATCCCCGGCCGAGGTTCGTCGACGGCCACAGCCCGAAGGTCCCAGCCTCACCCGCAGCGCACCGGGACGGCTGCCTCCGGTCTCCTGGTCGGCGACCATCGACGACATCCCCCGTGACGACTCCACCACCTACGGCGCAGCTGTGCTCGCCTGGGCCCGCACGGTGGCAACCGAGGCGCTACTAGCGTTGCAGAGGTGGAGGACGTATCTCGATGAATGCCTCGGGGGCCGGTCGGCCGATTCTGCTCGTGCACGGCGCCTGGCACGGGCCCTGGTGCTGGAACGACTGGGTTCACCAGCTCGCCGATCGCGGGTACCGGCCGATGACGGTGACCCTGCCGGGACACGACACGCCGGGGGATGACCGGCGAATGTGGTATCGGCTCGGCGACTACATCGACGAGGTGGTGGCACAACTCCGATTCCTCGGGCCCGAGACCGTGGTGGTTGGCCACTCGATGGGCGGCCTCGTCACTCAACGAGCTCTCGAGCAGGCGCCCGCCCATCTCGCCATCCTGCTGGCATCGGTGCCGCCCCTCGGGGTGCTGGGGGCGACGGTGCGCACAGCCAGAAGGGTGCCGGGCCCGTTCCTCCGCACCAATGCCTCGTTGTCGATGTACCGGTTGGTGGCCGACCGCACCCTGGCGCGTGACGCCTTCTTCACACCCGATACCGACGACCCTGATGTCGAGCGCTGCGCTGAACACCTGCAGAACGAGTCATACCTCGCCTATCTCGAGATGTTCGTCGTGCGCGGTCGGCCCCGGAAGGTCGACACGCGAGTGGAGGTGATCGCCGGTGAGCGCGACGCCATCTTCTCGGTCGCGGAGCAGAAACTGCTGGCGTTTCGGTACCGGACCGCCGCCCACGTCATCGCCGGTGCCGGCCACGACCTCATGCTCGGCCCGTGGTCGGCGGAGACGCTCGAGCTGGTGTGCGAGCTCATCGACGCCTCATAGCTTCGAGCTTCGACATCATCAGTAGCCAGTAGCCAGTAGCCAGGAGCCAGGAGCCAGGAGCCAGAGCCAGAGCCAGCCAGCCGTCGTCGAGGCTCTCAGGACCCGCCTCGTCGGGCGTTTCGGGACCGGTCCATGACGGCGGCAGCCTGGTCAGGGGAAAGACGTTTGATCGCCTCCCTGAGCGTGACGCCCGAGGCCAGCTCCGCCCGGGGGAGTATCCACTGGTAGACCATGTCGGGTCGTTTGCGAGCGGTGTCGCGCAGGATCCAGCCGATCGCTTTTCGAATGAAGAATTCGCGCTCTCCAAGCATGGCGTCGGCGTAGCGACAGAAGCGGTCCCAGTCGCCCCCACCGGATCGCAGGGCCGCCAGGTGGGCGAGCAGCGCCGAGCGACGGATCCAGAAGTCGTCGTCGCCGGCCCATCGGTCGAGGATGGCATCTGCCGCCTCAGGGGTGTGATCCAACAGCGGCCCGACCACGCCGATCGCCAGCGGGTCGACGAGGGCCCAGGTGTGCGCCTGGCGCAGCATCGATTCGAGCATGTCGAGATCGTCGACGTTCAGGTCCCGGACCCGGGCCGAGGCGACTTCGACCGCCGCCACCCGGCGTTCATGGACCGAGACCGACCACAGCGCCTCGATCAGGTCGGTCAGCTGGTGGTGGTCGAGGTCGCCTGCCGTGGCGAGGGCCGTTCGGACGATTCGACGGATCTCGGGGATGCGGACCCCGTAGTGCACCAGGTCGCTCTTGAGGTAGCGCTGCTCGTGTGCGGCACGTTCGCTCGTGCCTGCCTCGAGCATTGCCCGATCGATGATCCCGGCGATGTCCATCGCCCGATCATGTCATGTCGGCTGCCACCACGCACCCATGACCCGGCAATCCTGTTTGGCCGTTCGTGGGAACCGTCGCCGTACGATCGGGCGATGCCCCGCCGCTACATCGATGATTCCGCCCCGATCAGCCTGGGCTCGGCCATGCGAGGCGTCCGCCAACGCGGGTACGGGCGCGACGACGCCAAAGCCGATCTCCTGGCGGGCGTGATCACAGGCGTCGTGGCGTTGCCTCTGTCGATGGCGTTGGCGATCGCCGCCGGCGCACCACCGCAGCACGGACTGTTCACCGCCATCGTCGCAGGCATCGTGATCGCTCTCACCGGTGGTTCGATGCACTCGGTGTCCGGTCCCACGGCGGCGTTCGTGGTCTTGTTGGCACCGGTCACCGCCGAATACGGCTTTGCCGGGCTGGCGGTGGCCAGCCTGATGGCGGGCGTGATCATGCTGGTGATGGGGCTGGCCAAGCTGGGCAAGCTGATCCAGTTCATCCCGCACCCGGTGACCACCGGATTCACGGCCGGAATCGGGGTGGTGATCGCTCTGCTCCAGCTCGGCGATGTACTCGGCGTCGGACCCGTGTCGGGAGAGCACATCTGGGACCGACTGACGGCTCTCGGCGGAAGGATGGGCGACGTTCGCTGGCACGAGGTGATGTTGGCGCTGCTCACCATCGGCATCATCCTCGGCTTCCCCAGAGTCACCAGGCGAATTCCGTCGCCCCTGGTTGCGCTGGTGGTGGTGGCGGTGCTGGGTGCGGTGCTCGCCGCTTCCGGACTGGAGGTGGTGACGATCGGAAGCCGCTTCGGCGGTATCCCGGCCGTCCCGCCTCTCCCCACGCTCCCGTGGTCGGGTGGCGGCATCGATCTGACGGTGGTGCGTGCCCTGCTGGGGCCGGCACTGGCGATCGCCCTGCTCGGAGCCATCGAGTCACTGCTGTGCGCGGTCGTAGCCGACGGCATGACGGGAGCCCGCCACGACTCCGACGCCGAACTCATCGGACTCGGCCTCGGGAACATCGTGGCCCCCTTCTTCGGTGGATTCGCCGCCACCGGGGCGATCGCCCGGTCGGCGACCGCCATCCGGGCCGGTGCCAGAACCCCGCTGGCCGTGGTGTTCCACTCGTTGGTCATCCTCATCGCCATGCTCGCCCTCGCCCCGTTGCTCGGTGCGCTCCCGATGGCTGCGATGGGTGCCTTGCTGCTGGTGGTGGCGTGGAACATGAGTGATGTCGGCCACTTCCTCCGGGTGCTCCGGACGGCCCCCCGCAGCGACGTCATGGTGCTGCTGGTGTGTTTCGGGCTGACCGTCGCCTTCGACATGGTGATCGCCGTCGGCGTGGGCGTGGTTTTGGCGGCGTTCCTCTTCATGCGCCGCATGATCGAGATCTCGGGCGCCACCCTGGTGGGAGCGCAGCATCCCCAGGCCGAGGGATCGATCGAGCCGGGCACCGTGCATTATGAGATCGCCGGGCCGCTGTTCTTCGGGGCCGCCCAGAAGGCACTCGAGGCGCTCACCACCGTCGATCATGGCGTTCACACGGTGATCATCGACCTGGGGGATGTACCGGCCATCGACGCCACCGGCCTGGTAGCTCTCGAGTCGGCGCTGGAGCACCTGCACCGCTCGAACGTCACGGTTCGCATCGTCGAGGTCCGTCCGCAACCGCAACGCGCCCTCACCAAGGCCGGCATCGTCGACAGTGCTGTCCTGACCGTGGTCGAAGCCTGATCGGGCCGGGTGTCAGCGCTTCGATCGGTGGGTTCGAACGTCATGAGCCGACGACCGATGGCAGTGGATTCTTATCACTCTCACCCTCCGACTGCTAACCTGACCCGGCTATGGACGACCGTACGGACGACCCGAAGCACGACCGCAAGGACGAGCGCAAGGACGAGCGAAGGAACGCGATCCTCCGGGCCCTGGTCGAGGAGCACATCCGCACCGGTGAGCCCGTGAGTTCGCGCGTCGTCCTCGACGCTACCGGCCTCCACGTATCCGGCGCCACCATCCGCAACGAGCTCGCCTACCTCGACCGTGAGGGCTACGCGGTCCAGCCGCACACGTCGGCCGGTCGGGTTCCCACCGCCAAGGCCTACCGGTACTACGTCGACCATCTTCAACCGGGACGGCCGGGCAGTATCGTCCAGAACCGGGTCGCCCAGTTCTACTCCACCATGCATCTCGAACTCGGGAAGCTCCTCAAAGCGACCACCGAACTGCTCACCGACATCACGCACTATCCGGCCGTCGCCATCGGACCCGGACCGTCCGGCGAACGAGTGAAGGCCGTTCATCTCGTTCAGATGGGTGCGGTCACGGCGCTGGTGGTGGTCGTCACCGAGTCCGGGCGGGTCAGCCAGGAGCTGTTGCGTTTGGAACAGCCGGTGACGCCTGCCGAGCTCGACCGGGCCGAGGAGTACCTGGCCAGGGTCACGGTGGGCAACGACCTCGGATCCTGGTCCGGCGATGCCCACGCCGAGTTGGCGCCCGCCGAGTCGGCGGTCGTCGCTTCCGCCCGCGACGCCCTCGGTCGGGCGGCGGCCCAGAGCGCCGAGATCTACGTGGGCGGCACCAGGCAGATGGCGACGGTGTGGGACAACCTCAGCACCGTTCATCGGGTGCTCGAAGTACTCGAACGCGAAGCCCGCCTGCTCGAGATCATGGCCACCAACCATGGCACCGCTATCCAGATCGGCTCCGAGTTGGGTGACGAGCTGGACATGGCCGTCGTATCGACCTCGTTCGAGTCGGGCCCCGCCGAGGGACGCATCGGTGTGATCGGCCCGATGCGAATGGACTACCGGTCGGTCATCTCGGCGGTCGAAACGGTGAGCCGGGAACTCGGCGACAAGGTGGGTCCGTGACCGCGCTCGGCTGCCCGCCCTTCTTCGACCGCCTCGCCGGCCTCTAGGATCGTCGCCTCGTGGCCAAGGACTACTACGCAACGCTGGGCGTCGCCCGTGACGCCTCAGCCGAGGACATCAAGAAGGCGTTCCGCCGGCTGGCGCGTGAAACCCATCCCGATGCCAACCCAGGCGACGCAGCGGCCGAGGCCAGATTCCGTGAGGTGGCCGAGGCGTACGAGGTCCTCAGCGATCCCGAACGGCGGCGTCGCTACGACCGCGGAGACGTGTCCGACTTCGGGGATTTGTTCGGTAGCGGCTTCGGTGGCTTCGATGACCTCCTCCGATCGGTGTTCGGGGACTCCGGTCTGTTCGGGGCCGGGGCGCAGGCCAGGTCGGGCCCGCCCCGGGGCCGCGACGTGGGCGCCCGGGTATCGGTGACGTTCGAAGGGGCCGCCTTCGGCACCGACGCCGAGGTGAGCTTCCGCACCAACGTCTCCTGCGGCGTCTGCAAGGGCAGTGGCGCCAAGCCCGGATCGGACCGCTTCACCTGCCCCACCTGCGGCGGCGCCGGTGCCGTACGCACCGCCCGGCGTGGCCTACTTGGGACGGTCATGTCGGTCACCAGTTGTCCCACGTGTTCCGGTGCCGGCGAGGTCATCTCCGAGGTGTGCGACAAGTGCTCCGGTGCAGGCATCCACCCGGCCGATCGTACGGTCAAGGTCGAGGTCCCGGCCGGTGTCGACTCGGGGACCAGGTTGCGGCTCACCCGGGAGGGTGAGGCTGCACCCCGTGGAGGCCAGTCGGGCGACCTCTACGTCGAGATCGCCCTGGAGCCCGACACCCGCTTCGAGCGGGCCGGCGAGGATCTGATCCACCGGGTGTCGATCGGGATGGTCCAGGCGGCCCTGGGGACCACCGTCGACATACCGCTGGTGGAGGGTGGGGTCGAGAAACTGCTGGTGCCACCGGGAACCCAGCCCGGATGGGTGAGCCGCTTCGTGGGTAAGGGCATGGGTCGTCTCGGTCGGCGTGGTCGAGGTGATCTGCTGGTCCAGGTGTCGGTCACCGTTCCCACCGAGCTCACCCCCGAACAGACCGAGCTGCTCACCAGGTTCGCCGAAACCGAAGGTGTGGATCTCGGCAATCGCCGGCGCCGTCGGGGGCGCTGAGGCGCGTGGCCCACATCCCGCATCTGTATCTGCCTGAGCCGTGGGCGGGACCCCTCGTCGGCCTGGCCGGCGACCAGCTCCACCACCTCACCTCGGTGCTGCGGATGCGTCCCGACGAGCAGTGCACCTATACCGACGGTGCCGGCACGGTTGGGGAGGGCACCTTCGACGGCGCCGCCATCCGCCGGGGTCAGGAGCGGGCGGTGACCGAGACCGCCCACGTCACATTGGCGGTGGCCCCGCCCGCCAACAGGGACCGACTCCGCTTCCTGGTCGAGAAGGCATCGGAGTTGGGTGCTGCCAGGATCAGGTGGATCACGACACGCTACGGCCAGGGCCGCCCACCACGGGCCGACAAGTCCCATCAGTGGGCGGTCGGCGCCCTCGAACAGTCCCGGGGTGCCCGCCTCACCATCGTCGACGACGACATGATCACCGTCGACCAGCTAACCGGAACCGTGCTGGCCGCCGACCAGGCCGGCGGAGCCGCCCCGGCCATCGAAGGCCCGGTCACGCTCCTGATCGGACCCGAAGGCGGTTGGGCCCCCGGAGAGCTCCCCGACTCCATCCCCAGAATCGGGCTCGGTGATCGGGTGTTACGGACCGAGACGGCGGCGGTAGTGGGGCTCTTCGTCGTGATCCGAGAGGGTCGGCCGGTAGAACGTAGAACGTAGAACGTAGAACGTACAACGTACGGCACCCTGACGTCATGGGGGTATCCTCGGCGGCGAGTTCGGGCGGCTTCTCAGTAGGTCACGCCATCCGTGCTCTCGGGTCTGCTCTGCAATCTGAGTACGTTCTACGTTGTACGTTCTACGTTGTACCTCTGTCCTTCTCCCAGTGAACTTCTCGGCCACTCTCAGTGGTTTCGGTGCTACGCTGCCGTCGGGTGGTTGGTAGGAGGACTTGATGGAAGCGATGGATCCACTGAATCAGCTGATCGGAGCACGCGTGCGGGAAGGCCGTCGTGCCCGTGGCTGGTCGCTGCTCGATGTCGAGGCGGCATCGAAAGGCGAGTTCAAGGCGTCGGTGCTGGGCGCCTACGAACGTGGTGAGCGTGCGCTCTCGGTGGCTCGTCTGCTTCGCCTGGCGGCGCTTCTCGAGATGTCCCCCGTGGTGTTCCTGCCCGAGCCTCCGGACTCGCCTGAAGCCATCATCGATCTCGCTGCGGCCGAAGCTGCGGGCGACCGCCAGGGCGAGACCATCGATCGGTTCCTCACCGCCATCCAGAACATGCGCAAGGGTGGTGCCCCCCGCGCGGCCGTGCGCCAGTCCGACCTGAAGGTGCTGGCAGCGTTGCTCGACCCCGGTGTGGTGCAGGGGCTGGCGATGGAGGTCGACGACCAGTGAGCCCCGGGCGGCCCGCGAGGTGGCGGCCGTTTCGGATCCTGATCGGCTGGGAAAGCATTCCGGCGCTTCCCGAGGTCCCGATATACTCGGTCCAGCCCCTTCGGGCGGATTCTCTGTGACCTCTGATCATTTCACCGTGCCCACGGAACGCCACGTTCGCGTTCCCTCCAACCACCTCATGATGGATCTCCTCGGAACCGGGGACGTGCATGTGCGGACCTTGTCCGATGCCTTCCCGACCGTTCGGATCGTGGCACGGGGCAACGAGATCGGTCTATCCGGCCCCGAGGACGACATCGCCACCGTCGAGACGGTCCTCGAGGAGCTTCTCATCCTCGTCCAGGAGGGGCAGTCGCTCGGAGACGGCCGGGTGGAACGCGTGGTCGAGATGGTGCGCGATCGGGTCCCCAGCCCCTCAGGTGTGCTCACCGAAGGCATCCCTGTCGGGCGCGGCCGGGTGGTCAGGGCCAAGACCCGGGGTCAACAGCTCTACATCAAGGCCATCAGGGACAACACCCTCACCTTCGGCATCGGTCCGGCCGGCACCGGCAAGACCTATCTCGCCATGGCCGCCGCCGTCGAGTCGCTCCTGTCGGGATCGGTTCGACGCATCCTCCTCACCCGTCCCGCGGTCGAGGCCGGGGAGCGTCTCGGGTTCCTCCCCGGTGACCTCACCCAGAAGATCGACCCGTACCTTCGGCCGCTGTACGACGCCCTGTGGGACATGCTCGGCCCCGACGAAACCGCCCGTCTCACCGAGCGGGGAACCATCGAGATAGCTCCGCTCGCTTATATGAGAGGAAGAACGCTCAACGACGCCTGTGTGATCCTCGACGAGGCTCAGAACACGTCGCAGGAGCAGATGAAGATGTTCCTCACCCGTCTGGGATTCAACTCGAAGATGATCATCACCGGCGACATCACCCAGACCGACCTCCCGAGCCAGAAGCAGTCGGGTCTGGCGGTGGTGCGCCGCATCCTCGACGGCATCCCCGGGGTGGCGTTCGTGGAACTTTCCTCGAAAGACGTGGTCCGGCACCGTATCGTTGCAGCCATCGTCGAGGCCTACCAGCGCTTCGACGGTGAAGGGGATCAGCGATGACTCGCCAATCCATCGGGAGGCTGGTGGCCCTGGCGTCCACCGTACTGCTCTCATGGGGCGCGCTCACCGTTGGGATCGC
Organism: uncultured bacterium; assembly: GCA_963825585.1. Lineage (GTDB taxonomy): Bacteria > Actinomycetota > Acidimicrobiia > Spongiisociales > ZC4RG35 > JAOUGY01. The sequence goes on from CAWGTX010000001.1 coordinate 945,266, forward strand.
CGACGAGGGGTCGGGTGGGCCCGCCGTTGGTGAGGTCGCCACCCGCGACTACGTGGCCCGCCGCCCCGCCGACGTCGTCGACGTGGCAGCCACGGAGCAGGCCCGCGCTCTGGCATCCGAGTCGGTGGCTCCGACACTGGTCAAAGACGACTCGCTCGAGGACGCCGCCTACGACCGGCTGCGCTCGATCATCGGCGCCGTTCGGGCCGAAACGGCACCCATCCCGGTCGTTCTGGACCAGGTCCCGGCGCCGACCACCACCACTATTCCCACCACCACCACGACCGCCGAAGGCACCGAGGCCACCGAACCCATCGAGGAGGACCCGATCCCCGGCGGGGTGATAGAAGGGCTGGTGTACATCGACGTGAACGGCGACGGCGTCTTCGACCGGGATCAGATTCCCGAGGGCGGCTGGACCACCGACCGCGCTTGGAGCGGGCTCGATGTGGTGGCGGTGGCCACCGACGGAACGCTGTATCGGGAGGAGACGGGCACCGACGGGAGCTATTCCATCGAGGTCCCCCAGGGTGAGTACACCGTGTTGCTCGATGCCGCCGACTCCCGCTATCCCACCGACTTTTCGTCTTCCACCGACACGTTTTCCCAGACGGTGCTCTGTGGTTCCCAGGAGTGTGAGGCGACGCCCGCGGGTCTCACCGCCGACTTCCTCCCGGTCGAGGCGGTGATCGAGCGGGTCGAGGCCAACAGCCCGCTGCTCGGTGATTCCGCCTGGGCCACGCTCATCGAGTACGGACGACGCGACGTCTACCGGAACATCTTCGGGTCCGAGCCGTTGCTCGACACCATCACCGCCGCCGCCCAGGACCGGCTGGCGATCCGATTCCAGTTCGGCGTCTCGTCCGAGGAGCTGGCCGACGTGCAGGCCGACGCTCAAGGCGACGTCACCTCGGTCCTCGTCGACGGGATCGTCGATCCCGTCGCCCGCGACGTGGTGAATCAGCTCGTGACGGTGGTGCTGTCCGTCAACGAGGTCATCGACGTCGAAGCCACCGAGGCGGCCCGTGCGGCTGCGGTGAACCTGATCCCGGACGTGACCCGGTCGTACGGTCAAGGCATCACCATCGTCGGGGTGGGGGAGGAGTTCACCCAGCTCACCCTCGACGCCGTCAACGAGACGGGCGCCAATGTCGACCGGACGGTTCGATTGACCGCCATCGGCGGAGTCCTCGCGATGCTGGTGGCGGTGCTCGCCTTCTACCTCGGCCGGTTCCGCAAGGTCTACTGGGACCGGCCCCGCATGGTGGCGTTGTTCGGGATGCTGCTCGTGCTGGGAGCGGGTGCGGTCCGGCTCACGACCGAGCTCCAGGATTCCTCGAGTGTGTTCATCCTCCCCGCCGTTGCCTTCGGGTATCTCGCGGCGGTGCTGTTCGACAACCGGATGGGCACGCTGATGGCGTTGGCCATGGGTGTGCTGGCCTTGGTGGGGACCAACGATCCCGGTGCCGGCATCTACGCGGGGCTCGCCACGCTCGCTCCGATCGGGTTCGTGTCGTCGGTGTCGACCCGTCGGGCGTTTCGCAACTCGGTGCTCGTCTCGGCGGTGTCGGCTGCGGTGATCGCAGCATCGGCCTCGTGGTTGTTCTATGCCGAGGTCGGCCAGAACCCCCTCGCACAGGTGTGGAGGGACGCCGCCTGGGCCGCTGGCGTGGCGTTGTTCGCGTCGCTGGTGGCGTTGGCGGCGATGCCGTTCTTCGAGTCCATGTTCGACATCACCACCACCCTGCGGCTGCTCGAGCTGACCGATCGCAACCACGAAGCCCTCCAGTTGCTCCAGGAGAAGGCGTTCGGGAGCTTCAACCACTCGCTCATGGTGGGAACGCTCGCCGATGCCGCCGCCAGGGCGATCGGCGCCAACAATCTGTTGGCCCGGGCGGCTGCGTACTACCACGACATCGGCAAGACAGAGAACCCCCTGTTCTTCATCGAGAACCAGTTCGGCATCTCCAACCCCCACGATGAGTTGCCACCCGAGGAGTCGGCCCGGGTGATCCGCCAGCATGTGCTCGACGGGATCGAACTGGCCCGCAAGTACAACATCCCGTCCGAGGTCGCCGAAGGCATCGTGAGCCACCACGGTGACGGCATCATGCGCTACTTCTTCGAGAAGGCCCGACAGACCCACGGCGCCGACAACGTCAACCCCGACGACTTCCGGCATGCCGGACACAAACCCCTCAGCCGGGAGATGGCGATCCTCATGATGGCCGACGCCGTCGAGGGCGCATGCCGGGCCGTCTTCGCCGAAGAGGAGCCCAAACCCGAGTCGATCGCCAAGGTCGTCAACCGGGTGGTCGACGAGAAGGTCGGTGACGGCCAGCTGTCAGAATGCGACCTCACTCTCGGCGAGCTCAGCACGGTGCGGAAGGCCTTCATCGAGGCCCTCACCGGGCACTACCATCAACGAATCCCGTACCCGAACTTCCCGGGAAGCTGAAGAGTGGGCGAGCCTCCCAGTACCAACTTGAGTCCGCAGTCGCCATGCGGCCCGACCGCGGAGCCGTGGCGATGAACGTCTACCTCACCGACGAGCAGAGCGTGTCCGTCGACGTTGCCGGGCTCCGGTTGCTCGCCGAATCCGTACTCGTAGACGAGGGATACCCGGAAGGCTCCGAGGTGACCCTCATGCTGGTGACCGACGAGGCCATGGCCGAGTACAACCACCGTTTCATGGAGCGCCAGGGTCCAACCGATGTTCTGGCGTTCCCTCTCGAACAGCTCGAACCGGGACAGGCCCCCAAACGCCGTCCGGGGGCTCCGCCCGTCATGCTGGGGGACATCATCGTCGCCCCCGCCTATGTGTCGAGACAGGCGTTGGAGCATGGATCCGAGTTCACCGACGAAGTGTCGTTGATGGTCGTACACGGCATGCTCCACCTGATGGGGTGGGACCACGCCGACGACGCCCAGGCAGAAGAGATGGAGGCCCGGGAGCGCACGCTTCTGGCCAAGGTGGGAGTGAAGAGACCGTGATCGTTGCCCTCGTCGTGATCGTTCTGGCCGTGGTCGTATCGGCCATGCTGAGGGTGGGGTTGGCGTCGCTGACCCGAACCGCTCGTGCCGATGCCTACCGGGATGCAGCCGAGATGAAGCCGGGAGCCGAACGGATCTCCCGTTTGCTCGACGATCGGGACATCATCGTGCCATCGGTCAACGTGACCCATGCAGCCCTCATGGTTCTGGCCGGAGTACTTGGGGCATGGGTTCTCGCCCGGTCCACCACAGGCACGATGCTGGCGGTCGCCATGGTCGCCATGTTCTTCGCTCTGACCGTGATCGGAGATCTCATCCCCCGGGCGGTGGGGCGGCGTCGACCACGGTTGATCGCCTACCGGATGGGCCCGTTCCTTGCCCTGGCGATCCGGATCGGCTCGTGGGCCACCGACATCTTCTACGACGAGCCAGACGACGAGGAGGACAACGAGGCCGATGAGGAGCAGGCGGGCGAGGACCGTCTCATCTCATCGGTTCTGGAGTTCTCCGAGACGATCGTTCGAGAGGTCATGGTGCCACGCACCGACATGGTGCTGATCGCCTCGTCGGCCCCGGTCGACGAGTTGTTGACGGTCATCGCCGAGAACGGGTTCAGTCGCATCCCGGTGGTGGGCGACGGCCCCGATGACGTGATCGGCATGGTCATCGCCAAGGATCTCATCCCGGTGCTCGCGTCCGGCTCTCGCCCTGCCTCGGTGGTCGAGGTCATGCGACGCATCGACTTCGTTCCGGAGACGAAACGGGTGGCGGAGCTGCTGAGGGAGATGCAAGCATCGAAGTCCCACATGGCGGTGGTCGTCGACGAGTACGGTGGAACCGCGGGGATCGTGACCATCGAGGATCTCCTGGAGGAACTCGTCGGCGAGATCGTCGACGAGTACGACGACGACGAGATGATGATCGAGGAGCGTTCCCACGGTCTCTGGGCCGTCGACGGCCGAATGGCGGTCGAGGAGCTGTCCGAGATCGTGGGTTGCGAGCTCCCCGACGAAGAATGGGACACCGTGGCCGGCCTGGTGCTGGGGCTGGCAGGACGTGTTCCCAAGGAGTCTGAGAGGTTTTTCGTGGGTGATGTTGCCATCAAGGTCGAACGTCTCCAGGGCCGCAGGGTCGCCCTGGTCGAAGTGGAACGTGTCATCGCCACCTCGGTGGCCGAGGATGCGCGTTGACCGGCCTGCGGTCGGGTTTCGTGCCCATCGTCGGCCGGCCGAACGTGGGCAAGTCCACCCTGGTGAACGCGCTGGTGGGCGAAAAGGTGTCGATCATCTCCTCGCGACCGCAGACCACCCGCAACACCATCCGCGGGGTCGTGACCGGCATGTCGGAGGGTGAACCCTCCTGGCAGTTGGTGCTCGTCGACACCCCGGGAATCCACAAACCGCGAACCGAACTCGGATCCCGCTTGAACTCACTGGTGTACGGCACCCTGACCGAGGCCGACGCCGTCGTGTTCGTCATCGATGCCACCCAGCCGATCGGCCCGGGTGACCGGCTCATCGCCGAGCGCCTGCAGGCGGCCTCCGCCGACACGCTGCTGGTGGTCAACAAGGTCGACGCCGCCCCCAAGGGCGCGGTGGTCGAACAGCTCGCCGTGGCCGGTGACTGGGGCTTCCAGGCCTACGTGCCCGTGTCGGCTCGCCAACACACCAACCTCGAACCGCTCGTCGAGGAGATGGTGTCACGCATGCCGGAGGGACCGCTCTACTTCGACCCCGAGACCCGGTCCGATCAACTCGATCACCATCTGGTGGGTGAGATCGTGCGGGAGAAGTTTCTCGACAAGGTCCGGGACGAGGTCCCGCACTCCCTGGTCGTGGTGGTCGACGACATGGCAGAGCGTGAGGGTGGCCTGTTGGTGATCGCCGCCCGCGTCATCGTCGAACGCGATTCCCAACGGGGGATCGTGATCGGCAAGGGCGGGGCCATGCTCGGCACCGCCGGTACCGAGGCCCGACAGGAGCTCGAGGCGCTGTTCGCCACCAAGGTTCACCTCGACCTCCGGGTGATGGTGGAACCAGACTGGCAACGCAAGCCTCAATTGCTCGATCGTCTCGGTTTCGGCGCCTGAGCACCCGGATTCCCGACCAGGCTCGGCTGGTGGCGATGCTCGCCCACGCCGACCAACCCGGGGAGGCGGCGCTGGAGCTGGCACGTTTCGCCCATCCCGGTCTCGACTCGGCTGCGTGTCTGGAGTACTTCGACACCCTGGCCGCACGGGTGGAGCAACCCACCGCACTCGGGCTCCGCCGCGTGATCGGCATCGGTGAGGGTTTCGGTGGGGACGTCGACGACTACTACGACCCCGACAACTCCTTTCTCGACCGTGTGATCGAACGGCGTCGGGGGATTCCGATCACGCTTGCGGTCGTGTGGATCGAGGTCGGCCGGCGCTCTGGCATCGAGGTCGAGGGCATCGGACTCCCGGGTCACTTCCTGGTGCGTGCCGCCGGCAGTCTGGTGGATCCGTTCCACTACGGAGAGGAGATCGGCGAGGAGGAGGCGGTAGCCCTGGTGGCCGAAGCGGTCGGCACCGCTCCGTCGTTGCAGGCTGGGCCGTCTGGAGAGCTTCGACTCGATCCGAGGTGGCTCGTCCCGGTGACCGGTGTTGAGATCGTCGCCCGGATGCTTCGCAATCTGTCCGGCATCTACCGCGCCCGAGGCGACACCCACGCCCTCCGGTGGGTGACGGCCTGCGCCGCCGCCCTGTGAAATCGCCCGCGACCGGGGCGCCGGGCTGCATAGCCTGAAGCCATGGACCCAGCAGAGATCGATCGGCACCTCGACCGCATCCACCGGGACCGGCGCTGGATCGTGCCTTCCGAGGTGGCCGCCTCCACCACCGACACCGTCGGGGCCCTCCGCTCGTGGGGTGCCGCCGATGTCCTCCTGGTGGTGGCATCGGACGGGGTGGGCGAGCTTCCCATCGACACGGCCATCCACCGTGTTCGGATCGAGCCGGGCAGAACGCTCATGGAGGGGATTCGCAGGTTCGAGGCCGCCCTCGTCCACCCGGAACCGGGGTTGATGTCGACGATCGACGAGTTCGACCCGACTGGGGAAGCGCTCGTGATGGCCGCGCCGTTCGACGTGGGCGATCGCCTGCTGGGCCGCCGGATATACGGTGCCCGGAGGCCGGGTTGGGCGGCACTCGAGGACAAGACCGTCATAGACGAGCTGTGGGACCGGGCAGGTGTGGCCAGGGCTCCCCGTGAGGTGGTGCAGCTCGAGGATGCCCCCGCCGTGTCGGCGCGCCTCGGCGGATCGCTCGGGTCGGTGTGGGCGATCGACAACTCGCAGGGCTGGCACGGCGGAGCGGATGGCACCCACTGGGTGCCCGACGCCGCCACTGCGGCGCGGATGGTCGAGGAGTTGTCGGAGCTGACCGATCTGGTGCGGGTGATGCCGTTCCTCGATGGCGTGCCCTGCTCGGTGCATGGCTTCGTGACCGGGCGAGACGTGGCGGTGTTCCGACCGATCGAGCTGGTGGTGCTGCGCACCGCAGACCACGGCTTGCGGTATGCGGGGGTGTCAGCACTGTGGGATGCGCCGGTCGCACTCACCGCCGAGATGCGGGCGGTTGCCGCTGCCGTCGGTGCTGTGCTCGCCTCCGAACACGGCTACCTCGGGGCCTTTTCGGTCGACGGTGTCGCCACGAACGACGGATTTCGGCCCACCGAGCTGAACCCACGGTTGTCGGTGGGGCTCGGGTTGCAGACCGCTGCCGTGGAGGGGCTTCCAATGGGAGGGCTGACCCGGGCTCTGTGCGAAGGTGACCTCGAGGTGGACGCTGCCTGGCTGGAGCGCACCGTGCTCGATGCGGCCGGCAGCGACCGGCGGGGTCGAATGGGTCTGGTCGTCAGGGAGCAGGTGGAGGCTGCGACGACTGGCCTGGCCTTCGATGGATTCGATGCCCGGGCGGTTGGAGTCGATCATCCGGACGCCGTTGCCGATCTCAGCATCGGCCCCGCCGTGTCGGGCAGTTACCTCCTCATGCAGTTCCGGGCCGAGGCGGCCCCCTTCGGACACCTGTTGGCTCCGTATGCTGCCTCGGCGGCCGCGCTCGGATCGCTCATGTGGGACTTCGACCTTCCCGCCCTCTGTCCGGCGCCCGATCTCTCCGGCCGGTGAGTCCCGACGGCGTCAGAGGCGCGCGTCGATCGACGCAGCCAGATCGACGTCCTGGGTGGTGAGTCCGCCCTCCGAGTGTGTGGACAGTGTGAGGGTGACCTGGTTCCAGCGGATGTCGATGTCGGGGTGGTGAAACGCCTTCTCGGCGAGGAGCGCCACCCGGTTCACGAACCCAATCGCGTCGACGAAGTCCGGGAACCGAAGGCTCCGTGTGATGGACCCCTCGGCGAGGGTCCAATCGGGGTAGGAGGCGGCGAACTCCTGGCGCTGGCTTTCGGTGAGCAATGTCATCACCTGATCATGCCCCGTCGATCAGGTCGGTGCCGCCCGCAGGGTCAGTTCGAACGCGCTGTGGCCACGTCGGTGGGTGTAGTCGAGCCGCCCACCCATGAGCTCGGCGAGATGACGGGACACCGCCAGGCCGATCCCGACCGAGCCCGGCTTCCCGGGGGTGTCGTGGGCGGTGTGATAGAGCTCGAAGATCTGCTCGCGTTGGGGGGCGGGGATCACAGGACCGTTGTCACACACGGCGATCGTCACGATCCCTGGATGCGCCGCCACCTCGACGAACACCTCGGGGCCCCCGTAGCGCTCGGCGTTGGTGAGCAGGTTTCGCAGGATCTGGCGGACCCGGGCGGGATCGCCGTGAGCCCGCACCGGATGCCCGGGAGAGGACAACTCGGCGTTCTGGGCGTAGCTTCCACCCATCGCCAGCATCTCTCGAACCTGACGGATCACGTCGAAGGTGGTGTTGGCCACCTCGATCTGGCGCGCCTCGGCGCGAGCGGCGACGAGCAGATCCTCCACGAGGTTGGCTACGTCCTGGGCCTGTTCGGCGATCGACGAAACCATGAGACGAAGGTCGTCCTCTCCGAGGTCGTGGATGTCCTCGACCAGGATCCTGGCGAAGCCGAGGACCGCCGTCAGCGGTGTTCTGATCTCGTGGCTGACCGCCGCCAGAAACCGGTTCTTGGCGTCCATCATCGTCCTCATCCGGCGTTCCTCGTCGCGGTGAGCGGTGATGTCGGTGACGGTGAACACGGCTCGCGAGAAGTCCGGCTTGCCGTGCACGAGCGGCGCCGACAGGGTGGATTCGGCGTCGTACCGGAGGCCCGACGGCGTGCCGGCGACGAACGCCGCCTCCACGGCAGGGAGGCCGTTCCACACGGCCTCGAGCTGGGTCAGCCACCCCTCCAGCGATTCGTCGTTCACCACCGACGGGTCGATGGGCCCGAGGATCTTCTCGGGCGGGACTCCGACCGCCTGGATAGCGGCCGGATTGGCGGCGACGACCCTGATCAGCGGAGTGAGGGATCGGATCGCCTCGATGTCATCGCCCAGGTGGGCGCGGAGGTCCGTGACGCCGGTTGCCCTCAGGTCGTCCATCCACTCGAGTAGCAGGGTGTAGTCCTGTTCCATGGTCGGGGTGGGCGACATGCGGAACAGGTTCTCGAAACTCGACCATCCCCGCATGCCGTCGGACAGCTCGGCGACCATGTCGGCGGTGTGGTAGCAGATGTCCACGGCCTCGAGGAACCGGTCCCATGCCGCCCCCTGCGGAACGCCGCCGAGTTCGGCTTCGAGCCTGGTCAGTTCGTCGCTCAACGCACGGTGAAGACGATCACCCGGTCGTCTCGAGTCGGTTGCAGCAGGATGTCGTTTCACAGAGGTTCCCCGAGCCGTATCGGTATCCTTCGGCACAGGGCGGTCGAGGGTTGAACGCCGATTGGTGGTGCCGGGTGAGCCGGTGCGGCGCCGTTATCCTCGTTGCCCATGACCCTGCGCCACGACATCGGAATCGTCCTGCGTGGATACCCCTTTGGCGAGGCCGATCGGGTGGTCGTGCTGCTCAGCCCGTACAACGGCAAACTTCGCACCGTCGCCAAGGGCGTCCGCAAGACCAAGAGCCGATTCGGGGGCCGACTCGAGCCATTCACCCATGTCGAGCTGGTCCTCTACGAGGGCCGGAACCTCGACACGATCACCCAGGTCGAAGTGGTCGAGGCCTTCCCGCACCTCCGGTCGGACCTCGATCGGGTCACGGCCGCCTCGACCATGGTCGAGGTCATCGATGCGGTGGCCCAAGAGAAGGAGCCATCGGTGGCGTTGTTCTCGCTGCTGGCGGCCGGGCTTCGTGCGCTCGAGTCCGGTGAGTCCGGCCAGGACCTCGTCAGTGCGTTCCTGCTCAAGCTCGCCGGCGTGGTGGGTGTCGCTCCTGCGCTCGACCACTGTGCCGCGTGCGGGCGTCCCGACCTGCTCACCCGCTTCAGTTTCGAGGGGGGTGGGGTGATGTGCGACGACTGTCGGAGTGAGGGCACGGTTCGTCTCCGACCCGGGCTGACCGGGTATCTGGCTGGTCTGGCCGCGGCCGAGATGGGATCGATGCCCGTGGCCGACCCGGCGTTCTCGGGTGAGGCGATGGGCGTCGCCCGACGGTTCGTCGAGCATCACCTCGATCGGCGCCTGTCGAGTCTCGCCACCCTGGAGCCGTGATGGATCTGACCCGCCTGGACCCCACGATGATCCCGCGCCACGTCGGGCTGATCCTCGACGGCAACGGCCGCTGGGCCAACGCCCGGGGGCTCCCACGCATCGCTGGTCATCAGGCCGGGGAGGAGGCGCTCTTCGATGTGGTGCACGGTGCCCTGGCTATCGGCATCGAATGGCTGAGTGCCTACACCTTTTCTACCGAGAACTGGGACGCGATCCCGAGGAGGTCGAGTTCCTGATGTTCTTCAACCGGGATCTGCTGCTCCGTCGGCGCGACGAGTTGAACGACCTCGGTGTGCGGATCCGTTTCGCCGGCGATCTGGCCGATCGGCGTGTCCCCGAGGAGAACCGGGCCTACATGGCCGAGAGCAGCGAGCTGACCCGTTCGAACACTCGCATGAACATGGTGTTCGTGTTCAACTACGGCTCGCGCTGGGAGCTCACCGAAGCGGCCCGCCGGGTGGCGGCCGCTGCGCTGGCCGGCGAGCTCGACCCCGAGCAGATCGATCAGGCCACCTTCGCCTCGTTCTTCTCGGTGCCCGAGATGCCCGATCTCGATCTGGTGATTCGGTCCTCGGGTGAGCATCGGCTCTCGAACTACCTCCTGTGGCAGGCGGCCTACGCCGAATTCTCGTTCCCGGGGATCCTGTGGCCGGACTTCGACCGCGAGGCGTTGTTGGATTCGGTGGTGGAGTACCAGCAGAGGGACCGCCGCTTCGGCGGCGCCATCGACCGCACCAAGGCGTGAACCCAGGGCCCAACCCTGGGTTCACGCTCACCGTCGGGGTCGGTCTCAGCCCTCGGTTGCTGGGTGGGACCCGACTCACATCCCCCGTACGAGGCCGGTGGCGATGGCGGCGAACACCACCATGCCGACGATCGGCACGGCGAGCGCCGTCTTCCGGCCACGGGTGAGGGCGGGTGCGCCCTCCATTGCCGGGGCGAAGGCGACCGAGAATGCCCACATGTCCACGGCGAGCAGCGGCAGGTACCACAGCGTGGCTGCCACGGCCTGGCCCGTACCGAGCCGCCAATTCTCGAATGCGGCTTCGTTGATCACGGGCACCTGTGTGGCGATGGCCCCCGCGATCAAAGCCACTCGGAGCCACCTCGGTCGTGGGCGTCCGAGGCCAATCGCGCCGAGCACCACAGCGGGCCACATCACCGACCCCCCTGCCCCCATGGGCAGGAGGGCCAGCATGCTCAACCTCCACCATCCGGCACCGCCTCGGGCACGCCGCTGTCTGGCCAGTCCGAGCATTGCTCCGGCGAACGCCGACACCACGACTATGCCGATGGTGCCGCCCCAGCTGAACTCCGGATCGGTCGAGATGTAGCGCATCCACAGCCTCATCACAACACCCCAAATCGTCCCGAGGACGGCCCCTGCGACTACGGGATGAGCAACCATGCGGTCCATCTCAGAACTCGAGAGGGAGGCAGGCCAGCCGGGCGCCGGCGCTGCCGTCGGCGGCCGTCGGGAGGGCGTGGATGACGATGGACCCGGCTCCACCGGCGGGGATGGCGAAAGGCACGATGGCCGTGGCATGGCCGGTACCGCCTTTGGTGACGGTGAAGTCGAGCCACACCTCGGTTTCCGCCGAGACACCGCCGCCATGGTTGTAGTGGCCGAGGGCGGCGGCGCCGTTGCCGGCGACACAGGGTCCGACGTGAACATGGGCTCCGAAGGTGGTGCCCGACGCCACGGCTCCTATGTCGTTGACGTTGAGCCTGACGATGGTCCGGTCATCGACCACCGTGGCCGAGGCGATGGCCCAGGCTTGGTCGGTTGCCGACTCCTGGGCGGACAGGTCGGCCACCGGGCCTTTGGAAAACAATCCCCCCGATCCCAGCGCGGGTACCGCCGCACCGACCACCATGACACCGACGAGGAGGCCCATCCAACGCTTGCGTCCCATTTCGATCTCCTTTCAACGAGACGACATCCCAACAGACGGAGAGTTGGCGGTGATCGGGTGACGGGAAATCTCCCTGATCTTCGGTGTCACCCGGTCGGAGCCTTTCACTCGTCTGTCTGGCGCATGACGACGATGGTCCTGGCCGAGTGGCTGACAGAAGAGGCTGCCCGCGCCGGCTGGGTTCGGGCGGATGTGGACGCGCTCGTAGCCCGCCTGTTCGGGGAGGAAGCGTCGAACCTGGTGCGGTTGGCTCGCTTCTTCGTCGATGATCGCGACGCGGCCGAGGATCTCGTCCAGGAGGCGTTCATCCGGCTGGCCCGCTCGGTCCACAGGGTGAAGGAGCCGGACAAGGTTCCTGCCTACCTGCGGTCGATCGTGCTCAATCTGGCACGAGATCACAATCGGCGTGGTCTCGTGTCCCTGCGCCATCGGATGCGGATGGGTGACGACGTGGTCGCTGGTTCGGACGACGAGTGGGAGATCAGGGACGACCAGCGTCGGGTGATCGAAGCGCTCCGCGAGCTACCGCCCGGTCAGCGGAACTGCCTCGTGCTCCGGCACTACCTCGGCCTGTCGAACCCGGAGATCGCAGCGACGCTCGGCGTCTCGGTGAACACGGTCAAGACACAGATCCAACGCGGGATGGCCGGTCTCGGTCGGACCCTGGGCGACATGCGATGACGACCCTGGAGCAAAGGCTGAGTGAGGCTCTGAGTGCAGGCGCTTCCGCAACGACGCCCGCCCCGGACCTGTTCGCAAGGGTACGGGGCGCGATCGAGGACGACATCCGGCGACGACGTCGGGCGGCTCGTGCTTCGGCGTCCGTTGCGCTGCTGGCCGGGGCGCTGATATCACTGGGTTGGGGACTGACGACGAACGTGAATGGGAGGTCGATCATGCCATGGTGGGCATTGGAACTGATGACGACGATCGTGTTGGCAGGCCTCGCACTGTGGTTGGGGCCGTTCATCAAGCGCTTCGGCCGGGCGTACGCGGCCGATGTGTTTCGGGCCAACCCCCGGACAGGCAAGTCGTTCATCGTTCTCACCGACATCGTGTACTACCTGATCTTCACGGCCTACATCCTGTTCACGGTGCGGTTCGCGCCCGAACCCGAGTGGGGTGCCGTGGTGGGGGCGGATCAGGTGCAATGGTCTGTGTTCAAGGTGGGTGGAATCCTGCTCATCATCGGCGGGCTCCACGGGCTCAACATCGTGTTGATGCCGGTCATCGGGCGGCTCTTCTCGCTCAACCGCCGCCTCGACGGGCTGAGCCAGGAGGAAGGCGTCGATGAGTGACGACGGCAACGGCTTCGGGTGGGAGACGTGGCTCGTCCTCGTGATTCTCGTTGCAGGTGGGGCATTCAGTGTGTTGACGGTCCTGATCGTCGGCGGCGATGTCGTACCGGTGGCCAGCGATCGTGTTGGTGCAGGCGAGGCGCCGTCCCTCGAGCCGGCACGGGTGCTGGCGGGGCTGGCGGGAGCGGCGGCATTGGCCGCGATGGCGGGGTGGCTCATCATGCGTGGCGACTGAGGCCTCGGCATCGCCGGCCCGCCCTATCGAATCCGTCAGGGAAGCGCCCCGAAGAACGCCCACATCTCGGCCGCCGACCACGACGGCCACACGTGGAGGAGGTTCTGGGAGACCCACACGACCGGCGCACCGCTGCCGCAGTCGGTATACCGCACACCCCGATCCATGTCCTCGGTCTGATCGGGATCGCAGCCGTTGATCTCGAGCCACTGATCTCTCGAAGCCACCCCGCTGGCGAAGGGGACGATCGGGTCATTTGTGCCGTGGGTGATCCAGGCCGCGACCGGTCCGTCGCATGGCAGGGCGAACGGTCCACCACCGGCCACCGGGGCGACGGCTCTGATGAGCTCACCACGCTGGCATCCCAGCGCATTGGCCATGAAGCCGCCCGAGCTGTGCCCGGTGGAGAACACACGGGCGGGGTCGACGCAGGTGGCGTCGGTGACGAGCTCGTGGATGGTGTCGAAGAATTGCAGGTCGTTGGTGGCCAGCCAGCGGCGGCTCGGACCGGCGTCGGGGTTGACGATGATCGCCTCGTCACCGAAGGTCGTGAGCAGGCGGCTGTAGACACGGAAGTCGGCGGCGGTGCCGCCGGCACCGTGGAATCCGTACACCAGGGGGTAGCGCAGATCGGCGTCGTATCCGTCGGGTACGTCGAGCAGGTAGGTCCGGGTCTCCGATCCCAGTGTCACCGAGTAGGTGCCGGAGTCCGGTGGTGTGGCACCGCATCCGTTGCTGCCGGGCGGAGGTGGGGGAGCGATGGGGGTGAGCCCCAACGCCCGCACCAGGAACGACGCCATCTGCGCGCGCGTCACGACATCGTCCGGACAGAACCGGGTGGGCGAACACCCCGAGGTGATTCCGGCGGCGGCGAGCCGGGAGATGTCGTCTGAGAACACCCCTGCGGCGTCGGTGAACGGTGAGTCGGCGGCCGGGGGAAGATCCAAAGCCCGCACCAGGAACGCCGCCATCTGCCCGCGGGTCACCACGTCATCGGGACAGAACAACCCCGGACTGCATCCGGTGGTCACCCCGACGGCGGCCAACCACTCGATGTCGGATTGGAAGACGGACGCGTCGTCGTCGCTGAACTCCACCGACTCTCCGGGGGTCAGACTGTCGTTGAGGCCCCGATGCAGGAAGGCGGCCATCTGGCCCCGGGTGACGGGGCTGTCGGGACAGAAGCGCGTCTCCGAGCAACCCGACGTGATACCGGAGGCAGCCAAGCCTTCGATGTCGGCTTCGTGGACCGATCCGTTGTCGTCGGTGAAGGTTCCTCCGGGTGGCAACTCGGCGGCGGATGCCGGCAGAGCGCTCAACCCGAGCAGGAATGCCAGGGACATGACGATGGTGCGCATAGGCTCTCCGGGTCTGTGGAGGGGACCCCCGAAGATAACTCCGATCCGAGCCTTGGCAACGGCGCCCTACACTTCGCCCTTCCCGACCAGGCGTTTCATGACCGTTTCACTCGATACCATCTCCACGCTCGCCCAGCACCGTGGCTTCGTTTTCCAGTCGTCCCAGATCTACGGCGGCACCCGCTCCGCCTACGACTACGGCCCCCTCGGCGTCGAGATGCTTCGCAACATCAAGAACGAGTGGTGGCGTGCCATGGTGCAGGAGCGTGGCGACGTCGTGGGCCTCGACTCGGCGATCATCCAGGCCCGCAAGGTGTGGCAGGCATCCGGTCATGAGGCCGTGTTCACCGACCCGATGGTCGAATGCGCCAACTGCAACGCCCGGCTCCGCCTCGACAAACTCGAAGACCCCGATCTGTGCCCCACCTGTGGCAAGCGTGGGACCCTCAGTGAGGCGCGGCCGTTCAACCTCATGTTCAAGACCCACAGCGGTGTTCTCGAGACCGAGGAGAACATGGTGTATCTGCGCCCCGAGACGGCGCAAGGCATCTTCATCAACTTCGAGAACGTGCGTAGGGCCAACCGCATGAAGCTTCCCTTCGGCATCGCCCAGGTTGGTAAGTCGTTCCGCAACGAGATCACACCCGGTCAGTTCGTGTTCCGGACCCGGGAGTTCGAGCAGATGGAGATGGAGTTCTTCTGCCACCCGGCCGAGGGCGCCAAGTGGTTCGAGCATTGGATCGAGGCCCGGCACGCCTGGTACATGAACTTGGGTATGACGCCAGAGCATCTTCGGATCCGACCTCACGACGACGACGAGCTCAGCCACTATTCGGCCGGAACCGTCGACGTGGAGTATCTGTTCCCGTGGGGCTGGGACGAGCTCGAGGGCATCGCCAACCGGACCGACTTCGACCTGCGCCAGCACATGGAATGGTCGGGCGAGGACCTCAGTTACTTCGACCCCGAGACCAACGATCGGTTTGTACCGCACGTGATCGAGCCGGCCGCCGGTGCCACTCGTGCCACCTTTGCCTTCCTGATCGACTCCTACGACGAGGAGACCCTGGAGAACGGCGACAAGCGGACGGTGCTGCGTCTGCACCACCGGTTGGCCCCCTTCAAGCTGGCGGTGCTCCCGCTGTCCAAGAAGCCCGAATTGGTCGAGCCGGCCGAACGCCTCGCCGCCCAGTTGCGCAAACGGTGGATGCTCGAGGTCGATGTCACCCAGAACATCGGCAAGCGGTACCGCCGCCAGGACGAGATCGGCACTCCGTACTGCGTGACCTACGACTTCGATTCCAACGAAGACAACGCCGTCACGGTGCGCGATCGCGACACGATGGCTCAGGACCGGGTGTCGATCGATCAGCTCGAGGCGTATCTGCAGCAGCGGCTTGGCTGAACCGAGGTACTGCCAGCCCCATTGTCGGGCGGGGCGGATCGCGGCTGTTCGGTGTGGCGTCGCCGTTTAGAACCTTCTTAGGGCTGTCTGCGTACTGTCACCGCAAACCAAGAGAGGGAACCCTTCCATGAACAACAAGCTGCTCGCCGTCGGGGGTGTTGTGGTTGCGGCCGTCGCGGCCATCGCCATCTGGTGGTTCACGTCGACCGACATCGACAACCCGGTCGATGTCACAGCTCCGACACTCGCCGGCGCCACCACCGCTCCGGGCGAGGACACCATCGCCACCGCCGCCCCAGACCCCACGTCGTCGGAGTCGACCGTCACCACGGTCGGCAGCTTGGAGGGAGCCGTCACGTACGAGATCGGTGAGGGTTCGTCGGTCACGTTCGAACTCGACGAGGAGCTGCGTGGCTCGCCGTTCCGCGTGGTGGCCACCAACAACGAGGTGGCCGGTCAGATCCGGGTGGACGCAGCGGACCTGTCGACCGCCGAGATCGGCACGATCGTCATCGGCGCCCAGACGTTTGCGACCGATTCGAGCAACCGCGATAGGGCGATCAGAGGCCCGATCCTCGACTCGGACACGTTCCAGACGATCGAGTTCGTACCGACGTCGATCGAAGGGCTGTCGGGTTCCGCCGGCCCGGGCGAGACGTTCGACTTCACGGTGACGGGTGATCTGACCGTCAAGGACGTCACCGCCCCGGTCACCTTCGCCGTGTCGGCGATGCTGACCAATAGCGGATTGGAAGGCTCAGCCGAGGCGACGGTGTCACGCGAGACCTACGGGTTGAACATTCCCTCGGTCCCGTCGGTGGCGAACGTCTCCGACGAAGTGCTCGTGAGGATCGACTTCGTCGCTCCAGCGGCCTGATCCGACCCCCAGCTCGGAAAACTGTCATGCGCCCGGCGTACACTCGCCGGGCGCATGGCATTCACGGATGAGGACAAGGATCGGGTCAGACAGGCCACCAGCATCGTCGATCTGGTCGGCGCGGTCACCACCGTCAAGAAGTCGGGCCGCAACATGATGGCGGTCTGTCCCTTCCACCAGGAGAAGACCCCATCGATGTCGATCGACGTCGCCCGGGGTCTCTACTACTGCCACGGCTGTCATGCCCGGGGAGACATCTTCACGTTCGTCCAGGAAACCCAGGGTCTGACCTTTCCCGAGGCGCTGGAGGTGCTGGCATCGAGGTCGAACATCATCCTGACCGAGGACCCGCAGGCCCAGAAACGTCGCGGTGAGCGGCATCGGCTGGTGGAGGCGGTGGCCGACGCCATCGACTTCTATCACCGGGTGCTCATGAGCTCGCCCGATGCCGGCCACGCCCGCGCCTATCTGCGGGGTCGGGGCTACGACGCCGACACCGTCGCCGACTTCAAACTCGGCTACGCGCCCGACCGGGGCGATGTCATGGTGCGCGAGCTCAAGGCGCGCAATGTGTCAGACTCATCCATGATGGATGCCGGGCTGGCCAGGCGGGGCCGCAGTGGGCTGTACGACTACTTCCGCGATCGTGTGCTGTTTCCCACCTACGACGTGCGGGGTGATCCGGTCGGGTTCGGTGGTCGGATCCTGGGTGACGGCCAGCCCAAGTACCTGAACACCCCCGAGACACCCATCTACAAGAAGTCACATCTGCTGTACGGCCTCGATCGTGCTCGTCGCGAGATCCAGAAGGAGGGGTTCGCGGTGATCGTCGAGGGATACACCGATGTGATCGGGCTGCACCGTGCGGGGATGAAGGTGGCGGTCGCCACCAACGGCACCGCGCTCGGCGACGATCACTTCGAACTGCTGAGGCGGTTCTGTGACCGGATCGTGCTGGCGTTCGACGCCGACGCCGCCGGTGGCCGGGCGGCGCTGCGGGGTGACGACCTGTCGGTTCCGGTGAACCTCGAGCTGGACCTGCGGGTGGCGGCGATGCCGACGGGCGTCGACCCGGCCGAGATGGTCCAATCGGGTCGTTTCGAGGAGTTCTCCACCGCGGTGGAGCGGTCGATTCCGCTGCTTCAGTTCTGGCTGGAACGTGAGCTCGACCACTACGACCCGCGCGAGCCCGAGAGTCGAGCCCGGGCACTCAAATCGGTGGGCGCCCGGCTCGAGAAGGTGGACGACGATCTGGCCAGGGGCGAGTACGCCCGTTTCGTGGCCGACCGGCTCGGCATCGACATGGAAACGGTGGAACAGGCCATCGGTCGTCGCTCGCGGGCCAGGCGCTCCGGAGTCGGGTCCCGCAGGAGCGAGCCCAGGGTCACCACCACGCCGCGCAGGCGCGCCGAGGAGGAACTCCTTCGGACGCTGCTCAGCAATGCCGCCGTGGTGCGTGGAGCGGGTGTCGACGAAACGTGGTTCTCCGACGAGGACACCGCGGCTGCCATGGCGGTGATCGTGAGGCTGGCGGTGGGCATCGCGGACGGCCAGGCCGTGCCGCTTCCCCCCGCCGACGACCCCGCCTCGGACTTGCTCACCCGCCTCACCATGAACCGCGCTCCCATCACGCCGATCGCCGATTGCATGCTGGCGGTGCGCCGGGCGGGGCTCGAAGAACGTATCGACAGGCTCGAATCCGAACTTGCCACCATCGACCCCGGACTGCAGACATCTTCTCCCATCCTCCAGGAGTTGTTACGTTTGCAGTCAGAGAGGCGGCGGCTCGAGGGCGGTGCGACATGAATCTCGACAACACGATCGATCAACTCAGCAAACGCGGCCTCCAGCGTGGATTCCTGACGGTGCACGAAGTCCAGCACGACCTGGTCGAGGCGGACGCCCCGGAGGAGGAGTTCGAGCGGGTCGTCGAGCTGCTGCGCTCGCGCGGCATCCGCATCGAGGAGGAGGCCGAAGGGTTCGAGGAGAACATCCTCGATGACGAATCGGTGTCGGTGTCGGATCCGGTGAAGATGTGGCTCCAGGAGATCGGCCGGTACCGGCTGCTCACCGCCCAACAGGAGGTGGAGCTGGCGATGGGTCTCGAGGCCGGCAAGGCCGCCCAGGCCCAGCTCGCCAAGGACGAGGACTTCAGCGTCGAGACCCGGACCATCCTCGAGCGCCAGGTTCGTCAGGGCGAGACCGCTCATCGCAGACTGGTCGAGGCCAACCTGCGACTGGTGGTGTCGATCGCCCGCAACTACGTGGGTCGGGGCATGCCGTTGCTCGACCTGATCCAGGAGGGCAACCTCGGGCTGATGCGGGCGGTCGACCGTTTCGACTACCGCCGCGGGTTCAAGTTCTCGACCTACGCCTCGTGGTGGATCCGCCAGGCAATCACACGTTCCATCGCCGACCAGGCCCGCACCATCCGGGTGCCGATCCACGTGGTGGACATGATCAACAAGCTCACCAGGGTCCAACGTGACCTCGCCCAGGATCTCGGGCGTGAGCCCACCATCGCCGAGATCGCCTCGGAGCTCGATCTCGATGCCGAACGGGTCGAGGAACTGCAGGGCATCGCCCTCAACCCGGTGTCACTCGAGACACCGGTGGGGGAGGAGGACGACTCCACCCTGGGGGACTTCGTGGAGGATGGCACCGCCGAGGTGCCGGTGGAAGCCGCCACGTTCCGGCTCCTGCAGGGCTACCTGGCTCATGCGCTGGAGAACCTCAACGAACGCGAGCGCCAGGTGCTGATCATGCGGTTCGGTCTCGAGGATGGCCGGGTCCGAACCCTCGAGGAGGTGGGCGACCACTTCAACGTCACCCGGGAGCGAATCCGTCAGCTCGAGACGAAGGCCCTCGCCAAGCTCCGTCATCCCAACAACTCCCGCAAGCTCGAGGACTTCCTGCGGGAGTGACCTATCATCGGGGACGGCTAATGGTAGAAACGATGGTATGCGTTCTACCATTGACAGTGCCGGGCGCGTTGTCGTCCCGAAAGCGATGAGAGATCGCCTGGGCCTGGTCGGCGGTTCCGAGCTGGACATCATCGAAGTCGACGGCGTGATCGAGATGAAACCCTCGCCCATCGCTGCCCGCAGGGTGGTGACGGATGAGGGTGCCGTGATCGCAGCGGATGGGGACATCTCTCCCATGACCGACGACGATGTCCGCCGTGCGTTGGAACGCACCCGTCGGTGAGGGCCGTCGACGCCAGTGTGATCGTACCGGCGCTGCTGCAATGGCACGATGCCCACGAGGACTGCCGGTACCTCCTCGAGGGCGCAATGGTTCCATCACACGCGCTCCTGGAGTCGTATTCGGTATTGACTCGCATGCCGGGAGGCGTGGAGAGTCGCCTCGCCTCAGAAGTAGTGCTCGAGCGGTTGGCTCCGCTCGAAATGCCGCAAACGTCGTCGATGGCGGAAACGATTCGTCGGCTCGTCGGGGCAGGGATATCCGGAGGGGCCGTCTACGACGGCCTCATCGGTCTCACGGCGGCAGCCGGCGGATGCCGTCTGCTCACTCGCGATCGCCGGGCGGCGAGGACCTACGAGGCCCTGGGCGTGGACTACGAGCTGCTGATCTGAGTCACTCGCCGTCGTCGGCGACTTTGCGCAGCCGGCCCGAGCCCACTTCCAGTCCGCCGGCAATGGCGTTGCGGGCCAGGTCGGTGACACCGGTCGCCTGCGAGACCACCTGGGTGACAGCCGGATGTTTCCGTACCTCGCCGGTGAAGCGCTTGATCTGTTCGTAGCGCTGGCGCCCCGCCCTGGTCCCGAGGACGTACCCTGCGGCGGCCCCGACGATCATGCCTGCTCGGAACTTCATCTCCACATTCTGGCACCGTCGAAAACGCTCCGTTCGCACCTCGATCGATTCGTCTCCCGGTCGACGGGTACTAACATGCCGGCTGCGCGGCGTTCCCGCGCGCCTTCCGGGGTAGCTCAATTGGCAGAGCAACGGACTGTTAATCCGTAGGTTGTGAGTTCAAGTCTCACCCCCGGAGCCCTCAGAATCGCCCGTATTCACGGGCGATTCTCGCTATTGGAGGTCTCCTCCCATCGGTTCAGCCTGAGCTGTGTGTCTCGCATGTGTCGCGAGTCGCACCTGATCGAGCCGCTGTGCGATGCTGTCCAACTCGCTCGGGAACAGGTGCGGGTACACGTCGAGCGATGCGCCGCCTTGCGGGGGTAGGCCTTGACCCGCTCTTCTCCCATCGGGCACGAGCCCATTGGTCTTCCGGCCAGAGTCACCAACTCCGCGCTGCACAGAACGTCGGGTGATGGCTCGTCCGTCGGTCTGCTTCAAGCGCCTTCGAGTATCCGTTTGAGGCGGTCGAGGTCCTTCTCGTTGGCGCGCTGCATGGCCGCGGCCATGACGGGAGCCGTCACCTTCGAGAACCCCGATGGCTCGCCCCGGTTGCGGAGCGTCATCCGGGTGGCGGCTTCGCCGACCGCCTCCCAGGCGTAGGTGGTCTCCATCGGAAACGGGCCCTGGGCGGTACGCATCACCAACAGGGCGTGTGGCTGATAGTCCATGACCTCGTAGGTGTAGGCGAGGTGCCGCCCAAGGAAGCGTGCCACGAACGCCACCCGTGAGCCCACCCGGAGCGGTGGTTCACTCTCCCAGCTGGCCGACTCGATGTTGGCGTACCACGCGGGAGCGTTGTCGGGCTCGGCGGCGTAGGCGGCCACCTGCTCGGGAGGCCGGTCGATGACGGTCTCGGTGACGACGTCGACCATCAGTTCCTGACGGCGGGGTTGGGCACGCCCGATCGGGCGACCTCGACGAGGTTGTCGAGGAAGCGGACCCAGGCGGGAGTGATGACCGGGATGATGGGGTCGCCGGCGGCGAAGCCGCCGTGGGTGAACATCATCTCGCTCCCTCCGTCGGTGTCGGTGAGGTCGAATCGTATCGTCGTGCCCTGCCACCACGGCGGGTTCTCATCGACGGTCCATTCGACGGTGGAGCCGTCAGCGGCAGTGACACGCAGGTCGAACACCACCGGCGACGTCGGGAACGTGACGTGGAACATGTCGTCCACTGCGCTGGCGGCTCCGGTGACGCTGTCTGACCACCACGCGGCTATTCCCTGGGGTGTTCGCAGCCATCGGAGGAGGTCGGCAACGGGCATCTCACTCTCGAACTGCGCACGGACCGACTCGGTCATAGGAGCCTCCAACTCTCGACAACATTTAAGTTGAAACTGTAGCAAATGTACCCGATCGTTTCAACTTCGACTAAAATGTGGGGGATGGACTCTCTACAGATCGTCGCCGAGCCCCGCCGCCGGGACATCCTGGCGCTGATCTGGGATCACGAGATGGCAGCTGGGGCGATCGCCGATTGCTTCGACGTCAGCTTTGCCGCGGTATCTCAGCACCTCGCTGTGCTACGTGACGCTGGGTTCGTCAGCGTCAGGGCAAGCGGACGTCATCGGCTCTACCGTGCCGACCGGGACGCGCTGGGACCGTTGCGTCACGTGCTCGAGTCCATGTGGGACGACACCCTCGCCCGATTGGCGTCGGCAGTCGAGAGCCCGGAGGAAGCGTGAACGAGCCGATCGTCAGGGAACGACTCATCCAGGCGGCGCCATCCAAGGTGTACGCCTATCTCACCGACTCGGACCGTTGGGCCGAGTGGCAGGGTGCGGGGCGCGCCACGATCCCCGGCCGGGAGGCCTCTTCGTGGTTGAGATGCCCATCGGCGCCACCGCCCGGGGTGAGTTCGTGGAGCTGGTGCCGGATCGGCGGGTGGTGTTCACCTGGGGATGGGTGGACCACCCCGGAGTCCCGCCCGGGTCCAGCACGGTGACGATCGAACTCATCCCCGACGATGGCGGCACCCTCGTCAGGCTCACCCACGACGGCCTTCCCGACGAAGAGGTCCCCCTCCATGTCGCCGGGTGGGAGCACTACCTGCCGCGGCTGGCGATGTTGGCCGAGGGGGGAGACCCGGGCCCCGATCGGCTCGGGGAATAGCCCGAAGACGGCGGCTCAAGCGCACGAATGTGCATCATCGGAGCAGGCCGGGCGTGACCGGACCGGCGTGGCGTTGACCGGCTCCGGTGAGGTCCGTCCGCTGGGCATGACCCATCCCCATCGCTGGAGTTGGGCGACCACCTCGCCGAGATGGTCGGCACGGGCAAACCGGCGGCGATCTCCTCGCCATGTTCGGATCAGCGACCGACGTGTGTGGCGAGCTTGTCGAGGGCCATGGTCCATCCCATCGCACCGGGGGAGTCGGCCGGGATACCGGCGTGGGTCATGGTCATGCGGGTGCGGTCGCCGACCGGCTCGAGCTCCACCGTGACCTCGGTGACAACCGGGTGATCGTGGGGCATACCGAGATCCGCCGGCGAGAGGGTGTTTCCGGCCCCGTCTGCCATCGCCTCGGTGTACACCAGCCGATGCGGGGGCTCGACCACGAGGTACTCCCCGGCGAACCACATCTCCCTGGCACCGTTTGGAGTTTCCATTCGCATCGACACGAGTCGTCGTCCACCGACCTGTACGTCCATGCGAGCCTCCGGAATCGTGGCTCCGTTTGGGCCGTACCAAGCGGCGAAGTGTTCGGGTTCGGTCCACATCCGCCAGATGAGCTCTGGCGACGCATCGAAGAACCGCTCGATCACGACGGCGTCGGTGGAGTTGGTGGTCATGCGTGTGGTTCCTTCTCGTCGAGTTGGCGGATGTAGTCGTCTATTCGGTCGAAACGTGCCTCCCAGATCGGTCGGTACTGCTCGGTCCAGCCCGCCACCTCCGCCAGGCCAGAGGCGTCGAGGGCACACGGGCGGTACTGGGCGTTTCGAGAGCGTGTGATGAGGCCGGCATGCTCGAGCACCTTGAGGTGCTTCGAAATCGCCGGCAGGGTCAATGAGAACGGCTCGGCCAGCTCGTTGACGGTTGCCTCACCTTCGGCCAGACGGCCGAGGATCGCCCGCCTGGTCGTGTTCGACAGCGCCGAGAAGATGTCGTCGAGTCGTTCTTCGGTCGCTGTGGTGCCCACGTCGCTTCTTTTACCGACTAGTCAATTAACCAATTAGCAAATTACAACCCGCCGTGTTGTCTGTCAAGGGGACTGAGCCTCGGGCGGACTCCAACGCCCGAGGCGTGTCAAACCATCTCGAGCACGATCTTGCCCCGAGTGTGGCGTCCCTCGATCATCCGGTGGGCCTCAGCCGCCTCGGACAGCGCGAGGCGAGCCGAGACGTGGGGGGTGACGACGTTCTGATCGACCAGCCCGGCCAACTCGGCGAGGATCGGTCCTGCCACCGGATATGAGTCGATGTATCCGGTCCGGGCTCGGTGTTCGGCAGCAGCTTCGGGCGAAGGGGGTTGCAGGAGCGACACCATGATCCCGCCGACGGCGAGGGTCGCCCACGAGCGCTCCTGCGTCTCGCCGCCGACGGTGTCGAGCACGCAGTCCACCCCCGCGGCGATGTCCTCGAACCGGGTCGTCGTGTAGTCGACCACCGTGTCGGCGCCGAGCGACTCGACGAACGCCGAGTTCTGTGACGTTGTGGCGATCACGTTGGCGCCGCGCCACTTGGCGAGGTGTACGGCGATGTGCCCGACACCGCCAGCCGCCCCGTGGATCAAGACGGTCTGTCCCTGCGACAGCTCGGCCAACCCGATCAGTGCTTGCCATGCCGCCGAGCGCGGCGTGGGGCAGGGCGGCTGCGGTCACGGCATCGAGTGAGCTGGGGCGGGCCGCCGCCTCCGAGGCGGCGACTGCGACCAGCTCGGCGTACACGCCGTCGCGGAACATGCCGCCGCGGGCCCACACCTCGTCGCCGACCGAGAACTCGGTGACCGCCGACCCGACCGCTTCGACGGTTCCGGAGATGTCGGTGCCGAGGATGGCGGGGAAGGTCATCGGCATGACCTGGGCGAGGTAGCCGGCTCGCATCACCGCGTCGAACGGGTTGACCGAGGTCGCCGCCTGCCTCACCAGGATGTCGTTGTCGCCAATCGCCGGGAGATCAGCCGTCTCGAGAGACAGCACATCCGGGTCGCCATAGCCGTGCATGCGCACAGCCTGCATCTTCGTCATGCCCAACCTCCGGGTCTCGGTCCGACGAAACGTCGGACGCCGTTCGCCGAATGTACGACTTCGACCTACCGGACGCGGCGGATAGGCGCATCGGCATTCCGACTGAGCTCCATCGTCGACCGAGGCAGAGGGCTCGGACCTCCGATCGGAACCGCCGACCCAGGAGGCAACAGCTCAGCGATTGGCGATGCGATCGACCACCGGCGCCAGCAGTCGGGCGATCTCTTCGGTGTCGACGGCGCCGGTGCCCGAAGCCGTGTCGGTCCACTGGTCCACCCGGTGCCCTGCCATGTCGACCCAGCCGAGCAGGAGGAGATGCAGGTCGCGCACGAGCTCCATCCACAGCAGGTTGGCGTGGAGCCGCTCGGGGAACGGGTTCTCACCGCGCTGGTAGGCCTCGACGAGTGACGCCCCCTGGCTGAGCGACTCCTCCAGCGCGGTTCTGGTCCGGTCCAGGGCCGATTGCAGGTCGTCTGTGGACCCCGAGGGTGCCAGTAGGCATCGGAGCAGGATTTCCGCCTGGAGCCGGGGTGCGCTCGGCGGGGTGTGCAGCCAGTTGCGCAGTTCTCCTCGCCCGGCGCCGGTGATCGACAGCACCTGCCTGTTGCGCTCGGGTCCAGCCGGTGCCGTTCGGATGGTGATGAGTCCGTGGCGCTCGAGACGTTTCGGCTCTGCATAGAGCTGTGTCTCGGACACCGGCCAGACGAATGCGAGCGACCTGGTCGCCTGCTGGGCCAGCTCGTAGGCCGTCCAGTCGCGTATGTCGAGCAACCCGAGGATGGCGTATGAGGTGGTGGTGAGCGGCACGCTTGACACATTACTCCGACTCGGAGTAGTTTCAGTTACTCCGACCCGGAGTAGTTGGAGGTGAAACCGTGAATCTCGACCAGGCACATCGCATTGGATACGACCTCGTGAGGTCACACACGGAGCGGTTCGTCGGGTACGTGGGTGAGCTCACGACCGATGAGCTGGAGCGGCCGGTCCCCGGGCTCGACTGGACGGTGGGCGACGTCGTGACCCATCTGCGGTCGGTGTACGAGCGCTACACCATCAACCGGCGTCGGGCACGGAGCGCAACCGACGTGGCTGTGCACAACGCCGAGGACATCACCCGTCTCGACGAAGGCGTGGCCGCCGCCGCACGGTCGATGGCGGCCCAGGTCGAGTTGATGGCCGCAGCGGTCCATCGGTTCGCTCCGACCGATGTCTTCCCGTTCCACGCCGGCACCTCGATCACGGTCGCCGGTGGGTGGGGGAACCTGCTGGGTGAGTTGCATGCCCACGGAGACGACATCGCCCGCGCCACCGGCAAGCCGTTCGGGATCGCATCCGAGCACCTGGAGATCACCTGGCGCTACGCCGTCCCGGTCCTCGGGGGATGGATCCGAGCGGACGCCGCCGACATCGAGGAGTCGTGGGTGCTCGGATTTCCGTTCGGTGACCTGGCGCTCAGCGTCGCCGGCGGCACCCTCGAGGTTGGTCCGGACCCGAGCGCCCAAGTTCAGGCCAGGATCGACATCGACGACACGGCCGAGTGGACCCTGGGCTTCCCCTATCGCCGTCGCGCCCTGACCGACCCGTGGATGGCCTTGCTCGCCTCTCGGTTCGGCGACCTGTGAGGTCCGGTTTGGAATGCGATCTCCGCCCGCGACGATCGCAGCCACGAGCTGTGGACCGACGATCATCTCGCAGCATTCGCGCAAGTTGCCGGGCTCGATCTGGTGACGCTCAACCAGCAGCTCGCAACTCGGTATCCGTCCATCGATGTGATCACTCTCGGGTGAAGACGCGGCGAGGGCCGGGGGAAGGCGGGACGCGATCACAGCGTCGCCTTCAATCGCTCGGTTGCTCGGCCGTCTGACCCCAGAGTGTCCTGCCCCTCCAGGCGATGAGCAGCGCACCCACGGCGCTGGCAAGCCCACCCGAAACGACCGACACGGTCGGGGTGGTGAGGGCGGCGACCGCCCCGGCTTCGGCGTCGCCCAGACGGGGCCCTGCCCCCGAGAGCATCACCTTGATCGCCGTCACCCTCCCGCGCATCGAGTCGGGCAGGCTCAACTGGAGGATGGTGGCCCGGAACACATTCGAGATCACATCGGAAGCTCCTGCCACCGCCAACAGGATCAATGCCGGAACCAGGCTCCTGGTGAGACCGAAAGCGGCGATCGAAAGTCCCCATACGACCACCGACAGCACCACCAACCGGCCCTGTCGTTTGACCAGTGACACCCACCCGGTGGTGAGGGCCGCACCGAACGCGCCGGCCCCAGGGGCGGCGTTGAGCAGCCCGACGGTGGCGGCATCACCCCCGAGCGTGACCGTCCCGATGTAGGGGAACAGGGCCCGTGGGAGACCGAAGACCATGGCGTTGAAGTCGATGAGCATGAGGTGTTGCAGCAAGGGGCGCTGACGCAGGAATCGCCATCCGTCCACGGCGGCGGCGATCCCGGGTCGTGTGTCCTTGGATTCCGCCGGCAGGGGACCGAGGGGAATGGCGACCAGCCCGGCCAACAACGTGCTGGCCGCAGCGATCCAATACGCGGGCTGCAGCCCGACGGCGGCGATCACGATTCCGGCGAGTGCCGGACCCACCATGAATGCCGTCTGGGTGAGGGTCTGGCTGGTGGCGTACGCCGAAGCCATGTGCTCGCGGGGAACCAGCGTGGGGATGATCGACTGTCGCGTCGGCGCCTCGATCCCCATGATGGCGGCGTTGATCGACATCAGCACGAAGATCGGAAGCACGGTGGCATCCGAGCCCATGTTGAACGCCAGCCCGGCCACGGTGAAGGCGGTGAGAACCTGGGTCACCAGCAACACAACTCGCCGGTCGTAGATGTCGGCGATGGCGCCGCCGAACAACGACGTTGCCAGGAGTGGCACGGTCTGGGCAAAGCTCACCAGGCCCACCATGAGCGAGGAGTCGGTGATCTCGAAGACCTGCAGTGGCACTGCCACCACCAGGAACTGGCGACCCATGTGGATGGCGATCTGGCCCACGAACATCCACTGGAAGCGTCGGCTGCCACGCAGTGCCGTCGTGTCGACCACGGCCAGTTTGAGCATCCCCAACAGGCGGCGCATCATGACACCACGCTCTACGCCGCCACCTGTGTGGGCACGACTGGACGTGCGTCATCGACGTGTGGGGTGGTCAGCGGCATCGGGGCTACGACTGTACCGCTCCGATCCGGGGCGCCGGTCGGTGTCGATCGACGCCTTTTCGGCACCGGAGCACGGTAGGTTCCTGGCGGATACCGACGTTGCGGATAGATTGTATGTCACTGCGGAGGTGAGCGTTGAGTGACGGGGATCACGAGCTCGAGGTCGTTCTGAATCTCACCGACTCGATGGCGGTGGGTGTCGCCAGTCTTGCCACCGACGGCACGATCGTCGCGTCGAACCCGGCGTTCGCCGACCTGGTCGGCGGCACATCGGCGGTTGGAACCTCGTTCTACGACTTGTTCGGATCCGACGCCGAGATTCTCAGGGAGGCGTGCAACGCCCTCCTGGCAGGAGGACGCTCCAGCGACCAGAGCATCGAGACCGTCATAACGCTCCCCGGAGGGACCCACCGGGCGGTCGAACTGCGGGGTGGCGCCACCCGATCGAACGGTGGCACTCCCGACGGGGTCACCGTAACCGTCATCGACCGTACCGCTCGCCAGGAAGCCGAAGCGGAGTCGTCCCGTCTGAAGGCGCTCTTCGAGGACATCGGGGAGTTGATCGGCATCATGGCACCCGATGGAACCGTTCTCTCCATGAACGCCTCGGCGTTGGAGTTCTTCGGCCGGCCACCCGCCGCCAAAGGCCTGTTCCAGTTCGTCCCGCCCGGGTCGCTCTCATACCTGATTGACGAGATCCTCCCGTCGCTCGCCGCCACCGGCCGATGGGAAGGCGAGGTCGATCTTCTGCGGCACGATGGCACACACGTGCCCCACCATGTCACCCTGCAGCGTCAGGCCCACACCGGTCCCGTCGAGGCCGGCTCCGATGGCGGTGCGTACTGGTGGGCTATCGCCCGGGACCGGAGTATGGCCCGGGCCGCCGCCGAGGCTGAGGTGCTTCGCCGGGTCGACGCCGACAAGGATCAGTTCATCGCCAGTGTCAGTCACGAGTTGCGGACCCCGCTGACCACCATCCGGGGATTCGCCGATGTGCTCGCGGGCGGTGGTGTCACCGAGGCGGAACGAGCCGAATACGTGGGCGTGATCCAACACGAAGCGTATGCCATGTCGGCGATCGTGGAGGATCTGTTGGTGGCGGCCCGGGTCGAGGCGGGTCACATCACGATCGTGTCCCGACAACTCGACGTGCGGCTGGTGGTCGAGCAGGTGATCTCGGCGCTTCCTGGTTCCGCCAGGTCCGTCTTCAACGCCGTCGGGGCGGACACGGTGGTGGTGGGCGACGAGATGCGGGTCCGCCAAGTGGTGCGCAACCTCGTGTCGAACTCGATCCGTCATGGTGGGAGCCGGGTGTGGGTCGAGTCCCACTTCGACGGCAGCGACGTCCTCATCCACGTCTGCGACGACGGACCCGGGGTGTCGGAGTCGATCAAGGAGACGATGTTCCAGCCGTACGTTTCCAGGCCCAACGACGGGGCCCGGCCCGAGTCGGTCGGTCTCGGACTCACGGTGTCCCGCCAGCTCGCCAGGCTGATGGGCGGCGAGATCGACTACGCCTACACCGGACACAGCCGGTTCACACTCCGGCTCCCCGGACCGCCGTGAACGCTCGGGAAGGTCGCCCAGCCAGGCCACGAGGGGGATCGGCCGGGATCCGACGCACCAGGATGAATGGCACACCAGGCGGGCGCATGGGTGGGCTACCGCAGCCTCCCGGGTCCTGGTCCGTCGCGTGGTGCGCCACGGGGTGGGACAATGACGGAGTCCAGGTT
Organism: uncultured bacterium; assembly: GCA_963825585.1. GTDB lineage: Bacteria > Actinomycetota > Acidimicrobiia > Spongiisociales > ZC4RG35 > JAOUGY01. The sequence continues at coordinate 974,955 of CAWGTX010000001.1, forward strand.
GCTTCCGAGGAGCGACTCCGTCCATCTCAGGGAGGTTCGTACGCGTGAACGTCCCATCGTTCGAACCGCTGCGGGTGGCGATGATCGCTCCCATTTCCTGGCGGGTGCCGCCCCGTGACTACGGGCCGTGGGAGCAGTTCGTCTCGCTGCTCACCGAAGGGCTGGTGGCCCGGGGGGTGGACGTGACCCTCTTCGCCACCGCCGACTCGGTGACCTCGGCCCGGCTGGTGAGCGTGGCCGCCGGCGGGTACTCGGAGAACCCCGGGATGGATGCGAAGGTCTGGGAGGCGCTCCATATCGCCTCGGTGTTCGAACGGGCCGCCGAATTCGACCTCATCCACAACAGTTTCGACTTCCTCCCCCTCACCTACACCCGCCTGGTGGACACGCCGGTGGTCACCACCATCCACGGTTTCGGCTCGGATGTGTCGCTGCCCGTGTACGTCGAGTACGCCGACCGGGTGTCCTATGTGGCGATCAGCGATGCCGACCGCCACCCGGCGCTGCCGTACGCCGCCACCATCCACCACGGCATCGACGTCGATGCCTTCGAGCTGGGGCCGGGTGGGGAAGACCTGGTGTTCTTCGGTCGGATCCATCCCGACAAGGGAACCGCCACCGCCATCGAGGTTGCGAGGGCAGCGGGCCGTCGCCTCGTGATCGCCGGGATCATCCAGGACCGGCAGTATTTCGAGGCAGAGGTCGAGCCTCACATCGACGGAGACCGGGTGGCGTTCGTGGGCGCGGTCGGACCGGAGGGCCGCCAGCGGCTGCTCGGCGGTGCGTGCGCGCTGCTCCACCTGATCGGTTTCGACGAGCCGTTCGGGTTCAGCGTGGTCGAGTCCATGGCGTGTGGCACACCCGTCATCGCCTACCCCCGCGGCTCGATGCCCGAGATCGTCGAGAACGGCGTCAACGGCTATCTGGTGTCGGGAGCGGCAGAAGCCGCCGCCATCGTCGCAACGGCGCACCATCTCGACCGGGCCCGGGTGCGGGCATCTCTGGGGCGGCGCTTCACCGTCGATCGCATGGTCGACGATTACCTGGCCCTGTACCGACGGTTGGTGCACCGCTGAGGTCGGCCCTGGTCGGGCCTGGTCGGCTTGGGACTGGGTTTCAGGTCAGCTCGGAGAGCAGGGCGTCGAGCGACACCCGGGCGAACCCGGTGTAGGTGTCGGAGGCACCGTAGGCGATCATCAGATGGTCGCCATGAACGAGTGACCCGCACGAGTACACGACATTCGGCACGTAGCCGTCGCGCTCGTCATCGTCGGGGACGAGCAGTGGGTCCTCCAGATGCCCGATCACCACCGTTGGATCGTCGATGTCGAGCAGCAGCGCTCCAAGCGCATACTCACGCATCGGTCCCACACCGTGCGTCAGGACCAGCCACCCGGCGTCGGTCTCGATGGGCGATCCCGAGTTGCCGATCTGCATCAGCTCCCAGGGTCGGGTCGGCACCTGGATGCGGTGGGTGTCATGCCAGAAGCGGACGTGGTCCGACGTCATCAGGAAGTTGTTCTCGCCGTCGGACCGCGCCAATGCGGCGAATCGGCCTCCGATCCGGCGCGGGAACAGGGCGATCCCCTTGTTCCGGGCGGCGAGACCGTTGAGCGTGGCTATGCGGAAACTGATGAAGTCCGATGTCTCGATCAGCTGTGGGAGCACCGTGAACCCGTCGAAGGCGGTGTAGGTGGCGTAGTACACGACCCGGCCGTCGGACTCGGTGAAACGCAGCAGTCGGGCGTCTTCCATACCCCGGCTCTCCGAGGGTCCATGCGGGAACATCACACGCTGGGACAGATGTGAGTGCGGGGGGAACGACAGGTCGTAGTTGGATGAGGCGAGCCAGTGCGTCACCTGGATGACGTGTTGCACCGAGTGGGTGGCACCTTCCCGGCGTTCGAGTTCGACGAGGGCGGTGTCCAGATCGCTCATGGTGAACCGGGCGTCGAGGTGAGCGAGGGTGTCCTGGACCAGGCCTTCATCGGCGCCCATCTCTCGGAGCTTGGCCACGAACAGGGCCTGGTCGAATACGGGGGACCGACGGGATCCGGTCATCGGGTTGGCAGGCTCGTCGAGAGCGACCTCTCCGTCCGCCGTGACCGTGCCGGTTCGGAATTCGATCGAGGAGATGTGGCCCTCGCCGACCGCCCGGAGGCTGACGATCACCCGGATGCCGCCGACGGGGACTCCCGACTGATCGGGGGCGGCCACGATGGAGGGGTTGGTGAGGGCGGCAGCCTCCAGCGAATACTCGTGCATGAAGTAGGCGCCGATGAGCCGTCGGACGTCGTCCGAGAGTCCGGCCGGATCGGCGATCGAATGCGCCACGGCGGAGAATCCTCTGGACAGGACACCTTCGAAGTCGTCGTGGCGATCGGCAAAGCGTTCGGTGACCGACTGCAACGTTCGTTCTGCGTCGCCCGGTTCCATGGCGAGGATCCGGTCGAGCATGTGTTGCAGACGCGTCCGCTCCTCCAAGGGGCGATGGTCGGCGGGGATATACGGCTTGGTGATGAGCCGCTGGAGGTCGGGGCGGATGCGGAGCGCCAGCCTGGTCACGGGAACCGTCATCTGCTCACCAGCTCGGGTCCGGTCTCGGAGGCAAGCGAGGCCACCTGGAGGCATGCGATGGCGGCCAGCGTGGACTCCGCTCCGCAGTTCCGGTTGACCGACGTTCCGGTGAGTCCGTCGTAGCCGGCCCCGGTGGCGGTGTCGTACAGCGGGATCCCGAGGTCGTTGTCGCCCACGATCCACTGCGCCGCCCGTAGCGCCCGCATCCACCACCGGTCGGATCCGGTCACCTGCCAAGCCCGCATGCACAGGTCTGCCATGGCCCACGCTTCCACCGGCTGCTGATCGAAGGCCGGGCGGGGCTCGCCCGGCTCCCACCCACCGACCGGGGTGAAGCTGAAGTGGCCGGGAGCGGACTCTGTCGTCGCCAGCCACTCACCCAGCCGGAGTCCCATTGCAGTGGCGCGGCGGTCCGCCATGGCCGAACCCGCCGCCAGCAACGCTTCGGGTATCCGGGCGTTGTCGTATGTGAGACGTTGTTCCGGCCAGGGGATGCGCGCCCCGGCGGCGATTGTGAGGACCTCGATGGTGCGGGTGCACAGATCCCTGGCAGCGGTGTGGCGAGGATGTGCCGCCAGCATGTCGGCCGCCCCGAGCGCGGCGAAGGCGTTGGCACGGAGATGCGGCGACTCGAAGCGACCGCACCGAGCGAATGCGTCGGTGGCGGCCGTCCGCATCGCCTCCGTGGGGGCGTAGCGGGCGGCGGTCCCCAACGACCACCACGCCCGGCCCTGGCTGTCGTCGCTTCCAATCTCGTCGTCCCAACGGCCGTCGTCGCGCCGCCGGTTGTGGAATCCGGTCGATGTGCGAGCGTCGAGTACGAAGCGGAGATACCGCTCGCCCAGCGCACCGAGCTCCCCGTCAGCACCCGAACCATGTGCTGCCGCGCCCTGCCGGCACACCACGATCAGAGCCCGGGCGTTGTCGTCGGTGCAGAAGCCGTGATCGGTCCTGGGTCGTCGGTGTTCGGCGTGTTCCCACATGCCGATCTCGTTCGTCAGTGCCCGCACATGATCGAACCTCGGTGCTGGGATCTTCTCCCGGTCTGGAGGCGAGGCGAGGACGACGAGGCCGTCGCCAGGGTCATCGGATTGCATCGGCCGCCTCTGTCATCGACGCGCTACCGGCCCCGACCAGCCGGGTGTCGGCGAGGGACCCATTGGTCGCCGCAGGCTCCGTCACGGGCAGGCGGCCCGCCGTGTGGGCCATGAGATCGGCGAATCGCCGTCCGATGGTGGGCCAGAACCAACCGTCGGCCAGGCGGCGTGCCACCACAGCCATCCTCGCTCGGGCGGCGTGGTCGGTGAAGACGTGGCGCAACGCGGCCGCGAGGGCATCGGTGTCGCCGTGCGGAACGGTGAGCCCGGCTCCCTGACCGAGCAGCTCCAGGGCATGGGGAAACCGGGTCGCCACGACCGGTTTGGAAGCAGCGATCGCCTCGGTGAGCACGCCCGAGGTGACCTGCTGGGTGGAGGCGTAGGGCAGGACCACCAGGTCCGAGCTGCGCACCAGCCGGGCCAGAGTGGAGCGATCGAAGTAGCGACCGTCGAACTCCACCATGTGCTCCAGTCCGAGCGTGTCGACCAGCGCCACCAGGCTCTCTCGATAGGACTCACCGGCGGTTTCGCGGACCCTTGGGTGGGTGGCGCCGGCGATCACGTAGCGGGGCACAGGGTGGAGGTCGGCGAGTTGGGCAAACGCCGAGATCACCGATTCAAGCCCCTTGCCCGGACCGATCAGACCCCAGGTGAGCGCCATGGGCCGCGCTCCGGTGGCCAACGAAGGTCCGGAGAACAGCGTGTTGGCACCGTGCGGCACCACCTCTATGCGACCTGAGTCGACGGAATAGCGGCGGCTCAGAACGGTGGCGGCGGTCTCGCTCATCACCACCAACCGGTTGGCCCGAACAGCCATCCGTTCGACGATGGCGCGTTGGTGCGGCGTCGGCTGGTCCAACACCGTGTGGAGGGTGACGGTGGTGGGTACCGTGATCGCTTCGATCAGGTCGATGACCTCGCGACCGTCCCTGCCTTCGAAGATGCCGAATTCGTGCTGGATCGAGACCGTGTCGTACGCGTTGAGCGTCCGGACCGCTCGGGCATGCGAGCGCGTGCTCCCGGTTCGGTGGCGATACACAACGCTAGGCCGGTCTCCCGTTCCCGGTGCGTCGCCCACCGTCACCACCCCGAGGCCTGCGCGGGTTCCCCGGGTCTCGGCGATGGCTCCGAGCAGTGACTCGGTGTAGGTGGCGAGTCCGCACACGGTGGGCGGGTACGTACTCACGAATGCTATCGATACGTCGGGGTTGATCTTCATGGCTTGCTCCTCGATCCTGGGGCCCACCGGGGGAGCCGCCTCGTGACGATCACTCGTCAAGACGGACTGGCCCCGTCGTATCGACGGGCGGCCGCAGGGAGAAGTGAGGGGCGGTTGGTTCGCCCTCGACTCCAGCCTACCCCGTCCACGGCGGTACTGATGGAGGCCCGGTGGGCCCCGGTGGTTGCAGTTGTTCACGTGGCGAGTGGAAAGCCGGGACTCGGTCTCAACGCAGCCTGTCAGGGGAAAGCAACTGACGAGAGAACCGGCACGGCTCATCTCTGTTCCGCCGTTGATGCCCCGTGGTGCCGAGCCCAACCGTCCGGGTCAGTGGGTGGGTGACCTGCGGGTCGATGCTGGTCGGTCCCAGAGCCGACAGTTCCTGATCACGGATCGTTCTGAGGTTTGGCCGTTCGGATCCCGAGGACGCAGCACCGACAATGTGAGCCGCTCGGTGAGACGGCCCGGTCGTCCGGCCAGGACGAGCACGGTGCCGGCGAGTCGCAACGCCTCGTCGATGTCGTGGGTGACCAGGAGCATCAGGCGGGCATGCAGTGCGATCGAACGGGCGATCCCGAACGCGTCGTCAGCCGGATGTGCCGCCACCATTGCCACCGTGGCCCCGACGTGGCCCCCGTGCCTGGAGGGACTCGAGCAGGCTCGGGTCTCCGATCGAGCCGTGTGTCCAGTCGAGAGCCTCGGTGTCCCGAGGAACCGGGGACTCTTCTGCCCGGCGACCGACCCGGTCGCCGCTGACCTGCCGTGCACGTGAGTGGCGGGTTGATGTCGGCTGGGTGCCGTGGCACTCATGATGCGTCCTTGGCTCCTTCGGCGTGGGCGATGTTGACGAGTTGTCGCCAGATGCGAGCGAGGATCACGATCGATCCCACGAAGGCGAACCAGAACGGCGCCGTGATCCCCCACGTGCGGGCGATGATCCCGCCGAGCGCGGAGCCGATCACCAGCCCGCCCATCAACGCCAGCATGTACACCGATCCGACCCGCCCCTGCAGTTCTGTGGGTACCGCTCGTTGCCGGATCGTCGACACGGTGATGCCCCACACCGACTCGTGGACCCCAAAGACCACGAGAATGGCGAGGGCGATCCATGGAGTCCTGGTGAGCGCCAGCGTCAGATGGGTGGTGGTCTCGATGATGAGGCCGATGCGCATGAGATTCGCCATGCCGAGCCGTCGTTCGAGTCGACCGTAGGCGCCCGACCCGGCGAGGCCTCCGATCGCCGAGGCGGTGAGCATCAACCCGAAGCCGACTTCGCCGAGTCCAAGGCGTTGCTGGGCGTACAGGACTTCGATGGCGATGGTGGCTCCGAAGGTCACGTTGAACGCCAGGACGGTCAGGGTGAGCGTTCGGAGGGCGGCGTGGTCCCACAGCCAGCGGGCCCCCTCGGCGATGTCCACCCAGGCCGAGCCGGCCGGCCGGCCGTTGGGTGTGTGGCCGAAAGAGATCCTGGTGAGGATGAAGGCGCCGAAGGTCACCAACAGCGCCTGGGCGACGAAGGGCGATACCATCCCAGCGGCGAACAGCAACGCTCCCAGGGGAGGGCCCGCCAGCTGGTTCAGGGTGATATGCCCCATCGAGAGACGAGCGTTGGCGACACCGAGGTCGGTGGGTTCGACGATCATCGGCAGAAGCGTCCCTGCAGTCACGTCGACCAGCGTCTCGGCGGTCCCGAGAGCGAACATCGCCACCAGCACGACCGTGACACTCACCACGTCGGTGGCGATGGTCGTCGCCAGCAGGCCGAGGATCCCGGCCCGGACGAGGTTCGCCGACACCATGATCGTGCGCCGATCCAGTCGGTCTGCCAGGACGCCGGCCTGGAGTCCGAACAACAGCCATGGCAGACGCTGGAGGAGCCCGGCGGCGGCCACCAGCAGCGGGTCGGAGGTCTGTGATGCCACCAGAAGGGGCCCGGCGGAGAACGCCATACCGTCGCCCAGGTTGGTGAGCCAGGCGGATGCGAGCAGCCGGCGGAACGCTGCGCCGAGCCGGGGCGGGCTGACCACATCGATGGCGCGTGTCATGAGTGGCACCGGGCGACGTTACGGGGTCCACTCAGTTGTGGTCGCCGATTTCGCAGGCACCGCCCGCCCTGACGGGCCCGCCCAGGCTTTCAGGTCGCCGGCGCAGTGCCGCGAGTCACCGTTCGGTCGTTTCTGCCCGTCACCCGGTACGTGGCATCGGAAACCCGCTCCCTCGACGGTCCGTTCTCCACCCAACAGTTGGACCGCCCGAAGTTGCATGGAGCCACTTACTGGCGGGTGTGGCGCAGTTTGACACCACCTCGCTCGGCACCTCAGCGAACGGCGTTGCAGGAGGCAACCGTGGTGGCTCCCGGAGAGTCGTCATAGAGGAAGTGATTGCCGGCGATTCCGTTCATCGCCATGGCACAACCCCTGACTATCACCACCCGGGTCGCATCCGCCGACACTCTGAACCCTATGGCCATCGGTGCCTCGGTCGGACTTCCGGTTTGTCCGCCGACGTGTCCGGCCGTGACGCCACGAGCTGTGGAGTTCGAGAAGCGGATGTTGGTGGAGTCCATCATCACGTCGAACCCGATCGCCGGGCCGTTCAGCGACACGACATCACGTGCCATGCTATTGGCGACGATGACGTTCCTGGAGCCGGCGAACGTGTAGCCCCGGGTATAGGCGCCTCCGTAGCCGTAGAGGTTCGCCAGCGGGTGGCTGAAGCCCTGCATGTAGTCGCCGCACAGGTCGGTCCCGGGATCGCCGGCGTTGTGGATGCCAACGACGCTGGTGTTGGACATGCGCACGTTCGTGGCACCGTCCATCTTGTAGCCGATCACGCCCTTGTTGACGTGGAACATGCTGTCGCCGTTGCAGTAGTAGGCGGCATCGATCTGCGACAGCGTCTCGGATCCCGACTGGCCCTCGACCCAGGCCAGCACCTCATCGGAGAGGTTCATCCGGGTGATGTCGAGATGGCCTCCGTCGAATTCACCGTTGGCAGCCGCCTTGGCGACCAACGCCTGGGCATTGGCCAGTACGTTCCCGGTGTACCGCGCCTCGTCGAGATCGAGGTCGGAGATCGTGATCGGCTGGTCGGTGTCGGGGTGGAGATTCCTGGTCTGGAAGACAGCGCCGACCGGGTCGATGGTTGCGGTCGTGCCGGCAACGAGCGCCGGGATCTCGTTGATGAAGGCGCGCTGGTCCAGCACCTTGACGTTTTGGAACACGATGTCGCGTGAAGGGATCCGAGTGACGCCGTCGGGCACGGTCGGGAATCCGTTGACGGCGACTCCGAGCGTGTTCACGAGGAACGAGTAGGAGTTGCCGTCCACGACGCCATGCTCGTTGTGGAAGAGGGCGTACTCATCGGGATGGGTCGCGGGGTCGATCTGGGCGCGACCGCCGACCATGTTGGGGTTCGCCACGATGTCGTGGTGCACATCGTTGACGGACTGGTCCAATGCCGCCTGGATGTCGGAAGCGGTCATGGTGGTCCCGTCGACATCGAGGGTGGTGCCGGATTCCGATCGAACCAGATGGTCGACATAGTCGCCGATGAATCGGGCAGCCGAGAAGGTCCCGAGGACAGGGACATCCTTGCGGTTGCGGGCCGTGACGTTCTGCACCGTGAGTCCGTCCACGCCGTTGAGCGCCACCGCCGCCACTTCGTAGTCGTTGAATGCGACGTTGCGGATCACCACGTCGGCGTTGGCGTTGCCGTGGATGCCGTGATGTGAGCTCCGGCCGATGGTCCCGTTCTTGATCGTCACGCGCTCTGCGGCTTCCAGGTCCGTTCCGAAACTGGCGGGACCCTGCCCGGGGATGAAGGGTTGATCGGCGAGTTCGATCACGGCGAAGAAGCGCTGGAGGAGTGCGTGCTCGGCGCTCTGCTCGATGGTGTGACCGGCCAGGTCGAGCACCACGTCGTCTGCGGTGATGACGATGGCGGCGAAGAATCCGACACCGTAGGCGGCGGGGTCGTACCGGGCGTCGAGTGGTCCGCCGGGGGTGAAGTCGGCCACACCGCCGGGTGCCAGTTGGGTGAACAGCGGGCTTCCGGCGTGTGCTGCGTCGACGGGATAGGGGAGTTCGAGAGCGGACGCCAGTTCTGGCGGGATGATCCCGTTGTCGATCGCCGAGGTGAGCGTCGCCGCCGAGTTGGGGTTGAAGCTGACGTCCTCGGCGAGCCTGTACGTCCCGGGCTCGTCGATGATGTACGTCCCGTACGCGAAGTCATTCGCTCGGAGCTCCGTAATGGCCGGAGCGGCTTCGGCGTCTGCCATCGGGGCGGTGGCCAAAGCGCCGACCGCAAGTAGCAGAGCCATCAACCCGGACAGTGGTTTGCGCATCGCCGGTGTCCTCGAAGCGGTTCCCATCGTGTTCTCTCCCCATGTCTCTGCCCGCCACCCTGCAAGCAATGTCTCACACCCGACACTGTATATGTGTCGTCAATGCGACAAAGCCCGAACACCCCGCGTTTCCATGAATGAGTCGAAGAACCCAGTCATGGACTTCGTGCATCTGGGGCGCTCGATCGAGGCGCGCCCTGCCATGCAACGCGGCGTGGGGGCTCTGATGGGTCCGTGTGGCACTCGCGGTGTCGGTCGGCCGTGATAGCTGCTTCCGGGGACCGCTCAGATCTCGATCTGTGGTCGTCGCGGCGGCACCGCAGCTACTGGGCGGTATGTCTCTCCGAGCGGCGGTCGGGGATCCGGGTCGCCGGCGTTCGGCCACATCGACAACGCCCTCTCAGCCATCGCCGTGATGGTCAGTGACGGGTTCACGCCCAGGTTTGCCCCGACAGCTGCTCCGTCGATCACATGAAGCCCGGGCTCTCCGTACAGGCGGTGGTAGCCATCTATCGCCCCGCTCGCCGGGTCAGCGCCGATGCAGGCACCGCCGAGGATGTGAGCGGTGGTCGGTGTGTCGAACAGCACTTCGTTGAGCGCGCTCCCGGGGATGCCGTTCATGCGCCGGGCCGCGTGACGGGCCGCTTCGTTTGCCACGGGGATGTACGTGGGCGGAGCGGAGCCCTCGTCGTGCTCCGAGACGAGCCTGCGGCCCCGCAGTCGGAGGCGGAGTCTGTTGTCGGCGCTCTGCATGGCCAACAGGATGACGGTGCGTTCCGCCCAGTGTCGCACCGACAGCGAGCGTAGGAAGGTCGCGGGATGGCGGGCGATCGTGGCGAGGAAACGGAGCTGGCGGGGGATCGTCCCACCCCCGTCGACCATCACCGTGGCGAGCAGTCCCATCAGGCCGCTGCCCCGGCCGTAGCGCACGGACTCGATGTGCGTGCCGTCGGCGGTGTGGATCGACGAGGTGATGGCGACGCCCTGCGAGTAATCGACCGCACCACCGTGCGCCGTGGCGCCGAGTACGGCCTCGGAGTTGGTTCGCACGGTGGCCCCGAGCGCTGCCGACACACCCGGCAACCGTCCATCGCGTCGCAGTCTCAGCAGCAGTCTCGTGGTACCCAACGCACCCGCCGAGAACACGACCTGCCTGGCGGCAAACGTCCGTCGGGAACTTCGGTTCCAGGATCCGGGCCGGTGTACGGAGATCGCAAACCCGGTCGAGGTACGCACCACGTCCACCACCTCGTGTTCGGCCAGCACCTCGACGCCGGCGCGCTCGGCCAGGTACAGGTAGTTCAGGTCGATGGAGTTCTTGGCGCCGTGACGGCATCCCGTCATGCAAGCGCCGCACCGTAGGCATCCGGTGCGCTCAGGCCCGACGCCACCGAAGTACGGGTCGGGCACGGTGACGCCCGGCTCTCCGAGGAACACCCCGACCGGCGTATTCGTGAACGAGTCCTCGACGCCCATCGCCGTCCCCACATGTCGGAGCACGTCGTCGGCCGGGGTGTCGGCTTCGGCCGGCACCGCGCCCAACATCCGTTCGGCCGTTGCGTAGTGCTGATCGAGTTCTTCCCTCCAGTCGGTGATACCGGCCCACTGCGGGTCGTGGTAGAAGGCATCGTGAGGCCGGTACAGGGTGTTGGCGTACACGAGCGAACCGCCCCCCACTCCGGCACCCGAGAGCACCAGCACGTCCCGCAGGAGGGTCATTCGTTGGATGCCCCGCAACCCCAGGCGCGGTATCCACAGGTAGTTCCGTACGTCCCAGCTGGTCTCGGGGAAGTCGGACCGGTGGAATCGCCTGCCGGCCTCCAGCACCAACACCCGATAGCCCTTCTCGACGAGGCGGAGGGCGGTGACACCACCCCCGAAGCCGCTGCCCACGACCACCACGTCGAATTCGGCTCCCTTCATCGGCCGCACGGTACATCGGCGTCGCAGGATTGGGTCGCAGGATCGAACGGTCCGCGCCGCCAGGCGTGCGGCCCGTCGGATTTCGGGCGGCTGTGAGATCCCTTTGAGAACCAGCCCGTCAAGCGTGGACACCGGAAAGGGGAGGTAGTCGACGAAGAGCACCACCCGCTCTTGGCCGGTGTCGTTCCACACTTCATGTTCTACGTGTCGTCGAACACCACGCTCTCGCCCTCGTCGTCACCGGTGGACGTCGCCCCCGACGCTGATCCGGAATGAGCGACAGTCGTCGGGCACCATCAAGCCGAGGTGATAGCGCAGGACGCCGCTGTAGAAGCCCCGGTGTGGGGGGATGTGCTTGCCGGGCGAGAGGATCGACAAGAACGCTGCGGTCAGTCCGGGAATCCGCTTCGAAACAGCGTCGGTGCGGGGGTACCGCCGGCAGTTGGCGTCGCTGCGGTGCCCGTACTTGGCTCGGCAACACCTGCTGAAACGTCGGGATGGCAGATCGCCCTTCCAGCACAGTTTGGAGCTCGAGCGCGGATGTCGGTGCACGCCGCTTCCAGTTCGGCACTCCACGGCAACTGATCGTCGTCGAGGAACGTCCGGCGTCCGACCCACGAGAGACGGGCGATGGGCGTTTTCAGCGGCCGAAAGACGTCGTGGGGCACGGGTGGCACGTGTGGCAGAGGTGGTCGTGTCCGTGACCATGATCGCAACGTACCTCGTCGGGGAGACCCGATGGTGAGCCGCGGGCGTACGGACTGGGGCTAGCGCTTCGGAGTCGACATGGTTTCCGCCTTGTCGTCGCTGCTCGAGAAGCGACAATCCTCCGTGCGACGAGCCTCCCGGCGTGCACCCCCTTCCACGCCGGGAGGCTCGACGACCACTTCCCGAAAACAGCAGAACCTCGGGGGATCCACAGGGCATGAAACGGCCGGCGGTCAGGCGGTTCCGGAAGGTTCTGCTGAGCAAGCGTCACCGCCAACCGGGCGCCGTTGGCGTGCGCTACGAGTGCCGCCAGGTTGACTGCGCCGATCATCCGGCCAAGGTTCCCCGGTATCACTCCCCCGAACGCCATGAGTCCGCAACGCCGGTCCCGGCGAGAGCCACGTGAGCGCTCTGGCTCACCTCGATCCACTGAGACGTGCGAGTCCCCGGATGAACGCAGGGCTCCGCCTGGCGAGGGTCAGGGTCAGTCCGCTCTCCTGACGGCCGTCGCGGAGATCGACCACGATGTCGCGAGCGAGTGCCACCAGATCCACAACACCCGGCACGCCCCTCAGACGATGCCCGCCGAGGTCTTCGACGCCGATGCCGGTGCCCACGAGTTGGTTTGCCATGACCCGGCTCGCCAGGGTTGCACCTGGCGGGGCTTCCGCGCGTACGCGGGAAGCGAGGTTCACCGTCATCCCGGCCACGTCGTCGAGATCCACTCGCTCGACCTCGCCGCAATGGAGTCCGGCCCTGATGGGCAGGCCATGGTTGGCGAGGGCATCGTGAAGTGCGAACGCCGCCCGTGCGGCGGCGTCGGGCGTGTCGAAACAGGCGAGGAATCCGTCGCCGGTGCTCTTCACCGCCCACCCGCCGTGGGAGTCCACGACCGATCGGGTGATGTCGTTGTGGGTCTGAACGATCCGCGCCCATGCTTCGTCACCACTGACGGCGTTCCTTCCGGTGGAGTCGACGATGTCGCTGAAGAGCACGGCCGCGAAACGGCCCCGGCTTGGGCGAGGCCCACCCGGGGCGCCCGTCACCCACTCCTCGATCTGTTCGAGCACGATCTCGGACTCGCCCATCCAGGGCAGATGATCGGCACCTGCGATCTCCCGGCGAACGGAGTGAGGTATCAGCAGCGCCAGCTCGTCACTCCACTCGGTACGGGCAAACGGGTCATCCCGCCTGTGGAGCACGAGCGTCGAACACGCCAGTGACGGCAACACCGCGGTCACGTCGCAGGCAGCGATCGACTCGAGCAGTCGTCGAGCCATCCCCGGACCGGCGGCGGCTCGCTCGAACAGGCCGATGAAGCGGCGGGCGATCGGGCCGTCCACGTCGGATAGGAAGATGCCGGCGGTGTGTCCTTCCCCCCATCGGTCGACGGCGTGGTGGAAGCGTTCGATGACGGATCGATCGATGGCGCTGCCCCGGGCGAACGTGCCGTACAGCACCAGTGAGGCGACCCGCTCCGGGCGGGTCGCGGCGAACAGCGAGGCCAGCGGCCCGCCTTCGGAGATTCCAACGATGTGGGCTTGCTCGGAACGGGCCGCGTCGAGCACGAGTTCGATGTCCTGCATTCGCCGTTCGAATCGGTCGGCATCGGGGGCATGGTCCGACAACCCGGTTCCGCGTTTGTCGAACAGAATCACCCGGGAGAACCCCGACAATCGCTCGACGAAGTCGGCGAACGCGGGATGGGTCCAGTTGAGATCCAGATGCGAGATGAAGCCGGGCGTCAACAGAAGATCGAACGGGCCAGAGCCCACCACCTGCCAGGCGATGTGAACGTCCCCGTCCCGCACGTATCTGGTGGTTGGTCTGTTCATCGTCTCACCCCTTGCCGGAGGTGGGTGTCGGATCCCTGATACACATCCGGCCCGACCGTGTCGAGGTGATTCGAGACCATTGGCTCGTTGCTGGCCTAGCCTGCAGGGCGCCATGGCAGCACCCTCGCGTCGCGGACGGCGCGCTCTTCGGCGTCCGTTTCCGGGCGCTTGGCACGACATCCTAGAGGTCCGTGTTCCCCGGTGGGTCGGTCTCGATTCCTCCGGACGGTCCCGGATGGAGGATCTCATCAGGGTCTTCGTGGCCGAGACCGACTGGGAGGGTGTCGACGGCCTCGTCGTCACCGACGAGATGCGGGTGGTGGTGGCTGCCGGGGCATCCACGCTGCTGCTCGGCCTGGACGCCGACCGGTACCCGAACGTCTCGACGGTGATCCTGTACCCGAAGACGCCGGTCCGAAGGCAGGTCAGGAAACTTGGGGGAGGCATCGTCGACGAGTCCGTGATGCACCTGGGCGGAGAGGCGCATCCGAGTGGTCCGGTGATGCTGGTGTGGCCGTCGGTCTTGCGACCTCGGGGCGGCCGAAATGTGGTCCTGCACGAATTCGCCCACAAGCTCGACATGGCCGACGGCTACACCGACGGGATCCCCGCAATGGTGGGCGCCGACAGTCGTGTGGCCTTCGATGTCGTGTTCGAGGCGGCCTTCCAGGACCTCACCGAGGGTGGCGGATTCCTCGACATCTACGCCACGACGAGCCGCGTCGAGTTCTTCGCGGTAGCCACCGAGACCTTCTTCGAGAACCCTCAACGGCTGATCGAAGGCCGACCCGACCTCTACGAGGCACTCGCCGCGGTGTACCGCCAACACCCGCACCAGGACCCGTGCGGAGAGGGTTGATGGCTGCTGACCACCCACTGACCAGCAGCCAATAGCCGGCAGCCAGCAGCTCTACTTCAGATACCGATCCAGGTATTCGATGACTCCGGCGATCGCGTCGATCTGGACCTGGTTGACCTCGTACTCGCCGTCGGCTCCCCGCAACGGGTATACGTAGCCGTGCAGATCGTGGTCCCAGGACACCCATTCGGCGTTCTTGCCTGCCTCCACCAGCATGTCGTAGCTGGTGCGGAAGATGCCCTGGAGGTGATCGTCGTCGCGACCCATCACGAGGATCGGAGTGTCGATGGTGGAGACGCGCTCGGTGGCCACCGCCATGTCGATCCGGGCCCGCACCTTGGCGACCTCCGCCATCTGCATCTCCTCGATGTTCATCATCCCCGTGTCGGGGTTGATGTGGGCGGTTGCGTCGGGTGTGAGGGCGAGGAATTCGTGGGAGGCGGGCTCGGAGGCAACTGCGGCCGCGACACCGTGGTATTCGGAGGTCAGCTTGAGGATCATCTCGCCGCCGTGGCTCATCCCGATCAGGCCCACCCGATCGGGATCGACGAAGGGGAGGGTCTTGACGTAGTCGATGATGGCGATCTCGTCCTCGTACTCGAGTGGGGAGCGGTTGAACATGCCCCGACCCTGGCGCATGTCGCGCTTGAGCTTCCCGCCGTTGTGGTAGCCGAGCTCGATCTCGGTTCGGTACCGGAGCCAGGCGCAGGCGTATCCGGCCTCGAGGAGGCGGTCCATGATGTAGCCACGGTTGACCACGTTGTCGCGAATCCACGCCATACCACCGCTGCCGTTGCCGGAGGCCAACAAGACGATCGGGAACGGCCCTTCTCCGTGCGGTTTCCGCAGCCCGATCGGGGCGTACAGCCCGTCCCAGGTCTCCACATACATGAGGTGGACGGGGATGTCGGACCCTTCCACCGGTTCGGTGATGACAACGTGTTCCGGATCGAGATCGCTGGACATGGTGCTCCTTCGGGTCGCACAATCGATTGCAGGAAATCTACCTGTTCCGGGTGGACGGTGTGGTCGGAGAGCGCCACCATCGACCACGGAAGGTCGACACGTCAACGGGCCTGTGCAGATTCCAATGGGTCGTCGCCGCCGGTCCAGGTGAACACCCGTTTCGCCTTGCCCATCTCGGTGCGTGGCATGGTGCCCGGGTCGCGGACGTCGACGTCGATCCGGAGGCGGACCGTCTCCAGCAGGCGTTGTGACAGTCGGTTGGCGAGGGTCTGCTTGTCGTCGCCGGCCATGGTGCGAGATGTCTCGATACGGGCGATGAGCTGGGGGAGCGTCGCCCGTCGGTCGACGATGATGGCGAACGTGCCGCCGACATCTCCGTCGTCGAGAAGGACCGTCTCGATCTCGCGGGGGTAGACGTTGATTCCCCGGATGATCAGCATGTCGTCGGCCCGCCCCTGGATACGGGCGATGCGCCGGGTGGTGCGACCGCAGGGGCAGTCACCGGTGAGGAGGCGTGTGATGTCGCGGGTCCGGTAGCGCAGCACGGGCTGAGCCCGCCGGGTGAGCGTCGTCAGGACCAATTCGCCGAACTCGCCGTCCGGGACCGGTTCGCCGGTCTCGGGGTCGACGATCTCGGGATAGAAGTGGTCCTCGGCGACGTGCATCCCGCCCTTGTTCTCTCGGCACTCGGCCGCCACTCCGGGGCCGACGATCTCCGACAGGCCGTAGATGTCACAGGCGTCGTACGCACCGCCCCAGGCCGACTCGAGCTTGGTCCGGAATCCTTCTGACCATGGCTCGGCGCCGTGGATCCCCCAGCGCAGCCCGATCCGTTCGAGAAGGCCGAGCTCGGCGGCCCGCTCTGCGAGCAGCATGGCGAACGACGGTGTCGAGGCGAGCCCGGTGGCGGCGAGATCGACGAGGAGGCCCACCTGGAAGGCCACGTTTCCTCCCGAGGCCGGCACGGTCAGGGCACCGAGTTGTTCGGCCCCGTAGTGCAGGCCCAGCCCACCGGTGAAGAGGCCATAGCCATAGGCGACGTGGACGGTGTCGGCGGCTGATCCCCCTGCACAGGCCAGTGCTCTCGCATTCGCCTCGGCGAAGACGCCGATATCGGACGCGGTGTAGGCGACGATGGTCGGTTTGCCAGAGGTGCCGGAAGACGCGTGAACCCGTACCACCTCGGTCTTGTCGACCGCCAGCATCCCGAACGGGTAGGTGTCCCGGAACTCCGACTTGACGGTGAAGGGGAGAGAGGCGATCTCCTCGATCGCTCTCACGGGTCCGACACCCGCCAGCTTGTTCCGCCAGTACGGCTGAGACGCCGTGCCCAGGATCTCCAGGGTGGTGGCGAGTCGTTCGGTCTGCAGCCGGGCGAGCCCGGTGCCGGAGAGGGACTCATGTGGAAACGGCACCGTCGAATGATGACACGAAAAGTCCCCGCCTGACGGCCGCACGCGGCGTGCGGCCGGGTTACGGTTGTCGAGTTTGGGACATTCGTCCGCCACACCGGCGGACCCGGATGAGGGAGCGACACGTGCGACGACGACTCATACTGCTGGCGGTATTCGCCATGCTCATGGCTGTGATCCCCGTGGCGGGGGTGGGAGCGGCCAGCTGCGACACCCAGACCAACAACACCTACAAGAAGCTGCTCGCGTGTGTGACCCTCGACGGTGCCCGGGCGCATCAGGCTGCGTTCCAGGCGATCGCCGATGCCAACAACGGCATTCGCACCTCCGGCACCCCGGGATACGACGCCTCGGTGGACTATGCCGTGGGCGTGTTCGAAGCGGCCGGGTTGGATGTCACCGTGCAGCCGTTCGAGTTCCAGACCTTCATCACGCTGTCGGCAACGGTGCTCGAGCAGGTGTCGCCGCCCCCGGCGGGACCGATCGTCAACAACATCATGAGCTACTCGGGCAGCGGTGACATCACCGCCGCCGTCACGGCGCTCGTCGCCCCACCGGCCGATGCCACCCCGGGATGCGAAGCCGGCGACTTCGCCGGGTTCCCGGCGGGCCACATCGCCCTCGTCAGCCGAGGCGCCTGCGCTTTCGCCCTCAAGGCGACCAACGCCGCCTCCGCAGGCGCCAGTGGCGTCGTCATCTACAACAACATCCCCGGTACCCTCAACGGCACCCTGGGCAACGGCTTCACCCTGGACATCCCGGTCACGTCGGTGACGCTCGACGTGGGCCAGCAGCTCGCCGCCACCCCCGCGCTGGTCATGCGGCTGAAGACCGACACCTTCCGTGGCATCGCCACCACCTACAACGTCATCGCCGAGACCCCGTGGGGCGACCCCAACAACGTGGTGATGTCGGGCGCCCACCTCGACTCGGTCAACGCCGGTCCCGGAATCCAGGACAACGGATCCGGTTCGGCGGCGATCCTCGAGGTGGCCGAGAACATGGTCAAGTCGAACGGGGTGAACAGGCTGCGGTTCGCCCTGTGGGGCGCCGAGGAGTCGGGGCTGGTCGGTTCCACCTTCTACGTCAACAACCTGCCCCAGGAAGAGCTCGACAAGATCGCCATGTACCTGAACTACGACATGATCGGCTCGCCCAACCATGTGTTCTTCGTGTACGACGGCGACGACTCCGACGCCGTCGGCGAGGGACCCGGTCCAGATGGGTCGGCAGCGATCGAGACGCTGTTCGAGAGCTACTACCGCCAGATCGGTGAGTCGTGGAAGGGCACCGACTTCTCCGGTCGTTCCGACTACGGGCCGTTCATCGCCGTGGGCATACCCGCCGGTGGCCTGTTCACCGGCGCCGAAGGCATCAAGACCGCCGCAGAGGTGGCAATCTGGGGTGGGACCGCCGGTGACCAGTACGACCCCTGCTATCACCTGGCGTGTGACACCTACGACAACATCAACCTGGCTGCCTTCGACGTGAACGTGGACGCGGTCGCCTATGCGGCGTTGACCTATGGCTACTCGACCGAATCGGTCAACGGCGTCAAGGGCAAGATCGTCCCCGGATCGCCGTCGATCGGTTCCGGGTCGAGCACCGCAGCCGGATATCCGGGGGGCTCGCAGGGCGGGCTACACGACGACCACGACGCTCCGGTCGCCTCCTGACGGGCTGAACAGCGATCAGGGGATGGAAGGCCGTTCGGCCCTCCATCCCCTGACTCCGCTCCGCTCGTCGCTTGTTCGTGCGACATGCGCTTGATCGGCTCCTACCGAACCGATTCATGAGTGCTATACATTCTGTACACGAACGGACTAGTCACTCGTCCCATCGGAAGGGACGCCTCTCGCAGACCGGCGCGATCGGTGTGCGGGAACGGCCGTCTGGGCGAGTGCGGCCGTCGCCGACCCCACAGGGAGCGTCCCGAACATCGCCCCGCCCTCACCGAGCACCCGGGACGCAACGTATGCGTCAGAGGCGGTCTCGTCGGCGTGGCGCACCATCAGCGAGGCCGCCCACACCAGCGCCATCCGTTCGACTATCGAGCGGGCCTGGGACTCCGGGTCGCTCATGCCGGCCAGGGTCCGGTGTAGCTCGGCGATGGCGGCATCGACACCCCGGTGGGCGCCTTGCGCCAGGTCGAGCTCGGCGAGGAAGGCGGCGGTCGCATGCGGCTCCCGCGACATCGCCCTGATCACGTCGAGGGCGATCACGTTGCCCGAACCCTCCCAGATGGCGTTGACCGGTGACTCCCGGTACAGGCGCGGCATGATCGACTCCTCGACGTAGCCGTTCCCCCCGAGGCATTCCATCGCCTCCCGTGTCACCGGGCTGCAGCGCTTCGTCACCCAGTACTTGGCGATCGGAGTCGAGAGGCGACGGAAAGCGGCCTCGTCGGGATCGGCATCGGCCCTATCGAAGGCGCCCGACAGACGCATCATCATGAGCGTGGCCGCCTGGACCTCCACCTCGAGGTCGGCGAGGACGTTTTGCATCAGCGGCTTGTCGACCAGCCGACTCCCGAAGGCCGACCTGTGGGACGCATGCCAGGCGGCCTGCGAGACGGCCTGCCGCATGAGGCCGACGGATCCCACCACACAGTCCAGTCGGGTGTGGTTCACCATCTCGATGATGGTGGCGACACCTCGCCCAGCCTCGCCCACCTTCCAGGCGAACGCCTGCTCCAGTTCGATCTCCGAAGAAGCGTTGGAGCGGTTTCCGAGCTTGTCCTTCAGCCGCTGCAAGCGGATCGCGTTGACGGCTCCATCCGGCGTGAACCGGGGGAGCAGGAAACAGGTGAGACCACCAGGCGCCTTGGCCAGGACCAGGAATGCGTCGCACATCGGAGCCGAGGTGAACCACTTGTGCCCGGTGAGGCGGTACTCGCCATCGGCGTCGCCACCGACGGGAACGGCGGTGGTCGTGTTGGCACGGACATCCGAACCGCCCTGTTTCTCGGTCATGCCCATGCCCATGAGCAGGCCCCGCTTGTCGGAAGCGGGTAGGAAACGGGGGTCGTAGGCTCGTTGCAGGATCGCGGGCTCCCAGGCAGAGGAGAGCTCGCGTTGCTGCCGAAGCGCCGGCACCACCGAGGTCGTCATCGACACCGGGCATCCGTGGCCCGCCTCCACCTGGGAGACCAGTGAGAACATGGCGTCGCGCACCACCCGGCCACCCTCACCGGGCTGGCGTTCGAACGGCAGTGACACGAGGCCGTGACCGACAGACAGGTCCATGAGCGCATGCCAGGCGGGGTGGTACTCCACCGTGTCGCTGCGGCGACCGTATCGATCGTGAGTGACGAGTCGGGGGGTGTTGATGTTGGCGTCGAAGCCCCACCCCATCACCTCCGACGAGACCACCCGTCGTCCGAAGTCGGCGATGATCCGGTGCCCCCATGCCCCTCCTTCGCGCTCGACCGCCTGTCGCAACACGGTATCGGACCGGTACGGGTCGTAGTTCTCGAGGGGAGGAGGCTGGTTGAGAACTTCGTGGGTGACCATACCCCGAGGGTAGAGGGCCCGACCGGCAGTGTGGGGCCGCCGGCAAGCGGGACCTCCGGCCCTGGCCCGGGACCTGACCACGGATCACTGTGGGAGGCGTGTTCGAAGTGCTGACGGCGGAGTGGTTGGCGCCAGGCGTCAAGCGGTTCAGAGTGGCTGCGCCGCGGGTGGCCACGCACTGGCGTGCCGGCCAGTTCGTGATCGTGCGTCCACATGCCGCCGGGGAGCGGATCCCGCTCACCATCGCAGAAGGTGATGCGAGCGCCGGTTGGATAGGGCTCATCGTGCAGTCGGTCGGTGCCTCCACGATGGCCATCAACGCCTTGGAACCCGGTGACGCCTTCGCCGATCTCTCCGGCCCGCTGGGCATGCCGTCCGAGGTGGAGAAGGTCGGAACCGTCGTCGTGATCGGTGGCGGTGTCGGCACCGCCATCGCCTACCCCACGGCCGTTGCCCACGCCTCCATCGGCAACACCGTCGTGGTGGTCGTCGGTGGTCGAAGCTCGCAGCATGTGATCCTGACCGACGAGCTGTCGGCGGTGTGTGACGAGATGATCGTCTGCACCGATGACGGCTCCGTCGGCATCCACGGTCTCGTCACCGATGCGCTGGCGAACGTGATCGTCCGTCGCTCCGTCCAGCTGGTGGTGGCGATCGGGCCGATCCCGATGATGCGGGCGGTGGCCGACCTCACCCGTGGACCCGCCATCCCGACCATCGTCAGCCTCAACCCGATCATGGTGGACGGGACCGGGATGTGCGGCGGGTGCCGGGTGAGCGTCGGCGGCGAGACCCGATTCGCCTGTGTCGACGGTCCCGAGTTCGACGCCCACCTCGTCGATTTCGACGTCCTGGCGGCCCGGAACCGGTCGTACGGCGACTTCGAGACCCGCGCCCGTGAGGCAGTTCTGTGACGACCTCCCGCAAGGAACGAATGGCCCGTGAGCGGGTGGCGATGCCCGAGCGCGATCCCGTGGCCCGTTCGGTCGCATTCGACGAGGTCAACCTCGGCTACACCACCCAGCTGGCGATCCTCGAGGCGGAGCGGTGCCTGCAGTGTCCCCGGCCCAAATGCGTCGAGGGGTGCCCCGTCGGGGTGCGGATCGACCGGTTCATCGCCCATGTAGCCGACGGCGATTTCGGAGCTGCCGCCGGTGTGATCCAGTCCGACAACGCCCTTCCCGCCGTGTGCGGGCGGGTGTGCCCCCAGGAGAGCCAATGCGAGGGGGCCTGCGTCCTGTCCAGGAAGGAACGCCCCATCGCCATCGGCCACCTGGAACGGTTCGTGGCGGACTTCGTTCGCAACCACGGTCTGGACCGTCCCTCACCCGTCGAGGTTCGTACGGGGAGGCATGTCGCAGTGGTGGGGAGCGGCCCCGCCGGGCTGGCCTGTGCCGGCGACCTGGCACACATGGGTCATGACGTGACGGTGTTCGAAGCCCTGCACGAGCTGGGAGGGGTTCTCGTGTACGGGATCCCGGAGTACCGGCTCCCCAAGGCGATCGTGGCCGCCGAAATCGATCGACTGCGGAGCCTCGGGGTCGACTTCCAGACCAACGTCCCGATCGGGATGGCCGAGAATCTCGACGAACTTCTCGACACCCACGACGCCGTGTTCATCGGGGTTGGCGCCGGTCTGCCCCGATTCCTCGAGATCCCCGGCGAGAACCTGGTGGGCGTTGCGTCCGCCAACGAGTTCCTGACCCGGGTCAACCTGATGCGGGCGTACCAGCCCGATGCCGGTACTCCGGTGTACGACCTCGACGGCCGGACGGCGATCGTGGTGGGTGGCGGCAACACCGCCATGGACGCCGTGCGGACAGCCCGCCGCCTCGGCGCAGCCGAAGCGAGGATCCTCTACCGCCGCACCGCGGCCGAGATGCCGGCCCGCCACGAAGAGGTGCGCCACGCCCGGGAAGAGGGTGTCGAGTTCGACTTCCTGGTGGCGCCGATCGAGTTCCTCGGCGAGAACGGCCGGCTCACCACGGCCGTCGTTCAGCGCATGGAGCTGGGTCCCGAAGGGGAGGATGGCCGTCGCCGCCCAGAGCCGGTGCCCGGCAGCGAGTACGAGATGGCGGTCGATGTGGCCATCATCGCCGCCGGCAACGCCCCGAATCCGCTGCTGCGCCGCACCACGCCCGACCTGACCCACACCCGTCGGGGCACCGTCGAAGCCGACCCCCTCACCGGGCGAACCTCCAAGAAGGGCGTGTTCGCCGGGGGAGACATCGTCACCGGAGGAGCAACGGTCATCCTCGCCATGGGTGCAGGCCGACGCGCCGCCACCTCGATTGGGGAGTACCTCGACACAGGGGAGTGGTGAACCACCGTTCACCGCTCACTGTTCACGGTCGACCGCTTCAGCCGGTGGCGGCGAGCATGAGACCGGATCCGACCGCCATGAAGCTGATGCCTCGACGGTGTGCCTTCTGTACACGGTGAACGGTAAACAGTGAACCGTGAACGCTCTCCCCCTCACATGCCGGCCAGCTCCGACTCGTGGATCCCCGGGGCCGCGCCCTTCCTGATGAACCACTCGATCGACGTCATGGCGGCAAAGGACATCTCGTCCAACTCGAGGAAGAACGAGGTGTCGGAGATCTGGCTGGCGTGACAGGCGATGCTGGCCCGTTTCTGTGGGATGAACGCAGACACGTCCACGGCAGTGGTCAGTTCCGCTTCCGGTGTACCCATGGGGTTGCCGTCGTCGGCCGGGCCGTCGGCATCGAAATCCTCGACGTCCATGCCCGCGGCGCGTGCCGCCTCCATCATGCGGCGAATCTGGTCGCGGTTCACGGTTGCCTCGTAGACGTGCGGCGTGCCGGCCATCTCTGCCGCCCGGTGTCCCACGTGGTGCACCGTGATGTGGTCCGGATGGCCGTAGTTCCCGTGCCAGTCGTAGACGGTGAGGGTGTCTGCGTCTTCCTCCTCGAGGATGTCGGCCAGCTTGCGTGCGGCCGCCTCGGTGTCGGCGTTGGCGAAGGCGCCGCCATTGGAGTTCTGTTCCCACCCGGTCATGCCCGAGTCCTCGTACCCCAGCATCACGACCCGGGCTGCGCCGAGTGCTCGAGCCGAGGCCTCGAGTTCGTCCCGACGGCGAGCGGTGAGCGACTCGCCTGGTGCGAGGTCATCGGGCACTTCCCCGTGCTCTCCGCCGGTTGCGGTGACGATGACGACCCTGTGGCCGGCCGCGGCGTACTTGGCGATCACCCCGCCGGTGGTCAGGGATTCGTCGTCGGGATGGGCGTGGAAGCAAACGAGGGTGGACATCGACAACAAGGGTAGGGCGGTCGCGCTCGCATCGTCCCCGGGTGTGCGGTGGCGGAGACGTCAGCCCCCCGTGACGATGTTCTCCCCGTCCCAATCGTTGATCGTCGGGTTGCCGGCGCCGTAGATGACGGCGTTGAGGGTTCCCGTCAGGTCGATCACATCCACGCTGTCCAGGAAGACCGTGTTGAAGGAACCCTTCACGAGCAGTGCGCCACAGTCTCCCTCCAGGGTATAGGTGCCTGCGTTGCCCGTGATGGTCACGTCACCATTGCCACAGGCATGGGTCAGGAAGGCGTCGTCGTCGGAGAACACGGTGCCGATGTCGGGGAAGTCGGGAATCGACACCTGGCTCGATGGCGGGACATCCTCGGTGGTGGTGGTCTGGTCCACGACGCTGGTGGCCGTGGTCTCGACCGATACGACGGTCGTCGACGTGGTCGCGTCGTTGCCGGCGTCGTCGTCAGTGGTCGTGGTGGTGTCCTGTGGCGCCACCACCGCGGTGGACGCCGTGGTCGTAGGTGCGCCGCCGACCGTGGTTGTGCCGGTCAGTGTCGTCATGGTGACCCCGGCCACGTCGGTGGCCACGGTGGAGGCGGTGATGGGAGCGGTCGAGGGTGCGGGCGCTGCCAGCGACGAACTCTCTCCCAGGTCGGACGGCACCGGGCGCAGCCCCACCGACATCCCACAGGCCGGGACGAGCAGGAGCGTGGCGACCACGAGGATCCAGCGGCGGGTCATGGGCGGGGGATGACCAGCCGGGCAACGGTCCCCGTTCGGGTCGAGGACAGTTCGGCGGATCCACCGTGCCGCTCGGCCACCAGCCGGACCAGGGGGAGTCCCAGGCCCGTGCCAGGTGCGTCACCGGCATTGGACCCCCGGACCAGCTCGACCCAGACGTCCTCACCGGCCGGGATACCTGGTCCTTCATCGATGACTTCGAACATCACCCGTTCAGCCTGGTCCGACACCCGCACGACGATCGGCGTGTGGGGGGTCGAGAACTTCACCGAGTTGATCACCAGGTTCACCAGCGCCACCGTCATCAACTTCCGATCGGCGCGGAACGGTGCCACGTCGGGGGTCGGCAGGTCCGCCTTGATGATCCTGTCGCCGGCCACGCGGGCCGACGATTTGAGGACAGCCGCGATGAGCGCGGCAGCATCGATCTCCTCGAGCTCGAGGTCCACATCGTGGAGGGCGGCCACGCCCTGGACGTCCACCATGAAGCGTTCGAGTTTGCGCATCTCGGCCCGAGCTTCGTCCGTCCCGGGATCGTCGATGGTGTCGAGTCGGGCGCCAACGGCATCGAGGCGGGCGGTGATGACCCCGTCGAGGCGTTCGAGCATCTGCATCCGCTCGGTCACCCCCGAGCGCAGTGGTGCCGATGCCGTTGTCGGCGTCTGGTTCCCGCCCTGCAGGATCATCACGGCAGCCAGCGCCAGGATCCCCGTCACGACGCCCAACGCGATCAGGAACACCGGCAAGGGACCTTCGACGAAGGCAACACGACGGTTCGAGATGGTCAGGAGACCGGCGAGCAGACCCACCCCGACGGGCAGGCCGAGCGCAAGCACTCTCATCCGGGTCTTCGAGTCCATCCCCACGGCTGGAACGCTACCCGCCCGGGACCACGTTTGGCGAGTGTCATTCGAAGGTGCCCGCATGTGGGCCAGACCTCGCACTCAAGGCAACGCGGCACGTGCCGATATGTCATCAAGCGCCGATTGGAGAGTCATGCACAGAGTGGGCCGATCCCACTGGATCGAATGGCTGGATGGTCTCCGCATCGAGGGCACCGTCGAGGTGAGTCAACACCCGCAGGGGTGCGACGCCGGTGTCTTCCAGTTCGTCGGCGCCGACTTCGCCCCCTTCGACGACACCATCGAGCTCCGGCTTCGCACTCCATCGGGGCTCCGGCGAGTACTCATCGATCACCCGTGCGGGATCTGGATCGAGCGAGACGAGCAGAATCCGGATTGGATGCTCATCGATTCGGAAGGTGGGCACACCGTCATCGCCCGCCATCGGCCCGTCCTCCACTTCCGGGTGTTGGCTCCGTCCGCTTCAAGGTTCGCGGTAGATCGCCCACACCTTCTTGACCGGTGACAACGCCTTCCACGTGCCTCTGCTGTTCTGAGGTGCGATCACCAGATCGCCCGGTCCCACCAGGTTCACGGTGCCGTCCTCGGCAGTGATCTCGATCTCACCCTCCAGGATGAACATGACCTCATGGAACTCTGTGAGCTCCATGAGGCCCTCTTCGGGGCCTCGCTTCCAGAACCCGACCGCGAACCTTCCGTCCTCGGCCCGGTGCTCTACCGTCTCGGATGCCGGCGGGCGGGGGTCATCGGCCTCCTGCGGTATCTCACCCCAGGCGATATCGGCGCCGGCCTTGATGACGCGGATCTGATCGCTCATGTCACTGCCTCTCGTGTTCGTCCGAGCCGCTCGATGAGCTGGGCGGCTCTCGTGGTTCCGGGATTGGCGCGGTGTCGCTCTCCTATCGCCGCCATCCGGGAGCGAAGGTCGGAGTCGCCGAGGAGTCGGTCGACCGCCCGCCGTAGCTGTTCCGGCTCGAAGGTGTAGGTGGGAATCCGCGCGCCGAAGCCGGTCTCGTCCAGTCGTTGGGCGTTGTCGTACTGGTCCCAGAAGAGCGGGAGCGCCACCATCGGCTTGCCGAAGTAGAACCCTTCGGTCGTGGTGTTGTTGCCTCCATGGGTGATGATCAGGTCCACGAGCGGAAGGATCGAGGTCTGGGGGAGGAACTCCTCGCCCCACATGTTGTCGGCGAGTTCGTACTCACCGTGCTGTGGGCCGCGCGAGACGATGTAGCGGTGCGGGGTCTCGGCGAGGGCGGCGACGATGCGTTTCATCAGATCGACGTCGGCCGAGCCCAGGCTGCCCAGCGACAGGTACACGAGACTGCCGATACCACGCAACGCCTCCGGGAGTTCGAACGCCGCGTCGGTGGTGCGCACGCAGGTGTCGAGTCGATGCCAGGTGGGCGCCAACGGACTCTGGCGGGTGTAGTCGACCTCGCCCGGATAGAGGTACATGTTCAGGTAGGGCGACTCGTGGATGAACTCGAGGTCGGGCAACCCCGTGGCGCCGTTGTCACGGGCGAACTGATCGTGCTCGGCCCACATGTCGCGGTGCGTGCGATCGTATTCCGTTCTGAACTCGGCCCATCCGCTCCGATCGTCCTGGCCGTACCCGGAGAACACGGGGGCGACGGCCGGATCCTTGATCTCGAGCGGGTTGCAACTCACGATCCGAGCCCACGGGACACCTGCGGTGGTGACGGCGGGGAAACACAACACGTTGTCCTCGACGATGACGTCGGGTCGGACCTCGTCGAAGAGCTCCCGCAACCGCGGCTCGCAGTAGCGGGCGCCGTCGATGAGCGCCTGCCACGTCGGCTTGATGAAGCTGTCGAGCTGTTCGATGGTGGGCTTGCGAAACTCGGGCGACGTGTCGCGGATGAAGTCCTTCCAGAACTGGCCCACTTCCTGGTCCCCCTCGGGTGGGTCTGCCAGCGGTACCAGCGCTTCATCGAAGCCGAGCGGTTCGAGGGTCCCCTCGTACGAGGGCTCGGCGGCGAACACGACGCGATGGCCCATCTTCAGCAGCTCGTTGCCGATCCCGACGCAGTTGTTCGTCGGTCCGTACGCCGCCTCCGGGAAGAACACGATCGTCAGCTGCTCTGACACACACCACCTCCGTGATCGGTTGTCGGCACGGTAGCGTCTCGCTCCTCCCGTGAACTGTGTGCATCGCCGCCGGCCCGGGCCGCCCCCGCCCTGTATCGTCGCCTCACCGAAGCTGGAGGAGAACACCGATGAGACAACGACGATTCGCCCTGGCGCTGGCGATGGCCCTGGTGGTTGCCGCCTGTGGCGGAGGTGAGGCAACCACGGCCGAGACGGTGGCCCAGAACCCGACCGATGAGCAGTCGTTGGTCGTCTCCAACTGGGAGGGCTACATGCCCGAGGACCTCCCGACGACGTTCGCCGAGGAGACCGGTGTCGAGGCCACGGTGAGCTTCCACGCCACCAACGAGGAGATCGTCGGCAAATTGGTCGCCGCCGGGGGCGAGGGCTTCGACGTGGCGTTCGTGTCGGGTCAGTTCGCCCAAGCGCTCAACGAGCAGGGCTTGCTGGCTCCCATCGACCCCGAGAAGATCCCCAACCTCGCCAATCTGTACCCCGAAGCGAACGAGCTCACCTACGACCCTGGCAACACGTTCTCGGTCCCGTACACATGGGGTACCACCGGGCTGTGCTACCGCTCCGATCTGCTGAGCGAGGCACCCGACTCGTGGATGGACCTTCTGCAACCTTCCGATGAAGCTGCGGGCAAGACCACGATGATGGCAACCGAACGGTGGCTGATGATGCCGGCCCAACTGGCGCTGGGATACAGCGTCAACACGACCGACGAAGCCGAGATGCAGGAGGTGAAAGATCTGCTGCTCCAGGCCAAGGAGACCCTGCTGGCCTACGACGACACCACGTTCTACTCAAAACTGGTGAGCGGGGAGGCCGTTCTGGTGGAGGCGTGGGACGGCTGGTGCAACTACGGCATCGCCGAGAACGCCGACATCGAGTACGTGATTCCCGAAGAGGGCTCGGACTTGTGGGTCGACACGATGGTGATCCTGGCTTCGTCGCCCAACATCGACGCAGCCCACACCTTCATCAACTACATCCTCGACGCCGAGAACCACGCCTGGGCGGTGGAGAACATCCTCTACAAGGTGCCCAATCAGGCGGCGATGGATCTCGTCGACCCGTCGCTGGCAGAGACGTTCCCGAACATGGGGATGATGCCGTCCGAGGTCCTCGAAGGTGAGGAACTGATGGACCTCGGTGACGCCCAGACCATGTACACCGACATCGCCACCGAGGTGGCGGCGGCCGGCTGATCCGATGACCCAGTTGGCAGCGACGGGGGGCGACGGCACGACGCCGTCGCCCCCCGCTTCGAACAACGGACTCGGCAGGCTGGTCACCCTCGGACCTGGGCTCGGCTACCTGGCTCTCATGCTCGTGGTGCCTCTGGGCATCGTCGTCGGTTACACCTTCCTCACCCGTGGCCGGTTCGGCGGGGTCCTCATGGACCCGACGCTCGACAACTGGGCGAAGCTCTCCAATCCCATCTTTCTCGACGTGGCGGTCGGCTCCATCAAGATCGCATTGATCGCCACCGGACTGGCGCTGGTCATCGGCTACCCGGCGGCGTGGGTCATCGCGGGTCTGTCCACCAAGTGGAAGGCCGTGGCGCTGGTGGCGGTGGTGCTCCCGTTCTGGTCGAACTTCCTGATACGCACGTACGCCTGGATCGTCCTCCTGAACAACGAAGGGCTCATCAACCGGGCCTTGCGGGGGATGGGGTTGGTCGACGAGTCATTGTCGCTCCTGTACACCGAAGGCGCCATCGTGGTGGGGCTCGTCTACATCTACCTCCCGCTCATGATCCTACCGCTCTACGCCTCGATCGAACGTCTCGACCCGGCATTCCGCGAGGCAGCCTTCGACCTCGGCGCCACGCCGGTGCGGGCCTTCCGGCGGGTGCTTCTCCCGCTCACCCTTCCTGGCGTGATGAGCGGGGCCGTCTTCGTGTTCGTCCCATCGATCGGCAACTTCGTGGTCCCCGAACTCCTCGGTGGCGGTCAGGAGATCATGGTCGGCAACCTCATCAGAGATCAGTTCTTCAAGGCCAGGGACCTACCGTTCGGGTCCGTGCTGGCGGTATGCCTGATCGGGCTGATGGTGTTGTTGCTGTTTGCTCAGGCGACGGTACTTCGGCGGACGAGGCATTCGCATGGGTGAGCGCCACTGGTACCGCCGGATCCCACTGTGGATCGCCTATGTATTCCTCTACCTCCCGATCCTGGTGCTGTTCGCGATGAGCTTCAACGATTCGGGGTTGCCGACCGTGTGGGGTGGGTTCACCACCCGGTGGTATGGCGACATGATTTCCAACTCCGACATCATCGGCGGGGCGGCGACCACGCTGCTGGTCGCCATCGGCTCGACGGTGCTGGCCACTGGCCTCGGGACTCTCCTGGCGCTGGGACTCGAGCGGTACAACAGGTCGAGGGCGTTCGACGCCGCCGTCATGGCGCCTGCGATCCTTCCCGACATCGTCCTGGCCTTCTCGCTCCTCACCTTCTACACCCTGATCGGATTCACGCTCGGCAGGGTGTCGGTGATGCTGGCCCACGTCACCTTCAACATGGCGTTCGTAGCATCGATCGTGCGAACCCGGCTTCACAACTTCGATCGGTCGGTCGAGGAAGCAGCTCTCGACCTCGGCGCCACCGAATTGCGAACCTTCCGCCGCGTGACGCTCCCGATCATCACTCCTGGCATCGTGGCCGGCGCCCTGCTCGCCTTCACGCTGTCCGTCGACGAGTTCGTGATCGCCTTCTTCACCAACGGCCCGTCCAACCCGACACTGCCGGTCGTGATCTATTCGATGGTTCGCTTCGGCGTCACACCCGAGATCAACGCCCTCGCCGTGGTGCTGCTGGCGGTCAGCTTCACGGTGATCCTCGCGGCCCAGCGGCTCGGGGCACTTCGAGGGGTGGTGTCGTGACCCTCATTGCCATCGAGTCGGTGAGCAAGCGGTTCGGCGACGTGGTGGCACTCGACGACGTGTCACTCGAGATCGCCGGCAACGAGTTCTTCTCGCTGCTGGGCCCGTCCGGATGCGGGAAGACCACCCTCCTGAGAATTCTGGCAGGGTTCGAGGAACCCGACACGGGTCGTGTGGTGCTCGACGGCGACGACCTCCACGGAGTCAAGCCGTACCGGCGGCCGGTCAACATGATGTTTCAGTCGTATGCCCTGTTCCCGCACATGACCGTGCGGCGCAACGTCGCATTCGGACTCGAGGAGGAGAGGCTGGCGGCGGCCCACATCCGCGAGCGGGTCGACGAGGCGCTCGCCAAGGTGGGTCTCGAGGCGATGGGGGAGCGCCGGCCCCACCAGCTGTCGGGCGGGCAACGCCAACGTGTGGCGCTGGCCCGGGCGGTGGTGAAGCGCCCGAAAGTGCTGCTTCTCGACGAGCCACTGGGGGCGCTCGACCGCAAGATTCGTGCCGAGATGCAGCTCGAGCTGAAGCGGCTCCAGCACGAGGTCGGTATCACCTTCGTGGTCGTGACCCACGACCAGGAGGAGGCGATGTCGATGGCCGACCGGATCGCCGTCATGAACGAGGGCGATGTCCTCCAGGTGGCCTCACCGGTCGAGTTGTACGAACGGCCGGCCACCCACTTCGTTGCCGACTTCATCGGCGAGATGAACTTCCTCCCCGGGACGGTCTCGGATGGGGCCTTCGAAGTGTCGGGTGTGGGCCGCTTCGCCTTGGCGGACCGTGACGGTGCCGGAGAGTGGCTCGGTATCCGGCCCGAAAAGCTGGTGATCGGTGGCCACACCGTCAACCGGTTCGACGGTTCGGTGGTCGACGTGTCGTTCTATGGGGCGCTCACCCACTGTCTGGTCCAGGTCCCGGGCCTCGACCAGCCGATACGCGTCAACGTGTCCGGACCATTGCTGCTGCCCGTCGGTGCGACGGTGACAGTCGGTTGGAACCCGGCCGAGGCAATCCTGCTGTCCCGCTGAACAAGAACCCCCATATCCCGGTCTCGACGTGCGGAACGTGCTCCATGAGCACGTTCCGCACGTCGGAACCGTGACTTGGGCGCCTTCGGTCAGACGCTGATTGCGCGGTTCCTCGTCGCCATGGCTCTGGCGATGAACGGGGCGAGGATCTCGCCCAGGGTCGGATGCCCCACGTCGGCGGACTCGTACACGACGTGCCGCATCGGTCGGTCGCTTCCGATGATCCGCTCGAGTGCCATCGGCGTACCGGTCACGACCACGTCACATGGGGTGGCGTTGATGGTGGCCTCGAGGTCGGCGAGCTGTGCCTGGCCGTACCCCATCGCCGGCAGCACCGGGCCGAGTGACGGATACTTCCGGAAGGTGTCGGCGATGGTGCCGACGGCGTAGGGCCGCGGATCGACGATCTCCGCTGCGCCTGCCGCCTTCACAGCCACCGTGCCCGCCCCGTACGGCATACCGCCGTGGGTGAGCGTAGGGCCGTCCTCGACGACGAGCACCCGCTTGCCCGCCAGATCCACGCCGTCCTCGAGCCGCACCGGCGAAGCCGTCTGGACGATGGTGGCGTTGGGGTTCAGCAGCCGGACCGACTCGATCACCCTGGTCACGTGGTTGGGGTCGGCGGCGTCGACCTTGTTGATGACGACGACGTTCGCCATGCGAACGTTGAGCTCACCGGGGTGGTAGCTCGCCTCGTGCCCGGGTCGCAACGGATCGGCCACGGTGATCATCAAGTCGGGACGGTAGAAGGGGAAATCGTTGTTGCCGCCGTCCCAGACGATGACGTCGGCTTCCTCTTCGGCTCTGCGGAGGATGTCCTCGTAGTCGACACCCGCCCACATCACCATGCCGGCCTTGACCGGTGCCTCGTACTCCTCGCGTTCCTCGACGGTCGGATTGGAGTCGTCGATGTCGCCGATGGTGGCGAATCGTTGCACCCGCATCATCTCGAGGTCGCCGTAGGGCATGGGATGGCGGATCAACGCCACCGACAGACCGGCCCCGGCCAACAGCTTGCCGACGTGTCGGCTGGTCTGGCTCTTGCCTGCCCCGGTGCGCACTGCGCACACGGCCACCACCGGCTTGGTGCTGGCGATCATGGAGGCGTCCGGCCCGACCAGCCGGAAGTCTGCTCCGTGCGCCATGGCGATCGACGCCTTGTGCATGACCTCTTCGTGCGACAGGTCGGAGTAGGCGAACACCACCTCATCGATGTGTTCGCGCTCGATCAGGTCTCCCAACTCCGACTCGTCGAGGATGCGGATGCCGTCGGGATAGCGGGGCCCGGCCAGCGACGCCGGATAGGTCCGATCGGCTATGCCTGGTATCTGGGCGGCCGTGAAGGCCACCACCTCGGTGTCGGGGTCGGTGCGGAATGCCACGTTGAAGTTGTGGAAGTCCCGTCCACCCGCTCCCATGATCACGATTCGTTTCACGTTTGGCTCCTTGCACTCGTTCGGCTCGTCGACCCGTTGACCGGGTTCGCTTTGTGACCTTCTCGTATGGCTCGGGGCCGGGTGGTAACCCGGCCCCGAGCTCGGATCGTTCAAACGGTGGTTTCCTCCATGAGTGCGGCCGGGGTCTCCGGAACGGTCACCTGGACCGGCTTGCGGGCATTGCTCCACTTCATCCACACGTAGATGGGGATTCCCGCCAACAGGAGCAGCAGCCCGTAGAAGGCGACCTCCTGGCCCGCTCCGTAGATCGCCCACACCGAGTAGGCGAAGGCGAGTGAGGCGATGACAGTGTCGGTGGTGAGCTTGCGTCCGGAGAACCGCTCGCGGTCCTTGACGAACAGCATCACTTCCGCCGCCGCCGCGTATGCGTAGGGGATCAGTGTCGTGAGTGTTGCCAGCAGCAGCATGTAGGTGAACAGATCCACCAGGCCTCTCGTGTAGTTCGAGGCCATCAGAATCGTCACCAGCACACTCGACATCACCAACCCGAAGACCGGTGTGCCATTGCGGCTGAGCCGGCCGAAGGCTGCCGGGAAGAGCCGGTCACGAGCGGCGGCCATCGGAATCTGACCCTGGATCAGGATCCACCCGTTGAGTGCGCCGAAGGTCGACGCCACGGCTCCGAAGGCAACCAGGTTGCCGGCCCAGCCCCCGAACGCCATCTCGGCGGCATCGGCGAACGGGGCCGTCGAAGTCGCCAGCGTTGCCGCCGGGACGATTCCCAGTACTGCAATCGTGCTGAGGATGTAGATCGCCGCCGTTGCGACGGTCCCCCAGATCGTGGCGCGGGGGATGTTCCGCTCGGGGTTCTCGACGTCTTCCGCCGGGATGGTGGCGGACTCGAGTCCCAGGAACGCCCACAGCGTGAGGGCGGCCACCGCCGTCACTGCGCCGAACGCCGACCCTCCACTCGTGTTGAACGGGGTGAAGTGATCCATGTTGACGAACGCCAACCCGATGGTGGCCATCACCAGCAGCGGGAGAACCTTCAAGACGGTTGTCACACCCTGGACGATGCCGCCCTGGCGGATGCCGAGGGCGTTCACCCAGGTCAGCAGCCAGATGGCGGCCAGTGCGGTCACCGCTGCCAGGAGCGGCTCGTCGGAGATGGCCGGGAAGAACACGCCCAGATACCCGGCGAACGCCACGGCGATAGCAGCGTTTCCGGCCCAGACGGCGATCCAGTAGCCCCAGGCCGTCTGGAAGCCGATGAAGTCACCGAAGGCTCTCCGGCTGTACTCGTACGGTCCGCCGGTCCTGGGGTAGGTCCGCCCCAACCGGGCGAACACCAGAGCCAGCAGGACCGCTCCTGCCGCGGTGAACAGCCATCCGACCAGGCTGATACCGCCGAACTCGGCCAATGACGAGGGGAGTAGGAAGACACCCGACCCGATCATGTTGCCCACGACCAGGGCGGTTGCCAGCCACAACCCAAGTGCCCGAGGCTTTGCTGTCATGAGACCCACCTCCTTGACGAGGTCTCGCGTCGAGTGTCTCGCTGTCGACGGGGATGGTCCAGGGGCGGAAGGCGGTTCTGGGGGCCGTTCGTCGGTCAACCGGTGGCTTTTGGCGGTGAGTGTGTCCAGTGTCTACGCCATAGCGTGGAGCAGGGCCGGCATCGCGCCGGGAACACGCCTGGAGGACGACGACATGAAGGATCTGCTGCGCATCGCCGATCTGTCCCCCGGTGACATCGAGGTGCTGCTCGATCTCTCCGACGAACTGAGGACCGACCCATACCGTCACGACCGGCTCTTGGCGGACGAGTCGGTGTTCGCCTATTTCTCCAAACCCTCGACACGCACGCGGGTCTCCCTGGCGGAGGCAGTCGCACGACTCGGTGGACAGATCCAGTTCTTCGGACCCAACGAACTACAGCTCGGCCGGGGTGAGACCATCGAGGACACCGCCGCGGTGGTGTCGCGCTACGCCAAGGTGCTGATCATCCGCACCTTCAGCCACACGGAGGTGGCCCGCTTCGCCGGAGCCGCCACCGTGCCGGTGATCAACGCCCTCACCGACCTCCACCACCCGTGTCAGGCGCTGGCCGACCTCATGACGATCCGGTCGCGACGGGAGAAGCTACGAGGCACCCGGATCGCCTATCTGGGAGCAGGCAACAACGTTGCCCACAGCCTGATGGAGGCCGGCGCCCTGGTGGGAGCCCACGTGGTGGTTGCCACGCCACCGGCATTCGCACCCGATCCGATCATCACGGCCGAGGCCGAACGGTTGGCGGCCCAACAGGGCGGGTCGGTATCTCTCACCGATCACCCCGCCGAGGCCGCGGCGGGCGCTCATGTGGTCTACACCGATGTGTGGACGTCGATGGGTGACCCCGAGGACACGGCTCTCGCCCGAACCGCACTCCTTGCGCCGTTCCAGGTGAACGAAGCGCTCTTGGCCAAGGCCGACCCCGAAGCGCTGTTCATGCACTGTCTCCCGGCACATCGCAACCAGGAGGTCACCGACCAAGTGATCGACGGCCCCCGGTCGGTGGTGCTCGACCAGGCCGAGAACCGGCTCCACACCGAACAGGCCCTGATCGTGGCGCTGTTGAGTGGCATGCTCTCAGGGAGCGGGTCATGAGGCTCCTGGTCGCACTCGGTGGCAACGCTCTCTCTCCCCGTCGGCAACCATTGGAGTTCGACGTGCAGCGCGAGGCGGCCGAACGGGCAGCCCAGGCACTCGCTCCGGTGCTGGCCAGCAATCGGGTCGTCCTGACCCACGGCAACGGCCCGCAAGTCGGCTTGTTGGCGTTGCAGGGCGCCGCCTTCCAGGACGTGGGGCTCTACCCGCTCGACGTGCTGGTCGCCGAGACCGAGGGGATGATCGGCTACATCCTCGAGACCGAGATCGACCGGGTCTTCGATGGCGACATCCTCACCATGCTGACACGAACCGTGGTCGACCCCTCCGACAAGGCGTTCGAGTGGCCCACCAAGCCGATCGGTCCTGTGTACGACGACGTCGACGCAGCCCAGATCATGGCGGGTGAGCATCGTTGGGTGCTGGCTCAGGACGGCGATGGTGTTCGCCGCGTCGTAGCCTCGCCCGAGCCGCAGGGAATAGTGCAGGCCGACCTGATCGGGCGGCTGGCCGACCAGGGTGTTCTGGTGATCTGCGCCGGCGGCGGCGGCGTCCCGGTGGTGGATCACGATGGGTGGACGGAAGGCATCGAGGCGGTGGTGGACAAGGACCTGGCCTCGGCGCTCCTCGCTCAGCTCATCGGCGCCGAGATGTTCCTCAGCCTCACCGACGTACCCGCAGTCGTCGACGGGTGGGGCACCGACGGTGCACGCCACATCAAGCGGGCGGCGCCTGATCAGATGCGGTCGAGGTCGTTCGCCCCGGGTTCGATGGGACCGAAGGTGGAGGCAGTCTGTCGGTTCGTCGAGGCAACGGGTGGAACGGCTGCGATCGGTCGTCTCGAGGACGCCGCTGCAGTGGTCGCCGGCACCGCGGGAACGAGAGTGACTCCGGAACCGGGCATCGATTTCTACGACTGAGCGATGGTCTGTTCGTCTGCCGAACCCTCGCGGCAGTGAAACGGTCCCAGACCGGCCCGGTGCGGGGCTCGATCGAGGAGCGTCGGGGCCGGTGGTCGGCGGCGACACACGAGGTCTGGGTGGTCAAGCGGCGAAGAATTCATCGATGGCATGGCTGTCCGGCCGATGAAACGTCTTCACGATCTTGCCGTCGTGGATCTCGTGGGCCAGAACCTCGACGCAGTCCAGGGTTCGACCGGCGTTGAAAGCCGTCACTCGTTGCACGTGTGCCGCACCGTTGTCGCTGGCGAGCACGTCGAGAACGTCGAGTGACAGGGTTCCGCCCGACAACTGGTGGGCCCGGGCGAGGAAGCCGACGATTTCATCCGGCCCGTGATAGGTGCCGGCCAGGATTCCCCGGCCGGGTAGGTGCCACTCGGCGTCGGCGGCGAAACAGCTCGCAACCGTGTCGAGGTCGCCCCGACCGAATGCTCCGACCAATGCGTGAATGAGTTGCTCGTTGGTGGTGGTGCTCATGGTTGTCCTCCTCGCTGTGTGTGCCGACGCTTCGCCCGGGATCATGGCTTTCGTCCCGTGAAGGCGACGAGCCGCTCGGTCGGGGTGGCGGTGGCGGGCACCGTCACCTCCGGATCGAAGACCGGGATGCGACCGCCAGGGCGCCTTCAGGTCGGGGTCGATGACCGGACGGAGAGTGGCTTCGGCCTGTTCGACGTACTCCTTGGGGATGTCGCCGCCTCGCCCGATCGCAGTGGCGAGGTCCCAACCGTGGACGGTCAGGTCGGCGAGTGCGACCGCCAGAGCGGCGCGGCCCGGGATGGCGCCGATGGGTAGGACCACCGTTCGGTCCGCCACGCCTGGTGAGGCGAAGCCGGCCCTTGCCACACCGCAAGCCTGGTCGTAGGCGGCCAGCGCGTCGTCGCCCAGCAGATCCACCTCGGGGTCGCCCTCCGGCAACTCGCCGCCGCCCGCCACGGTGCCGAACATGAGCATCCCTCCGACGATGTGCCCGGTGAGGTCTCGTACAGACCACTCCTCGCAGGGCGTCGCCATGTTCCACTGGTGAGGTCCGATACCTTCGATGAAGCCTCGGATACGGGCCATGTTCGCCTGATAGAGGTCGAGCATCGCCTGGTGTTGCTCGTCGTTCACGCTCGTGCTCCTCGTTCCTCTGGCAGGAACGTTTCCTGCACTCTGCAGGAAGGTAATACTGCAAAGTGCAGGAGTCAAGAGGTATCGTCGGGCAGATGGACGAAATCGAGCTCTCGACCACCTCGCATTTCCTGCTGGCCCTCCTCGGATTGGGCACGTGGTCGGCGTACGAACTCACAGAGCAGATGAAGCGGGGGTTCCAGTACATCTGGCCGCGGGCCGAGCGAGCCTTCTACTACGAGGCCAAACGGCTCGCCGAACACGGCTTCGCCCACGCGGTCGACTCCCCGGTCGGCGGTCGGCCCCGCGTGGTGTACACGATCACACCCAAAGGCCTCGAGGCGCTCACCGCGTGGCTGGCCGACCGAGAGCCCGAGCCGACCCGGCTCGAGTCCGAGGTCCTCGGTCGCCTGTTCTTTTCGGAATATGGAAACGTAGACGACCTCCGGGCGGCCGCCACTGCTGTCGTCGCCGACGGGGCGGCAGTGCTCGAGGTCGTCCAACGTCGCAGCCGGGTCTACCTCGGGCAGGGGACCGAGTTCCCGCAACGTCTCCACATGATCGCCATCGCCGGCCGATTTCTCGCCGACTACGGGCTCATGCTCGCCCGATACGGGAGCTGGGTTCTCGACGTGACGGCAACGTGGACCGACACCGCCGCCGACGGCAAGACCGCCGCTGCCCTCGAGATCTTCGAGGTGATCGAGCGCGAGTCGACCGCAGAGCTGGCTCGTCTCGCCCCTCTCCTCGACCGCTGAATCGCCGAAGCCATTCCCCCGGCACGTTTCGACATCCGCTGCGTATTCGGGATCGTCCGTGCCCCGGAAGCGCCGAGCTCGGTCGGCAGCCCCACGGGCGTCGCTCGTCGAGTCCAATGTCCGCTTCGTCGCCTCGATCGGTCTCGCATGCGACGCTGCGAAACGATGTTCTCGCTCACGTTCCCCGTCGCCGCAGCGCGGCCAGATATGCCTCACCCCGCCGGGACAGCCGGTACCCAACGGGGAAACTGACGGTCAGCCCGAGATTCTTCAGCTTGCGCACATCCAGCTTGAAGGGCTGGGTTTCGCGCCCCAGCATCTGAGCGAGGTCCGGGGCCCGGCGTTCCGGGTTCGCCTGGATCGTCTCGAGACTTGCCAGTGTCCACGGGCCGCCCCGGGAGGCGCGGTCGAGGCGTTCCAGCCGGGCCGAGATCGTGGCGATGTCCTCGGGGAGGAGCGAGTCGTCGTTGGCGAGCTCTGTGCGCGGGTCGGGCTCTGCCAGGTGGTGGAACTCGATCCGGAACACCGGCTGCCCCTCTTCGCCTCGTAGGTCGCCGATGAGCGCTGCCGCGTCGGCGTATCCGGCGCGGTGCGCATCGGTATCCGAGATCTGTTCGGTCATGACCTCTTCCACCGTGTCGATCGCCAGTCGCCCGGCCGCTGTTCGATAGATCCGTCCGGGCAGGACCCGTGACCGCTCCCAACGCCGGAATGTCATGGTCACCTCGCCCCGTTCGATCGGTGCCCAGAACCGCTTCGGTATCAGCATGGACCCATTGTGCACTGGGATCGTGACTGCTTCGGATCTCCGTTCGGGCCAATTTGCTCAACAGACTATTGAGGTAATAGTGTCGCCGCGTGCAACACAACGAACGGGTTCGCGTTCACGCCGCCCTCGGCGATGAGCACAGGTTGGCGATGGTCGACGCCCTCGCCGTCGGCGACAGGACCCCCGGCGACCTCGCCCAGGAGCTGGGGCTTGCCGACCAACCTCTTCGCCCATCACGTGAAGGTCCTCGAAGACGCAGGTCTGATCGAGCGACGGATCTCGGAGGGCGACCACCGCCGACGCTACCTGGTCCTGCGTCACGTCACCCTTCGAGCTGCCGGGGTGACGCCGGTTCTCCTTCCGCAACGGGCGGTGTTCGTGTGCACGCACAATTCGGCCCGCTCGCAGTACGCCGCCGCCGCCTACTCGCGGATCACCGGCGAGCCGACGGCCAGCGCCGGAACGCGCCCGGCAGCGCGTGTGCACCCGTTGGCTGTGGAGGTGGCTGCCGAACGGGGACTGGACCTGTCCCGATGCGAGCCGGCCGGCTACGACACACTCGACGGTGACTTCGATGTGGTGATCTCGGTCTGCGATCGGGCCGGAGAGGCCGACACCCTTCCCGCCGGACCACACGTCCACTGGTCGGTACCCGATCCGGTGGCGAAAGGCGAGATCGACGCCTTCCGGCGGGCATTCGACGACCTCGATCGGCGGCTCTCGGCGTTGGCCGGTCCCGAATGAAGCGGGAACTCCTAGCCGAAGCGCTCGGAACCGGCCTGCTGTTGTTCCTCGTGGTCGGTAGCGGCATCTCGGCCCAGCGTCTGGCACTCGACCCTGGCCTGGCCCTCTTCGCCCATGCGGTAGTCGTGGGAGCCGGACTGAGCGTGTTGATCGTGGTGTTCGGGCCCATCTCGGGTGCCCACTTCAACCCCGTGGTGACGCTGGCGCTGTGGCAGGCACGCATCATCGGGCCGGCGGCGGTGCTGCCCTACATCGCCGCCCAGATCGGGGGAGCCGTGGTGGGCGTGGTGCTCGCCAACATCAGTTTCTCGGTCGGGGCCGTCTCGATCTCCGACACGGAGCGGATCTCGGTGGGGACCGGCATCTCCGAGGTCGTGGTCACCTTCGTGCTTCTGCTGCTGATCCTGGTTCTGATCAGGATCGGGCGGACCTCGATGGTGGCTCCGGCCGTGGGGGCCTGGGTGGCGGCTGCCATCTTCGGTACGGCCTCGGCCGCCTTCGCCAACCCGGCGGTGAGCGTCTCGCGCATGCTCACCGACACCTACACCGGCATCGACCCGGCCTCGGTTCCCGGTTTCGTTGCGGCTCAGTTGATCGGTGCGGCACTGGCCGTCGGTGCCGCCGCAGTGCTACGACCCACACGAGAGGAGATCACATGACCACGGTCACGCTGACCACCGAGCAGCAGTTGCAGATCCGCCAGGCCGCTGAACGGCTCAAGCGGGAGTTCGACGGAGCCCTCAACGCCGAGACCATTCAGCGCTTCATGACCGATTCGCTCGAGGTTCTCCTGCCCAGGGCACGGACGGCCCAGTGGATTCCGCTGCTGGCCGAACGCTTCGCACGCGATCGCCTACGGGCGCTGGTGCGGCTGGAGGGCGGGGCGGAGACCACTACTCCCGGGGTCCTCTTCCTGTGCGTTCACAACGCCGGGCGCTCGCAGATGGCGGCCGGCTGGATGCGCAAGCTCGCTGGTGACGACGTTGCCGTCTTCTCGGGTGGGTCCGAGCCGGCCGAGTCGATCAACCAGGCGGCGGTGCAGGTGATGGCCGAGGTCGGCGTTGACATCTCCGCCGAGCTGCCGCAGCCGTGGTCCGACGAGATCGTGCGGGCCGCCGACGTCGTCGTGACCATGGGTTGTGGCGACGCCTGTCCCGTGTTCCCCGGTAAGCGGTATGTCGACTGGGAACTCGACGATCCCGCCGGCAAGAGTGTCGACGATGTCCGTCCCATCCGCGACGACATCGAGTCCCGGGTGCGGGGGTTGCTGTCCGAGTTGGGCGTCACCCCGAAGGCCTGAACGGGGTCTGTGTGCACGAGCGGGCGCTTTGCGCCCGGAGATGCACACAGACGCCGTCAGGACGGACGGAACCCGTCCGGCGCGACGATAGGGGCGTGTTTCAGCATCACGTGCTTGCCGACCGTGTGCGCCAGCACGGACTCCTCGCTCATGTCCTTGCCGAACCCCGACTGCTTGAACCCGCCGTGAGGCATCTCCGATGCGATGGGGAGATGATCGTTCACCCACACCGCTCCGAAGTCGAGCCGGTCGCTCACGCGCAGCGCCCGCCCCACGTCCGATGTCCACACCGACCCGGCCAAACCGAACCGGACATCGTTGGCCAACCGCACGGCTTCTTCTTCCCCGTCGAATGGCAGTACAACCAGGACCGGGCCGAACACCTCGTCCTGCACCAACTCCGAGCGCTGGTCGGCGTCGACGATCACGGCCGGAGTGAAGTAGAACCCTGGCCCTTCGGGCTCGTCGCCGCCGGTCACCACCCGGGCGCCGTCGGCCTCCGCCCGCCGTACGAAGCCCGACACATGGCGCCGATGCTCGGCTGACACCAGCGGTCCGATGTCGCTGGCGGCATCGAACGGATCGCCCACCCGGATCCTACCGACAGCCTCGGCGAGTGCATCGACGGCGTCGTCGAAAGCGGCGCGTTCGACATAGACGCGGGTGGCGGCGGTGCAGTCCTGTCCGCTGTTGTATGTGGCCCCGAGCGCCGCCCCTCCGGCCATTGCCGCGATGTCGGCGTCGGCAAAGACCACCACCGGTGCCTTGCCACCGAGCTCCAAGTGCATCCGTTTGAGGGTGGCCGCTCCCGCAGCCATCACACGTTTGCCGGTCTCGGTGGACCCGGTGAGTGAGATCATCGCCACATCGGGGTGCGCGACCAGTGCCCGCCCCGCCTCGTCGCCACCGGTCACCACACTCAAGACACCGGCAGGAACCCCTGCCTCCGACGCCAACCGGGCCAGCATCACCGACGTCCGTGGGGTGTTGGGCGCCGGTTTCAGCACCACGGTGCATCCGGCCGCCAGCGCCGGACCCACCTTCCAGGCGGCCATGATGAGTGGGAAGTTCCACGGAGCTATGGCGCCGACGACGCCCACCGGGTAGCGCCGGACCATCGAGGTGTATCCCCGGGAGAACTCGCCGGCAGCGGTGCCGTTGATCGATCGGGCGGCTCCGGCGAAGAAGCGCAGGTTGTCCACCAGGAACGGGATCTCCCCTTCGATCATGGTGGCATAGGGGCGGCCGGTGTCCTCGACTTCGAGGGTGGCCAGTTCTGCCGCAGTGGCTTCCACCAGATCGGCCAGCCGCAGCAGCATCGCCGCCCGTTCCGACGGCGTCGTGTCCCGCCAAGGCCCGCTCGACGCCGCCCGGGCTGCCGCCACCGCCATGTCGACCGAGCGGGCACCGCCTTCTGTCATCGTGGCGTGGGGTTGCCCTGTGGCCGGATTGACCAATTCCCGGGTTCCGTCCCCGCTCGACCAACCGCCGTCGATCCACATGTCCATGAGCCGCACCTCCAGGCCGGGAGGGTAACGAGGAGCGTCAGACCGTGGGATCGGTCCGCCGGTCGCCGCCGCTCGTCGGTTCTCGTCGTTTCGCCCGGGTACCGTGAGCCCGATGACCGCTTCGGTGTTCGATCCGTGGAACCCGGCCCATCGGGCTGATCCGCACGCGTTCTGGAGCGCCGCCCGGAACTCGCTCGGCCTTGCTTCCGCCATCGGTCCGGTGACGCGGCGCCGGTTCTGGTTTCCGCTCCGCCACCAGGACTGCCTCGCCGTGCTCCGTCACCCGGCGATGGGCAAGGAACCGGAGAAACACCTCACGTCCCAGCAGCTGGAAGGAACGCTGCTCGGCCAGGGACCCTTCGACGTGCTCGGCAGGAACATGCTCTTCCTCGACCCACCCGACCACACGCGGCTGCGCCGATTGGTTCGAGAGCCGTTTTCGCTGCGAGCCGTGGAGCAGCTGCGGCCGCGGGTGGAGGCGATCGCATCGGACCTGGTGGGCAGACTGGCGGGGCGCCGGTCATTCGACCTGATCGCCGACCTGGCGTTGCCGTTGCCTGTGACAGTGATCGCCGAGCTGTTGGGTATCCCGGTCTCCGACCGCGACCGATTCCGAGCCTGGACCCAGGCGGTGCTCGGCCGGGCAGACACCGAGGCGGAGATGATGACGGCGGGGATGGAGTTCATCCAGTATCTCAACGATCTGGCGGAGCAGCGCAGGTCTGATCCCGGCGATGACCTCATCACCTATCTGCTGACGGTGGAAGAGGAAGGTGAGCGACTCGACCACCAGGAGTTCCTCGCCATGGTGTTCCTGTTGCTGGTGGCCGGCCATGAGACGACGGTGAATCTGATCGGCAACGGCACCCTCGAGCTGCTCCGGAACCCAGCCCAGGCGGCGTTCCTCGCCGCCGACCCGGTGGGCCGCTCCGCGGCAGCGGTAGAGGAACTGATCAGGTTCCACGGCCCGGTGGAATCGGCCACCATGCGCTGGGCCTACGAAGACATCGAGGTCGGGGGTGTCGTGATCCCTGCCGGCGGGATGGTCATCCCCATGTTGTTCGCGGCGAACCGTGATCCGGCAGTCTTCGACGATCCCGACCGGC
Organism: uncultured bacterium; assembly: GCA_963825585.1. GTDB lineage: Bacteria > Actinomycetota > Acidimicrobiia > Spongiisociales > ZC4RG35 > JAOUGY01. The sequence goes on from CAWGTX010000001.1 coordinate 1,018,606, forward strand.
TGGTCCTCGATCGTGACGCCCACCGCCATCTCGGATTCGGTTCGGGAATCCACCTGTGCCTCGGCGCACCGCTCGCCCGCCTCGAGGGTCAGATCGCGTTCGCCGCCATCGCCCGGGCGTGGCCGAGTCTCGAACTGGACTGCGACGAATCGGACCTCTCGTGGACACCCGACTTCTTCCTCCGCGGCCTCAACGCCCTGCCCGTGGTCGTCCATCCGACATGACCCCACTGCCCGTCGAGCCGGCACCCAGTCGCTTCGAGCTCCCCGACCCGAGGTGGGCGGGTGTCGACGACGTCATCGCCATCGGCGGCGACCTGGCGCCGGGCACCGTGCTGTCGGCCTATCGAAAAGGCCTGTTCCCGATGCACCTTCCCGACGGGCCACTGGCATGGTGGTCGCCGTGGCGGCGCGGCGTGCTGCCGCTCGACGGGTTGAAAGTGAGTCGCAGCCTCCGGCGGTCGGTGGGGCGCTACCGGTGCACAGTCGACCGGGCGTTTGCGGCAGTGGTGGACGGCTGCGCCGACCCTTCGCGGCCGCATGGCTGGATAACCAGCGAGATCGCCGCCGCCTACACCGAGCTCCATCGGTTGGGCTGGGCACACTCGGTGGAGGTGTGGGACGGCCCCGATCGGCTCGTGGGCGGCCTCTACGGCGTTGCCGTGGGCGGCCTGTTCGCCGGCGAGTCGATGTTCCACCGGGACGTCGACACGTCGAAGGTAGCGCTCGTCGAACTGGTCGGACGCATGCGGATCGGCGGTGGGATGTTGATCGACGTGCAATGGGCCACCGATCATCTGGTGTCGCTCGGCGTGGTGGAGATCGCCCGACTCGACTATCTCGACCGGCTGGTGGAGGCGGTGGCGGCGCCGTCGATCGACTGGGGTGGCCCCGCCCTCCGGGGACGGGGTTAGAGTCGCGGGCGGATGATTGAGCTGTACCGGTGAGCGAGGTTCTGGCCGCCGTCGACCTGACGCCACTCGGGCGTCGGGTGGCAGACCGGGCGCGGCTCGTGGCCGAAACGCTCGAGATCGACCTGACGTTGCTCCACGTGATCGAGCCGATGTCCGAGGCATTCATCGTCGACGATGTCGCCGACCTACTCCGTCGTCACCGACGCTCTTCTGCCGAGGCGATGGGGGAGTGGGTTCGTAGCCGTACCGATCGATCGGTGACGGTGACCGAGGTGAAGGGCTCTCCGGTGTGGGAGATCGCCCGGGCATCGAAGTCAGCCGAGCTCACAGTGGTCGGCACCTCGACACTCGACCACGGCAGGGTGGGCCCCGTGGCGAGTCGGGTCGCCGAAGCAGCCCGTGGTGACGTGCTGGTGGTGCGCCGCCAACCCCGCAACACGTATCGCAACGTGATCATCGCCTGCGACCTGTCGGAGTCGTCGGCACGCGGTGTCGAGTTGGCGTCGGCTCTCGCTCCCGACGCCAAGCTCACCCTCGTGTATGCGCTGCCCACCCGCTTCGACGGCTACATGGCCGAGGCCGGGATGTTCCCGGAGGAGATCGAGAGCCTGCGTCGGCAACGTCTGGCGGTGGCCCGCACCGAGCTGGCGGAGTGCGCCGATCAGTGGGAGCGGGTGGAGGCGCTGGTGGTCGACGGTCCTCCCATCGAAGCGATCGAAGAGACAGTGCGGCGCAAAGGCTCCGACTTGCTGGTCACCACCAGTCGGGGAGCCGGAGCCACCAAACTGACCCTTCTGGGCACGATCGCTGCAGGCCTCACCGAGGCCGCCCCGTGTGACGTGGCCATCGCCCGTATCGCCGGGGACTTCCGCCGGCCCTGACTGAGTAGTTCTGTGACCAGAAACGTTTGCGAGGGTCAGGTCGTGACCGTCCTCCCGTTCGGGGTCACAGCCTGGCCGACCGTGCCCCCACGCCCCGCCCCGCCTCCCAGCGGAGCCCAACAGGTCGGCCGAAACATAGAAGACGGCGAAGCACCATATGGAAACACGCCCACACGACACGTGCGGCGCCGACCCACAACCAGGCGAACGTTGCAGGACACTAGCTACCCGGCGCCTCGGTCGGATGCTCCTTAACGTGGGTTTATCGCCACGTACAGTGAGTGTCGAGGGCTGAGGGAGGATGTAATGGGTGCATACAAGGCGAAGTTGACGGTTCCGGGCGTGTTCGAGGTGCCGTTGGCCGTCGAGATCGATCTCAACGAGGGACGGATGGCCATCTCGACCGGTACGGGTGAGATCGGCGCATGGGACATCGACGACGTCGAGGTATTGGGACGCGACAAAGGATTCGAGCTGCGGGCCGACGGCGACGTCATCCTGTTCTCCACGATCGATGACGGCCGTTTCGCCCGTGAGGTCGGTTTGCGGTGGGCGCCGCCGAGACTGCGCCGATTGATGGCAGCCGACCTTTCGGAGTCGAAGGTCGTTCCCGAGGTGCCTCCGGTCCGGATCTTTCCTGCCACCGTCGGGCTTCGTCAGCAGTTCAGCGCCTCCATCGAAGGCGACGTGGACACGGCGGACGACGCTCCCGGCGACGGGTCGAACGCTCAGGTCAACGCCGTCGCCGGCACCGCCCCTGCCAAGCGCAAGGGGCGGCACCAGCGTCGCGGCAAGGGCCGCCATCTCCGGCCGGTCGCAGGCTGACTCACAGCATCAGTCTCGCGACCGTTTCGTCGTCGTCGATCTCCCCGGTGGGCTCGAAGCCGAGACCGAGGTAGAACGGCCCGGGCCCCCCTTCGCCTTCAACCCAGCTCGTGTAGAGCTCGGTGCCGCCCTGTGATCGAACCTCGTCGAAAGCCAGCGTGAGGGCAGCCCTCCCGTACCCCTTGCGCTGATGTTCGGCGGCGATCATCAGCCGCCATAGCCAGAACGGTCGGCCGTTCTTCTCATTGGGATCGATCTCGAGCATGAGGAAGCCGACGATCTCGTCGTCGACCGTGACTGCCCTGGGCCAGGCGATGGCGTACTCGGCGTACGCCTGCGCCAGCGACCACGGATTGGATGCCACGAACTCGTCCTGTCCGTCGGCGACCTTCAGGTCGTAGATCTCGCCCAGGTTGTGTTCGGTGATCGGTGTGAGTGAAACGTTCATGACTGACCCTTCTGTCGCCCGTGAGGGCGACGTCCGCTGAAGCGCTCGACCCGCGGCAATGCGGCGAGCTGCGTGATCAGTGGGGGTGTGCCGGCCGAGACCGGGCGTCGCAGCCGGCATCATACGGGCCCAATCGGCTTCGCGTCGGGAGTATCAGCCGCCTACCATCTCCGCCGAGCACGGGCCGGTAGCTCAATCAGGTCAGAGCAGCGGACTCATAATCCGTTGGTTGCAGGTTCGAGCCCTGCCCGGCCCACATCCAGAATCCCCCCGATTTCTCGGGAGATTCTGATCTGCGAGTGACAATTCGAGTTGCGCCGTCAGCCGGTTTGGGCCACCGATGGGCCACGCGGATCAGGCGACATCGGTGTGGGCGCACCGCTCGGTCATGGTCCGGGCGAGGGCTTCGAGGTCGTCCTCGTAGATGTGCGAGTAGCGGTCGAGCGTGATGGTCACGGAGGATGGCCCAGCGTGCGCTGAACCGCCTCGATCGAGGCACCGGCCGAGATGGCGAGGGATGCGCTCGTGTACCGGAGGTCGTGGACTCGGAGACCTCGGAGGTCGAGGGTGGAGGTCGCAGGCAGCCATACGGTCGAGCGGGATCTCGACACGCGGAGGGGATCACTATGCGGGGCTGTGAACACGAGATCGTCGGTCCGTCGCCAGTCCTTGTGAGGTGCTCGGCCAGTCGCAACGCCACGAACCGGGGAGTACGAGTGTCCGCATCGGCCATGCTGAGGCCGTTCGATGACTGGGCTGACCTTCACTTCCGAGGTGGCAACATCGGGCAAACCACAATCTCGTGGATTCCCGGCGTGCCTACGGCTTGGGCCTGCAAGGTGGTTGGAGCACTTGATTCGAGACGCGTGCTCGCCCCCCTCAAGGTCGAGGTCAGTCGGCGATCGATGAGGATGAGCTGATCGCTCCTGGGTTCCATGGCAGCCGCCGGACGGTGACGACGACGCCCGAGTCTGTGATGGCCGCCTGATGCGTTCTGGCGATGTCTGGTGTGCCAGTCTCCGCCGACCACGCCGCCGTGCTCGAAGCCGTCGCCGCCCGCCAGCCGGCGCCGGAGCATCTGGCGCTGGTACTGGCAGGGCTGCGGACGTGCGGGTGGGTCGCATCTCTTCCCGACCTCCTCCGGCGCCCACCGACGAAGCAATAGGGGTGGCCCACACGAAACCGGACGCTGCGGTCTGGCCGTCAGACGGCCCCGATGCCTGGACCGCAGCGGTGTAGGTGATCGAGGGACTACTTGTTGCCAAGACAGGTCAGATCGAAGTCGAAGGTGTCCACCTTGACCTCGTCACCGATGATCCTGATCTTCTGGTGGACCTGCAGGCGGAGCTTCTGACCTGCTTCGTTCCGCAACTGGTAGTTGCCGACACCTCCCAAGATGTACGCGTTGTTCGACTCATTGATCAGTCCGACACCGACCATCTTCGGAGCTGCATAGAACCCTGACTCTGTTTGCACCGACCAGAGCGCGTAGTCGTTGTAGTGGTAGTTGCCGCTGGGGTTCGTCTGCTCGTGGATGTACGTCACTCCCTCAAAGATGTACAGCTCTTCCACACCTTCACCGAGGCACGGGTTCGGGAGTACGACCTCGTAGTAGGTTGGCACCTCCTCGAAGGCCGGGGACTGGTCCGGTGCCGCTGTCGCTGGGATCGACATGCCGATCACGACCAGGAACGAGAGCATCGCGGCGATTCGGATGCGCATGGCATCCTCCTCTCACTCGTGCAAGCGTAACGCGTCCCCTTGGCCAGATCATCGGCCATCGCCTGGCATCTTGAACAGAGTCCAACGGCTGAGGAGTGGCGGAGGATCACTTCCCCGACGTGCGCACTCGCCACGCCATGCGTCTCTCTCATTGGCAACGAGGGGGGGCATTGGTTACCTCGGAGGGCACGACGCTGGGCGATAGCCTGGACACCGCCCCGCCCCGGCGTTTGGCTCCCCGAACAAAAGCGGAGAGGACCATGCCGTGCTGCGGGTCAGCGCGCCCCCCCTGGGACGCCTCCACCGAGCCATCATCCGCTGTCGAGCCGATGGCCTCTATCGGCTCTCAGCTCATTCGGATACGTACGCGACAAAGGCGTCATCGCCAGCACCAGGAACGGATACAAGACACCGGGGGCTCACGATCGCCGGCGATGACCGACACCGTGCGCAACCCGGTGCGAGGGATGGAGCAACCGTGGCCGACCCAAGCCGCTCGATTGGCCAAGCCGAGACGGCGTCGAGCGCCCGCGACCGAGTCCGAGGAGCATTGGAATGACCGAACGCGCCATCAACGTGGAGGATCTCACCTTCTCCTACGGTGACACCGAGGCTGTCAGGGGCATTTCCTTTCAGGTAGCGCCCGGTGAGATCCTTGGGTTCCTCGGTCCGAACGGCGCCGGCAAGTCGACCACCATCAAGATGCTCACCGGCCAACTGGTCCCCAAGTCGGGCAAGGCCCAGGTGCTGGGGATCGACGTGACCGCCGACGACCCGGCCGTGCAGGCCCAGATAGGGGTGTGTTTCGAGGAGAAGAACCTCTACGACTCGATGTCGGGTGCGGAGAACCTTCGCTTCTTCGCCCGCCTGTTCGGGATCAAGGATGTCGACACCGAGGCGCTGCTTCGGAGGGTTGGCTTGGCCGATCGGGCCAAGGACCGGGTGTCGAAGTACTCCAAGGGCATGCGACAGCGACTGATGATGGCCCGCACGCTCGTCAACACACCCAAAGTGCTGTTCCTCGACGAGCCGACCAACGGCCTGGACCCGGTGTCGTCCCGGGCCATCCGCAGGCTCATCAAACAGGAGGCCGATCGGGGTGCAGCAGTCCTGCTCACCACCCACGACATGTTCGAGGCCGATGAGCTGTCGGATCGGGTGGCCTTCCTCAACGATGGACGTCTGTACGCCGTGGACACGCCCGAGAACCTGAAGCTGGCCCACGGCAAGCGGTCGGTGAAGGTGCGGATTCGTCATGGCGCCGAGGTCGAGGAGCGCACCGTGGCGCTCGACGACGCCGGCGCCGGGGATGAGCTGAAGGCTGCCCTCGGGTCGGATGGTCTCATGACCATCCACACCGAGGAGGCCACCCTCGAGAACATCTTCATCGAGATGACCGGAAGGGGGCTCGAAGGATGACCACACCGGTGTCCCACGCCTCCATCATCGGCTCGATCGTGAGGAAGGACATCGCCGAGTACGGCAGGGATCGGCTGTGGGCGTTTCTCACGCTGCTCGTGCTGGTGATCGTGGTGGTCCTGTTCTACCTGCTGCCCGACGAGGTGGAGGAGTCGTTGTCCGTCGGTGTCTCCGGACTGGCGCCCGAGGCGCTGACCGGACTCACTGCCGAGGAACAGGGTCTGGTGCCGGTGGCGTTCTCCGACGAGGCGGACCTCGAGGCAGTGGTGTCGGGTGAGGCCACCGCCTGGATCACGGACGGTCAGCTGGTCGTCGACCGGGATGGCGCCGACGTCCCCGACGGCGCCGAACGGCTGACGCTGGGCGTCGGGCTCGCCTTTCCCCCCGACTTCGTGGCGGCCGTCGAGCGAGGTGATCAGAGCGCGGTGACGATCTATGTGGAGGCGTCGGTCCCCGGAGAGATCCAGATCGCCGTATCGAGCCTGGTCCGCGAGCTGGCGTTCGCGGTGGCGGGCGAACCGCTGCCCGTGACGATCCCCGACCCGGCCGAGTCGTACGTGGTTTTGGGTACCGACCGGATCGGCGACCAGACCACGGCTCGCGACGCCTTCCGGCCGCTCTTCGTGTTCCTGGTGCTGATGATGGAGATGTTCGTGATGGCGTCGCTGATCGCCAAGGAGATCCAGGAGCGCACGGTGACGGCGATGCTGGTCACCCCAGCCACGGTGGCCGACGTGCTGGCGGCCAAGGGCATCGCCGGAACCCTGAGCGGGTTCGGTCAAGCGGTGATCATACTGCTGGCGATCGGTGCCCTTGCCAACCAGCCGCTTCTGATGCTGCTGCTCATCCTGTTGGGGTCGGTGATGGTGGCCGGTGTCGCCATGCTCGCCGGATCGGTCGGCAAGGACTTCATCAGCACGATGTTCCAGGGCATGCTGTACATGGTGCCGTTGCTCATCCCGGCCTTCGCCGCCATGTTCCCGGGAACGGCGTCTGCCTGGGTCCGGGCCCTGCCGTCCTATCCGCTGGTGAGCGGGCTGGTCGATGTGAGCACGTACGGTGCCGGGTGGTCTGAGACGCTCCCCGAGGTGGGGATCCTGGCGGCATGGTGCGTCGCCCTGTTCACGCTCGGCTGGGTGGTGCTGAGGAGGAAGGTGCGGACGATATGAGTGCCCGGCGCGTTCTCGAGGTTCTTCGGAAGGATCTCCGACTTGGACCTCGTTCCCCGATCTTCCTGTGGGTTCTGTTGCTGCCCATCCTCATCACCCTCCTCCTCCAGGTGACGTTCGGCGACCTCTTCGATCCGCAACCCCGCCTCGGGATCGTCGATCAGGGCGACTCGATGGTGACGGCGGAGGCGGCCCGCCTCGAGGGGATCGAGCTGACGGTGGTCGACGATGTGGCCGAACTCGAGTCGCAGGTCGAAGGGAACGACCTCGACGCCGGTCTCGTCCTCCAGCCTGGCTTCGACGACGCCCTCCGTTCGGGTGCGCGTCCCCCACTCGAGTTCTATGTGGGCGGCGAGAGCCTCGCCTCCAATCGGATCATCCTCGCTGTGACCATGATCGACTTGATTCGGCAGGTCGAGGGCCAGATGCCACCGGTCGACGTGCAGGTGGTATCGCTGGGAGAGGCGATCGATCCGATCTCGGTGCGGCTGGTTCCGCTGATCGTGTCGTATGCCCTGGTGATCGCCGCCGTGTTCCTCCCGTCCTTCAGCCTCGCCGACGAGCGGGAGAAGCGAACGCTGAGTGCGCTGGTGGTGACGCCGTTGAAGCTCGGCGAGATCGTGATGGCAAAGGGCGTCCTGGGGTTCGTCCTGGCGATGGCGATGGCCGTGGTCACGTTGTGGTTGAACAACGCCCTCACCGCCCGGCCGGGGGCTCTGATCGTGGTGTTGATGGTGGCCGCCGTACTGCTGGTCGAGGTCGGGCTCGTCTACGGTACCGCTGCCAGGGACATCACCGGTGTGTTCACCCTGATCAAGGGAACCGCCTTCATCCTCCTGTCGCCCACCATCTTCTACATCTTCCCGGGCTGGCCCCAGTGGATCGCCAAGCTGATTCCCACCTATTGGGTGATCAACCCCGTGTACGAGGTGACGATCAACCAAGCCGGGCTGGCGGACGTGTGGGTCGAGCTGGCCATCGGCGCCGGTGTGATTGCCTTGATGACGGTGCCGGTGAGGTTCCTCACCAAGCGCCTGGTCACGAAACTGGCGCTCGTTTGAGGGATGGGCGCTCGTCGACGACGCCGCGGACGCGCCACCGTCGGGCAGGAAGGCGTACGCTCTGACCGATGACCTCCTCGGGACCGGTCGCGACGTTCTACGCCGCAGCAGACACCGGGTGGGCAGCCTGTCTCATGGTCGATCTCCGGGCGCGAGGCGTTGACATCTGGGACACCCACGCCGACAGCTTCGATCGGACACGCATCGCCATCGATGCCGCCGGACTACTCATCGTGCACTCCGGGCATCGCCCGCCGCGAGTACCGTCCGAAGATGAGGTGGAAGCGGTCCGTCGGCGTGGCGGACGGATTGTGGTGGTGCGACGGGACGACTCCAAGATGTCTACCGATGACTACCCGTTCGAGAAGTCGGCGATGGCCCTGTGGGGCGACCACTACCAACCCGACCCCTCAGCCAATGGCGATGTGCGCCATCGCGGCTTCGCCAACCTGCTCGGCGTCTTCGGCGGGGCTACCGGGCCGATGCCACCGGGATATGTGTTCATCTCCTACCGAGCCGCACACGATCGCGAGTTCGTCCAGGACCACGTACGGCCGGTCCTGGCGCTCGCCGGCTACCCGTCATGGGACTACCGGATGAGCGAACGCCTCTTCGACGAGGTCGTCACCGAGCGAATCCGACAGCGGCTCGAATCGGCGGCGGCGTTGCTGGTGGTTGCCACCGAAGCGTGGTCGAGTGACTGGACCGCCATGGAACTCGCCGCCGCCATCGAGTTGAACAAACCGGTCCTGGCCGTCCGCCCCGCGCACGCCGCCACAACCATCGACGCCCTGCTCGACCAGGTGCCGGTCCACGTCCTCTGCCCTGGTGACATGACCGGTCGCAGCCTCATCTCGGCACTCCGGAAGGCCGGAATCGCCCCACCCACCTCGTCATAGCCCGTACTCCCTCGGTCTGAGTTCACAGCACCGCTTCGAGGAACTTCTTCGTCTCGGGATTCTTGGTCTCACCGAACAGTTCGGCGGGGCTTCCCTGTTCCAGGATGACGCCCTCATGGAAGAACGCCATCCAGTCGGCCACCTCGCGGGCGAAACCCATCTCATGGGTCACCACCATCATCGTCATGTGGAAGTCGGTGGCGAGCGACTTCATCACCGCCAGGACTTCGCCGGTGAGTTCCGGGTCGAGAGCCGACGTGGGTTCGTCGAAGAGCATCACGTCGGGTTCCATCGCCAACGCCCGGGCGATCGCCACCCGTTGCTGTTGGCCGCCCGACAGGCGGATCGGGTACTCGTCGGCCTTGTCGCCCAGACCAACCCGCTCGAGCAGGGTCAGGGCATGTTGCCGGCATTGCTCCTCGGGCAGGCCCTTCACCGTCACCGGACCTTCCATCACGTTCTCGGCGGCGGTCATGTGTGGGAACAGGTTGAAGCTCTGGAACACCATGCCGACGTGGAGGCGGAGCCTGCGGATCTGCTCGCGCTTGTGGCGGGTGCGGTGACCGCCCTCCAGAGTCATCCCGGCCACCTCGATCGTGCCGGCCGTGGGGTCCTCGAGGAAGTTCACGCACCGCAGCAGCGTCGACTTCCCCGATCCGGAGCGCCCGAAGATCACCACCACCTCGCCTCGGTGGACCTCCATGTCGATCCCCTTCAGTACCTGTAGTTCACCGAAGGTCTTCTGCAGGCCCGCCACTCGGACCACGACTTCCTTTTCCATTGCTCAGCCTCGCCTCTTGGCCGGTGCCGCGGTTCTGATGAATCCACGAGACAGCTTCGTCTCGAGGCGGGTCTGGAAGGCGGTGAACACCGCCGTCAACGCCCAGTAGAGGGCCGCCGTCACGATGTAGGCCTCCAGGTTCTTGAAGTCCGCCTTGCCCACCAACTGGGCCCTGCGGAACACCTCGGCGGATGCAGCCGTCACTCCCAGGAACGAGACGAGAGCGGTGTCCTTCATCATGGCGATGAACTCGTTGCCGGTGGGCGGGACGATCACCCGGAACGCCTGGGGGAGCACCACCCGTCGCATCTTCTGGCGGTAGGTCATCCCGAGTGCCTCGGCGGCCTCGCTCTGCCCGCCCCCCACCGACTGGATCCCCGCCCGGAAGATCTCCGTCATGTAGGCGCCGTAGTTGAGGCCCAGAGCCAGCACGCCGGCAACTGTCGGTTCCAGGATCAACGCCTGATTGAATCCGTCGGGAAGTCCCGGGAACCGGTCGCCGAGGTTGATGCCGACCTGGGGGAGGGCCAGGTAGATCAGGAACATCTGAACGATCAGCGGGGTGCCACGGAAGAACGACGTGTAGAACCCCGCCATACCGAACGCCACCGGGTTCGACGACAACCGCCCGAGGGCTCCCAACAGTGCCAACAGGATGGCCAGCGCGATGCCGCCCACCGCGATGTACAAGGTGTAGAGCAGTCCACCGGCGATGAAGCCGAGCTTCTCGCCCATCCAGTCGGTGTCGAACCCGGCGACGGCGAAGAAGAACGCCAGCACCACGATGATGGCGACCCACACGATCGCCACCTTGTAGCGGAACGGCACCCTGGCGCTGGCCAGGGCCATCCGCTCGGAGCGGGGGACGCCTGGCAGGGGCGGCCGTCGTTCGGTGTCCGCCCCCATCAGGCGTCCCTCCCTCGTCTCACTGCTGAACGCTGAGATCGATGCCGTTGTACCACTTCTTCGACAGCTCGCTCAGCGTGCCGTCTGCGTGCATCTCGGCGACGATCCCGTCGACCGTCTCGAACAGGCTCGTTCCATCGGCCTGCGAACTCTTGTCGAAGGCAACCGCCAGCGGCTCGTAGAACACCGGGTCGCCGGCGATCTTGACGGGGTTGCCGGCGTCGATGTAGCCCTGCGCCGTCGTGAGCGAGGTGATCACCGCCGTGAGCCGGGCACCGTCTCCGAGTGCGAGATCCTGGAGGGCGGTGGTGTCTGTGTCGTACCCCGTGATCTCGGCGTCGTCGATCACGAAGTCGAATTCGAATCCCTCGATCGCCAGCGACTTCTGCAGGTACTGCTCGTAGGTGCAACCGCTGCACACACCGATGGCAGCGCCGTCGAGGTCTGTGCCGAGGTCGGCAACGCTCGTGTTGTCGGCGTGGACGACGACCACCGCAGGCGTGTAGTAGTACGGCTGGGTGAAGTTCAGGACTTCCTGGCGGTCGTTGGTGGGTGTCATCGAGCCCACGCTCATCTCCCAACGGCCGTTCCAACCGCCGGCGGTGATCACATCCCAAGCGGGTGTCTCCCAGGCGACCTCGACCCCGAGGCGTTCGGCGATCTCGGTGGCTACGTCGATGTCGAAGCCCTCGTAGGTGTTGTTTTCGGAGTTCAGGGAGGACTGCGGCGGATACGCCGGGTCGGTCGAAACCTTGAGAGTTCCGGATTCCTGAACGCTGGCCAGAAGGTCGGCGCCGGCGGCCGCAGTGGTGGCGGTGTCGGCCGCAGCAGTGGTGGCGGTCGAGGCCTCAGCCGCCTCGTCGCCGCCACACGCCGCAATGGCGAGGGTGAGGGCCAATAGAAGTGTCGGGATCGATCGTTTGCGCATGTGTTACCTCCCTGTGAGTTGCCGACTGTATCGCTCTTCAGGGGGTCGCTGTCGAGAAGGACGGGGAACTTCGACGCAGGACCCTGGATGGGCCATCAATGGGCCTAGAGTCGTGGCTGCACGAGCAAGGGGTGTGGACATGGCCGAGTTCGTTGGACGTTTGCTGCTGCTCGACGCCGCCGGGACTCAGATCCGGGTCGTGATCGATCTCGATGAAGAGCGGCTCGCCATCAAGGCGGGAAGCAAACCTCTCGGCTCCTGGCCGCTCTCCGAGGTGGGCGTTCGCGGTGAGGACGACGGCTTTCACCTGCGGCTGGAAGGCGAAGAGGTGGTGGTGGCCACCGACGACGATCCGGCGTTCGCCCGACTCATCGGACTGCACTCGGCCTCGCCCATCATGCGTCGCCGCATATCTGGTGCTCTCCACGAGCAGTAGCGCTCAGTCCCGCCCGACGCCGGCCGCCGCCAACTCGTCCCACGATCTCTCGGCGTCTCCCCGGTTCAGTTCGACGGCGGCGGTGGCGGATGTGAGAGTCACGGTCCGGTACCCGAGGGCCACGGCATCGAGAGCCGTCGCCTTCACGCAGTAGTCGAGCGCCAGTCCAACCACGACCACCCGATCGACTTCGGCCTGTTCCAGCATCGACGCCAGCTCGGTGCGGGTGGTGTCACCAGAGACAGGGTCACGCATCGTGAAACCCGAGTAGCCGTCTTCGCCGTTGGCGCCCTTCTTCACCGACGGTCCGGTCACGACGAGCCTCGGGTGAAGTTGGGAGCCCCACGTGTTCGCCAGGCAGTGCACCGGCCAGATGCCGCCGTCCTTCTGGAAGTGGGGCGTGGTCTCGGGATGCCAGTCCTGGGTGTAGACCACCATGGCGCCCGCAGCCGTGGCCCTGATGATCTGGGCGTTGCAGGCGGCGACGACCGCTTCACCTCCCGGGACGTACAGGCTCCCGGCCGGGTCGGCGAAGTCGTTCTGACAATCGACGACGACGAGGGCAGTGCTCTGGCTGTAGGCCGTCATGGACCCGAGGCTAGGCGTCAGAGCAGTCGAACGACGGGCGGTCACACGAGATCGATCGCCGCCTGAAGGTAGTCCTCGAAGCCGGTGATCTCGTCAGACGGGCCGAACTCGAGCGAGCGGACCATCTTGCCCGACCCGAGCAGTCGGCCATCCGGATCCGGAAGTCGAACCCCATGCTCGAAGCTGAGGTACACCGACCTCGACCGGGGGAAGATGGCACACACGTACCCGGCGTCGGGATGGTGGAACCCCAACCCTCGCCACCCCTGGTACACCTTCTCGGTCATCTCGGGATGAGTCTGCCGCACCCGTTCCCGCAGCGTCAGCGCCGTCTCCGCAACCTCGGCGTCATAGGAGCCGAGCAGGTCGACGAACGCGTCGAAGGCATCTGGCCTCCACCTGCCGGTCTCTGGTTGCCGGCCTCCGGACTCGTCTGTCATCGTCCATACCTTCGCTCGAAGCTCGAAGCTGGCTCTTTGCTCCTCGCTTCGGACTCCTCGCCTATCAGGAATGCAGCTCCTCCAGACATGCCTCCAGCACGTCGAGGCCCTCGTTGACCAGCTCGTCGGGTGCAGTGAGCGGAACGAGGAAGCGGATCACGTTCCCGAGCGTGCCGCACGAGAGCAGGATGAGACCTCTCTCCTGGGCCTTGGCGACCAGTGCCCTGGTCAGGTCGGGAGCAGGGGATTTGGTCGAGCGGTCGGTGACCAGCTCCATCGCCACCATGCCGCCCAGGTTGCGGACGTCGCCGATGGCATCGAAGCGGGTCGCCATCCCTTCGAGCCGCTTGACGAACGTCTCGCCCAGGCCGAGGGATCGGTCGACCAGGTTCTCCGACTCGATCACGTCGAGCACAGCGTGGGCGGCCGCCACACTGATGGGGTTGCCGCCGTAGGTGCCGCCGATCCCGCCCGGATGGACGCTGTTCATGATGTCGGCCTTGCCGGTGATGGCAGCGAGCGGGAACCCGCCCGCCAGGCTCTTGGCCATCGTGACGATATCGGCCTCGATCCCGGCGTACTCGTGGGCGAACAGCTTCCCGGTGCGGGCGAATCCGGTCTGGACCTCGTCGAGCACCAGCGCGATCCCGTGGCGATCACACAATCCGCGCAGTTCCTGCAGGAACTCGGGTGGGGCGATCACGAAGCCGCCTTCGCCGAGCACGGGTTCCACCACGATCGCCGCCACGCGTTCGGGTTCGATCGCCTCCTTGAAGATGTGGGCGATGGAGTCCATCGCATCGGCCACCGACACGTCGCGGTATGTGTACGGGTAGGCAGCATGGAAGATGTCCGCCGGGAACGGCCCGAACCCTTGCTTGTAGGGGGCAACCTTGCCGGTGAGCGCCATGGTCAGATGGGTCCGTCCGTGGAAGCCGCCACCGAAGGCGATCACCCCGGTGCGACCGGTGGCGTAGCGGGCGATCTTCATGGCGTTCTCGACCGCCTCGGCACCGGAGTTCACGAACATCGTCCGTTTTTCGGTGGGACCGGGAACGAGGGCGTTGAGGCGCTCGGCCAGGGTCACCACCGATTCGTAGGGGTTGACCATGAAGCAGGTGTGGCTGAACGATTCGAGCTGGGCCGCGACGGCCGCCTGCACGTGGGGGTGGAGGTGACCGGTGTTGAGCACGGCGATGCCACCGGCGAAGTCGATGTAGCGGTTGCCCTCGACGTCCCACACCTCGGCATTCTTGGCCTTCTCGACGTAGACCGGGAAGGCCGATCCCCATCCGCTGGGAAGTGCGGCCAGGCGGCGGGCGTGGATCTCGGCGTTGGTGGGCATGTGGGCGGCTCCTCGACTGTGCAGATGATGGAAGACTACGACGAGTGATATCCGCTCGGTCGGCCAAACCAAAACCGAAGCGAGAAGGAGACCATGAGCTCATCACCACCGGCAGCGAACGACTTCCTGGTGCTCCACACGATCCGATGCATCGGGTCCGCAGGCGATGACCGGGTGGCCGCAGTGTCCGAGCTCGCTTCCGCCCAGGCGTTGACAACACTTCGGGCGCTCACCGACCGGGGTCTCCTGTCCCATCACGGAGGCGTGTTCGGCGGGTGGGGACTCACCGACGAGGGCCGGACGGCCGACGCAGAGTGGGTGCTCGCCGAACTCGAAGCGACCGACGCCCGCAGTCACGTCGAAGCGGCCTACCGCGATTTCCTGGAAGTCAACCCGAAGCTGCTCCGGATCTGCTCGGACTGGCAGATGCTGACGGTGGCCGGAACGGCGATCCTCAACGACCACCGTGACGCCGACTACGACGCCGGCGTGGTCGACCGTCTCGTCAAGCTGGACCGCTCCGCCCAGCGGATCCTGGAGGCACTCTCGGCCCGGCTCTCCCGCTTCGGCGCCTACCGGCGCCGGCTCGCCGCCAACCTGGAGCGGGTGATGGCCGGCGAGTCCGATCGTCTCGCCGACAACCTCGACTCCTACCACACCGTTTGGTTCCACCTCCACGAGGACCTGCTGGCGACGCTCGGCCTCGAACGTGGCTTCGAGCAGTGAGGTCGCGGAATTGGAGACAGCTTGTCCCCGCAGCTCGGTCAAGCCTGCGAGGGGGACAAACTATCCGCTCGTTCCTCGCGGGCCCCCTCTCGCAAGCTCGAGGAGCTATTCACTTCGCTCGTCTCTCGTCGCTCTATGGTTCCCTCGTGAGCATCACCGACGGGATCCTGTTCACCGACCACTACCAGCTGACCATGTCGCAGCTGTACTGGCGGATGGGCATGGCCGAGCAGCGGGCTCAGTTCGACCACACCTTCCGCAGCTACCCCGATTACGGGAAACACCAGGCCGGGTACTGCATCTCCGCCGGTCTCGCCCCGATGCTCGACTGGATGGAGGCGGCCCGTTTCGGGCCGGCCGAACTCGCCGTCCTCCGCAGCCTGCGCACATCGACCGGAGGCAGGCTCTTCGCTGAGGACTTCCTCGCCTACCTCGACCAGGTGGGCGGGTTCGTCGATGTCGACCTGTGGGCGGTGCCGGAGGGCCGGGTGGTGCACCCCGACACCCCGATCACGGTGGTGCAGGCGCCGCTGATGGTGGCGCAGATCCTCGAGACCGGGTTGCTGCACCACATCAACTTCCAGACCCTCGTCGCCACCAAGACCTCCCGGGTGGTCGAGGCCGCCCACGGGGGAGCGGTCATCGAATTCGGCATGCGCCGGGCCCAGAACGCCAACCCGGCCGCCCGGGCGGCGGTGATCGGCGGCGCTATCGGTTCCTCGAACGTAGGAATGTCCCATCAACTCGGCTTGGCGTCGAGAGGCACCCACGCCCATTCGCTGGTGCAGGTGTTCATGGCGGTCGCCGGTGGCGAGCTGGAGGCGTTCCGGGCGTACGCCCAGGTGTATCCCGATGACTGTCTGCTGCTGGTCGACACCATCGACACGCTCGAGTCGGGTGTCTCCAACGCCATCACCGTGTTCGAGGAGCTCCGATCGAAGGGCCATCGCCCGGTCGGCATCCGGCTCGACTCCGGTGACCTCGCCCACCTGGCGATCCGGTCGGCGGCGATGTTGAACGCCGCCGGCTTCGACGACACCACCATCGTGTTGTCCAGCCAGCTCGACGAACTCACCATCTTCCAGATCCGCAACCAGATCGTTGACGAGTCGGCCCGCTACGGCGTCGATGCCGATCATCTGCTCGGTCGGCTCACCTACGGCGTCGGTTCGCGCATGGTCACTTCCGAAGGCGACCCCAGCCTCGATGGGGTCTACAAGGTGGTGGCGGTGGAGGAGGACGGCGCCTGGGTCCCGGCCATCAAGATCTCCAACACCCCTGCCAAGATCGTCAACCCGGGGAACAAGAGCCTGTGGCGGGTGTACGACGAGCGTGGCACAGCCACCGCCGATGTGATGGCCCTGGTGGGAGACGACCTGTCGTCCCGGCCCCTCGAACTGCTCCATTCCAGCCTGCCGGGGGTGGAACGTTCGCTCCCTGCCGGACGGATCAGCCGAGTGGAGGAGATCCTCGTGCCAGTCGTCGCCCGTGACGGCAGCCGTGCCGATCTCGGGGACCTCGACGCGGCCCGGCAACGGCGCATCACCGATCTGGCGGCACTCGATCCGGGGGTTCGCCGTCTCGTCAACCCACATCGCTATCACGTGTCGTTGACCCGACCTCTGTGGGAACTCAAACAGCAGTTGATCGAGCTGTTCGGGTGAGGTGATCACGCACTTAGGGGGAACCTGAGATATGCGTCCGACTCGGGTGGCGTAGGCGTGAACCGCCGGTACGGTGTCGGGAGACCGCATCCAGGGAACACGGGGAGTCGGTCGGGTCTGTGGGAACCGACCGGGGATGACGGAAGCCGAAGGGGGAACGATCGTGAGGGCCGTCGATTTCGACGGCCCTCACAGTCATTTCGGTTCGAGTCCCTGTTTCACAGCAGCGGACTGGGTGGGAGCTCCTCGAGGGCGGCGGTGTCCTCCGGGGCAGGTCCGGGATGCTCCGTCGCGCTGGGCTTGCGCCGCAGCAACGGGGCCATCACCAGCACACCGAGAGCGATCAGGGCCACGGGGGCCAACCAGCTCCAGTCCAGGTCGATCAGCACGACCCGCCACGGGTTGGCGAACCCGATGAACACCAACCCCAGGGCGGTGAAGGCCAGGCCGAACACCAGGGACACGACATCCAGTTTGTGCGCTCTCATCGCATTTCCTCCTCGATCACGATCAACTCGCCCGCCCCCACCTCGATGTCGAGGCTCAGCTGCGGGTCGGGCCCGTTCTCGTAGAAACCGTTCGGGGCCAGGCCGGTGCGGGTCCCGTCGGGAAGGGTCAGGTCACCCACGCCTAGATTCGCCTCGACCTCGGAGGCGACGTCGACGGGCAGGATCACCGTCAGGGTGCCGGTGCCGAGCCCGATCGACACCGATCGGTTGATCTCCAGATCGAGGGCGCTCAGGTCGAACACGTAGTCGCCAACACCGAGGTCGTAGTCGTCCTCGAGTTCGGACGACGTGGTGATGAGGTAGTCGCCGCTCCCCAAGTCAGCCAG
Source organism: uncultured bacterium (assembly GCA_963825585.1). Taxonomy (GTDB): domain Bacteria; phylum Actinomycetota; class Acidimicrobiia; order Spongiisociales; family ZC4RG35; genus JAOUGY01. The sequence goes on from CAWGTX010000001.1 coordinate 1,036,592, forward strand.
GCCGAGCACGTTCTGCCGGTCGATCTCGACCCGACCGATGTCGACACGGGCGTCGACGGTGAGCGTGCCGTTCTCGCCCTCGGCGGAACGGCGCAGCGAGATCTCACCCAGTCCGCCCGAGCTCCCGCCCAACACCTGGACCTCGCCGATCGCCACCTCGCCGTACGCCTCAACAGCGACGTCGTCGGGCACGATGATCATCAGTTCGCCCAGGCTCACCCGGGCGTCGATCTCGACCGATTCACCGGAGAAGTCCACCGCGGTGAGATCGATCACCATGCTGCCTACGTCCAACCGGTACTCGGGCGCGATTTCGGCGACCGACGTCACGTCGTGTCGGACGTCGGTGTCTCCGAAGTCCAATTCGGTGATCGGGGAGCTCAGCAACACCGGTGTCAGGATCACACCGAGGACGATCAGGCCGCGTGCCCGACCGAACAGGCTGCCCACCAGCAGGCCGATTCCGATCACGGTCATGGCGGCACCCAGATAGTGGCGCCACTCGACCTGTGCGGCACCCACGTTGTCGACGAACGCCATCACACCCAGGGTGATCAAACCGACGGCGATGGTGAGCCGTCCGAGGATGGAGCGTTCGCGCGGGGGTGGTGGGGGCGCCGGTGGCAGGGGAGCAGCCGGCACCGGTGGTGGGGCAGGAGGCGGCGACGGCGGTTCCGCCGGTCCGCTCAGATCGATGGTGTCGGTGGTCGACCCACCGCTTGGTACGTAAGTCATGGTCGTTGATTCCTCCTCGTTCCCTGTGCGCTCACGGTTGGAGCTCGGGTCACCGATATCGCCGCGGTACAGCAGCACGCCGATCAGGATCAGCAGGCCGGCAGCCACCAGATCCGCTTCGAGCAGGCGGGTGGAGTCGGCGACGATGATGGCGGCGAGCGCCATCAAGCCGACACCCACCCAGGCTCGCGGACCTTCGATACGGTCCAGGAACTGCCCTGCTGCCGCCTTGACATCGCCCTCACCAGGGATCAGTACCCATCCTGCGGCGTACAACACCACACCAACCCCGCCTGAGACGGTCAGGATCACGAAGATGGCCCTGACGAGCCACACGGGCAGGGTGAAGCGGTTGGCGATGGCGGCGGCGACACCGGCCACCACCCGCCCTGTCGAAGGGCGGATCAGGTCCTGGGTGGCCGGGCCTGCGGTCTGTTCGGTCTCCATCATGTCACCACCATGCGTCAGAGCGACCCCGTGCGTCCATCGGGTATCCCCCCGCGCCGACCCCGAGGAGGTAGGGGAAGGTAAGGGGCATCCTGGATTGCCTGTGTCGGCGGAGACTGACACCATACGGGGTGTGATCGACGAACAGCTCGAGACTCCGACCGCCGATACCGCCGCACCCGCCGCACTGGTGCAGCGCCATCCCCGCGATCAGGTGATCTCGGGCCTGGCGGCGGGTATCGCCGAACGCCTCGGGATCGAGGCCGTCTATGTGAGGGCGGCGTTCGTCGCCCTCACCCTCGTGTGGGGTGTTGGCCTCCTCCTCTACCTCGGGATGTGGGCCGCCACGTCGGGTGCCGACCACGTCGAGCTCACGCCCCGCCTGCCCATCGAGCGCGGACCGCGTATCGGGCTCGTGCTCGTCGGAGTCGGCTCCCTGCTCATGTTGCGGGCATCCAACATCTGGCCCGGCGACGGAGTGGTGTGGCCCTCGGTGGCGATCATCTTCGGTGCGGCGTTCCTGCTCGACCGCCAGGAGGTCGACTCGCGGGAGGCCATCCTCAGGGTGTTCGACCCGACCGACGGGAAACTCCGGTCGCGCACCGTGATCGGCGTGGTGCTGTTGGTGATCGGACTCGCCCTGTTCGGTTCGGCGGCGGTGCCGGATCTCGGATCGACCGTGCTCGCCGTCATCGTGACCGGCGTGGGTGTGACACTGGTGTTCGGTCCGTGGATGTGGCGGCTGGCCGAGGATCTGGGCACCGAACGGCGCGAGCGGATCCGCCAGGAGGAGCGGGCCGAGATGGCCGCTCACCTGCACGACTCGGTCCTGCAGACGCTGGCGCTCATCCAACGGACCGACGACTCCAAGCGGATGGTGACCCTCGCCCGGGCTCAGGAGCGTGAGCTCCGCAAGTGGCTGTACGAACGGGTGCCAGACAGTGAAGGCGAACGCCTCACCGACGCGCTCCAGGCGGCCGCCGACCGGATCGAAGCCGACTTCGACATCCCCGTCGAGGTCGTGACCGTGGGCGACGCCCCACTCGACGACCGGATGCGTGCCCTCGCCGGGGCCGCCGGAGAGGCACTCACCAACGCGGCCAAACACGCAGGAGCCGCCCGGATCTCGCTGTTCGCCGAAGCCACGGACGACCTGGCGGAGGTGTTCGTCACCGACCAGGGAGCGGGCTTCGACATCAAGGGAGTCAACGGTGACCGTCGGGGGATCGCCGACTCCATCGTCGGCCGCATGGACCGCCATGGCGGCAGGGCCGACATCCAAACAGAACCCGGTGAAGGCACCGAGGTTCACCTCAGCATGCCCAGGGAGTCCTCATGATCAACGTGTTCCTCGTCGACGACCACCGGCTGTTCCTCTCCGGCGTCAAGGCCGAGTTGGAGGACACGGTCAACATCGTGGGAGCCGCATCCGATGTCGACGACGCCATCGACGGAATCCGCACGTCGCGTCCCGATGTGGTGTTGGTCGACGTCCACATGCCGGGTGGGGGAGGCCTGACCGTGATCGAACAGGTCAGCGAGACCCACCCCGACATGAAGTTCCTGGCGTTGTCGGTGTCTGATGCCGCAGAGGACGTAATCGCCATGATTCGCGCCGGAGCGCGAGGCTACGTCACCAAGTCGATCTCGCCTGATGAGTTGGCCGACGCCATCGTGCGCGTGCATGCCGGCGACGCCGTGTTTTCGCCCAGGTTGGCCGGGTTCGTTCTCGATGCGTTCGCCGACACCATCACTGCCCCCATCGACCCCGAACTCGACCAGCTCACCGCCCGCGAGAAGGAAGTCCTTCGCCAGATCGCCAGGGGGTACGCCTACAAGCAGGTGGCCCACCGGCTCGACATCAGCGTCAAGACGGTGGAGACGCACGTTTCGGCGGTGCTGCGCAAGCTGCAGTTGTCGAACCGCCACGAACTGGCCCGATGGGCCAGCAACCGCCGGATCGTGTGATCAGCCCGCCACGGTGAGATGGGAGTCCCCCATGTGGGCGCGGAGGAATCGGTCGACCCCGGTGAGCCGGTAGACGGCCCGCCGCGAGTTCGACAACAGCGGCGCAGCCTCCACCCCGGTCACGACCTCGAACCGATCCACCGGGAAGGTGACATCGTGTCGGTGCACGGTGGCGCCACCGGCCGCGATTGCGTTGCGGAGCCAATCCACCTCGGTGCCGTACGGGAGCGGGATGATGAATCCGCCCACCACCGGGTCGGCTATCACCGGCGTCCACCGGGTCAGCCCGGTCTTGCGTCCGATGGTCTCGATCGTGCTGGCGTACCAGGTACCGCGGCCCGCCTTCTTCACCATGAGGGGGTTCAACACCCGTCGGTTGAACGCACGGATCATGTCTCGGCCCTTCGGGTGGCGTAGGAGCTTTCCGAACGCCACCTCCAGGGCGAGCACCGACGCCGCTACGGCCGTAATCCGAACGATCCATCTCTTCATTGTCCACCTCCTCTGTGATCAGCATTCCCAGGCGGCGATCGTCACGGAAGGGCCACAAGTGAGGTACGGCCGGATCCCCAACCCCGTCGACGGGTCCGGCCGCCGGCGTCTGGGCCTCGTCGTCGGTGGACAGTCCGACATGTCGACAGGTCGACCACACCGAGTCGCGGAGCCTTCTTTCGCCATGGAGCGAAGGTTGGGAAGTGTCCTGTCCGGCGCACGCCCGTCCAGAAGGCTCTCGCGTGGCGTCATCCAAGTGCCCACAGACCTACGTATTAGTAGTAAAAGTACAACGGAACGCGGAGGTGCATCGTGAGTGAGGTTCGGGATCGACTCCGGTCTAATCAATTGTTCGTTATCAAGCTCGCGTTCTTGTTGGCGGGAGCCCTGTCGTTTCTCTTCTCGGTCTACCTGTGGTTCTTCGCAGACAGACTACAGGGGGTCTTCGTGGGTATCTGGGTTCCATCGATGTGGTCGCTCGGCGCACTCATCCTTTCAACCGAAAAGGGTGGGACGTGAACAATCCAGATCTGCTCATCCTCGTGGTGGGCGTGTTCGTCACCTTCATGGCCGTCTGGGCGAGCGTGGCGTACGGTGTTCTGATCGTGCAGCGCTTGGAGCTCGACTCGGAGCGGTCGGGTCCTGGCTCCGAATCGAAAACGGACGCTCTGGTCGAGACCTCCATCGACCCCGAGGCTCCCGAGGTACAGAAGAGCAGGTGACCGGGACGAGCGCGCCACCGGCCACCGCTTCCAACGGCGTCTTCAGCCGGCGTCTTTGACGATTCGGCCGGCTTTGAACACGTGGGTCACGTGGTCGGGGCCTGCCAGCATGCTTATGTCTTCCAGCGGGTCGGCGTCGAGACAGATGACGTCGGCGTCGAAACCCTCCAGCAGCTGGCCGGAGCTTGGTGCCTGGGGGCCGACCGTCAGCGGCCCGTTGGCGGTGGCGGCCTCGATCGCCTGGAGTGGCGTCATTCCGGCGTCCACTAGATACCCGAGCTCGCGACCGTTGGACCCCAGCGCCGACCGGACGAAGATGTCGGTTCCGGTGGCGATCCGCACACCGGCCGCGATGGCTGTCTGCATGGCCTGGAAGTGTTGGTCCCCAATGGCGGTGATCTTGGCGTAGGCGTAGTCGGGCATTCCGGCGGCGAGCCCGTGATCCAGCAGGTGCTGGACGATGAACCGGGTCGGTACCAGCACCGCTCCCGCCTCGACCATGGCCGCTGCCGCTTCGTCGTCGAGGTAGCTGCCGTGTTCGATGGTTCTGCAACCTGCTTCCAGCGCCGCCATGATCCCGGGCTTGCCGTGACAGTGGGCAGCGACGATCCGGTCGGCCCGGGTGGCCTCCTCCACGATCGCCCTCAGCTCCTCGACCGAGAACTGCTGATGGATGGGATGGTCGATCTGGCTCATCACCCCGCCTGAGGCACACACTTTGATCACCCGCGCCCCCAGGCGGAGTTGACGGCGGACCAGTCGCCGGCAGTCATCGGGTCCGTCACACAGCGTGGGTGCACCGAAATGTCGTTCGAACAGCTGTTCCACCTGGGCAACCGGGAGCCCGTGGATGTCGCCGTGTCCGCCGGTCTGCGAAAGGATGCTGCCAGAGGCGTACACGGTCGGACCTTCGACGGTGCCCTCCTCCACCGCGGTGGACAGGTACACCCCATAGCCGCCGAGTTCCCGGACGCTCGTGAAACCCGCATCCAGCACCCTGCGGATGTCGCCGGCTGCCCGCAATACCCCAACGTGGGGGTCGTGGGTCACGAGCGACTCGATGTTGGCTGTGTTGGATCCCCAGAAGTGGGCGTGGGTCTCCCACATGCCGGGCATCACCACGTCGGTGGTGTAGGCCGAGAACGAGGGCGTGTGAGGTGCCTCGGCGGAAGGACCGGCGTAGATGATGCCCCGGCCCTCGAGGATGACGGTGGCGTCGTCGATCGGCTCGCCCCGACCGGGGATCATGCGTCGGGCGTCGATACGGATCGTCATGCCGGCGTCTCCGCCGCCCGCAGCACCGGACGGCCGGTCACCGAGAGGCCGCCGAACACCGTTCTGGCGTCGATCGTGAGACACGGCGATGCCGATCTCATGGTGTCGACCCCCCGTACCCGGACACCGCCCAACAGGGTGGTGTCCTCGACGACCACCGCCCAGCTGTCGGGAACGGTGATGTCGGTGCCGCCGTACGCCGTGGTGATGTGCAGGTGCGCACCCTCGTCGGGGAGGCCGGCCCGGCGAAGGTCGAGCGAGGTGCCGCCGAACATCGACACGATGGTCCCGCCACGGAAGGTGAGGCTGGTGGGACGAAGGGCGGTTCCCGCGAAGACCGACACGAGCGATATCCGGTCCCCGCTCGGGTCATCGACGACGGGAAGACGGGATTTGGTGATGACGGCCGACACCAGCGAAGCCAGGGTGACGCCCGCCAACACCAGCGCCGGCGGTTTCCAGGGGAGCTTTGCGATCTGCATGCCTTCCGAACCCTACCGCCCGGAATGTCTCATGCATCGAGTGGGTTGGCTGAGGCGTGCAAGGCCCCAATCCGCTCGTCGTCGCCGCTTCCATCGTCCGTTCGTTGGTGACGGTGCGGCGGCCTGATCCGAAAGGGAGCGGCCACGCCGACGGGTCCGAGTTGGCGGCCATCCTCTGTTCGGTCGAAACCGGCGGTCCGAGCGCCCTCTTGGCATCCACATCCCGGCTCGACGCCGTGATCGCATCACTGTCGCGCCTGAACCCCGACGACTTCGACCGCAACGGGGCGCTCGCCTATTGGCTCGATCTGTACAACGCCGGAGCGCTCGCGCTCGCCGCCCGGGCGGCCCGCTCCGAAGAGGTATCGGTGTTGCGGATCCCCGGGGCGTTCTCGGGGCCATTCGTGACGGTGATGGGGGAGCGGCTGTCGCTCGACGCGATCGAACACGCCAAGATCAGGCGCTTCGCCGACCCGCGCATCCACGCCGCGCTGGTGTGCGGATCGGTCTCATGTCCGACCTTGCGTTCCACCCCCTACTCGGGAACCGACCTCGACGCCACGCTCACCGATCAGATGCGGGTCTTCCTCATGCGCGGTGCGCTCACGGTGTCGGCGGGCGGAGACGTGGTCAGCCTGTCGAGGGTGTTCTCGTGGTATGGATCCGATTTCGTGCGGCCGCGGCGGATGCCCACCTTCCTTCCGGCATCGGGCAGGCGTGTGCTCGGGAGTCTGCGACCCTGGATCGACGCCGACATGGCAGCCGTGCTCGATCGCTCGATCCCCAGGGTCGAATACCAGTCGTACGACTGGGGGCTGCGCTGCACGCTCGGCTGATAGCTTTCCCGGTCAACGACCGAGGAGAGTCATGACGCCGGATCCCACCTTCGGGGTACCCACACCAGACCCGATCGTTCAGCAGATCATCGAGCCGTTGTACCGGGCGAGGGGGTGGATGAAGTTCCTGGCGGTGCTCGGTTTCATCGCCGGCGGGTTGTACATCCTGACCATCGTCGGTGTGGTGGTGGCCTGGGTTCCCATCCTCATCGCCGTGTTCGTGTGGCAGGCGGCGAGTGCCGTCGAAGTGGCCTACTCCGCAGGCTCGGCCGCCGACGCCCGCCGGAGTCTCGACCGGTTGCGGTTGGTGTTCATCACCTACGGCGTCTTGGCGGCTCTCACGATCGGCCTGATCGTGTTTCTGGTTGCCGCCGGGGTGGGCATCAGCCTGCTCGAGGACGCGGAACGAGTGATGGGCTGACAGGTCAGCTCATCACCATTTGACGCCGGGCGAATGCCCGGGCACCGAGGACGAGCGCGCCGATCGTGAGCACCGCCGCCACGGTGTCGGCGGGGATCACCAGGCGCAGCATCTCCGCCCCCTGAACGTCCCACCCCCCGTCGGGCCCGAATCCGATCGCCATCAGGTACCGCACCAGCGACATCACACACATGGTGCCCATGACCACCCCTGCAGCCGGGCCCGCCCAGCGTGCCCTCGACATTCGTCGCACTCCCAGATAGAAGCCCGACGTCGTCCAGGCGATGTCGAGCGCCGATATCAACTGCAGAAACTGCAGAGACGGCTGATAGCCGAGAGTGGCCGCCGAGGCCATCGTCACCAGCGCCGTCGCGCCCGTGACCAATGCGACCAGGGCGGCGTCGGTACCGAGGCGTCGCCCGAACGCCCCGAAGTGGTCGAACACCACCGGATCGAACACAGCGGCCAGCCGGTGGGTGAGGGCGAAGATGAACACCGTGAGGACGGTGAGATGCACCGATACCACCCACAGACGGGCGGCATCGGTCTCGTGGGGGACGAGAAAACCCGCCACGGAGGCGACCAGTCCATAGACCACCCACCGTGTGCCCACCCGCAGCCCGACCTCGAAAGGATGTGTCATAGGGAATCGGCCTCCTGGTCACCGGGTTGACGTCGGCATGGACCTGCTGCTGCCACGAACCGACGAGCTCGTCGCCGTCCAGGCCGCAGTGGCCCTGGTGGTGTGGGTGGCAGCCTATCGGTGGTCCCGACGCGACCGGGACTTGCGGCTGTTCGTCGTCGGTGCCGGCCTCCTCACCGTGGCCCTCTTCGGTGCCAGGGCCTTGCACTGAACAGCCATCGTGGCCGGTCGGAACAGGTTTTCTGGCGAATGTTCAGAATCTCCGGATAATTGCCTTGACATGCTCACGGCGCTCCGCGTACGGTGCATCCTGTCGCCCAGGAGGTGGCCGAAAGTGGAGACCATGAACAAGCTGCGTTACACCAACTGCATCGAGGCCGGGTCTGTCCGCGCGCTCGCTGCAACGCATGCGGCCTCCACCAGGATTCGGCCCGTTGGCGTTGCAGGGATGGCCACCCCGGCCACCCCGGGAGCATTCCGCATCGGAACCCCCGACGTCCTCGACCTCAACCGGCGACCTCGTATCGAGTGAACGTTCACTCCCTTCGAACCTCACGAGCCGCCGGTCCATCAAGAACCGGCGGCTTTTGCGTTGGTCGTACCACCACCACGGAGATTCAGGAGACGAACGTGAACGAGATCTACTCACAAGGGCGCTGTTTGAACTCCGAGAAGAGCGAACTGTTCTTCTCGGAGATCCCTTCCGACCTGGCGGTGGCCCAATCGCTGTGCGGCGAATGCGAAGTTCGCATCCGTTGCCTCGAATACGCGTTGGAGAACGCAGTCGAATGGGGCGTCTGGGGTGGGGTCATCTTCTGGGATGGCCAGGCGTTCCACCGCAAGCGCGGGAGGGGCCGTCCCAAGCACTCTGAGGTGAACCTGCCCCTGGAGGCGAGCGTGGAAGAACTCCAACAGCTCGTGCAATCGGCATGAAACCCACAAACCGTCCCACACGACGAAGGCCCCGGTCCGATGGACCGGGGCCTTCCTTTCTTTCCGAGCCGGGGGGAGGAGAGAACCCGACCGTTGGAAACCGGATGTGATCGTCTACATCGAGGCGACGTCGGGCAGACGCTTCTTGCCCTTCACCGGCGCCCGCATCTTGGCGATCGCCTTCGACTCGATCTGACGGATCCGCTCACGGGTGACGTTGAAATGGCGGCCCACTTCGTCGAGCGTGCGGGGCTCGATGTTGCCGAGGCCGTAGCGCATGGCGATCACGAGCCGCTCCCGTTCGTTGAGCCGACCCATCACCTCGCCAAGGTCCTCCAGACGAAGACTCGTGAGGGCGAAGTCGAACGGATCGGTCGCCTCGAGATCCTCGATGAAGTCGCCGAGCACGGCGCTGTCCTCGCCCACCGGTTCGAAGATCGACACCGGCTCGGGGGCGATGCGCTTGGCCTCGGCCACCTTCTCGGGAGTGAGACCCGCCTCCTCGGCGATCTCCCCGTCGCTGGGCTGGCGACCCGTACGCTTCACCAGCTCGTTCTCGGCGGTCTGAACCTGGGTGATCGTGTCCATCATGTGGACCGGCACCCGGATGGTGCGGCTCTTGTCGGCGATGGCACGGCTGATCGCCTGTCGGATCCACCACGTTGCGTATGTGGAGAATTTGAAACCCTTGCGGTACTCGAACTTCTCGACCGCCCGGATCAGCCCCAGATTGCCCTCCTGAACCAGGTCCAGGAACGGGAGCCCCGAATGCTGGTAGCGCTTGGCGATCGACACCACCAACCGGAGGTTGGCCTGGATGAAACGTCTGCGGGCCCGGAGGCCGGCGTTGATGGCCGCTTCGATGTCGGGGCGACGTTCCTCGGCGAAGTCGCCCGACTCCATCTCCGCCTCGGCATCGCGACCGTGTTCGATCGCCTTGGCGAGCATGACCTCATCCTCTGCGGTCAGCAGGTCGTATGTGCCGATTCCGTCGAGGTACTGACGTACCGCCTCGTCGCCGGCATCCATTGCGTTCATTCGGCGTTGCATCATTGCCATCCGTGTTTCCCCACTTCTGCCCGGGGCCTCTCTTGCCCTCGTAGACGCACTATCGGACGTGTCAAGAAGGGTCTTGAGAGCCTTTTTGCGGGCAGCGTTGTTTCTTCGTCCCTACTCCACTCGGCTTGACCCTGCCGGAGTCGAGGAGTTCCCACAATGGGCCGGGCGGCTCATACGGTGGGGACGGGATCCGAAGTGACCCACGTGAACACGCCACCTACACTCCCACCCCGAGGGCGTTTAGCTCAGCTGGGAGAGCGCTTCCCTTACAAGGAAGAGGTCGGGGGTTCGAAACCCTCAACGCCCACTGTCGAAATCCCATACGTAGCAAGGGATTTCGGCGTTCGAGCGGGGAGCTCGATGACCTCTGGACCACGTTTGGTCCGCGCCTGGTCCGCGCGTGAAGCGTTTCTGGCCTGTTCGAGGCGGTCGGTGGCGGCTTCATCGACCCCCTCGTAGAGGTGGCCGTAGACGTCGAATACGGTTCGGGTGCTTTGGTGGCCGAGGCGATCCGCGATGTATCTCGGGGACTCTCCCTGGGCGATGAGCATCGCCACGTGGGTGTGGCGCAGGTCGTGGGGCGTGCACGGGGAACCCACCGAAAGGTCCACAGCCGGGTTCCAGTACCGGGAGCGGAAGCGGTTGTAGTCCATGGGGCCTCTCTGGGTCATGGAGAAGATCAGGTCCGATGACGAGGGGTGGGTGGTGAGATGGATCACGAGCTCGTCGGTGAGGAACTGTGGGATCCCGATCGTGCGTCGTGCCTTGCGGGTCTCGAGGGGGCCGAAACCATTCGGCCGGTTCCCTGCCGCGAGAGTTGCTCGTCAACGCGCAGGGTTCGCCGAAGAGGATCGAAGTCGTCGGTGCGGAGTGTTGCCAGCTCTCCGAAGCGGAGACCGGTGTAGGCGCCGGCGAGCACCAGAGCGCGGTACCGGGTCTCGATGGTGTCGGCGAGTTCCTCAACCTCGCCGGGCGTGAGGAAACGCCGCTCCGGAACCAACCCGTCGTGCGGGTACCGAGACTTGACATCGAGGTGGTGGGGGAGCGCAGTGTGGCGTCGGCTACCTGTTGGAACCCGTGTCGGTTCGGAGGGGCTGGGCCGATCAGTCGCCGGTTGTGAGCCTGTGGAGGACCTCTCGCATGTACTCGAGCGCCTGCCGGTCCTCCATCCGGTTGGCGTCGTCCGCAGCGTCGACGCCCTCATGGGTGGAGGCGATGATGTCCGCCGAGTCGTCGACGAGGGTGCGCCAGGCGGGCAGCGTCGAGGAGACCGGTGGTCTCCAGATAGTCGAGCATGCGGCCGGCTTCTGCGAGTCGGCCGATCTGGGTCGTCATGTTGATGAACTCGATGCAGGCGATGCTCCCTGCCTGCATGTTGTCGGTTGCCAGGAGCTCCTCGATGTGGGCCTCGAGGATCCGGAAGGCGCGGATGCGGTTGCCGCGCCGGAAGGCGGCCCGGGCTTCCAGTGGCTTGTTGGGGCTGTGCGTGCCCGGAGGGACTTCGACGGCGATCGCCTCGTCGAAACGGGCGTCGGCCAGGTCCTGTCTGCCTTGAAACGAGGCCGAGTAGCCGAGGAGCAACAGGGTCCAGTTGACGAAGGTGGGGGGACCCTGTTTCCTGAACCGGGCGAGGAGTCGCTCGAGGCGGGCGTCGCACTCCTCGTACCGTCCCAGATTGAGCCAGGCCGTTGCCAAGTTGATCTCGGCTCGTTCAGCCAGGTGGTCGTCGCCTGTCTGGCGCAGGTGTCTCACCGCCGTCGGAGCCCACTCCGCCATCGCCCGATAGTCGGCTTCGGCGGTGGCACGCCCGTGGTGCATCAGCGGATGATCGGGTTCCCCGTAGCGCTCCACGAGCCGTTGGTAGCCGGTCGGATCTTTCGTGACCGAATAGCGGTGGGCCGCCCAGTACATCCCGAATACCAGCCCATCCTCGTCTTCCGGCGGGGTGACGGCGAGGAGCTGTTCGAGCCAGTCACCGATCTCGTAGTTGCTGCGAAGGATGATCTCGGACAGGATCGGGCGCACGAGGGCACGGGCGTGATCACGGGCACCGGTGTCGCACGCCCAGTGGAACGCGGACCTGAGGTTGGGCCACAGTTCGGCCAGGCGGGCGACACCTTCGATCTCGCCCCAGCCGGCGAGCAGTCGATGAATCTCGGTGACCTCCGAACGACACCACCCAGCGTGGCGTTTCGCCAACTCCGATCGGGTGGGCTCGTCGAGTTGATCCGCGGCGAATTCTCGGATCGGTTCGAGGAGTCGGAAGCGTCGACCGAAGGCGCCCGATTCGACGGCGAGCATCGACTGGTCGACGAGCCGATCGAGCACGTCGGCCACCTCGACGATATCGAGGTCGGCGCTCGACGCCACGTGCTCGGCGGCGGCCAGGCTGAAAGGACCGGTGAAGACGGCGAGTCGCTTGAACACCGCACGTTCGGATGCGGTGAGCAGGTCGTAGGACCATTGGATCGCCGATCGCAGGGTTCGGTGACGGTCGCCTCCGGACCGTCGGGTTCCACCGGAGAGTCGAAGACGGTGTCCGAGCCGGTCCGCCAGGTCGGTAGGCGACAGGCTGATGGTGCGAGCGGCGGCGAGTTCGATGGCCAGCGGTATGCCGTCGAGGCGCCGGCAGATCTCTTCAACGGCAGATCGGTCGACTCCCGGTCGGTAGGTCGCGGACACCGCAGCGGCCCGCTCGTCGAAGAGGTCGATGGCCGACCCGGCGGGGTCGAGGGGTGGGACCGTGACGATCCTCTCGTTGTTGACCGCAAGCCGCTCTCGAGAGGTCGCCACCACGCGTGCATGCTCGCATCCCCGGGCGAGGGCCTCGGTGACCTGGGCGGCGCCCTCGACCACGTGTTCGCAGTTGTCCAAGACGAGAAGGACTCGACGTCGTTGGAGGCCGTCGACGATGGTCTGGATGAGGCTCGTTCCCGGTCGCTCGGCGATCTCGAGCGTGTCGGCGACCGCTCGAGACACCTGGTCGGGCGAGTCGACCGCTGCGAGCTCGACCAGCCAGGCGTCTCCTTCGGGGGCGGCCCGTTCGGCGGCGGCGAGGGCGAGTCGGGTCTTCCCGATCCCGCCGGGACCCACCAGGGTGACCACCGGGTAGGCGGCGAGGGCGTCGACGACGGTCTCCAGGTCCTGGTCGCGGCCGATCAGTCGACCCAGCCGGTGCGGAAGATTCCCGCGGTGGAGACCCTCGAGCCGCAAAGCCGGGTGGTCGCCATGCCCGAGCTGGTGGATGCGCTGTTCGGCAACGATCCCTTCGAGCCGGTACATCCCGAGATCTCGAAGCTCGACGTCGTCCAGAAGGCCTGCGGTCGCATCGGAGATCAGGGTCTGTCCGCCGTGGCCTGCAGCAGAGAGCTGTGCTGCGATGTTCACCGCCGGCCCGAAGTATCCGCCTCGGTGCTCTTCGGCCTCCCCGGTGTGGATGCCGATGCAGAACGTTCAGATCGAGTCCACCGGGACGTGCCTCGGCTCGTGTCGCGCGTTGGAGATCGTCAGCCCACGTCACGGCCGCGCCGGCCCGATGAAAGGCTACGCCGAAGCCGTCACCGGCCCGGTTGAAGACGTGGCCACCGTGGCGCGAGACGAGGTCCTCGACCATGTCGCGATGACCAGCCAGCACCCTGCTCATCGCCTGTCGGTTCTCAGCCCACATCTGCGTGGCGTCGTCGATCTGTGTGAAGGCGAAGGTCACGATGCCGGTGGGCAGACTCGCCGCGCCGGCTGACACCCGGGCTGGGCGCGCTTCGAGTTGCTGGTCGTGGCGCAGGATCTGCATCTCCAGCTCCTGCAGCCGCCGGCTCGGTTCGACCCCGAGCTCTTCGGTGAGTTGGCTGCGGGCGGTTCGGTAGGCGGCCAGCGCATCGGCCTGGCGGCCCACCCGGTACAGAGCGGTCATCAGCAGCGCCCACAGCCCTTCCCTGAACGGATGGGTGGCGGTGAGCTCGGTCAGCCTGCCGACAGTCGATGCCGGGTCGACCTCGACCCGCCGCTCGAGATCGAGTTCGGTGGCTGCCAACCAGCGCTCGGTGAGGCCGGCGACCGCGGAGTCGAGACCGGGTGCGTCCAAACCCGCCAGGGGAGCACCGGTCCACTCGACCAGAGCCGCCTCGACGTCCCCCTCGCCGAGATGGCGTTCGAACCGCAGCACGTCGACGGCATCGGCCGGGAGGTTCAGCCGGTAGGAGGCTCCTGTGCGGGTGATCGCATCTTGGCCCAGCTCCCTGCGAAGGCGAGCGATGTACGACTGGAGCGTCCGTTCAGCAGTGCGGGGCGGATCCTCTCCCCACACCGACTCGACCAACTGCCACGTCGGAACCGAGGATCCCGCCGAGAGCGCGAGCGCAGCCAGGACGGCCTGACACTTCGCCGGGCCCACATCCAACGACGCACCATCGTCGGACACGGCCTCGACCCTGTCGAAGAGACGGATTCTCACAGTGAGACCATTCAACCCGGTTCGGTCCTTCGACATGCGAGCCATCCCATGAAAACCCGGACCCGCCGGGGGCGTCGTTTCCATCGACAGCCCGGAAGGGGCGCCCGGATCGGCCTCAACCGGGACACCGCGGCGACACAACACCTGCCGGTGACAGTGCAGCCCATGTCAACAACGAAGCGGTCGAAGCGATGAAGGCGATCCTCCACGACAGGTACGGGACATCCGACGTACTCCAACTCCGGGACCTCGACATCCCGCCCGTCGGGGACGACGAAGTGCTGGTTCGGATCCGAGCCGCCGCCGTCAACCGCGGCGACGCACTCGCCGTCGAAGGCATCCCCTATGCGGCACGACTCTCCTACGGGATCAGCGTTCCGAAGCAACGGGTGCCCGGCACGGACATGGCCGGCACCGTCGAGGCAGTCGGCAGCAACGTGACTGCGGTCGAGCCGGGCGACGACGTGTTCGGCTGGACCAAGGGCGCCTTCGCCCAGGTCACCTCGACTCGAGGTGACCTCGTCGTACCCAAGCCCGAACAGCTCACCTTCGAACAGGCCGCCGCCGCCCCGACCGCAGGCGTCACCGCACTCCAAGCACTACGAGACGTGGGACGGCTCGAACGCGGACATCGCGTGCTCGTCGTCGGCGCCTCGGGCGGCGTCGGCACCTTCGCCATCCAGATGGCCAAGGCGTTCGGAGCGGAGGTCACCGGAGTGTGCAGCACCCGCAACGTCGACCTGGTCCGTTCCACCGGAGCCGACCACGTGATCGACTACACCCGGGAAGACTTCACCAGCCAGCCCGCTCGCTACGACCTGGTCCTGGACCTGGTCGGCAGGGAGCCCCTCTCGGTGAGCAGGCAACCTGTGAGCACCGGCGGAACATATGTGGCAGTCGCAGGCGGCAACCCCAGATCGCTCACGGGCATGTCACGGTTCGCCTCGACGTTCCTGCTGACGCCGTTCGTCCGGCAACGACTCCGCCCGCTCTTCGCCCAGAACAATCCGGAGGACCTCGCGTCCGTGAGTGATCTGCTCGAGACAGGAAGCGTGCTTCCCGTCATCGATTCCGTCTACGACCTGCGCGACACGCCCGAGGCGATCGCCTCCGTCCAGTCCGGCCACTCACGAGGAAAAGTCGTCATCACCATCTGACAGACCGGGTGCAGTTCCACCCCCCAAGCAAGGAGAAAGGAAGACCATGACAACCACACGAATCGAGACCAACGAAGCAGGGACAGACAGCGAGGGCCGTCGCAGTCGGTTGAGAAGGCTCACCATCACCGCCGGTGTCCTGTACCTGGCGATCTTCATCATCTACCCCCTTGCCACGTCGGTGAGGTCCGTGCTCGTCGTGCCCGGCGACGCAGCGGCGACGGCTCAGAACATCGCCGACAGTGAATCGCTGTTTCGCTGGGGCATGGCAGGGGAGGCGACCATCTTCCTCATCGAGATCGCACTGGCCGCCGTCCTGTACGTCCTCTTGCGGCCGGTGAGTCGGTCGATGTCGCTGGCGGGTGCCCTCGCCCGCGTCGCCGAAGGCGTGGTGATGGCGGCAGGCAACCTGTTCACCAGCGTCCTCACCCTGGTGGCGGTCGGCGGTGCCGGCTATCTGGCGGTCTTCGACTCGGCGCAGCGGGACGCGCTGGCGTTGTTCTTCCAGGAAGCCAACGACTACGTGGTCCTGACGTGGGGCCTGTTCTTCGGGCTGTCGCTGCTCATCACGGGATGGCTCGTCTACCGAGCGGCGTTCTTCCCCAAGATCCCAGGCGTGTTGCTGGCCTTGGCCGGGATTGGATACCTGGCGCAGAGCTTCGGGACCATCGTTGCCCCCGGGCTCACCGACGTGCTGGCGACGGTCGTGCTGGTGCTCGCCATCCCCGGCGAGTTGGTGTTCGCCCTCTGGCTCCTCATCAAAGGAATCGACGAGGACAAGTGGCGGGCGCAGGCTCTGGAAGCCGATCGGGCTCAGCTCTAGTGGCCCGCGGAATCGAGACCTGCACCGAGGAGCCGTGACGATGATCCGCAGACTCGTGCTCGGAGGCCTGGTCACCAGTGCCGTGGTCATCGGGATGCTGGCGCAGGCAGGTGCGTACCTGTTTGCGCTGACATCCCCGACGCTCCCGCAGCAATCCGTGCAATCCCAGATCGGGGCATTCGCCCAACCGGGCTTGCATCAGGTCGGCGTGCAACATCTGGCAGAGAGCCATGCACCCATCCCAATGACGGTGTGGTATCCGGCGGTCCGACAAGAGCCCGAGGACTCCCCAGTCACCTACTCCTATGCGATGAACATGGTTGGCCCCGACGGCTCCGTCGCCATCGCCACCTACCGAGGGAACGCCACACCGGAGTCGGCATTCGACCTGTCCACCGGCCCCTACCCGCTCGTGGTTGTCTCCCACGGATTCGCCATCACGAGCAGCAGCTACGCCTGGCTGGCGGAACACCTCGCCTCTCACGGCATGGTCGTGGTCGCACCGGATCACAGGGAGGCCCTCGACCCCGACGGGCTCTGGAAGTCCACCGTCGACCGACCCGAGGACATCGAGACGGTTCTGACCTTCGTCGACGATGCCGTGCAGCCGGGCGGCGAATTCGAAGGACTCGTCGACCCCCGGCGCGTTGCGGTGATCGGCCACTCCTACGGTGGATACACGGCCCTTGCCGCCGGCGGAGCACGGATGGACGCCGCCGCGTTCAACACGGCATGCGAGACCGCCCACGTAACCGGCGATCCGCTCGTGTTTCTGTGCGACGCCCTCGGGCCGCGGCTGGCCGATATCGCCGACCGGGCCGGCCTGAGCTCGGTTCCAGCGGGCCTCTGGCCGGCATGGTCGGCTCCCCGCGTCGACGCCGTGGTGGCGATGGCAGGCGATGCCGCCATGTTCGGAGAACACGGTCTGGCGGAGATGAGTGTCCCGGTGATGGCGATCGGCGGCACCGCCGACACCGACTCCCCATTCGAGTGGGGGACTCGGCTCACCTACGACAACGTGTCGAGTGCTCGCAAGGTCGAGATCGCGCTGGAGGATGCCGCCCATCTCGTCTTCGCCGGGGAGTGCGACCGTGTCCGCCGCATCGTGAATCTCGTATCGCTGGGCTTCTGTTCGGATCCAGCGTGGGATCGTGACCATGCCCACGATCTCGTCAAGCACTACGTGACGGCGTTCGTCCTCGCGGAACTGGGCCAAGACGAGGCGGCCGCGGCAGCGTTGACACCGCACGATCAGCAATTGCCCGCCGTCGGCTACCGAGCGGACGGGTACTGAGATGCGTTCGCATCTACGCCTGATGTCGCCCGACCTGCGCGTACACCAGTTGTGCCAGCACGAGGGCCGCTTCGAACAGATGGAACACCAGAGCCGTCAGGTAGAAGGCGGCATCCACTTCCGGATTGACCCCGAACACGATCAGGACCAGAGGGACCTGAATCGGGATCTCGAGAAGCCAGAACAACACTGTCATCGCCGGTGTCGTCCGGGCTTGACTCGCCGCCAGCCGACGGTTCTCCGGTCGACGCAGCGCCAGATAGATGACCGTCCAGTTCAGACCCAGGTAGACGACACCGGCGACAGTCCACACGGTGCGGCCGGCGACGTCGTAGGCGCTGAGCGCCACCGGGACCAGTGCGGCCACCACCACAACCAACCCGATGGTGACCACGGCGCGGATCTGACCGAGCTGGGAGGCCCCGAACTCAGAACGCTGGGTGACGCTGATCAGGGCGGCGAAGCCGACGAAGACGCCGGCGATCTCGGCGATCGTGACGAACAGGACGATGTCTTCCATCTTCACCCATATCGGTCCGTGGATCTGACGACCTACTTCTACACGAAGAGGCGGCGATCATGAAGGCCATCCTGGTGAAGAGGGCAGGATCACCGGACCGACTCGTACTGACCGATGTCCCCCAACCGGCTCCAGAACCCGACGAGGTCCTCATCCGGATTCATGCGGCCACCGTCACTCGCGGCGACGTCGTCATGCGCAAGATGCCCCGCTTGGTGGCGAGGCTGGTCGGCGAGGCGCCGAAGTCGATCCCGGGGCACGAGTTCGCCGGCGAGGTGGCGGCAGTCGGTCACGACGTGACCCGGTTCGAGATCGGCGATGGCGTGTTCGGCACCACCACCGGCCTCGAACAGGGCTCGCATGCGGAGTACGTGTGCGTGCCCGAGAACGGCATCGTGGCCCACATCCCTCCGCATGTCGGATACGACGAAGCAGCACCGATCCCGGTGGGTGCCATGGCAGCACTGCACTTCCTGCGAGAGGGAGGGGTGGTGCCCGGCACGCAGGCGCTCATCAACGGCGCCTCGGGCAGCGTCGGAACCTTCGCCGTCCAGATCGCCAAGCGGATGGGAGCACACGTGACCGGGGTGAGCAGCACAGCCAACCTCGAGTTGGTGGCATCACTCGGAGCCGACGTCACCATCGACTACCGAGAACAGGACTTCACCGAAGGTGCAACGAAATACGACGTCGTCTTCGACGCCGCCGGAAAGACCTCCGCCAAGAAGGCAGTGCCAGTGCTTTCAGAGCGCGGGAGATTCGTCACCACTCAGACCCGGAGACGAGAACAGGTCGAGGACCTCCTTGCCGTCCGGGACATGGTGGCCGGCGGAGCTGTGAGAGCAGTGATCGACCGTTCCTACACCCTCGACCGGATACGTGAGGCTCATCGCTACGTGGAGGAGGGCCACAAGCGGGGCAATGTCGTGCTGGTGGTCCATGGTTGACGAGATGATCCGTCCGCGGCAAGACATCTACAGCCGGTTCACGCTGTCGCAGTGTGTCCAACGGCGACCCGGCATGCCGCTCGGGGCTTCCGGCTCGCTGATGAACATGCTCCACTGCTCGCTGGGCGCAGGCTCATTCGCCGGGTTCTGGCGCCACTGGTACCCGAACTGGGGTCGGACGGTTGCCGTGCCACGTATGGGAGGTCTCAGTCGTGTCTGATGTGACCGAGTTGAGAGTTGCGTTGACCGTCAAAGACTTCGACCAGGCCGTCGCCTTCTACCGAGATGGCCTCGGCCTGACACAGCTCGAGGACTGGAGCTCTGATCGCGGCCGGGTCGTCCTCCTCGAGGCCGGTCGGGCGACACTCGAGCTACTCGACGAAGCACAAGCCGCCTCGGTCGACGAGATCGAGGCCGGGCAGCGTGTCTCAGGAGCCGTCAGGATCGCCGTCGAGGTTGCTGATAGCGGCGAGACTGCACGACGGCTCGTGGGGGCCGGCGCCGGCCAAGTCGCCCCACCGGTACTCACCCCCTGGGGAGACCGAAACGCACGTGTCGAGACGCCCGACGGCATGCAGCTCACCCTGTTCGGCCCGCCGTAGGGTCTCGGGAGCCGACCGACAGCCGTGCCGGGTGACGGGTCGGGAGTCCATCCATACGGCCGCCGTCCGCAGCGACCATCGACTACCACGGCGGTCGACAATGTGTTCGGAGCCGGACGACGCCGTTGCGGCTTTGGTGAGCAGGATCTCGCACCAGGGCGAGCGAGTTGAAGGTTGCCCTCGAACTCCGACTCGACGGTATGTGTCGTCGTGGTCTCATTCATTGGAGATGCGGAGGGCGGTCAGGTCTTGGCCTGCTCAAGGGCGTGTTCCAACTCCGCCCGCTCGGCGGGTGTCTTCGACAGCCACCACTGCCTGATGCCCGACACGTCGTGGCTGACGACGTCGTCGGGATAGGCGGCGAACTGTGCCTCGGGGAAGCCGTTTGCCTCGCCTCGGAGGTGGGTGTCGAAGAAGTCACAGATGAACAGGTTGAGGATGTCGAGGGTGCGCTGGGCTTCCAGACGGCCGGTGAGAATGTTGTGAACAGGTCCGCGTGTCATCAACTGGTTGTCGGTGACCCCGAAGTGGTTGGTGCCCATCACGTGGAGGCGGGTGATGTCGTCGCGCAAACCAGCCGTCTCGTAGCGTTCGTAGAGGAAGTCGTTGAACCCGACCGGTCGAACCGGAGGGCCTTCGACCTCGCCCCAGAGATTGGTCACGTCCGAGTAGATCATCATGAACGGAACGGGGATGTCGGCGTTCCAGCCCGAGTTGCGGTCGTTGCTTCCGTCGAGGTTGACGGCGGCGCCTGCTCGGGGGTCTTCGTAGGCGATTGCGGCGGCAGTCGCGCCACCGTACGAGTGTCCCAGGTGGCCGACCCGGGTGAGGTCCGCCTGTCCGAGGATGTCGGCGATGGCCGGCGGCGCCTGGCCCGAGGCGAGAGCTTCTTCCACGAAGAGGACGTCGTCCACCCAGACCCGGGGGCTTTCGTCGTAGATCCGGTCGTCGATCATGTTGAACATGCGCAAGATGCCGATGGCGCCCTCGAAACGGTCCTGGTATGTGCTGCCTTGCATGCGTTTCGGTTCCGCTTCCACCACGAGATTCTTGATCTCGTCGGGTTGTTCGACCCCTTCGGCTCGATTCTTCACTTCTTCTGCCGGGAGCCGAACGACGTCACCGTTCCCGAACACGATGGGGGCTGCGTCGTAGGGATGGGCAATGGAGACGACGACGTAGCCGTTGCTGGCGAGGTGTTCCATCAGCACCGAGTTCTGCGAGATGTAGCCGTTGAGTCCGTGGTTGAAGAAGACGACCGGGAGCGGCTCGCCGCCGTCCAGCACGGGGGCGTCCAGGTAGGAGTGAGTGTCGACGCCCCTCAGATGGGAGAAGAAGAAGGAGGGCATGCCGAGTTCTTCGGCGGCGACCGCGGCGAACGTGGTCTCGATCTCGGCCTCGGTCGCATACGGCCGAACCGTATAGCCGTCGGTCGTGGAGGCGGGATACCACACCCGTACCGCCAACCGTCGCGGCTCATTCTCTGCGGCATACAAGACGCCCAACCGGCTGTGATCGGTCAACTCGAAATCGCGCACTCCAACGACGTGTGGGCCCTCCGGGGCGGGAAGGTTCATCTCGCAGAGCGTCGTGCGGTGGGATGCGCTGGCCTGCCCGACGACGAAGCGAAGCAAGAGCCAGGGGGCTTCGACGCGGACGTGCTCGCGCAGGCAGCAGGCCGCCCGGCGCGGGCTCGATGCGATAGGTCGTCTGGAGATGGATTCCGGGAGCTTGCCAGGCGAGGCCGTGGACCTCGGTCGGCGAGACGGGGTCGAGGGCGGCGGTGTAGACGGCCTTCAGGCGGAAGGGGCCGACCGGGATGCGATCGACGACGCGGTAATGCTTCGCGTTCGGTCGATCGGGTCGAGGCGGGAGCGGCCGGATCGACTCGATCAGGGGATGTAGAGGGACGTAGTTCTCGAGGTCGCAGAGGAAGGCCCGCAACGTCGCGGGGGGGACGGCCATCTCGATCGCGTGCTCGAACTCGGCACGGGCCATCTTGCTAGGCGCCACCGCGGGCGGGGGCGGCGAGCGACGGCGTGAGCCGGACGGGAAAGCGCTCGAGCGTTCGAAGGGCCGTCGCGGGGGCCCATTCGGGGGGCTCGCCCGCATGCTCGATCGAGGCGAAGCGCTCGAGGAGCGTCTCGAAGGCGACACGCGCCTCCATGCGCGCGACGCTCGCGCCCATGCAGAAATGCATGCCCCACCCGAAGCTCAGATGATGCGGGTCGGCGCGGCCGACGTCGAAGCGATCCGGATCGGGGCGAGCGGCGGGGTCGCGATTGGCGGCGGCGAGGTCGACGTGGACCAGCTCGCCCGCGGCGATCGGGACACCGGCCCATTCGAGATCTTCGCGGGCGACGCGGGTCAGGAACAGGATCGGGGGCTCGAAGCGGAGCATCTCCTCGACGGCATTCGGGATCAGCTCGGGTGTCCGGCGCAGGCGGTCGAGCTCCGCCGGATGGTCGAGCAGCGAATAGAGGCCGTTCCCGATCAGGTTGCGGGTCGTCTCGTGGCCGGCGTAGAGGAGCTGGACGACCATCGCGACGAGCTCGTCGGACGAGAGCCGGTCGCCGCTCGACTCGACGGCGATCAGTGCCGAGAGCAGATCGTCGCCCGGGCGGACGCGGCGCTCGGCGATGAGCCGCCGGGCGTAGTCGTCGAAGCATTGCATCGCCTGATCGACCTGGGCGCGCACGGCGGGCGTCGGCGTCGCCGTCGCGAGCGAGAGCGCCGCGGTCCACTCGCCGACCTCGTCGAAATCGATCGAGGGGATCGCGAGCAGGCTGCAGATCACCTGGAGCGGGAGCTTCTGGGCGAAGGAGTCGTAGAGATCGACGACGCCGATCCCGGCGGCGTCCGCGGCGAGGGATTCGGCGATCTCCCGGGTCACTGGCGTGATCCGCGCGACCTGACGCGGGGTGAAGGCGCGCGCCGAGCAGGCCGCGCAAGCGATCGTGATCCGGCGGATCGAGGAAGACGAGCGTGCGGCGGACCCAGTCGACGTAGAGGCCTTCGCTCCAGCCCTGCTGCTCGTAGTAGTGGGCGTTCATCGCGCCGAAGCGGCGATCCTGGAGCAGGGCGGCGATGTCGGCGTGGCGCAGGAAGATCGTCGTCCCGAGCTCGGGGACCCGCGCGGCCCGGGCGCCGGCGGCGAGGAGCGGGGCGACGGCCGCGTGAGGGGCGCGGAAATAGCGGTCGTCGAACGAAAGCAGCGGGAGCGGCGCTCCGGTGGACTCAGCGCCTCGACCGGTCGCGTGTCCGGGAGACTCGATCGGCTGGATGGATTCCGGCATGGCCCCGATCTCCTCGTGCCCTCGAATGGCCGGATGCAGCCATTCCATCCATCATCGCGCGGCGCGAGTCATCCGTCGAAGGGTCTTCTCCGAAATCTGCCCCGCATTCGCAGAGCGAGGATCGCTCCATGGCCGAGAAGATCTGGAGGCCGAACGAGCCGCGGGGGGATCCGTCGCCTCATCCGACGCTCGCTGCCCTCGAGGTGGGGCTCGCCGTGCTCCCATCGGACGATCGCGAGACGGGATGGGTGTCCCTGATCGTACGACGGAATCGACTGGCGGGTCCTCGAGTCGGGTGAGTCCGCCGCCGACGGTCCCGTCCGCGTCGTCGCCCGCGGCAAGCGCTGGCGCCGCGCGTCCGGTCGCTTCGGTCGCTCGCGCAAGCCGGCTGTTCGGAAGCTCCCTCAGGCCCGCCCCTCAGGCCGGCGATAGCGACGGCGCCCGATCCGGCGCCGCGATCCGATAGAGCCGCGCCGCGTTGTCGAAGAGCAGCTTGCGGCGGTTCTCGGGCTTCGCCTCGGCGAGCCCCGCGTCGATCTTCTCGCGGACGTTCCCGTAGAGGCAGACCGGATGCGGATAGTCGGTCTCGAACAGGATGTTGTCGGGCGGGATGCGGTCGAGCAGATGGGCCGGCGCGTACTCCTCGAAGAAATAACAGCCGTAGACCTGGCGCGCGAAATACTCGCGACGGCTTGAGCTGGAACTCGGGGCGCTGCTCGCCGCACCTGACCGTAGTCGAAGGTGTGGTCGCAGGCTTCGAGCAGGAAGGGGATGAATCCGATGCCACTCTCGACGGAGATGAACTTCAGGCTCGGGTAGCGCGCGAGCACGCCGGAGAAGAGCAGGTCGACGATCTGCTTGGCGTTGTCGAGGAAGAGACCGGTCGTGAACATGCCGTTGACGCCGCCGGACGCCGTAGTGCTCGATGCGCTCGGGCGTCCAGAAGGTCGTGCCCTGGAAGTTGCCGGCGCCGATGTGGAAGCTGATCGGGAGGTCGTGGGCGACGGGCGCATTCCCAGAGCGGATTCCAATGGGGGTTCGCGAGGACGGGCATGCCGTGGGACTGGGGCTCGCCGGTGAAGAGGATGCCTTTGTGGCCGAGGCGGGCGCAGCGCTCGATCTCGGCGACGGAGGCGGCGACGTCCCAGAACGGCAGCGCCGTGATCGGGATCAAGCGGCGCGAATCGGCGCTGCACCAATCGGTGAGGAAGTCGTTGTAGGCGCGGACGCAAGCGAGCATCAGCTCGGGATCCTGGAGGCCGAGGAAGACCTGACTGCCGAAGCCGCCGACGTTCGGATAGATCGCCATCGCCCAGATCGCGAGGGCGTCCATGTAGCGGAGGCGGGCGTGGGCGTCGTGGGCGGCGAGGGGGATCTCGGCGAAGCCGCTGGGGGCGGAGGGGAAGGGCTCCTGCCAGCCGGCGGTCGCGGTATGGCCGACCGGCGTGATCGGTGAGCGATCGCCGACGACCCAGATCTCGCTCCCCGTGCGCGGATCGCGCGCGACGTGCGGCGCCTTTGCGGCGTACTTCGCGGGCAGGCGCTTCGAGAACAGATCCGGCGGCTCGGTGACGTGGCTGTCGGCATCGATGACCCAGTCGACGATCGGGGAGCTCATGCGCATTCCTCCTGGCGCCGCGGCACGCGGTGTCGGGCGATGGGCCCCGGTGCGGAGCCGAATCGGATTGCCCTCGACGATAACGACTTCGCGGGGTTCGAAAAGCGGTCTCCGATCGGGCGGAAGGGTCGGGTCGCAGCGGACCGAGCGCGCGCGGTCTCGCGGTCGGGCCATGCTTGCCGCTAGCGTAGAGCCGCCGCGCCGGCTCGCGCGCGGAGCGCATCCACCCCGATCGGGGCAGGCCCGACCTCGCGAGCCAGGGGAGAGTCCGATGAGCTCGCGCCGTCCGCTTCGCGTCATTCAGTGGGCCACCGGCAGCATCGGTCGCTATGCGATCCGGGCGATCGCCGAGGATCCGCCGCCTCGAGCTCGCGGGCGTCTGGGTGCATCGCGAGTCGAAGGACGGCATGGATGCGGGAACGATCGCGGGCATCGACTCGCTCGGCGTGCGCGCGACGCGCGACAAGGAGGCGTTGCTGGCCGTCGATGCCGATTGCGTGCTCTACGCGCCGCTGCTCGCCGACGTCGACGAGATGTGTCGCGATCCTCGAGTCGGGAAAGAACCTCGTGACGCCGACCGGCTTCTCGTTCGTGAAGGACCCCACGCTCGGCGGCCCGGCTCGACGCCGCGTGTCGAAGGGGGACGTCTCCTTCCACGGCAGCGGCATCCATCCCGGCTTCGCCGGAGACCGACTGCCCCTCGTGCTCTCGGCACTCTGCCGGCGGATCGACAAGATCACGGTCTACGAGGTCTGCGATCTCTCGCAGGGCAGCGAAAGCCCCGAGATGGTCATGCAGCAGCTCGGCTTCGGGATGTCCGCTGAAGATGCCGGCGAAGGAGCCGCCGGCGCTGATGGGCGTCATGAGCACGGATCTTCAACGAGTCGATGGACATGGTCGCAGCGGGGCTGGGCTTCGACGCTGGACGGCTACGATCATCGCCACGAGTTCGCCGTCGCGAAGCGCGATGTCCAGGTCCACGCGGGCGTGATCAAGCGGGGCCATGTCGCGGGGCAACACTTCGAGTACACCGGCCTCGTGCGCGGCAAGCCCGTCATCCAGTTCAACACCTACTGGAAGATGTCGAAGGAGATCGAGCCGAGCTGGCCCTACGATGCGCCGATCGAGTACACGGTCGAGATCGAAGGCGATCCCTCGGTCCGCTGCTCGCTCTGCGCCGATCGAATCGGACACGACCGAGCCCGGCCTCGTCTGGACCGCCATGAACTGCGTCAACGCATTCGCCGCCGTCTGCGCCGCGCCGCCGGGCATCCGGACTTCCCTCGATCTGCCGATTCCGCGCGCGGCGGGTCGCTTCCGGCTTCCGGCCTGAGGCGGACGGCATGAGCCACCAGGGCCTCCTCGAAGGCAAGGTCGCGATCGTCACCGGCATCGGCCCGGGTCTCGGGCGGGAGATCGCGCTGCTCTTCGCGCGTCATGGCGCTTCGCTCGCGATCGCCGCGCGCAGCGCGGATCGGCTCGCAGAAGGTCGCGGGCGAGATCGAGGCGATCGGCAGACCGGTGCTCGCCCGGCCGACGGATCTCGCCGACCGCGCGTCGTGTCGCGCGCTCGTCGAAGCGGCGATCGAGCGATTCGGGGGCATCGACGTGCTCGTCCAGAACGGCCACTACGATGGCGACTACAAGATCGTGACCGATTCCGATCCGCAGACCTGGCGCGACATCATGGAGGTGAACCTCTTCGGTGCATTCCATCTCGCGCAGTTCGTCGTGCCCTCGATGCAGCAGCGCGGCGATGGCCGCCTCATCTTCGTGAATAGCGGTGCGTCGACGGATCCTCCGCCGACGCTCGGCGCCTACGCCGCCTCGAAGGCAGCGCTCGCGAGTCTCGTCCGGACGCTCGCGGTCGAGCTCGGGCCGACGGGCATTCGCGCCAACGGCATCCAGCTCGGGCCGATGACGGGCGAGAACTTCCGGGGCTATGTCGAGGAGCTCGCCCGAGTCGCGGGCCGCAGCTACGAAGAAGAGCTCGCGCGCTGGAACGAGCAGTTCCCGCTCCGTGCGACGCCGACGCCGACGGAATGTGCCGGGACGGCGCTGTTTCTCGCCTCGGATCTCGCGCGTCCGATCACCGGGCAGAGCATCGCCGTCAACAATGGGCGCTGGTTCGTGAGCTGACGCGCGCGCGGCGCCGGAGGTGGCACAACGTCGCGTCCGGCGCCGCGGGCCTCGGCGCGAATGGCTCGCCCTAGCACCGCGCCGCATCGCTTCTCGG
Organism: uncultured bacterium; assembly: GCA_963825585.1. Classification (GTDB taxonomy): domain Bacteria; phylum Actinomycetota; class Acidimicrobiia; order Spongiisociales; family ZC4RG35; genus JAOUGY01. The sequence goes on from CAWGTX010000001.1 coordinate 1,063,548, forward strand.
GAGATTCTGCAGCTTCGGACTGAACGCTGGGGCGACCTCAGGCTGCGCTCGACTTCGCGCCGAGGCCCGCGGCACCGGCCGCTCAACCGAGGCAGGACGACGCCGCGCACGTCCCCGATGGTTGGGGGTGTTTGCTCGCTTCGTCGGCCGAGGACGGCTCGGCGATCGCCAACCCCAACGAACGACGAGGGATGCCCGCTTCCCTCTGATTGCCGTCGTCGCCCGTACGGGTTGGCTCCTCGGCCCGTGCCGCGTTCGATCGCAACCAGCGCTCGTGCGAAGCCGCGACGCGCCCCCGTCCCTGCACCCAGGCGAGCGCCGGGCGGGATGGGGTGGACGTGAAGTCAAGCGCAGCCCAAGGCCGGACCTGCTAGTCGATCGCCGAGCCGATTCGATCCGAGCAGCGACACAGGCCGTGCCAAGGGCGAGCCATTCACGTCCACCCCATCCCGCCCGGCGCGTCTTGTGATCCGAACGACGGAGCCCATCGAGGATCCCCGCCGCACGCTAGGCGCGAGCAAGAGCGAGGACGCGCCGAGTCGCCTCCGCCGCGCGGTGGGCGACCTCGCTCGGATCCAGGCGGGCATGGCTCGCGTGGAAGACTTCGACGCCGATCGGTGCCCGCGATCCGATCGCATCGAGCGCCCGGACGACGTCCGCGATCGGGATTGCGCCCTCTCCCGGCATGCGCCGATCCTGCATGCTCTCGATCATCAGATTCGTCGCGGGCGCCGCGGGCGCGTCGTTCAGCTGGACGCTGCCGACCTTGTCGCCCGGGAGGGCCTGGAGCATGGCGAGGTCGGCGCCGCCGCGGAACCAATGCCAGGTATCGACGAGGACCGTCGCGTTGGCTCGGCCGCAGCGGCGCACGAGATCGAGGGCGACGGCGGCGTTGGGGATGCCCGACCAGGGCAGGAACTCGACGGTGA
>CAWGTX010000002.1:0-477577 GCA_963825585.1 uncultured bacterium
GCGTCAGGCACCGCTCGCGGCAGCGCTCGCCGTGATTGGTGACGGTCCACTGCAGGTGGCGATGACGCTGGGGTTGACGTACGCCATGGTGATCTCGATGGCGTCGGGGTTCTCGGCCGAGGACCTGTCCGCGTCGGCGAGCAAGAGCATCAACTCAGCGTTGGGCACGATCTTCGTGCTGCTCGCGGTCGGGGCACTGTTCTTGTCGGGCACGATTGTGTCGGTCATCTACTACGGCGCCCAGTTCGGAACGTCGCGGATTCTCTACATCCTCCTATTCGTCGTTGCCTCCGTTCTCTCATACGCGATCAGGAGTTCGTTCACCAGGATCGCAGCCGTCGGATTGCCGTTCGTTGCGTTGGCGCGCCGGCGATGGAGGTATCTCCGACGATCACCGCCGCGGCCGCGGTCGCCGGGGCGTTCACCGGAGACAGCCTGGGACGGATCTCTCTGCAGGCGTACTCGGCGACGGCGAAACCTGGTCACCATGGCAACTCCCGAACGCACGCTGGGACCTCGACCTCTCCGCCGTCCCTAACCAGTCACTCTCTGACGGTGACACCATCCGAATCGAGGGCAACGGATTCCCCAAGAACGCCAACATCGACATCGCCATCTGCCGTGTTGCGGACCCTGGACGACCCGACATCCCAGATTGCCAGTCGTTCGAAGAATCAGAAGAGCGTTAGGGCCGCACCGAACCGGACGGCACCATTGACCGCACCTACACCGCCACGTCGAAATTCATCGACGACTACGGACAACCGATCGACTGCACCACCGACCGCTGAGTGATCCAAGTCAGGACCAACGTCGGACACCTCCGAGCCGGTCAAGCGCCGATCTCGTTCGGCGGCTGATGACCCATTCAACGACTGCGATCTACTTGTACTCGCCCGGGACGTACCTGCCGGCCATGAGCCATTCGAAGATTTCGTGGCGGAGGAAGTAGAGCTTGCGACCGCCCTCCTTGCGGTGGGCTGGGATGATCCCCTCCCGCACCCACAGGCGGACGATCTGGTCGGACGTCTGCAACAGGTCGGCAAGCTGTTTGGCGTTCATCACCGCTGGCACCTCCGGGTACCAGCGGTCGTAGTCGAAGTCCTCGCCCATCCCGCTCAGTCCCGCCCCGCGTCGTCGGATGCCTCTTCGTCCTCGGGAACGGGCCACCCGGCGTGTACCGCTTCATGTCCTCGAGCACCTCTTCCCGCAGGAAACGGAACTGCTGACCCCATCGGAACGCCCGCAGCTCACCGCGGTGGACCTTGTCTCGCACGTCACCGATCGTCAAGCGCATCATCTCCGCCACCTGCGCTGTGGTCAGCAGCAGCGGGTACTCGGCCCGGAACCGTTCGAGGATCTCGTCCGGGACGTCGGGACCGACCATCACGGTGCACGATACTCGGCGGTGTTCCACATCTGAACGAATCCGCACGGATTGCGAGACGACTTCGGTCATCCACCGCTGTATTAAAGCAATCAGCTCTCTGCTTTAGTACGCTAGGAGCCAATGCAAGGAGACTTGAACAACGAACCGTGGGTGTCCGGGGCTATGCGCACAACCCTGGCCGACTACCAGGCCTTCCACCCGGCTCCTCTGCCGACCTCGATCACCTACGCGGAAGCGACCGTGGTCAAGCTGACGGAAGCCACCGCCGCGGTCAATCGGCTGGGCGGCGCCAGCCGCCTGCTCCCCACCCCGGAGCTGCTGATCGGACCCTACGTCCGCCTGGAGGCGATCCTCAGCTCGCGGATCGAAGGTACCCGCACCACCGTCGGCGAGCTCCTCCAATACGAAGCGGCCGGCGGCGACGAACCGACCGGTGACATGCGCGAGGTCACCAACTACGTGCGCGCCCTCAACCACGCCGTTCGACGCCTCGACGAACTCCCCTCTCGAACCGGCTGATCCGAGAGGCCCACGCCCTGCTCATGGAAGGGGTGAGAGGCGAGTACGCCCACCCGGGTGAGTTCCGCACGACTCAGAACTGGATCGGAGCACCCGGCTCCACCATCAACACCGCCCGGTTCGTGCCACCACCACCCAACGAGGCGAAGGACGCGATGGGCGGGCTGGAACGGTTCCTCCACGACCGGAGCCTCCCCGACCTGATCGCCATCGGACTCGCCCACTACCAGTTCGAAACCATCCACCCCTTCGTCGACGGCAACGGCCGCATCGGCCGGCTCCTCATCATCCTGATGCTGATCGAACGAGGAATCCTCTCAGCCCCCGTCCTCTACTTGTCCGCCTACTTCGAGCAGAATCGCCAGACCTACTACGACCTCCTCGACCACACCCGATCGACCTCGGACCCGTTCCCCTGGCTCGACTTCTTCCTCACAGGCGTCACCGTCATGGCCACCGAAGCAGAACAACGCGCCGTCCGCCTCATCGACCTCCAACACAGCGTCCGAACCCAACTCCTCGACCAAGGTGCCTCCCCCACCGCCCTGCGACTGGGTGAGGTGATCTTCGACGTCCCATACGTCACGGCCGCCGGCATCGCCAAACGACTCGACGTCACGTTCCCGACAGCGCAGAAGGCCATCGACGACCTCACCCGAGCCGGACTCCTGGAAGAGATCACCGGCCAACAACGAAATCGCGTCTACCTCGCGCGACGAGTCCAGGACGCGGTCTACGGGGCACCAAGCGACCGTGATCCCGGACAGGAATCGGCTTCCCGACACGGATGAGTCGGTCGCCAACGCTCATCCGGTGCACATTCTGCAACACGAGAGGGCCGCGCTCTCGAGAGGACGTCACTCCGAGGTGGGTCGGAAGACTCCTCGGTGGCAACGCTCCCTTCTACGAAGACCGCTCAACGATTGCCGGCGGCGTGTTGCACCCGATCGTCCAGTCCCGACCACACCACCCGAAAACGCTGTCAGTCATGAAGCTGCGGAATGTGTGTGATGAGTGCAACACCGGGTGGATGCACGATCTCGAAGAGCGGGCTCGGCCCGTCTTGGCCCCGATTCTCACTAGGGGCGATGCGGTGCTGCACAGCAGTGACGTCGGTGTCACCGTCCAATTGGCCTTGAAGACGGCACTCACTTTCGATGCCTGGTTCCGTGATCGAGCGGTCGATGCCGGCGTTGGTACGGGCCGATTCCATATCCTTCAGCGGCCCTGGCCGGGAGTCTTCGTGTGGCTTGCCCGGTATCGATACCCAAGCGAAGGCGTCGTGAGGCGGCAGGCACGTTTTCGACAAGTGAGCGGTCGATTCCCGACATCAGGTCGAGTCGCCGCCACCGATGTCGTCATATCCATCCAGCTGGGGAACCTCGCCATGCGCGTCGCAATCCTCGGGGACGGTGGATACGGCCAACCCTCCATAGTGAAACCGGCCGGACCCTGGATCCTCGGCCACCCGATGGAGGCGCCCTACGAATGGCCAACGACGCCCGTGAGCAATCGCGAATTCGCACAGGCCGCTGGAGCAACGCCGAGACTGCTGATCCCCACCGACGGACCAGTCGAGCCATTCACGATTCGGCTTCCCCGAGGTACGAAGGCAGTGCGCGCCGGAGCTGACGAACCCACGCCCTAGGTCCTCGGCAAGCTCCGGGCGATCGCAGGGTGCTTGAACCTTGTCCGTATCTTGTCCGTGAGAGGGCGAGAAGCGGGCACTTCATGTCGACGCCGGACTAGAGGTCCTGCCCGCCCATGCTACGGGCCAGCGGTACCTTCGGTCTTATTTCGTGTTCGTTGGAACCAATGTTCAAGGAACGGCGCCAATCTCCCAGTGGCATATCAAGGAGGGATGACGTGATCCACAATCGAGACCTGGTCGCCGCTGCAAGGGCTGGATTGTTGCTCTTGGTGGGCGCACTCGTGTTGAGCGCATGCGGAATGCCGACGACCGTCGGCGCCGACACACCTCTCGAGGCGCCGTCGACTGTGCATCCGGAAGATGAACGGTATGAGGCAGACGTTCTCCGGCCAGAGGATGAGGGCAAAGCACCACTGTCGGATTTCGGCGCCACTCCACCTGAGCGCGGCACAGCTACCACGGTGCAGGCAACGTACGATGCTACGGTTGTGAAGCACTATGTTCCGGAACCGTTTGAGGTTGCCGTGGTCGAGTCTCGGACGATGTTTGTGGCGACACTTGAAGAAGTGGGTGTCACACCAGACTTCAACACAGAAGATGGCCTGCCACTGAAAGGTGATCCGAGCACCGACACGGTGAACATCTATCCCCAGATCGGCCACCAGGAACTTGGCTTCAAGGTGGAACGGTCGTTCGGCCCCACCATCCGGGAAGGCGATGTCGTCGCCGTCCGGTTCGAGATCTCGGAACCGGACTTTGACTGGATCGATCCAGATCTCGTTGGCTCAACCGTATTCGTCGTTGCCTATGACGCTTCCTACCTCATGGTGGACGGGACAGAGACCCATGCGTTGACTCTGATTCCGACGCATACCTACGTGATTGACAGCGCCGGGCTCGGAGTCCGGTTGTACAGCCCTACGAGTCTGGCTCGATACAGCGAGCTGCTCGCGATGGACGAGCTGGCCAGCCTCGCCGACAAGGTTGCACTGTCCGACCTGATCGGCCGCACGGAGGCACCGAGTGATGACCCTGCTGAATGGCTGGGTGGGGAGCAACCGCCTCAGCCAGATGCCATTCCAGATCCGGGGGTAGAGGAGATAGTGCCGTAGCAGGAGTCGGCGGTCCATTCGCCCTAAGGGCCGGCCGACAGCCCTTACCGATGCTGTGCGGTCGGGAGCAGGTTGGTTCTGGATGGCACGTCGTCGGGCAACAGCGCCACCCCGCATTCGGTGCCCTCGCCAGGTCGAGGCCGGTGCCGACGTCATCGATGCCGACTCCGATCACACCCGCGGACGGGCGTGGGTGACGAGTCACACCGGTCCCTCAGCGAGGCCAGCGGCGCCGGTCTCATTCGACATCACACCCCGCTGAAACGCGGAGCGCCGAGAAACGCTGGGAGATGACGGAAAACCAACCATTGCGGAAACCAGTCATTTCACTGGCTCTTCGGGGGTTTCTCATGGTCAGCGGGGTCGTCGGAAGGGCTTTTGACCCGTTGGTTGTGGGTTCGAGTCCCACGGGGCCCACTGTTACTTCTGCGCAAAGGTCTCGTCGAGGTCCGCTGTGCACTTCTCCGCGGTCTGGTTCGCAGCGGATCGGCTTTCCGGCTCAGGGAAGCATGGCATCGAGTACGCGTTCGGCGGACACCTCGCCGAACACGGCCACCACGAACATGATGGTTGGGAGGATCAGCGCTGATGCCGTGTGCAGGAGGGTGTGGGCCGCCGTGGGTGAGCCGGGAGCGTCCCGGATCTCGTTGTGAAGGAAGAGGAGATCTCGAAGACGCTGTGACTCGGAAGGTGTCAGGTCGGCACAACGCGGGGCGAAGACGTCGATGCGGCGTCGCAGCATCGCCAGCCTCTCCTGACGGCTTCTCTCGATGATCCTACGGACGCTGGCACGGTTGCTCACGGCCAAACCGATCGTGCTGAGGTAGCCGATCACCACGAACCCCGCCGCCAGTGGCAGCACCAGCGGCGAGTCCCACGACACGAGAACCACCGTCATCACCAGGAACACGGTGATCCACCACCCAGCGGCGAAGGCTTGACTCGTCGTCTTCCGCATCATCTTGCGGATCTCGGGCGAGTCGGCCGGACTCGGCCAGAACAGGTGGTGGTCGTATCTGGCTTCCCGGGCCATCAACGCCCAATTGAACAGATTGCCCCAGTAGACCGGGGTCGTTCCGAAGTCGTAGAGCAGCCAGGCCAACAGAACGATGGTCCCGGCCGGAAGCTCGCTCAGAGCGCCCGGAGCAGCCAGTGCGCAGGCGAGCAACATCATCGCCACCACCCCCACACCCGTTGCCACCACCCGCGGCAGCCAGTACCAGCGCCGGGTGAAGTCGGCCAGCTCCCGGAGATCGGACTCGCTGCCGATGGTGGGGAGCAGCGCCGTCCAGTCCTCCACGATTCGCCTGATCGACGGCGGTGGCGACACGTGGCGGGGCGGGGCGATGAACGTGTGACTGGCTTCGAGCACCAGATAGAAGCCGAGGACCACCCCCCACCGGCCCCAGGGAATCCCCGGCCACTGCCCAAATAGGGTGGCGGCGAGAAGCGCAGCCGACAGCCTGATACCGGAACCGGTCAGCCCGGCCAGCATCGCCGCTGCCGGACTCAGCGGGGGCACCCCGAACCGCCGCCGGATCACATCCTGCAGTCGTGGAAGGAGGTCCCCGGTGCCGGAGCCGATCCACCTTCGGAGATCCTCCACGCAGTCGTCGAACGCCTCGCCGCGCCCGGCCGGCTCCTCGGGTCCAGGCTCGAACGAGGGTGGAGACGGACCGGGCTCCCGGGTCGTGCCCGCCTCCGCTGCGGTGCTTCCCAACAACACTTCCGACCCCGGGGCAGTCATCTGCGACCCTTTCGACGCCGGCGCGGCCCTTGCCACGATTCACTTCTGCGCCACTCGCCGCCCCGCGCCTGACACCGCTGCACACCTGAAGAACTACGCCGATCGACTCATCCCCACCAGAGGAATAGGGTCCAAGCTTCGTCGATCCGAGGCGCTCGCCGAACTGATATCGGTCGCTGCATGCCATCACGAGAAGTGCGACGGCTCCGGCTACCACAAAGGTCTGAGCGCTCCGGCCGTCACCGACGGGGCGAAGATTCTCGCCGCCACCGATGTGTTCGTGGGGATGACGACCAACCGGGCCGACCGGCAGTCGATGCGGTGATCGCCACAGCCGGGCACGGTGACCCCAGGAAGGTACGGCGGGAGAACCCAGCAGGTCTCACCGACCGGGAGATCGAGGTCCTGTGCCTGGCGGCGCGGGGCCTGACCACCAAGGACATCGCCGAGCAACTCGTCATCTCACCACTAACGGCCGACCATCACATCCAGCACGTGTACACGAAGGCCGGGGTGTCCACTCGCGCCGCTGCGGCACTGTGGGCGATGCAGAACGGCATCGTCGGCGGCCGGCAGGTCGACGGAACGCCGTCGAGCGCTCGTCAAACTCGACGTGCACCACTTCCCTCGGCCCGAACCACCCAGCCACGATGGGTGGAGTCTGGTTGCTGTCGATCAGTCCTGCAACGAAGGCAACGGCAAGCCAGATGAGTGCTTCTCCGACGACCGCGCCGTTAGACAGTCTGATCCTGGGTTGCCTCGTCATGTTGCTTCCTTGCCAATCGGATCGGCACCGCGAACGTCAACGACGTCTTCAAGAAGGACTTCGAACGTGGGCTGTTGTGACACCAGCAGGTTTACGAGCTCCAGTACTCCGCCGAAGCCGCGCCGATTCGGCGGTCGCGGACGGTCCGCGACGAGCTTGGCACAGAGGTGGGAGCCGGCTGATACTCTCGCCAACCCGTGCCCCACCCCCGGAAGGAGAGATCGTGGAGTTCAACCTGCATGCATCGACAACATCGGCGGAGACGTACTTCCGGAGGGTCCAGCTGGCCGAGAAGCTGGGATACCGAGGCCTGTACATCGGCGAAGGCCAACTCGACATCCTCAACCCGTTCCAGCTGATCGCCGCCGCCCGGTTCGTGTCCAGCGAGATCCTCCTGGGCACCGCGACGACCAACATCGTCTTCCGTGACCCCACCCTGTTGGCCGGGGAGGCGGGCACTGCCAACCAGATGCTCGATGGTCGGTTCGTGCTCGGCATCGCCACCGGCGATTCGGCCGCCTATCAACTCGGTCGCAACATCACCAAGATCGCCGAGATGGAAGAGGCAACGAAGACGATCCGCTCCCTGCTGCGCGGGGAGAGCCTCGAGACACCGTCGGGGCCGGTGCCACTTCGCTTCCCCGTGGGCGACCCCATCCCTCCCGTCTACTTCGCGGTGGAAGGCCCCAAGGGCCAGCGGTCTGCCGGGAGGGTGGCCGACGGCGTCATCATGGGTACCGGATTCGATCTCGACCTGATCGAAGTCGTCCGGTCACGGGTCGCCGAAGGCGCCAACGAGGTCGGTCGGGACCCCGCCGAAATCGACCTGATGGCTGCAGGCATCATCTACGTCTCGGACGACGGTGACGACGCACGCACCAGGGCGCGACGTCGGCTCGCCAACCGTGCACACCACAACTTCCGCCTCACGCTCGACTCGGTGCCGGAGGACGAACGTCCGGGCGTGCAGCGGTTCATGGACAACTTCGACATCAGCCGGCCGCTCGAAGACCGGGTCGATCCTGAGTTCGTCACCGACTACCTGGTTCAGCGGTTCGCCATCGCAGGCACCCCGGCGGAGTGCATCGAGCAGGTTCAGAAGCTGACGTCGATCGGGATAACCAGCGTCCTGCTCACACCGCCCGAGTACGCCTGGGAGGAAGTCGCCCAGCGCTGGGGCGAGGACGTGATGCCCCACGTCGGCTGAGCCTCAGGTACTGCAGGCCTGGACTTGGGGGATGGATCTGCCCTCGTCGGTGCTTGATAGGGTACGCCGGCCCGGATCTGGGAGCGTGATGACGGAAGATGAACGGTGGGACTCCGAGTTCGATGTGGTGATCGCCGGCGCCGGCGGGGCCGGGCTGGCAGCCGCCATCGAAGCTGCGAAAGCGGGGGCGAAGACCGTCGTCTTCGAGAAGCAGGGCAAGATCTGGGAATCGTCGACCGCCATCAACGTGGGCATGGCCGCCTTCGCCGGAACCGACGTGCAGGAGCGGTTGGGCATCGACGATTCGAGCGAATTGCTGTACCAGGACCTGCTGGCAGTGGGTGGGGGCAAGAACATCCCCAGCCTGGTCCGCACCTACGCCGACAATCAGCTGGACACCTACCGCTGGTTGACCGCCATGGGGGTGCAGTGGGCGGAGGCGACCACGGCCGCCGCCGGTATGAGCCGTCCCCGCGGTCACTTCTCCGACCCGCTCGACATGATGCGGATCCTCAAGCGCGAGGCCGAACGCCAGGGCGCCCACGTGCTCTACCACTGTGCCGTCACCGGGCTCACCACCGATGACAACCGCCGGGTGACCGGCATCGAGCTCAAGGACCGGATGAACGAGACCCGCGTCCGGGCCCGTGGCGGGGTGGTGCTGGCCACCGGTGGGTTCGCCCGCTCCCCCGAGCGATTGGCCGCCATCGATGAACGCTTCATCGGAATGGCGGCGACAACCGGGGTAGGCCACACCGGCGATCACCTGCGTATGGCGGAGCCGTTGGGCGCCTTCTTCCGTGACATGGAGTACGTCAAGCCGAGCTACGAGCTGCACGTCACCGGCGACGGCGCCACCGAGATCTGCCTCGTCTTCTACCTGGGCGCGATCATCGTCAACCGGGAGGGACGCCGCTTTGTGAACGAGTCCATCCCCTACAAGGACATCGGGATGGCTTCCATCGACCAGACCGACGGCGTCGGCTTCATGGTGTTCGACCAGAAGATCTTCGATCGGGGCGTCCAGAACACCAGGAACGCCGCCGGAGCCCTTCCCCCCGAGAACGTGGTCTCAGGGTTGGACGAGTCGAGGATCCGACTGCTGGTGAAGGCGGACACCATCGAAGAGCTGGCCGACCGGATGCACGTTCCCCGCCAGGAACTGGTCGACACGGTCGAGCGGTACAACGGCTTCGTAGAGGCAGGCACCGACGCCGAGTTCGGTCGCAGCCACCTCTCGGCCAACATCGGCGTCCCGGTGAAGATCGAGACGCCGCCCTTCTATGCCTACGAAGCCAAGAGCCACTTCCTCGCCACCTACGCCGGACTGGCGATCGACGAGCAGATGCGAGTCCTGACCGCCGACGGCCACATCGAGGGGCTGTACGCGGCCGGCGAGGCGATCGGCGGGTTCCATGGAGCCAGCTATCACTCCGGGGCTGCCGTGGGGCAGGCGCTCGTCTTCGGACGCATAGCCGGCAGACAGGCCGCCCAGGCGGTGTGACCGCCGCCCGGGCAGGGCTTCAGTCCGGACCCTCGACGAGGAACGACCTGGTCACCGCGGCAGCGTGGCGCAGCGGTATGAGCGCCTGATACCCATCCGACTCGTACCAGTTCCGCGCATCGTCGATGGTGGGGAACTCGAGGACCACGGTTCGCTGCGGAGGCGCCTCGCCTTCCAGCGGTTCGATCCTGCCTCCACGGACCAGGAACCTCCCCTCGGTACCCTCGAGGGTCGCAGGCACCTGCACACCGTATTCCCGGTAGGCCTCCATGTCGTGAACATCGATTTGTGCGATCAGGTAGCCCTTGGGCATCGTTTCCTCCGAGTCTGGGTCGTCGGCGCGTGGACGCCCCGACCGTGACGGTTCGGGCGGGTGGAACGGCTCAGGGAGTAGCCGTGATCTCCGCATGCTTGGCGGCGGCGAGACGATTGATCTCGTGATACGTCTCGGTTGCCTGTTTGTGGTGCGCCACCGCCGCAGGATCGAGATCGCTCACCGGTCGCGGCTCGTGGGTGAAGTGGTGGTACTCGTCGACCCCTCGGACGAGCTGCACGTAGTCCTTGGGTAGCCCGCCGACCGGCTTGACGCGAGCGGGGATGTAGCGGATGGCGTACCCGATGCGCCGCTCGTCGTCCTGGCTCTCCTCCGAGCCGTGGACCATCAGCCCGTGATGGAACGAGAGCTGGCCCGGTGCGAGATCCATGTACACCGCCTGCGCCTCGTCGACCTCCACCGCCACTTCCTGCCCCCGCAGCAACAGATTGTTGGACACGCCCTCGCGGTGCGGAATCAGCTCGCGATGCGAGCCGGGAACCACCTTCATACAGCCGTTGGCACGGGTCGCCGGCGAGATCGCCACCCACGCCGTGACGATGTTCTCGGTGACGTCGAGACCCCAGTACGGCACATCCTGATGCCACGATACGAAGCCGCCGTCGTTCTTGTCCTTGATGAACATACGGCTGGACCAGCACAGGATGTCCGGGCCGACGATGTCCTCCACCGCGTCGAGCACCTTCGGATGATGCACCACCTGATCGAGCCCTGTGAACAGCAGGTGGGGCTTCAACGACCACGCCCGGGGCCAGGTCTTCTCGGGCCCGCCATGGGTAGCTTCGACCGATTCGACCAGCGCCCGAGCCTCGCGTGCTTCATCGGCGGTGAGGGCGTCCACCGGCGAGAGAAACCCGTTGTGGCGGAAGTGCTCGACCTGTGCTGCGCTCAAGGCTTTGAGCGGCGCCGAGTCTTGATCCATCGCATACCTCACTGTTCGCGGTCAGCCGACAATGCAGGATATACGATCGAGCCGTGGGGCGGCGCCAAGACCTCTTCGCCCGGGCAACCCGGCGCTGGTCCGCGTCGGCGACCGGACGATGGGCGACACCGTGGCCGACCTCGTCCAACACGCCCACCTGGTAGAGGTTGCCGGGCATCGCCTGGTTCGCCCCGCCAACTCCGAGGCACTCCTGCACCTGGGCAAAGAAGGCCTGACCGGCACCCATCGTGGCGAGTGGAGGCTGGCGATGCCCAGAGCACAGACGACGGGCGGGGCGGGAGACCCGCCCCGCCCGTCCACTCAGTCCCCCAGCCCGAAGGCGTAGAGCCTGTTGTTCGGTATCCCGCCGAGGTTCGCATAGCCCGAACCCCAGAACAGCATCCCGCCCGAGATCGCCGCACCCGACAGGCACGAGCCTCCACTGGCGAAGCTCCACAGCTCCGCCCCCGTCGCCGCGTCGAGCGCGTACATGTGCCCTTGCGCGTCCAGGGAACAGCCGAACACCACCCCGTTGGCGGTGGTGACCGGGCCCGAGGTCCCGCCGCCGTGGGACGGTGTCGCCTGCCAGAGCACCTGTCCGGTGCGGGCATCCAGACCAGACCAGACACCTTGCGTCGTAGTCTCCCCGTCGGGCAGCAACCACGAGACGGCATCGGAGTTGGCGTTGGCCGTGTACACACGTTGCCCGTCGACGGCAGAGCCCCATTGCAGTCCGCCGGCGACCCCTCCCGGACCGGCCTGGGTCACCCAGACCACTTGCCCGGACGTCGGATCGAGCGCCCAGTACTGACCGCTCTTCTGGCCGGCACCCACCAGTTCGACCTTCTTGCCGTTGCCGCCCTTGACCGAGAACAGCGCCGGCGCCTGACCGAAGTCGTAGTCGGGGCCCGCCGGTTCCGGACAGTTGTCGCCGTCACCGAGGAACGGCAGGCAGTCCACCGTCCAGGCGTCGAATGGGATAGCCCGCGTCACCCAGTTGACCGCTCCCGTGTCCATGTCGAGCGCCAGGATCGAGTCGAACAGGTTGTCGGACGGGGAGCAGGCAGCCTTTGCGTCCGCGTCGTCGCCGGCGGCGGCCACACAGTCCAGGACCGATTGGGGCACCGAGTAGTTGTTTCCGGTGGCCACGTATACCTGACCGCGTTTGACGTCGATGGCGGGCGAGCTGCCCCATAGAGCGTTGCCGCTGAACCCGTCGGGTGCCGTGTACGTCTTCCACAGGATCTGGCCGGTGTCCTCGTCGAGAGCGAGCATGCTTCCGCGGAACGAGCAGCACTGATACCCGGGGATGAAGGCGGCGTAGGCCTCCTCCAGCGACGCCACCCCCACGTAGACGGTGCCGTCGAACACGGTGGCCGACTGGGTGATGATCGCCGCTGGATGCGAGTCCGCCACCGTCGTCCAGAGATGTTCACCCGTGAACTTGTCGTAGGCGAGCAGGAGGCCACCGCCACCAAACGGACCCTGGGTGCCGATGATGACCTTGTCCTCGGTCACGGCCGGTGTCGCCCTTGCCTTGTCGCCGGGGATTCCTGTGGCCGCCGTGATCGACACCTGCCACCGGAGCTCGCCGGTCTTCTTGTCGACGGCGAACAGGTTGCCCGCCCAGTCGGGGAAGTACACGGTGTCTCCATCCACCGCCGGTGTGGCCGACACGTCACCCCCGGTTTCGAACACCCACTCGACTCCCAGATCCGCCACCGAGTCGACACCCAGGCGGTGTTCCGACTGTTGATATCGGGTGTTCTGCCGATCGCCGCCGGCGGAGGTCCAGAGGTCTCCGCCTGCGGCCGATGCTCCCACTGGTATCAGGAGCGTTCCTACGAGGGTCGCCGCGAGCGCGGCAACGAGATGTCTCCGTCGCACAATCCAACTCCCGTCATCCGGGGCCCAACAAGGCCGTGCGCGGCCGCGGTGTTGCGGTCGACTGAACGTGACCATACGCCCCCGAACGAGCGCATGCGCGAAATTTCGACGGTTTTCCGACATTTATTGAGAGACTGAGACCACGTCGCCATCGTCTGCGCGAGTCCCGCAGCCGTCCTCTGCGGGCGATCCGAGTGGCCCGCCATCAGATGCAGTCCGCAACGGGCTAGTGCTGTGACCAGAAACGTTTGCGAGGGTCAGGTCGTGACCGTCCCCCCGTTCGTTTTCTGGTCACAGCCTGGCCGACCGTGCCCCCACGCCCCGCCCCGCCTCCCAGCGGAACCCAACAGGTCGGCCGGAACATCGAAGACGGCGAAGCACCATATGGAACACGCCCACACGACACGTGCGGCGCCGACCCACAACCAGGCGAACGCTGCAGGACACGGCACTAGCCATGGACGAGCATCGCCCTACGCTGCCGGCCCATGCGCGTTCCGAGCGTCTTGCTGGCGGTCGTGGTACTGCTAAACGGCTGTGGCGTAGCGACCCAGGACGAGCCCATCGTCGAGCCGACGGTCGGGCAACCCCCGGTCGCCGAGCGGGAGCCTGCGGAGCGCCCACCCAAATGCGTCCCAGACGTTGTCGGCGAGGAGTTCGGCCGCGTAGAGACGATCTACACCGTCTTTGACGGGGAACTCAGCGAGGTGTGTTTCGGCGAACCATCCGAGGTGCTCGAAGAGGCGTGGGAGGGGTTGGCGACTGTAACGCCCGTCGACGAGTTGGAGCCCGTGCGCCTGTTGTCAGGCTACGACGGCGGGGGCGACACGCTGGCCTTCACGGCGTTCGCCGACAGCAGAAGCGTCGACGTGTTCCTGGTTGCCGTCGACCTGCTGTCCGCCGAGGACTATCCGGAGGAGACGCAGCTGACGATGGTCCACGAACTCGCCCACGTGTTCACCCAGATGCCCGATCAGCTCGACGTGAACGCCGATCCCGAGCGCTGCGACACGTTCTGGAACGGCGTCGGCTGCTTCTACGGCGACAGCTACATGGGCCAGTGGATCGAGGGCTTCTGGACCGAGGACGAGCTGTTCGCACAACCGGAAGACGGCACCGCGGACGAGCCTCTCGGGGAAGAACGATGCGAGGTCGACCCCGGTTACCTCGGCTCGTACGCCGCCAGTTCGCCCGAGGAGGATTTCGCCGAGACCTTCAGCGCCTTCGTGTTCGACCTGGACGTGTCGTCCGGTGTGGAACCCAAGATGGTCTGGTTCGAGCAGTTCCCGGAGCTGGTGGCGTTCCGGGACCTGCAACGGGAGAGCGGCCTCCCCGAGGTGCCGAACCCCTTCGACGTTTGTGGCTGAGTTCCTGGCCTCCCCCGGACTCGCACCTTCAGGGATGAGTCACGATCGCCAGAGGTTCTCGATCGGTACCGCTTCGATGCCGCCGTCCAGAGGATGCCGGTGGGGGCCGGTGTGGAAGACGACCCCGCCACCGAATCTGTCCCTGGCGACTTCGTCGCGGAACCAGATCAGATGGCGGGCGTCTCTGATCGTTGGTGCGGTTCCGGCTTTGAACTCGAACGCGTAGAGCCGCCGGCCACACTCTGCGATCAGGTCGAGTTCGTGTACGCCATTGCGGTCTCGAAGATGGCTGAGCGTGACGGGCCGCTCGCTCGCCTCTGCTTCGACTCGCAGTTGACTCGTCACGAAGGAATCGATGATCCGGCCGCGCAGGTCAGACTCGGCGTAGACGTCGTCGATCGTCACGTCCATCATTGCCGCAGCCAGACCGGCATCGGCGATGTACCGTTTCGGGCTCGCGACAAGCCGCTTGCGGCGGTTGGAAGCCCATGCCGGGACTTCAGCGATCACTCCCATCGAGACGAGAACCTCGTGGTATCCGTTTCCTGCATTCCTTGCGACGCCGGCGTCCCCGAGAATGGTCGTGTCGGGTGACATCCCCGCTGTGTGCAGCGCGTACGCCCTGGCGTAGCGGGCGAACAGAACCGGGTCTTTCCGACGACCGGTTGAAGCGTCGAAGTGGTGGAGGTCTGAATGAGCGATTTCGTCGACATACGATCTCAGCCACCGAAACCGCTGGTTCCCAGACGGGACGGTTCGCCGCGCTGCTTGGCCTCGAGCCTGGCCAACAAGGACGCTCCGACCGGAGCCGCCATGCAGGCATCGACGAACGGGGTCATCCGCGATGGTGGTACGGCTCGGGGTGCCGTCAACGCAATTGGTGCGACGCTGACTACCGCAACTCCTCGGGGCAGCGACCGTCCCTCGTCACGGCCGGGGTTTGAGGCGGGCCTTCACTGCGCCGAGGTTGATCGTCCATCCAGCGCCCCACACCTTGCCAGACACGATCGGGCCCTCGGGGTTCCAGACAGCATCACGGATTCTGGAGGGAGTCGGGCGACGGAAGTCGTAGGGAACGACGCCGGCCACCTTGCCGTGCCACGTGCGCTGGTCCGGTGGCTTTCGTAGCTCCATCAGAATGGCGATGAGGGCGACGCAGGCCAGCGCCAGCCTCCACAGATCCTGCGGCGACACGTGACGGTCGCCGGCATCGTCTCGTTTCGTACCCATCGTCGGAGCCTACGCCAACGCTGGGCGTAGGGGAAGACCGGCGTCAGCCGATCAGCGGCAGCCGTGGATCGGGATGATCGAGCCCCCGACCCGATGCCGCCCTGATCCACGTCAGGTCGTCGCCCAGGTCGGCGGGTCTACCTGCCACGGTTCTCCGCGCCAACAGCTCGTCGAGGATCTCGGCGGTGAGGGCGATCCCCGCCGGGGTGGCAGCCGGTTCGGCGCCGACCGCATCGGTGAGGTCGAGGCCATGCACCACCGCCTCCACCACCCGCGTCGGGATGAACTCATCGAGACGCATGAGGGCGTAGTAGCCGGACCCGATCGTGTCGGGCGCGCTCGCTCGCGACTCCTCGACGGTCTTTGCGAACGTCTCGCCCAGCACGCCCACCATGTCCGACGGCGCCTTGCCCTCCACCATGCTGTAGGCGTAGCCGTAGACCACCGGCGCCACCTCGACACGAGGAAAGATGAAGAAGCTGACCCGATCGCGTCCGGGTTGCCCGTCGGGCGAGGGATCGGCGATGAGCATGCGGGTCAACCCGATCGAGATGTCGAAGTGGCCGGCGAGCTCGAAGACCGTCCAGTGCGGCAGCGACGGGTCCAGGGGCTCGAGCCTCGTCGGCAACGACCAGTCGTGGGGCGCCAACCGACCGAACCCGGCCAGAACCTGGGCCAACTCCGCCGCGAGGATGTCCACGGACTCTCTGTACCCGATCACAGCCAACCTCCACGTCGCGACCGGTGCCAAGCGTACGCACATGAACGAGGCACGGTCGGATGGATGGCTGGCTGCCCGCTGAGCGGTCGGCGATCGGGCGGCGAAATCGATGCCACCCTGATGGCCACGGGGCGGCGCCGCCGGATGAGCGGGCAGCGTTCCCTGTTCTCAGCCGACCAGGCGGCTGCCGCCGGTTCCTCCGACTCCGGGCGATCCGTTCGCAGGCTCGTAGGAGACGTTGATCGCAGAGTTGCCCGTTGTAGACACCCACCGCTGCCTCCGCAAACCCCGTCACGTGACCCGACTCCCCGCTGACGCCCGGGCATGCCGAACACGCGCACTGCTGCACCACCGGGGCGCCTGGCTCAAGCCGTGTCATTGAGCCCGTTCGACAGGCGACGGGGGCGCTTTGGGCGCGTCGACGAAGGCCGCGATCGATACCGCCATCGACATGACTCCGACGAGCGCCACTGGTGGGAACCAGAACATGACGGCCATTGGAAATCCGGGCATGACTCCAACGGCGATCATGGTGCTGCCGACCAGTCTGTTTCTCCTGCGGATGACGAAACCGCCCACCACCAGGACAAGTCCCACGACGGAGACGATGGCGTAGGCGATCGCTCCGATCTGCCAGTCGGGACCCGCGGTGTCTTGGGGTTCGAACGGTAGGCCGACACCTGCGATGGCGACGAACAGTGCGAGCGGCACGGCGAGTATCCGCCACCAGTCGGTTCTGAACGATTTCATGGCTGCCTCCAAGCGTTCGGCGAACGCCGTCTTCACCAGATCGATCAGGACCTGAACCCATACGAGGCACGACCGCACACCGCCACCTTCGTCGTGGAGCCGGTCCGTGAAGAGCTGCACCATCGGCTCTCCGTACTCACGCCGGTGGTCGACTGGGTATGCAACGAGGAGTCCGCGGTATGCCCGTCGATGACGGTCCATCACGCGATCCCCACTCCCGGCTCGAACCGCCGTGCCTGTTTGGCTTGGGCGGTCTTCACCAGGCGCTCCAACCGAGCCGTTTCGGCATCCAGGACTCTGGCTCCAAGACCGGACATCCGGTAGTAGCGCCGACGCTCGTCGTCCATCTCCGGGTCAGGACGCTGATCGGTCTCCTCGATGAGACCTGCGTTCAACATCTTCTTGACCGTCCCGTACAGCGTGCCCGGACCCATCGTGACTTCACCGTCGGTCATCGACTCGACCTCACGCATCACCGCATACCCATGCTTCTCGCCGTCGGCCAGAGCCAACAGGATGTGCAACTGGGCAGCCGGCAACGGCGACATCTGGTCCGGGGCCTTCGCAGCATCATTCATAGAGACGGTCCTTCTTCTCTCACAACCATGGCCACAGTGTGTCGCAAGTAGATATATCGCGTCACGACATAGATGTCAACTCCCCTTCGGCACCAGTAGCCGAGATCACGCCCGCTACGAGCGGACCCGAGGTCGGTCCCGCAACCCGATACGGGCCGGGCGACACGGGGCATGAGTTGACTCTCCCGGGAAGCCGCAGCACGAAATCTCCTGCCTCGCGTCACCCAGAGGGCGTTGCTCGTTCGTCTCACCAAAGTGACAACAGAAGCTCCCCTCGCTCCGGCGTTCCACGTCGGTCGACGGATCGGCATCGCCGGACTGGCTTCGCTCATCGGTGGCGTGCTGGTGCTGGGCGTCGGCGGACGCTTGGCGATGCGACTCTCCGGTGCAATGGCGATCCTCAACGATCCGAGCACCAGGCTGCGACTGACCGGGGACGGATTCCGGATCGGCGTGATCAGCATCGACGGCTCGCTGAGCCTGGTGATCTTCGGAGGCGTCTTCGGCTCCATCATTGCCGCCGGCTATTGGGCCCTGTTCAAGTCCCACCTCACACGCCGCCGCGGGCTGCTCTACGCCGGGGCGGCCGCCGCAGCGATTGGCGGGAATCAGTTCGTGAAGGCCGAGAACATCGACTTCGTCATCCTTCACCCGATTGCGATGAACGTGGTGATGTACCCGATGCTGTCCGCGCTGGCGGGCGTTGCGATCGTGGTCATCGATCGGCGGCTCGAGCAAAGCGCATGGACCCTGACGGTCGCCGGGACGACGGTGCTGGCAGCGTTCGGTCTCATCGGCGCCAGTGTGCTGTTCGCGTTGGTCCTGGTAGCAGCCGAAGACGAGCCCTGGTTGGCTTTCGAGTTGCTGGTGCTGGCCTTCGTCACGGCTCCCCTCTGGCTGGCCGAGATGCGGACTCGGACGGTGCCGAACTGGGTCACCCGCTCCTCCCAGGTGGCAGTGGCCGGAGTGATCGCCATCGAGTGGGTACGGTTGCTGTCGACCACCCGGGAGATTCTCGGTTGACCGAGAATGCCGAACCCACGCCAGCAGCTCGCCGACAAGGTGGGATGCTGTTCGACGCCGGTCACTGTCGGTGGCGTCCTGCATTGAAGCCGGCTGCGACAATCGGGCGGGATCGGTGGGGAGATGAGGGTCGGGCCGGGATGTCGCCGTGGCTACTGTGCCCGGTTGGTGCTTCGGGCGCGCTCTCCCGGATCATGTCCAGTTTCTCGTCGTAGCCGGACGGTGCAGCAGCCGCCTGCCGCCGGTGCCATCGCATCCCCCCGCTCGTCAACCGGTATTGCCGACCGCGTCGGATTCGGTTCGCCACTCTCGAAGACACGTGCGCTTCCGGCACTCCGACGTATGCTGCCGTTCCATGAGTGGCGTCGAGGGCAGTCGGGTCACCGCGATCATCCCTGCCGCCGGGCGAGCCACCAGGCTGGGGTCGACGATCTCGGGCAGCAAGGAGGTGGTCGACGTTGGGGGCCGTCCAGTGATCTCCCACCTGCTCGAGCGGTTGTCGACGGCGGGAGTGGACCGGGTGTTGATCGCCTTGAGAAGCGGCAAATGGGACGTGCCGACGGCGTTGGTCGGCGAGCTGCTCCACGGCCTCACCCCTGCCTATGTGATCGTCGACGAGACCCCGAGTCCGGCGCATTCCATCGCCCCGGCCCTCCGCTTCGCCGCCGAGGACGTGGTGACACTGGCGTTTCCCGACGTCATCTTTCAGCCGCTGGACGCCATGGCGCACATGCTCCGACGGCTCGGCGAGGAACGAGCCGACATCGTGCTCGGGCTGTTCCCGTCGCTGTCGCCGGAGCGGGTCGACATGGTGGAGCTCGACGAGGACGAGCGCGTGATCGACATCGTGATCAAACAGCCCGATCGGGGACTGCGATTCTGCTGGTCGCTCGCTGCCTGGACGCCCGCATTCTCGAGCTACCTGCTGGATCGTCTTCCTGCCGAAGCCGGTGCCCGCAACGCCGTCGACGAGTTCCAGATCGGCAACGTCATCCGGGCGGCCATCGCCGACGGGATGCCGGCGACCGCCATCGTGTTCCACGAAGGCGGCATCCTCGATGTGGGAACGCCTCAGGATCTGCGTCGCGCCCGGAACCTGCACGATTCGCCGGCCAAGTCGGCTCCGCCCGCGTGACGTCTGCGGGAGGGCGGGCGTCAGCCGCCGACGCCCGCCTTCGAACCGTCGGACACGGGCTGGGAGCGGAGCCGAATCCACACCTCGGCCATGTGCAGCAGCCCTCCGGCGAACACGGTTCCGAGGCCAAGCGCCACCACGGCGATGTCGCCGGCAGCGAACAGTCCGAGCGCAGCCAGCACGATGCCGGCGCCGCACAACAATGCAGTAGGGAGTGAAGTGGTCATCGTCATGGTGATGGGACGTGCGAACGGGCCGAAATGTTTCGGTCGTTTCCGAACCCCCTCACCACGCGCCACGCCGACGGACCCTCCGAGTGGCACTCCCCGAGCTTGGCAGGGGTCAGGCGGAACACCGCGCTCAGGCACGCAACGCTTCGGACGTCCCATGGAGTGCGACGGACCGGACTGGTTCGGCGACAATGGAGGTCATGGCTGACACATCGCCGTGGTCGAGAGTTCAGAGCGAGCTGTATGCACTCATCGGCCGGAATCCCCGTTCCAATCATCACTTGCCGTCGATCGCCGAGCTGAGCACGTCACACTCGGTGCTCGACATCGGCTGCGGACCCGGAGCGGCGGTGCGGGCGGCAGCTTCGTCCGTGGCCCGGGCGGTGGGAGCGGACCGGAGCGAGCCGATGATCGGGATCGCCCGGCGCCGCTCACGGGGAATCCACAACGTCGAGTTCGTGGTGGCCGGAGCCGAGGCTCTTCCCTTCCCCGACGGCAGCTTCGATCGGGTGTGGACGATCCACTCGTTCCATCACTGGGAGGACCCCGCCCGGGGCATCGCCGAGGCGAGGCGGGTGTTGAGGCCGGACGGACGGTTCCTGATCGTCGAAAGCGAGTCCCGTGGGGCGCACGGCCTCGACCGCAGCCGAGCCCAAGCGCTCGCCGAGACGCTACGCGATGCCGGGTTCGCCGATGCCACGGTGGCCAAGCCGCACCGCCAGCTGGTGGTGAGCGGACTGGTCGATCCCCGACCGACCTGACATATTCCATGACAGGAATGCGTTGGTCGCCCTACGGTGACCCCATGGACGCCGCCACGTTGAGCGCGCTGGGCGAGCCGAGCCGGTTGCAACTCGTGGAGCTCCTCCGCACCGGCCCATACTCCGTGAGCCAGCTCGTGGAGCGCCTCGGGATCCGTCAGCCGCAGGTTTCCAAACACTTGCGGGTGTTGAGCGGGACCGGGATCGTGGCTGCCGAGCGGGCGGGTCGGCATCGGATCTACCACCTCGAAGACGCGCCGTTCGAGCAAGTCGCCGATTGGGTCGACACCTTCGAGAAGCTGTGGGAGGTCCGCCTCGACTCGCTCGGCGCGTTCCTCGAGTCCATCGAATCGGAGGACGACGATGATCGACGGCATTGATGGCGCCGCCGAGATGCTCGCCAAGATCGCAACACGGGACCTGCCGTTCGCCGAGCTGGTCCGACGGCTCCACCAGATCATCACCACGGCCGCATCCGATCTGAAGCCGCGACTGTGGTACGGCCTGCCCGGCTACGCCCGGACTGGTTCGTGAACGGGCTCGACGACGCAACCGAGGCCCGCATCGCTGCCATGGTCCATACCGCCGCCTCCTGACCGAAGGGACCGCACGAGCTTCAGCAGCTGTTCAAACGGAAGAAGGGATTCACCTTGGAACGCTTCTACGCCGCCCCCGTGGAGACGGTGTGGCGAGCGTGGAGTGATCCGCACATGCTTCGCCAGTGTTGGGGCCCGAGGAAACCTCGACCATCCACCACCTCAACCACCTCACGCTCTCACCTCGGAAAGGTGGGACCCTGCTCCGCTTCGAGGTGGCGATCACCCTGGTCGAGCCGGACGCCAAGATGGCCTACCGTGGTTGGCGGTGAGCGCCCAGTCGTCAGGGTAGTGAGGGACGTGCGGACGGACCGAGACCTCGAACCCGCGATCGGCTGCCTCCGCGATGCGGTTTCGGCGACACCACGGCCTTTGAAGTACAGGCAGTAGCCCACGTGACGGGATTCCGCAGGTCGGCGCCCACCATCCACACCTGCTTCAGGATCAGGACGTCGTCGTCCCGCAGCCCGAGGTCGGCGGGACGGCCGGCGAGACCGAACTCGCTGCGTGGGCGTTTGCGACCGAAGAGCGCCATCGGCTGCAGGCTCGTACACCTGGGCAGCACGGCATCCCCGAATCCTGGCGCAGTACCCACCATCCGACGGCTCACGCCGTCCGAGCCCGGCGTGCCGGACGCTCCACGAGCGTCAATCCCCACCGACGACCCCGGAGCTCACGAGGGAGTCGAGCGCCGCACGAGCTCCGGTGATGGCCGATTGTGCCGACGCTTCCAGCTCAGCCGGCTGGCGGTGAACGCGTGCCATCCCGATCTCCTGGGCGGTGGTGCCGGTCGCCAATGCCACCCGGACCGCCGCCCCGATGTCATCGGTCGGCGGGAGCAGCCGACTCTCCGAGATGCCCTGCTCCCGGGCGTAGGCGGCCAGCCCTCGGGCGGCGGCGATCGCCATCTCGTCGGTGATCGCCCGCGCTCTCACGTCGAGCACACCCCGGAACACGCCCGGGAAGGCGAGCGAGTTGTTGACCTGGTTGGGCAGGTCGGAAGATCCGGTGGCCACGATGGCGGCACCGGCTGTCCGCGCCTCATGCGGCCAGATCTCGGGGACCGGGTTGGCGCAGGCGAATACGATCGGGTCCGATGCCATCTCCTCGACCCAGTCCGGGAGGATCACCTCCGGCCCCGAACGAGAGAACGCCACCACCACGTCGGCGCCCCTCATCGCCTCCCGGATCCCACCGGTGCGGCCCTCGGGGTTGGTGGATGTGCAAACGCGCCACTTGTCTTCGAACGCATCCCGAGCCGAGGCCACGTCGCCGCGGCCGTGGTGCAGGACCCCCGCCGAGTCACACGCCACCACCTGTGACCCGTCGATCCCCATGGCGCGGAAGAGCCGGAAGGTGGCGACGTTGGCGGCGCCCATCCCGACCATGGCGATACGCACTTCGTTCATCTGCTTGCCGACGATCCGCAGCGCATTGATGAGCGCGGCGAGGGCCACGGTCGCCGTGCCCTGCTGATCGTCGTGCCATACGGGAATCGGCATCGACGTGCGCAGCGCGTCGAGCACCTTGAAGCACTTGGGTTGGGAGATGTCCTCGAGGTTGACCGCGCCGAAGGCGGGGGCGAGCAATCGAACAGTCCGGACGATCTCGTCGGCATCCTTGGTGTCCAAACAGATTGGCACGGCGTCAACACCGCCCAGGTACTTGAACAGGAGCGCTTTGCCCTCCATCACGGGAAGGCCGGCCTGGGGTCCGATGTCGCCCAGCCCGAGGATGCGCGTTCCGTCGGTGACGATCGCCACCGAGTTGCCCTTGTTGGTGAACTCGTACACGAGCTCGGGATCAGCCGAGATGGCCCGGCACGGAGCCGCCACGCCCGGGGTGTACCAGATGCCCAGGTCTCCCTCACCGATCGGCACCTTCGGCATCGTCTGGATCTTGCCGTGGTAGCGGCGGTGCAGACTGCAAGCCTGCTCGGCACGGCGGGCGCGTTGGTCGGAGGGGACGGCCTGGGTCACGGGTGGCTCCTTTGACTACACCCACGAGCGTCGGCGGCGATGGTGCCGTTTGGCAGAGTCCTGGGTCACAATCCGGATGCGCGGCGAAATGGTTTCGGATCCCTCTCGTGGCGAAGGGGGTGCACGCTCGAGGGAGGACCCGGCTCGCCGAACGTGACTGCGGCGGTTTCGGTGCCCTATAGCGTGCTCGGTTCCGGCCGGTGGAGACCAATCATGCCACCGGCTGTCGATCGATCAGCAACGAGTCACCGACCTCGGGTGCGGCAGCCCCTCGTCACGGGATGTGGGCTGTGACGCTCGGCGGTGAGGTCATCTGGCCACTCACCCCACCAGGGTCAGGCATCATCGCCCCCTCGGATGGCGCTGAAGGCGGTCTCACGTCCACCAGCTTCGTCGCCCTCGGGGTTTTCCGAAGTTCTCGGGCCAGGGGTCGTCTCCCAGTTCGCCCGCCTGATCCCTTCTCGCCAACTCCAGGAGAGCGTCGAGCGCGAACGCCACATCGTCGATCGGCTGCATCAGATCACCGACCCGCCGATAGCGCTCGGCGAAGGTGTCCATCGGGAAGTCGGCCAGTTCGGCGTCGGGGACCTCGTCCCAGGTGAGTGGAGCCGACACCCATCCGGTGGGACGGACCGAGTAGGCGCCGGCGACGGTGCGGTCTCGGCTGTTCTGGTTGTAGTCGATGAAGACGCCGTGGCGGTTCTCCTTCCACCACTCCGTCGTCGCCAGTTCCGGACGGCGCCGGGCTACCTCACGACCCAAAGCCAGGGCGGCCCGCCGTACCTCGAGGAACGGCCAATGCGGATCGATGCGTATGTAGATGTGGATCCCCTTCGAACCCGATGTCTTGGGATAACCCACCAGCCCGTGGTCCGCCAGCACCTCACGAACGATCAACGCCGTCTGCTGCACATCCGACCACGTCGCCTCGGGTGTGGGGTCGAGGTCTATCCGCAGCTCATCGGGCATCTCCACGTGCTCGACGCGGCTGGGCCACGGATTGAGGTCGACACAGTTCAGCTGGGCCATCCACACGATGTCGGCGGGAGTCCGTGGCACCAGGTAACCGGCAGTACGACCCGAGGGGAACTCGACCGTGAACCGCTCGGTGGACGACTCCGGCGCCCTTTTCTGAAAGAACGGCTTGCCCTCGACTCCGTTGGGCCACCGTTTCAGCAGCGTTGGACGTCCGAACACTCCAGCCAATGCCCCGTCGACACAGGTGTGGAAGTGCTCGACCACGTCCAGCTTGGTCCAACCCCGGCTGGGGAACATCACCTTGTCAGGGTGGGTGACCCTGACCTCATCCCCGTCGACCTCGACGACGTATTCGTCCATGGAGCGAGTCTTGCACTGCCGTCGTTGCTCGGCCTGTCTGGTGCTGTGACCAGAAACGTTTGCGAGGGTCAGGTCGTGACCATCCCCCCGTTCGTTTTCCGGTCACAGCCTGGCCGACCGTGCCCCCACGCCCCGCCCCGCCTCCCAGCGGAGCCCAACAGGTCGGCCGGAACATCGAAGACGGCGAAGCACCATATGGAACACGCCCACACGACACGTGCGGCGCCGACCCACAACCAGGCGAACGTTGCAGGACACGGCACTAGATGTCGCGGGTCGCTTCACCGTGCAGGGCACCGCCTTCCCGACGGCGCCCTGCATTGCCGGTCATCAGCCGAGTCCCACCACCTCGAACGACTCGTCGAGCTGGACGTCGACCTGCCGTCCATCGTCGAGACTGACCTCGACCTCGTAGAAGCTCTCCTCGTCGCCGACCTCGGTAGCCGTGACCCGGCCCTCACCCAGATGGTCGAGCGCCACTTCGGTGGCGCGGGCGAGGTCCCCGCCTGAAATGGGCACGTCAGGTCCTTCGGCGGAATCCTCGGCCACCTCCGAGGCGTCTCCGGCTTCTCGATCGTCCGCTCTGGCGGCACGTGACGCGAACGCCGATCCGGCGCCCGTGACAGCTGACACCAGTACCAGCACCACCAGCCACGTCATCCTTCGTTTCGGCATGATTCTCCTCTCGATCGCGCGATGGTCGACATGACCATGTGCCCATCGTCGCCCAGCCCACCTTTCGCCAGCCTGACTGCGACGGTGGCCGACCGGCCGGGCATTCAGCGTGCCGTCAGGAACCGGCCCATACGTTGACCTCGCCCTGGCAGCCACACGGGTGGCACCGATCGAGGAGGAACCAACATGAACCGACGCACCTTCGGGATGACCGTGCTGTTGACGCTGGCAATGGCGACGGCGGGATGCGGCGGCGACGACGCAGCCAACGCAACGACCGCGACCACCCCCGGGGCGCCGGCACTCCCTCAGGGGGCAGAGCCTGTGGAGCTCGATCCGACCAGACTCACCACCGACATCGACAACGCCTATTGGCCCATGAAACCTGGGACGCAATGGACCTACCGGGAGATCGATGAGGAGGGCGGGGAACTCGTGGTTGTCGTCACAGTCACCACCGAGACCAGGGCCATCGCCAATGGGGTGGTAGCCCGTGTGGTGCGTGACACGGTCACCCGGGACGGGGAGTTGGTCGAGGACACGTTCGACTGGTACGCACAGGACGATTCCGGCACCATCTGGTATCTGGGCGAGGACACCGCCGAGTTCGAGGACGGCCACATCTCGAGCACGGCCGGCTCGTTCGAGGCGGGAGTCGACGGTGCCCTTCCAGGGATCATCATGCCGGGCGACCCGACGGTGGGGATGCGCTACCGGCAGGAGTACTACCGGAGCGAAGCCGAAGACAACGGCGAGATTCTGAGCGTCGGCGAGCAGGCCGAGGTGACCGCAGGCCACTTCGAAGACGCCGTGCTGACGAAGGACACCATCACCAACCAACCGGAGGTGGTCGAGTACAAGCTGTACGCCCGTTCCGTGGGCCCTGTGCTGATCTTGGGCGTCTCGGGCGGGGGTGGGCGAGAGGAACTGGTCGAGTTCAAGACCGTTTCCAACGAGACTGCCGCCGCCGCTGGGACGACGCCCCTGGGAGAGCCGTACCTGCCCGGAACCTGAGTGCGGGCAAGGCTCCATTCAGCAGACAGTCAGCTCGCTCGGCAACAATGGCTGCATGAAGATCCTCGTGGTCGAGGACGACTTGAAGATCGCCGCCGCTGTGCGACGCGGACTCGAAACCGAAGGGTTCTCGGTCGAGACCGCGCTCGACGGCGCCGAGGGGCTGTGGCTCGCCACCGAGGGGTCCTACGACCTGATCATCCTCGACATCCTGCTCCCCGGCCGCAACGGATATCAGGTCTGTGCGGCTCTTCGGGAAGCGGGTGACTGGACACCGATCCTCATGCTGACGGCCAAAGCGGGCGAGTACGACGAGGCCGAAGCGCTCGACACGGGGGCCGACGACTATCTCACCAAGCCGTTCTCGTTCCCCGTCCTGGTAGCGCGTGTCCGAGCGCTCCTGCGTCGCTCGACCGGACGAACCCACGTGCCCGTGGAGGTCGGTGACCTGCGGCTGGTACCCCACCAACGTCGCGTGTTCGTCGGCGAAAACGAGATCGAGCTCACCACCCGACAGTTCGACGTCCTCGAATTCCTCGTCCGCAGGGCAGGCGAGGTGCTGTCGAAGCGCGACATCCTCGACGGCGTGTGGGACTACGACTTCGACGGCGACCCCAACATCGTCGAGGTGTACATCCGCCGCCTGCGTGCCCGCATCGACGAGCCGTTCGGGCGCCGATCGATCGAAACGGTTCGGGGAGCCGGGTATCGACTGGTCCGGGGCACAGCAACATGAGGACGCCGGCCCAGCCGATGTCGATCCGCGTCCGAGTCACGGTCATCGCGATTGGAGCCGTGACCGTCGTGATGGTCGTCGCTGCCGTCGCGCTGGTGGTGATCCAACGCCAGCAGATGATCGCCACCATCGACTCGACGCTCACAAGGCGTGCCGACGAGATTTCCGCAATCCTTCAGGAGCGACAGCTGGTCGCACCCGACCTCGTAGCGACGCGGGACGAATCCTTCACACAACTCGTCGCGGCTCAGGCAGACGTGCTGGCGTCCACGCCCAATCTCGCCGGCGCACCGGCCCTTCCGATCCCGCAATCGCTGAGCGACGCACAGACCTTGCGAACCCTCGACACGCTCACTGTCGATGACGACACGTTCCGCGTGCTGAGCCGTACGGTCGACACGCCGAACGGGCCCGCGCTGCTGCACGTCGGGGCCACCATCGACGTGGTCGAAGAGAGTGTTGGAGTGCTGTTGGGCACCCTCGCTCTGACCACTCCGATCGTGGTCGGCCTGATGGGCGCCATCGTCTGGGCACTCGTGGGCCGAACGCTTCGCCCGGTGGAGGACATCCGGAGAGAGGTCGCCGAGATCGGAAGCCTCGATTTGCATCGCCGCGTTCCACTGCCCCTCCAACGAGACGAGGTCGGCCGCCTCGCCCGCACCATGAACGAGATGCTGGGGAGGTTGGAGTCGGCGGTGACACGCCAGCGGCGCTTCGTCGCCGACGCCTCCCACGAGCTGCGGAGCCCACTGGCCCGCATGCGATCGGAGCTCGAGACGGCCGACGAGAAGGAGGCATCCCCGCTCCTGACGAGCCTGCATGAGGAGGTCGTCCACCTCCAGAACCTGGCAGAGGATCTGCTCGTCCTCGCCCACCATGACGACGACCCCAAACCGGCGCGATCCGACCCGGTCGACCTCGACGACATCGTGCTCGAGGAGGCCGCCGCCATGGGCGGACGCGGCCGGGTCCAGGTCCACATCGCCGGGGTTTCGGCAGCGCATGTACGCGGCGACGCCCGGGAGCTCCGTCGAGCAATCCAAAATCTGTGTGAGAACGCCGAACGGCACGCCACTTCGCTCGTGTCGATGACGCTGCGCGAGGTGGGGAACGAGGCTCTGTTCGACATCGCCGACGACGGCCCCGGCATCCCGCCGAATCAGGCGGACATCGTGTTCGAACGGTTCACTCGTCTGGATCATGCCCGCAACAGAGCCTCCGGCGGGACAGGCCTGGGTTTGGCGATCGTCCGCGAGATCATCGAAAGGCACGGTGGCCAGATCACCATCGACACCACCCACCGACCGGGCGCCAGATTCGTCATGAGGTTGCCACGTGCGTGAACCAGCGAACGATGTCGCAACGATGGCCCGGCGCGCGCCAGCATCCGCTTGGGCCGGCGGGCGCCGTGTCCGGAGGCGATACCCTCACCGGCCGCGACCACGAACATCCGAGTCCTACGCTCCTTCTGGTTGGCCTACCTGACTGGCTTCTCGCTCCAAGTGGTCGACTCCGGCGTTGCCGAAGGATCGGCGGCGACCGTGGTTTCGAACTTGCGTCGGCGAGTCTCAGGTTCCCCCTCGCCGGCGGGATCAGCCTGGTCGTGCTGGGAGCGGCCGCGGCCATCGCCCGGCGTGCCGGGCCGGCGCCGCGCGACTACACGACCTGACCCGACGTCCAGGCCGGCGTGAGGGTCAGGGCTCGCTCACCGTCAACGCAACCGGCACGTACAGTCGCGCCCCGAGCGGATCGTCGGTGAGAACGACGATGGTCGCACCGTACGATCCGGTCTCCAGACCCGAGCTGTCCAAGGTGACCGTCAGCGTCGCCGTCTCCCCCGCCGGCACCTCGCCCTGCGTCGGGCTCACCGACACCCATTCGACATCTGTGAAAGGCTCGAAGCCGATGGCCTCGGGAACCCCGTTGGCCAGGATGATTCCCGTGTCCTCGCCGTACGCCCAGCCCCACTCGACGGGTTGTGCCACCACCAGCACCCGCCCCGAGCCGATGCCGTATTCGACGAGGGTGGCGGCGCCGTCGGGTGTGACGGCAATCACGGTCCCATCAGGCTGGCCGCCAACAGTGGAGTGACTGGCGAACCCTCCGAGGAACGGGTTTGGAAGTCCGGCAGCGACCGGGTGGTCAGGAGCAGTCACCTCGTTGCTCTCCTGGAGGTCGGGACCGCTCACCGATCCACCGCCAGGGAGCGGCAGTCCATCCGCGTCTCCCTCGTTCCACCCCCAGCCTGCCACGCCCAGCCACAGGTATCCACCGCCGGACACGTAGCTCTCGAGCGTCCCCATCTCGTCGGCCAGCACGTCGTAGAAGAGCTGGGGTTGGTCGTTGGAAACGAACACGGCCTCGTAGCGGCCGAGCTCGAGCTCGGCCAGCTCGGCCGACCCGGCGATGTCGTAAGGGACGCCCGTGAGATCGAGGACCTGGAACAGCGACTCCAGATCCCAAGGGAGGGCGTCCATCAGCACCAGCACCTGACCATCCCCGATGTTCGGCTCGATCGCTCGGGCGACATACCCGGCCGGTGTAGTGGCGCTATCGGTGGTGGCCGCCGCCATGAACCCCTCCACCACGTCGGCGAGTTCCGCCACCGAGTAGCCCAAAGGCACCCGCCCGTCGACGTTGCCCAGTGCCAGCTCGACCTCCGCCTGCTCGCCAGGAGCCAGCTCGACCTCCACCGGGCCGCCATCGAGCGTCGCCCACGGCCACAGCGGATCGAGGATCGGCGAGAAGGTGGATGCGGAGCCGCCGGTGATGGACAACTCGGTCTCGAGCGTCACGTAGCCCTCCGAGGTCACCGTTGCCGGCCAGGTACCCGCCGGCCCGTACAGCCGGAGGGCACCGGAATCGTCAACCGTGGCCGAGATCGGATAGGGCGCTCCGTCGAGTTCGGCGCTGACCTCGATCACAGCCGGGATGGGAAACCCGGCTCTCGAATTGGTGACGGTTCCCGCCACGGCTCCGAACCCCTCGGGGAGCGTGACCGTCAAGGCTGCGTCGACGACGTGGTTGCGCAGGCGCGGATCGTTGGTGACGAAGGTGAGCTGGCCGCTGTAGTCGCCGGGCTCGATGCCCTCGCCGCCCAGCGTCACGGCCACCTCGGCCGACCCACCCGGCTGAACCGTTGCGAAGGTCGGATCGGTGCTCATCCACGGCGCGTCCCGGAACGGTTCCAGCGTTCCCTTGCCCACATCCGGCACCCAATCGTTCGGTTCGGAGAAGTCACCCAGCACGCCACCGATGTCGATGGTGCCATCGTCACCGCCCATCGCTTCCAGCGGCAGATCGAAGCGGTATGACTGGCCGTCGACGACCACCGGGACCTCTGCCACGATGTCGAACAGCTCGGCGTCCACCACATACGCCACCCCGTCGTCGGGGACCGGGAACAGGTCCACGAAGTAGTCGATCCCGAGGTCCTGAGTGGGCAGTCCGGCCAGCGCTTCAGGTGGCACGCCGGTGGCCACGTCCTGGTCGGTGTCGAGGAACACGTACCCGACCGCTCCTCCGACCGGTGAGCCGTCCGCGAAGTCGATCTGGATGGCGGCTTCGGTTCCATCGGAACCGCCAAGCACGGCCGTAACCTCCACCGCACCATTCGAGTCCTCGTCGGGATCGTCGATCAACACCTCCAGCGGGCCGTCGTAGGTGACGCCCACCGCTGCGGTCGGGATCGACGAGCCGGCCGGAGGCGTCCACCGGTCCCACTGGTTGGGGCGGATCAGCCGCTCACCCTCGGGCCCCTCGGCGGGGGGCAGTTCGATCGGGGTGCCACCCTGGTCGCGCTCTTTCGCCTCGAAGACGAGCGGCGCAGAACCCACGTTGCTCACGGTGACGGTTCGCGCGGCTGTCTCCCCGAGAGCGACAGTGGCGCTGATCTCCCTCGGCTCGACCCGAGCGACGGCGGCCGACAGGGAGAAGTCCACCGTTGGGGTCTCATCGGCGGCGATCGTCAATGTGCTGCGAGCGTCCACGTAGTCGGTGGCGGAGGCACCCAGGGTGTAGGAGCCCGGCACCAAACGCAACGAGTAGCGGCCGTCACCGTCGGTTGTCGCCGTCCGACCGCCCGGTTGGGCGGTGACGGCGGCCCCGGCGACCGGCAACCCATCGTTGACGTTGGTCACGATGCCGCTCACCACCCCGGTCGGCACGATCTTGTAGCGGTATCCGCTGTTTGCCTGCAGCGTCGCCTCGCGGTAGGAGAACTGGAAGGCACCGGCACCCTCCGCAGCCTCGATCCCGATGGTGGCGGTGGACCCGTCACCAGGTGCACCGGAGAAGTCGCCGTAGTGCATGTCGATCTCACCGTTCTCCCACAGCGTCACGGTGATGTCGAGTGCCTGGCTCCCTCCCAGCGGGCGCACCGCCTGATAGTCGACCACGAACCAGCGGTTGGGCGATCGACCCCCGGCGGCGTATGCGACCGCCGCCGTCCCGTCGACGATCAGATCGGTCCACAACGGATAGATCGCCAGATTGGGCATCGATACGGACGGGATCTCGGTGTTGAAGAAATCGGCGTAGAACGGGTCTTCGAACGCCAGGTACCCGTTGGTGGTGACGAACACCTCTTCGTACCCGGCCCCGTAGAAGGGGAACTCGAACGGAAGACGGAGACGGCCGTAGGCGTCGTCGCCGTACAACGCCGTCTGGTTCCTGCCGACGGCGGCCCTGGTGCGGATCGGCTCACAGCCGTGGCCGAAGTCGTCGATCTTCTTCGTGACGTCGATACGGGTCTGCATGTTCCGTCGAAGGTCGACCTCCACCTGCCCCGGCGTGGTGCATCCACCCTGACGGGATTCGAGCGTGTAGCTCCCGAGCGGGAGCGTCATGCGGAAGCGCCCGGACCGGTTGGCGACCACCGGATCCGCCGGCGTACCCACGGCGGTCACTACTGCGTCGGGCACTCCGGCGCCATTCTCAGCGAACACCACCTGTCCTGTGATCGTGTAGCTGGGCAGGGCCGTCAGCGCCAGGTTCTGGGTGGTGGTGGCATCGGCGATGATCTCGACCCCCGAGACGAGCACAGTCTCGTATCCGAACAGGGAGGCCGAGACGGTGTAGGGGCCTTCGGCCAGGAACAGCCGGTAGGCGCCATCGCCGTCGGTGACCGTCGAGAACTGGCGCACGTCGTTGGACGCAGTGACTCTGGCACCGGCCAGCGGCGACCCGCCGGCGGCATCGGTGACCGTGCCTTCCAGGGTCCCCCCGGTGGCGACCAGTGCCACCGCCGCGGCGGCGTCGATTCGACCTTCGCCGTACAGGTTGTTGGGATCGCCGTCGTCCTCGCCACCGCAGGTGAGATCGACGATGTCCTGTGCAGTGGTCTCCAACGCCGCCTGGGCTGCGGCGACGTCACCGATCAGAGCCGGCTCGGCCGACAACATCAGCGCCAGGGTGCCGGCGACATGGGGCGCCGCCATCGAGGTGCCCGAATAGGCCTCGTAGCCTCCTCCGGGAACGCTCGAGACCACGTCGACGCCGGGGGCGGAGACGTTGGGGTTCACCTTGCCGTACACCGACGGGCCGCGGCCGGAGAACTCGGCGATCACGTCGTCGATGTCGGTGGCCCCGACGCTGATGGCGTCGAGGTAGTCGCCCGGACTGCCGCCCTCACCACAGAACGGACCGGGGTTGCCCGATGAGAACACGGGCACGATGCCGGCGGCGCGCCAGGCGGTGACCAGGTCGAGGTAGAACGGATCGCCGGGGAAGCCGCCCCACGAGTTGTTGACGATGTCGGGGCGCTTCGTCGGGTCGGGGTTGTCTCCGGCAAGGTCGGTGGGGGCCAGCACCCACTGACCGGAGGCCAGCAATGCCGACTCCGAACATCCGAAATCCTCGCATCCCTTGGCGGCGATCCAGCCGGCTCCGGGGGCGACGCCGATGTCGGGCTCGAACGGTCCGGGACCGTCCCCGCCGACCATGGTTCCCATGGTGTGGGTGCCGTGACCGACGTTGTCGCATGGCTCGTCTCCGCAGCTGCCGGTCGGGTCGAAGAAGTTGTAGTCGTGAACGAACGCTCCATTGCCCAGGTTGCCGCGATACTGCGCCGACAACGCGGGATGGGTGTAGTCGACGCCGGTGTCGATGTTGGCAACGACGATGCCACTCCCGACGATGCCCTGGGCCCAGGCCGCAGGTGCGCCGACCCTTTCGACGCCCCATTCCGGGGAAACGCCCTCCCGCTCCTCATCCACCTTGATCGGATCGATCAGGGGGAAGATCCGCTCCAAACGGATCTCGGAGACCCCGGGCACGTCAGCGAGAACCTCGACCAGTTCGGCGCTTCCTTCGACCACCATGGTGTTCCGCACCCAGTAAGAGTCGGCGACGCCGCCCAGGTCCGCCACCACCTCGAGCGCCGCGGCCTGTGAGTCGGCAGCAATGCCCTGGAGTTTGTCGACCACGAACTCGCCACGTGCAGCGAAGTCCCCGATCCCCTCGGCGCCTCCGAGTTGCGCCTTGGCATCGAACACCACGACGAATCTGGCCGTTTCCTGAGCCTCGAGCACTTGGCGGAGCCCCTCGTCGACCTGTGGCATCACTCCCCTCGCAGGGGCGGCCGCCGCCACCCCTGAAACCACGAGACCCAGACAGGAAACCAACACCACGACCAGCCGAATGCGACGCATGACCCTCTCCCGATCCGACGCTTCGAGAACCGGTGGCAGGCACCCCTCTCACGGTGTCGACTGCCGACACTCGGAACGTACACCCGTTCAGCGACCGGCGACGGGGCCGTTGGACCACAACCGGTGACGCCGGTCCGAGCGAGGACGACATCCGTCGGGGAATCGGTATACCTTCGGGCAGGAGGTGATCCCATGTTGAGTTACGCATCAGGCCCAGCGTCGGCGCCACTGCTCGGCGAGACCATCCCCGACAACCTCGACCGAGTGGCGGCCGCCCACCACGACGAGCCGGCGCTGGTCTCGCGCCACCAGGGGATCCGCTGGACCTACGCCGAGTTCGTTGAACAGGTCGACCTCTGCGCCCGGGCGCTGATGGCCCTCGGCGTCGAGCCCGGCGACCGGGTTGGCATCTGGGCTCCCAACCGAGCGGAGTGGACGGTGGTGCAGTACGCCACCTCCCGGATCGGGGCGATCCTGGTCAACATCAACCCCGCCTACCGGAGCCACGACCTTGCCTATGCACTCGGCCAATCGGGGGTGTCGGTGCTGGTGAGCGCTGAGACCTTCAAGGGCGCCTCGTATCTCGACATGATCGACTCCGTACGAGCCGAGATCACGACTCTCAGGACCGTGGTGGCCCTTGGCCCGAGCGAACACGACCTGTCGTGGCCGACGTTCCTCGATCGTTCTGGCGATGTCCCGATGGACCGGGTCCGGGCCATCCAGGCCCGGCTGCAGTTCGACGACCCCATCAACATCCAGTACACGTCGGGCACCACCGGAAAACCCAAGGGCGCCACCCTCACCCACCACAACATCCTCAACAACGGCTATTTCGTGACCGGCATCCAGGGTCTGAGCGCCGGATCGAAGCTGTGCGTGCCGGTACCGCTCTACCACTGCTTCGGGATGGTGATGGGCAACCTCGGCATGTTGTCACGGGGCGGAACGGTGGTGTACCCGGCTGAGGCATTCGATCCAGCAGCCACGCTGGCCGCCGTCGCCGAGGAGCGATGCGAGGCGCTCTACGGGGTGCCGACCATGTTCATCGCAATGCTCGACGACCCCTCGGCAAAGACCCTCGACCTGACGAGCCTCCGGACCGGGATCATGGCCGGGAGTCCATGCCCGGTTGAGGTGATGAAGCGGGTCATCGCCGAGATGTCGATGGACGAGGTCACCATCGCCTACGGGATGACCGAGACCTCGCCGGTGTCGTTCCAGAGCCGTGCCGACGACTCGATCGACCGGCGGGTGGCGACCGTCGGCACGGTGATGCCCCACGTCGAATGCAAGATCGTCGACCCCGAGACAGGCCGGGTGCTGCCCACCGGAATGCCCGGGGAGCTGTGCACTCGCGGCTACTCGGTGATGCGGGGCTACTGGGACAACCCGGAAGCGACCACTGAGGCCATCGATGACGCCCGTTGGATGCACACCGGCGATCTGGCCACCATGGACGCCGAGGGCTACGTGAACATCGTAGGCCGCATCAAGGACATGGTGATCCGAGGGGGCGAGAACATCTACCCCCGGGAGATCGAGGAGTTCCTGTACGGCCACCCGGCGGTCGCCGATGTGCAGGTGATCGGTGTGCCCGACGCCAGATACGGCGAAGAGCTGTGCGCCTGGGTACGGCTCCGCCAAGGAGAGCAGCTCACCGCCGAGCAGCTCCGCGAGTACTGCCAGGGTCGAATCGCCCACTACAAGATCCCCCGCTATCTGCGGATCACCGACGACTTCCCGCTCACCGTCACCGGCAAGGTGCAGAAGTACCGGATGCGGGAGATCTCGATCGGCGAGCTGGGCCTCGCAGAGGCCGCCCGAACACCGACGGCGTGAGACGCATGACTCGCCCCGGTCCTCGGCCGGCCCGGAGGCCGGTCGGCTCACGGCAGTGTCAGTCGCAACTCGCTGATGGTCATCGACCCTTCGACGCCGTCGTCGAAGGTGACCTCGACCGACTCACCCTCCTGCCGATCGACCCGTGCCGGGTAGTACCCGTCGTCGCCCCAGCGGGCATCCACCCGCGTGCCGGCCGCCAGCCCCGGCGGCGCCATGTCCGGCCTCCCGACGGTTGAGAGCGTGCCGTCGTCGAACCGCACGATGTATTCGTCGCCCTGAGATGCCGAGATCGTGCCGGGATAGTAGAAGGCGTCTTCCCACCGGGCGAACACCCGGGCGCCGACCGACCAATCGAGCGTAGGTCGGTGTGAGGGGGCGGCCGCGGGCGCCTCCGACTGCATCGTCTCCGGCGCCGAGACCACCGATTCGCCGGCGCCCAGGCGGGCCGCCACCTTCTCCTCGAGGCCCACCACGTCCTCGTCCTTCAATCCCAGCTTGGCCTTGCGTTTCCTCAGCTCCTCGACGGTTCGTTCATCGAAGGGGAGACCGACGTCACGTATGGCGAACTCGAGGTCGGACTCGTACGCCCTGATCTTCTCGATGGCGGCGGCGTGGAGACGGGTTTCGGTGTCCTCGACCTCGCCGGCGACGCTCTGGGAGAGCCCGAGGCGCGACCGCTCCTCGTCGAGGGTGCGGCGCTCATACGGGCTGATGGCGCTGTCGTCGGCGAGCGCCTCTGCCACGCGCAAGCGATAGTCGGCCTCGGCGACACTCCGCTGAGCCTTGTCACGCTGGACTTCGGCTACCACCTCCTCGAGTTCCTTGGCGACCGCCCGGATCGCCGCATCCTCGTTGGGCCAGTAGTTCTCGCCCGAACCGATATTGGCGATCCATCGCTCGAACCGAGGGATGGCATGGATGCCCTCCAGGCCGAAGATCTTCGTCCAGGTCGTCTCGCGCAGCAACACCGGGATGATCTTCGGTGGGTGCTGCTCCGTCTGTACCCGCCTGAGCGCCGCCGGCAGCTCCTCGGTGGTGACGAACGTCGACGAGAGGAAGTCCCGGCTGATCAGCAACAGGATGATGTCGGCAGCAGCCAGCGCCTCTTCGATCTCGCCCTGCCACATGTCGCCCGGCTTGATCTGGCGGTCCTCCCAGACGTCGATGC
This sequence comes from uncultured bacterium, assembly GCA_963825585.1. Taxonomy (GTDB): domain Bacteria; phylum Actinomycetota; class Acidimicrobiia; order Spongiisociales; family ZC4RG35; genus JAOUGY01. Next base: position 36,836 of record CAWGTX010000002.1, read on the forward strand.
CCAACAGCTTGAGTTCGGCGGTGATCTTGCGCTGCCAGTCGACGTCGTGATGCGAGTACGAAACAAAGATCTTCAACGATTCGTCCGCCATGCTCACCCTCGCTCGTGTCTTGGCCGGGAATCCGGGACCGGGCGGACTCTACATCGCGGCCGGAGCGGACGTTCGTCGCGGCGTCGTCACCCGGGATACCGGCTCGGTGCTCACCAGTGGCGGTAGCGGGTCGGCGTGATCCGGATCGGGATCGGGTAGCGCTCGGCGAAGTACTCGGGGCTCCACCCGTAGCCCTCCATCAACGGGCGGTACTTGTCGACGTACGCCGCGTGCTCGGAGGCCGGGGGCAGGGAGCGATCGATGTGAGCGACGCCCTCCACCACGACGATGGCTCCGCCGCGTCCGTCACCGTCCAGGTTGAGTGACACCCGGGGGTGGTGCTCGATGTTGGCGACCCGGCTCGATTCGAGCGAGTACACGAGGAATTCGGAACCGTCCCAGAAGAACCAGACCGGCGACGTCTGCGGCATGCTGTCGGCGGCGACGGTGGTGAGCCACCCGATGAGTTCACTCCTCAGTCGGCCGGCCACCCTGGTTCCGCTCTCCGAGCTGGTGTCGAGGTGGACGAGTTGGAATTCGGACATGGCTGCAAGCCTATCGCCGGGCGAGCGGACGAGCCGGGCGAGCGTCCCCACGTGTGCGTCGACCGCCGGGTTGCCGTGGCACCACTGCCAGGGCCGGGCAGGAACCGGTTCGGCCTGGGGCCGGACCGGGGTGAAGCATCCGATCCGGCGGCCGTCCGCCGGCGGGAGGCGCCCGACGGGTGGATCTTCTCGCGGCCGGCCCGGGTCAGGATCGTGGACGGGCGGCGACGCCGACACTCGCAGGCGCACGCAGGAGGGTCGCCGGCCCGGATCAAGAACTGATGCACTTCGCTGCCACCGTCGACCGTGCCGGTAGCCTGGAACCTCGATGACTCCGATCATCGCCACCGGCACCTATGGTCGTTACGCCATGGTGCGAACACCCGACGACGTCCCTTGCACTCTGGTCTCCCATGCGGGCCAACTGGAGGACCTCGCCGGAGCCATCACCATGGCGGACCGCATCGCCATCGACACGGAGACGCCCGTCGACGGCTCGCAGGCGGGATGCATGCGGGTGATGTCGATCGCCACCCGCTCGGCCGAGGGTGAGCGAGCCTTCGTGATCGATGCCAGAGACCTCGACCCGACGCTGCTGGGTCCTGTGCTCGACGGCGTCAGGGCCGACGCCTGGAACGCCAACTTCGACGCCAGGGTCGTCGATGCCGCCGTGTGGCGGTCGTCGGACACCACCGACCACATCACGTGGTGGGACGCCCAGCTCGCCGACGCCCTCATCCATCAGGGGCGCAGTGGATTCAGCTGGTACCACGGGCTGGCGTGGGCCACATCGCACTATCTGGGCCTCGAGGCAGAGGGAAAGGGAACCATCCAGTTGTCGTACACGGCGTTCGACGACCTCACCGACGACCAGATCAGCTACGCCGGCGCCGATGCGCTCCACACCCTGTGGGTAGCCGATGCCATCCGGAGCGAGGTCGAACGGGCCCGCCTCACCCTGATCTGTGACATCGAGCAAGCGGCGCGGCCGTTCCTGGACCGGATGGAGAGGACCGGGTTGGGTTTCGACTGGGACGGATGGAAAGTCGAGCTCGAGACGATCCAGTCCCAGCATCGGGCGTCGATCGGACGCCTCGCCGAACTGACCGGCGGCGGGCAGGGCACCCTCTTCGACGAGGTGGTCGAGCCCAGCTGGAATCCCGGCTCCGACCCGCAGGTGCGGGCCGCGTTGAACCAGTGGGCTGAGACCGAGGTCAGGGCGTGGACGCTGAGCAGGCACGGCGTGTCCCGCCTGCTCGGCGACGCCGACTCGGTGCGCGCCGGCGTGCTCAAGGAGATCGGCGGGCCGCTGAGCGAGGCGCTGCTCGAGTACCGGAACCACTCGAAGATCATCAGCATCTACGGAGATTCCATCGCCGACTTCCTCCACGACGACGGCAGGCTCCGACCGCAGTACGTGCAGGTGGTCGGCACCAACACCGGCCGACTGGCGAGCCGCAACCCCAACGCCCAGAACTTCACACCGAGGATGAAGCCGTTCCTTCGACCGCGTACACCCGACCGGGTGTTCGTCCACGCCGACCTGAGCCAGGCCGAGCTCCGCTACCTCGCCCAAGTCGCCGACGACCAGCCGCTTCGAGCAGCGTTCGCCCGGGGCGACGACGTCCATGTCAGCACGGCGGCGAGCATGTTCGGGTTCGACCCAGACGAGCTTCGGGAGGCCGACCCGGCCCGGTTCAAACGGTTCCGCCAGATCGCCAAGGCTCTCAACTTCGGCATCGCCTATGGCTCCGGAGCCGTAGCGCTGGGGCGCACCCTGACTACGGAGGGCACTCCCACGACGGCCGAGGAGGCGGCCGAGCTGCTGGCCCGGTATCGCCAGACCTACCCGGGGACCGCCGCCTGGGCCGAGCGAAGGATCGACGAGATCCGCCGCATCGCCGACGACAGTGCAGTCATCGACTGGGACGCGAGCCTGCGACTCGCCCGGGGGTTCCGGGACGTAGACGCCATCCGCCGCGAGTTCCGCCAGGCCGAGCAACGCTGGCCCACCGCGGCCGAGGTCGCGGACCGTCACCCGGACCGGATGGCCGTGGCGGGAATCGGCGACGAGGTGGCCTGGCTGCTCCGCTACTCGGCGCCGGTGGCCCTGGTGCCTGGCGGGGAGCCATTCCGCTTCTCGAGCAGAACGCTGGCCGGCCGCCGCCAGCAGTTCGAGCTCCATCTCGATCGCATCTTCCTGGCGGCGGTGACATCTGCAAGCCGCTCTGATCAGGTTGGGCTCGCCGAAGTCCGGCACCGGTTCGAACGGGACCACCTCATCGATCTCGGCAGGGACGCCGGCGAAGCCCAGATCGAACGCGCCTTCGAGGACCGCGAACTCCGTCGGCTCTACGTGGAGGCGGTGATCGACCACCTCGGAACGTCCACCGCCCATGACCTTCTCGCCAGAGCGGCGAGAGAGCGGGTGTCGTCGATGGTGAACGCCTGGCGCAACGCCCCCATCCAAGGCGGTGTGGCAGACATCATGCTCGCCGCCTACGCCGACCTGCATCGTCGGCTCCGTCGCTTCCCGAGCGCCAGACCCGTGCAGACCGTGCACGACTCGGTGGTGGTGGAATGCGACATCGAAGACGCCCGGGCGGTGGTCACGGAGGTTCGCGCTGCACTGGAAGGGGCGTCGCACCGGTTCTGTCCCGACGTGACTGCTCGCGCCGACGTCGACGTTCGGCGTTCACTCGCCGAGGCCGACGTCTTCACCCTCGCACAGAACTGACGATCACCAGTGCACCATCGGCAATCCACTCACCGGGCCCCGGAAGTAGGGGATCGTGGTCCCCCGCAACGACCCGATGTAGACGGTTCGAAGGTCGGGACCGCCGAAGGTGACACTCGCCATCCAGGGAGCGACGGTGCCGCCGCACGCCAGCATGTGGTCGGGGGTCACCGCATCGGCCCAGAACGCCTCGAGGAAGCGGCGCCCGGCCTCACTGCCCCGATCGTCGTCGAGGATGATGCGGAGTTCGCCCTCGGGGGTGATGGCGAAGATCTGGTCGTTGAACACGTGGGTTCCCCACAGGTTGCCGAACGAATCGAAGGCGATGCCGTCGATGAGGGCACCATGGTTGTCGGGGCCGAACACCTCGTAGCCGGCCAAAGAACCGTCCGGCTGCACCCGCATCCGGCTCACCCTGGGCCCGCAGGTCTCGGCGATGTACATCCACTCCTCGTTGGCGTCGAGGCGGATCTCGTTGGTGAAAGCGAGCCCATCCGCCACCACCCGGATCCCCGACTCGTCCACCAGCACGATCCGTCCGTCCGCCACATTCGGCGAGATCGCCTGCATCCAGTTGGGGATCATGGTTGAGATGGTCATGTAGATCCGGTCCTTCGAGTCACGGATGACGAAGTTGACCTTGCCGATTCGCTCGCCGCCGACCGAGTCGTAGAGGACGGTGTTGGCGCCGTCTCGGGTCATCCTCTCGAGACGGTCGGTTCCGAAGTTCGAGATGAGGATGTCGCCGTTCGAGGCGAACGCCATTCCGTTGGGGAGGGTTCCCTGGGTGAATCGACTTGCGTCATCGGTCGCCTCCTCGAACGTCGTGGCCGCTCCCTGGATGATCAACTCCTGATCACCGGTGGTGGTGTCGATGCGAACCACCCCGCCGCGAGCGTCCGCCGCCCACAACGTGCCGTCCCGCTCGGCCAGGATGCACTCGGGCCGCTGGAGCCCATCGCCCACATTGCCGAGCGTTGCCCTGTCGACTTCGAACCCGTCGATCGGATTGGAACCCATCTCCGCCCTCCCTACACCATCGCCGCTTCGAAGTCGGGCACCTCCAGTGTCGGGAGCACCTCCTCCATGAACGACGCCAGCTCTTCGGCCACCACCTCCTTGGGCACCTGTGCGTAGTGCCAGATCAGCGTGATGTACTCGGCCGGGACCCGATCGACCAGTTCCTGCCACAGCTCCTTGGTCCGCTCGAGCGAACCGCCGATGAAGATATCCGAAGCCTTCATGTTGGCAATGTGGTCGGTTCCCGGCTCGTTGGGGAACTGCGGGAAGAACGGTCCGTAGAAGTTCTTGTAGATGTCGAGGTCGTAGTCGCGGAGCCGCTGGTCGTACTGGGCTTCGTCGAGGCACACGTGCGGCCACCGCACGATGTTCTGCCGCTCCCCCAGCCGACGCTCGATCCCGTGAGCGGCGGCGGCCTCGACGTAGAGGTGGGCGTGCTTCTCGATGTCGGAGGTCTTCATGAAGTAGGTGGGGATGAACCCCTTCTCGGCGCAGTAGACGATCGTCTCGGGGCTCTTCGAGGTCGCCATGAACACCGGGGGGTGGGGCTGGGTGTACGGCTTGGGCACCACCGACACCCGGCGCACCACCCCGTGCTCGTCGATCTCGCCGGGTGCACCGGCCAACGAGGCGATCGGGTGGGCGGGGTACCCGACAATGCCCGTATCAGCCGGGAACGGGGCCGAGTAGCTGTCACCCTCCAGAATCACCGACTCCTCTGTCCAACACTTGAGGAGCATCTCGGTGCGCTCCTCGAAGAGCTTGCGGTTGAGGTAGTCGTCGTCGCTCTTGTCGCCGAGGGTGGCCACCGCCTGCGAGTGCTGGCCGAGGATGTTGGCCCAACGGGACTGATATCCCCGTGCCAGCCCCACGAAGAACCTGCCCTTGGTGAGGTGATCGAGAATCGCCGTCTCCTCGGCAACACGAATCGGGTCCTGGGTGGCCATCACATACCCAAGGGCACCGATGTGGGCGTTCTTGACGATCGCCGCCCAGTAGGCGTTGAGGATGCCCGGGTTCGGGCCCACCTCGTACCCCTCGGAGTGGAGATGGTGCTCGATGGTGCTCACGCCCCAGACGCCCAGATCGTCGGCCAGTCGCACCAGATCGGTCCACTCGTGCAGGATCTTGTGGTAGAGGTCGGCGTCGCGCCCGATCGGTGCCTTGGCGATCCGGTCGGCCTCGTCATCGGCGGGCATCATCGGATAGATCTGGACGATCACCTTGGGCTTTGCCATGTTGCGCTCCTGACGACGTCGACGATCCGACATTATGCAGGATTCGAGGCATGCGGCGCCGAGGGAACGTATGGTGATCGAACGCGATTGGAGGCGCAGGCATGATTCCCCTGTTCAATTTCATCGACGTGGCCGACGGCCTGAAGGAAGACCAGTTCGGCATTGGCGGCAGATCCTCGATCGAGTCGCTGGAGGACCTCGATCCGATCTATCGCCGACTGCTGGACGAACCGGTTACTGCGGTGGTGTCGGTCATCGCCGCTGACGGTCGACCGAGTCTCACACCGATGTGGTTCGACTACTCGGGCGACCAGGTGCTGATCAACGTGGCGGAGCACCGCAAGAAGACCGCCTGGATCCAGGAAAACCCCGAGGTGTCCCTCATCCTGGTCAATCCGGCGAACCCGTACCACTGGGTTTCGATGAAGGTGACCAAGGTCAACGAACTCCACGAGGACGGCCCTGACGGCGCCCGCGTCACCGCTCAGGTCGACAAGATCTGGCAGAAGTACACCGGGGCCGACGGATCGTACGGTCTCAGAGACCCTGCCAAGGAAGAACGCCGAATCCTCATGGAGTGCAGGGTCGACAAGGTGTCCACGTTCGGCAAGCCCTGAAGCTCTGTCCGTGGACCTGTCGCTGAAGGTGGTAGTCGTGACCGGGGCCGGCAACGGCATCGGTCGCGCCGTGGCGATCCGCTGCGCCGGCTTGGGTGCCACCGTGGTCCTTGCCGGCCGGTCGGTCGACAAGCTCGGTGAGGTCGCCGGCGAAGTCCGCTCCGCCGGCTCCGCTGCGCTGGTGGTCCCCACCGATGTCGCCGATCCCGCCGCCGTCGACAACCTCGCGCGTCAGACGATCGACACGTTCGGGACGGTGGATGTCCTGGTCAACAACAGTGGCATCGCCGGACCCACCGCTGTGGCCTGGGAGACACCGATCACCGAGTGGCAGTACACGCTCGACGTGAACCTCACCGGCCCATGGTTGTGCGCCCGGGCCTTCATACCCCTCATGATCGTCGGAGGCTCCGGGTCCATCGTCAACATCGGTTCTGTGACCGGCAAGCGCCCGCTCTTGGGACGCACCCCCTACGCCGCCAGCAAAGCGGGCCTCATCGGCATCACGCGAACATTGGCCGAGGAGGCCGGGCCGCACGGCATCCGCGTCAACCTGATCTCACCCGGACCGGTGGAAGGCCCGAGGATCGAGCGGGTGTTCGAGGCGCAGGCCGAGGCTACCGGGCGATCCATGTCCGACGTTCGCAGGACATTCGAGGAGCTCGCGCCGATGAACCGGCTGGTGCTCGATGGCGAGGTTGCGGACGCCGTGGCCTTCCTTGCGTCCTCCGACTCCGCCGCCATCACCGGCATCGACCTCAACGTCTCCGCGGGTTTCGTGATGTATTGACCCGCATCGCCGTTCGGCGTCGCCGCCGGAGGCGTCGTGCTGACGCTGCCGTCGTGGCTCTGGCGCCCACGACGACCGATCAACGGCCCGCAAGCCGGGCAGGCGATCATCCCAACCGTGCGGGTGCAGGCGGAATCAGCACGATCCTCCCCACCAGCCTGCGCTCCAGCAACCGTCGCTGCGCATCTTCCATGTGGTCGAGCTGAAAGGTCTCGACGACGGGTGGGCGGATGGCGTTCGACTCGACGAGGGCGACGACCCTATGGAACACCGGCTCGTCCCAGGCGGTGGCGCCGATCAGTGTCAGATCGTTCAGATACAGCGTCCGCAGGTCGAGCTCTACGAGCGGTCCGGCGATCGCACCCGAGGTGACGTACCGGCCACCGCGCCGCAGAGTGGACAGCACCGCCGGGAATCCGCGTCCCCCGATCGTGTCCACCACCACGTCGAAGGCGGCGACGGAGAGCCGGCGGTCCCGGGCCAGAACGTGAGCCGCTCCGAGGGCGGCAACGGCGTGGGCTTTCTCCGATGAGCAGACCGCCGTGACCTCGGCCCCCCGAACGTTGGCGAGTTGGACGGCGGCAGCCCCGACACCGCCCGACGCCCCTGTGATCAACACCTCGTCGCCCGCCATGACCGCCGCCCGATGCAGCATGTTCTCCGCCGTCCCGAACACAACCGGTACACCGCCGAGCTGGGCGTCGGTCCAGTCCGAATCGACACGGAACACGTCTTTGGCCGGTGCCTTCACGTACTCGGCGAAAGCGCCGTCGACGTCCGAACCGAGCCACGCCGTGTCCATCGAGGCGAATCCCGAGGTTCGCATGCAGGGCCGAACGAGGACGCGTCGGCCCAACAGCGTTTCCTCCACACCCGCTCCCACCTCCTCGACGACGCCGCAGCAGTCGGCCCCCTGGATCAGCGGGAACGGAGTCGGCCCGCGCCATCCGCCGTCGGCGGCGTCCAAGGCCGGAGCTGCGTCGGTGCCTTCGGCGACGGCCGACGAGTACCAGCCGAGTCGGGTGTTGACGTCGGTGTTGTTGACGCCGGCTGACAGCACCCGGATCAGGACCTCGCCCGGCCCCGGAATCGGTTCGGGGACTTCGCGGTACTCGAGCCGCTCGAACCCGCCGATCCCGGTGGTGACCACCGCCTTCATGGTGTTCTGGGTCATGGAGTCAGTTTGGCCGCCGATCCGCCCGACTGGCGTCCCCATCGGCCGGCCGATCACCCGATCGCCTGTGAGCTGTGAGGCGGTTCGCCTCCGAGCGGCCCGATTGGCCCGATGGATCGGTCACCGTGGTCGACGATCAAGAGCGAGATCTACGCCCAGATCGGGCGCAACCCGACTTCCAACCGAAGGATCGCTTCGATCGCCGGGATCGAGCCCGGCGAGGTCGTACTCGACATCGGTTGCAGCCCCGGAGCGGCGGTGCGGGCCGCCGCCGCGGTGGCGGCGGGCCAAGGGTGTGGACCGGAGCGAGCCCATGGTGGGGATCGCCAGGAGACGATCGCGACGACTTCGCATGCTGCGGCCAGAGGGGCGCTTCCTCGTGATCGAGAGCGAGACGGGGGGAGCGCACGGGCTCGATCGACGTGGCGCCGACGAGTTGGCGGAGCGCGTGATTCGGGCCGGCTTCGACCACACGAGCGTCACCGTCGAGCGCCACCGCTTGGTGGTGTCGGGCACCGTTCCGACCGCCTGATGGCTCGATTCCCACCTCGACCGGCGTTCGGCGGTCGTCCGGCTCCCGGGCACCACTTGACCATCTCTTGACCGAGCCTCGATACAACTGGACCCCACACCGACGTCGCGAGTCGAGGAGGTTGGAGATGCGACGACTTGAGAAGCCGGCCGTGCGTGGGAACGACATGCGAAGGCCGAAGACACGGCTGACCCGATCCATCGTGATCGCGGTGGCGTTGCTCGTGCCGATGGCGACCGCTGCGGCGTCGTCGGGCCAGGACGATCTCGCCCAGGTGAGGAGCCTGACCGCCCGGTACCACGACGTTCAGACGGCCATCGAGGCCGGGTACGAGCTGGGCTACGTGAACGGCTCCGGGGTCCGGATCATCACCGGATGTATCGCCCATCCCACCGACGGCGCCATGGGGTACCACTACTTCAACAAGGGATTCATCGACGACCTCGTGGTGGACGTCGAGAAGCCCGAGGGCCTGGTCTATGAGCCCGGCCCGAATGGCCGACTGAAGCTGGTAGCCGTCGAGTACATCGTGCCCGGGGCAGGCTCCAACCCGCCCGGGGTGTCCGAACCGCCGTCGGTGCTGGGCCGAGAGATGCACATCCTGGTCCCCGCCGTCGGCTGGTACATCCAGCACTTCTGGGTGTGGGACCACAACCCATCGGGAATTGAGTCGGACTGGAATCCAGAGATCGAGTGCCCGTAGCGGGGGCGACGGCGCCCGACGCAGCCGGGTGAGAGACCGTCGCCCGGCGAATTCGGGCCGGAAACGGACCGGGAGGCCGGCGACCTCGGCCTCCCGGTTCGCGTCGTGGGATCGATTCAGCGGTGCAGGTCGAAGCGGTCGTTCTCCATGACCTTGACCCAGGCGGCGACGAAGTCACGGACGAATTTGTCCTTGGCGTCGTCGGTGCCGTACACCTCGGCCAGGGCCCGAAGCTCGGAGTTCGACCCGAACACCAGGTCGACCCGGGTGCCCGTCCACTTCACCTGTCCGGTGGAGCGGTCGCGGCCCTCGAAGACGTCCTCGGTGTCGGTGGTCGCCTTCCACTCGGTGCCCATGTCCAACAGGTTCACGAAGAAATCGTTGGTCAGGACACCGGGACGGTCGGTGAGCACGCCGTGGTTGGCCCCGGCGTTGACACCGAGAACCCGCATACCGCCAACCAGCGCCGCCATCTCGGGCGCCGTCAGGTTGAGCAGGAACGCCTCGTCCACCAGCTGGTGCTCCGCCGCCAACGGGTTGCCCTTCTGCAGGTAGTTACGGAAACCATCGGCCACCGGCTCCAACACCGCGAAGGAGTCGACGTCCGTCTGCTCCTGGGTGGCGTCCGTCCGACCGGGGTTGAACGGCACGGCTACGTCGTGGCCGCCGGCTTTGGCCGCAGCCTCGACACCGGCACAGCCGCCCAGCACGATCAGGTCGGCCAGCGACACCTTCTTGGCTCCGCTCTGTGCGTTGAAGTCGGCCTGGATGCCTTCCAGCACCTTGACCACCGCACCGACACCCGACGACAGGTTCACGTCCCACTCGGCCTGCGGCGACAGACGGATGCGGGCACCGTTGGCCCCGCCCCGCTTGTCGGTGTCGCGGTAGGTCGAGGCGGACGCCCAGGCGGTCGAGACCAGCTGGGAGACCGACAGACCGGAGGCGAGGATCTTCGCCTTGAGATCTGCGATGTCGCCTGCGTCGACAAGTTCGTGATCGACGGCCGGCACCGGGTCCTGCCAGATGAGCTCCTCATCGGGAACCCAGGGTCCCAGATAGCGGACGGCCGGACCCATGTCACGATGAAGCAGCTTGTACCAGGCACGGGCGAAGGCGTCGGCGAACTGTTCGGGGTTCTCGTGGAACCGCTTGGAGATGTCGTGATAGATGGGATCCATCTTCATCGCCATGTCCGCCGTGGTCATCATCGGCAGGACCTTCTTCGACGGGTCGTGGGCGGCGGGAGGCATGTCCTCCTCGGCGATGTCCTTGGGGTGCCACTGCCAGGCTCCGGCCGGGCTCTTGGCGAGCTCCCAGTCGTACCGGAAGAGCAGGTCGAAGTATCCGTTGTCCCAACGGATCGGGTCGGCCGTCCACGCACCCTCGATGCCCGAGGTGATGGTGTCGTCGCCCATGCCACTGCCGAACGTGCTGGTCCAGCCCAGACCCTGTTCGGCGAGGCCGGCACCTTCGGGCTCGCGACCGACGTGACCATCGGGGTTGGCGGCGCCGTGCGCCTTGCCGAAGGTGTGTCCACCGGCGACCAGTGCCACGGTCTCCTGGTCGTTCATCGCCATTCGGGCGAAGGTTTCCCGGATGTCGCGGGCCGAGGCCAGCGGGTCCGGGTTGCCGTTGGGGCCTTCGGGGTTCACATAGATGAGACCCATCTGCACCGCACCCAGCGGGTTGGCCAGCTGGCGGTCGCCGCTGTAGCGCTCGTCGCCGAGCCACACCTGCTCGGGACCCCAGTAGACGTCCTCCTCGGGGGCCCAGATGTCGTCGCGACCGCCACCGAAGCCGAAGGTCTTGAACCCCATCGTCTCGAGGGCCCGGTTGCCGGCGAAGATCAGCAGGTCGGCCCAGGAGATCTTGCGGCCGTACTTCTGCTTGATCGGCCACAGCAGCCTGCGGGCCTTGTCGAGGTTGGCGTTGTCGGGCCAGCTGTTGAGCGGCGCGAACCGCTGAGCTCCGGCACCGCCGCCACCGCGCCCGTCGAGGGTGCGGTACGTGCCGGCGGCATGCCAGGTCATGCGGATGAAGAAGGGGCCGTAGTGGCCGTAGTCGGCGGGCCACCATTCCTTGGAGTCGGTCATGACCGCGTCGACGTCACGGGCGAGGGCGTCGAAGTCGAGGTTCTGAAACTCCGAGGCGTAGTCGAAGTCTCCACCCATCGGGTCGGCGCCTGGATGGTTCTGGCGCAGGACCCGCAGGTTCAGCTGCTCGGGCCACCAGACCTGGTTGGCGGTGATGCCGATCGATTGGTGATCAGGATGCATCACCGGGCATTTGGCCTCCGACGGCTCGTCACTGGTGGTGACGGTGCCATGCTCTTCGTTGCTCATGCTCTCTCCTCCTCGATGGGCGGTCGGTTGTCTCGGTTGCGATCTGCGTCAGGCGCTGGCGGCCGAACGTTGACAGGAGGGGCAGTAGCCCCAGTAGATGATCTCGGCCTCGTCGATGCGGTACCCGCGGTCGTCCGACACGGCCAGACAGGGAGCCTGCTCACGGGCACAGTCCACATCGACGATGGCAGAGCAGCTCCGGCAGATGAGATGGTGATGGTTGTCGTCGACCCGGTGCTCGTAGCGGGCGGACGATCCGGCGGGCTCGATGCGGCGGAGAAGTCCCTTGTCGACCAGGACACCGAGCGAGTCGTACACCGACTGCCGCGAGATGGCGCCGATCTCTTCCCGCACAACCTCGGCCAGGGCATCGGCGGTGCCATGCGGGTGGGAGGCGGCCGCCTTGAGAACGGCGATCCGTTGAGCGGTGACCTGGAGCCCGTGATCGCGGAGCAGGTCGGCGGGTTCGCTCGGCGGAGGATTCGTCACCGCACCATTGTCGCCGATTCTGGACTCGATCCAAAATCGGTTTGATACCAGGATGTCGCGATCTCCCCGCTCGCTCCAACCGGCTACCGCTGCTTGCCGCTGCGGAACAGTCCGACCGCCTTGTCGACACGACGCAGGCGGGTCTCCTCGGTCTTGGCGCCGTTGACCTGGTCGACGTGGTAACGCTGCAGGCTGTTGGCGAGGGCGTCGTAGAAAGGCCGGACCCCCGCATCCTCCATCGCGCGCGCAAAGTCCGCCGGGACGTCGACCTCGCGCGGTTCAGTCGCCACGGTCAACGTCACCCGGATGGCGTCACCGGCCGCCAGTCCGGTCTCTTTCCGGATCGCTGCGCTCACGGGGACCATCGAAACACCACCCATGACACCCGCCGTGGTCCGGTACTCGTACCCGTTCACGTTCACGACGAGCGGTGGCCGCTTGCCGGCGTCGAGCGTATCGATCGCGTCGTGTGGAACCTCGATCCCCGTGTTGTTGCCCACTGCGGTCAGCTCGGTCTCGAACGACACTGTGGTGGGGTCGGACTTGCTCATGAACCTCCCTCCAATGAGCCGCCGATGCTACCGAATGGCGTTCCCGGGCACGTCGGCCGCTCGGCGCACCGGGGTCCTACCATCGGATGGCAAGCGACGTATCGGAGCCACAATGCCGGAGGAGTTCGAGGGAGATCTGTCGAACGCCGAGTTCTGGGGGGCAGACCTCAGCGGAGCTCGGTTTCGGGACGTGGATCTGACCGGGGCGCGTATCACCCACGCCTGGTTGGTCGACGTGGACATCGACGCACTCGTCGAGCGGGTCGTGATCAACGGTGTCGACGTCACGGCGTACGTGAACGAACGCGACCCCTGGTACCCCTTGCGAGCCATGCTCCGGACATCAGATCCCGAGGGAATGCAAGCGACATGGGCGGCTCTCGAAGCCGAATGGGCGAAGACGATCGAGTTGGCGCTGGCCCTTCCTCCGGCTGCGATCCACGAGTCCGTCGGCGGGGAGTGGTCGTTCGTCGAGACGTTGCGCCACCTGGTCTTCGCCATGGACAAGTGGTTCACGGCGCCGATCCTCGGGGAGCCGTTCCAACCGATGGGGATGCCGAACACGGGCTCCGTCGACTTTCCGTGGCCCGACCTCGACGCCGACCTCGCTCCGTCGGTCTCCGAAGTGCTCGCCGTACGAGCCGATCGGTCCGCTCGGTTCCGCCGCCACCTGGAGTCGCTGTCTCCGGCAGACCTCACCCGATCGGTCGACGTCCTCGAGAACGGAACCCACTCGGTGCGGGAGTGCGTCGGGACCGTCTTCGAGGAGGAGTTCTGGCACAACCGGTACGCCCGGCGCGATCTGGCGCTGCTCGAGACGGCCAGGTGAACCGAGGTCCCGGGCCTCTGCTCAGGCAGCCGCCCAGATGGGCCGTCTGGCGGCGACTCGACGCACGAACAGCAGCGCTACGCCACCCACGATGACGATCGTCTGAAGCGTCGCCTCGGGCCCGAACGCGCCGCCCGTGCCGATCACCGGACCCGAGACTTCCCCGCCGAACAGGCTCGACTCGACCTCATTGCCGGAGACGGCGAAGCCGAACACGGCACCGAGTGCGATGTTCCACCCGGCGTGGACGCCGGACACGAACCACAGGTTCCGAGTGGCAGCGAAGGCGTAGCCGAGCAGCGGCCCGGCGCTCAGGGTGATCGCGAGCGCCGAAAACGGGGTCGCCCCCGGGTTGGCGAGATGAGCGGCGCCGAACAGCACGGCGGACACAAACACCGTGATGTGTGTGCCGAACACCGGCTCCATGCCGGCGAACCACACCGACCGGAACAGCGCCTCCTCGAAGACGGCGACCACAACCCCGACGAGGAACGCCATCACCAGCGCCGACTCGAATCCGTCGAACCCGAGTTCGAGCCATCCCGCCATCACCATCACCAGGGTGACGGCGGTGACCAGGCCAAAACCCAGACCGAGCCCGCCCACGACCGGTACGGGCGTGGGCTTCACCCATCCGTAGTGGGACACCGACTTGGCCGTGCCTCTGACCAGCAACCGGCAGGCGATCCAGGCCAGGACGAGCCCGATCAGGCGTGCGGTGACCGCTCCGAAGAGGCCGTCGAGGAAGGCCACCAGTCCCAGGATGCCGAACACCGCCGGGAACATGAGTCCCAGCCTGATCCCTGCCGCCGCCGACGAATCCCCTGACATGGCGGGCAGTATGACACGGCTGCATGCGGGGCGCCGTGGCGACGAACCCGCCGGTGGGACCGCCTGTTTCGGAGCTACACGCCCGCCACGGGGGCGGTGTGGGTCCGATGCAGACGACCGAGGTGGATGGCGATGGCGATGCTCGACACGGCAGCCCACACACACCAGAGCGACACCACCCCACTGGTCAGCAGGACCGCCAACCCCGCCACGACCACGAGATTCACCACGCCGTACCAGGTGACCACCCGATCGGACGAGAGCAGCAACGATCCACACGTGGCGACCACGTACAGCAGCGTGAGCGCCCCGCCGGCGACCAACGGCACCGAGTAGGCCAGGTGCGCTCCGCCATCGATGGCTGAGACCGGCCCCACCACCACCGGGACCGTCAACCCGACCGACGCGACCACACCCGCCGCCAACAGCCACGCCATCCAGCGCGTCCGCACGGCATCGGTTTCCACCGCCCGCACCGCATGGGGGACCCACCACGGCACCAGACCGAACGCGATCAGCAGGTACAGCCAGGTGGCGGTCTCGAACAGGTGACTGGGCACCCGGCCTTCGGTCCCCCACCACACTGCCACCTCGATCAGCTGATGGATCCCGAACAGGAGCGGGAGCGACGCCAGGGCGGCCTCGCGGTCGTGACCGACATGACGAATCGTGCCGACGCCGATGGCGGAGACAACCAGTCCGGCGACGATGTCCGCCTCGGCCGAGAAGCACACCCGCCGACCCTACCCCGACGCGGGTCCGGCGGCGATTGCGGGATTGGGCACCGACGACCGCAGACCCTGCTCCCCCCTACCCTGGAGGCCGGCAGCGAGACGACGAGAACGGGGTCGATCCATGCAACTCTCCGAGGCGATCACATGGGCACGGGATCGCAAACATGCCGTGCTGATCACGATCCGGTCGGACGGTCGACCGCAGTCATCTGACGTCGTCTACGCGCTCGACGACGACACCTTCCTCATCTCGCTGACCGACGATCGGGCCAAGACGCGCAACATGCGGAGGGACAACCGGGTCGTCCTCCACATCTCCGAGCCCTCATCGTGGTCGTACGCCTCCTTCGACGGCACTGTCGAGCTTTCCGACGTGGCTACACGGCCCGACGACGCGACGAGCGACGAACTCGCCAGCTACTACCAAGTGGTGTCGGGTGCGCCACATCCCGATTGGGACGGGTACCGGGCGGCCATGGTGGAGCAGCGGAGACTGATCGCCCGATTCACACCCACCTCGGCGGTCGGCCAGATCAACTGAGTGGTCGATGGGGGCACGGCAACGCCGTTGGGCTGAGATGACTCGCCGAACCGGTCCCCGATGGCCCGATCCCGTTCGTAGGTAGGGATACGGGATCACCCTGCACCGAGGCGAGGAGCGCCCGAGGAGTCGATACCTGCTGTCCGTTCACATGAGTGAGAGCACCGGACACTCTGAGCCGCCGTCGCCGGAAGACGTGACGGCGGGAATGAGCGCATCAACGCGCTCGAGACCGACATGAAATCGAAGGGAGCGTTCGTGTGCAGCACCAGGTTGCATGGTCCTGGCTCCGCAACGGTCGTCCACCCGGGCGACGGTGATCTCCTGTTGACCGACGGGTCATTCGTGGAATCGCAAGAACCCGTGGGCGGCTTCAACATCGTCGAGGCGGCCGATCTCGACGAGGCCCTCGCATGGGCAGGCCGGGTGGTCGAATGCTTTAGAGCACCAATCGAGGTGTGGCCCTTCGCGGACACCGCCGGCCGGTGAAGCCTTGACCGCCGATCTCGGCGACCACCCCCAGGTCGTCGAGCAGGTCTTCGCCAGGCCCACGGCCAGGCCGTGGCCAGCCTGGTCCGCGCCGACATCGCCCTCGCCGAAGACGCGTCCAGGATGCCTTCGTGGTGGCATCGGAGCGATGGAGAGGCGCCCGCATCCCGCCCAACCCGGCCGGATGGATCGTCACCACCGCACGCAACAGGGCCATTGACGGTCTTGGGCGTGCTGCGTGAGGGCCGCCACCTCGAGGGGCTGGCATCGATCGGCGAACAGGGTCCGGTGGAAGACGAGTCAGTGCACCGGCGACTGTCTGAATCGACCCCAACCGACCAGGATCGAGAAACAAAAATGCCGCAAACACGACAGTCGCCCCGTTCGGGGAGTAGGTTCATCTCCAGGTTGGGACCGCCATCGGGAGAAGCTCGCCGGCATCGGTCTCGACGCGTCTGGAAACGCGGCCCGGCTCCACTAGGCCCCAGTAGAGGGAGAGACAATGAGGAAGAGAACCTTGACCGTGCTGGCGAGCCTGGCGATGGTGATGTCGCTCGTGGTGCCGGCGGGAGCAGCAAGCGACGATGCGCCGCCTCCGTCCGAGGCAGTCAGCGGCCGGTACGTGGTCGTGATGGAGGACGCTCCGCTCGTCACCGAGTTCGGGAGGGAGTCACTCGACACCCCGGCCGCCCGTGCCCGTGGGCGGGCCCTGGCGAACGGGCACGAGAAAGTGCTCGAGGAGGTGGGCCTCGATGCGGACGACGCCACCTATCAGTACACGGTCTCGCTCAACGGGTTCGCCGTCGAGCTGTCGGAGATCCAGGTCGAGAAGGTCCGGGGCGCCGACGGCGTGATGATGGTCCTCCCCGACGTCATGCGGTACCCGCAGACGGATTCGGTGGCCGACTTCATCGGTCTCACCGCCCCCGGCGGCGCCTACGCCACCGGAGTGGACGGCGAAGGCGTCATCGTCGGCGTGATCGACTCCGGCATCTGGCCGGAGCATCCCTCCTTCGCCGATGATGGGTCCTACCCGAAGCCCCCGGCCCTCTCCGGCGACAGCTGCCAGTTCGGCAACACCGCCCACAACGCCGACGACGCGCCGTTCGAGTGCAACGACAAGCTGATCGGCGCCCGGCAGATGCTGGAGACCTACCGGGCCGTGATCGGCGCCGACGCCGACGAGTTCGACTCGGCCCGTGACGACGACGGGCACGGCACCCACACCGCCTCCACCGCCGCCGGCAACGGCGACGTCGAGGCGTCGATGTACGGGCTGCCGGTGGGCAGCATCTCCGGCATCGCCCCACGGGCACATGTCATCGCCTACAAGGGTCTCGGCAACCTGGGCGGGTTCACTTCCGACCTGGCGGCGGCCATCGACCAGGCGGTCGCCGACGGGGTCGATGTGATCAACTACTCGGTCGGTGGTGGCGCCGGAGCTCCCGGTGCCGACGAACTCGCCTTCCTGTTCGCCTCCGACGCCGGAGTCCACGTCGCAACGTCGGCGGGCAACAGCGGTCCCGGCAACGCCACCCTCGGCAACCCGGCCACCATGCCGTGGCTGACGACGGTGGGGGCCAACACCCAGAGCCGCTTCTTCGAGGGCACCATCGTGCTCGGTGACGGCACCGAGTACACCGGCGCGTCGATCACCGCCGGAGTGGGACAGGCGCCGTTCGTCGATGCCCAGTTTGCCGGCGGTGCACTGTGCATCCCCGGCAGCCTCAACCCCGCCCTGGTCGGCGGCAAGATCGTCCTGTGCCAGCGGGGCGCCGTCGGTCGCGCCGCCAAGAGCCTCGCCGTCTCACAGGCGGGCGGTGTCGGCATGGTCATGTACAACACCGTCAACACCGACAACCTGTTCACCGACACCCACTGGGTCCCGTCGGTCCACACCGACCTGACCCCCGGTCTGGCGATGAAGAACTACATCGCCACGGCGGCCAACCCGACGGCGGAGATCGTCACCGGTTCGGTGAGCGAGCTGCCGTACGCGCCCTCGATGACGATCTTCTCATCACGTGGCCCCAACCCGGTAGCCCCCGACATCGTCAAGCCCGACATCACCGCTCCCGGCATCCAGGTGCTGGCGGGGTACTCACCGTTCCCCGACCCGGGCACCACGCCTCCCGGTGAGCTGTTCGGAGCGATCGCCGGAACCTCGATGTCGAGCCCGGTGGTGGCGGGTCTCTTCGCGCTCATCGCTCAGGAGCATCCGGACTGGAGTGCGGCTGCGGCCCGTTCGGCGCTGATGACCACCGCCGACCAGGACGTGCTCAACAACGACCGGGTCACGCCCGCCAACCCGTTCCAGATGGGCTCGGGCATGGTCGACCCCGGAGCAGCGGTCAAGAAGGGCTCGGCATTCCAGCCGGGACTGGTGTATGACGCCGGGTTCCTCGATTACCTCGGGTTCCTGTGCGACGCCTTCCCACAGGTGTTCGCCGATCCGGCGGCCACCTGTGCGTCACTGGCGGCGGCGGGCGTGGCTACCGATGCCTCAGACCTCAACTACCCATCGATCGGTGTGGGCTCCCTGCCCGGCACCCAGACGGTGACGAGGACGGTCACCAGCGTTGCCCAGGAGCGCGGCAATCGGACCTACACGGTGTCGGTCGATGCTCCCGACGGCTTCCAGGTCACCGTGTCGCCGTCCACCATCCGGCTTCGCTCCGGGCAGTCGGCCACCTACCAGGTGACGATCACCAACGTCAGTGCACCGATCGGTGCATGGACTCACGGTTCGCTCACCTGGACCAGCACCGGATCCGAGTACTCGGTGTACAGCCCGATCTCGGTGCGGCCG
Source organism: uncultured bacterium (assembly GCA_963825585.1). Taxonomy (GTDB): domain Bacteria; phylum Actinomycetota; class Acidimicrobiia; order Spongiisociales; family ZC4RG35; genus JAOUGY01. Next base: position 55,901 of record CAWGTX010000002.1, read on the forward strand.
GTGGCGTTCTCCGCACCCGACGCCGTGACCGGCTCCGGTGAGTCCGGCTCGGTCGACGTGCCGATCAGCTTCGGCTACACCGGCGCCTATACGGCCGCCGGCCACGGCCTGGAGCCGGCGACGGTGGTCACCGACACGGTGCTCCAGGACCCCGACCAAACGTTCGACCCCAACGACGGGTTCTCGAACGTGCATCAGGTGAACGTGGCCGGGGCCGCCCTGCTCCGCATCGCCATGCCACCGGAGGCTACCGAGCCCGACGCCGACCTGGACATCTTCGTCTACGGTCCCGGCGGAGCACAGGTTGCCTCCAGCACCGCAGGCGGCACCGAGGAGCTCATCGACCTGGTGCTTCCCGCCGACGGTACGTACTCGATCTACGTGCACGGATGGTCCGCACCCGGTGGTGACAGTCCCTACGACCTGTTCACCTGGGTGGTGTCGGCCACACCCGGCGGCAATCTCACGATCGACTCGGCGCCGGCGTCGGCGTCAATCGGCACGACGGCGACCATCGAGGCCTCCTGGTCCGGCGCCACCGCCGGGCAGTGGCATCTCGGTGCCGTCTCCCACGCCGACGGCAACGGGCTCCTGGGGCTGACGCTGGTGGAGGTGGACAACCGCTGACACCACCGGCTGATGAGCACTGTGGGGCGCCCCTCCGGGGGCGCCCCACATTCGCGATGAGCCCGGTCTCAACCCGTCGATGGGTTCTCACACAGGAACGGCTGATACACGTTGCCGCCGGTGTGATACGGGTACCGGGAGCCGTCAGCCTCCAGCACGATCCGGGAACCATCGACCGGGACGTCGGGATACTGCATGCCCTCCCGCGGGCACCCGAGCGCCTGGTTGGGCCACATCAGCAGCTCGGCGGAGATCACCCGGATCGACGAAGCATCCACATCGAGGCGGTCGGCCAGATCCTCGATGGCCATGTCCACCAGCGGCTGAAGCGCTTCGTCGTAGACCACGTCATCCTCCCGCGGCTGGGTCGTGGTGGCGGTCACACCAGTGTCGATCGGGGACGGTGGGCGCTCTTGGGTGGTCACGGGACCGGCCGCCGGTTGCGAGCAGGCGGCGATGAGGGCCATTCCCGCCACCACCGAAAACTTCACCTCCACCCGATGCCTCCACTCCGCTGCCACCGCCGCCTCCGAGTGTACGACGGCTACGTCGGCGGCCGAACCAAACGGGGACATCTCCCCGTATAGGGCAGAGGACCGGGAGCAGAGCGCTCCCGACCGAGCGAGAGGAGCGAACATGCGGAAGCTATTCGTGGCGATGTTGGTCGTCACCATGTCGTCGGCGCTGCCGGCCATGGCGGGAGGTCGACCCCTGACCGCCGAGCTCTCGGGCGCCAACGAAGTGGCCCCCGGCGACCCGGACGGCACGGGACTCGCCGAGCTCACCCTCAATCAGGGGCAAGGCGAGATCTGCTGGAGTATCACCACCGATGGCGTCACGTCGCCGAGTCGGGCACACATCCATCGGGGTGAGGCCGGCACCAACGGCCCCATCGTGGTGTTCTTCTACGACCTGGTGGTGTCGCCGCCCATCCCGGTGGCCGTCTCGGGGTGCACCGAAGTGGACCCCGACCTGGTCAAGGAGATCCGCCAGAACCCAGAGCAGTTCTATGTGAACGTGCACAACGCCGAGTTCCCGGCCGGAGCGGTTCGGGGCCAGCTGGGCTGAGGACAGCCGATGGGGGCGGGCCGTCGGAGGGGCGGCCCGCCCGTCCGATCCTCCCGGGGTGACCTGCCAATCATGTCGCGGGTTGACTCACCACTGGTAGGGGGGTGTGTGCAGGTTCCACGATCTCGCCGGGAACCGGCGGACCGGGAGGGGTGCCGTTGCCGAAGGCTGCGCCCCCCAGCCGCTCGCGCCCGTGGGGGTCGAGCCAGTTCGAGAGGTCCGGGCCGAACGGGACGATCCCGGTTGGGTTGATGTCGGTGTGCACCTCGTAGTAGTGCCGTTTGATGTGGTCGAAGTCGATCGTGTCACCGAAGCCGGGGGTCTGGAACAGGTCGCGGCTGTAGGCCCACAGGGCGCCATATTCGGCCAGCTTCTGGCGATTGCACTTGAAGTGCCCGTGATACACGGGGTCGAATCGGACCAGGGTGACCCAAAGCCGAACATCGGCTTCGGTGATGATGTCCCCCATCAGGAATCGCCGGCCGGCGAGCCGCTCCTCCAACTGGTCGAGACGCTCGAACAGTCGCCCGTAGGCCCGTTCGTAGGCCTCCTGGGAACCGGCGAAGCCACACCGGTACACACCGTTGTTGACGTCGTTGTAGATGTCCTCCATGAGGGGGTCCATCTCTGCCACGAGCTCAGCCGGGTACAGGTCGGGCGCGCCCGGGCGACGGTGCTCGGTCCATTCCCGCTCCAGGTCGATGGTGATCTGCGCGAAGTCGTTGGTGACGACCGCTCCGGTGGGGATGTCGACCACGGCGGGAACGGTGATGCCCTTGGGGTAGTCGGCGTACCGCTTGAAGTACGCCTGCTGGAGTCGCTCGATCCCGAGCACGGGGTCCCGACCGTCGGGATAGGTTTCGCGGTAGTCCCAGCTGCGCTGGTCGTGGGTGGGACCGGCGATGCCCATCGAGAGCACCGGTTCCAGGCCCAGGAGTCGACGGACGATGATCGTCCGGTTGGCCCACGGGCAGGCGCGGGCCACCATCAGCCGGTACCGGCCCGGCTCCACCGGGTATCCGTCACGGCCGTCGGCGGTGATACGGGTTTCGATGTAGATGGTGTCGCGGTCGTAGTCCTCTCCGGGGACCTCGGAACCGGGTGAATCGCTCATCGTCTCATCATGGCCCACCTGACGCACAACCAAAGATCAGGCCGTCCGTGTGCAGAACCGGACACTTTCCGCCTTCTGGTGCACACGGACCGAGAGCCGGGCTGCGGCTGTGTGCAGAGCCGGACGCATTCCGCCCGCTGATGCACACGGAAGAGCGCAGCGGCCGACCAGAGGTGCGATGCAATGTCACTACCACTTGACTTCATGTCAACTTTGCCTTACATTGACCTTTGTGAGGAATCTTTGACACCAAGTCATGTCTGATTGACAAAGGAAGGAACGCAGATGATCGCTATACCCATCGGCCTGGTCCTGACGCTGCCCGTTGTGTTCATGCTGGGCATGCGGTTGAAGTGGCCGTTCGTGCTCGACGCCGTGCGTGCAATGAACAAGCGATTCATGAACCCACGCCAGATGCGCTCCGCCGGAACGCCCGGCGCCTACGCTGCCGTCATCCATCACGTGGGACGCTCGTCGGGGCGCCCGTACGCCACCCCCGTCGGGGTGGTCCGGACGGGAGATGAGATCCTGATCACCCTCCCCTACGGCACCCGGCCCGACTGGCTGAAGAACGTTTTGGCAGCCGGCGCCGCCACCATCGACCACGAGGGAGACCACATCGAAGTGGACAACCCGAGTGTGGTGCCAACTGAGGAAGTCATCGACCGCTTTCCCCCTGGCGACCGGAGGGCGCAGCAGCTGTTCGCCGTCGACGAGACACTGCGGCTGCATGTCGTCGCCCGCAACGGCCGGTAGCAGGGCACATGTCGTTCGAAGAGAAGAGCACCTGGATCACCGGTGCGATCCAGCTGGCAGTGATCGCCTGGTACGCCGTTCAGGTGATACCGCAGCTCGGCGTCACACCGGTCGCCGAGATCGAGTACCGAGGCCCGCTGTTCGTCATGATCGGCGCCACAGTCGTCCTCACCGTGGTGACCTTCGTGATCGTGACCGGCACACTGGCCGCCAACGCCGCCATTCGAGGTGAGAAAGCTGACATCGATCGGGTCGACGAACGCGACCGTTCGATCGCACGCTGGGCGGGCAACATCGGAGGCATCGTCCTGGCGGTCGCGGCGGTTCCAGCGTTGGGGATGGCGGTTTTCGAGTTCGACCATTTCTGGATCGCCCAGACGCTGCTGGCGGCGTTTGCGATCTCAGAGCTCACCGAGGGCGCACTCAAGATCTACCGCTACCGGCGGGGATTCTGAACGTGGCTCGCAAGACCAAGGTCACCAACTCGATCAGAGCCATGCGCTTCGCCGCAGGCGAGATGACGCAGGCCGAGCTGGCAGACCGCCTCGGCGTGACGCGTCAGACGATCATCGCCATCGAACAGGGCAAGTACTCGCCCACCCTCGATATGGCCTTCCGGATGGCACGCGTCTTCGGCGTGCCGCTCGAGCACGTCTTCCAGTACCCCGACGAACCATGAACGCACCAGGCGAGCCCTGAACCGCCCTGACCCGATGACATGAACGCACACATGTCTTCACGTACGACTCGCACCACGGGACTGTGGTATCTCGGACTCGCCCTCACCGGTGTGCTCGGATTTCTGCTGATCCGCAGCCGCCTCTACGTACCCGGCGACGCCGCCGCCACCCTGTCCAACCTGACACACAACGTCACCCTGGCCCGAACGGGGATCGGGATCGACCTCGCCATCCTCGTCACCCAGAGCGGGGCGGCGTTGTGGTTCTACCGTCTCTTCCGGCAGACCGACTCGTTCCTGGCCGGATCGGTGGCAGCGTTGGGCCTCGTCAATGCGGCAGCGGTGACGATCGCCACCGCATTCAGCGCCACCGCCCTGGCGGTGGCGACGGGTGCATCACCCACCGCCGATCCCGCATCCACGGCCCTGCTGCTCTACGACCTCAACGACGCCGTCTGGTCGGTCGGGAGCGTGTTCTTCGGTCTGTGGCTCATCCCGATGGGACGCCTCGTGACCATGACGAAGACGATGCCCAGACTGCTCGGACTTCTCCTGATCGGCGGTGGCATCGGGTACGTCCTCAGCGTGTTCATTGGATTGGTGGCCCCGCAATCGGCGGTCGTGGCGGACACGCTCACCATCCCCGCCACGATCGGTGAGTTCTGGATGATCGGATATCTGATCGTCTCGGGAACGAGGAGCAAGGTCGAGACGCGGAGTCTCGCCGTTGCCGTCCCGGCCGGTTGAGCGCACCGGCCGGTCGCGACTCAGAGCGCGATGGGAGCGGCGATGACCTCATCGGGGATGCCGAACGCATCTACGAGGTGGCGGGCGTGGAGCGAGACCGATGCGGAGCGGTCCACCACGAGGTCCCTCACCTGGGATCCACCGTCAGGGTTGAGGAGTCCATGCTGGAGGAACCAACCGAGGTCGTCCTCCACGGCCCATGCAGCCGCCAGCGTCACCACCTCGCCCATCAGTTGAGCGAGCTCGGGGTTGGCGATGCCCTCGATGGCCGCGTCCACCGCTTCCACGACCCAGCACTCCACCGAGGCCCGGGCGGCGTGTAGGGCGTGCGGCTGGACATCGAGGAAGGCGTGGGCGGCGTGCATTCCGTCGTCCGTACGCACCTTCACCCTGCGCGCCAGGGTCTCCACCGAATGCGACGCCCGACGGCGCAACAACTCCCGGCGCGACGCGCGCCTGGAGAGGTCGGCGTCCACGGCACCGACGATGGGGATGGAACCGGTGATCGCCGAGTTCACCCGGTCGCGCACATACCGGAGCAGCCGAGCCGGGGTGAGGTCTTCGAAGCTCGATCGGTAGTCGGTGAGGAGCGACTTGGCGAGCAGTTGGGCGAGGACGGTGTTGTCGCCCTCGAAGGTGGTGAACACGTCGGCGTCGTCGCGCAGCGCCCCGAGTCGGTTCTCGGCGAGGTACCCCTGTCCCCCGCACGCCTGCCTCGCCTCGCCGATCACGTCGAGCGCATGCCAGGTGGCGAAGGCCTTCAATCCGGCGGCTCGCGCCTCCAGGGTGCGGCGGTCGAGACCGGTGTCACCCTGCTCGGACTCGTGGGCAACGTAGTCGTCGACGAGGTCGGCCAATGCCAGGTGGTACGCAATGGTGACGGCGAGGCGCGGCATCAGCCTGCGCTGATGGGTTCGGTACTCGATGATGGGAGTCTCCGAACCCGGAGTCGTCTGGAACTGCCTGCGGCGGGTGGCGTAACGCACGGCGATGGCGAGTGCGGTCTCGGCTGCGCTGATGGACGCGACCGCCACCGAGACGCGGCCTCCCACCAACGTGCCGAGCGTTGTGAAGAAGCGGCGACCGGGACTCGAGATGGAGCTCTCGTACCGCCCCGAGGAGTCGATATCCGCATACCGGTCGAGGAGCCCTTCGCGTGGGATGCTCACCTGATCGAACCAGATGCGGCCGTTGTCGACACCGTTGAGGCCCACCTTCTCTCCGGCATCCTCGATCCTGATGCCGGGCAGGGTCTCGCCCTCCGATGATCGCAGTGGCACGTCGAAAGCGTGGACGCCGTGGTCGTGCTCTCCCACGACCAACCGGGCGAACACCACCGCCCGCTGGGCGTGGAGTGCGTTCCCGATGTAGTCCTTGCGGCCGGAGTCGCTCGGAGTGTCGAGCAGGAAACGGTCGTCGCCGTGCTGGAACGTCGCAGTCACCTCGAGGTCGCCGACGTTCGAGCCGTGTCCCGTTTCGGTCATGGCGAAGCATCCCGGAATCGACAGGTCGATGGCCCCGGGCAGGATCGAACGATGATGCCGATCCGTGCCGAGTCGCAGAACCGAACCGGCGAACAGCCCGAACTGGACACCGAACGTCGTGAGAAGACTCAGATCGTGGTGGCCGAGCACACCGAATGCCGCCACGAACCCTCCCGGGTCACCGCCGCCACCATGTTCGACGGGCATCCCGAGCCCGCCGATGCCTTCGGCGGCGAGCCTGCGCGTCCACCGGTGAACGAGCGCCCGGTAATCGTCGGTGGGAATCCCCCATGGGGTCCTGAACTCCGGGAGCGCGAGGAGTGCTCGCACCCTGTTCTTCACATCGGCGTGGGGGCCGTCGAGCAGGGCCCGCAGCGCGTCGGCGTCGAAGGGCGGCTCTCCCGCCTCGGGGAGGGGTCCGAGTCCGGGGGACGGAGCCCCGTGCCGTCGGAACAGGTCCGTACCCGGCTCGAACGGGCCCACCGCCAGGTTCGCTCGACCGAGCGCTTCCACGGTGGCCTGGTCGACCGAGCCGACCAGCCGGAGGCCGAGCTCCACCGGTCCCATCGGGCCGTCCGGCGGCTCGATGCGGTGCCGCACGTGAGCCGACAGGGTGGCGAGTTCCTCGGCGTCAGGCGGGTTGTCGGGGTCCAACCACGCCGCCACCGCGTCTCTACACCGTTGCTCCAGGTCGGGTGTCGCTTCGATGGCCTGGCGGAGTTCTCGAAGTTCGGCCGGCGAGAGCTCGGCGTCACACCACGCCGCATGGAGCAGCGGGAGGAAGGGCGCCAACGCGTCCCTGCTCGTGAGGTCGGTGCAGCGACCCGTGGTGACCATCGAGTCCAACTCTAAGAGGCTCCCGGATACAAGGCCGACTCCGGCCACCCGCTCACACCGGTGGCGTCACACAGCCAGCGGCGCCGCCTCATCGACGGCCGCAGGCTTGAGGAGCATCCATCCGGCCGCCAGCGCCGTCGCCACCGCACCCACCCCGACTCCGGCCCTGGCGCCGAGATGTTCGGCCACCGATCCCACGATGGGCCCGCCGATCGGGGTGCTCCCCAGGAAGATCACACTGGTGAGGGCAACCACCCGACCGCGCATGGCCGGCTCGGCTTCGAGTTGGACGAGGGTGTTCGACCCGGCGATCAGCAGCACCGAGGTGAGCCCGACCGGCACGACGACCACCAACGCCACGGCGATGGTCGGAGCGACGGCCAGGATCCCCATCGACACACCCATCCCCATCGCCGCCCATCCGAGAAACCTGGTGTCGACCGACTCGCGCCGGGCGGCGACGAGGCCCCCAACCACGGCACCGGCGCTCAACAACGAGTACAGCAGCGTGAAGGTGCCCGCCCCTCCCAAAAAGGTCCGCTCGGCCAGCAAAGGCAGGGTCACCCGGAACTCGAAAGCGAGCGTCCCAGCCACGGTGATCAGCACCAACGTGGACCGAAGCGTCGGGGTCGTCCACGCGTACCGGAGCCCGGCCCGCAGCTGACCGCCCGCACGGGGGACCCTTGGCGAGTCGCGGAGGGCGGAGGCGTCCATGGTGAGCAGTGCCCCCAGCACGGCGAAGTAGGACACGACGTTGGCGGCGAAACACCACTCCACCCCGACCGTGGTGATGATCACCCCGGCGACGGCCGGCCCCACCGTTCGGGAGGCGGTCATGAACGTGCTGTTGAGCCCAACCGCGTTGGCTGTGTCCTCCTCCCCCACCATGTCGACCACGAACGCCCGACGGGTCGGGTTGTCGACCGCGGTCACCAACCCGAACGCAACCGAGAGCGCGTAGATCCACGGCATCGAGACCGAGTCGGTGAACACCAACACGGTGAAACCCATCGCCACCGTCGTGTAGGCGGCCTGGGTGAGCACGAGGATCCGGCGCCGATCGAAGCGGTCAGACAACACCCCACCCCACGCCCCCAGGAGGAGCACCGGGAGGAACTGGGCGGCGGTGGCGAGCCCGAGCGCCACACCGTCTTCGGTGAGCCGGAGTACCAGCCAGACGATGGCGATCGACTGCATCCACGTGCCCACCTGCGAGACCATCTGACCGAAGAAGAAGAGCCGGAAGTTACGGGATCTCAACGACCGGAACGTGTCGATCACTGCGTCGAGCAGTCTGCGCCTCATTCCGATCCGGCCTGTTCCACGGCGAGGGACTCGAGTACGTCGATGGAGGAGGCCAGCGACTGCAACTCATCCGGCGACAGGCTGGCGAGCCGGTCGGCGAGCCAGGCGTTGCGCCTGCTCCGCGATGTCGACATCCAGGCCTCCCCGGCGTCGGTGCAGGAGACGAGCGTGGCGCGGCCATCGTCGGGGTCGGCCACCCTGTGAACCAAGCCCGCATCCTCCAATCGGCCGATCATCTTGGTGACGGTGGGTGGAGCCACCCGTTCGATCGAAGCGAGCTCCGACAGATTGATCGGACCGTGGTTGGCGATCGTGGCGAGCGCCGACTGCAGCGAGAGGGTGAGCTCCCCGACACCCTGCTGGTGGAGCAGGCGGTTGAACCGAGCCACCGCAAACCTGAGCCGTGAGGCGATCTGATCGACGGCAATCGGCGAGACATCGGACGGAACCATCGAATCAACATACTTCACCTGGTGAAGTAGTTGTCCGAGCGCGACGTCACGGGCCGCGGAGGTCGATCACATGGTCGCCTACGGGAGGAAGCTCCATCGCAACCCAACGATGCTTGTCGATGACGCGCTGTTCACCGGCGCCACCGAAGCGCTGCCATGCCAGCCACTCGAACCAAAGCATGATCTTGTCGAAACGGGCGTCGACCGCATCCCACATGACCACTCGCGCTCTTGCGTCGTAGAGCACCTCGGCCATCTGAAGACCCAGAGCGTTGAAGATTCGCCGACCCACCTCGGCGGGGTCCACAACCCCCATTACGGCGTACCAAATGCCGTCGCCGTCGGCGAGATCAGGGTACTGAGACCGCAGGAAGGCGGCGTTGAACTGCAGGAGCACGTCGAGATCGTTGGTGAGGGCACAGATCCCGAGCAGCCGACCTTCTTCCAGGGCGAGCACCTTGACCACCCGGGGATTCGAGCAGATCAGCCGCAGCTCCTCGGGCGTGTACACATGATAGACCGCCGTCTCTTCGTTGACCTCTTCCATGGCGCGGCGTTGGATGTCATCTAGCTGGGCGTACATGTCGCCGTCGACGATATCAACCACTTGGTACGTGATCGCACGGGTGGTAGCTGTCACGATCCCCCTTCGGACTCAGTTCGCCGGGAGGCTACCGAATGGTGGCCCTCGGGACGAAACCCCGGGGAAAGTGCCGCGCGACGTAAAGCGCCGGCCCGTGACGCCGACAGGCAATGAAGACCTATGCAAACCGCTCATGCACCCGCACCGGTGGCCAGCACACCGGTGGCCTCACATGTGCCGGCCCCGCGCCGGACGTCTCCGGTTCGGCGCGCCGTTCCCCTGGTGGTGACCGCCACGATGCTGTCTGCGGTTCTCGCCATGATGTTCGGGGTTCTGGACTCAGATGACGCGCGCCTCGCGGTCCCGGTGCTGTCGGTAGGGGCAGTGTTCGCAATCGGCGTCATGTTCATCCTGAACGGGTGGCCCCATGGCGGCCGGGCGCGCGCCGGGTGGTCGGCCATCGGTTTGGGGATCCTCAGCTTCGGCGCCGGAGAGGTGCTGTTCCAGTTCGGAGACAGCGGCACCCTCGCCGACGCGTTCTATCTCGCCGGCTACGTCATTGAATTCGCCGGCCTCATGTTGCTCCCGCACACGAGCGGCCGACGATGGGAACGGCTCCGGCTGACCATCGATTCCATAGCAGGCGCCGTGTCGGTGGCGGCCATCGCCTGGGTCACCTACCTGGCCGGAGCGATGGAAGCGATCCGGAACGGCGGCGTCGACACCGTCTCCGCCGTGCCGTTCCTGTACCCACTCGGCGACACCGCCCTCCTGGTAGCGCTCGTCATCCTGGCCACCCGCCGATCGGCCTATCAGTTCGATGGGAGGCTGATCGCGCTCGGGTGTTCGTTGGTGCTGCTGGTCATCGGCAACGGGATCTATGCTGTCGAAACCTCGGCAGGGACCTACGCACCGGGGAGCACTGCGGAACTGATCTGGTTACTGGCCTACGGGTTCGGGGCCCTGACGACGCGCATCCTCGCCAGCCCACCGCGCTTGCGCGAGGTGGCGGACCGCCCTCAGCAGCTGTGGACGATGGTGGCGCCCTATTCGGCCGTCGGGATCCTGTTCTTCCTGACAGCACGCGACATCGAAAGATCGGGTTCACTGCTGCAGACGACGGCGGCCGTGGTGGTGGCACTGATCATCGCCCGCCAGGCTGTGGCGATTCGAGAGGTTCGCGACGTCGTGGAGAAGCAGCGAAACGATTTGGTGGCTTCGATCTCCCACGAGCTCCGGACACCACTTGCGGCCATCGGCGGATTCGTCGAGATCATGGCCGAGGACCCGGACATCGAACGAACGGATCGGGTCGAGATGGTGGACATGGTCCGCGATCAGACCCGTCACCTGGCCCGCATCGTCGAGGACATGATCGAGCTGTCGAGGGACAAGCTCGCCTCGGCCGCAATCCACCACGAACCAGTGGATGTGGCCGAAATGGTCCGTTCGTCCCTCGACCTGATTCCCGATCTGACACTCGATGTCGACATCGTCGTGCCCGACGGGCTGATGATGAGCGGCGACGAGAGTCGCCTTCGCCAGGTTCTCGTGAACTACCTCGTGAATGCGTCCAGGTACGGGAGAGGCGCGATCGCCATCGTCGGCCACCAGAAGGGCAACGAGGTCACCCTCGAGGTGCATGACAACGGACCTGGCGTCGCAAAGAAGTACGAGATCACGATCTGGGATCGCTTCGAGCGCGGTGCCAACACCTACCTCAGCACCGTCCAGGGGTCGGGCCTCGGCCTGGCGATCGTTCGTCAGCTCGCCGTCGCCCACGGTGGAGCCGCCGGGTACCGCCGGTCCGAGCGGCTCGGCGGGTCCTGTTTCTGGGTGTCGATTCCGCTCCGCTGAACTCGGCGAACCCGACGATGACACCGCCTCCTCCTCCTTACCCACGCCTACCTGCGCCCACCAGGGGGTTGACATCAGCTCAGCCATGTGACATCATGGTGACATCATAGTGACATCAGATACACCATCAGGATGATGTCGTCGTACTATCGGAGGCTGCGAATGATGCACCTGAGCCACGAAACGATGCGGGCATTCCACGAGGCCCGCGTGCAACGGCTCCGTCCGGGGCGGAGCACCAAACCACGAAAGGGCACCACGGGACACCGCCATGCAGATTGAACCGATCATCACCGAACTCGAGGCACGCGTTCTGTCCCAGGCCGGCCTCATGGCGGGAAACCCCGAAGCCGAGACCGGCGTCGCCATCCTGCTCGACCAACTTCGACCGGCAGTCCGTCAAGCCGTGCTGGCCGTGGCCGAACAGGCCGCCGAGGAGATCAGGTCGCAACTCTCCGGCCACCGCGTCGATCTCACCATCGTCGACGGCGACCCGGTGCTCCGGGTGCAGGAGAGCAGAGAAGAACCACGGGTGGCGGCCGAGGAGGACTTCGACGCCCGCATCACGCTCCGCCTCCCCCCATCACTCAAGAACGCCATCGAGTCGTTCGCCGGGGACACCGGCGAGTCGGTCAACACCTGGGTGGTGAAGACGCTCGAAGGCAAGGCGGCACGTCGCCCCCGTGGCGGCCGGGTGAACACGACCTTCGAGCTCTGAGATGGACTGGCACTTCGACACCTCGGAACCCGTGACCCTGGATGTTCGACTTGCGTCGGGCAGGCTCGACGTGCGCACCGGCGAAACCGGGTCGACCACCGTCACCTGCGGCGATGGCGACGCCACCAGGCTGATCGTCTCTCAGGCCGGATCGGGCATCACGGTCCGCCAGAACACCACCTTCCTCGGCAGGAGCGTGTCGGTGATCGTGGCGGTGCCACCCGGATCCGACGTCAGAGTCGGCGGGGGTTCTCTGGAGACCTCGATCGGCGGGGGATTCGGCGAGGTCACGGTGAAGGGAGCCAGCGGCGACATTCGCCTCGATCACGCCCGACGCGCTCGCCTATCGACGGCCTCCGGAGACATTCGGGTGGGAACCGTCGACGGCGACCTCACCGTCTCGGGCGCCTCATCGGACCTCTACGTCTCGGATGTGGCGGGTTCACTCGAGGTGACGTTGGCTTCCGGCGACCTCCGAGTGGAGCGCGTCGGCGGGAATGCGCGAGTCTCGACGGCTTCGGGGGACATCTGGCTGCACAACGCCGGCGGAGCGCTGGTGGAGATGAAGTCGATCTCGGGGGACCTGAACGTTGCGCTTCCACCCGGCATCCGGGTGGAGGCCGACCTCACGACGATGACCGGGGTGATCCGCCTCCCGGACCCCGACCCAACGGCCCCGGAGCCACAGCGAACGGTCCGACTCGTGGCACACACCGCCAGCGGAGACATCGCAGTCGCACGCGCCTGAGACCCCGAAGCGGAGCGTCAGAACAGAACCCGGTGTGCGAGGAGGTCGGCTCCGGGAGCGCCCGGCTCCGGCTCGCCTCGGCCCGAGAGGATCCAACACAGCTCCACTGCCTCGATGGACATCGACGGCCCACCTCCGGCACGGGCGTACCGCGACGTCAGGGCACCCTCGAGCCGAAGCTCGAACGGCCGACCGTGCCGATCGGCCCAGTCTTTGATGACGTCCTCGACCATTCGGCCGTCGATGGCAGCCTCGAGCGCCACCGATCGGCCCAGGGCATGGGCAATGTCGATCCGGTGGAGCCACACGTCCCGGGTGTAGATGATCCGCCCGAGCTCGCCGAGCGTCACCCTGGGCGGCATACCGGCCGCGGTGGACCCACCCAGATCGAGGGACACACTGATGCGCTCGATCACGGCGGGGATACCGAGCCGGCCGGCCACCGCCGCCGGAACCGCCTCCCGCAGCGCGCCGACCAATGCAGCACCGTCCAGGTGAGCGTGGTCGGCGATCTGGATGGCGTTGACCGCATCGAGAGCGTTTCCCCCGAACCGGGATCGCCGCAGTCGACCCCGGATCTGCTGCCGGGCCATCTCGAGGTTGGAGGCACCGGCCTTGGCCGCCCCCAGCATGTGGCGCACCATGTCGGCTACGGTCCAGGGAGAACACACCGTCAGAGACGACCACTCGTCGGGAGTCAGTTGCTCGAGGTCGGCGATCAGACCCTGATAGCAACCGAGCGCCAGTCGACGGGCTTCGGCCTTGTCGTCGATCCGGGTCACCGTGTCGATGTCGATGGTGGTCGCGGTCATCGGGCACTCCTCTCCATGTGGTCGACGAGCATTCGTGCGGCCGCCCGGGCTCGGGCGACATAACGGTCTCCGGTCGGGTCGTTGGCGAGCTGTTGGGCCGCCAGACCGGCGGCGATCGACACGTACAGGTCGACCGCTTCCTCCCCCGCCACCCCGACACGGCCGAGTGCCTCCACCATCGACCCGTACTGGCGCATCGACACGGCGTAGGCCTCCGTGGTGGGCGACCACCCGGGGATCGCCCTGGTGAACATGATCTGGTACCTGGCGATCGAGGCCTGACAGAAGGCGATCCATCGCTCGAAGGTGAAGGCGATGGCGTCGACGGGTTCCATCTCCGCCACCGTTGCGCTCCACTCCGCCCCGGAGGCCTCGAGCGCCAGGTACCCCTCCACGAACATGGCGTCGAAGAGGTCGTCCTTCGAGGCGAAGTAGGTGTACAGCGATGGCGCCCGCATGCCGACCTGCCGCGCCACCTCACGGAACGACACCCCTGCGATACCCGACTGCTCGGCGAGCGACCAGGCTGCGTCGAGGATCTGCCGCCGGGCCAGATCATGCCGCTGAGCTCGGATACCGGTGGCCATGCCATTGCTGTCTAACACCGTTAGCCCAATCTAACACTGTTAGGCTCGACGCTCAAGTCCCGGTTCGCACCACCTCGATGGGCTCCCAGCCCGGATCAGGACCGCCCGAGCGCCCGGAAGAGGAACGCCGCCATCTGACCACGCGTCACCGGATCATCCGGGCAGAACACCGAGTTCACCGGAGGATCGCAACCAAGCGTGATCCCCGCCTCGGCCAACGCCTCGATGTCGGCCTGGAACACCGACCCATCGTCATCGGAGAACCGACCCGCCTCCCCCGGCGGCAGATCCAACGCCCGCACCAGGAACGCCGCCATCTGGCCGCGGGTCACCGGATCACCAGGACAGAACACCGAGTTCACCGGAGGATCACACCCCAACGTGATCCCCTCCGAAGCCAACGCCTCGATGTCGGCCTGGAACACCGACCCATCGTCATCTGCGAACCGACCCGCCTCCCCCGGCGGCAGATCCAACGCCCGCACCAGGAACGCCGCCATCTGGCCGCGGGTCACCGGATCACCAGGACAGAACACCGAGTTCACCGGAGGATCACACCCCAACGTGATCCCCTCCGAGGCCAGCCATTCGATCTCGTCGTGAAACGCATGGCCGGTTGGCACATCGGAGAATCTCGACATCGGCCCGGTTCCGGGAAACTCGGTGGTGACGAGGAAGTTGTCGAACCAGATGCGCTGTTCACGGGGCGAGCCCGGCATGTAGTTCACGACGGCGATCTCGTTCAATCTCAACTCGTCGGTGTCGCGCCAGCGGATCCCGCCGACATCGATCACGAGTCGTCCGTCGATCCACATCCGTTGCGACCCATCGGACATACCGGGCGTGCCGGCATCGACGTGGACCACGATCTCGTGCCAGACGCCGTCCGTCAGCGGGACCGCCGGTGCGTCCTGGAGGAACAGGTTGCCGTAACAGCAGGTCATGTCCGGGTAGTAGGTGTAGAAGCCGAGCGGTTCGAGTGCCGGGTCCCCGTACGAGTGCTCTGGATCCACGGTGGTGGCGAAGAAGTCCGACCCGTCGGGGACGATGCCGGCCTGACCGTGGGAACTCCACCGATCGTCGACGCGGTTCCCGGCGACCGAGAAGAAGTGCATACCGTTGCCGTCGCTGCGGAGATTCTGGAACCCCTTCTCGAACATGACGTCGAATCGCACGTAGATCTCGCCGTAGCCGGGCAGGAACCACTTGTTGAGTTCGCCCCACCCCTCATCGGGCGGAATGGTTCCCTGCAGCGCGTAGCCGCCCGAATGCACGCGATCAGGGTCGTCTGTCACCGTGTAGCGGGAGGTGGCGACGTTGTCCCATTCGCTCAGGTCACCGCTCTCGAACCCATCCTGGAACACCGTCTCGGCCGCCGCCGGGAGCGGAGCCACCAACCCGAGCGCCAAACCGGCCACGAGCAGAACCACCCGTCGGATCATCCTGATCTCCCCCTGTCGAGTCCCCATCGACTTCCCGACTGGACTCTATCCGGAGACGAATGCCACCGACGGGTGGTTCACACCAACCCGAGGACGGATCAGTCCTGCTCGTGGATGCTGCGCATCGACCACACCAGGGTCCGCATCGACTTCGGCTGCTTCAGAACCGTGACCACCGCCTGCGCCACATCGTCGCCCGTCATCATGTTGGCGAGACCGGGCATGTCGGGCGTTCGTCCCGAACCCATCGCGAACTCGGTGGCCGTGCCCCCAGGACAAATCGTGCACACCCGGATGTTCTTCGAGCGCAGCTCTCTGTCGAGGCCGCCGGCCAGCCCCACCTGGGCGAACTTGGTGGCGGCGTACACCGCTTCGTCGCCGGCGCCCCGCAGCCCGGCGACCGAGGCCACGATCACGATGTCGCCGGCACCCTTCTCGAGGAAGTGGGGTACGGCGGCACGAACCGCCCACACCGTTCCGGCGACGTTGATGTCCATCATCTCGGCGAGCTGCTCGTCGGAGATGTCCATGATCCCCCCGTACGCCCCGATCCCGGCGTTGGCAACCATCACGTCGAAACGGCCGAACCGTTCGAGGGCCGCGTCCACCAGTCGAGCGCACCCCACCGGGTCACGGACGTCCATCTCCACCGCAACCGCCCGATCACCCAGTTCTGCCACCAGCTCTTCCAGGCGGTCACCACGCCTGGCCCCCAACACCACCGACGCCCCTTCGGCGACGAGGGCCCTGGCGGTGGCTGCCCCGATCCCGGCACTGGCTCCGGTGATGGCCGCCACCCGGCCATTGAGATCTTCCATGTCACAACCCTTCCTTCGTTCGCTCAGACACTACGGCGTCACCCCGGGCACCCCGCCAGAGGCGAACGGCCAACCACCTACAGTGACACGATGACGAGGAGGAGCTCATGGAACGGCATGACATTGGCGTAGGCGTGGTCGGATCCGGGCGCATCGGGACCCTGCGGGCCCTGGTTGCCTCCGAGCATCCGGCGGTGCGGTTCCTGGCGGTGGCCGATCAGGATCCGGCCAACGCCGAGAGGCTCGCCACCCGGGTGGGCGCAGACTTCTGGTCGGGCAGCAACGACGAAGTGATCTCACATCCCGATGTCACCACGGTCGTGGTGTCGACCAGCGAGGGTGAGCACCTCGAGCCCGTACTCAGGGCGCTCGAACTCGGCAAGACCGTCCTGGTCGAGAAACCGATCGCCCTCGACCTCGGCGAGGCCGACCAGATACTGGCGGCCGTGGAGGCCGGCGGGATCGAGCTGCGGGTGGGGTATTCCCGGCGCTTCCGCAAGCGCTACCACGTGGCCAAGGAGCAGATAGTCCAAGGCCGCATGGGAACGTTGCTCGGCGCCGCTGCCCGGGTGTACAACTCCCGCTCCCAGGCCCTCGGGATGCTCGGACGAAATCCCCACGCCACTCCGGTGGTGGACGCTCTCACCTACTACGTCGACCTGATGAACTGGTTCTTCGAAGGACGCACGGTGATCGAGGTGACGGCGGTGGGTCACAAGGGCGTGCTCCGGGATGCCGGATACGACACCGACGATCTCACCTGGGCGACGCTCAAATACGACGACGGCGCCGCCGTGAACCTTGGTGTCTGCTACGCCCTGCCCGAGAAGTACCCGGCGTTGGGCCATGCCGCCCGGGTCGAGTTGATCGGGACCGATGGCGTGATGCTGCTCGACGACGACCACACCGACCAGGTCATGTACTCCGATCACGGCATCCCCCACGTGTACCTGCCCGACCACTACGTGAACGCCGTGTTCCTGTCGAGCGGTACCCCCGGCGACTGGGCGTTGGGGGACTTCATCGGACCCGTGGCCACCGAGGCGAGGGCCTGGTACGACCATCTCTCCACCGGCAAGGCGTGCAACCTGGCGACACCTCAGACGGCCAGGGCGACCCTCGAGGCCACGTTGGCCATCGAACACGCCGCCCGCACCGGCGAGACGGTCAGACTGCCGATGTGATCAGGCTCCTCAGCCCTGGGTGGCGTGTGCGGCACGCCCCTGACCGGGACCGTCAGAGCCGTCCCGCCGGATCACGCGAGCCCTGTGAGCGGGACCGGGTGATCGCCAGGACTGCAATCGCCGCCAGCAACGCCACCCCGAACGTGGCCACGGCGCCCATCACGGACTGCATCAGCTCGGGAGCGACGATCAGGGTGGCGGCCAGCGCCACCATCAGCATGCCGCTGAACAACTTCAGCACCCGCCCATGTCGTTCGTCCAGTTTCGACACCCGCATGGCGCCGACGGCCACGCCGAAGACAGCCAGCTCGTCGAGCAGGAAGACCGCCATGTAGAGACCGAACAACCCGACGGCGGCAACGTCGTCCACCCCCCGACTCGACAGCAGGTTGGTCCACAGCAACGGGTATCCGGCGGTGCACGGAGTCTCGAGCAGCGACACCCCCACCGCAAGCAGCGCCGTACCACCCAACACCAGCGGTAGCCGACGATCGTCGAGCGCCACTCCGCGCATACGTCGGTACAGGTCGGGTTTCGCCCGGTCGGGAATGGTGAGACTGGGTCCGCGCTTGAACCACCAGAAGTCCTTGAGGTTGATGAGACCGAAGGCCAGGGCGACGACGGCCATCGACAGCCGCACCCAGCTCGCCCCCGCCGCCCACTCGAGCAGCGAATACAGCCCCACGATGTAGAGCCCGTAGAGAGCGGCGGTCACGGAGAGGAACGTGGCTCCGACGGCGGCCACCCGCCCGCGGGAACCGGTCCGCAGCACCAGTGCCAGCAACATCGACAACGCCCACAACGAGCAGGGGTTGAACCCATCGACGAAGGCGATCACCAACGTGGCCACTGCCAATGAGGTGGTGTCTGCATCGACCGTCCCGAGAATCGGCAATGCAACACCATCCTCGCCGCCGGCGGCATCGACGGGAGCGAATGCCCGGTCGACGGCCCGACGGATGTCCAAGCCGGTCGACTCGTTGTACCCCACCCACAGCCGGTCACCGAACACCGTGGTGGGAACACCCATGGGTTCCTCGCCCATGGCGGCCATAGTCGCGACGAACAACTCCTCGTTGGCCGGGTTGTTCCACACCTCGTATCCGACGATCTCGAGCTGCGGGTAGTCCCCCGTCAATTCCGCGAGCATCACCCACTCGGCTGCACAGTGGGGACACCCGTCACCCCAGAAGACAACGAGCGGATCGACCGATCCGTCGGTCGGCGTCGATCCCACGGCGAGCACCAGCGCGAGCACGGCTGCGATCCGCCCCATGCCCTCATCGTGCCCAATGAACGAGCTCCAAGTCAGGTCCGATGGTCACGAAACGGTGGGGGCTGCCAGGGCCTGCACGGCTCTCGGGAATCCCGGGGAGCCCTGGTGAGGGCAGCCGACCTTCAGGCTGCGTGAAGCTCGACCACGAAGCCGGCGCCGCCCAGAACCGAGTCCGTGTACCAGATCGACCCGTCCATGGCCGAGACCAGTCGCCTCACGATCGGGAGGCCCAGACCGAACCCCGCGGTGACTCGCTCGGCGGGCCTTCCGAGCTGGACGAACTCGTCGAACACCGCCTCAGTCATGTGTGCGGGGACCCCGGGTCCATCGTCCTCCACCACCAGCCACACGCCGTTGGGTCCGGACGATGCGGACAGCTGCACGGTGCCGCCCCCGTACTTCAATGCGTTTTCGATCAGGTTCCGAGTGACCTGCACGAGCCGATCCCCGTCGGCGATCACCTTCGCATCGAGGCCCGGTCCGAGCACGATCGAACCGGTGTCCGGGGCCACCATGGCGATGGCGGTGTCGATCACCGGTCCCAACGCCACTGTGTCGGTCCGGACGACGAGCTTCCCGGACTGGATCCGCAGCACCACCAGGACATCGTCGACCAAACGGGAGAGATGGGCCGACTGCGTGGTGATGGCATGCATGAACTCGCTCCGCTCCCCCTCCGAGATGCCGGCACCGTCGTCGTTGAGGATCTCGGCGAAGCCGCGGATACTGGTCAGCGGCGTGCGCAGCTCGTGGCTGACCATGGCGATGAACTGCTGCTGGAGTGCCGAGGATCGCTGTTCCGCGGCCAACGCCTCAGCCTGGCTCAGCATGCTCCCGCGCAGGAGCCGGGAAAACACGGTCGCGGCGATGGCACCGGTGGCGAGACCGACCACCATCGCCATCGTCTCGGAATCCGCGACCTGAGCGTCGGTCAGCGAAGCCAGTGGCTCGTGTTCGCCGAGCACGAGTCCGGCCACCGCCACCAGGCCACCGACCGATGCCACCGCCAGTACCCATCGGTGCGGGAGGGTGACTGCGGCCGTGAGCACGATCACGAGCAACGCCACGTGCACCGACGCCGGATGCTGCCCGGTGATGATCGGCACCACCGGCAGGGTCACGGCGTCGGCGAGCAGGAACGTCCTCAGGAAGTGGCGCCTGGTCGCCACGGCGAACACGGCCACCAGTGTGAGCAGGAAGTAGTACGCCATCAGAGCCCACGCGAACGAGCCGCCGGACGAGGATCGGGCCAGCACGATGCCACCGCCCCCGTAGGCCACGATGTG
The DNA here is from genome assembly GCA_963825585.1 of uncultured bacterium. GTDB lineage: Bacteria > Actinomycetota > Acidimicrobiia > Spongiisociales > ZC4RG35 > JAOUGY01. The sequence continues at coordinate 76,281 of CAWGTX010000002.1, forward strand.
GGCCAGCAAGAAGGGCGTCCGGATCCGTTCGGCCGCCACGAGCGGTGCAGTCGGGATGGTCACGCAGCGTCATCGGCATCCGAGGGCGTCGGGTTGAGCGGCCGTGAACCCCTGGCGTCCGGGCGCGGCAGGGCCGGGAATCGATCAATAGCCGGCCTCATCGGCCGATGTATCTGCATGCCGCAGTGGCGTTCCACCGTGATGACCCTCGCCCCGGCCTCGGCCCGCGCCCCGTTCGTCATGCCCTCGTTCCGGGAGCACTACCGGGTGGTACGTCGGGTGCTCGGTGTTGTCGTGATCCTGGTGACGCTCGGTACCGGGTTCACCTGGAACGTCGACGCGGCCCGCATCGTCCTGCCGGCGGTGGCCGGTCTCGGCGCCACCACGCTGTTGCACGACCTGTTGCTGCCACGGGTCTCGTGGCGCTCGATGGCCATCTTCGACGCCATCGCCTACATCGGAATGCTCGTGCTGATCGAACTGCCCGAGCCGATCGCGTTCGTGGTCATGAGCCAGGTGCTGATCACCTTCCTCACCGTCCCTCCTCGGACGGCGTTGCGAACGACCGCGTTCCTGTTGGCGCTCGGTTGGGCGGGCTATGCCGGGATCACCTATCTCGATGTCCAGATCTACCGTCCCGGCGAGCGGCTCTTCCTCAGCGTTCTCGCCTCGATGATGGCGATGGTGCCGAGCTGCTGGGCGATGCTCATCGCCGGCGCCGAGATGCGGACTCAGCGGTCTCGGGTCCGACAGCTGCTGACCGAGAAGGACGAGCTGATCGCCGACAAGGACCGGTTCCTCGCCACCGTCAGCCACGAGTTGCGCACCCCCCTCACCGTGGTGCACGGCCTCGCCATCATGCTCGAGTCGGTCGACCTCGACGAAGCGGAACGCCGCGACCTGATGAGGGCGATGGCACAGGAGAGCGGGGACGTGGCCGCCATCGTCGAGGACCTTCTGGTGTTGGCCCGTCTCGACGGCGGCACGTTGTCGGTTCGTCCCCAGCCGCTGGAGATCCGAAGCCTCGTGGAGCAGGTGGGCCAGACCAGGGGCCTCGACGCCCGCGTTCCCGACCTGGAGGCGACGGTGGTGGCCGACCCGATCAGGGTGCGGCAGGTGGTTCGCAACCTGCTCGTCAACGCCCAGCGGTACGGCGGAAGCCATGTCCGAATCGAGATCAGTGCCGACTCGGGGGAGGTGACCGTGGCCGTGTGCGACGACGGGCCGGGCGTTCCCATCGGCACCGAGGATCTGATCTTCGAACCCTACGGTCGGGCCCACGCCCATCCCGACCAGGTGGATTCGGTCGGGCTCGGTCTCAGCGTGAGCCGCGAGCTGGCTCGCATGATGGGTGGCGATGTGGTGTACCAACGGCAGCAGGATTGGACACGATTCGAGCTGACGCTCCCCGCCCACGATCCGGTGAGCTCACCCACACCCTGACCGCCGGCGACCGGCACGTCGTCAGGTGCGGTAGCGGATCGCTGCCCGGGCACGGGCCTTGGCAGCCTCGACCTCGCGGTCCTTCGGGGGTGAGGAGCTCACCAACGAGTCCACCAGCTCCCGGGTCGAGGCGGCGACTTCCGCCACGGCTCGGGCGAACGCCTCGCGGTTGGCCGCCGAGGGTTCACGCATACCGCTGATCTTCCGGACGTACTGGATGGCGGCGGCCTCGACCTCGTCGACCGTTGCCGGCGGTTCGAAGTTGTGGAGGGGACGAATGCTTCGGCACATGTGTCGATGGTACGCAGACCGTAGGGAGAATCCGGCGGAACCATCGGCCTTCGGTCGGCATCGAATCGGTATGAAGACAACACGTCTCCTGATGTTCACCCTGACGGCCTTCGCCGCCTGCGGAGGTGGCGCGACCGGGAGTGACGGCGATGCCCCTGACGGCGACGACACCAGCGATATCGACGCATTCGGATCCGACCGGTGGATGCTCACCGATGGCACCGCCGATGGCACCCCGCTCGCCCTCAGCGCCACGCACCCGATCAGGCTGACCCTGACCCGGGAGGGCGGGACGCCCACACAGCAGGGGCTGAGCGGGACTTCGGCGTGCAACTCGTACTTCGGTTCAATCTCCGTCGATGTCGACGCCGCCAGTGTGTCGAACCTCGGTTCGGCGATGATGGCCTGCGCCGGCCAGGGGGTCATGGAACTCGAGTCGGCCTACCTGGCGGCGCTGCCCCGGGTGGTCACGGCAGATCGGTCCGCCCGGGGCCTGTCGTTGCCACAGGCTGCACCCGAATCAACGGATCGGCGACGACGGACGACGGTCGACTGGTGGTCGACTGGTTGGCCACCACCCGGATGGCGTGCGAGGGCGTGATGGAGCAGGAGGCGTTCGTGTTGGCGGTGCTGGGCGGTCGACCCATCGTGACGATCGAGGGGACAGCCCTCACCCTCGACGACGGTGGCGCCCTCGGCTACTCGGTTGAGTGAGATCGCCACCGTCCCGGCCGGACACGACACCGTCTACGATGAATCAAGCCATGACCGGGGACTCCGATAGAGGGATTTAGCGGCCTCATCGCCGTGGTGCTGCTCATTCTTGCCAACGGCTTCTTCGTGGCAGGTGAGTTCGCAATCGTGGCCGTCGAGCGAAGCCAGGTCGAACGCCTGGCAGCTGCCGGCGACAAGCGCGCCCAAAGGGTCCGCAAGTCGCTCGCCAACCTCTCCTTCGAACTGTCGGGAGCTCAGCTCGGCATCACCGCCACGTCGTTGATCGTGGGCGCCATCGCCGAACCGGCCATCGCCAGTCTCATCGAGCCGCTGATCTCGAGCATCTCGTGGATCCCCGAGTCCTCGAGTCTGGCGATCTCGCTCACCCTGGCGATCGTGCTGGCCACCGGGAGCCAGATGATCTTCGGAGAGCTCGTCCCCAAGAACCTCGCCATCGCCCGTCCCTACGCCTCGTCGGTGTTGTTCGGCATCCCGATGCAGATCGTGAACGGCGCGGTTGGGCCCGTCATCCGATTCCTCAATTCGTCCGCCAACTGGACGGTGCGCAGGCTCGGGATCGAACCGCGTGACGAGCTGGCCGGAGTCCGGTCGATGGAGGAGCTGGAGCTGATGATCCGTTCCTCGGGAGAGGACGGCTTCCTCGACGACGAAGAAATGTCACTGCTGACCCGGGCCATCACCTTCCAGGAGAAGGTGGCAGCCGATGCGATGGTGCCCCGCGTCAACGTGACCGGCCTCAGCCGGCACGACTCGGTGGCGGAGATGCGACGGCTCTCGATGGCCACCGGCCATTCGCGCTTTCCGGTCTACGACTCCGACCTCGACGAGATCGTGGGCGTGGCCCACATCAAGGACAGTTTCGCCATCCCCCCCGAGCGGCGCCCGCTCGCACCGGTGGCCGACATCGCCCGACCGGCGCTCGAGGTCCCCGAGTCCTGTCCGCTCGATGAGGTCCTGACCAGCCTCCAGCGCGAGGGAACCACGCTGGCGGTGGTGGTCGACGAGTACGGGGGCACCGCCGGCATCATCACCATCGAGGACCTGCTCGAGGAGATCATCGGCGAGATCGAGGACGAGTACGACGACCTCGACCCCACCAGTCAGGTCGAAGAGGTCGACGTCATCTCGGGGCTGCTCCATCGCCACGAGGTCGAGGAACTGATCGGTTTCGAATGGCCCGAGGGGCGGTACGAAACCCTCGGTGGGTTTCTGGTGGCTCAGCTCAAACGGTTCCCGAACGTCGGTGACGTGGTTCGGGTGGGACGTCACACCTTCGAGATCGAGCACATGGACGGCCGCCGGGTCGACACTGTGCGGGTGGGTCGCATCGAAGCCGGCGACGAGAGCGGGGAAGAGCAGTGAACGTCTCCGGCCTCCTGTGGATGGTGGTTCTGCTGCTGGCCAACGGCTTCTTCGTGGCGGCCGAGTTCGCCTTCATCGCCGCCCGGCGCAACGTACTGGAACAGCGCAACACCAAGACCGCCCGGGCGGCGGTCAAACTCAGCCGGGAGCTGTCGCTGTCGTTGGCGGCGGCCCAGTTGGGCATCACGATCGCCTCGCTACTTCTGGGGTACGTGGCCGAGCCGGCGGTCGCCTCCATCATCGAGACGGTGATCGGCTCGTTCATCGAGATCGACCCCGACCTGCTCCACACCATCGCCCTCGTGATCGCCCTGACCATCGTGGTGTTCCTCCACATGGTCATAGGAGAAATGGCTCCGAAGAACATCGCCATCGCCACACCCGAGCGGTCCGCCGTGGTCATGGCCCTCCCCTTCCGGGCGTTCCTGACGGTGTTTCGCCCCTTCATCTGGGCGCTCAACGGCATCGCCAACATCATCCTCCGCCTGTTCGGGGTCAAGCCCGCCGATGCGCTCGATGCGGCCCACTCGGCCGAGGACCTGGCGGTGGTCATCGCCGCAGGGCGGCGTGAGGGCGTGATCGAGGACTTCGCCCACCGACTGCTCACCGGAGCCATCCTGCTCGGGGACCGCGACGCCTACGACGTCATGATTCCCCGGCCCGACATCGACTCGCTGCCGTCGTCGGCGAGCTACGCCGAGGTCGAGGAGCTGGTCCGGGCGAGCGGCCACTCCCGGATACCGATCCACACCGGGGAGATCGACGAAGTCATCGGCTTCATCCACGTCAAGGACTTGCTGGCGGTCGAGGACGCCCGCCGCCACGAGGCGATCGATCCGTCGCTCATCCGCCCGATCATGGTGGTCCCCGAGTCTGCCCATGCCCAGGATGTCCTCTCGGAGATGCGCCGCAGCCGGAGCCACCTCGCCCTGGTGATCGATGAGCACGGCGGGACCGCCGGGCTCATCAGTCTCGAGGACATAGCCGAGGAACTGGTCGGCGACATCCGCGACGAGCACGATCCGAACACCGTCCTGCTCGGTCACACCGCCGACGGTCGGCTCATCGTGGCCGGCGGAACCCGGGCCGACGAGCTCGAGCGTCATGGTGTCGAACTGCCCGAGGGTGAGTACGAAACGGTCGGGGGGTTCGTGATGCAGCAACTCGGGCGGATCCCGAGGGTCGGGGACGCAGTGGAACTCGGCCCCGTCCGGATCGGAGTCACCCGGATGGAAGGTCGCCGGGTCACCGAGGTGGAGCTCACGAACTCCCCTCGACGTTGAGCCTCGCCGACCCGAGGTGACGGCGAAACGGGGTCGGCCACGCACGATCATGCCGAGTGAATCTCCGCTGCGCTCCAGACACGTTGCACTCCGAAGGTTCTCGCCGCCGAAGGGCCGTTCGGCTCTCGATTCCCGTGGTACCGGATGACACGCTGAGTCCACCCGGACCGAGGTCGGACAGTGCGCGCAAAGCACCCGTGGATGGTGATCGCCACCCTGACAGGCCTGATAGGCGGTGGAATCGCCAGTGTGGCCGGCGCCGAGGGGGTGGCCGCCGCGGCATGGGCGGCATCCGGCGTCATCGCCGGAGTTCCGCTGGTCCTCGGAATGGTCGCGAGCATTCGAAAACGCGAGTGGGGTCTCGATGTCATTGCCATTCTCGCCATCGCCGGAGCCGTGGCCTTGGGCGAATATCTGGCGGCGGCCATCGTGGGACTCATGCTCGCAACCGGCGAAGCCCTCGACGCCTACGCGGCTGCTCGAGCTGCCAAGGAGCTGACCGGGCTCCTGGAACGCGCGCCCCGCAACGCTCACCTTCTCGTCGACGGGGTCACCGTGACCGTGGACGTCGGCGAGGTGCGCGTGGCCGACCGGTTGGTGGTGAAGTCCGGTGAGATCGTACCGGTGGACGGCACCGTGGTGTCCGGTACCGCCGTTCTCGACGAGTCGTCCCTCACCGGCGAAGCCCTGGCGGTGTCGCACCCGACGGGCGGCCGGGTGGCGAGTGGCACGCTCAACGGTGGCGATTCGTTCGAGATGATGGCAACGACGACCGCCGCCGAATCGACCTACGCCGGTATCGTCAGACTCGTCGAGGAGGCGCAGGACTCCAAGGCACCCGTGTCGAGGCTTGCCGACCGATACGCGATCGGATTCGTGCCACTTGCCATCGCCGTCGCCGCCGCCGCCTGGTTGGTGTCGGGCGATCCGGTCAGGGGGTTGGCCGTGCTGGTGGTGGCCACGCCGTGCCCGTTGCTGCTGGCGGTGCCGATCGCCATCATCTCGGGCATCTCCCGGGCCGCTGCCAGAGGCGTGGTCGTCAAGGGTGGGGGGGTTCTCGAGCGCCTTGCCGACGCAGAGATCCTGGTGATCGACAAGACCGGAACCCTGACCTCTGGGAAGGCGACAGTCACCGCCACCACCAGCTTCGACCCCGCCCTCGACCCCGCCGAGCTCCTCCACCTGGGTGCCTCACTCGATCAGATGTCCAACCACGTCCTCGCCACCGCCCTCGTCTCTGAGGCCCGGGCGCGGGGGGCGGTGCTTGCGATCCCGGCCAGCGTATCCGAGGAGCTCGGGTCTGGAATCACGGGAATCGTCGAAGATCGCTGGGTGTCGGTGGGGACGGCCAAGTGGGTGGCGGCAGGCCGCCCGTTCCCCGAGGCGGCCGCTGCGTTCAGACACCGCTCGACTCGCACCCCGAGCATCAACGTCTACATATCGGTCGACGGTGAGGTGGTCGGAGCTTTCACGTTGGCCGACGAGATTCGCCCCGACAGCCCGCGGACCGTTCGAGCCCTTCGGGCCATCGGAATCAAGACCGTGATCATGGCGACCGGAGACCATCCGATGGTCGCGGATGCCATCGGTGCCTCGATCGGCGTTGATCGAATCCTGTCGCAATGCGTTCCCGCCGACAAGGTCGCAGCAGTGCAACGAGCGATCTCCGAAGGCGTCACGGTGATGGTCGGCGATGGTATCAACGACGCACCGGCACTGGCGATAGCCGACGTCGGAGTCGCGATGGGGGCCCGGGGCGCTACCTCTTCGTCGGACGCAGCCGACATCGTCCTGGTGGTCGATCGCCTCGATCGGCTGGTCGACGCGATCGAGATCGCCCACCGGTCGCGTTCGATCGCCCGCCAGAGTGCCTTCATCGGGATGGGCCTGTCGGGCTGTGCGATGGCCGCTGCCGCCATCGGGTGGCTCGATCCGGTGGGTGGCGCCCTGGTTCAAGAGGGAATCGATGTACTCGCCATCCTCAGCGCCCTGCGGGCACTTGGCGGCACCAGCCGTTGGAATCCCAGCCCCAAGCTCTCCTCTGAGCTCTCGACACGGCTCAAGCGAGAGCACCTCGAGCTGCTGCCCGGGCTGTCCGAGTTGGGTGCCTTGGCCGACTCGATGGCATCGATGCCCGAGTCCCGCCTGGTGAGCGAGCTGACCCGTATCGATCGTTTCCTCACTGAAAGGGTCCTGCCCCACGAAGTGGCCGACGAGCGCGAGATCTATCCGGTCCTGTCCGAGATAATGGGCGGCCACGACCCGATGGCCGCCATGAGCCTCACGCACGGAGAGATCTTCCGACTCACCGGCCTGTACCACCGGTTGGTGGAGGAGCTGTCTGGCGAGGAAGTCACCGAACTCGACCTTGCGGATATCCGTCGCGTGCTCTACGGGCTGGACGCAGTGCTGAGACTGCACTTCGCACAGGAAGAAGAGCTCTACCAGACCCTGGACCTGACCTATCACGACCGCTACGAACCCCTGAAGGCGTGAGCTTCGCACATCGAGAACCGAGTTCGGCTCGGTGTTCAGCCCGTCAGCGACTCGTACAACGGGGACCACCGCCCTTTCGGACACGCTCTGCACAACCGCCCGCCGGCCCTACGATCGGTGGTTCACCCCATGGTCCACCTCTCCGAATGCCGCGTCCGCTCCGCCACGCTCGCCATGAGCCTGTGGCTGTTCGGCATCTTCACCACCCTCGTCCTCGTCGGTGTGTGGGGACGCGCCGTGACCTCCGACCGGGTGACACTCACAGACAGCACCGAACTCCTGCTCGCCAGCGACCTCGTCAGCGATCGCTTCGAGGCCTGGCTGACCGACGGCGTTGCGGCCTCCCTGTCGGTTGCTCCCGCCGAGCTCGCACCGGCGGTGGCGATGGTGACCGACAGCCCCGAGATGGACGCCGCTGTCAGACTGGCGGCCGACGAAGCGGTGACGTCGGCGTTGTCACCGCCCGGTACCGCACCCACCGTCGACCTCCATCCGGCCGCCGTCGCCCTGGTTCCAGCGGTGTCCCGAGCACTGGCAACGGCTGGCATCGACGTTGCTCCCGAGGTGGTGCAATCGATGATGGGCGACACCGACCTCGAGCTGTCGGCAGCGCCCGGGTCATGGGCCTCGGGGGCGGCTCTGCGTGCCACCGCCGCCCTCACCTCGGTGTTGGTGCTGGGATTGGTCGGTATGACGGCCACCGGAGGGCTGGCCGTGTGGTCCAGCGAAGACCGGGTGTCACGGGTCCGATCGCTGGCGTGGCGGCTCGCACTCTCGTCGATCACCTTCGCACTGATGCTCCGGCTCGGCTCGTGGGCGGTGGACCCGACGGGAGGCCGATCCCCGGCGGCAGGCGCCGCATCGGTCCTCCTCGGCTCGAACGGCCACACGCCGCTGCTGATGGGGGCAGGAGCCACCGGCGTGGCGCTGGCGGCCCGGTGGAGGTGGCGCCACCACACCGCAGGTGTGGAACGGGTCCAAGCGGTCAGGCCGTCAGCGACTCGTACATGAGCGCCCAGGGCGGACGAAGGAACCCGAGCGCACGAACGTCCTCGGCCCACTGACCGAACTCGTTCGACTCCGAGAAGGTGGATCCGCCCACCACCCGACACAGGCGGGCGGTGACCGACTCGGCCAGCTTCGCTGCCATCACTTTGCCCTGTATGGCCACCGCTTCATGGCCGCCCCGCTCGACCGAGCTGATCATGCCTTCCAGCACCTGGGCGAGCGTCCACGCTTCCATGCGGGCCTCGGCCCATTCCACCTGGGCGTAGGAGCCGAGCGCCGAGCCGTCTAGTTTGGCGTGGGCGGCGGCGATGGCGGCGTCGACGACACCAGTGATCACCGCCGAGAACAGGGTCGGTCCGAACGCAGCCGCCGCGACCCTCAGCTCGTCGAGATGGCCAGGCCATGCGATTCTCTCGGCCACCACGTCTTCGAAGTTCATGGCGTGGCTTTGAGTGGCACGCATGCCTCGTCCATCCCACTCCCGCACGAGTGTCACTCCTGCCGAGCCGTCCCAGGCCATCCCCTCGGTGTGGACGAAGAACCAGTCGGCGCAGTCCTCTCCCTGGGGGACGGCGGTGGTCAGCATGTACGACGTGATGCCTGACCCGCTGCCGAAGTGCTTCACCCCCGACACGAGCCATCGACCGTCGACGTTGCGGGCGCTCGACTTGGTGCGACGGTGGTCTCCGCCGCTGCCGGGCTCCGAACTGATCGTCCCCCACCAGGCGCCGTCCTTGACGCCCTGGAAGATTAGGGTGCGCTGCTCCCGCCACGCCGTGTTGGCCTCGCCGAGCACCTCCGGCGTGCTCAGCCAGAACGCCAAAACGGCCGGATGCATGGCTGAGACCAGGGCGACGGATGGATCTCCGGCCGCCAGCACACGGTAGGTGTCACAGATGAGACGGATCGACTCCCGCGGTGAGCGGAACATGCCGCCCTCGTCCTCGGGCACGGCCAGCATCGGCACCCCCGTGCCGGCGAGACGCCTGAAGTCCTCGGCCTCCAGGTGACGGCGGCGCATGCGGTCGGCGCGTTCTGCGCCGAAGGCGGCGCTGAGGGTGGCCACTTCGTCGAGCATTCGTTGGTGCATGGTCGGTCGAGGGTACCGAGGCCATTCGTGTCTCCGGCCCGCGGGCTGGCCCTCTCGCAAGGGACCCGGCCGATTCCTCGATCGACGCGCACGAATACGCCATCAATTGAGGCACGTGCGCAACAAATCAGCGCGACCAACGACATGCAATCCTTTTCCGGGGCCGTAGCTTCGACGCCCCCGAACTCGGGGCCTCTCGCTACGGGTATGATCCCCGCTCCGCCCGCCGGCCCGAGGTGGCTCCCCAGGTGGCTTTGCCGTCGGCGGTCGGACCCGGACGCGCCAGGGACGGCCTGGGAGGAGACTGCATTGATCACACAGGGCCTGTACGACACCCGCTTCGAGCACGATGCGTGCGGCGTCAACTTCGTCGCCGACCTCAAGGGCCGACGAAGCCATGCGATCGTCCAGATGGGCATCGCCGCCGTCTGCAACCTCGAACACCGGGGCGCCGCCGGAGCCGACCCCAACACCGGGGACGGCGCCGGGATCCTGCTGCAGCTGCCCGACCGCTTCTTCCGATCGGTGGTCGACTTCGACCTCCCGCCGGAGGGTGCCTACGCAACCGGTATCGCCTTCCTCCCCCAGGACCCGAACCAGGCCCGGGCGGGCATGGAAGCGTGTGCGGCGATCGTCGCCGACGAAGGATTCGCTCTGCTCGGATGGCGCGACGTCCCCGTCGAACCCTCGATCCTGGGCAAGTCGGCGCTCGAAACGATGCCGACGTTCCGGCAGCTCTTCATCGCCAAGGACGGGGTCGAAGGCATGGAGCTGGAGCGGCACGCATACGTGATCCGCAAACGGTTCGAGCATGAGATCCACCTGTTGGCAGGAGCCGACGAAGCCAACGAGGCGATCGGTGGGGCATCGGCGATGCACGACGGCGTGTACTTCCCCAGCCTCTCGTGTCGAACCTTCGTCTACAAGGGAATGCTCACGTCGCCTCAGGTCGCCGGCTTCTACCCGGACTTGCTCGACGGGCGGATGGAGAGCGCCCTGGTCCTGGTGCACTCCCGGTTCTCCACCAACACCTTTCCGATGTGGCCGCTCGCCCATCCCTATCGGCTGATCGCCCACAACGGGGAGATCAACACCATCGCCGGCAACCGCAATTTCATGCGTGCCCGCGAGGCGCTACTGAAGACCGACCTCATTCCCGGCGATCTCGAGCGCATCTTCCCGGTGTGCACACCGGGCGCTTCCGACACCGCCGGCTTCGACGAGGCGCTCGAGTTGCTCTACATGGGCGGCTACTCCCTTCCCGAGGCGATGCTCATGATGATCCCCGAGCCGTGGGAGAACCACGAGCACATGAGCCCCGAGGTGCGGGCCTTCTACCAGTACCACGCCTCACTCATGGAGCCCTGGGATGGGCCGGCATCGATCGCCTTCACCGACGGCACCGTCATCGGAGCCGTGCTCGACCGCAACGGCCTCCGCCCGTCGCGCTACTGGGTCACCGACGACGATCTGGTGGTGATGGCATCCGAGGTCGGCGTCATCGACATCGCCCCCGGGAAGGTCATCGAGAAGGGCCGGCTCCAACCCGGTCGCATGTTCCTGATCGACACGGCCCAGGGGCGGATCGTCCGCGACGACGAGATCAAACAACAGCTCGCCTCGGCCCGGCCGTACCAGGAGTGGCTCGACAGACACCTGCTCCACATCGACGACGTGGCTCCCCGCGACGTTCTGCGAAGCGAACCGACGCCGGTGCTACAGCGCCAACAGGCGTTCGGTTACACCCTCGAAGAGATCAAGATCCTTCTCTCCCCCATGGCACGCGACGGCAAGGAGGCACTCGGTTCGATGGGAACCGACACGCCACCGGCTGTGCTGTCGAACCGGGCGCGCCTGCTCTACGACTACTTCGCCCAGCTGTTCGCCCAGGTCACCAATCCTCCACTCGATGCCATTCGGGAGGAATTGGTCACCTCGTTGCGGACCATGCTCGGACCCGAAGGCAACCTGTTCGAACGAGGACCACGGTCGTGTTCGATGATCGAACTCGACACCCCCGTCATCGACAACCACCAGCTCGAACAGCTCCTCCACATCGACGAGGTCGAGACCGTTCGCGGGTTCACGTCGGTGGTCTCGTGCCTCTTCCCGGTGGCCGAAGGCGGCGACGGTCTCCGAGCTGCCCTGAACAAGGTGTTCTCCGAGGTCGACGCCCGGATCGCCGAGGGCGCGTCGGGCATCGTGCTCTCCGACCGCGGTGTCGATGCCGCTCTGGCACCGATTCCCTCGTTGCTGGCGACCGCTGCCGTCCACCACCATCTCATCCGGTCCAAGCAGCGTTCCAAGGTCGGGCTCATCATCGAAACAGGGGATGCCCGCGAGGTCCATCACCTGTGTCTGCTGTTGGGCTACGGTGCCGCCGCCATCAACCCCTACCTGGTGTTCGAGACGATCGACCAGATGGTGGCCGACGGCGGCCTGGGCGACATCGATGCCGGCGAGGCCCAGGCCAACTACATCAAGGCGGCGGGCAAGGGCATCCTCAAGGTCATGTCCAAGATGGGCATCTCGACGGTCGCCTCCTACATCGGAGCCCAGATCTTCGAGGCGCTCGGACTCGGCCCCGAGCTGATCGAGCGCCACTTCACCGGAACCGTGAGCCGGTTGGGCGGCATAGGACTCGACGAGGTGGCCGCAGAGGTCGCCCGGCGTCACCGGGTCGCCTTCACCGATCGCCCGACCGAGAGGGCACACCGGACGCTCGAGGCCGGCGGCGAGTACCAATGGCGCCGCGAGGGGGAACATCACCTGTTCAACCCTGAAACGGTGTTCAAGCTCCAGCACGCCACCCGAGAGGGTCGCTACGACGTCTTCAAGGAGTACACGAGTCGGGTGAACGACCAGGCCGAACGCCTGGCCACGCTTCGCGGGCTGTTCCGTCTCCGCACCGAGGACCGCACCCCCGTCCCCATCGACGAAGTGGAGCCGGTGTCGTCGATCGTGAAGCGGTTCGCCACCGGGGCCATGTCGTACGGGTCGATCTCTCAGGAAGCCCACGAGACGCTGGCTATCGCCATGAACCGGCTGGGCGGCAAGTCCAACACGGGTGAAGGCGGAGAGGACCCGGAGCGCTTCATCCCAGAGGAAAACGGCGACTCACGCCGCTCGGCGATCAAGCAGGTGGCCTCCGGCCGATTCGGGGTGACCTCGGAGTACCTCGTCAATGCCGACGACCTGCAGATCAAGATGGCCCAGGGCGCCAAGCCCGGTGAGGGCGGTCAGCTGCCGGGCCACAAGGTCTACCCGTGGATCGCCAAGACCCGCTACTCGACGCCGGGGGTCGGGTTGATCTCACCGCCCCCACACCACGACATCTATTCGATCGAGGACATCAAACAGCTCATCCACGACCTCAAGAACGCCAACCCGTCCGCCCGCGTCCACGTGAAACTGGTGGCGCAGATGGGCGTCGGCACGGTGGCGGCCGGGGTCACGAAGGCCAAGTCCGATGTCGTGCTCATCTCCGGTCACGACGGCGGCACCGGCGCCTCGCCACTCACGTCGCTGAAACACGCCGGTGGTCCCTGGGAGCTCGGGGTGGCCGAGACCCAGCAGACGCTCCTCCTCAACGAACTCCGGGACCGGATCGTCATCCAGGTCGACGGCCAGCTCAAGACCGGGCGCGACGTGGTGATCGCCGCGCTGCTCGGTGGCGACGAGTTCGGATTCGCCACCGCTCCCCTGGTGGTGTCGGGGTGCGTGATGATGCGGGTGTGTCACCTGGACACCTGCCCGGTGGGGGTGGCGACCCAGAACCCCGAACTCCGCGCCAAGTTCTCGGGCAAAGCCGAGTACGTGGTCAACTTCATGGAGTACATCGCCGAGGAGGTTCGGGAAATCCTCGCCGAGCTCGGGTTCCGCACCCTGGAGGAAGCGATCGGCCATGCCGAGTTGTTGGACACGTCGCAGGCGATCGACCATTGGAAAGCCAAGGGCCTCGACCTGAGCCCCATCTTCCACGTGCCGGATCTCCACCCGGAGGCTCCCCGCCACAACGTGACCACCCAGGATCACGGTCTCGACCGGGCGCTCGACCAGCAGCTCATCGAACTGGCCCAACCGGCGCTGGAACACCGGGAGCCGGTCGCCATCGACCGGCCGATCCGCAACACCAACCTGACGGTCGGAACGATGCTGGGTCACCACGTCACCAGGAGATTCGGTGCTGCCGGACTCCCCGACGACACCATTTCGATCACCTTGACCGGGTCGGCCGGGATGAGCTTCGGTGCGTTCCTCCCGAAGGGCATCACTCTCCGACTGTTCGGTGATGCCAACGACTACGTCGGCAAGGGCCTGTCCGGGGGACGGATCGTGGTCCGACCCGACGCCGAAAGTCCGTTCGCAGCCGAGCAGAACGTGATCGCCGGCAACGTCATCCTGTATGGAGCGACCAGCGGCGAGCTGTTCCTGCGGGGCGTCGTCGGCGAGCGCTTCTGCGTCCGCAACTCGGGTGCGGTGGCGGTGGTCGAAGGTGTCGGCGATCACGGCTGCGAATACATGACCGGCGGTCGGGCCGTCGTGCTCGGCCCCACCGGACGCAACTTCGGTGCCGGGATGTCGGGCGGGATCGCCTTCGTGCTCGACACCCTCGGCGACTTCGCCGGCAAGGTGAACCACGAGATGGTGGAGCTCGAGTCGCTCGACTCCGACGACGAAGCCTTCCTGCGGGATCGGATCGAAGCCCACCTGCGCGAAACCGATTCGGATCTCGCCCGGCGCCTCCTGCAGGACTGGGGAACCACGGTGCAATGCTTCGTCAAGGTCATGCCCACCGACTACAAGCGGGTCATCGCCGCCGCCAGACTCGCCGAAGAACGGGGCGTCCCCGTGCTCGACGCCATCATGGAGGCCGCCCATGGCTGATCCCCGAGGATTCCTCGAGCACACCCGGCAGACACCCACCCGGCGTCCTGTCCCCGTTCGACTACTCGACTGGGACGAGGTCTACGAACCGTTCCCCGACACCGAGCTCCGCAACCAGGCGGCCCGGTGCATGGATTGCGGGATCCCGTTCTGCAACACCGGGTGCCCGCTGGGCAACCTGATCCCCGACTGGAACGATCTGGTGTACCGGGACCGGTGGAGGCAGGCGATCGACAGCCTCCACGCCACCAACAACTTCCCCGAGTTCACCGGGCGACTGTGCCCGGCACCGTGCGAGGCGGCGTGTGTGCTCGGCATCAACAACGACCCGGTCACCATCAAACAGGTCGAGGTGACGATCATCGAGCGCGCCTTCGAGGAAGGCTGGGTGACTCCGGTCCTCCCGGCCCGGCTCACCGGCAGGAAGGTGGCCGTGATCGGTTCGGGCCCGGCCGGGTTGGCCGCCGCCCAGCAGTTGACCCGGGCAGGACACGCCGTCGTGGTGTTCGAGCGGGCGGATCGGATCGGAGGTCTCCTCCGGTACGGGATCCCAGAGTTCAAACTCGAGAAGAGGTTCGTCGACCGGCGCCTCGCACAGATGGAGGCCGAAGGCACCGAGTTCCGCACCGGGATCGAGGTCGGTGTCGACATCACCGCTTCCGACGTCATGACCGAGTTCGACGCCGTGGTCCTGTCAGCCGGAGCCACCCAGTGGCGCGACCTCCCCATCCCTGGCCGCGAGCTCTCAGGTATTCATCAGGCGATGGAGTACCTGCCCCCGGCCAACCGGGTGCAGTTGGGTGACCTCGGGTCCTCCCCCATCGACGCCGCCCACAAGCACGTGATCATCATCGGCGGGGGCGACACCGGCGCCGACTGCCTCGGTACCGCCCATCGTCAGGGTGCGGCGTCAGTGCACCAGTTCGAGATCATGCCCGAGCCGCCCGCCCACCGGGCCACCACGACCCCGTGGCCGACCTGGCCGCTCATGCAGCGCACCTCGTCAGCGCACGAGGAAGGTGGAGCCCGGGAGTACTCGATCAACACCGAGATGTTCGTGGGCGACGACGAAGGCAACCTGACCGCCCTGCGCACCCACCGGGTGGAGCAGAGGATCGTCGAAGGTCGCCTCACCTTCGAGAAGGTGGAGGGCAGCGAACAGGACTTCCCAGTCGATCTGGTCTTCCTCGCGATGGGCTTCACCGGCCCCGAGCGCAGCCCCATGCTCGAGCAGTTCGGAGTCGAACTCGATCCCAGAGGCAACGTGGCACGCGACCGCACCTGGGCCACCAACGTCGAAGGCGTCTTCGTCGCCGGAGACATGGGCCGCGGTCAGTCGCTCATCGTGTGGGCCATCGCCGAAGGCCGGGCCGCCGCCGCCGCCGTCGACCGTCACCTGGAAGGCGACACGCTGCTCCCCGCCCCCATCGAACCGACGACGGCGCCGATCAGATAGCTGCTGGCTGCTGGCTGCTGGCTGCTGGCTGCTGGCTGCTGGCTGCTGGCTGCTGGCTGCTGGCTGCTGGCTGCTGGCTGCTGGCTGCTGGCTGCTGGCTCTGGCTGCTGGCTGCTGGCTGCTGGCTGCTGGCTGCTGGCTGCTGGCTGCTGGCTGCGAATCATCTCGTCGCTCGTCGCTCGAAGGAAGCTCGCTCAACAGCAGAACGACGATGTCAGGAAGTTGTCTTCGAGTGAACTGAAGACGTTGGTACGTGTGGTGTTCATGTGTTGTTGCTCCTTCCACCGTCGCTGCTACCTCACATTCATCGTCGTTGACGCGATAAATCGTTATAGGGTTTACGTGATTTCCTCCTGGCAGATCGCCAGGTCGTCGATCGAGGCGACCACGGCATCCGCACCTGCCGCGGCAGGGGAGTCGGCACCCACTGCAACGAAGCCGGCGACCCCGGCCCGACGTGCCGCCAGCAGATCCGCAGTCGAGTCCCCCACCATCAGTGTTCGGGTCGGCTCCACACCTGCATCGGAACACACCGCCAGGATGCCGTCGGGTGACGGCTTGGGAGCGACAGGGTCGTCGCCTCCCACGACCCGGCGAACGAGGTGGTCGATGCCGATCGACACCAGGAGCGCCTCGGCAACCGCCCGGTCGTCGCTGGTGACGACTCCGATCTGCACCCTGGCCGAAGCGAGTCGCCGGAACCCGGCGGCGACGTCTCCGAGCGTCGGGATACCGTTCACCTCGAGCGCCGCATCGATCGCAGCGTGACGGGCCGACGCGATCCGCCGATCGACGCTGGCGCCCGCCAGACCGGCTTCGACCAGAGCCATCCGAGTGTGACGGTCCAACTCATCGAGCGTGCCGGCAGCCATCACCCCGTCGGGCACCAACCTTCCGACAGCTCCGTCGAATCCCAGACCGCCTGCGAGCTCGAGCCAGAGGTGACGGTCGCCCCCGCTCGCCGCATCGAGCCATGCCCGCCCGGATGCGGCCCAGGAGACATCCAGGTCGACGAGCGTGCCGTCCTTGTCGAACACCACGGCCTCCACGTCGAAACGAACGTCCCCTGCTCTCAGCACGACCATGGCGACATCATGGCGGTCAGCCGGTCACCCAGGGTGGAGTGGGGGCGTCGATCCGCGCCAGCGACGACGGCACCGGCCCGAATCGGTCGGTGTCGTGCATCTGCCAGTCGAGGTAGGCACGGTGGAGCTCGTCCCGGGTACGCGCTGACGAAGTTCCACCACATCTGGATCCGCTCACCCAAGGGCAGACCCCCCAACAGCATGGCCCGGCCCCCCGAGTCGCCGGAATCGATGCGGACCGAATCTGTGCCCGCTGGGACCAGGCCGATCCAACCCGGTTCCACCAACACGTCACCCACCATGGCGGGGCGGTCGATGGGCACCACGCAGTGCTCGAACGTCGTGTCGACGGGAATCTCGACGGCCCCCCGCCGAAGACCGAGCTCGGCGCCCACCAGCGCCGTCTCGGTTGTGGCCGGTGACTCCGCGCCGGCCAGCGATCCCATGAACACCCGGGCCACTCCCGAAGCGAACTCGACCATCGGGAGTTCACCGTGATGCTCGAATCGGTTGTCGCCGTGGCGGGTGGTCTCCGGCTGCGCCACCCACATCTGCACCCCGTGCACGCCCGACAGCGTCGCCAACTCGGCATGGGCGATCCCGTGGCCCGCCGTCATCAGGTTGAGCTGGCCGGGACGGATGGGCTGTTCGGTACCGAGCGAGTCGCTGTGGATCGCCTCCCCCTCGAACAACCACGTGACCGTCGACAACCCGATGTGGGGGTGCGGCCCCACCTCCAGCGGATCTGGTTCTTCGGCGTCAGGAGGCAGCATCAGGTCGACGAAGCACCACGCTCCGACCGTCCGTCTGCCCTTGGTGGGCAGCACCCGCACGATGTCGAGCCCGCCCACCGAGGCGGCTCGCCCCTCCCGTACCTCGATCACGGGCACCGGTTCGTTCTGGCGTGTGCGGTCGGGATCCTCGACTGGTCCGCTCATGCGTCCACGGTACCCCCGGCCACGGGAAAGGCGACGTCAGTGCCCCACCGTCTCGTCGCCCCGTTCTTTGTGTTTCTACAGTCTCCCGGAATGACGGAGCTCCACACCCTGTCGGCGATCGAAACCCTCGGCCTGTTCCGGTCCCGGGACCTCTCCCCGGTGGAGTACCTGGAAGCGCTCATCGCCCGTGCAGATGTGATGGGCGGCACCGTCAACGCCCTCACCGACACCTACTTCGACGAGGCGCTCGCTCAAGCCCGCGCGGCGACCCGGGCGTACGCCACCGGAGATCCCCGGCAGCTCGAGGGCCTCCCGATCGCCGTGAAGGACGAGGCGGAGGTGGCCGGCAAGCGCACCACCAACGGCTCCCTCCTGTGGGTCGATTCCGTGGCCGAACGGGACGAGCCCATGATCGAGCGGATCAGGGCCTCGGGTGCCATCATCCACGCCCGCACCACCACCCCCGAGTTCTCGATCGCCTTCTGGACCTGGTCGAAACTGTGGGGAGTCACCCGCAACCCGTGGAATCTCGACTTCGACGTGAGCGGTTCGAGCGGCGGCTCGGCCGCCGCACTGGCGGCCGGGCTCACGCCATTGGCGACCGGTTCCGACATCGGCGGTTCGATCCGGGCACCCGCCTCCTGTTGCGGCGTGGTGGGGTACAAACCGGCATACGGTCGAATACCGCAGCCGGCACCGTTCGGACTCGACCCGTGGTGCCATCTGGGACCCCTGGCCAGGACGGTGAGTGACACCGCCCTGTTCGCCGACCAGTTGATCGGTCCGCATCCCCGTGACCTCGCCTCGATCCGGCCCGCCCTCAGGATCGGGGACGTCCTCGCCGGCGTGCGGGGCATGCGGATCGCCCTCTCCCTGGACCTGGGTGACTGGCCGGTGATCCCGGTGATCCGTACGGCCCTCACCGAAACCGCCGACATCTTGAGGTCGATGGGCGCCATCGTCGAGGAGGTTCCGCTCACCATCGAGCGGAGGTTGATCGCCACGGCCTCCGACGCCCACTACGGCATGCTGTTCGCGGCCGCGGCCAGACAGGCGATCGCGGGACGTGAGAGCGAGGCCACCAGCTACACCCGGAACTGGCTGGCAAGCCTGGAGAGGCCTCCGTCGCCGATGCAGGGCCTCGAGGCAGAAGGGGCCATCATCGAGCGCGTGAACGACACCCTGGAACGCTTCGACGTGCTGCTGTGCCCCACCGCGTCGATCCCGGCGCTGCGCGCCGGGGTCGACTACACCGAGGTGCCCGTCACGATCGATGGCGTCGACTACGACCCGATGCGCGAGATCTTCCTGACCGAGGTGTTCAACGCAACCGGCCGCTGTCCGGTCGTCAACGTCCCGATCGGTCGGGACGAAGTGGGCGTGCCGATTGGAGCGCAGATTGTGGCCCGGACCTTCGACGACCCCACCGCCTTCCGCGTGGCGGCCGCCATCGAGGCTGCCCGACCCTGGCCGCTGGTGGCCGAACCCACCGCATGATGGCCTCCACGGCGACCCGGACCCGGGGCGCATCGAACGGCCCTCATCCCGCCGTCCGACTGGATCATCCCGTTGCAGGAGCCCTGAGGAGCGGGAGGACTCTCCGGCCGATGATGTCGACACCCGCCTCCGGGGCGAGACCGTGCGGCGTGCCGAACTCGACCCGGGATGCCCCCGCCGCGTAGAGGGCGTTGGCCTGCTCGGCGACCTGCTCGGGTGTGCCACTGAAAGCGAATCGGTCGAGCACGTGGTCGGGGATGAGCGCACCGGCCGCATCGGGATGACCTGCCGCCAGCTCGGCGCCGACCTCTTCCACCAACCCCGGGTTCAGGCTGAGTGTTGGATCGAGATCGGCCACCACCACCAGGTACATGGCGACCTCCCGGCGGGCGAGACGCCGGGCGGCATCGCCGTCCTCGTCCACCACCGAGACCGCCCCCATCACGATCCCAACATCGTCGGGTGCCCTACCCACCTCCACCGACCCGACCGCCAGACGCCGACGCGCCACCGCCACCATGGCGGGGTTGGCACTCCCGCCCACCTTGGCCTCGGTGGCGATACGCCCTGCCAGGTGCAACGTCTTCCGCCCCCAGCTCCCGATCAGGAGCGGGATCCGGTCACGCAGCACGGGGTAGCGGAGTCGTTCACCCGGCCCCAACCTGAAGTGTTGGCCCGTGAAGCCGGAGACATCACCGGCGAGGAGGTGGCCCACCATCTCCCAGGCCTCGGCGAGGTGCCCCACCGGGTCCGGTTGGGCGACGCTGATCGCTCCGAGCCAGCTCCCCCGGGCCAACCCCAGGTAGGTGCGGCCCTGCGACACCGCATCGAGGGTGGCGGCGAACCCGGCGATCTCGTAGGGGTGGATGGTGTACGGGTTGAGACACGCCGGACCGAGCACCACCCGTTCGGTCGCTCCGGCTATCTCGAGCAGCGCCGGGAGCGGCGGTTGATACATGAGATCTGCGTAGACGCTGACGACGTCGAACCCGAGCACCTCGGCGAGGCGAGCCAGATGTGCGTACTCACCGGGCCGCTTGTCGGTTTGGAAGGCGATACCGACGCCGGTCACGCGAACCCGGTCACGTCAGCTCGTCGGTCGGCATCGAGCGTTCGATCGTACGCTCGATGCGCATGACCAGCCGCTCGTCGGGGTCGGGGCAACACACCTCGGAGTCGGCCGCCATCCAGTCGCCGTCGTCCAACCGTCGCTGTTTGGCGGGCAGCAACGGCAGCACCGAGTTCAGGGCGTACATGCAGAAGTGTCTGCCGTCGGGAATCCGGATCCGGCTGCTCTGGGTGACCTCGAAATAGTCGCCCACCGCCATGCCACATACGCTGCGGCCATCGATCCGGTCTACGACCACCCGCAGATCGAACAGGTCGGTGGTGTGCTCGCTCATCCCCCCACCGTGTGGGCGTCGGTCGGGATGCTGGCCAGTGAGTTCCGGTCGACGATGTCGCGACCGAAGGGCATGAGCGCCAGCTCCATCATCTTGAAGTTGGCGATCCCGAGCGGGATCCCGATGATCGTGAGGCACAACACGATGCCGGTCACCAGGTGGGTCAGCGCCAGCCACCACCCCACCAGCACGATCCATGCCACGTTGCCGATCCCACCGAACGCCGAGGCACCCCGGGTTTTCACCACCACCCGCCCGAAGGGCCACAAGGCGTACCCCGCCAACTTGAACGCCTGGACCCCGAACGGGATCCCCACGATGGTCACCATGAACACCAGCCCCGCCACCACATAGGCGATCGCCAGCTCGACCCCGGCGATCAGAAGCCACAGCAGATTCAGGATGAGCTGCATGAGAAGAGGCTACAGCTGCCAGCTTCCAGCTACCAGCGGCCAGCCAGAACGCGCCTACCTGCCTGATTTCGTCGGAACCGGTAGGGAACCTCGCCCGCGGGCCTTCTCTGGCTGGCAGCCGGCAGCTGGTAGCTGGTCGCTATCCAAAGGTGTCACACCTCGCCGGGTCTCCGGTCTCGTATCCCGTGTTGAACCAGTCCTTGCGCTGCTGGGAGGAGCCGTGGGTCCAGTTCTCGGGGGTGACGCGGCCCTGGATGGCTTCCTGGATGCGGTCGTCGCCGACGGATTCGGCGGCGTCGATCGCCTCGTTGATCTCTCCGGGGAGGAACACTCCGAGGTCGGCGATCGAGTTGGCCCAGACCCCGGCGAAGCAGTCGGCCTGCAGTTCCAGCCCCACCGAGAGCTGGTTCGACTCCTCGCTTCCACGGCCGAGCTGCTGCTGTTGCTGCTGGACCTGGTCCATGATGTTCAACTCGTTCTGAACGTGATGGGCCACCTCGTGGGCGATGACGTAGGCCTCGGCCACGTCTCCGCCTTCGGCACCGAAACGGCTCGTCAACTCGTCGAAGAAGGTCTCGTCCAGGTAGATGGTTTCGTCGAGTGGACAGTAGTGCGGGCCGGTCTGCGAGTTGGCGCCGCCGCACGCCGAGTTGGTCTGCCCCCGGAACAACACGAGCGTCGGTTCCGAGTACTCGAGTTGGTTGGCCGAGAAGATTGCGGCCCATGTTTCGTCGTTCGATCCGAGGACCGTCGAGGCGAACACCTCGTAGTCGTCCTCGCCTTCGAACTCCTCAGGCTGGACGTTGGTCTGCTGGGGAGCCTGCGCACCCTCGAGCTGTCCGAGCACCTGATCGAGGCCCCCGCCCCCACCACCGAGGAACATCATGATCAACACCACGATGATGCCGAGCCCACCCACGCCGCCTGCCGCCGCCTTGCCGCCGCTCATCCCGCGGCGATCCTGAACGTTGCCCCTGCTCTCGATCCGGTTCCACCGGGCCATGTCCGCTCCTCTCCTGCCGACACAAGTTAGCCAGAGGGGGCCAATGACACCTACACGAGCCAGGCTTCCCGCCGCCAGGTGACGCCTCTACCCTTTCCGCCATGGATTCCATGCTCGAACGGCTCGAAGCCGGAATGGTCATCCCCTTCGGCGGGGACCGCGTCGCCACCGTGCCCGCCGGGCTCGCCGTAGCGTTCTCGCCAGGCGACCGGCTCGTGGTGGTACAGGATTCGGGCGCGTTGCTGCATGTCCCTGCCACCGAGTGGCATACCGCCTCGGCGGCGGTCGACGCCGCCTTCGGCGCCTTCCAGCGAATGGGCACGGTTGCCGACGCCCAGATCTCGCGGTTCTTCGAGGCCTTCGCAGACCGACTCGACGACGACGCCACCTTTTCGGCAATCGCCGAGGCCAATCATGCCGACGTCGAGGCGGCCCGAGCCAAAGGCAGATCCACGACGCGACTAGCGCTGTCGGAGAAGATGCGCGCCGAGATGATCGACGGACTCCGGATGTGGGCGACTCGACCGGGCGGCCGAGGCGAGGTCATCGACACGGTCACCCACGACGGATGGAAGGCCGAGCTGGTGCGTTCGGGTCTCGGGGTGGTCGGCTTCGTGTTCGAGGGCCGACCCAACGTCTTCGCCGATGCCACCGGCGTGCTTCGTTCCGGTAACACGGTGGTGTTCCGAATCGGTTCCGATGCGCTGGGCACCGCCCGGGCCATCGTCGCCGATGCGCTCGATCCTGCACTCGCCGAAGCGGGCCTACCGCCGGGTTCCGCCTCGCTGGTGGACTCCCCGTCACGTGCGGCCGGCTGGGCGCTGTTCTCCAACCCGAGGCTTGCGTTGGCGGTGGCCCGTGGTTCCGGCCAGGCCGTCGCCCAGCTGGGAGCGGTTGCCCGCCAGGCGGGTGTGCCGGTCAGCCTGCATGGCACCGGTGGAGCCTGGATGGTGGCGGCTCCGGGTGTGAACGCCGACGACCTGACCACCGTCGTCTACCACTCGCTCGACCGCAAGGTCTGCAACACGCTCAACACCATGTGCATCCCGGCGGCCCGGGCCGTCGAACTGGTCCCGGCGTTCCTGGGGGCCCTCGAACGGGCCGGGGTGCGGCGCCAGGCGGCGGCCAAGCTCCACGTGCTCGCCGGCCAGGAGCATCACATCCCGGACGAATGGTTCGAGGCTGCTCCCATCGCCCGCGCCGGGGGCATCGTGCGTGAGCCCCGCACCGAGCCGCTCACCGTCGATGAACTGGGGCTCGAGTGGGAGTGGGAGGACAGCCCCGAGGTGAGCCTGGTGATCGTTGATTCGATCGATCATGCCGTGGAGTTGTTCAACACCCACAGCCCGCGTTTCGTCGCCAGTCTGGTGGGCGGCACCCCTGGCGAACAGGAGCGGTTCTTCGATCTGGTGGATGCACCGTTCGTCGGCAACGGGTTCACCCGGTGGGTCGACGGGCAGTACGCCCTCGACAGGCCCGAGCTGGGGCTGTCCAACTGGCAGTTCGGCCGCCTGTTCGGACGCGGTGGCGTGCTGAGCGGCGACTCCGTGTTCACGGTACGCACCAGGGTGCATCAGGATGTCCTCGACATCGGACGATGACTCTGCAAGGGTGATGTGGACCGGTCGACCGGGAACAGGTCACCAGCGGGAGACGTTGAACCTATCGACTGATGCTGGAGGAAACGTGATGACCGAAGTGAGCACTGACATGACCACGAAGACCGAAATCATCGACGAGTTCCTCGAAAAGCATGGCGCCGGACTTCCGGGCCATATCGTGGACTTCGCACTCGACATGCGAACCATCATCGCCGAGCTCGAGGACATGCTCGATCGGGTGCCTGCCGGCGCCGTGTGAGCCCACAACCGAGTTCGCAACTGGCGGCGGCCGCCCTCGTGCTCGCCGAGGCGAGCCGGATGCTGGTGTTCACCGGTGCGGGCATATCAACCGAGTCCGGCATCCCCGACTTCAGGGGCCCCGATGGTCTGTGGACGCGGGTGGACCCCGCCGACTTCACGATCCAGCGTTATGTGGTGAACCGTCAGGTACGCGTGAACGGCTGGCGCATGCACCAGCGCGGGGAGCTGTGGGGGGCCCGCTCGACGGTGCAACCCAACCCGGCTCATCACGCCGTCACCGAGTTGTGGAACGCCGGCCTGATCAGCGGCTGCATCACCCAGAACATCGACGGCCTCCATCAGGCCGCCGGCCTTCCGGACCACGCCGTGGCAGAGGTGCATGGCAACGTCCGCAAGGCGCACTGCCTGAGCTGTCCCGCATCCTGGCCCACCGAGACCGTGCTGGCCTGGGTGGACGACGGCGATGAGGATCCGCACTGCCCTGACTGCGGGGGGCTGGTGAAGACCACCACGGTGATGTTCGGGGAGATGCTGCCGGATGATCAGGTGGAACGTGCCCTTGCGTTCGCCGCCGACGCCGACGCCGTGCTGGCGGTCGGCACCACTCTCTCGGTGTATCCCGCCGCCGACTTCGCCCTCGAGGCGGTCCGCCGTGGAGCGCCGCTCGTGATCGTGAACATGGGCGACACCGACCACGACCATCGGGCCACGGTGAAGGTGGAGGGCAGTGCCGGAGAGGTGTTGCCCGCCCTGGCAGCGATCCTGACGGGCGGCCACTGACCGGCTCAGCGGAGCGGCGATCGCACGACCACCATGCCCACATCGAACAATTCGAGGCTTGCGCCATTCGTGGCCCGGAAGGCCTGCTGCTGATCCGACCCGAACCAGGCTTCGGCCGAGTCTCGGTCCTCGAAGTGATAGACGGACACCCCGCTTCCAGTGGCCTCGTCCATAGCCCACGTCTTGTCGATCAGTCCGGGAATGGTCTCGAAGAACGGAACCGCCTCCTGCTTTTCCACCGCCAACTTTTCGACGGTCGGGGCAAGGGCCGGGTACCGGAGCAGGGCGAGGATCATGGGGTTCCTTTCGATTCGTCGGCGGGACGCTACCAACCGAGCAGGGAGTAGACCGACCGACACCCATGGCTGCATGACCGTACGCTGCCGCCGTGTTCCGACCGCTCCGACCTGCCGACGCCGAAGCCGCTCACCGTCTCATCAGGCGGTGCGAGCAGGCCGACGGGATTCCCATCGTCACGCCATGCTCGACGGATGGGTGGGCGAGAAAGCAGGCGAGCTGATCGCATGGGGCTCGGTTCACCCATGCCATGCTCGGCGTCGATTCGGCCAACCCCTCAGGGGCGTACTCGCTGTAGGAGTCCCACGGCCGCGAGCAGCAACACCGGTCGGTCACGTTTCCGATGGAAGGTGTGACCGCGAGGTCGCAGGGCGTCGCAGCAGGTGCTCGGCTCGGTTGCTCATCGGGAGAGGACGCCCTCCGACACGGTTGCTGCGACCCCGGTCGGCAGCCGCACCGCGAATGTCGAGCCTGCTCCCGACGTCGACTCGACGGAGATGGTACCTCCGTGCTGCTCAGCCACCTGGCGGCAGATGGCGAGGCCCAGGCCGGTTCCGCCGATGCCGGCCGATTTGGCGGTGGACGCCCGGTGGTAGCGCTGGAACATCCCCGGGAGGTCGGCGGCGTCGATTCCGATGCCTTGATCGTGGACCGAGAGGACGGCCTCGTCCCCGTCCTGCTGGACCGCCACCAGCACACTGCCACCCTGGGGGGAGTATTTGATGGCGTTGGTCACGAGATTCTCCACCATGCGGTGGAGGGCGCCCCGATCTCCGGTCACGTGGGCCGGGACTCCTTCGACCGCCAGCGACACCGCGTTGTTGGCTGCGGGCAGGAGGTGGAGTGAGACCACCCGCGACGCCAACCCGAGAAGGTTCACGATCTCCGGTGGTTGGTGGGTGGCGCCCGGAAGCTCATCACCCACGATGAGATCGTCCACCAGTCTCCTGAGCTGGGAGGCGCCCGCCTCAACGATCTCGACGAGCGCCATCACGGGCGTCCTCCCGGCGACTACATCGTCGGCGAGTATCTCGGCCGCACCGGAGATCGCCCCGAGCGGGTTGCGCAGGTCGTGGGCCAGGTTGGCCACCAGTTCGCTACGTTCGCGTTCCATCCGGATCCGGTCGGTCATGTCGTGGGCGACGGTCGAGAGCATCTCCAATTCACCGTCTTCACCACGATGCGCCATGACAACCTGCATGACGGGGGTCTCGGAGCCGTCCGGACTCAGGTAGGCGGACTCACCACGCCAGCGCCCTTCGGCGATGGCCCTCGGGATCGCGACGTCACGGATGAGGGAAGCGGCCCAGTCAGGTGCGAACGAGCCCACCTTCATGCCTTCGACGGGCTCGTCACCGAGGCCCAGCATCTGGCGGGCTCCGGGGCTCAGGTACTGGATGGTCCCTTCGGTATCGGCGAAACCGATGAAGTCCGGGGACATCTCCACCACCGCGGACAGATTCCGAATCCTCGATTCTGCGGCCTTCCGCTCGGTCAGGTCACGGGCGACGAGCACCGTGGAAGGACCGTCCTCGGCCGAGAACCTCCCCGTGGTGATGTCGAAGGCGACCGGCCCCCGGGGGGTGGCGATGGTGACTTCGCACGAGCCGTCTTCGCCATGCAGCACAAGCCCGGCCACCTCCAACCCGAAGACGTCGGTGAGCGGCGCCATCCGAGCCCCGGATCCGAAAGCCTCCGCCGCTGCCCGGTTCACGAACGTGACCGACCCCCCGGCGTCGACCACCAGCACTGCGCTTTGCACCGCCTCGAGCGTCTGGGCGGTCTGCTGAGCGAGGATCGCGCTCCTTCGGTGGATCGACGCCACCGACATCGCCGACACCGATAGCACCGCGATGAACGCCTGAAGACTGAGCACATCGGTGGCAGGTTCACCGGCGGCGAACGGTCCGGCCCCGGCATGGGTCATCTCGGCGAGGGCCAGCGACAACGCGGCCATCGCCACGACCAGATTGCGGCCCCCCACGATCATGGCCGCCAGCATGAATGACGGAACGGCCAGGTACATGATCGGACGTTCGTTCGACACAGCCAGGTGGGTGATGCCCAGCACCACGGCTGCGGCGCCGGCAGTCACGGCCACGTTTCGACCGACCCGAGCCCATCCCGGGAAGGGGGCTGCATGCTTCACGACGGCCACGAGGGGGGCGAACAACAGCACGCCGACCGCGTCTGCGACAGACCAGGTCACGAGCATCCGACCGAAGTCGGCGCCCGACCCGAGCACGGCCAGGAATGCCGATCCCAGCACACCCCCGACAACGCCCGCCGCCAGTGAAGCCGCCAGCAACCGCCATATCCGTCGGACGCTCTCGAGGACCCCACCTGCTCCGCCGGCCAGGATGATTGCTCCGGTGAGAGCGGCGGCGGCGTTGGCGCTCGCAAATGCGAACGCCTCCGTCGGTGTCGCTGCCGTGAGGAGGTTGCCGGCGGCATTGGTGACGACCAGGGCAACCATCATGGAACGGCGCTCTTTCGACACGGCGAGGACCCCAACGGCTACTCCGGCGGCCGGCCAAATGGTGGCAAGACCCACCGCGGGGTCGATGAAGTGGCGGCCCACCATCACCGAGGCCAAATAGAGCAGTCCGAAGCCGATCGGCGCGAGCAGAGAGAGAGGCCTGCGGGAAGACGCTATCGACATCCCTGCCCCGATCGGCATTCGATCGGCGCGGCTTGAACGGTTCCCGCATCGCCGGAACGCCACGATTCACAAACAGACCGATCGGTCGGTAAAATGTCACTACCAACGTTCAGGGAGCAACCGTGTCCGGATATCAGGCACCACTGGCAGACATCGACTTCGTCCTCCACCACATCGTCGATCTGAACGCCATCTCGAAGCTCAACGGCTTCTCCCACGCCGATCCAGACACCGTGTCAGGTGTCCTGGCCGAGGCAGGGAGGTTCTTCTCGGAGGTGATCGCCCCGACGAACCGCATCGGAGACCAGGTCGGCTCCAAGCTGGTGGACGGCTCGGTTGTGACACCCCCCGGGTTCAAGGAGGCGTACGCCAAGTACGCCGAGTCGGGGTGGGCAGGCGTCCACATGCCCGAGGAGTGGGGTGGCGGTGGCTTCCCCTATGCGGTCGGTGTCGTGCTCCAGGAACTCTTCAAGAGCGCAAACATGGCGTTTTCGCTGTGCCCGCTGCTCACCCAAGCGGCCATCGACGCACTCATCGAGCACGGATCCGACGAGCAACGCGCCCACTACCTGGAGAAACTCGTGACGGGCGAGTGGACCGGAACCATGTGTCTCACCGAGCCCCACGCCGGCTCCGACGTGGGCGCCCTCTCCACCAGGGCCGTGCCGCGGGGCGACGGCACCTACGAGATCACGGGCCAGAAGATCTTCATCACCTGGGGCGATCAGGACCTCACCGACAACATCATCCACCTGGTGCTGGCCCGGCTCCCCGACGCGGCCCCAGGCACCAAGGGGATCTCGCTGTTCATCGTCCCCAAGTTCCTGGAGGATGGCGAGCGCAACAGCTACGAGATCGTGTCGCTCGAACACAAGCTCGGCATCCATGCCTCCCCCACCTGTGTCGTCGCCTTCGACAAGGCGGTCGGGACACTGGTCGGTCTCGAGCATCAGGGCATGAGGTACATGTTCACCATGATGAACGCCGCCAGGCTCGCTGTCGGCGTGGAAGGACTCGCCATCGCCGAACGTGCCTATCAGCAGGCGGTTTCGTATGCGCTGGAGCGGCGCCAGGGCCGGGCGGTGGGCGCCGATCCGGGCGACAACTCGCTCATCGTCGATCACCCCGACATCCGCCGGTCGCTCATGACGATGCGTGCCCACATCGAAGCCATGCGCAGCGTCCTGTACAGCGTCGCCGCCACCTCCGATCTGGAGCGCCATGCGGGTTCCGAGGAGGAGCGGACCGCTGCGGGAGAGCGGGTGGCGCTGCTCACACCGGTCGCCAAGGCCTGGTCGACCGATGTGGGCGTCGAGATGGCCTCACTCGGCGTGCAGGTCCACGGCGGGATGGGCTACGTCGAGGAGACGGGCGCCGCCCAGCACTATCGCGACATCCGCATCGCCCCCATCTACGAGGGCACCAACGGCATCCAGGCGATCGACCTGGTGCTGCGCAAGCTGCGGTTGCGCGACGGTGCCGTGGCACGGCAGTTGTTCGCCGACATCCGCGACACCGTCGAGGCGCTCGACGCCGACCTGGCACCCCTGTCTGCACCACTCGCCGCCGCACTCAACAGTCTCGAAGCCGCCTCGGACCATCTGTTCGCGACGTTGGCCGGCGGGCGCTACAACGACGCCCTGGCCGGTGCCACACCGTATCTGCGGATGTTCGGACTGACGGTGGGTGGCTGGTTCATGGCCCGCTCGGCGCTGGCGGCGCGATCGCTGCTGGCAGCAGGCGACGATCCGTTCCTGGCAGCAAAACTCGTCACCGCCCGCTTCTATTGCACCCAACTGCTCCCCCAGGCCAATGGGTTGCTGGGTGCGGCCGTGTCTCCTTCCGACGATCTCATGGCACTGGATCCCGAGGTCCTGGCCCGCCGGTGACAGAACCGGATCCCATGGCATGCTGTCGAGTGCCTGGCCCCGAAGATGAGGGGCGGGCATTCGTCGAGCCGGGGGTGTGAATATGAAGGTGATGCTGACGAGGACGACCATCGGGAGGATGGCGATCGTGGCAGGCATGGGTGTGGTGCTGTCGTCCTGCGGGGCGGTCACGGAGAACGTGGCGGAGAACCTCGCCGAAACCGCCGTCGAGCGGGCGATGGAGAACGAGACCGGGGAATCGGTGGACTTCGATCTCGACGCCTCGGGCGATTCCATGGTGATCAGCATCGACACCCCGGACGGCTCCCAGGAGATGACGTTCGGAAGCGGGGAGGTACCCGACGGGTTCCCGATCCCGATCCCCGACGGCGCCACGGTGCAGAGTGTGGTCACAACTGGTGACCAGGGCGCCTTCGTGACCGCCACCGCCCCCGCCTCCGCCTTCGACGCGATCGTCGAGCTCTACGAGGGCTACTACGCCGAATTCGACGACGTGATCTCCACCAACGGACCCGACCAGGCCTCGTGGGCGTCGGAGTCGGCCACCAGTTTCGTCACGATCGCCAGGAGCGGCGAGGAAACCATCATCACCGCCACCGCCGGAACCTGACCGCCGTCATGACCAGAGCAGGGTCACCACCAGGACTCCGCGAGTCGTCCACAGGCCGGTCCGGAGCCAGTTGGTGGCCACGAGCCTGCGATGGAGCACTGCATCGAAGCCGTCCGAGAGCCGGCCGTGCAAAGGGGCGAAATAGAGCCCGGTGCTCACCCAGATGACGGCCAGCAAAGCCCCCGCCACGAAGAGCGGCATCCGGGGCAGACCGCCCGGGTCCAGGACCAGCCATCCCGCCGTGACGACCTCGGGGATCCCGAAGATGGTGAGGAAGGCGACCACCCTGCGCTGATGTGCCCGCTCGAAGGCCACGAATCCCTCTGCTGGTACCTGAGCCATGATCGGGTACTGGACCAATTGGATCGTCCAGATGAAACCCACCATCACGAGGGTGATGGTCACGTGGATGACGAGCAGAGGAAAGTCGGGCACGGCTCGAGTGTGGGGCCTGGGCGTGGGAATCGGTAGTCCAGGATGATCCCAACCGCCCGCACCCTGGCAGAATGGAGCCATGGAGCGGAGACGGGTTGTGATCACAGGCGTCGGGGTGGTCTCGGCCCCGGGCATCGGAATCGAGAACTTCTGGAAGGGCCTCGATGGACGACCGGCCGCCGGGCCGCATGCGGTGGCCGACTGGGACCCCGATCCGTGGATCCCGAAACGGGAGAGCCGCCGCATGGACCGCTTCACCCAGTTCGCGGTGGTGGCCACCCACGAGGCGATCACCATGGCCGGAGGCCTCGACCACATCGACCCGGACCGTGTGGCGGTGCCACTCGCCACCGGCATCGGTGGCCTGGCCTCGCTCGAGGAGCTGATCGGCGGCTCCTACGTCGACGCGCCACGCGTCTCGCCGCTGCTCATCCCGATGATGATGTGCAACGCCGCCGCCGCCACCATCTCGATCAACTACGGCTTCGGAGGCCAGGTCAGCACCCCCGTCGTCGCCTGCGCCGCCGGTGCCCAGGCGATCGCCGACGGACTCCGACTCATTCAATGGGGCTACGCCGATGCAGCCGTCACCGGGGGCACCGAAGGGGCCATCCGCCCGCCCACGATTGAGGGTTTCGCCGCGGCCAAGGCCCTGTCCCGCACCGGCTTCGCCCGACCGTTCGACGTCGAGCGTGACGGCTTCGCTCTCGGCGAAGGCGCCGGCATCATGGTGCTCGAGGAGCGCCAATCGGCGATCGCCCGGGGAGCAACGATCATCGCCGAGCTGAAGGGAGCGGCGTCGACAGGCGATGCCCACCACATCACCGCCCCCCACCCCGAGGGCTGGGGCGCCGAACGCGCCGTACGCCTCGCCATCGAAGACGCCGGCATCCCCATCGAGGACGTGGGATACGTGAACGCCCACGGCACCGGCACCGGCCTCAACGACCGCACCGAAGGAATGGTCGTCCAGAGGATCTGGGGCGAACGACAACCTGCGGTCTCATCGATCAAGGGCATCACCGGCCACGCGCTCGGCGCCTCGGGTGCCATCGAAGCCGTCGCCTCCGCCTGGGCCATCCACTGCCGCCAGCTCCCCCCCAGCGTCGGCTACGCCAACCCCGACCCCGACATCCCCCTGACCGACATCGTCACCGAACCCCGCCTCTGGGCCCCCGGCCACGCCGTGACGAACTCCTTCGGCTTCGGCGGCCACAACACGGTGCTGGTGATCGGGCCGGACAGAGCACAACGTTCAACGTAGAACCCGCCAAGTACAACGTTCAACGTAGAACGCCTTGGGTTCAACGTTCTACGTAGAACGCCTTGGGTTCAACGTTCAACGTAGAACGTAGAAGGTCCGGCGGGCGCCTCTCAGAGCCTGATGGCAGGGGCCGCCACCCACACGGGCGAATTGAGACCCAATGACCTGCGAGCCTCCGCGCCGCCGTCCGGACGGCCAACCGGCTGCCGTCGTCCAGACGACGGGGGTTGTACGTTCTACGTTGTACGTTCTACCTCTTGCGTTCTTCACCCATACAACTGCCGGTCCGCTTCCCGGAGACGGGCAGCCATCTGGGCGAGCACCACGCGGGCGGCCGACGATGAGGCGTCGAGCATGCGGTCGAAGGCGTCCTTCTCGATCTTGAGGACCGAGCCGCGGGTCTTCATGACCACGGTGGCGGAGCGGTCGCCGCCGTCGAGGAGCGACATCTCTCCGAAGACGGCTCCGGCGCCGAGCTCGGCGACGCGGCGGCCGTTGCGGATCACGGCGGCTTTTCCGTCGGTGATGATGTAGGCGGCCTCGCCTTCTTCGCCTTGGGTCACAACCCGGGTCTCGGGTTCGAACCACTCCTCGGCTGCGCCCCGGGCGAGGGCGGTGACGTCATTCTTCCTGAGACCGGTGAACATGGGAATCGACTGGACGATGGCCGTTCGGTCGGCGAGGTTGCGCTTCATTGTGGCTCGTCTCTCTTCCATCGGTTTGCCGGAATTATGCCCGCTGATACGGCCGCGCACGCACCAAAGCGCCGTCGCATTCTCTCTCCACCCGAATCTCCCTAGACTGGAGTCGAATACGGGAGCTCGGTGTGACCGGGCTGAGAGGGAGCCTCATAGGCTCCGACCGTCGAACCTGATCCGGGTAATGCCGGCGCAGGGAAGACTCAGCCGATCCCCCCGCCGCTCCCGACGTACCGACAGAAGGAGCGCATCATGGGCCACCGGACCGCTTCCCTGCTGCTGGTCGTCGGGCTGACCCTGACTGCCTGCAGTGATGGAGAGACCACGACCTTGACCCCGACCACGGTCACCGGCTCGACCACCCAGACGACCACCGGCGACCCGGTCACGGTACGGATCGTGTCACATGATTCCTTCGCGGGAGGGGTCACCGACGAGACGTTCGCCGAGTTCAGCGCCGAGACCGGCGTCGACGTCGAGGTGTTCCCCGCCGGCGATGCCGGGGCCCTCGTGAACCAGGCGATCCTCACCAAGGGTGACCCGGTGGCCGACATTCTGTTCGGCATCGACGACACGTTCCTGTCTCGCGCCCTCGCCGAGGAGGTGTTCATCGCCTACGAGTCCGCTCTGCTGGCCGACGTGCCCGATGCCCTGGAGCTCGATGCCGGACATCGCGTGACCCCGATCGACTTCGGCGATGTCTGCCTCAACTACGACAAGGAAGCCCTGACCACTCCCCCGCCGGCGTCGCTCGCCGACCTGGCCGATCCGGCCTACGCAGGGCTGACGGTGGTGGAGAACCCTGCCACCTCGTCGCCGGGTCTGGCGTTTCTGTTGGCCACCATCGCCGAATACGGGGACGACGGCTGGCAGGACTACTGGCGCTCACTGGTCGACAACGACGTGAACGTTGTGTCGGACTGGGATACCGCCTACTACACAGAGTTCACCCGCTATGGAGGCGATCGGCCGATCGTGGTGTCCTACGCCTCGTCGCCGCCGGCCGAGGTGATCTTCGCCGAGGAACCGCTCGACGAGGCTCCGACCGGTGTGGTGGAAGCCGGCTGCTATCGCCAGATCGAGTTCGCCGGGATCCTGGCCGGCACCGAGCACGAAGCCGAGGCGCAGGCGCTGGTCGACTTCATGCTGTCCCCCGGATTCCAGGCGCAGGTGCCGCTCACGTGGTTCGTGTTCCCCGCCAACGAGACGGTTGAACTGCCCCGGGAATTCGTCGACCACACCACCATCCCGGCGGCACCGGCCTCCATCGAACCCGACGACATCGACGCCAATCGGGAGCGCTGGATCCAGGAGTGGACCGAGATCGTGCTGCCATGAGCATCACGTCCGACCGGGGCGGCGCATCCGGACGATGGCGAGTCCTGGCGGCGCTTGCGCCGGCCGTGTTCATCATCGCCCTGTTCGCCTACCCGGTAGGACGGATCCTCGTGCTGGCACTCGGCGAGGGAGGCGGGTTCGCCGAGGTGCTCGGAGACGGCCGGATCCGCTCGTCGTTGTGGTTCACGCTCTGGCAGGCGGCGGCGTCCACCGTGCTCACCGTGATCGCCGCGCTCCCGCTCACCTGGGTGGTGTCGCGCTTCGACTTCCCCGGCCGGAGCCTGGTCCGGGCCGCCGTCACCGTCCCCTTCGTGCTTCCGACGGTGGTGGTGGGGGTGGCGTTCGCCGCCACCGGCATGACCGGGTCCCTCGCCGCCATCCTCGCCGCCCACGTCTTCTACAACCTGGCCGTGGTGGTGCGCACCGTCGGAGGTGTCTGGTCGCGACTGGATCCGTCGCTGGTGGCCGCCGCCCGCACGATGGGGGCGTCGCCCTGGATGGCATTCCGGACGGTCACCGTCCCGCTGCTGGCACCGGCACTGGCGGCCGCATCGTCGATCGTGTTCCTGTTCTCGTTCACCTCGTTCGGGGTAGTGCTGATCCTCGGCGGCCTCCGCTACCGGACCCTCGAGGTGGAGATCTACCAGCAGGCGATGACCTTCCTCGACCTGCCGGCGGCGGGCGCCCTGGCGGTCCTGCAACTGATGGGGGTGGTGGCCGTGATGGCTGTGTACTCCCGCTATCAGGAGACTCGGGCGGTGCGGTTCCGCATGGTCTCCGAGTCCGAGGCGCTGCGACGTCCCGTCACCGGACGCCAGCGCATCGCCGTGGCCGGCATCGTGGTGGCAACGGTCGGCCTGCAGCTGACGCCGCTGGCCGTTCTGGTGGCTCGCTCGCTGGCCGACGGCGCCGCCGGATGGCGTTTCCTGGCGCACTCCGGCCCGCTCGCCATCGATCCGCTTGGCGCGGTGGGTGCGTCGCTTCGCATCGCCCTGTTCGCCACCGCCATCGCCGTCGTGATCGGTGGGATGGCGGCCACGGTGATCGCCGCCCGTGGCGACGGCTTCACCCGGGTCTTCGATGTCGTGCTCATGCTTCCGTTGGGGACGTCGGCGGTCACCATCGGGCTCGGCTTCCTGGTGGCCCTGGGACCGCTGCGTACCTCTCCGTGGCTGATACCCCTCGCCCACGCCCTGGTGGCCATCCCCTTCGTGGTTCGGGCCACCGTCCCCACGCTGCGGTCGATCCGCTCGGACCTGCGGGAGGCGGCGGCCGTGCTCGGCGCCCCTCCGCGCCGTGTGTGGCGGGAGATCGATCTGCCCATCGTCGCCAGGGCGCTGGCGGTGGGAGCGGGTTTCGCAGCCGCGGTGTCGCTGGGCGAGTTCGGGGCCACCAGCTTCATCGTCCGTCCCGACACCCTCACCGTCCCCACCATGATCTTCCGACTGCTGGGTCGCCCCGGCGCCGTCACCTATGCGGGAGCGATGGCGGCCGCCGTGCTGCTCATGGTCACCACCACGCTGCTCATCCTCACCGTCGACCGACTCCGCTCCAACGACGTGGGGACGTTCTGAGGGCCATGGCACTCGAGGTTGACGGCGTGCACAAACGGTTCGGGCAGACGCTCGCCCTCGACGGGGTGGACCTGCAGGTCGCCCGGGGAGAAGTGGTCGCCATCCTTGGACCGTCCGGCTGCGGCAAGTCGACCCTGCTCAGGGTGGTGGCCGGCCTGGAGAGCCCCGACGCGGGCCACGTCCGGTGGGACGGCGAGAACATCACCGGTGTCCCGGTCCACCTTCGCCGGTTCGGACTCATGTTCCAGGGCTACGCCCTGTTCCCACACAAGACCGTGGAAGGCAACGTGGGTTTCGGACTCAGGATGGCGGGGATGGCGCCCGACGAGATCCGCCGGCGTGTAGGCGAAGCCCTGGAATGGGTGGGCCTCGGCGGGTTTGCCGACCGGCCCATCGAGGGGCTCTCGGGCGGCGAGCAGCAGCGGGTGGCACTGGCCCGCACCCTCGCCCCC
The DNA here is from genome assembly GCA_963825585.1 of uncultured bacterium. Lineage (GTDB taxonomy): Bacteria > Actinomycetota > Acidimicrobiia > Spongiisociales > ZC4RG35 > JAOUGY01. The sequence goes on from CAWGTX010000002.1 coordinate 112,532, forward strand.
GAACCGGGTCTCGTGATGCTCGACGAGCCGCTCGGCGCCCTCGACCGACGCCTCCGAGAGCGACTGGTGAACGAGGTGGGCGACCTGCTGAGGCGGCGGACGGCCACCGCCCTCTACGTCACCCACGACCACGACGAAGCCGAAGCCGTCTCCGATCGGGTAGCCATCATGCGAGCCGGCCGGGTGGTCCAGACAGGAACGCTCGAAGAGATCAGAGCCGCTCCGGCGGACGGGTGGGTTGGCGAGTTCGTCGGTTGAGTGCAGAACGAGGAAACGTAGAACGTAGAACGTCCCGAACGCCGGAGCATCCGATCACGGTGCTCGACTTGGCGGCCCGGGAACTCGTGCCGAGGGATTTCCAGTGGAGGGGTCAGCAATCGGGCCGGGCCCTCTTCGTGTCAACACACCCAATCGTTTCCGGGAGAACCTGCCCACACGGCGGAGGCTCCGGGACCGTTGAGAGCCCGGAGCCTCCTTCGCCTGTGTCAGGCGTTCAGCGTTCTGCGTTCGGCGTTCTGCTTCCGATTCAGCCGATCACATTGAACGTCGCGAACAGCTGGTCGAGTGCTGCCAGGTCGGCTTCGTTGACGATCTGGACGATCATCAGGGCCGTGTAGGCGCCATCGGCGGGGACCGCCGCCAGCACCACGATCGCCGATGTGGTGCCGCCACAGGCGTCCCACACCTGGTACTGGCCGGTGAAGATCGGATCCGAGTAGTCGACGATCCCGAGATCCGTGCAGGCCGAGGCGAAGCCGCCGCCGTACTCGGCGAGGGTGGCGGGAATGTCGGCGGTGGGGCCGAGCTTCACGAACACCATCCCTGACGTCTCGAAGTTGTTGATGTATCCATCGATGCTGGTTGCAGCGGCGATGTACGGGGTCTGCGAGCCGTCGTCGTTGATGATCGGGGTCGGGTCGATGTCGGCCCACTCCACCGGGACGTCCACGACGATCGAACCGGTTTCGTCGGTGAGCGACTGATACGCGGAATACGTGGCGGGCCCGCCGGCATCGACGTTGACTTCGTCCTCGATCTCCTCGGCGAAGCTGAAGGCGAGCTCGATCGGCTGGGTCCCATTGATCTCGCCTCGAAGCACCTCAGAGGTGTCGAACCGGAGCACGTCGACTGCGATCGGGTTGGACCCGGCGGTGCGGATCACGTCGCAGTAGTCCTTGAAGGTGCCGTCGGTCCCGACGGGAAGCCCGTTCATGGCCGTCACGATGTCACCAGGGAGGATCTTGGCTGTGGCGGCGGCCGACCCTGCGGTCACACCGGCGACCCACACCCCGGAAATTCCCAGGGCCTCGTCGAACACGGCCCACCCGTTGATCCCGAGCGACTCGAAGTCGCCTTGTGCCAGCTTGTCGACCACCGGCTGTGCCAGGTCGGAGGCGATGCCGTAGAACTGGGCGGTGGTGGTGGCGACGGCGCCACCGGCGTAGTTGACGGCCACGACCTTACCGTCGGCCGACACCAGCGGCCCACCCGAGTTCCCGGGCTGGATGTTGGCATCGTGCTCGATGGTGTGGTCGATCGAGGAGGTGCCGGTCAGATCGCCACCTGCGCGTGCCTTCGAGACGATTCCGCTTGTGAGTGTGAACTCGGGGTCTCCGAGGGGGAACCCGGCGGCGTACACCTCGATCCCGGGTGCGATTTCGTCGCCGTACCACTCGAGAAACGGCAATGGCTCGGACTCGTTGATGTCGATCAGTGCGAGGTCGTTGCACTCGGACACGCCGACGATGGTGGCGTTGTAGCTCTTCGAGCTGTCGCCACCGATGTAGACCTCGAGGGTGGCGGCACCGGCCACCACGTGGTTGTTGGTCACGGCCAGACCCTCGGGGCTGATGATGAATCCGCTCCCGGCGCCCGACCCGTCACTGAATCCCACTTCGGGATCGCGGAACGTGCCCTGGGCCACGACCTGGATCACCGCTGGTTGGACGTCCTGGAAGCTGGCGATCCCGCTGCCGGCGACCGTTGTCTCCGTCGGCGCCGCCACCGTTGTTTCAGTCGAGGGCTCGGTGCCTTCGGTCGTTGTGTCGACCGTTTCCCCTCCACCTCCGCATGCCGCCACGATCAGGGACAAGGTCGCCACCGCGACCGTTCTCCGAACACCCGTACCCATCATCAGACGCATCCTCTCGATCACGAGCGTGAACCCTCCCAACGGGGTATCGACACGGAATCGACCGGGTTGATACTTGCGTTCGGTTTTTCCGTGCCGTCCGGTGAGGGCCTGGATTCTCAGCTCGCTCTCAGATCGGGGCAATACGCTGTCCACGATGCCGATCGCGAGACTGCTCATCGTCGAAGACGACCAGGGGGTGCGGGAGTCGTTGGCGCGCGCACTGCAGTACGAGGGCTACGACGTCGGGGTGGCACCGGACGGGTTCGACGCCCTCAGGACCATTCGGGCAGAGGACCACGACGCCATCATCCTCGATGTGATGATGCCCGGCCTGGACGGACTCGAAGTTGCCCGCAAGGTGCGGGGGGACGGCCTCACGACCCCGATCCTGATGCTGACCGCACGTCACGAGGTGTCCGACCGGGTTGCCGGCCTGGACGCCGGTGCCGATGACTATCTGGTGAAGCCCTTCGCTCTCGACGAGTTGCTGGCCCGTCTGCGTGCCCTGCTCCGACGGAGTGGGGTCAGCGAGAGCACCGAGACCCTCAGGGTGGCCGATCTGGTGCTCGATCCCTCGGCACGCACGGTGTGGCGGGGCGAGCGTCGCATCGACCTGACCAAGACCGAGTTCGATCTGCTCGAGCTGCTCGTCTACAACGCAGGCATCGTGCTGACGCGGGAGGTCATCTTCGAGCGGATCTGGGGCTACGACTTCGAGACCTCGTCGAACTCGCTCGACGTGTACATCGGCTATCTCCGCCGCAAGTTGGAGGCCGACGGCGAACCACGGCTGATCCACACCGTCCGCGGCGTGGGCTACGTGGCCCGAGAACGGACCTGACGTGAGCCTGCGCTCACGCTGGGCGCTCACCCTGGCGCTGGTCGCCGCCCTGGCGATCGGCCTGGCGGTGACCGCTTCGCTGGTGTTCACCGAGACTCAGCTGCGGCGCGAGATCGACGAGGACCTCCGTGCCCGGGCCGAGAACCTTCCCGCAGACCTGCGCGATCTGCTCCGGCAGGACTTCGGACGGTTCGGGGACCGGGGTGGCAGATCGGTGCGATTCGACGCCATCGTTCAGATCCTCACACCCGACGGCCAGGTCGTCGGTTTCGAGGGCGCGCCTCAGCTGCCGGTGGGTGATCGTGACCGGGCCCTCATCGACGAGGCCGACCGCCCGGTGTTGCGGACCGTGACTGTGGACGACGTCAGGTACCGGATGATCACGGCCCACCTTGAGCGCGCCAGGGTGGAGGGTGCGGTGCAGGTGGCGGTGGAGGTCTCGTCGGTGGACCGGTCGATCGCATTCCTGCGCAGACGGTTGACGGTGGTGTGGATCGGCGCCAGCCTGCTGGCGGGAGCCGCCGGGTGGTGGCTGGCTCGACGGACGGTGACGCCGATCGAGCGGCTCACGGCCACGGCCGAGCACGTGGCCGCCACCGAACAGCTCGACGTTGCGCTCGACACCTCGGCTCCGGCCGAGATCGGCCGTCTGGCCAATTCGTTTCAGGCGATGCTGGCGACGCTGCAGAACTCGCGCACCCAGCAGCGGCAACTTGCCTCGGATGCCGGCCATGAGCTTCGGACACCGCTGACCGCGCTCAGAACCAACCTCGAGACCCTACGTCGACGCGACGACATGCTCACCGTCGACCAGCGCCGCGAGCTGGTGGATGCCGCCCTCACCGAGGTGGCCGAGCTCTCGACGCTGTCGGCCGAGCTGGTGGATCTGGCTTCGGACGTGGCGAGGAGCGAGGAACTGGTGGCCGATGTCGATCTGGGTGAGCTGGTGGGACGGGTCGCCGACCGGTTCCGTCGCAGAACCCGGCACGAAATCGTCGTGACCGGGACCGGCGCATCGCTGCCGCTCCGCACCCTCCAGATGGAACGGGCCGTCTCGAACCTGGTGGACAACGCCCTCAAGTGGAACACCACGGATCGGGCTGTCGAGATCGCGGTCGACGGACTGACCGTGATGGTGCGCGACCACGGCCCCGGGATCCCCGACGACGACCTGCCACACATCTTCGAACGGTTCTACCGCTCGGTGGAAGCCCGCACGACCCCTGGCTCAGGCCTGGGTCTGGCGATCGTGAAGCTGATCGTCGAAAGCCACGGCGGAGCCGTGACAGCAGCCAATCACCCCGAGGGAGGAGCGCTGGTGGGATTCACATTGAGCCCGAACAGAACGCAGAACGCCTGAAACCCCGACAACGCGTGAAACCACCGCCGCCTGCTCCGGCTGGCAGCTGGAAGCTATCCTCAGTGCCTCGGGTGTTCCTTGACCGCTTTGATCGCCTCGACCACAGACACGGTGATCTCGGTTTGTACGGCGGGGGCTTCGATCTTGACGGCCGTCAACGCTCGGCCCAGGTCGCTCGAGGCGTAGGCGGGCTTGAGCTGCGCGAGGGCGTATGCCGACACGTCGGTGAGGCACTTCTCGCAACCGCAGAACTCTGCGTCTGCCGCCGTCAACCGGTCGGCGAGTTCGAAGACCTGATCTTCGACATAATTGTGTGGACGCACCTGGCCTCCTGAGGATCCTTGGGAGTCCCTGTCGGCAGCTCGTGCGTGCACTTGAGCGATCGCATCGCACACACGGACGCTGCGACGGTGCGGAACGGCGGGTGCGAGGTTCTAGAATCGCCGTCCAACCAGGGCCCGCGCCGCGCGGAGCACATCCTGGCCTCACTCACACTGGAGTAACAATGAAACGGACATCCATCGCCTTGCTGGCGACGCTGGCATTCGTGCTGGCGGCGTGCGGCGGCGGAGAGGCCGCGGACGACACCGCGTCCGAAACCACCGCCGCAACCGAGACCCCCGAAACCACCACCGCCACCGAGACCACCGAGGCGGCGACCGACACAACCGTTGCCGTGACCGAGACAACGGTTGCCGCAGGCGGCGAGTGCGCCGTCGACAGCCTGGCGCTGTTCGAGGCGGGCAAGCTGACCATCGCCACCGGCGACCCGGTCTTCCCCCCGTGGATGATCGACGACGATCCCACCAACGGACAGGGCTTCGAGAGCGCCGTCGCCTACGCCCTGGCCGAGCAGATGGGTTTCGCCGCCGAGGACGTCCAGTGGGTGCGCACCGGTTTCGACGAGGCCATCGCCCCCGGGGAGAAACCCTACGACTTCAACATGCAGCAGTACTCGATCACTGCGGAGCGTGACGAGGTCGTCGACTTCTCGCTGCCGTACTACGTGGGCCAGAAGTCGCTGATCCTGCTCGAGAGCAGCCCGGCGATCGGCGCCACCTCGTTCGCCGACCTCGAGGGCGCCACGTTCGGTGCCACCATCGGCACCACGGACCTCGACTACATCGAGAACGTGCTGGGCGTCACCGACGCCGCCGTCTACAACACCCAGGCCGACGTGGTCGCGGCGATGCTCGCCGGTCAGATCGACGCCACCGTCGTGAGCCTGCCCACGGCGCTCTACCTGACGGCAGTGGAGATCGAAGGCTCGACTATCGCCGGCGTGTTGCCGGGCGGTGAGGACGGCGAGGGCATGGGTCTGCTGTTCACCGACGGCAGCGAACTGGTCCCCTGCGTGAACGATGCGCTCCAGATGCTCACCGACGACGGAACCCTCGAGGCACTGGCGGTCGAATGGCTGCAAGGCGCCGGCGAGATCCCGACGATCACTGAATGACCGAACTGCGCTCGGAGCCGGCGCCTCCGCCGGCACCACCAACTCTGAGCGCAAGAGAACGGTTCACCCCGGTGCTGATCAGCCTGATCAGCACCGGGGTGGTCTTCGGACTGGCCGCCTGGTGGATCGGCAACTCCGAGCAGTGGCCCCACGTCCAGCGCCAGTTCTTCAGCTGGGAAGGAATCCGAGAGTCCTTCCCGGCGGTGCTATCGGGGTTCTGGCTCAACATGCGCATCTTCCTGGTGGCCCAGGTCTTCATCCTGGTGGTGTCGCTGGTGTTGGCCATCATGCGGTCGATCCGCGGCCCCGTGGCCGCTCCCTTTCGCTTCATCGCCGTGTTGTACATAGACACCCTCCGAGGTATCCCCGCGCTTCTGCTGATCCTGCTGTTCGGCTTCGGGGTGCCGGCTCTGCAACTCCCCGGCCTGCCCAGCAGCGCCACCTTCTGGGGCACCGTTGCGATGATCGCCGGGTACTCGGCCTATACCGCCGAGGTGTACCGGGCCGGCATGGAGGCGGTACACGACAGCCAACGGGCCGCCGCCCGCGCCCTCGGCCTCACCCAATGGCAGACACTCCGCTACGCCATAATCCCCCAGGCGATTCGCAACGTCCTGCCTGCGCTCCTCAACGGCGCCGTATCCCTCCAGAAGGACGTGGCACTGCTGAGCGTGATCGGCGTTCGTGAAGCGGTCCGGGAAGCCCAGATCTTCACCGCCCGAACCTTCAACTACTCCTCACTGATCGGCGCCGCCGTACTGTTCCTCATCGCCAGCGTCCCCCTCGCCCGGTTCACCGACTGGTATGCCCGACGCGACCAGGAACGCCGATTGCAGAGAACGGCGTGAGCGACCCCGCCAAGGTCAGCATCCAGCAGCTCACCGAGTACTCCGGACCCAACCTGGCCCTCAACCCGGTCGACCTCGACAGCGCCGATCACGAGGTGGCACGCAGGGGACGCTGCAATGGGAGCGCTTACAATGCTCGGCATGCGAGTGTTCGTCCTTTCCACAGGCCGATGTGGTTCCACGACCTTCGCTCGCGCATGCCAGCATCTCAGCAACTACACGTCAGCGCATGAGTCGAACGCAAGCGCGAAACTCTTCGATCAACGATTCGACTACCCGGATCGCCACATCGAAACCGACAATCGGCTCTCGTGGTTCCTCGGGGAGCTGGGCGCAAGGTTCGACGACACTGATCCCTTGTACGTCCATCTCACCCGCGACCCGGAGGCCGTCGCTGCGAGCTTTCGGATGCGATGGGACAGCACCTGGACAGGAGGAATCATCGGTGCATTCGCTCATGGCCTCCTGATGACTTCCGAGGAGTGGCCCGAACACGAGAGGATGGATGTCTGCCGCTTCTATGTGAGAACGGTCAACAGCAATATCACCGAGTTCTTGCGTTCTCGACGTTCAATTCACATCTCGCTCGAGAACATCGAAAGCGACTTCGAGTCATTCCTGGAGCGAATCTGCGCTGAAGGCGATCTCGAGGCTGCTACCCGTGAATGGTCGACGCGCCACAATGCATCGCGTATCTGACCGTCCTGCGCAGAAATCCCCTGAGTTGGCGATGGTCGATAGCCCTGCACCAAACAGCCTGCGGTGGCACCCTACCAACGAAGGGGAACTCCGGCTTTCCGCCCCATTCGTGTGCTTCCTGTCCACACCGCCGAACGTGCGGACCGCCAACCTATCGAATGTCCGCACTTTCAACCACTCTTCGCCCATCGGCGCCGCAGTGCTGTTCGTCATCGCCGGCGTCCCCCTCGCCAGGTTCACCGACTGGTATGCCCCACGGGACCAGCAACGCCGATTGCAGAGGTCGCTGTGACCACCGACGCCCACACTCAACCCGGACCGAAGGTCTCGATCCAACGCCTCACCAAGTACTTCGGCACCAACCTGGTGCTCAACCAAGTCGACCTCGACGTGTTCGAGCACGAGGTGGTGTGCCTGATCGGTGCGTCTGGTTCCGGCAAGTCGACGCTGCTGCGCTGCATCAACCGGCTGGTCGAATACGACCACGGCCGGGTTCTCCTCGACGGGGTCGATCTGGCGGGTGACGGGATGACCGAGAACGAACTCCGGAAACGGATCGGCATCGTCTTCCAGGCCTACAACCTGTTTCCGCACATGACTGTCCTCGACAACATCACACTCGCCCCCAGCAAGGTGCACGGCATGAGGAAGGCCACCGCCGAGGCCCGAGCCATCGAGTTGCTGGAGCTCTTCGGCATGGATGAGTTCGTCGGGTCCTATCCGGACCGGCTCTCGGGCGGCCAGCAACAGCGGGTGGCGATCGTACGCGCCCTGGCCACCAGCCCCGACGTGCTGCTGCTCGACGAGGTCACGGCCGCCCTCGACCCCGAGTTGATCGGCGGTGTGTTGGCCGTCATCCGCGACCTCAAGCATCAGGGGATGACCATGGTCATCGTCACCCACGAGATGGGCTTTGCGAGGGAGGTGGCGGACCGCGTGTGTTTCCTCGACGAGGGCCGTATCGTCGAGGAGGGCCAGCCGGCGAAGCTGTTCGCCGCGCCCGAACACCCGCGCACCCGCCAATTCCTCCAGCGCATCATCGAGGCCGGTCGACTGTGAGCGCTCCGTCGCCGGGCGGGTTGCCCGTGCTGAGCGGGCCGGTGACATCCCTGCTCCAGCGGGCCGAGCTGGGTGGGGTGCGGGTGGCGCTGTCGGACCCGAACGTGGTGGGCGCCGACATCCTCGCCACTGTGCTGGGAACCGCTGGAGCCCGAATCGTCACGATGGGGTCGAGTCCTGAGATGGTGATCGAGACCGGGCAAACGTCGCTCGATCCCACCCTCGCGGTGACCGGCCTGGTGACGACCCTGTGCGAGACAGCGGAGCGGCTTCGATCCGGCGGTGTTCCGTTCCCGGTGCTCGCCTGCCACACCGCCCGCTGTGTCCGCCTGGCAGATCGGGAACGAGGCCGTCGCATCGTCCAAGCATTCGCCCGACTCACCAACAAGCGGATCGCCGGTTCGGTGGTCACGGTCGCCGGATACGGTGACACCGCCCGGGCGGTGGCGGCAACCGCGCGATCGCTCGGGGCGGTGGTCGGGGTGCTCGAGTCGGACCCGGTGGCGGCGTTGTCCGCCCGGCTCGACGGTCACGAGCTCGCCGACCATCCCTCTGGCACGGTGATGGTGGTCGACGGTCGGCCTGCCCCTCCGCTCGACGAGCTCCCCGGCGGCGCCGTCGTCGTCACGCCGAACCAGCCGGCTCCCGACACCGGTACCGAAGTCCGCCCCGGTGTGTGGTCGGTGCGCTCGGGCGAGGTTCATGTGGTCGTGCCGATCGTCGCGCGTACGTTCGACGAGGCCGATCTGGTGCTGTCGGTCGCAGCCATGGCAGTCGTCAGACTGGCGTCGACCCCTCACGCAGCCGGGGTCTCATACCTGCCTGCCGACATCGACACGAACGTCGCACGCAGTGCACTGGCGGTGCTGGGATGAACGGCCGGGGGATGATCGATTTCGCAGCGGCCTCGATGCCGGCGCTACGGGCCGCCACCGACCGGGTCCGCAGCACAGGCCGGCTTGACGGTCTCCGCATCGGCGTCGCCCTCACGCTCGAGCCCAAGACGGCCTGTTTGGTGGAGGCGATCGCCTCGCTCGGCGCCGAGGTTTCGGTACTCGGCTCCTCCAACTCCACCAAGACCGCCGTCGCCGAAGCCCTGCGCGATCAGGGCATCGCGGTGTTCGCCGAGGCGGGAGCTCCGCCTGCGCGGGTCCTGGAGCTCAAGCACGCCTACATCGACACCTACCCTCATCTGATCGCCGACGACGGCGCCGGCACCATTCGTCGAATCCACACCGAACGGACCGACGCCCTCGAGCACCTGCACGGCGCCGCCGAGGAGACCACCAGCGGTGTGCGACCGCTCCGGGTGATGGAGGCGGAAGGGGTGTTGCGCATTCCCTGCGTCGCCGTCAACGACGCCCGCACCAAGCTCCTCTTCGACAACGTGTACGGCACCGGGCAGTCGGTTGTGATGGCGGTGCTCGACACCACGGGGGTCGGCCTGGCGGGCCGAACGGTGGTGGTGGTCGGCTACGGCAAGGTGGGCCGTGGCATCGCTTCGGCCGCTAGGGCCATGGGAGCTCGGGTGGTGGTGACCGAGATCGATCCGGTGGAAGCGCTGTGTGCGTTCCACGACGGTTTCCGGGTGGCACCGTTGGGCGACGCCGTGGCCGACGCCGCCGTGGTGATCACCGCCACGGGGATCGGACACTCACTCACCGCCGAGCATCTTCAGCGGATGCGCCCGGGCACGGTGGTGGCGGTGGGCGGTGCCGGGCCGCCCGAGTTCGATCCGACCATCGGTCCTTCGGTCACCTGGGGCGATGAGGTGCGTCCCCGCCTCCGCCAGTTGACGGTGACGGGCGGGCATACGGTGCTGGTGGTGGCCGACGGCTACTGCGCCAACACTTCGGCCGGTGAAGGCAACCCGATCGAGATCATGGATCTCTCACTCGCCTTGCAGCTGCGGGCACTCGACCATTTGGCCACCGGCGGTCTCACGCCGGGCGTCCATCTGCTGCCCCGCTCGATCGACGACGAGGTAGCCGCCTCCCAGCTCGCCGCGGCCGGTGTCACCATCGACCGGCCCAGCGATGCCCAGACCAGGGCCGCCGAGAGCTGGTGATCGAGACCGCCGACGTCGTGGTTCCCATCACCGCGCCACCCATGGAGCAGGGTGCGGTGCTGGTCGTCGACGGCGTCATCGCCGACATCGGCCCGCTCAACGAGGTGGCGGTCCGCCATCCCGGCATCGAGGTGCGGCACTGGCCCGGCGTCATGACCCCCGGACTGGTGAACGCCCACACCCATCTCCAGTACTCCACCTTCGCCCGGGTCGGAGCGCTCCGCTACCCCGACTACGTCAGCTGGGCGGTCCGATTCGTGGAGGAGTACGACGCCCGCCCGCACGAGGATTGGGTGGCCGCCGCCCGAATCGGTCTGGAGTCGTCGTTGGCCGCCGGTGTGACCTGCCTCGCCGACGTGGTGACCGACTGGCAGGCGCGCGATGTTCTCGGCCAGGCCGGGCTGGCGGGAATCGCCTACCTCGAGTTGATCGGTACCGACCTCGACGACTGGGATGGGGGCGTCGCCACCGCGCTCGAGCGGGCCATCAGGTCGTCGCCCGTCACCGACTCGGCCAGGGTCGGGATCTCCCCACACGCCCCCTACAGCGTGGACGAACGTGTGATCACCGCAATGGTCGACATGGCTCGCCGCCTCGGTGTGCGCCTTCACACGCACCTCGCCGAGATCGACAGCGAGGAAGAGCTGTACCTGAGCGGAACCGGGGTGTGGGCGGAACGGGTGCGGCAGGTGGCGCGTCGGCGCGTCACGCTCGCCGATCGGGGCGGTGTGGGTCTGGGGACGGCCGAGTTCGCCGCCAGCCTCGGGTTGATGACCGCGAACTGCCACATCGCCCACGGGATCTACCTCGACCGGGCCGGACGCGCCATGCTGGCAGCGTCCGGAACCGTGCCCGCGCTGTGTCCCCGTTCCAACCTGACCCTGGGCCAGAGCCCGCCCCGGATCGCCGCCTACCTGCGGGAAGGAGTCCCCTTCGCCATCGGCACCGACTCGCTCGGTTCGAGCCAGTCGCTGGACCCGCTGGATGACGTGGCGGTACTGCGCACGCTCGCCCGAGAGGACGGCTACGAGGATGCAGACCTCGATCGGCGTCTTCTCGAAGCCGCCACGCTCGGCGGTGCCAGGGCGATGGGTCTCGAGCACCTGCTGGGATCCCTGGATGTCGGCAAGCGCGCCGATCTGGCGGTCTTCGCCGGGGAGACGGCGACGGCCGATGCCGAGCGGAGCCTGGTCCAGTCGGGTGGTACGCGCTGCCTGGCGACCCTCACCGCCGGGCAGCTGAGGTGGGAGCGAAGAGCGCGATAATCCGGTGTGCCGGTCGCCGTCTGTTTACTTCAGCGATCCCGGGGTAGTGCCGACTTGATTGTCATGCTCGTGTTGGTGCTCATCGCTCTCGCAACCTACGCAGTCTTCTCGTTCCGACGGGCCATCACCCCGGTCGATGACTCTCCCGCAGGGCGCGCCCTGGCCGATGCCGAACGCATCGTCGGCACCCGCAGCGCGTCCTCCCGCTGGATCCGCCCGGCGCTGGCGACCGTGATCGCCTGGGCCGGGATCATGGCCACGCTCACCCCGATCGATCCCACCATGGCCGTGTGGATCGGTGGTGGAATCATCGCTGTGGGCACGTGGGCCGTGATCGCCAGCATCCCCAACCCCACCAAGATCGACGACGCCGAGTTCGACCGCGAACTCCGCAATCTGCTCGACCAGTACTCCTGACGCGCACGGCGGCCCGCTGTCATGAGAAGCGGTGCGCAGCCTCCGCAAACCCCTCCGGCGCTCTGATCGGGCGCCCATTCCGGTCGGTGAACGCCGCCTTGACGGCCAGCGACGCCACCACGGTGTCACCCTTGTTGGCGTACTGCTTCCAATGGGTGGTCGAGCGCTTCAGCTCCCCCACCGTGGTGGTGATGACCAGTCGGTCGTGCAGGGTGGCGGGACTGTGGAACCCGGCGGTCAACTCCACCAGCACGATCTGGAAGCCATCCCGTTTCATCACGTCCATCCCGAAGCCCATCTCGTCGAGCATCTCGATGCGGGCCGACTCGAAGTAGGTGAGGTACCGGGCGTGGTTGACGTGGTCGTACGGATCCAGATCGGCGAAGCGAACCATGATCGTGGTGATGTGAGACATCAAAGCCGAGGCTAGCTGGCGAGACTGTGACATCCAGGGGGGACGACCCCCCTGAAACCCCCCGCCGGTACTCGACTGACGCTGCACGCATGACCGGCCGAGGATGCCGCAACTTCCACAGCTCGAGGCTCCCACCTTCCGAGCGTTCTGCGTTCTGCCCAGCGACATCCAGGGGGGACGACCCCCCTGAAACCCCCCGCCGGTACTCGACTGACGCTGCACGCATGGCCGGCCGAGGATGCCGCAACTTCCACAGCCCAAGGCTCTGCCCAACGACATCCAGGGGGGACGACCCCCCTGAAACCCCCCGCCGGCACTCGACTGACGCTGCACGCATGGCCGGCCGAGGATGCCGCAACTTCCACAGCCCAAGGCTCTGCCCAACGACATCCAGGGGGGACGACCCCCCTGAAACCCCCCGCCGGTACTCGACTGACGCTGCACGCATGGCCGACCGAGGATGCCGTGGCGCCGACCTCGATGGCCGCGGTCCGGAGCTGAACGCTCCCGAACGAGCAGTGGGGCCCCGCATGCAGGGCCCCACTTCACCGGATCGGATCCACTCAATCAGAGACGGTGACGACTCCCGCCATCCCTTCGAGGCCGGCGAGGCCGTGAACGGAGCAGAAGAAGTAGTACTCGCCGGGCGAGTTGAAGGTGCGGCTCCGCGTCCACAGTGCGGTGCTGACGGGGGCCCCCGGGGTGCCGTCCTCCCACACGAGATCGTGCAGGCCACCTTCGTTCGTGAAGCGCACCGTGTCACCCACATCGACGCTGGGCCTGCCGGGCGAGAACACGTTGACGGTGGTTCCCAGCCCGACCCGCACTGCGATCGTGTCCCCGGCCCTGGTCGTGGTGGTGGTGGTCGCGATCGTGGTGGTGGTGGTGGTCGGACGCGGCGGTGGCACGTCGGGGGTGAGTCCGAGTGCTCGGCCGAGGAATGTCGCCATCTGGGCCCTGGTCACGTTCTCGTCCGGACAGAACAGCGTGTTGTCGGGAGGGTTACACCCCAACGTCACCCCAGCCGTGGCCAGCTTGTCGATATCGCTTGCGAACACCGATGCGTCGTCATCGGTGAACTTGTCCCCACCACCATCGTCGATGTAGCCGAAGGCCCGGACCAGGAACGCCGCCATCTGACCACGCGTCACCGACTCGTCGGGGCAGAACAGCGTGTTGTCGGGAGGGTTGCACCCACGGGTCACACCCGACGCCGCCAACCGCTTGATGTCGCCCTCGAAGATCGAGTCGTCATCATCGGTGAACGGATCACCCGCCCCGGCGGGAAGTGGCAGTGCCCGATTCAGGAACGCCGCCATCTGACCACGGGTCACCGACTCGTCCGGACAGAACAGACCTTCGCCGCAACCACTCGTGATCCCCTCCGCCACCAGGGCCTCGATGTAGCCCTCGTGCACCGACCCGTCGTCATCGGTGAACGTGCCGCCCGCAGGCAGATGCGAATCCGCAAACACCGGCAAGGCCATAGCTGCGATCAACCCCAACACCACCGGAACCGCCATCAACCGACGCTTCATGGGTTCACCGTCACTGTCCCGTCCATGCCACCAATCGCGTGGATGTCACACACATAGGTGAAGGTGCCGGCAGATGTGAACGTGACGTCGTGGGTGAAGAAGGCCGTCGTGGGCCCCACGGAGTCGGCGATCGCTCCGTTCGCGAAGTTGACGTTGTGGTTGCCGGAAGTCATCTTGCTGAAGGACACGGTGTCACCCACCGAGATGGTGATGCTGTCGTCATCGAAACGGTTGTTCAGAACATCGACGACCGTGGTCTGGGGCCCGCCACTGGTCGTCGACGTGGTGGATGACCCGGAGGTCGTCGATGTCGTCGAGCCAGCGTCGTCGGTGGTGCTCGTCGAGTCGCCCATGCTGGTCGACGAGGTCGATGAGGTCGCCGGCGGTGGCACGTCGGGGGTGAGGTTGAGGGCTCGGCCGAGGAATGTCGCCATCTGGGCCCTGGTCACGTTCTCGTCCGGGCAGAACAGCGTGTTGTCGGGAGGGTTGCAGCCCAACGTCACTCCGGCGGTCGCCAGCTTGTCGATGTCGGCCTGCGAACACCGATGAATCATCATCGGTGAACTTGTCGCCACCGCCGTCGTCGGTGTAGCCGAAGGCCCGGACCAGGAACGCCGCCATCTGACCACGCGTCACCGACTCGTCGGGGCAGAACAGCGTGTTGTCGGGAGGGTTGCACCCACGGGTCACACCCGACGCCGCCAACCGCTCGATGTCACCCTCGAAGATCGAGTCGTCATCATCGGTGAACGAATCACCCGCCCCGGCGGGAAGCGGCAGTGCCCGATTCAGGAACGCCGCCATCTGACCACGGGTCACCGACTCGTCCGGACAGAACAGACCTTCGCCGCAACCACTCGTGATCCCCTCCGCCACCAGGGCCTCGATGTAGCCCTCGTGCACCGACCCGTCGTCATCGGTGAACGTGCCGCCCGCAGGCAGATGCGAATCCGCAAACACCGGCAAGGCCATAGCTGCGATCAACCCCAACACCACCGGAACCGCCATCAACCGACGCTTCATGTCTCTCCCTCTCGAAGGTTACCGGTAATACGTTCGATCCGGCTTTTCGGTTCTCGGCTCCCTCGAAATACCGGTGGGCGGATCTGCGCTCGGCAGATCGGATGATCTGAGTCTTGACATATCAAGTTTTCTGACGCATACTTGGCGCAGACAGATTGCACGGAGCTCGTTCGAAAAGGAGGACCAACCATGCTCCTGCGTTTCGATCCATTCGGCGAGTTGGACCGCATGACCCGCGAAGCGCTCCCGAGCGCCCGCCGCAGCGTCATGCCGGTTGACGCCTACCGAATCGGTGACCGGTTCTATCTCCACTTCGACCTGCCTGGCGTCGATCCCGAATCGGTCGACCTCACGGTCGAGAAGAACACGCTGACCGTCCGAGCCGAACGCTCATGGCAGCCTGCCGAGGACGCCACCATCGTGATGAGCGAACGACCGCAAGGCACGTTCAGCCGCCAGTTCTTCCTGGGTGAGGGACTCGACACCGAGCGCATCGAGGCCGGATATGACCACGGCGTGCTCACGGTGACGGTCCCGGTGGCCGAACAGGCGAAGCCACGCAAGATCTCGGTGGGTGCCGCCGACAAGGCCCTCGCCGGCTGAGTCGCCACACCCACCGACCCAGAGTCTTCGGTTCCCTCCCTCTCCCACTCCCGAAGACTCCCAGGGCCCCCGATCGCACGATCGGGGGCCCTGTCTCGTCCGACATCGGCCATCCGCGTGCCGCTCGGCCCTATCCCGACGATCACACGGGCGCGACACTGGACGGGTACATCCAATCGCCGGGCGCAGCCAGGGCATGTGCGGTGTCGGGACGGTCTGGTTCGGGAACGGCTCCGGCCAACGACAGGGAGGACCCGATGCCGCATCGCAGCCGATCGTTTGCCGTACTTCTCTGTTTCGCTCTGTTCTCCCTGGCGCCCGCCACCACGCTGGCGTCGACACGGGCGACGACAACGGCACGCATGCCTACAGCAACGACCGCCGAGACGCCGCCGCTGATGCAACCGCTGGGCCAGTTCGTCGACGACGATGACAGCGTCCACCAGTCCGACATCGAGAGCCTGTTCGCCGCCGACATCACCAAGGGCTGCAACCCGCCGTTCAACGACGAGTTCTGCCCCGAGGACCCGGTCAGCCGGGGTCAGATGGCGGCGTTCATCCGCCGAGCCATCGAACTGCCGACCACCGGAACCGACTTCTTCTCCGATGACGGCGACTCGGTCTTCGAAGACGACATCAACGCGCTGGCCGCCGCCGGCATCTCGAAGGGCTGCAACCCTCCCGCCAACGACCGGTACTGCCCCGATGACCCGGTGACCCGCGGTCAGATGGCTGCCTTCCTGGTCAGGGCGTTCGAATACACCGACGACGGCGGCAACCTGTTCGTCGACGACGACGACTCGGTGTTCGAAGACGATATCGATCGGCTCGGCGCTTCCGGCGTGACACGCGGCTGCAACCCACCGACCAACGACCGCTACTGCCCCGAGGCACCGGTCACCCGCGGGCAGATGGCGTCGTTCCTCGTTCGGGCGCTGGGTCTCGACCCGGTCGCCTCGTTCGAGGTCGACAAGGAGATCACCGGTTGGGGATCGTGGGACGACTATGCAGAGCCGAGCGAGCCGGTGGAGCCGGCGCCCGTCCCGGGCAAGGCCGGCACCGAGTTCACCGAGATGCTGGAGGGAGTGACCTATGACTGTGAGACCACGCCCTACAGCATGACCGACACGCCCAGGGAGCTGGTGGTGTTCGAGCCGGATGTGAACATCCTGTGGCCCGGCGCCCTCATCCAGGGCTCTTCTCACAAGGCGGCGCGCGGCTCGCTGATGGAGCTCCCCATCCGTCAGCGCGATCCGGTGGCGTTGAGCATCAACCTGCTCACCGACGACACCACCCGCACCGTGCAGAACCCAACGGTAGCCACCATCCAGCAGGCGATCGGGGAACTGATCGCCGCCGCCGAGAATCGGGGGCTGGACCCCAGTGGCAGCGTCTTCTTCGAACAGGAACGGTCCCACTCCGCCACCCAGGCGGCGCTGCGGATGGGGTTGTCCGCCAAGTACATGTCGGCGCGGGTGAAGGCTTCGCTCGATATGTCCCGATCGGCCAACGAGACCACCGTCACCGCCTACTTCCTGGAGAAGGCGTTCACCGTTTCGATGGTGATGCCGGAGTCGCCATCGGCGGTGTTCAGCGACGCCTTCACGCCCGAGAAACTGGCGGAGCAGATGGAGCTGGGCAGGCTGGGACCCCAGAACCTGCCGGTGTACGTCGCCGACGTCACCTACGGCCGCATCCTCATGGTGTCGATGACCTCGACCGCATCCGCCGAGCGGATCATGGGCGCCCTGTCGGCCGCCTACAACGGAGGCTTCTTCTCGGTGAGCGGCTCGATCGCAGCTGGATACCAGGAGATCCTCGCCAACTCGCAGATGCAGGTCGTCACCATCGGTGGCAGCTCCGAGAACGCTCGTGATCTGATTCGTCAGGGTGACATCGGAGCGTATTTCGACCACTCCGCCGACCTCTCCGACTACCGGCCTCTCAGCTACACCCTCCGCAACCTCGGCGACAACAGCATCGCCAAGATGTCCGAGACCACCGAGTACGACGTCACCGAGTGCACGGCCGTGCCGGCACCCGCAGCCGACAAGATCGGTGAACGGGTGGTGGTGCTGGTGGATTCGCTCGAGATCCAGTCGGACTGCAACGACCAGGGGAATGGCACCTACGACGTGGACATCAGCCTCGACGACACGCCGGTGATCGATATCAACGGCGAGTCCTACGGCTCGGGGACCCGGGTGGAGATGGCGGTGTCGAGGACCGTCGATCTGATCGGCTCCGACACCAGCAGGCTGGCCGCCTACGTCACCCACGTCTACAAGGGCAGATACGACACGGCCCTGTTCACGGTCGACATCGGCACCGGCCAACTCCGTGAGACCATCACCCTCGCCAAGTGGGAAGGTGGCGACCACAGCGACCTACGGATGCCGGTCGACAGGACCCTGCCCGGGTACCAGGCGGACCAGATGAGGACGCTCGACACCGGGCCGTTCCGCTTCGTCGAGGAGAGCTGTCGCTGGGTGCTGCGTTACCAGGTGTCGAAGGTGGGCGACCTCACCGGTGACGGCACCGAGAACATCCGCCCCATCGTCGGAGTCACCTCCGACCACGACACCATCGCCATGGGCGACACCGTCTCGCTGACCGGGAACGTCGTCGATGACGGCATCCCCGACGGTTCACTCACGTACCTGTGGAGCGTTGTCGGAGCACCCGACGGCGGCACCGTGGGCTTCGGCGCCCCCGACGTCCAGTCGACCACCGCCTCGGGCTTCGGCGTGACGGGCGAGTACACCCTGAGACTCACCGCCACCGACGCCGGCGGCCTGAGCGGACACGACGACATCGTCATCTCCGTGGTCGCCAACGCCGCTCCCACGGTGGAGGCCGGTGACGACAGCACCGTCGCCTTCGGCGATGTCATCGCACTGACGGGGACGATCGGAGATGACGGGCTCCCACGGAGGTTGACTGCTCGCCAGCACCTGGAGTGCGGTTACAGCGCCCCCTCGGTGCAACCGTCGACATCGACGAACCGATGTCGGCGACCACAACGGTCGCCGTTGACCTGCCGGGGATCTACGTGTTCAAACTGACCGCAGACGACGGCGACGCCACCAGCACCGACCTGGTGGCAATCACCGTCGGCGAGAGCGCCCCTACGGTGACGGTCACGATCACACCGCCGGTGGAGGTCGGCTCCGCAGCCGGCCTCCGGGCCGACGTCTCGACCGATGGGACACCGTGGGCGACCACGGTGACCTGGTCGAAGGTGTCGGGCCCCGGCGACGTCACATTCGGGCCTGCAACGCAGGACACCACGCGCCACGTTCACCGAACCCGGTGAATACACGATCCGCGCCACCGTGACCGACGGCGCACGGACGGGGTTCGGCGATCTGGTGGTCGACGTAGACCCCGCCCCGTGATGGGGAGATCGGAACCCGGGCGACGACCGCCCGGGTTCCGATTCACACCAACAGGGCGCCGATCACGAACGGAATCATCACCGCCGCCGCCCAGGCGGCGTTGTGGCGTCTGGTCTGGTTCTGACGATCCCAACTGAACAGCCACAACGACAGGACCATGGCCAACGCGCCACCGGCCAGCAGCACGACGAGGGAGACCATCGGATCGAACGACGCCGCCTCACCCGGGTAGGCCAAACCGAGAAACGCCTGCATGGCGTGGGTGGAGGGAAGAAGCGCCGACACCGGCCGCATGGTCACGGGCAGCAACGACAGGTCCACCATCAACCCTCCGATCAGCATCGATGGCAGAAACAACAGTTGGGACCACAGCACGGTGGCCCGCGAGCCCGCCGACACGACGCCGATCAACACCGCAATCGCCCCGAACGACAACGCCGACACCACCGAGACCGCCACCAACCACGGCCACGAATCGGGGGTGGCGACACCGAAGATCGGACCTGCGGTGATGGCCACGATCATCGACGCTGCCAGCGAATGGAGGACCGCACCGAGGAGAGGGCCTGCGGCGATGGAGAGAGCCGGCACCCCGTTCACGAAGAAGCTGCGGTACACCCCCGCCTCCCGTGCTTCCACCAGCTGACCGGGCAGGCCGAGCACGGTTCCGGAGAGCAGCGTCACCACCACCAGGGCCGGCAGCATGGTGTCGGCGAACAGCGGGTTGATCTCGAGCATGATCAATCCCATCATGGCGTAGAAGCCGAGCGGGAACAGATAGTGCAGCAGCATCGCCGTCGGGTTGCGGACACCCGTCTTCAACTCGAAGGCGAGATGGGTCACGAAGGCGCTCATCGTTCCCCTCCCCCTGTCAGCTCGAGGAACCGCTCCTCCAGCGACGGACGCTCCACCCTGAGGTCGATCAGCGTGTCGCCGGCGGCCTCGATCCGGCCCAGCAGGGCCACCACTTCTGCCCCCGGGTCGTCGGTGAAACGCACCAGGTAGCCATCTTCCGAGGCTCCGTCCAACAGAGTGTCGTGCTCGGTGCGGACCGTCACCTTGCTGCCGCCCACTCCCCCGGCGGTGATTTCCCGGGGCGTGCCCTCCATCACGATCCTGCCACGGAGCAGCACCGCCACCCGGTGTGCCATGGTCTCGGCCTCGGCCATGTCGTGGGTGGCGAGCAGCACCGCAGTCCCCTGTCCCGCCATCTCGGCGATCATTCGGTGCAGCTCGGACCGCGATGCCACGTCGAGACCCGCGGTGGGCTCGTCGAGCACCAGCACCGCCGGATCGTGGGCGACTGCCAACGCCAGCGCCAGCCGTCGCTGCAGACCGGTGGACAGATGCTCATAGCGGACGTCGATGTGATCGCCGAGACCCATGCGTTCCAACAGATCGGGACGGACGGCCACCCGGTGATAGGCGGCGAAGAAGCTCATCGCCTCCCGACATGTCATGGTGGGCGGCAGGCTGGAGGATTGGAGCTGGACACCGAGCAGCCGCATCGCCGCTCTCGGGTCGCTGATCGGGTTCACCCCGGCAACGGAGATGTGTCCGCCGTCGGGACGTCGAAGCCCTTCCACACATTCGAAGGCGGTGGTCTTGCCCGCCCCGTTGGGCCCCAGCAAACCGAAGATCTCACCCGCCCGCACCGAGAAGCTCACACCGTCGAGAGCCACCGTGTCGCCGTAGCGCTTGTGCAGGTCAGAGACGGCGACCACCACATCAGAGCCGATAGCCATGCACCCACCCTGCTCAGGGCAGCCACCGCCGTCCAGAGTCATTCGACCGGGTGAGTCCGCCGAAGGACGGCGTGGGCCGATCCATGTTGTGGGCCTTGAGTGGGTGGCCCGGGTCGGCGGCCGAAACTGGAGTAGCGTTCGCTGCTGCTGCGGCAGAGCGCCATCGACGTTGCGATCGAGCCCCGAGACATCCGAAGTGAGTCTGGAGATATCCACGGCTGCCTACATCACCGAGGATTGCATCAACTGCGATGCGTGTTTGGCTCAATGCCCGACCGGGGCGATCAGCGAGGGAGTGGACATCTACTACGTCGATCCCGCGCTGTGCACCGAGTGCGTGGGGCACTACTCCTACTACGCATGCCAGGCCGTGTGTCCTCCCCATTGCTGCTTGCCCAACCCCGAGATCCCCGAGGCGGAGAGCGTGCTGATCGACCGTGCTCTCAGGCTGTTGCCCGACGACGTCGATCTGAGGATGAGCGTGGAAGCGAACAGCTTCCCGTCCCGCTTCCGCGCCTAACCCCGAATCCGCCCCAAACCCGGACTCTCGTTCGCGCAACGACGACCAGGCCAGTGTCAGCGTCGCGTAGCCTTGGGCACATGAACACAGCACCCTCTGGACCCTCTCAACGCTGGCGGTGCGGGATATGCGGCTTCGAGTATCACGAACGCGACGGCATGCTGGATCTGGGCGTTCCTGCAGGGACCCCGTGGGAGAAACTTCCGGATGACTACACCTGTCCGAACTGTGGCGTCAACAAGGACGCACTGGAGTTGCTGGGCTAGCTTCCCGGGCGTGAGGTGTCTCTGCCCCACCTGCGTGCCCGGCACGCCCTGACGAGGACGTGAGGCTGCTCATCCGGCTACCACCACCATGCCTCCGAGCAACGAACGGCGCCAGGACGGGAGGCCACCCGCGCCAGCGGATGGAACGGGGACCTGGTCCCTCCCTCATCGACTGGTGACCCCCTGGCAGGTGCGCACCGCTCGAGCGCCGCTTCGGCCGCCGGGCCCCACCCAGCCCCGGTCCAGGTTGTGAGTGCCTGCCAGGGCCCTATACTTCCAGAACCGTCACCAGGAGAGCCTGCGCGCGGTGATCCCCCTGGGGGTGTGGTGAAGCTGGAGTTCACGCCGGCCTGTCAAGCCGGAGGTCGCGGGTTCGAGTCCCGTCATCCCCGCCAACGATGAGAACCCGCAAGGGTTCTTTTTCGTCGGAGGTCAGGTAGCTCAGCTGGCAGAGCGCCGGTCTGAAAAACCGGAGGTCGGCGGTTCGATCCCGCCCCTGACCACCACGACGAGCGAGCCACCGTCGAGCCACGCTCGATCCCGGTCGACTGGGTCAACGCAGCGGGCGGGCGAACGTGGCAGCGGTCACGCCGGTTGCCACCGTCCGGCTGAGACCGCCGTCCACCTCGAGGGTCACCACCCTGCCGTCGGTTTGCGGGCACACCAGGAGCCCTACCTCCGAGAAATCGGGCCGAATGCACGGCGAGGCGATGTTGTCGCCCGGGTCGGGGATGGCGACTTCCCGATCGAAAGCCCCCAACGTCTCCCCGGTTGTGATTTCGACCAGTTCGGTCAGCACGAACTGGAAGTACGGCTCGGGGCCGGCATCGGATTGCAGCGTGTCGAGAATGTCGAACCTGAACGCGTCACCCGCGGCGAGAACCATCGCGCGGACGTCCACGTCCCGTTCCCACATCAGCTGACCATCGAGGCCGACACCGATCACGGTGTCCGGTGAGAGCCGCAGCGCCAGGAACCCACCAGCCATGGTGGCCGCAGTCGCCTGAGGGCCCACCCGGGTTCGCTCGCCTGTGTCGACATCGAGCACCACCGTGCCGCTGCCGCCCGACAGCACCGCCAGTGGCTGTCCACCCACGAGAGCTGCTTCGAGCAGTCGCTCACCCGCATCGACCGGAATCTCCGCGTCTGAGCCGTCGCCCGCGAGCAGGACCAGCCCGGCGTCCCCACCGACCGGTTCGATGAGAACCCGACCCTCGAGGTGATAGGCAACCTCCGCCGGGCCGTCCCACAGCCGGCGAGAGGTGCCATCGGCGTCGAGCAGGACCACACCTTCGGGCCCGGCGGTGACGATCCAAGGTTGGCTGGGCGGACGAACCCGCAACGTGAAGCAGAACGGATCTGGCTCCCAGTACGGAGAACACAGGGCGAAGTCCCCCTCGCCGATATCGGGAACGAGAATGGTGTCGGGGCCGGGCCCACCGACCATGGCGCCAGGGGAGTCGGGTTGGCCGCGGTACTCCTCCCATGTCGGCTTCCCCTCACCCGCCACCGCCGCTGTCAGCTGGAAGTACACGAAGCTGAACGGATCGTCTACATGCCCACCGAGGAGATACGTTCCGGACCGCTCCCGGCCCCCGGGCACCTCGAAGGTGAGTGTCTCCCCCACCGCCGTCAGCGGGAGTTCCCCGAGAAATTCGGCGGACGGCGGTGGACCGAAGCGGAGCTCGACGTCCGGGCCTGCCAGCACCAGCTCGCCTCCTTCGAGTCGAATCCGATCGGCCCGAGCGAACGCCGTCTCGAACAGCATCACCTGACGCGAGGTGTCACATCCCACCATCGTCGACGCCCTGTCTCCGGCGCCGAACCAGCCGCCGTGGACGTCGATGGGACCGCTGGTGTCATTGCAGTCGGTGGGGTACTGCAGGAATCGGACTCCTTCATGAACTTCGATCCGAACCCACAGCGGAGTGGTGGCCGGGTTGCGAAACTCCGCACCGTCGACCGTCCCCACCAGGAAGTTCCAGGTGCCGTCGAACTCCGACGGTTCGCCGGTGATCGGGTGGAACTCGTCGGTCGTCATCGACTCGGGCTCCGGGCCGCCCTGGACCGTGTAGGAGACCGGACGACCGTCCTCGGTCGAGAACGCCACCTCCAACCGCTCGGGCCCAAGGTCTACGGCGGCGGAGATCCGATCGAACAGAAGATCCATCGGGAGCACATCGGTGTCGCCGTACCGCGCCGACTCGGGGAAGAGGCGCACCCAGGTGGTTCCAGCGTCCGGGCAGTCACATTCGATTATCAGACGGTACCGGTAGGCGTCGATGGCAGCTGCCTGCCATCGCTCCCGGGCCGACACCAGCGCCTGCTCCACGTCGGCGAACCCTGCGCCGGCGGAGCCCACCGCACTCACGACGGAGGGCTCGGGGGCGGCGGAGCTGGGAGGGGAATCTTCGGTGGCGGATGTCGATTCGATTGCAGTTGTTGTCGGTTCGACACCGCTCGGCTCGGAGCCGGCGGCGCAAGCTGAAACCAGGATTGCCATCACAACGATACGAGCCATCGCACGTCGCACGATCCACATCCCTCCCCCTTCCCCCGGTGCGAGAGAAGACTCACGTAGTCTCGCCGCTCCGCCGCATCATTGGCGAGGTCGTCGATCCCCATCTGAGACGGCCCGTCCTCACCGATGGAGACGCCGGCATGGGACCCGGCAACGATCAGGTTCGCCCGTCCGATCCCGGCCATCCGGAAGAAGTCGTGGGCCCGCGGCGGCGGCGCTGGTTCCCCGTCATCCTCGTCCCTTTCTGTCACACCCGCCAGATAGAATCGAACGTATGTTCGTTGAGATGTGGCGGGACACCGCCTCCCGACAACCTGGACCGACTGCACGGCTTGACCCGACCGAGGACCTCAGCGCTGGACCCATCAGTGTGGAGATGCAGGTGGAAATGCTGCCCGACGAGGAGTGGCTCTCGGAAGCCGAGCAGCGGGCGTGGGCAGCCGCGGTCGCCGAACTCGAGCCGGGTGACCCGTTTGAGATGCCGCCCGGCTGGCCCCTCGCCGTCCACTTGGACTCGGTCGACCCCGACTCGCTGAGTGGTACCGGACTGGTGGCGGCTCTCAGAGCGCACGCTCGCCTCGTCGCCCATCACCAGGCGCATCTGTCCCGGATGGTGATGGCCGTGTCCGACCGGCTGGGTGGGCTCGACGGGATCGACGCCGACGACGTCGCCCGCGCCACCGTCGCCGAGCTCCGCGCCGCTCTCCATCTGACGCGCCGGGCCGCCGAGGCCGAACTCGACCTCGCCATCAGCCTCTGCCACCGTCTCCCCGGCGTGCTCGAAGCAGTCGAGACCGGTGTGATCGATCTCCGACGTGCCCGCGTGCTCATCGACGCCACCGGCCATCTCCCCATCGCCGCGGCACGCCAGGTGTGCGCCCAGGCCCTCGAACACGCCACCAGGATGACAACCGGTCAGCTCGCCGCCCATCTACGCCGCCTCTGCATCCAGCATGATCCCGACCACGCCCAGGTCCGCTACGAGCACGCCCTGGAAAGCCGGGCGGTGGTGGCCGAGCAGACCGTTCACGGCAGCGTCACCATCACCGCTTCCGACCTCCCGGCCGAACGAGCCGCCGCCGTGATGGAACGACTCACCCGCATTGCCAAGAGCCTCAAGACCTCAGACGAAGCGCGCACCCTCGACCAGCTCCGCGCCGACATCCTCGTCGACCTGCTCGACGGGACCCGCAGCTTCGACCACACCAGGGGTTCGGTCGACATCCGCGTCGATCTCACCACACTCCTGCGACTGAACGACGACCCGGCCTCGCTGGGCGGGTACGGACCGATCGTCGCCGACATCGCCCGCAAGGTGCTGAAGACCCGGCACAAGGCCCAGTGGGGTTTCACCGTCACCGATGACGACGGGGTGCGCGTCATCGAAACCGGTTCCACGAGACGCCGCCCGACTGCCGCAACCCGACGGACCGTCACCCGGCGGGACACCACCTGCATCTTCCCCGGCTGCCGTGCCCCGGCGAGCGCCTGTGATCTCGACCATCGCGAGCCGCACAGCGACGGGGGAACGGCGGAACCAGACAACCTGGCACCACTGTGCCGGCGTGACCACATGGTCCGCCATTCCGCCGGCTGGTCACACACCCCGAACGATGACGGCAGCCACACGTGGACGAGCCCTCTGGGCACGAGTTATCTGACGAGACCACCGCCCTCGTGATCGCCGCGCTGACGCGCCTCGACCGCCGTGGCCGAACCGGCCACGGGCACAACCCGCCGACGTGCGTAGCCTTCGGTCTGTGAAACGCCTCACCACCATCCTCGCCGGCCTGGCCATCCTGTCGATGGCACTGCCTGCTGCCGCCACCACCGAGCTCGCCGAGTGCCCGCCAGTACAGGGCATCACCTGCCAGGGTTGGGTCACCGACGATGCCGGCGTGCTGGGCGATCGAGCCGACTTGGAAGAGGCGGCCGGAAGGCTGGTGGCGTCCACCGGCTCACAGATCGCCGTGGTCATCACCCAGAGCTCGGGCAGCCATGAGTCCGAGGGAGCTGGCCGAGGAGATCGGCAACACCTGGGGCGTCGGGGACGCCGATCGCGACGACGGGATCGTGGTGCTGGTTGCGCTCGACGAACGCCGCACCGAGATCGTCACCGGGCCCGGAGCCGCTCTCGCCGACGACGAGGCCGACTTCGCCGCCGGGCTGGCCGACTCGTTTTTCGGCGCCGGCGATTACGACGGTGGGATCTCGGCGATCCTCGGCGGCATCCAACAGTTCATCGGGGACGGGCAGGAACCGAGCGAACCCGAGCCTTTCCCCGACGGAGGCGAGCCCGTCGACGGTGAACCCGCAGATGATGGGGCGGGCGGCACCATCGCCACTCTGGCGGTCCTGGCACTCGTCGGAACGGGAGCGGGCGCCGCCGTCGTCACGGCACGTCGCAGGGACCGGACCCGCACTCATCGCAAACATCGCGAGACGGTCGTCGACCAGGAACTCGCCCGGCTGACCCCGTCCGGACACGAAGTCGCGCTCCCCGCCTCGTTCCTCCTGCCCCCGCCATCGGAGGCACCGTCCGTTCCCGCCGCCCGGGCGCTCGACACGCTGGAGCGGATCTCCGACCAGAGCCCCTCCCCCGACACCGATGCGCTCCGGGCGCTGTGGGCTGTGGAAGCGGTGGAGGTGGGTGACGCCGAGCAGATCGAACGCCACCGCACCATGCCGCTCGAGATGCGCATCTCCGGCGAACAGGAACTGCTGGAGAACTCGGTGCAGACCACCGCCCATGAGGCGGTCGAGACCGAAGACCCCGCCATGTTCGACATCAAACGTCAGGAGTTGTCGTCTCTGATCGACAGCCTGCGGCCCTTCCGGGTGGCCGAGGCAGGCCGCAACCTTGCCAAGGAGATGTCGCTCAAGGCGGTGGCCACCGAGGTCGGGCCGGTACTGATGACCGACCTGGGTGTGCGCCTGCTCCAGGCCCGCGCCGTCCTGCCCACCGACGTCACCTTCGACGAGGCGCTCGCCGAGCTCAATGACGCCTCTCGGGAGGCGGCACAGAAGACCTCGCGGATGGAGGCGCTCTACCAGCGACTGCCGGAAGGTACCAGCCGCCCGGCGGTGGCGGCCGCCCTCACCGACCTCACCGACGACCCCGACCAGGCGATCGGCCGCTACCAGGCGGTGCTGGAAGCCCTCGAGACCAGGGCACCGGCACTGGAACGAGATGGCCTCGACGCCCCCGCCGTCGCGGCCTTCCTCCTGATGAACAACGACGAGGAGGATGTCGACGACTTCATCGACGCCTACACCTCCGCCCGCCGCCTCGACATCGACCCACCGACGGCGGTGGAGATGGCGATGGCGGGCCTGCGCACCGAGGCCGAGTTGGAGGAGGTCCGCCACCGGGCCGGACGCTCCGGGCTGCCGATATCGGTTGCGGCAGCCCTCCTCCGTCGCGGCGACCGGGCCATCGAGGACCACGACCGGTTGGTGGAGGAGATCACGGCCGCCGGCGTCACCGGCGATGCCATCCGTACCATCGCCGCCGTCCTCGCTCTGTCGCTGGAACCGGCCCAGGCGCTGCGGCGGTGGACCGAGGCGAGACAGTCGCTGGCGTCGGTGGGGCTCGAAGGCAGCTACGCCGATGTGGCCGCCGCCTTCGGCGCGTCCGATCCCCGGGGTCCGGAAGCATTCGCACTGTCCTACGCCGCCCAGCGTCAGGCGCTGGCACGGTCGACCATCGACGACGCCGATCGCTACGCCCCCGAACTCGCCCACGCCGGCACCGGTCACCAGGAGGACAGCTGGACCGGCCAACCCATCCCCCGCGGCCTGGCCCACTACGACCCGTTCTTCCTCTTCTACTTCCACTGGGTCATCACCCGCGGCGTCGCCGGCACGCTCGGCTGGTCACCGGTCTACCGCGACGACTCCTGGGGACGCGACCAGAACAGCTGGTTCGGCGGGTTCGGGGGTGGGGGTGGATTCGGCGGCGGCATCGCCGGCGGCTCCTCGTGGGGGTCGAGTCCCGGCGCCATCAACTTCCCCGGCGGGTTCGGCGGCGGGGGCTTTGGCGGCGGAGGCGGTGGCAGCGGCTGGTGAGGCTCCCGGCCGACGCAGGCGAAGCTGGAGACCGCGACGGTCACCTCCGGTGACGACGGGGTAGTGTGCCGGCCCATGGTCCGACCACTTCGCCACGCAATCGACGTCACGGTGGCCGCGGGTTCGCTCGCACTCATCCTGTGGCTGCTCGCCATGGTCGACCGACTCGACGTCGTGTTCCAGGTCACGCTCGCCGCCATGGCGGCGTTGTACGTGTTGGTCTACCTCATCCCCGGCCCGATGACACGCGTGATGTCGATGCCCTTCGCCTTCCGCTTCGACCAGAACCGGGGCCGGCGGGCCTTCGACATGCAGGCCGTCTCGTACGCCTCGTATCACACCAGACTGCTCGCCCACCTCACCCACATCGGCTTCGCCGCCGACGCGGTGGCGTGGACGGTGCTGACGTTCCTGGCGCTGGGATGGTGGGGCGTCACCCTGCTGGCACTCGTCAAGGTCGCCCAGATCCTGTCGTACGGCAGTCGACGGCTGGCCGTGCTGCTGGCCGGATCATGGTCGTTGGTCGCTGTGCTCGCCGCGATGGTGGTGCACTCGATCGATGAGGCGGGCGCAACGGCGATGCTGGCCGTGATCGCCGGCGGTCTATGGCGCGTGGTGGGCCATGCCACCGAGCCGATCCCGCCGGGTGTATCCGGGAGCCATCGGTTCGTGCCACTCGAGGACATGGCGTTGTCCCCGACGCTGGGGGCGTCCGCCGTAGTCGGCTTCGTCGCCGAGACGGCCTCGGGTGTTCCGTTCCGCCTGTTCGACGTCTGGGTGTTCGATGTGGCGTCTCGAATGTTCGGATTCACCGACGATCGGCTCCCCTCCCGTGCCGACATCGACTCCCAACGCGCCGCCATCTACGAAGCAGGATGGGGGGCAGCACCCGCCACCGCCCACCTCCTCACCATCGGCGTCGCGCCGGTTCGAGCCGCCACCCGCCCGTCCTCGCTTCCCCCGTATCCCAACGGGTGGTATGCGGTGG
Organism: uncultured bacterium; assembly: GCA_963825585.1. Classification (GTDB taxonomy): domain Bacteria; phylum Actinomycetota; class Acidimicrobiia; order Spongiisociales; family ZC4RG35; genus JAOUGY01. The sequence goes on from CAWGTX010000002.1 coordinate 141,764, forward strand.
CGTTCACCGACGAAGTCCTACCCGGACAGATCCGAAGCACCACCTTCTGCGGCGATGAGGTGGTGGTGTTCCGAACGGTGGCCGGCACCCCGGTGGTGATGGACGCCCACTGTCCTCACCTCGGCGCCCACCTCGGTGTGGACGCTCGCGTCATCGGCGAGTCGATCCAGTGCCCCTTCCACGGATTCTGTTTCGACGAGTTCGGCAGCTGCGTTTCCACCGGGTACGGCAGTGAACCGCCCCGGGGCCTGATGGCCCACACCAGGCAGGTTCACGAAACCGACGGCGTGATCCTGGCGTGGCATCACGCCGGAGGCGTTCCAGCCACCTTCGGCGTCCCCGACCTCGACACCGATGGTTGGACGGCCCCGCGCCATCGCACGTTTCGACTCCGTGACCATCCCCAGGAGACCACCGAGAACGGAGTCGACCTGGGCCACTTCGCCTTCGTCCACGGCTACGAGGCGGTCGACATGATCGACCCGGTACGCACCGACGGGGCCACGCTCCGCACCCGCTACTCGGCAGCGCGGCCCATGCCCTGGCTGAGCGCCTTCGCTGCTCCGGTTCGGTTCGAGTTCGCTCCCGAGATCCACGGGCTCGGCTACTCGCTGGTCCACGTCGCCATTCCGGACATGGGGCTGAACGCCCGGCTCCAGGTGCTCGCCACCCCGGTAGACGGCACCCACATCGACCTTCGACTCGGACTGCGCCTCGCCCACATCGAGAACAAGGGAGCGGTGCATCCGCTCGCACGCATGCTTCCCCGCCGCCTGCTTGAACGTATCATCGCCCGGTTCGTTCTCGACGGTTTCTCGACCGACGCCTCCGCCGACTTTCCGATTTGGGAGAACAAGGCCTACGTAGAGCGTCCACGGCTGGCCCGGGGCGACGGACCGATCGGTGTGTACCGATCATGGGCCGCGCAGTTCTACGAGCAATCCCCGATCACACATCCCGCCACCGGCAAGGTCACCGTCGACCTGCGCCTCGGTGAACACGCCGGCGCGGGCTGACTGTCACGCCTCCTCCGGGAGACATGCCGGCAGCGTGGTGGTGGGCGACTCCTCGACAGTGGTCGTTGTCGCTTCAACGGTCGTCGTGGTGGCATCGAAGACCGTGGTCGTCGTGGGCTCGGGCACGTTCATGTACCAGGCGTCGAGGAACGCACCTGCCTCGGCCTTGCCGGCGTCGTTGAGATGGCCGATCCAGTCCGAGAAGCCATCGCAGGCGATGTGGATGTCGGGCCCGGCACCAACCTCGGGGTGACGGCTCAGGTAGTCGACCAGACCGTCGTACACGTCACTGTGCATTTGGGCACCGCGCACCACCTTGCCCCCGACCGTGCAGGTGGTGCCGTGTTCGGTTCCCACGATGAGCCACAGGTCGAGCCGCTCGATGGAAGGCCAGCGGTTGCGGATGTTGGCGACGGTGGCGTCGACCAATTGGTCGAACTGGGCTTGATTCGACCCCGAGAAACCGTCGATGCGGCGCACCGGCGAAGGGTCGAACCCGAAGGTCGCCCAGGTGGGGTCCCCGCAGTCGTTCACCGTGCGCAGGTTGCTCCACATGGTCGCCCCCGGATCGGCCCATTGGCCCAGCGTGGTGCCCGGATGCCAGATCAGCTCGACGTCGCCCGAGGTGTCGAGCGTCGATCCGTGGAAGGTGTTGCGCACCACGCTCATCCCGATCACTGCCCCGCAGGACTCGTCGTCCGCCATGGCCGGAGCCATCGCCACCAGCCCCAGCATCATCATGACGGCGGCGGTGATCCCCGCCAGGAAACTCCTCAGGTTCATCCCAACTCCCTCCAGAACGGCCCGTCCGGGCGCGACAGAACAACGACGCGTGGGGTGCACCACCGAAGGACGAACCTCCCCGGTGGGGGTCCGTGCCCTCATGGCATGGCGCGGATGTCGGCGCGCCATGGGTCGACCTTGAGGCGAATCATGCACGAGCCTGCATGCAGGGTCGTCCGACCCAGACTCCCGTCTTTGGAGATAGCGACATGCTTGTAAAGCGCTTTACGATGTTTTACGCTGCGTAGCGTAGGAGCGAACGACGACGAGAGGAGAGCTCCATGACCGGCTACATCAAGGTCACCCCCGAACAGCTGCACGACACCTCGGCCAAGCTGTCGAGCGGGGCGTCGGCCATCGAGGTCACGCTCGGCGATCTGTCGAACCGGGTGGGCGCCCTGGGCGCCGAATGGGCCGGGCAGGCATCGGGCCGGTTCCAGGAGCTGTACGCCCAGTGGCAGCAGGGCGCACAGCAGTTGCGCGAGGCTCTGGTCGGCATTTCCACCCTCACCGCCCAGGCCGGAACCGCCTACCAGGCCAGCGAGGACGCCATCGCCGCCTCGTTCGGGCGCGGCTGACGCGTCACCGTGGGCTCGCCCACCCGTGAGTTCCACCGACCGGCGCGGGTCACCCCCGCGCCGGTCGAAACCGGGACCGTCACGGTGCCGGCCCCTCCCGAGACCCCAAGCCAGCCGGGCAGCGGATTGGCGATGGCACTGCTTCCGGTGCTCGGCAGTGTCGGCATGTTCGGGTTTGCTCTGGTGATGGGCGAAACCCGCTACCTGGTTTTGGCGGGCGTGCTGGCGGCGGCCATGGTGACCTCGGGGGTGGCGGGACGCTCACTGCAGGCCAGACAGGCTCGGCGAGCAGCGGCCCAGCGGGCGGATCGGTACTCCCGGTGCCTCGACGAGATCCGCACCACCCTCGACCATGCGGCCTCCGCCCAGCACCGATGGGGGCAGGTGGCATACCCACCGACGAAGGACCTCTGGTCGGTGGCAGTCGACGGCTCCCGCATCTGGGAGCGAAGACCCGAACATGACGACTTCCTGACGGTTCGGCTCGGAACCGGTTCGGCCCCTGCGGCGCTCCGACCCGTCGCCGCCCCGGCCGTCGACCCGCTTGCAGAGCGGGACCCGGTCGGCCGGGCGGCCGCCGAGCGATTGTTGGCCGACTGCCGGGCGATCGACGACGTCCCCGCGCTCATGGACCTGGCCGACGTCGGGTGCCTGGCGCTGGTCGGCGACCCGGCCACGGCCCGCGCCGCCGTGCGGGCACTTCTGCTCGATCTGGCCATGTTCCGGGCGCCCGACGATCTGAGGGTGGTGCTGTCATCTCCGAGCGCCGACCTCGTCGAGTGGTCCTGGTGTCGTCGACTTCCCCACGTGCGAATCGACACCGAACCGGCGATCACCGACCGGCCGAACGATCTCGCCGCAATCCTCGAACACGTCTCCCAGCCCAGGGTCGAACTCCTGACCGCAACCGATTCGGCCGCTCAGGTGCGTCCGCCACCGGCCTTTCCTCGGCTGGTGGTTGTGCTCGACGGATACGACCCGACCAACGAGATCGGCCGCCTCGAGATCGTCGACGACCTGCTGGCAGACGCTCGACGCCTCCACGTCACCTTCGTGTGCATCGTGGAGGCACCCTCCCAGGTTCCGTCCACCGCCGACGTCACCGTGCATCTCGACGTCGCCGGGTTCGATCCGGCGGTCGCCTCCCTCGACCTCTGCGCCCAGATCGCCCGGATACTCGAACCGCTCCGGCTGCGGAGCCGCACCGGTCGGGCGACCTCGTTCGAGTCACCCGGACTTCTCGAACTGCTCGGTGTGGAGGACGCAGCCGCCATCGTCGAAGGCACGACATGGCGCGATCCCGCCTGCCAGCTCATCGTGCCCATCGGGGTCGGGGAGGATGGCTCGCCGTTGGTGCTCGACCTGCGCGAGGCGTCGTCGGGCGGGATGGGGCCCCACGGGATGTTGATCGGCGGCACCGGATCGGGGAAATCCGAACTGCTCCGGACGCTGGTGCTCGGGCTGGCGGCCCAGCACCACCCCGACGACCTGGCGATGGTGCTGGTCGACTTCAAGGGTGGCGCCACCTTCGGACCGCTCGGATCGCTGCCCCACAACGCCGGCATGATCACCAACCTCGACCGCGAGCCCGGGATGATCGACCGGGTGATGGAGGCGCTGCGCGGCGAGATGGAACGGCGCCAGCGGCTCCTGCAGGCGGCAGGTGGGTTCGACCGGGCCGACGCCTACCGGGCGGAACGTCGAGCTCGTCCCGAGGCGGGGCTCGAGCCACTGCCCGCGTTGGTGATCGTGGTCGACGAGTTCGGTGAGCTGTTGGCCGCCCGTCCCGATTTCTCGGAGGTGTTCACCATGATCGGCCGCCTGGGACGCTCGTTGGGCATCCACATGCTGCTGTCCACCCAACGTCTCGAGGATGGCAGCCTCCGACGGCTAGAGGGGCACCTCCGCTACCGGCTGGCGCTGCGAACCTTCACCAACGACGAGTCAATGGCCGTCATCGGGTCGAGAGCCGCAGCGGAGCTCCCTCCGGTTCCGGGCAGCGGCTACCTCAAGGTCGACGGCACCCTGACCGCCTTCAAGGCAGCCTTGGTGAGCCGGGCCGGGCTGGGATCGGACCACACCGAGATCGACCGGGTGGTCGATGTCTGGCAGCGGGCCCCGGTGGAGCCGGTGCGGCAGGTGTGGGTCGATCCACTTCCCGAAACCTTGACGCTCGACGCGCTGGACGAAACCGCCGGCTGGCTTCACGTACCGGTCGGAGTGGAGGATCGGCCGCGTCTCCAACACCAGGCCCCGTTCCACTTCGATCTCACCGGCCGGGGTGGACATGTCGCCATCGTGGGATCGCCCCGGAGCGGGAAGTCGACGATGTTGTCGACGTTCATCCTGTCGGCCGCGTTGCGCCACCATCCCGACGATGTGCAGATCTACGCCATCGACTTCGGCGGGGGCATCCTCACCCTCCTGGAGGACCTCCCGCATGTCGGCGCCGTCCTCACCCGGAGCCATCGGGACGAGATCGGCAAGCTGCTGCGGCGGATCGAGCACCTGATCGAAGAACGCTCCCAGCGCTACCGACGCCATCGGCTCACCGACCCCACCGGATACCACGAGATGCGACGGGCGCGTGCCTTCGTCGACGAACTCGGCGAGGTGCTGGTGGTGATCGACAACTGGGCCGGACTGGCCCAGGAACTCACGCCCGAGCAGATGGACGCCCTCGGACGCATCGTCGGCGGAGGGCTCCATCATGGCATCCACCTGGTGGTGGGCACCAACCGATGGCAGGATCTTCGTCCTTCGATGCGCGACAACTTCGGCGGCCGCTTCGAGTTGCGGCTCGGTGACCCGCTCGACTCCGAGATCGACCGAGGCGCCTCCCGGGCGATCCCCCCCGACACACCAGGTCGGGGCCTCGGAGCCGGCGGAGCACAGGTCCAGGTGGCACTCCCCTGTTCGGACGAGGGCGACCTCGAGCACACCATCGACGCGATCCGCCGCCGGCACTCCGACGCCGCCGGAGCTGCGCCGATCGTCGTGCTGCCCGAAGTGGTGCACCATCGGTCCCTCCCACCGGCGGAGACGGGCGGCGTGGTGCTGGGGGTCGAGGAGCACCGCCTGGGGCCGTGGGAGGTCGATCTGTTCGGGGCCGACCCACACCTGCTGATCCTCGGCGACGCCGAATCGGGTCGGACCAACCTGCTTCGCCGACTCATCCTCGGCCTCACCGAAGTTCAGGAACCCTCCCGGGTCCAGTTCGCCCTCGTCGACTACCGACGTGGGCTGACCCACGTCATCCCCGAGGACCACCGCTTCGCCACCGCCACATCCCCCGAGACGGCGGCCGTTCTGGCGGGACGCCTCGCCGGCGAGCTGGCAGCTCGCGCCAACGGGGACGGCTCGACCGGCCAGCGGTGCCGGCCGGCGCTGGTGGTGGTGGTCGACGACTACGACCTGGTGGCCGGAGGCGCCGGAAACCCATTGGGCCCGCTCACCGACCGGGCGGCCCAGGGACGCGACCTCGGCCTCCATCTGGTGATCGCCCGGCGGGTGGGTGGCCTCACCCGCTCGTCGTTCGAGCCGTTGCTCCAGCGGGTCCGTGAGCTGAACACCCCTGGGGTGGTGTTGAGCGGCGACCCTCAGGAGGGTCCGATCTTCAGCGGGGTGCGAGCCCGAGCCTCCGCTCCCGGTCGTGGGATATGGGTGGCGAAGGGGCGGGTGACGGAGGTGCAGGCCGCCCTGTGCGACGAGCCACCGGAAGCGCCGACCCTGCGGCTGGCAGGAGTGGCGGGATGAGCATCCTCGAGGTGGAGCTCTCGGGACCGAACCTGGTCTGCCGGGCGCAACTCGCCGACGACGTGAAGATCGAGGATCTCGTTCCCACCATGGCGACACTGGTGGGCGACGCCCCGGCGGCATCGTCGCTCTGGATGGTGGCAACGACAACCCAGGGTCGCCTTTCGATGCATCTCACGCTGGCCGAGGTCGGAGTGGAACCCGGCGATGTCATCCACCTGGCCCGGCAGGTCCTTGCGACCGACTCCGTCGCTGGCGGAGCACCCGATCACGCCCGGTCGCGATCGGATTCGCCGTTCCCGCTCCCCAACCGGGTCGGAACAGCCCGCAGGATCGGGGCGTCGCTCGGGGCCCTGTTGGGCACCTCGCTCACCGCAGGCACCGTCGACGCTGCGCCGCTGCGCCGGGCGCTCGAGGCATGGAAGTGGACCGACCGACGCCGCCGGCTGGAGTGGCTGATCCGCCGTCCGAGGCTCGACCGCGCAACGTCCGTCGGGGTGGTGGGGCTGGACGAGTCGGGGGCGGAGACGGCGATCGGCCTGGCGGAGACGCTGGCGGCCGTGCGGCCCGATCGGGTGGTACTGGTCGACGGTGACCCGATCCGGGCGCTGACCACACGGTTGGTACCGGGACGGCACCCCTCGATCACGGAGGTGGCCGCCGGACTGGCCGATGTCGACGCCCGCTTCACTCCCACCAGGCTGGTGGGAGTGGACCTGGGCCAGCCCTCACCCCCGACCCAGGAGGAGTACCGGCGCGCCATCGAACGGATTCGCCGGTCGGCCGGCCTCGTCGTGATCGACTGTGGTCCGGCTGGGCACGCGCCGCTCGCCGCTCTCTGCGATCAACTGGTGGTGGTGCGCCGGAGGCTCGGCGAGCCCATGACCGGCGACCTCGTCCATCGGACGACGGTGACGGCTCTCACCGGACCCTCCGAGGACGGCGACGCTCACCTGGAACTGGCAGCCCTGCTCATGAGCCGGATCGCCCAAACCGGTGATTGAACCCCGAGCCAGCATGAATCGGCTCTGGGAAAGAAGTACCGCGGGGGTGCAGGTGGTTGGTGGCTTCCACCTGCACCCCGGGTGCGGTGAGCTGACGCCGCGATCCCCCGGGAGCCTCGAACGACCCCCTCGTGGCTCCCCCAGTGGTGTGTTCCCCCGGTATGTTGCCGCGTCAGTCTCGCCAGGTATTGACCGCAGACGGAAAAACGGTTCTCGTGCGGAAAGGAAGGCGGAGGAGGGCAGAGGAAGGCAGAGGGGCCGTTCACCGTTCACCGTGGCGACCGAAATCCTCGGGACGGCCTGCACCCACGGCCAACACGCGGAGAGCGCACCACCAGTACCGGCGGGGGGTCGAAGGGGGGTCGTCCCCCCTGGGAATCAAGGCAGAACGCAGAACGCAGAACGCAGAACGCCCAGAAACGTGGCAACGGCCAATGCAACACAATCACACCCCCGGCCAAGCACGCGGAGAGCGCACCACTTGCACCGGCGGGGGGTCGAAGGGGGGTCGTCCCCCCTGGGCATCACCGGCGGGGGGTCGAAGGGGGGTCGTCCCCCCTGGGCATGACCCTCTAATCCCGGAAGTTGATGTACTGGAGCGGGAGCTTGAAGTCGAGGCTTTTGAGGAGGGCGATCGCTTCCTGCAGGTCGTCGCGTTTCTTGCCCTGGATGCGGACCTGATCACCCTGGACCTGGGCCTGGACTTTCAGACCGGAGTCGCGGATCAGTTTGGTGAGTTCCTTGGCCTCGGCCTGGGGAATGCCCTGCGCCAGCGACCAGGTCGAGCGGTAGCGGCTGCCGCCCACCGGTTTGATGTCTCCTCCGGCGATCGCCTTTGGGTCGATGCTCCGCTTGATCAGCTTTTCTTTCAGCACGACGTTGGCGGCCTCGAGACGGCCTTCGGCCGAGGACTCCACCACCACCGCATCCTCACCCGAGATCTCGACCGTGGTCTCGGTGCCGCGGAAGTCGAAGCGGTTCACGTACTCGCGTGACGCTTGATCCACCGCGTTGCGGAGTTCCTGCATGTCCACCTGGGAGACGACATCGAAAGAAGGCATGATCCCAAGGGTAGGCGTTCGTTCTCCGATGTGGCCTCCGGGTCAGCAGCCGTCGGGGAGCCGGACGTGCTGGTCGGCGGGCAACGCCGGTACCACGATCGGGTCGGCGCCCCCCGGCGAGGACACCACCACATCGACTTCGGCGATCTCACCGAGACCGAAGTGGGCCAGGGGCTGGTTGCCGGCCGAGTATCCCTGCGACACGGTGATCTCGCGTGACCCGAGCAGCCGGGCGACGTCGCCCGCCCCTCCCGATTCGTACACCGACACCCGGGTGCCGGGACCGCCACCGAGGGTGTGGTCGACGCTCACCTCGATCCAATGACCGGAGGGTGAGACGTTGCGGAACAGTGGGGACGGCAGCGCCGACTCCCACTCGACCGCCAAGGTGTCGACCCGTCCGTCCCGGTCGACGTCGGCGGTGGGCATGGCCACCCAGTACTGGGGCGATCCCAGCCCGGCCGGGGCTTCGAAGTGCGGCACACCGTCTACCAGCCCGGTGTTGCGGAACACGGCCGGGAGTGTGCCGTCGGCGGCTGAGGCCGATGTGAGGATGTCGACCAGACCGTCGTTGTCGAGATCGACGAACTCGACGTGGGGGGCCTTGGTGGGGAGTCCGATGAGGCCCGCCCGATCGGTCACGTCCTCCAGCACCAGCTCGCCTCCACCACTCCGGTTGAGGTAGAGCCTGATCGGAACCTCGGTTCCCCGGCTCAGGGTCGAGTTGTAGTGCTGGCCCAGGACCACGTCGAGCAGGCCGTCACCGTTGACATCGGCGATCGACACGCCGGCCACGTCGTCCTCGTCACCGAACACCTCCCATTCGGGTATGGCGCCCGGGACCTCCGACAACCCGGTGCCGGTCCCGACGAACACCCGGTTGGAACCGCCGATCACCACGTCGGTGAGTCCGTCACCGTTGAGGTCGCCGGTGGCGACGCCCAGCCCGTGAACGTCGTCGGGGAAGCCGAACTCGGCGGTGACGTCGACGAACCGCAGGTCGCCGAGGTTGCGGTAGACCGCCGTCGATCCACCCGTCCATCGGTCTTCGAGCAGGACCAGATCGGGGAGGAGGTCGCCATCGATGTCGACAACGCCAATGGAGCGTCCCCCCAGCACCGGGTCGAGCCCGGCGTCGGCGACCTCCACCAGCACTCCGCCGTCGTTGCGGTAGACGGTCGAGGGGGCGTCACCGCGTTCCCGACCCGGCTGAGGGTTGCGGGAGATCACCAGGTCTGCGTCGCCGTCTAGGTCCAGATCGGCGAAGGCGGCTCCTGATGTGCGCCCGAGCGCGGCGTCCATCGCCAGGTCGGTGAACCCGCCACCGTCGCCGCCGAGCAGCACCCGATCGGGCCCGGGGCCGTCGGCGCCCCTGACCTGGTAGTCCTCCACTGGTCGGTTGGCGAACGTTCCCACGAACAGGTCGGGAACCAGATCACCGTTCACGTCGGCCCAGGCGCCGGCGTGGCCTTTGATCCCGGTGAGTGTGTCGACGAGGCCGAAGGCTTCAGTGGCGTCCTCGAACGCGACCCCTCCTCCTGCCGGTTCCACGGAGGCGGCCCAGCAGCTGATGCCGTCGGAGGCGACCGGGCCGGACGGTTGGCCCGGATCGGCAGGCGCAGTCGTGCCGGTCGCGTCGGATGCCCGGGTGGTGTCGGCGGTTCCGCTTGTGAGCGGGACGCCGGTGGCCGATGACGAGGACGCCTGACCCCCTGACGACGAGCACGCTGCCAACAGCACGGCCAGAACGACCAGCACTCTCATGGGATGGTGACTTCGATGAGCACGACCTCACCGAAGGGATCCCGGTCGTTCGGGCCGCCGGCGTTGATGGTGATGAAGAGACGCCGGGTCTCCGGGTCGAGGCTGAGTGCGTAGGTGCCGCCCGCCCGCAGACCGATGGCTTCCTCGATGATCGGCGCCAGCTCCACCACCACACGTTGCTCGCCGGTGGCGGTGTCGAGGGCGATCAGCGGTAGACCGATGTCGTAGCCGTCGCCATGGGCGCCCGGCACCGAATAGACGACCGAGCCATCCGGTTCCATGGCGAGCGAGGTGGTGTATGCGCGGGCCGGCCCGAGCTCATCGACGGTGCCATCGGGGCGGATGGCGAAGAACACGTCGGGACCTTCCGAGACGGCGAACACGGTCCCGTCCGGAGCCGCGGCCGTCGCTGCTCGTAACCTGGAACCCGGCATGGTGGCGAACGGCTCGAGGGTGCCGGTCTCCGGGTCGAACACGCTGAGCCTGCCCTCTCCGAACCCGACCAGCGCCCGGCCGGAACCGTCCACCCCCATCGATCGGAAACCCTGGTGGCTGGGATCGGCGTCGGAGAAGACGACCTCGCCGGTGGAAATGTCGTAGACGAAGAAGGGTCCCCTGTTGCTGCCCTGCGGAGCGAGCGGATCGGCTGCCTCACCGTAGATGAGCCCCCCAGCGGGCCACGACGCCATCGAGGGGATGCCGTGGGCGGGTACCGGCACACCGAGGTCGGCGATCGTGCGCGAAAGCGGGTCGATCCGCATGAGGGCTCCACCCTGGTAGTCGACCTCCTCGATGCCGCGCCGCGATCCCCAGTACGACGCCGCGTAGATCTCGCCACATGGGCCTGCCACCATTTGGCCGTGTACCTTTCCGTGGCCCCAGTCACCGGGCGGCGGTTCGATGATCGACCGCACATCGGCGATCATCGACAGCGTGCCGGTGGCCGGGTCGTACTCGTAGAGGAACGAGTTGCCCTCGGCTCCGAGGTGATCACCGATGGCGGAGAAGTAGCGGCCGTCCGACGTGACGATGCCCTGGCCCCAGTGTGACCACGGGTTGCCTTCGTGATCTGGCCGTGGGTACACCACCGCCCGGACGCCGATTCCTCCGGTCGACAGGTCCTGCATCTCGGCGCTGTCGAGCAGTTGGAACGCCACCCCCTCGAACGCTCCGCACCCCTCGACAGGCGACGATGAAGTTCCGGCGGTACTGGTCGTCGACTGATCGGTTTGACCGGGCGATGACGAGGTGCCGGTGGTTGCGGTCGATGCGAGGCCAGGATCGGACGGCGTCGATCCCGACGACGCAGCCGTCCCGGCTGATGTCGCAGGAACCGACGACTGCCCACCTTCGGCACTGCACGCACCGAGGACGAGCAGCAGTCCCATCGCTACCCCTACCCACCGAATCCCCATGACGCGACAAGCTACCCCGTGCCGGGAGTTACGAGAGGAGAATCATCGCCGCCCGTCAGCCGCCGTGGAGCGGTCGCCCGTCACGACCCGAGGTGGCGCCGGCGTCGAACACCTCACGCAGGTCGATCGTCACACCCGGTTCGGTCTGCTCCTCGCCAGGACCGGTCGCAGCCGGGACCGGCACAGGATCGGGCCGTCGTTCCCTCACGTGTTCACCCCCTGCCAGCAGTCCCCGACGCATCGGGACCGCCTCTGCCCCGAGCAGCGTTCCGGCGGCATCGGTTCGACCCTGGCTGTCGAGCAGCGAAACCGCCCACAGCAGAGCCGCCGCCTCGAGGCGGTCACCCATCGGCGCAGTCCCGTCGAGGGCGATCTCCTTGAGCCAGTCCACCGCGGCCGCGAGCGGTGATCGGGCCAGTCCCACACCCCACGACTCGACCGACTCCTCGATCTCGCCGCGCTCGGCCAACCGGGCGAAGTCGGCCCGCAACACCGTCCTGGTCCCACCCCACAGCGGCAACAACGGCGACGTCCAGGCAAGTGACGGGGCCACCTCCATCTCGGCGAGCCGCATCACGGCGGTGGCGTCGGGCACCACGGCGTCGAAGCGCGACCTCACCCAGTGCTGGGCGAGGACCAGGGTCAACCGGGCGGTTGGGGCTTTGGCGTTGAGCCGGCGGGACGCCTCGGCGGCCATCCCGGCCGCCACCGATGCCTCGATGTCGGATGCGACCAGTCGATGGAACACATCGGCGCCCCGGCGTCTCTCGAGACCGTCGGAAAGTGCGTCGACGGCGGCCCGCATCTGAGCTGCGCCCACCATGGTGGCGTCACAGCGAAGCCGGTCGATGGCAGGCCGCAACAACTCGTCGGCGACACCTTCGGGCCCCACCCGCATGGCGCGGGCTCCGTCGATCCGGACCTCTGCGAATGCGCCGGGCGCGGTCCCCGGACGACCGAACAGGCGTGTGACGGTGACCCCGTTGGGAACGCCCGGATCGGTGTGGATCGGGATCAGGAAGCACGACGCCCCTCCGGTGGTGTCGGGGATGCGCACCACGAGGGCGTCGTACAGATGGGCATGGACGATGAGATCGACACCGCTCAGCGTGAACGAGCCGTCCTCGCCCTGTTCGGGTGGGGACGAGCCCGGGCCGGTGAACCCCAATCCGATCATCACCCCCGCCTTCTCGAGCCCGGGGATGGCACGGTGGTCGTGGTAGGGGCTCTCCGCCCGGGTGCGCCACGGTTCCAGCTCACCGGTGCGAAGGGCCAACGCGGCGGCACCGGTCATGACGATTGGAGTCAGGTGGGTGGGCTCGAGCAGGGCCGTCTCGAACAGGAGCCGGTCGCGCTCGGGCGTTCCGGACCGCCGCAGCCCCTTGCCGACCGAGTCGGCGGCGAGGGCGTTCCAGGCGGAGCTCGCCACCGACACCCGGGCGACCCGCGGTTCGACCGCCTGTTGGTCCACGACCTCCCGGGCCAGCGTGTCGAGGTCGATCGAGTCAGGAGTGGGAGCGGGGGTCCGACCCCGTGTCGACGCCACCGCCGCCTTGACCACATCTATGAATTCGAGGTCGGGGACGCCCGTCTCGGTCGCCTCCCCTGTCCCCTCGTCCACGCCGATGTGTTCGACCCGCGATGTCCAGGGCTCGGATGCGCCCGGGTTCCCACGTTTCCGCAACTGGTCGAATCGTGCCGCCAAGCCCTTGGCCGCCATGTCGAAGCCTCTCCACTCGCCCTGGTCGCCTTCACAGACGTTCGGGGGAGCACCGGCGACCTGCCCAAGTCACCTCGATCACGACCCACACCGGTCGAGACCTCCACACCCCCCTGACACAAGATACCCGCGAGGTCCGCTTCCCCCCAAGTGGAAACACACACGCGTGAGGGTGGCCCGGTCTCCCCGGCCACCCTCACCGGGCGCTCAGGACAGCGCCACCGCCAGTACGTCGTCGACGGTGTCGGCGATGTGGAACGTCATATCGGTCCGCACCCGCTCGGGAATGTCGTCGATGTCGGCCTCGTTGCGGCGGGGCAGCACGATCTCCCGCAGACCGGCCCGGTGGGCGGCGAGCACCTTCTGCTTGACGCCGCCGATCGCCAGCACCTTGCCCTGCAACGTGACCTCGCCCGTCATCCCCACGGTGGGGCGCACGGTCCGGCCCGTGAGCAACGACACCAACGCAGTCGTCATGGTTATGCCGGCCGAAGGGCCGTCCTTGGGTATGGCACCGGCAGGCACGTGGACGTGGAACCGCCGCCTCAGCAGCGCCGGGTCGATGTCCAGGTCACCGGCGTGCCCTTCCACATACGAGAGGGCGATCCGGGCCGACTCCTTCATCACGTCACCCAGCTGTCCGGTCAGGGTGAGCGACTGCTCCCCCTCCATGGCGGTCGCCTCGACGAACAGCACATCCCCGCCGGCACCCGTCACCGCCAGCCCGGTGGCCACACCGGGCACGTCGGTCCGATCGGACACTTCGTCCTTCCACACCTTGGGTTTGCCGAGATAGTCACGCACGGCGGCCTCGTCGACCACGATCGCCCCGATCACCGGCGAGCCGGTGCCCACCATCGGATCCGAGCCACCTTTGGCCACGGCGGTGGCGACTTTGCGGGTCAGCTTGCCGAGCTGACGCTCCAGGTTGCGCACGCCGGCTTCCCGGGTGTAGCGGTCGACGATCTCCGCCAGGGCCGCCTCGGTGACCTCGAGCTCCTCGGGCTCGAGGCCGGCGGAGCGCACCTGACGTGGCAACAGGTGATCGCGGGCGATCGCCACCTTCTCGGCATCGGTGTAGCCGTCGATCGTGATGACCTCGGTCCGGTCCAACAGTGGTCCGGGGATGGTCTCGACCACGTTGGCGGTAGCGATGAAGAGGACATCGGACAGGTCGAGGTCGGTCTCAAGATAGTGGTCACGAAACGTGTGGTTCTGGGCGGGATCCAGTACCTCGAGCAGCGCCGACGACGGGTCGCCGCGCCAGTCGTTGCCCACCTTGTCCATCTCGTCGAGCAGGAAGACCGGGTTCATGGTCCCGGCCTCGGTGAGCGCACGGGCGATCCGCCCGGCCCGAGCCCCCACATAGGTCCGCCGATGACCGCGGATCTCCGCCTCGTCACGGAGCCCACCCAGTGCCACCCGCACGAACTTCCGCCCCAACGCCCGGGCGACCGACTCGCCCAACGACGTCTTCCCCACTCCGGGGGGACCCACCAGCAACAGAATGGCGCCGGCATTGCGGCCGTCGCCCTCGGCGAGTCCCCGCTCGGCACGCAGCTTGCGAACCGCCAGATGCTCGACGATGCGCTCCTTCACATCTTCCAGCCCGGTGTGATCGGCGTCGAGCACCGTCCACGCCTCCTGCAGATCGAGGCGATCGTCCGAGCGGACGCCCCACGGCAACTCGAACATGGTATCGAGCCAGGTACGCACCCATGAGTGCTCGGGCGACTGTTCGCTCATCCGCTCCAGGCGGTCGATCTCGCGCTCGATCGATTCGTGCACGTGGGCCGGGAACTCCCGCTCGGCGAGCTTGGTGCGGTACTCGGCGGCGACGTCGGTGTCGTCACCGAGCTCCTTCTTGATCGCCTCGAGCTGTTGACGGAGCAGGTAATCCTTCTGGCCCTTGTCGATGCGTTCCGCTGCCTCGTCGCGCACCTTGCGGCGCAGCTCGAGGTCGGCCAACACCTCGCGCATCCAGTCCAGCAACCTGCCGAGGCGCTGCCGGATGTCGAGCGCCTCGAGCAGTTCGACCTTCTGTTCGAGAGAGAGGTCAGGGGAGTACACGGCGAGATCGGCGAGCTGCGACGGGTTCTCCATGTCGAGGATGCGCTCGGCGACCGCACTCATGCCCCGGTTCTCCAGGACGGCGCTGACCACGGCGCGGTACTCGTCGACCAGCGTCTCCAGCTCGGCGTCGACGATGTCGACCTCGGGGTAGGGCTCGGCATCCACCCACAGGGCGCCGGTGTCGTCGACCGACCCTGCACCGACCCGGGCCCGGGCCATTCCGGATACGACCACGTTGCCGGAGTCGTCCGACTGCTGGATCTCGGCGATGGTGCCCACCGATGCGTAGCGGCCTTCCAGGCGGGGTACGAGCAACAGCCGGCCCTCACTCTTCTCGGCGGCGGCGATGGCGGACCTGCCCTCGGCCGTCTCGATGCGCAGGGTGACGACCATGTGCGGGAAGACCACTCCGTTGCGGAGCGGGAGGACGGGAAGGGTCAGTTGAGCGGTGTTCGGCATGAGGGGCACGTCTCCTGAGTCGTCGTGGATCGAGTGCAACCGACGACAGCGGAAGGGTATTCCGTATCTGAGCGTATGTGACTCAGTTTTGTTTCGCTGGATTGGTCAGACCGAATCGACGGGCCGCTCAGCCGCCGGTTTCGTGGGGATGGGTACCGCCCGAGCGGTCGACGTGAACGTGCCGGGTGGAAGCGGTGGCATGAGCCGGATCGTCGAATACCAACCGGCCATCGACCTCGATGATCTGCGAGCGATAGGCCTCTGACAGCACCGGGCCCCGCAGCACGATGTCGGGGGCGCCCTCGGCCACAACCCGCCCCGAGAGAAGGATCACGTGGTCCGACAGCGCGGCTTCGGCCAGGTCGTGGGTCGTGACCACCACCGTGCGTCCGGCGTGCTGTTCGGTTGCGATCACCTCGCCGATCACTGCGGCCGACGGACCGTCGAGTGCGGTGAGCGGTTCATCCATCAGCAGCATGTCCCGATCCTGAGCCAGGCCCTGTGCGACGAACACCCGCTGGCGCTGACCCCCGGACAACTCCTGGAGGTGGCGGTCGACCAGGTCGGACAGGCCGAGGCGTTCGATCGCAGAGTCGACGGCCGACCGATCGGCCTCGCGGAACCGACCGAGGAGGCCGAGGGAGGCATACCGACCCATGGCCACCACCTCGCGCACCGTCACCGGGAGCACATCGTTGACCTTGGTGCTCTGCGGGACGAAGGCAACCCGGGGCCTCGAACGGGTGGGGTCGGTTCCGAGCACTTCCACACGCCCGGACGAGGGGGCATGCAGACCGGCGATGGCCGACAACAACGTGGACTTCCCGGAACCGTTCGGTCCGATCAGCGTGGTGAAGCTGCCGCTGGGCACCGTGAAATCGGATGCGGCCAGCGCCACCGCGTCACCGTAGGAGAGCTCGGCCCCGTGCCCACAGGCGGCCGCCGTGATCAGCTCCGGCACGAACCACACACACCTTCGACCTCCAACACGTGCCCGTCCAGCTCGTATCCGGCGGCGGTGGCGAGGGTCACGGCGAGTTGATCGAGCATCTTCTCCGCCTTCTTGTCGAGCTCGACATCCTCCACCACGCCACACTCGACACACACCACGTGGTGGTGATGCCCGGTGAGCCACTCGGCCAGCTCGAAACGGGCGAGACCGTCGGCATCGTGATGCTTGCGGAGCACACCGGCCTCGTCGAGCACGGTGAGCGACCGGTACAGCGACGAGAGCGGAACCGACTTGACCCGCTTGTGGAGATCTGCCGCCGACTGCGGGCCGGTGACACGCTGGAGCGCCTTGATGACGGCCTGGCGACCGCCGGTGTACCGGATCTCGTGGTTGGCCAGCCTGCTCCTGACCTCTTCGTGGATGTCGGAGGGGCTGAGTTGCGACACGGCCATGGGAGAGCACTCCTTGGGGAGTACGATCTGGAAGTGGTAATCTTTCTCAACTGAGTGAGCTTGATTCTCAATCTAGCACAGTTTTGAGAATCGGTGCGTCGTCCGATACCCAACTGCCAATTGGAGATCACACGTGTCTCGTAGATCAACCTTTGTCCCCGCTCTCGCCCTCGCCATGATCCTTGCCGCCTGCGGCGAGGGCGGGGACACCGCCACCGAGACCACCGTCGGCGCCGCCCCGCCGACGACCACCGCCACCGAGACCACCATCGCCGGTTCCAACGACACGACCGTCACCACCGTTGCCGGTGGAGAGCCGCTGCTGGTGGTGGCAACCACCAGCGTCCTCGGAGACGTGGTGCGTAACATCGTCGGAGACGCCGCCACCGTCGAGGTGATCATGGGCATCGGCGCCGATCCCCACGACTTCGAAGCCTCGGCCCAGCAGGTGGCCGCCATCCAGGGCGCCGACCTGGTGATCTCCAACGGGCTCGGCCTGGAGGAAGGCCTCATCGACATCATCGAAACCGTCGAAGCCGAGGGCAAACCCGTGCTCGAGCTGGCCGACATGCTCGACCCGATCCCGTTCGCCGATCCACATGGCGACGACGAAGGCCACTCCGACGAAGAAGAGGGCCACTCGGACGAAGAAGAGGGCCACTCCGATCACGGTGATGAGGACCCGCACTTCTGGCAGGATCCCGCCCGCATGGCCGTGGCCGTCGAGCTGATCGCCGACCAGCTCACCGAGCTCGACGGGTCGATCGACTGGCACGCAGGCGCCGATGCCTATGCCGCCGAACTGGCCGCACTCGACACCGAGATCGAAGGAATGCTGGCTGGGGTCCCCGAGGACCAGCGCAAGATCGTCACCAATCACGAGGCCTTCGGCTACTTCGCCGACCGATACGGCTTCGAGGTGATCGGAACCGTCATCCCCGGTGGAAGCACTCTCGCCGAGCCGAGCGCCGCCGATCTGTCGGACCTCGTCGCCGAGATCCAGGAGGAGGGCGTGACGGCGATCTTCGCCGAGAACACGAACCCTTCCGCCTTGGCGGAGGCCGTGGCAGGTGAGCTGGGGACCGAGATCGAGGTGTACGCGCTCTACTCCGACTCCCTGGGGGAACCGGGGACGCCCGCCGAGACCTACATCGGGATGATCCGGGCCAACGCCGAGACAGTGGCAACCGCGCTGGGATGACGGCCTCCGCCGTCGTATCGTCGCTCCCATGACCTGGTTCACCGAGGCGTTCGCACTCTCGTTCATGCAGCGCGCCCTCATCGCCGGGATCCTCGCCGCCATCATCGCGGCGCTGGTCGGGACCTGGGTGGTGCTCCGCGGCCTGAGCTTCATGGGCGACGCCCTCGCCCACGGCGTGCTGCCGGGAATCGCCCTCGGAGTGGTGCTGGGGTTCAACCTGACGTTGGGGGCCGTGCTGTCCGCACTGGCAATGGTCGCCGGCATCAACCTCGTCCACCGCTTCTCCCGTCTGGGCGAGGACACCGGCATCGGGTTGCTGTTCGTGGGGATGCTGGCGATGGGCGTTGTGATCATCTCGCGCTCGGACAGCTACTCGGGCAGCCTCACTGGAATCCTGTTCGGCGATGCCCTCGGCGTCACCGCCACCGACGTGTGGGTGCTGGCGGGCGCAGCACTCGTCTCACTGATCGCCACCGCCGTGTTGTACCGGGCGTTCCTGTCGTTGGCCTTCAACGAACAGAAGGCGCAGATGCTCGGACTCCACCCCAAGCTGGCCCACGCCGCCATGCTGGCGCTCGTGACCATGGCGGTGGTGGCGTCGTTTCGCACGGTCGGCACCCTGCTGGTGTTCGGTCTCCTGGTGGCGCCGCCCGCCACTGCCGCCCTGATCGCCAGAAGGGTCCCGGTGATGATGGCCGCAGCTGCCCTACTGGGAGCCGTCTCCGTGTTGGCCGGACTGCTCATCTCGTTCCACGCAAACACCGCCGCCAGCGCCACGGTGGCCGCCACGTCGGTGGCCATCTTCTTCGTGGTGATGGCGGGCAAGGCGGTCACGGGAAGGACGTGAGCTCGAGTCTCGTGCCCCACGTCGATGCTCGGTGCATGATCGAGGGGAACCTCGAGGCGTGCCTCGAGCGAGGCCACCACGGCATCGGTGATCGACTCGCCCGTCAGCGCAGCGAGATCCCCGGCCAATCCTCAGGGGCACCGCAGGCTCACATGACCAACTCCGCCCAAGCCACGAAACAGACCCAGCAGGTCGCACCGCCGGCCACGCCGTAGGCGAGCCGGCGGACTGTGCCGAGGGGCCGGACCCTGGCACCGTGGAGCCGGGACGGGTCGATGAGCAGCAGCCCGAGGGCGCCGTTGTAGATGGCGTAGCTCGCCACGTAGAAGGCGATCACGATCGGCGCCAACAGCGGAGCACCCACCAGATAGGCGGTTCCGACCGTCAACGTCTCGTACCAGGTCATGATGCCGGCCACGAAGAAAAGACTGCGAGCATCCAGCCCGTAGCGACGAATCATCCACAGTGTGAACAGTGATGCCGGGACGATGTAGCCGGGCAGCAGCAGAAACGACGTCCGGGTGTCCTCCGCCAGTCCGCCCAGACTGCCCTCTCCCCCGGTCGACAACGTCAGCTCGTAGAGGACCGCCGCCACCCAGGTCATGACCAGATAGGCGAACGAACCCACCGCCGACGACGGTCGCCAGAGCTTCCACCGGGACCTGGCCGTCCACGCCACCAGGTAGCCGCCGAACAGCACCGGGCCCAGCCACCACAAGGCACTCGTGTCCTCCTGGCGTTCGAGGAGTGGCGCCCACGACATGAGGAATGCGAGAGCCGTCCACGGGACAGGTCCACCGAGCAACGCTCGCACTCGTCTGGCTGTCGTGTGCTCGCGATCGAAGAGTGTCACCATGGCGAAGAGGTTCGCCTCTGTGGATGAGAGGACGATGAGCGCGCTCTGAGCTGACGATGTGAACCGGTCCCGGTTCAGGAGCGAGGCAGACGGAGGGTGAAAAACCCGGTGCGGTCGTCCCGGTCGATAATCATTCTCAATATTGGGTGTGCGATACCCAGCCGCTGATGATGGCATGAACGGCATCAAGCCCGGCGGTCAAGGCGGCCGGGCCTGGCTGGAGGATGATCTCTGCCCGGATCTCGTGCGCCGTTCGGGACCGAACCGGCTCCAGGGCATCCCATCCCGGGCGCGCCCACACTCGGTCGGGTTGGTACTTCTTGCCACACCACGAGGCGAGCAGCAGCTCGGGGTCCCGGCGCACCACCTCCATCGGGTCGACGATGATCCGGTCCTTCGCCAACCCCGACATCGCCTCGGCGCCGAACACGTCGATGCCCCCGGCCGCCTCGATGACCTCGGAGACCCAGGCGATCCCGCTGATCATCGGTTCGTCCCACTCCTCGAAGTACACGCGGGGCCGACGCAGGAGATCCGCCGCCGAAGCCCTCACCTCATCCACGTGCCGCTCGAGATCGGTTGCCCAGTCGGCGGCGTCCTCGGCACGGCCCACCATGGCGCCCAATCGGCGGACATAACCCAGGATGCCGTCGATGCTCCGGTGGTTCGAGATCCACACCTCCATGCCCGCTCTGATCAGGTCGCGGGCGATGTCGGCCTGGATGTCGGAGAACCCGATCACCAGATCCGGATCCAACCCGATGATCCTGTCCACACTCGCACTGGTGAACGCCGAAACCCTCGGCTTCTCCCGCCGCGCCCGGGCGGGCCGCTTCGTGAACTGCGAGATCCCCACGATCCGATCCTGCTCACCCAGGTGGTACAGCACCTCGGTCGGCTCCTCGGTGAGACAGACGATGCGCTCGGGATAGCCAGACGCGCGCACAGAGGACATGGCGCGAGAGTAGAGCGGAGGATCACGTCCGACGCAACACGCCCGAACGCGTTCTGGCTGACAGCTGGCAGCTGGCCGCTTCTCGCTATGGAGCGATCACCGCTCCTCCCTCGTACACAAGGTAAATGTTCGTTGGTTTCGTAGAGCCCGAGGAGTCCCGTTGGGGCCGTCGGTCCCCCACCGTCGTGCATGTTTGACGAAGCGCCGGGGCACTGCCCCGGCGCTTCGATTCGATCATGCCTCCCGTTGACTTCTAAGGCAGGAAGGTGGAGATCCAGTCGAGTTCAACATCGCGATCGATGCGGAAGGCGCCACCGATGCCGGCGCAGTTCGAGTTGAGGGCGAACGAGTTGACCCCGACGATGACATCGGTGCCTTCGAGCAGCATCGGGCCACCGGAATCACCGAAGCAGGTACCGCCATGTTTGGCGTCACCGCTCACGATCATCGAGTTGGTGGGGGGCAGTGGACCCAGGTCGATGTTGCCGATCCCGGCGACACCGTTCGTGTCGACCACGAACAGGCCCGCCTGGTAACGAACCAGATCTGCCTGCAGCGTCGGCTTGACCGCCTGCAGCCCGTAACCGACCGCACGGACGTTGGCCGACTTCCGGCCCGGCTTCAAGGTGTCCACCACCCCGACAGCAGGCAGTTCGGCGTACTCCGAGAGATCCACCGGCTCGTCAAGGACGACCACACCCAGGTCGTACAGGTAGAAGGCCTCGTCCACGTAGTACGGATGGCTGTACGGAGTGCCGTTCACCGAGAATCCGGGGTCCCCGAACGGGTATCCGTTCTGTGGCCGCTCCGCCGCCACATCAGAGGCGAACCAGATGGTCGCCGAATCAGCCCCGAACGTGCAGTGGCCGGCAGTCACGTACAGGGTCGGTGCGATCAACGCACCACTGCAGCGCCACTGCGGAGCGCCGTCGATGTCGGCCACCATCAGACCCACGTAGGGGTGATCATCGCCGTCGAGCTCACCACCACGGGTGATGCCGAACGCCGGCAGGGCCGTCGCCGTCAACATGGCGACCACGAATACGAGAAGCAGATTCCGCTTCATGAGTTCTCCCAACACTCCTGGTGCACGCCGGTACGGCGCACACTCCCGAGTTCCGACCGTAGTCCCGTCGATGCGCTCATGCCGGCCGGATCCGGGTTTGCCGCGCACTTCTCGACGTTTTGGGAATATGACAATAGGGGACTCAAGTTCTACGATACGAAGCCGATCACATCGCTAGAATCACCGTAGAACGTGAACCCGCCTCCACCGAGCGCGGCGGACCAACGAGACGTACCCCAGATACCCACCAGATCCAGCGGAGGAACCCCCATGGCTCGCGCAGTCGGAATCGACCTCGGAACCACCAACTCTGTCATCGCCACCCTCGAGGGCGGCGAGCCCACCATCATCGCCAACGCCGAAGGCACCCGTACCACCCCATCGGTGGTCGCCTTCAAGGACGGTGAAGTGCTGGTGGGTGACGTCGCCAAACGACAGGCGATCACCAACCCCGACCGGACCATCCGCTCGGTCAAGCGCCACATGGGCACCGACTGGTCGATCGAGGCCGACGGCAAGAAGTACACCAGCCAGGAGATCTCGGCGCGCATCCTCATGAAGCTCAAGCGCGACGCCGAGTCGTTCCTGGGCGACACGGTCAACGACGCCGTCATCACCGTCCCCGCCTACTTCAACGACGCCCAGCGCCAGGCCACCAAGGAGGCCGGCCAGATCGCCGGTCTCAACGTTCTCCGCATCATCAACGAGCCGACCGCGGCCTCGTTGGCCTACGGGCTCGACAAGGAGACGGCCGACCACACCATCCTGGTCTTCGACCTGGGTGGAGGAACCTTCGACGTGTCGGTGCTCGACATCGGTGAAGGCGTCTTCGAGGTCAAGGCCACCTCCGGCGACACCCACCTGGGCGGCGACGACTGGGACGATGCGGTCATGAACTGGCTGGTCGACACGTTCAAGGCCGAGCATGGCGTGGATCTGTCGAAGGACAAGATGGCCACCCAGCGCCTCAAGGAGGCGGCCGAGAAGGCCAAGATCGAACTGTCGACGGTGTCGGAGACCGAGGTCAACCTGCCCTTCATCACCGCCACCGCCGAAGGCCCGCTCCACCTCCAGAAGAAGCTGACCCGATCTGAGTTCCAGAAGCTCACCGAGAAACTGCTCGACCGGTGCAAGGGCCCGTTCAATCAGGCGATCAAGGACGCCGGCATCGACGTCTCGGGTGTCGACCACGTCGTTCTGGTGGGAGGCTCCACCCGGATGCCAGCCGTGCAGGAACTGGTGAAGAGCCTCGCCGGCAAGGATCCCCATCGCGGGGTCAACCCCGACGAGGTGGTCGCAGCCGGCGCCGCCATCCAGGCGGGCGTCCTCAAGGGCGACGTCAAGGACATCCTGCTGCTCGACGTGACCCCGCTCACCCTCGGGATCGAGACCAAGGGAAGCGTCATGACCAAGATGATCGAGCGCAACACCACCATCCCGACCCGGAAGACCGAGACCTTCACCACCGCCGAGGACAACCAGCCCGAGGTCGAGATCCACGTGCTCCAGGGCGAGCGCGCCATGGCAGCCGACAACAAGAGCCTCGGGAAGTTCCGACTCACCGGGCTGCCGCCGGCGCCGATGGGCATCCCCCAGATCCAGGTGACATTCGACATCGACGCCAACGGCATCGTCAACGTCTCGGCCAAGGACATGGCCACCGGCAAGGAACAGGCCATGACGATCACCGGCGGAACCGCCCTCGCCGACGACGACATCGATCGCATGGTGAAGGACGCGGAGTCCTACGCCGAGGAGGACCGCAGGAACCGGGAGCGGGTCGAGACCCGCAACCAGGCCGACCAGCTCGTCCACCAGACCGAGAAGGTCATCAAGGAGCACGAGGACACGGTCACCGCCGACGAGAAGGCCTCGATCGAAGAGAAGCTCTCCGAGCTCAAGGCTGCTCTCGGGAACGCCGAGGCCGATGCCGCCGAGGTCCGGGCCAAGATGGAGGCCCTCATCGAAGTGAGCCAGGGCGCCTTCACCCGGGCCTACCAGGAGGCGGCCGAACAGAGCCAGGCCGCAGCCGGCGGTGCCGGAGCGGGCGGCGGCTCCGCCACCACGGACGACGATGACATCGTCGAGGCCGAGATCGTCGACGACGAAGAAGACCGATGAGCGACGAGCTGACCGATATCGAGATCGTGGAGGGTGAGGTCATCGAAACCGATGGCCCGGCCGACCCGGCTGCCCTCGGCATCGACCTGCCCGCCGACAAGGACGAGGCGATCCGATTGCTGCTCGAAGAGCTGCGCACCGCCCGAGCGGAAGCATCGTCGTACCTCGACGATCTCCGCCGGGTGGCGGCGGACTTCGACAACTTCCGCAAGCGGGCCACCCGGGAACAGCATGTCACGGTGGAGCGGGCATCGGAGCGGGTGCTGGCGGCGATGCTGCCGGTGCTCGACAGCTTCGATGCGGCGCTCCAGATCAGTCCCACCACCGACACGGAGGAGAAGCTGCTGGGAGGTATGCGCAGCACCCACTCCCAGCTCATGGATGCACTCGCCAAGGAAGGACTCGAGAGCGTTCCGTCGTGGGGCGAGCCGTTCGACCCCGAGATCCACGAGGCGGTCCTGTCGAGCGGCGACGGCTCCAAGCTGACGGTGTCCCAGGAGCTGCGCCGTGGCTACCGCCTCAAGGGCAGGGTGCTGCGGGCGGCGCTGGTGGGGCTGGAGGCGTCTGACTGATGAACCGCGACTGGGTGGACAAGGACTTCTACAAGATGCTCGGCGTGTCGAACGATGCTTCCGTCGAGGAGATCAAGCGCGCCTACCGCAAGCTCGCTCAGGAGAACCACCCGGACGCCAACCCCGGAGACAACAGCGCCGAGGAGCGCTTCAAACAGATCTCCGAGGCCTATGCCGTCCTCGGCAACGCCGAGAAGAAGAAGGAATACGACGAAGTCCGCAGGCTGGTGGCGTCGGGCGGATTCGGAGGCTTCGATCCCGGCGGCGGGCCGGGTGGCCCCGGTGGGTTCGGCGGATTCGGTGGGCAGGGAGTCCGGGTGGAAGACCTGAGCGACCTGCTGGGTGGGTTCGGCGGATTCGGTGACGTGTTCGGCGGCAGGACGGGCGGCGGCGGTGCCAGGAGGCAGGCACCGCGGCAGGGAGCCAACACAACCACCGAACTGCATCTCTCCTTCACCGATGCCGTCAGCGGCGTCACCACCTCGGTATCGGTTCGGGGCGAATCCGAATGCTCCCGCTGTGGCGGGGCCGGGTCGGAGCCCGGAACCAGCGCCAAGACCTGTCCGACCTGCCGCGGCGCAGGGACGGTCGCCCAGAACCAGGGCTTCTTCAGCTTCGCCTCCCAATGCCCGCAGTGTCACGGCCAGGGCCGCATCATCGAAACTCCCTGCACAACGTGCAAAGGGTCGGGACGGACGCTGCGAACCCGGACCATCAAGGTGAAAGTGCCGCCGGGCGTCAAGGACGGCGCCACCATCCGCCTGCGCGGCAAGGGCGCTCCCGGCTCCGGCGGCGGCCCACCGGGGGATCTCCTCGTCCTGGTCCACGTCGACCGCCACGAGGTCTTCGGCCGTGCCGGCGACGACCTCACCGTGACGGTCCCCGTGACCTACTCGGAGGCGGCCCTCGGCACCAAGATCGAGGTGCCGACCCTCGACGGCAGCGTCACGCTCAAGGTGCCGGCCGGCACCCAGAGCGGCAAGACCTTCCGGGTCCGGGGCAAGGGCATCGCCGGCGCCCGCGGCAAGCCGGGTGACCTGCTCGTCCGGATCGAGGTCGTGGTGCCCAAGAAGGTCTCCCGCGACGAGAAGAAGCTGCTCGAACAACTCGCCGCCTATCAGGACGATGACGTCCGCGCCCATCTGAAGGTGACTCCATGACCACATGTGACCGATCGCGGAGCGTGCCATGAACCGTCGTGAACATGCCGTGTTCGTCATCTCGGTGGCCGCAGAGCTGGCCGGGATGCATCCCCAGACCCTGCGCATCTACGAACGCAAGGGTCTCATCGAGCCCTTCCGTACCCCGGGTGGAACCCGGCGGTACTCCCAGGAGGACATCGATCGACTGACGCTCATCCAGGAGCTCACCGAACAGGGCCTCAACCTCGAGGGTGTGAGACGGGTGATGGAGATGCAGCTCGAGATCGAACGCCTCAAGGGCCAGGTCGAAGCGCTCCACGAGGAGCTCTCCCGCACCCGGTCCGACATGGTTCAACAGGTCGACCAGGTCCACCGGTCGTACCGGCGCGAGATCGTGTTGCGCTCAGAGGTGCTGCCCGAGGTACGGCGCGATCGGCGCTGATCGGCGACATTTCCCGGCCGACCTCTGGTGGCACCGTTCGAGCCCACTACCCTTTCAGCACCATGACCACCGAAACCGCCGCCCGCACCTACACCGGTATCGCCCGGATCCTCGACCGGAACGGGATGCTGATCGACGTCGGCAAGGCAGAGCTCACCGAAGACGTGGAGCACGGAACCTGGGGCGGCACCCTGTCGGTGTTCAAGGGCTCCAGCGTCGAGAGCAAGCTCATCACGGGTCTGCTCGAACTGGCGGAGGGTCGGCGGTCACTCGCAACGGTGGGCCCGAAGACGGCCGATCTGGCCAACGACCTCATCGCAGTCGCCGTGAACGGCGTCGATCGCAGCATTCCGTTCTAGCCAGTAGCCAGCAGCTTCCTCCTACAGCTCTGTCCTCACTTCCCACAGCTCCGGGAAAAAGGTGAAGTCGAGCGCCTGCTTGAGATAGCCCATGCCGGAGGTGCCGCCGCTGCCGGGTTTGTGGCCGATGATTCGGTGGACGGTCTTGTAGTGCTCGAACCGCCACCGACTGAAGGCGTGTTCGAGATCGACCAACTTCTCGGCGAGCTCGTAGAGATCCCAGTAGGTGTCGACATCCCGGTACACAGCCAGCCACGCCTCGGTGACGGCCGGGTGCGGCTCGTGCTGGGTGGCCCATTCCCTGTCGACGAGATCCGAGGGTATGTCGAGGCCACGCCGCGAGAGCAGGATCACGGCGTCGTCGTAGAGACTCGGCTGGGCGAGCACCCTGAGCAGATGGGCCCGCTCGCCGGGACCGTGGGATTCGAGGGAACGGTCGTCGCGCCTACCCAGCAGGAACTCGATCGTTCGGTACTGCATCGACTGGAACCCCGAGGCCCGGCCGAAGACGTGACGGAACTCGAGATAATCGGAGGGCGTCATCGTCGACAGCACCTCCCAGGATTCGATGAGCACGTGCTGGATCCGGGCGACCCGGGCGAGCGCCTTGAAAGCCGGCCCCAGGTCTTCGGCCGATATGGCACGCTTGGCGTACTCCAACTCGTGGATCACGAGCTTCAGCCACAGCTCAGTGGCCTGGTGGATGACGATGAACAGGGTCTCGTCGTGGTGATCCGACAGCGGTTCCTGGGCGTCGAGGATCTTGTCGAGCCGCAGATAGTCGCCGTAGTCGTCGACGGTGCGCGAGGTCATGAACCCATGCTGGCAGACCGGTGACGCAGATGGCGCCGGGCGGAGCTCAGACCGCAGCGCGCTCGGCCACCACCATCACACCCTCGACGTGGGCGGCGGTCATTCCCAGTGCCGAACCACACTCGATCAGGAGGGCGCGGTGGGCGTCACCGATGTGGCCATCCAGCACCGATGCCCGGGCTGCCGCCATCAGGAGCGACTCCTTGCCGGCAGGGTCGAGCAGGCCTCCGGCGGCGGCGAGGGCTTCGGCCCGCTGTGCCTCGTTCTGGATCCTGGCATGCGCCACCAGGTCGGAGGCGCAGTAGGCGGGCGTGCCGAGGAACCTCTCGAGTTCGCGCACCGCCGGTTGTTCGGTGGCGGAATGACCGACGGCGACTGCTCCCAGCAGCGATCGGGCCGCCACCTCGATCTTGTGCTCCATGGTGGCCGAGGTCGGATACCGCAGGGTGGCCCGGTCGAACTGTTCATTGCAGGCGTCGCACTCGACGATGTCTCCGAGGACCTTGAGTGGGAGAACCGGCATGAAGAACACCGTGAACCAACGCCGCATCTCCCTCAGGGTGTAGGTACGGTCGCCGCCCTCGTTGGGGCAGTGGAACTTCCCTGCCTCCATGGGCCGGGCGCGCACGGTCATACCGAAGATGAGGAGCATGTGCGCCCATCGTACGGTGCTCTCCGGCCTACACGGCTGAGAGGCGATGGCCTTGCGCAGCCACCCGGCTGCGCAAGCGCCGCCGCCGTCAGCCCTGGGAGCTGTCGTCGGTCATCTCCTCATCGGCCATCGAGTCGTCCGTCATCTCCTCGTCAACCATCGAGTCGTCGGTCATCGAGTCGTCGTGGACGGTCGTTTCGCTGACGGCAGGCACAACGGTCACCGCGGTGGTGTCGGCCTCCTCGCCCGATCCGCATGCGGCCAATGCCAGCATTCCGATCACCAGTAGGTACCTCTTCACTCGATCTCTCCTCGTTGGGTAGACCGATAGCGTGGCCACCGAAACTGACAGAGATCCCACAGAGCACGAACGATTCGAGAAACGACGAGCCGCGCCGTCAGGTGACGGCGTTCCGGATGGCGTAGCGGGGCTGGCGCCATTCCTCGAAGCCGATGACCTCGACCAACGTGTCGACGGCGTCCCAGACATCGACGTGGCGGACGTAGAGCGGAGCGAACCCGAAGCGAGCGATGTCGGGTGCCCGGAAGTCGCCGATCACTCCCCGGGCGATCAACGCCTGCATCACGGCGTAGGCGTCAGGATGGCGCACGCTCACCTGGCTCCCGCGCAACTCCGGTTCACGGGGGGTTGCGAGCTCGAACACACCGGGGAGCCGATCGTCGAGCAGCGTGATGAACAGGTCGGTGAGCGCCACCGACTTGGCCCGCACCGCCCCCATCTCCAGGCCGTCGAAAACGCCGAGGGCCTCGTCGAGGGCGACCATCGACAGTACGTGGGGAGTACCCACCCGGACCCGGTCGACCCCGTCCACCGGCTCGAAGTCGAGATCGAAGTCGAAGGGGCGGGCGTGCCCGAACCATCCACGGATCGGGTTGGCGAATGCCTCCTGCAATCGGGGGGCGACATAGGCGAAGGCCGGGGCCCCCGGCCCACCGTTGAGGTACTTGTAGCCGCAACCGACCGCCAGGTCCACGTCGCAACCGGACAGGTCGACCGGAAAGGCTCCGGCCGAATGCGCCAGATCCCACACCGAGATGGCGCCGGCTTCGTGAGTCCGCCGGGTGAGGTCGGCCATGTCGTGACGACGACCGGTTCGATAGTCCACCTGGGTCAGCGCCACCACGCCGACGTCCGGGCGGATGGTGTCGGCCACCCGATCGGTTTCGACCACCTTCAGTTCGAGACCCAGCTGAGCGGCGACCCCACTCATCACGTAGATGTCGGTGGGGAAGTTGCCTGAGTCGGTCAGCACCACCCGTCGGTCCGGACGCATGGCCGCTGCCGCCATCATGACCTTGTACAGGTTCACCGACGTGGATTCACACACCACCACCGAAGCCGGTTCCGCTCCGATGAGGGGGGCGATGCGATCACCCACCCGGCGTGGGAGCGCCGCCCATCCGGCCGAGTTCCACGACCGGATCAGATCCTCACCCCACTCGCCGAGCACCGTGCGCTCCAAACGAGCCGGCACCGATCGGGGCAGAGCCCCCAGCGAGTTCCCGTCGAGGTAGATCACACCCTCGGGAAGGACGAATCCGTTGCGGGTGGCCGCCAGGGGGTCGCGTGCGTCCATCTTCACGCACCGGTCGCGCTGGATCAGCATGAACCGATGATGGCACGGGATCCGGGCCGACGCCTCAATCCGACAGATCGATGGAACCGAGATCGCCGAGCACCTGTTGGGCGTACTCGCCACCGTCGTCGTTGCCGGCGACCATGGTCGCCACGAATCGTGCCTGAGCCATGCCGGCCACCGCACCTGCCGCGAACACAACCGACGCACCGAGGAGTGCTGCCGCCGGGA
Source organism: uncultured bacterium (assembly GCA_963825585.1). Lineage (GTDB taxonomy): Bacteria > Actinomycetota > Acidimicrobiia > Spongiisociales > ZC4RG35 > JAOUGY01. The sequence continues at coordinate 171,652 of CAWGTX010000002.1, forward strand.
GACCCATCTCGTGGACCGGACCGGCCGCAACCCACAGCAGGGCGGTGGCGGGAAGCCACACACCCAGGTTGACGAGGGCCCATCTCGGAGAACGGGCCACCCACTCACGAAGCGCCCATGCCTGCATGAGCCCAACGATCAGTCCGAACCCGAGACCGAGGGCCAGGACAGCTTCCGGGGACAACCACCATCCCGGCTCGGCGGCCAGGGCGAGATCGGGGGACATGCCCGGGATCGGCAGCGCCACGACCAACCACACCAGGGCACACCCCACTCCGGTACGCGTGACCCACGAGTCGAGCCTCAGAAACGGGAGGATGTCGCGCAGGACTCGGTGCTGGAGCACACCGAACCCCGCCCCGCCGATGAGGGCGAAGACCACCGTCGAGGAGACCACGCCGAACCAACCCGCCTCGAACAGGCGGAGCAGTTCTCTGGCAACACCACCGCCCAATGCCATCGTGGCTAGCGCCGCGATGGCGTTGGCGAGTGTCCAGTCGCGCCACATCGGGCGGACCCCAACTTGCACTCCGAACGCCTCCGAAAATTGCCCCGTACCCCCGTGCGCAACGGTACACCACCCGACGACACTGTGGGACGCACGGCCCGGGTCAGGAAGACCGGAACACCAACTCCCCGTCCTCGCCGTCCACAACGACGGCGTCGCCTTCGGCGTAGGTGCCGTCGAGGATCATGATCGCCAACCGGTCGGCCAGTTTCCGCTGGATCACCCGCTTGAGTGGACGAGCCCCGTAGGTGGGGTCGAAGCCCAGATCGGCGAGCAGATCCATGGCGACCGGCGTCACGATCAACTCGATTCGCCGGTCGCCAAGTCGACGCTGCAACGACTCGAGCTGGATCTCGACGATCGATCTCAGCTGCTCACGGCTGAGCCGGCGGAACACGATGATGTCGTCGACCCGGTTCAGGAACTCGGGGCGGAAGTGGCCCCGGACGGCTCCCATCACCCGCTCCTCCACCACGTCCTCAGCCACGTCCGGCGCGATGAACTCGGATCCCAGGTTGGATGTCATGACCAGCACCGAATTGGCGAAGTCGACCGTGCGCCCGTGCCCATCCGTGAGTCGCCCGTCGTCGAGCAACTGCAGGAGCACGTTGAACACGTCCGGATGGGCCTTCTCCACCTCGTCCAGAAGGATCACCGAGTAGGGCCTGCGACGAACCGCCTCGGTGAGCTGGCCGCCCTCGTCGTAGCCGACGTAGCCGGGAGGCGCCCCGATGAGGCGACTCACGGAGTGCTTCTCCATGTACTCGGACATGTCGATGCGAACCATGGCCCGCTCGTCGTCGAACAGGAACTCGGCGAGGGCACGGGCCAGTTCGGTCTTGCCGACCCCGGTGGGGCCGAGGAAGAGGAACGATCCGATTGGCCGGTGGGGGTCCGAGATGCCGGCCCGGCTGCGGCGCACGGCGTTGGCCACCGAGGCCACGGCCCGCTCCTGACCGACCACGCGCCGATGCAGGTGCTCCTCGAGCCGAACGAGCTTGTCCATCTCACCCTGCATGAGCCTCGTGACCGGGACACCGGTCCAGCGGGACACAACCTCGGCGACGTCCTGGTCGCTGACCTCTTCGGACAGCATTCGCCCCTCGGCGTGGAGCTTCTCGAGCTCTTCCTGACGACCGGCCAGACCACGCTCGAGTTCGACCAACCTGCCGTACCGGAGCTCAGCAGCCTTCTGCAGGTCACCGGCACGTTCGGCCCGCTCGGCATCGGCACGGGTGGACTCGATCTGTTCCTTGGATTCCCGGATGGCCGAGATCGCCTGCTTCTCCAGATTCCAGCGCACCGAGAGGGCGTCGATCTGCTCGTTGGTGTCGGCCAGTTCGCCTTCGAGCTTCGAGAGACGTTCGAGGGAGGCGGAATCCGACTCCTTGCGCAACGCCTCACGTTCGATCTCGAGTTGGATGCGACGCCGGGTCAGCTCGTCGATCTCCTCGGGCATCGAGTCGATCTCGATGCGCAGCCGGCTGGCAGCCTCGTCGATCAGGTCGATCGCCTTGTCCGGCAGCTGGCGTCCGGTGATGTAGCGATCGGACAGGACGGCGGCCGCCACCAGGGCGGAGTCGGTGATACGGACACCGTGGTGGACCTCGTAGCGCTCCTTCAGGCCACGCAGGATCCCGATGGCGTCCTCGACGTCTGGTTGCTCCACCAGCACCGGCTGGAACCGTCGCTCGAGGGCGGCATCCTTCTCGATGTACTTGCGGAACTCGTCGAGCGTGGTGGCGCCGATCATGCGGAGCTCACCTCGGGCGAGCAGTGGCTTCAGCATGTTCGAGGCGTCCATGCCACCCTCGGCAGCACCCGCACCCACCATCGTGTGCATCTCGTCGATGAAGGTGATGATCCGGCCCTCGGCGGCTCTGATCTCGGCCAGCACCGCCTTGAGGCGCTCCTCGAACTCCCCGCGGTACTTGGCTCCGGCAACCATCGCACTCAGATCGAGGGCGATCAGCTTCTTCTCCTTCAGGCCTTCGGGAACGTCGCCGTCGGCGATACGACGTGCCAGGCCTTCGACGATGGCGGTCTTGCCCACACCGGGCTCGCCGATCAGCACCGGGTTGTTCTTGGTCCGCCGGGACAGAACCTGGATGACCCGGCGGATCTCCTCGTCACGGCCGATCACCGGGTCCAGCTTGCCCTGCTGCGCCATGGCGGTGAGGTCCCGCCCGTACTGCTCGAGCGCCTGGAACGTGGTCTCCGGGTCGGCACTGGTCACCCGCTGGTTTCCCCGCACCGCCTTGAGCGCCTCGAGGATGCGAACGGTGGTGATGCCGAGGTCGTTGAGCGCCCGGCCGGCAGGGTCGGCCGATTCGGCCAGAGAGAGGACGAGGTGCTCCACCGAGATGTAGTCGTCCTTGAGTTCGTTGCGGCGGGCGTCGGCCTGCTCGAGCACCCGGGCGAGGTCGGGCGTCATCTGTGGCTCCGAGCCTCCATACACCTGCGGCAGTTTGGCGAGGATCGCCTCGGATGCGCTCCGCACCGCTGCCGGCGTGACGTCGAGCGCCTGAAGCAACGGGAACACGATGCCATCGGTCTGGGCCGTGAGCGCCCGCATCAGGTGAGCCGGAAAGATCCCGGAGTGATTCCGTGCCGTTGCCTGATCGTGGGCCGCCACCAGCGCCTGTTGTGACTTGGTCGTGAGTTTCGAGAGATCCATGATTCATTCACCTCTGTCGATAAATCTAAGTGTGATTGTATCAAGTTTGGAAAGAGGTCAAGTATTCCAGGAAAGGGCTGCTGGCTTCTGGCTTCTGGCCAGAACGCGGGGGCGAGGCGCGTGCTTGTAGCGACGAGCGACGCCAGCAGCCAGCAGCCAGCAGCCAGCGCCTTACAGAACTCTGCTGATCCGCCGGTTGAGTGCGTCGAGTACGGCTTTGGCGGTGGCGGACGCAGGGTCGCCTTCGCGGATGAGGGCGGAGCCGATCAGGTAGTCGCTCCAGCCCATTTCGCGCACCTGGACGAGGGCGATCTTGACGGGACCGAGGTCGCTGGTCCCCACCGCGGTGAGGTCGTAGCGGGCCCGGCCGGCCGACATCGCCTCGATGGCGCGCAGGGTGGCTTCACCGACCAGGCGCGCCCGTTGCGAGGTATCGGATGGGCCCTGAGCGTGGCCCTCGTACATCTCTTCGGACCATCCCAGGGTCACGACCACCGCCACGCGGTCGGCCTCGAGACGCTGATCGATGGTTCCGAGAAATGGGCGCTCTTCGAACATCACGAGGCGAGCCTAGACGACGCCAGGTCTTGGATAGGCGGCGACGCGCCCATGTTGGTAGGTTCTGTCCGCACGTGAGAGAGAGACCACAGGAGGAATCGTGCTGAAAGAGTTCAAAGAGTTCATCAACAAGGGGAACCTGGTAGACGTAGCGGTGGCGTTCGTGATTGGCCTGGCATTCGCAGCGGTCATCTCGTCGTTCACCGAAGGCATCGTGACCCCACTCATCGGGAAGATCTTCTCGGTCGAAGGGCTGGACACCTATGTCGTCGCCGACGATGTGAAGGTCGGCGCGTTCATCGCCTCCTTCCTCAACTTCGTGGTGGTGGCGTTCGTGATGTTCCTGGTCGTGAAGGCCTACAACAAGATGAAGGCCCCGGCCGAGGCGGCAGCCGCCGAGCCCACCGAGGACGTGGTGTTGCTGCGCGAGATCCGCGACGCACTCAAGAAGTGAGCCCGAGCGCCGTCCCAGCGGCGCTGCGACTCGACACAGGGAGGCCCCGTCGTCACGACGGGGCCTCCCTGTGTTCCGGCACAGTCAGGAAGGACCGCACCTGGTGGCGTCGGGGATCCGGAGGTACACGGTCTCGGACTCCGGAACACGAGAGCCGGCGTCGGTGACGCCGACGGGTCCGGCCAGTTCGGTCTCGAACCCCCACCACAGGTTCCGACGGAGGCTGTAGGCGGACTCGACGCGAGGGCCCACTCCGGGTCGACACACAAACACCAGGCGCGGCACCAGACCCACCGCCTCGAGCGTCTCCACCGCCTCGGCCGGCGACAGCCCCACCACGTCGGGTAGCACCAGCGTCCTGCCAGGCGACCTGAGCGCCACCGCCAGCAGGATCACCGCCAGGATCACGGCCGCTCCGGCGACCAGCCCGAGCGGGACCGCGTCGTCACCGGCGGCGGTCATACCGACCCAAGCAGGAACCCGACGATCCACTCCGCCAACCGAGTCGTGTCGGGCGCCGTGTCCAGCGTCTCCAGACCGTCCTCCACCACTTCCTCCGGGATGAGAACCCCGCGGCGGGCTTCCATGAGCGCCCTGCTGTAGGCGGGCACGAACTCGGGATGGCCCTGGATCCCCAGCATGCGGGCGCCGACACGCATCATCGACACCGGACAGTGCTCGTTGCCGCCGAGCACCTCGGCACCCGGCGGGGGCTCCACCACCTGATCTGCGTGGCTGTTGAGCACCGCATACGTGGACGGATGGTCGCCCATCCACATCTCGCGACTGGTCACCTCCACCGTCTTCACGCCCACTCCCCAGCCTCGCTCCGAGCGTTCCACCCGCCCGCCGAGTGCGTGAGCCAGCATCTGATGGCCGAAGCAGACCCCGACGAAGGGCCGCTGCCGCTCGGCGGCGTCCCGAACCAGGTCGGCGAATCGAAGGATCCAGTCCTCGTCCTCGTACACCGACCGCTTGGAGCCGGTGGTGATCCAGCCGTCGCACTCGCCGAGCGAATCGGGGAACCGCCCGGCGGGCAGGTCGTAGACCACCAGTTCGACCTCGGGGTGTTCGGCGAAGAGCCGCAGGAACATGTCCGGATAGTCCCCGGCGATTCCAAGGAACTCCGGCCGTACGTGGTCACACACCAGCAAGCCGATCCGCGTGCGGACGGAAGCCCGGTCCGTACCGACCGCCGGGACCGGTGCAGCACTCGACACCATCAGTCCTCCGCAATGAACACGGTCTTGTACTCGGAGTAGTGCTCGAGCGCGGCCATCCCCTGTTCACGTCCGATCCCCGAGTGTTTCATACCGCCGAACGGCGCCTCGATATGGGCCGACGACGACGAGTTGATCGACAACATGCCCGTCTCGACCCCCCGTGCCACACGCAGCGCCCGCCCGACGTCGCGTGTCCAGATCGACCCGGACAGACCGTACATCGAGTCGTTGGCCATGCTGATGCCCTCCTCCTCGCCGTTGAACGGAATGATCGCCACCACCGGCCCGAAGATCTCCTCCTGGGCGATGCGCATGTCGGCGGTCACGTCGGCATAGATGGCCGGGGTGAGGTAGTTGCCGGGCGAGTCGAGACGCTCCCCACCACACACCCGGCGGGCGCCCTCGGAATCCCCGATACGGAGATACCCCTCGACGCTGTCGCGATGAGCGGGGGTGATGAGCGGACCCATCTCGGTGTCCTCGTCGGCCGGGTCGCCCAGCCGTACTGCAGACGCCCGGGCGGCGAAGCGCTCGACGAACTCGTCGAACACCGGCCGTTCCACCAGCATCCGACTGCGGGCACAGCAGTCCTGACCGGCGTTGTCGTACGCCGACCAGAACGACGACTCCATGCAGGCGTCGAGGTCGGCATCGGCGAACACCACGTTCGCCGACTTCCCTCCGAGCTCGAGCGAGACCCGCTTGATGCCTTCGGCCGCCTGTTTCATGACCTGCGTCCCGATCACGGTCGATCCCGTGAACGAGATCTTGGACACCAGCGGATGGTTGACCAGGGCGTCTCCGGCCACCGAGCCCTTTCCGGTGACGACACCGAATACTCCTTCGGGCAGACCCGCCTCGAGGGCGATCGCCTGCAGGGCCAACGCGGTCAGCGGCGTCACCTCGGCGGGTTTGACCACCACGGAGTTGCCCATGGCGAGCGCCGGAGCCACCTTCCAGCCCAGGATGACCATGGGGAAGTTCCAGGGTGTGATTGCGGCGCACACCCCGATCGGCTCACGGAAGGTGAGCAGGGTGCCCCGGGCGTTGCCGGGAATCGTCTGACCGACGAACTTGTCGACCGCGCCGGCGTAGTAGTCGAAGGTGGTGGCGACGGCGCCCACCTCTCCCCTCGCAGCCGAGATCGGCTTGCCGGTGTTGGCCGATTCGAGGCGGGCAAGCGACTCCTGGTCGCGACGGATGATGTCGGCGATGCGACGCAGTACATCGCGGCGCTCCCGGACCGTGGCCCGACGCCACACCCCTTCGGCGAAGCGGGCGTGAGCACGGTTGACGGCGGCCTCGACGTCGGTGGGCGTGGCCTGTGGCACCTCGTCGATGACTTCCTGGTTCGCCGGGTTCACAACGGCGGTGGTGGTCATTCCGGGGTCACGTAGGCGGCGGTCAGGCCGCCGTCGACCATGAACTCGGTCCCGGTCACGAACGACGAGTCGTCCGAGGCCAGGAACAACGCCCCCTTGGCCATCTCGGCCGCCTCGCCGAAACGGCCCATCGGGATGTGCACCAGCCGGCGTTGCTGCTTCTCGGGCGTGTCGAGGTACTTCATCAGCAACGGCGTGTTGAGCGGTCCCGGGCAGAGGGCGTTCACCCTGATCCCCTCCCGGGCGTGCACCACCGCCAGCTCACGGGTCATGGCCAGCACCGCTCCCTTCGACGCCGTGTAGGCGAGCTGCGGGGTGGCGGCACCCAGGATCGCCACGAACGACGCCGTGTTGATGATGGAACCGCCACCGGCACGCTCGAGCGCCGGGATGCCGTACTTGCATCCGAAGAACACACCTTTGACGTTGATGTCGAAGGTCAGGTCCCACACCTCCTCGGTGGTGGTGACGGCGTTGTCGTCGTCGGCGTGGCTGATCCCGGCGTTGTTGAACATGACGTCGAGTTTCCCGTAGCGATCCTCGGCTGCAGCCACCATCGCCTCGTTGTCTGCTGGTTTGGAGACGTCCGCCCGGAACACCGACGCGGTGCCTCCCGCCGCGGTGGCACGGGCGACCGTGGCCGCCGCCGCCTCCTCGTTCACGTCCACCGCCAGCACGGCCGCTCCCTCGGCGGCGAACAACAGCGTCGTCTCGAGCCCGATCCCCGAACCGGCGCCCGTGATGAGCGCCACCTTGCCGTCAAGTCTCATGCCAGAACTCCCGTGATCAGATTCGTTCGAAGTACCGGGCACGTTCCCAGTCGGTGACCGAGTTGTCGAACGCCGACTGCTCCACCCGCAGGAACTGGGTGTAGTGCTCACGCACCTCGACCCCGAAGGCTTCGGCGACGAAGTCGCTACCGGCGAACAGCTCTGTCGCCTCGCGCAGCGTGTAGGGAACCCGGGGAAGATGCTGGGCCTGGTACACGTCGCCTTCGAAGATGTCGGGTGGCTCGGTCCGGTTGCGGATCCCGTCCATCCCCGCCGCCAGCACCGCCGCATAGGCGAGGTAGGGGTTGGCGTCGGCCCCGGGGATGCGACACTCGATCCGCAGGCTGGGCCCCTCCCCCACCACCCGGAACCCGGCGGTGCGGTTGTCGTAGCTCCAGGCGATCCTGGTGGGCGCCCACGACCCGTCCTGGTAGCGCTTGTACGAATTCACGGTGGGAGCGAAGAACGGCATCAGCTCGGGGATGCGTTTCATCCAGCCGCCCAGGAACCAGCGGAACACATCGGTACCGTCGACCGGGCCGAACCGCTGGTCGCCGGGGAAGGCCGGATCGTCGCCCGACCAGAGGCTGACGTGGAGGTGACAACTCGAGCCGGCCTCGGTGATGTCGGGCTTGGCCATGAACGTGATGCTCACGCCGAGGGCGTCGGCGATCTCCTTCATCGCCAGTTTCATGACGGTGTGACGGTCGGCCATGGTGAGCACGTCGGTGTAGCGGACGTTCATCTCGTGCTGGCCACGGCCCCACTCGCCCTTGGAGTTCTCGACCGGGATGCCCGAACGCGACAGGTGACGGCGCACCTCGGCGTTGTAGAACTCCTCGCGTGTGCCCTGCAACAGGTGGTAGTCCTCGATGTACCACCCGACCGGCCGCATGTTGTGGTAGCTCTTCTCGGCGAGCTCGCGGTAGGAATCCTCGTAGAGGTAGTACTCCAGCTCGGAGGCGCCCTTGGCGGTGTACCCGAGGTCGGCGGCCAGCGCGAGCTGACGCTTGAGGATCGAACGCGGCCCGACGTGAACCAGCTCGTGGCTCTTGGGGTCGTGGAGGTCACACAGCACGAAGGCGGTGCGGTCGAGCCAGCTGGCCACACGCATCGTGCTGAGGTCGGGGACCATGTGGAAGTCGCCGTAGCCGAGCTCCCAGTTGGCGTAGCGGTACCCGGGGACCGGCTCCATCTCCATGTCGACGGTGAGCAAGTAGTCACAGCCGTGGGTGCCGTGGTCGTGCACATCGTCGACGAAGTGCTGGGCGTCGAAGCGTTTGCCGTGGACCCGTCCGTAGTGGTCGGTGAAGGCGACCACCACCGTGTCGATGGCGTCGCTCGCCACCTTCTCCCGCAGCTCGGCCATGGCGAGCATGCCTCGAACAGTCATCGATCCTCCTTCATGCACGGAGCCTCCCGACCGCGGTCAGGAGGCTCCGGTGTCGTCGGCTCCGGGTCAGCGCAGCTCTCGCTCGGCCTCCACACGGAGGGCGAACTCCTCCTCGGGTGCCTGGGCGACGAGCCGGTGGCGGCTCCCGAACCAGTAGTAGACGAACATGAGCGCCACGAAGATGGCGGTGCCCACCACGCCGGGACGGTTGCCCTCGATGGCGAGCGTCGCCACCAGCGAGATGACTGCCAGCACCAGGCCGACCATGGCGCCGGGGACGCCGAGCGGGCTCTCGTAGGGTCGATCCAGATCGGGACGCCTCTTCTTCAGCACGATGTAGGTCCACATCACCAACGCATAACTGATGGTGGCCCCGAAGACCGCCATCGTGAGCAACGCCGCACCCACGGCTCCTTCACCGAAGAACTGGATGACCAGAGCGATGGCGAATCCGACCACCGCTCCCAGCAGCAGCGCACGGTGGGGTGTCTTGCGCTTCGAAGTGACCGAGATCCAACGGGGGATGTACCCGGATCGCGACGCCGCGAACAGGACCCGCCCGTAGGCGTACATGATGGCGTGGAAGCTGGCGACGAGCCCGGTGAGGGCGATGAGGGTGAGGAAGGTCCCCACCCCGCTGCCATCGCCGAACGCAGCCCTGAAACCGATCTCGAGCGGCGCACCGGCATCCCCGATCTCGAGGGCGCCGCCGCCGACGCCGGTGTTGAGCACCAGGGTCAGCACCGAGGCCACCAGCAGCGTGCCGATACCGTAGATCAACGCCTTGGGCATGTCACGGGCCACGTCGTGCGACTCCTCGGATGCCAGCGGGAGCTGCTCGATCGCCAGGTAGAACCAGATGGCGAACGGAAGGGCGGCGAAGATCCCGTAGAAGCCGTTCGGCAGGAACGTCGACGAACCGGCCCGAGCGGTGTCGACCGGGATGTTGTTGAGCAACGCCGGGTCGAAGGCGCCGGTGGCGAGCACCGAGACGTAGAAGGCGATGAGCACCGCCAACGATGCCACCGTCACCACCAGCGACACCTTGAGGCTCAGTTCGGAGCCCCAGATGTTGATCGCCAGGAAGATGCCGTAGAACACCACCCACCACACGATGTTGGCGCCGGTCTCTCCGAACACGCCGGACAGGTCGACGAGGGCATTGGCGTACCCGGACACACCGACCACGATCACGGCCGGGGTGACGACGTACTCCACCATGTCGGTGATCGAGTTGAAGTAGGCCATTCCCGGTCCGAATGCGTTGCGGGTGAACCCGTAGAAGCCACCGGCGGTGGGGAGCGCCGTCGACATCTCGGCGATCGACAGCACCATCGCCACGTACATGATGGCGATGAAGAAGGTGGCGATCAGCAGGCCGCCGAACCCGCCGGCGGCGAGACCGAAGTTCCACCCGAAGAAGTCACCCGAGATGACCGCTCCCACTCCGAGCGCCCACAACAGCACCCATCCGGCGCTCTTCTTCAGCTGACGCTGTTCGAGGTAGGACTGATCGACCTGCTGGTAGGTCGCACCCTTGACCCGAAGGTCCTTCTCCGAAGACATCCTGTCCTCCTGACCTTGTCCGGCATCCGTTCCAGGTGACGGCGGCCCGCCACGAGCGGGACGATAGGCAACGCATTCACGTGCGTGCATCGAATTCTGGTCAATTCGTTACGCATATTCGTTTCTGTACGACGTCTGTATCATTTCGTACAGGGGCTCCCACGATGCGCCAGGATGCCCGCCCATGACCGTTGCCCAACTCATCCACGACACCCTCGACGCCATGACCCCGGGTGAGCGCCGCGCCGCCCGGGCGCTGCTGGCGCGCTACCCGTTGCTCGGACTCCGCACCGTGGCAGACTTCGCGACCGAGGCGGGGGTGAGCTCGCCCACGGTGCTTCGTTTCGTCCATCGGCTCGGCTACGACAACTACGCCGGGCTCCAGGACGCCCTCCACGACGAACTCGCCGACCAGTTCAAGTCGCCGCTCGCCAAGGCATCTGCGGCCGGATCCGGACCGCTCGACGCCATCTCGACCGCGGTGGTCGCCAACATCGAAGCCACCATCGGGTCGATTCCGGCCTCTGAGCTGACGGCGGTGGTGGAGTTGCTGGTCGACCCGCGCCACCCGGTGTTCATCACCGGCGGCCGATTCACCGATGCGCTCGCCCGGTACATGGCCGCCCACCTCCGACTCGTCCGACCCGGTGTCCACCACCTCGATCGCGCCGCCGACGCCAGACGCGACCAACTGCTCGACATGCCGCGAGGCACCCGGCTGGTGTGCTTCGACATCCGACGGTACGACGCCGACCTCGCAGAGTTCGTGGCCACAGCGGTGGCGCGCGGCGTCGTCATCGTGCTCGTGACAGATCAGTGGATGTCACCGGTGGCGCTCCACGCCGATCACGTGCTCACCTCCCACATCGAGGTCCCGTCGATCTGGGACTCGAATGCGGCCCTCATGACGGTGGTCGAGGTGATCCTGGCCGGTGTGACCCGGGGTTCGTGGGAGTCGACCACCGCACGGCTCCACACCCTCGAAGAGTTGCGGGCCGAACCCGCCGGGGGTCACCGCCGACGTCCTGCCTCGGATCTGGCCCCGTAGGCCCTCAGCGCGGTGACGGTGAGGGGTTCGAGCGCGGCCAGTTTGGTGGCGACGGTCACGAACAACTGGGCGGTGACGAAGGCATCGGCCAATGCGTCGTGGCTCAGCTCCGGGGGAACTCCGAACCGGTGGGCAGTTTCGGCGAGCTCGTCGTTTCGGGCGGGTGACGGGTGGCGACCGGTTCGTTCGTCGAGCCTCACGACGAGATGCCGAACGTCGACCATGCGACGCCCCCACCTTCGCCGGCTCCCCCCGCACAAGGTGGGGAGGAAGGCCGACTCCACCCACGCCGTCCACACCACGATCGGGCCGTCACCGAGAGCCGCCACCAACACCGGCGCCACATCCATCGGGGATCGGCCCGAGCCCACGTCACCGGGCAGCATCCGGTGGATGCGGATCGACTCTGCACCGGGTCGGGTTCCGGGATCGACCACGAACCTGAGCGAGCCGGCCAGATCCACCCGCCCCGCCACCACCGGTACCAGTCCCACCGAGATGACGCTGTCCCGACCCGGGTGGAGGCCGGTGGTTTCGAAGTCGAGGGCGGCATAGCGAACCGACCGCCAGTCGCCGCTCATCGCCCCCGCACCCGCGGTGCCAGCTCATCGGCCAGGACCCGCTGGGCGTCCCGAACCACCCGGAAGGCATCACGCAACGACCGACGCTCGATCGGCGAGAGAGACGCCGGATCGATGAGGTCGTCCGGGACTTCATCGGCCACGAATCGCTCCGTCTGATGGGCGAGACGGACGTCGCGCATCAGGGCGTGAGCCTCACTGAGCGCCTCCGCCGTGTCAGGATCGAGCGAGCCGGCTCTCGCCGCACCATCGAGGCGGCGTGGGGTCGACAACGCCCGGACGCCGCCGCGCAGGGCGTGAAGCCGGGCCATCTCGGTGATCGGGTGAATCCCGCCCCGCTTGATGTCGAGCGTGCCGTGCTCTCCGTCGGAGCTGACGATCAGATTTCCGAGGAACCCGATGGGCACATCCATGTCGAGGATCAGACGACCGAGACGGGCCTGGAAGCGGGGGGAACCTGCGGCCCGCTCGACGGCCTCGACGAACAGGGCCTCGAGGTCCAGCTCGCCCGCCACCACGCGAGCATCGAACACGATCCCCGTGAGGAACGTCGCCTTTGCCTCGGGTAGGTCCATCCACTGCTCGATTCGCTGCCGCCACCAGCCGAGTGGGCCGCGCCAGCCTTCCTCGGTGGCCATCACCTTGGATTCGCAGCGTGGAATTCCGGCGGAGGCCAGGGCATCCACCACGAAACCGGCGAGCCGGCGGTAGTAGTGGTCTTCACCGGCGTCGCCGTCGGCGTAGACCAGGGCATGGTCCTGATCGGTGTGCAACGCCTGCTCGCGTCTTCCTCCCGAACCCAGCGCCAACCAGCCGTACGGCCCGGGCGGGGGGCCCAGCTCGGTCTCGCCGAGGGCGAGCAGCCGCGTCACCAAGGCGTCGACCAGCGTTGCCATCACCACACCCACATGAGCAGCGTCGACGCCTGCCCGAACCAGCGGCACCACAGCGGCCGGTATCCGCCGTCCCACCTCCACCGCTCCGGCGACGTCGACCGCACGTTCGATGTCGGATCGCAGCCGGAAGGCGTCACGCCGTTGGTGTCCGAGCAGATCGAGATCGGTGAGCATGCCGATCACGCGGCCGTCGACAATCACCGGGAGGTGGTGGACACCGAGCGACAACATCGACACGAGCGCCCGGTCGAGCGGCTCGTCGGCCGACACGGTACGGGCCGGGATGGTGGCGATCTGTCCGACCGGCGTGGAACCGGCCAACCCTTCTGCGACCACCCGCGCCCGCATGTCCCGATCGGTGATGATGCCCACAGGGCCGTTGCCGGTGACGACGGCGGCAGTGGCGCCGACCTCGGTGAGCTGACGCGCCACCTCGGCCACCGCAACGTCGGCAGCCACCGATACGAGCGGCCCGGCCGCCACTTCCGCAGCCGTCGAGGTGTCGGTGGACCACTGGGGGCCGTCGGGCCGGGGACGATCACGCAGTGAAACGGTGAGGAACCGCATTCCCGACGGATGCGAGAACACCTGCCGGGCGTGTTCGCCGCCGATCAGATAACAGAGGGTCTCCTCCGCCGCCCGGATCCCGAGTGCCGGCGCCATCCCCGACAACAGGCTCGGGAACCCGAACAGATCACCTTCGGCGAGAATGTCGACGACCCGATCTCCGTCGAGCACCTCGACCGACCCCCGACGGATGACGTGGACGTACTCCGCCGGCGGACCACCCTGCTCGATGATGGGGACACCTCGGTCGAAGAACTCGACCTGGATCGCTCGGGCGATGTCGGCGACGACCTCGGCGTCCAGCCCCCGGAATGGAACGTGATCGGCCAGGAAGCGAACGACATCGAGCACGGATCAACCGTTCACTCGTCGGCCCTGGCATCCCAGCGGGGATCCAGCATGCGCAGGAACTCGACGCAGCGGACTTCCTCGTCGGTCTCACCGATGGCACCGGCCATCCGGGCGAGGCCGTCGAGACACCGAAGGAACCCTCGATTGGAGGGGTGTTGCCAGCGGACGTACCCCGAACCTTTCCATCCGTTCTTGCGGAGGAAGTCGAGGCCGCGGTGGTACCCGATCCGGAAGTAGGCGTAGGCCTCCACGGAGTCGGCCTGGCCGGCGCTCGCCGCTTCGGTCAACTCGCCGAGCGCGGCCCAGGCATCCAGCGATGTGGGTCTCGCAGCCACCACCGCGGCCACCGCCTCGCGTGTGGTGGCACGCCCGAGTGCGGCCACCACGTCCGGATCAGGATCGGGAAGGACGGTCTCGGGTGGGCCCGAGGGGGTGAGGGTGACGTCGGCCATAACCGGAACATAGCGGGCACAGAGATCCGAGTGAATGGCCCGACGCCGCCACCCAAGCGGGTTGACTATCGGATACGATCTACTATCTTGTATCTCATGGTAGTTGGCAGTGGCTCGGACCGGAGTTCGCAGTTGCTCAAGGGCGTGCTCGACATGTGCCTGCTGGCGATCATCTCCGAAGAGCCGAGCTACGGATACGAGATGGTCAACAAACTGGCGTCGAAGGGACTCGACCTCGTGAGCGAAGGGACGATCTATCCGGTGCTGAGCCGCCTGCAGAAGAACGACCTCGTCGAGGGTTACCTGGTCGAGAGTTCGGGAGGTCCCGCCCGTAAGTACTACCGGCTCACCCCACGCGGGGCCGAGTCGCTCGGGGCGTGGCAGCAGGGATGGCATGAGCTGGCCACCGGGGTGGAGAACGTGTTGAGAGGAGCCAACGGTGCCTGATCGGGCAGAGATCACGAGGGTCGTTGCCGACTGCGTTCGGTACTGGCGTGAGACCGGCGTGCCCCGTCGGGCCATCGAGGAGATGCGACTCGAACTCGAGCAGCACCTGGTCGAGGCCGACGCCGACGGTCGCTCACCGGTGAGAGTGGTCGGGACCGACCCCGCCGCCTTCGCCGAGTCCTGGGCGTCGGAGTATCGGAAGGGCTCCAGCTCGGTCTCGTGGAGTGACGTGACCAGCGGTCGGTTGGAAGCCGATCGCAGCCGGAAACGGACCGCATGGGCCTACATCGCCGGCGGGGTTGCACTGGTCACCGGTGTCGCCGTCGGCACCCAGTTGTCTGGAAGAGGAGGAGACGTGGAAGACGAACTGTGGAGGTGGATCTGGACGATCCTGGCGGTGGCGGCAGCCATCGCCGAGATCTTCACGGCAGGGTTCTTCCTGCTGCCGATCTCGATCGGGGCGGTGGCGGCGGCGGTTCTCGCCTGGTTCGGGGTCGACCCGATCGCCCAATGGCTGGTTTTCTTCGGTGTGTCGACGATCGCCTTCGCCTATCTGCGCCGATTCGCCACCCATCAGGACGACGACCTCCCGAAGGTCGGAGCCAACCGCTGGGCCGAAGCCCAGGGGATCGTCCTGGCCGACATCAACCGCGACACCGGTGGCGGGATGGTGCGGGTGGGCGGCGAGGAATGGCGGGCCACCACCGACGGTCCGGACATCGCCGCCGGCACCCGCGTGATGGTGCAGGAAGTCAGGGGCTCCAAGCTCGTGGTGAGCCCGCTCGAGATCAACTAGAGCCAGTAGGAAGACAGAGGAGGTAGAGAGAACATGGGCCCAGTACTCGCACTGTTCGCAGTGCTGTTCATCCTGTTCGTGGTGGTACTCGCTGCTGCGATCAAGATCGTGCGGCCGTACGAGAAAGGACTGGTCGAGACACTCGGCCGGTACTCCAAGACCGTGGATTCGGGTCTGCGGCTGATCATGCCGTTCGTGCAGACCCTCGCCAAAGTCGACATGCGTGAGCAGGTGGTGGACGTTCCCCCGCAGGAAGTGATCACCCGGGACAACGTGGTGGTGACGGTGGACGCCGTCATCTACTACGAGGCCACCGACCCGGTGAAGCTGAAGTACAACGTGGGCAACTTCGTCCTCGCCATCACCAAACTGGCCCAGACGAACCTCCGTAACGTGGTGGGCGATCTCGACCTCGACGCCGCCCTCACCTCCCGTGAAGTGATCAACACCAAGCTGCGTGAGATCCTCGACGACGCCACCGACAAGTGGGGTACGAGGGTGGTCCGTGTCGAGATCCAGCGGATCGAACCGCCGGCCGACGTCACCGAGGCCATGCACCGCCAGATGAAGGCGGAGCGCGACCGTCGTGCGTCGGTCACCGAGGCCGAAGGCGAGAAGACCGCCCGGATCCTCCGTGCCGAGGGCGTGAAGGAGTCGAACATTCTCGAGGCGGAAGGCCAGGCCGAGGCCATCAAGCGCGTCGCCGATGCCGACCGCTACCAGAAGCTGACGGTGGCCGAAGGTGAGGCGCAGGCGATCGAGACGGTGTACAACGCCATCCACGCCGGTGACCCCACCCCGGATCTGATCACCATCAAGTACCTGGAGGCGTTGCAGGGTGTGGCGAACGGCAGGGCGACGAAGATCTTCCTGCCACTCGACACCAGTGGTCTGCTCGGCAGCGTCGCCGCCATCGGCGAGCTGTTCAAGGACGGCGGCGGAGCAGCCGCCACCGCCGACAAGCCGGTCGCTCCCAAGCGGATCGCCGGCGATCCGACCCCGCAGTCGCCGTCGGCATCCGAGCAGATGCCGTCGCTGTCCCCGGCCCATCGGCCCCCGATGCAGCCCGGCCAGCCCCCCCGCACCAGCTCCTGAGCCCGCATACCCTGGGTTGTAGGCCACACGTCGTGTGGCCTACAACCCAGGGTTTCGCGTGTCAGGGGGTGCACTCGGGAATCTCGGCGATGTCGGGGTAGTCCCCCGCCGATGGGACGTCGATCGGCACGACTATGCCGACACGCAGTGATCCGCCTCCGGTCTCGACCTCGCCGCTGTACATCTCGAAGCCAGTGATCTCCTCGTAGACCACGTCCGCAGTTTCGAAAACACCGCCTTCGGCATCGATGTACCGGATGAACGTTCCATCCTCAAACCCCACCATGGCGCGCCTGCCGTCTTCGAAAACGAAGACGATTGCTCCGTCGGCCCCCCCGCATGCGTTCGCTGCAAGCTGTTCGACCCCGTCGAACTCCAGGCTCGGAGTCAGACCGGCGATACCGGTGCCGACCAGTTCCACATCGGTGGCCGGTCCGTCGATCCAGTCGGCGAACCCGGCGTACGGGGCCTCGCTCACGCTGCCGTCGGTGAGATCGACCATCACGGCCACGCCGTAGTCGCTGTCGAACATTTCGCTGAACCGGTTGAGGACCACCGAGTCGCCCGACAGGATCGGGGCGACGTAGATGCCCTCGGGCAGGTCGACAGCCTGCACCTCGGCGTCGGTTGTCCGGTCCCACTCCACCAGCTGACCCACGCGGAACATCACCAGCCGCTCGCCGTCGGCCGATGCCACGACCTTCGTGGGGCAACTGGAGTCGTCGAAGCACTCGCCGGGGATGGCACCCTCCCACGGCGTGATCGTGCCATCTCGGTCGAGCCGACTCACGAAGGTGTACGCCTCGTTGAACGAGGACGTCACGTAGGTGGAGCCGTCCCAGCTGATCGCCGACAGGCCACTCTCCCAGCCTCCGACCACGGCGATCTCGCGCCGTTCGCCGGTGATCAGGTCGACTTCGAACAGGGCGTCAGTGGCATTCTCGAACGACTCTGCCTGGCGCCGTTCCACCACCAGCGCCGTCGGTGAACCGTCGACACGGAGGACGTTTTGGAGCAGCGTCCAGCTCGAACCGGACGGCGCCATCAGGACCTGCGGCTGGGTCGCCCCGGCCGGCAGGTGGTAGATGGTGCTGTCTCCGGTGTCGCCGACGATCGGCAATGCCACCTGGTACACGACACCGCCGGCCAGGTCGTCGTAGACCACCTTCGCCGGTACGTCGAGTCCGGGCGTGACGTCGCCGTCGCCCCAGGTGATGGTCTCGCCGTTGGCGATGACCAGCCCGCCTGCAGCTTCGGGAATGGTCGTGACGGTCGTGGTCGGCGGGGTCGTGGTGGTTGCCGACGTGCTCGGCGTGGTGCCTGGCGCGGTGGTCGGAGGGCTGAGTGTTGTGGTCGGTTGCTCGATCACGTCGCCGTCGCCTCCGATCAGGCCGAGCGGGCCGATGGCGAGGGTCACGACCAGCGCCGCTGCGGCGGCGTAGGCGAGTGGGCGGACCCACGGGCGCGGTCGACTCGGTTCGGGGTTGAAGCTGGTCACAGGAAGGTCCTCTCGGGTGACGTCCGTGGCCGGGTCGGCTCTGCGGAGCAGGGCGAAGACTTCGTCTGGGTTCATCGCGTCGCTCCTTTCCCGGACGTGACGGCGTTGAACTCGTCGGCCAGGCGCTTTTTGGCCCGGCTCAGTCGCTGATCCGCAGCGGCGGGTGTGAGGCCCATGACGTGTGCGATCTCCCGATTCCCGAGACCCTCCCAGGCGGCCAGGCGGAGGATCTCCTGATCGGCCGGACGGAGCCGCGTCAGGGCCTGGCGCACCTGCCGCTCCTCCTCCAGTTGAATCGCGCCCGACTCGACCGAGTCGGTGTCGCGGATGGCCGTGCCGGCGGCGCGCTCCCACCTGGCCAGCCATCGTCGTTCCGATCGACGCATGCCCGAGACCACCCGGTGCGCAACCCCGTACATCCAGGGCAGGGTCCCAGGCTCCTCGGGCAAGACCGCCCGCCGTCGCCAGGTGATCGTCATCACCTCCGACGTGGCATCGCCGGCGTCGTTCGTGGGCAATCGGCGAACGCAGTAGCTGTGGATGTGGCCCCGGTACCTGGAGACCGCGATCTCGGCCCGTTCGTCTATGTCACTCATGGTCCTCACACCCTGTACGTGGCCGCACCCACGACCACCTGACAGGGTTTCTTCATTCTGTGGGCTCAGGACTACACGTGGTGTGGTCTGAAACCCTGGGTTTGCCTCAACCGGCGGTGCGGTTGAGCGACGCCACCGTGGCCTCGACCTCGGCAGGCTCGACAGGCGGATAGAACACCATGAAGTACTGGTCGCACGACTCTCCAGCCCCCTCGAACCAGGCGACCATCCAACTGCCGTCGTCGAGCGGGCCGGCGACCCCGCGTGCCCCGTCGATCGAGACCTCTCCCCGCTCCCCCGGCCAGTCGATCGGCGGGAGGGAGCCACGGACGAACACGAGCGCGGGTTCACCGTCGGAGTCGAACCAGATACTGGAGTTGGTGCCGGGGATGGTGGTGAACATGTCCTGGGGAACCTCGTCGGCGCCGGGGCGGTCGGCGTCCACGCGGCTCGGCAGTGCTTCCACCACGTACGGCACCAACCCGCAATCTTGGGTGGCGATGGTGACCGGGACCGCCACCGTGCTGGTGGTGGTGACGACGGGAGGCATCGAGGTCGTGGTGGCGGCGCCGTCGGAACAGGCGGCGACCACCAGAATCATGGCCATACCGAGGAGTTTCTTCATCGGCTCCAGGCTACCGACGGGCGGGCGTAGGATCGCCGTATGAACGCCAAGGAACAGGCGCACCAGCGCTACCAGGAGATCGACGCCGACCTGCGCGCCATTTCGCGCTGGCTCTACGAGAACCCCGAACTGTCATACGAGGAGTACGAGTCGAGCGCCCGGCTGGCCGAATTCATGAGGGGCCACGGGTTCGCCGTGGAGCACCCAGCCTACGGGATCGAGACGTCGTTCGTGGCGAGGACGGGTACGGGTGGTCCCGGAGGTGGTCATCTGCGCCGAATACGACGGGCTCCCCGGGGTCGGCCAGGCGTGCGGGCACAACATCATCGCCACCGCCGCCCTGGGCGCCGGTCTCGCCCTGGCGCCGGTCGCCGAGTCAGCTCGGGTTCCGGGTGACGGTGTTGGGGACCCCGGCGGAGGAGAAGTTCGGCGGCAAGGCCGATCTGATCGCCGCCGGGGCGTTCGCCGAGGCGGCGGCCTCGATGATGATCCACCCGTCACCGCGGGACGTGGTCGACCCGAACGTGATCGCCATCGCCGAACTCGACGTCCACTACCACGGCAAGACCGCCCATGCTTCGGCCTACCCCCAGCTCGGGATCAACGCCCTCGACGCCTTCGTGCAGGCCTACGTCAACGTCTCGACGCTCCGCCAGCACCTGTACCCCACCGACAAGATCCACGGGATCGTGGTGGAGGGCGGCAAGGCCCCGAACATCATCCCCGACTACACCCGGTCGTCCTGGTACGTCCGCGCCCAAACCCGGGAACGGCTGGAGGAGCTGCTGGGGAAGGTCGAGGCGTGCTTCCAGGCGGGAGCGGTCGCCACCGGGTGCACCGTCGAGATCGAGCGGATCGGCCACATCTACGACGAGCTGGTCTCGAACCCGGTCATGACCGACCTCTACCTCGAGAACTCGGAGTCCCTCGGTCGCCCTCTGGGCAGGGGAGCAGACCTCCCTCCCAGCCAGGCCGGGTCGACCGACATGGGCAACGTGTCGCGGGTGGTGCCGTCCATCCACCCGATGCTGAGCATCAACTGCGACCCAGCCGTGAACCACCAGGCGGAGTTCGCCGCCCACACCGTCACCGCCGACGGAGAGAGGGCGATCCGCGATGGCGCGCTTGGCATGGCGTGGACGGTGATCGACCTGGCCGAACGCAACCTTTGGGGCGAACTCTGACCCGACGCTCATCCACCCTTCGGGGCCGGCTTCGGTGGAGCCCGGTCAGGAAGGGACGGCCATGGGGCCGAACCGCTTCTCGAACCGTTCGGCTCCGGCCATGATCCGGGCGGGAAGACCCATGATCTTCTCCTGCATCTCCACGCCGGCGGGCGTGAGGTCGGTGAGGTCGGCGATCTTCCACTGCTGCAGCAACGGGATGAGCACGTTGTCGTGGTGGACCCGCAGGTTGTAGACGCCGGCCTTGGCGATCGCTACCGAACGACGCAGGAATCCGGGGATGCCGGTGCCGGGCATCTGGAAGTTGAGGAAGGTGTTGTAGATGCCTTCCAGGACGGTCGAAGGCGACTCGCGGAGCATGGCTGCGAGCACACCCCGGTAGAACACGAAGTGATGGTTTTCGTCGGCCGAGATGTTGCGCATCAGATCGAATGCGGCCTCGTCGTCGGTGATCTTGCCGGCATTGCGATGGGACACCCGGGTGGCCAGCTCCTGGGCGGAGGTGTAGGCGAACAGCTCCGACGGCGAGGCGAAGTTGGGTCGCCACCCGGTCTGCATGGTGGCCATGCGGTCGTCCTCCAGCTCCACCGGATCACAGTTGCGTGAGGTGAGCAGATAACTGCGGATGGCGATGGCGTGCTGGCCCTCTTCCGCCGTCCAGGTCCCGTTCCATGCCTGCCACGTGGATGTCTCCGGCAGGTTCTTCTCGAGGATGCGGTGATACGAAGGCAGGTTGTCCTCGGTGAGGAGATTGAGCACGAGCGACGTGCGGGCCTTCTCGTTGATGGTGCACTGCGACTCGTCCCAGGGCTTGTCCTTGAACGACAGTCCCCGTTCCCACGGGATGAAGTCGTGGAAGTACCAGTGCTTGCGTCGCTCGGCGTGGTCGGCAGAGAGACGCTGCACGTCACCCTCGACGGCTTCCAGCAGCTCGTACTCCTCGTTGAACGCCATGTCGATGTGATCCTCTCGGAGACCTGTTCCACCCACGGTAGTGGTGGCCCTGTTTCGACGCGCAGTCGCCATGGCAGCGGCGATCGGATCAACCTCCGTAGGCCCTGAAGTAGCCGTCCCTGCTCCCCACGTAGATGCGGCCGTCCCACACCGCCGGGGTGGACTCGATGCATCCGCCGGCGGCCGGCGCCATCGTCCAGATCGGAACCGGCATCGCCGGGTCCTCGAGGGAGTAGGCCCTCAACTCGGGAGGCTCACAGGTCGCCAGCAGGAGCACACCGTCAACGATGACGGGAGACGACCACGCGTGCAGCCCCACCGAGTCCTCCCATGTCACCTCGCCGGAGGCGGCGTCGACCGCCAACAACCGCCCCGTTTCGGTTCCCACATAGACGAACCCGTCGCCCAGGGCCGGAGTGGCCCAGATGCCACCGGGCACGTTCTCTCCGGGAACCGGCACACCCCACACCCGGGGATCCCCGTCGGCGTAGGGGTCGAGCTTGACCAACTGGCCGACCTCCCGGGAGCGTTCGTTCTTCCGTTCCTCTTCGATGGCGATGTAGAGCATCCCCTCGGAGTCGACGACGGGGGTGGCGTCGATGTCGTCACCTGCCCAGTAGTCGAACACCACCGGCGCCTCGCCGTTGCGGACGTCGGACACGTCGAGACCGACCACCCTCCCACCGGAGTTGGTGAAGTAGACCCGGTCCTCGAACACGGCCACCGACGACTCGATCGACACGTTGCGGCCCGCCAGCGACAGCAACTCGTCGGTGTAGCCGGGGGTCTCGAACACCACCTCCGGGTCGACGGTGACGAGGCCGTCGGATCCGGTCTCACGGTTGAGGAGGATGGCGAAGAACCACGAGTTCTCGCCTCCTTCGAACATGATGTCGTCGATGATCACCGGGTTGCCGTCCCAGTCGTCGTTCCAGATCCCGGGAACGGCCGAGGCTTCCAGCGACCAGAGCTCGGTGGGCTCGTCCCGATCGAGGGCGATCACCCGCAGCTTGTTGTCGCGTGATCCCGTGTACAGCAACGGGAAACCGTCGGGGTCGAGCGTGACCGACCCCTTGATGATGTCACCAACCGGGAAGGAGGGTCTGGTTTCGTCGCCGGTGGCGGCGTCGAGGAAGTGGACTGCCTTGTCGTAGGCACCGAAGATCACCTCGGTCACCCCATCGGGTCGTTCCCACACCACCGGTTGACCGGTCCATCCGGAGCCGCACCATTGCTTCGACTCCCCCGCCACCGACGACAACCCACACATCGGGCCGTCCGAAGGATACGACCACAACTCGACCGGCGTGTCGGAGGGCAGCGGGCCGGTTCCGTAGAAACTCCGGGTGGGGTTGCCCCGGAACATGGTCAATCCCACCACCTCTCCCCAGGGCTGGCCGACGGTGAAGCCGGGGACGGTGCCGGGTTCCCGGGCGGGAAGTGTCGTCGTGGTCGAGGTGGACGCCGGGGCCGACGTCGAGGTGGAGGAGGATGAAGTGGGAAGTGCGCCCACCTCTTCGATCGGAATGGTGGTGGGGAGCGGCGCCGGGAGGTCATCGCCCGATCCCTGGGTCACGAATACGACGGCGCCGACCATGGCCGCCGCCATCGCCAGCAGGATCACCGCCACCGCCATTCTCGTGCCCGGGGTGCTCGGCTCCCTGTGGGTCATCGTTCACCTTCGCACGTCGGCTCGCCCCGGAGCTCGGGTCGGCCGGAGCTTTCGATGAAGGCAGGGAGGAGACAGGCTTCCACGCCATCGTCCGGGTCGATGACGAAGCGACCCACCGCGGTGGTGGCTCCCAGGTCCGAGAGCCGGGGCCACACGAAGTTGCCCAGCGTCCAGAACACGGGGGCACCGTCGATCAGTTCGAGCTCCCCCAGGCGGTGCGGATGATGCCCGAAGATGACATCGGCGCCGGCGGCGATCATCGCCTCCGCCCGAGCCCGATCCCCGGCGTCGGGCTCGATGACACCTTCGACACCCCAGTGGATGGTCACGACCACGATGTCAGCAAGCTCGGTGGCTGCCGTCACAGCCGCCACCATCTGGTCGATGTCGTCACCGCTGGCCATTCCGGCCCGGTCGTCGGTCGCCAGCCAGGCGTCGCCGGGCAGCACCCCGCCCATGCCGAGCACCGCAACGGTCCATCCGTCGATCTCGAAGACGGCGGGTGTCGTGGCCTCGATCAGGTCCGCTCCCGCCCCGACGGGTTCGATCCCTGCCGCCCGCACGTTGACGATGGAGTCGAGCAGGCCTTCGGCCCCGCGATCCTGACTGTGGTTGTTGGCGAGGTTCGCCACCTCGACGCCGTTGTCACGGGCGACCGGCAACGCCGCCGGATCACACCGGAAGCTGAACTGCTTGTCGAGCTGCGCTCCCGCATCGGTCGGCGGACACTCGAGGTTGATCACGGTCAGGTCGTCGCCGAGGAAGATACCGCCGAGACCATCGAAGGCGACCTGGAAGCCCTCTTCTGCGAACACCGGCAGGTACTCCGGGTCGAAGTTCACGTCGCCCACCCCCTGGATCACCAGTGTCCCCCGCTCCGGAGCTGTCGACGTGGTGGTGTCATGTGGAGCAATCGTGGTGGATGGGTCGGCCGTGGCCGGGGTGACGGTGGTCGGGGTCGTCACGGCTGTCGGGCGACTCGTCGACACGGCGACGCCCTCCCCGACGGCCTGCGACGGAATCGCCGGAGCCGGCGTGCCACCCTCGGGACCAGCCAGCACGAACGTTCCGACCCCCAGGAGCACGCCTGCGCCGACCATCACCTTCCATGGGAACGAGCGAGCCCTGGCCATACCGGAAGCCAGCCTAGGTTGAGCGCCCGGAAACACTGGCCCAATCGGACGATCGACGGGTCGACAGGTCGACAGGTCGACAGGTCGACAGGTCGACAGGTCAACGAGTCAACAAGTCAACGAGTCGAGAGGCCCCAGACCGGATCGAGGACTGGGCTCGTTCCTGTTGACCTGTTGACCTGTTGACCCGTTCACAATATTTGGCTCAGGAAGAGCTTGGTGCGGTCCTCTTGCGGATCCGTGAAGAAGTGTTCGGGGGTCCCGACTTCGACGATCTGTCCTTCGGACATGAACACGACCCGATCGGCAACGGCGCGGGCGAAGCCCATCTCGTGGGTGACGACGATCATGGTCATGCCGGCTCCGGCGAGTTCGACCATGGTGTCGAGCACTTCTTTGATCATCTCGGGGTCGAGGGCAGAGGTGGGCTCGTCGAACAACATCACCTTGGGCCGCATGGCGAGGGCCCGGGCGATGGCCACCCGCTGCTGCTGGCCTCCGGAGAGCTGTCCGGGGAACTTCGAGGCCTGTTCGGGGATCTTGACGTTGGTGAGCATCTCCATGCCGAGCTCCTCGGCGTCGCGCTTGGCCATTCGGCGCACCTGGCGGGGGGCGAGGGTGACGTTGTCGAGCACGGTGAGATGCGGGAAGAGGTTGAACTGCTGGAAGACCATCCCGGTTTCGCGGCGTATCTCCTGGATGTTCCTGACGTCGTCGGAGACCTCGAGACCGTCGACGAAGATGCGGCCCCGATCATGTTTTTCGAGCCGGTTGATGCACCGGATGAGCGTCGACTTGCCCGAGCCGGATGGGCCGATCACCACGACCACTTCCTGGCGGCCGACCGCCATGTTGATGTCGCGGAGGGCATGGAACTCGCCGAAGTACTTGTCGACGTGGTCAACCGTGATGATGGCGTCGCCCTTGGATCGGGTGGCGTCAGAAAAGACTCCTGTGCTCATCGCTCTCCCACTCCCAACCGCCGCTCGAGCCGGCGGGATTCTCTCGACATGGTGTACGACCCCACCCAGAACGCCAGGCCGACGAAGGGAAGCGTGATCCGATGCAGCCCTTGGGCGAGGAATTCCGGCTGGCTGTTGGCGGCCTGCGATGCGCTGAGGATGTCGAGCAGACCGACCACCACCACGAGCGTGGTGTCCTTGTAGAGGCTGATGAACTGCCCGACCATGGCCGGGATGGTGGCCCGCAACGCCTGGGGCAGGACGATGAGCCTGGTGGTCTTCCACGGCGGCATGCCCAGTGCCTGCGAGGCTTCCACCTGACCGGTGGGCACCGCGTTGAAACCGCCCCGGACGACTTCGGCGATGTAGGCCGCTTCGAAGAGGGCAATGGCGACGAGGATTCGAGTGATACGCCCGGGGTTGAGCGTGTCGGGGAGGAAGAAGCCGAGTGCGAATGCGCCGAGCAGGAGCAGCGTGATGAGGGGCACGCCGCGGATGAACTCGATGTAGGCGATGCAGGCCGACTTGATCGCCGGGAACGACGACCGACGTCCGAGGGCCAGGAGCAGCCCGAAGGGGAAGGCGAGGAGGATACCGGCGACGGTGAGGAACAGGTTGAGATGCAGCCCGCCCCACTCGTTCCATCCCACCCCGCCTCCGGACAGCACCAGGTAGGCCGCGGCGAAGAGCACGGCTGTTGCGATCCATGCCCACCGTCGGGCGGATCTGGGGATGCGGCGGGTCCCCAGGAAGGTGGCCAGTCCACTGGCGATGGTGAGGGCTGCCACGAGCCAGGGCATGACGGTCTCGGTGAGGAGGAGGACCAGCACCATGAACCCGAGGAGCGGCCAGAAGCGCCGGATGACGTGCTCTGGTCGGCGCGGTGCCGGCTCGCCCGCTTCGGGCGTCGCCGCCAGAGCGACCGAGCCTCCCAGCACGGCTGCGATCAGGATGCCGGCCACGGCGGGCCGCCACAGCTGGTCGCGGGGGAATCGGCCGACCATGAGGTTGGCGAGGTTGACTCGCAAGATGGTGAAGTCGGCGGTTGCGAGGTATCTGATCGTCCAAATGAGCGCGGCGAGGATCAGGCCGCCGAACACGACGGTGAGGATGCTGTCGAGCACGGTGGCGAAGAGGTTCTTCCGAACCCACTGAACGGGATCGCGCACCGACACCGGCGGACCGGTGGGCGGCGGCTCCATCGGCGTCACACCGGCGCTCATCGCGTCACGTACCTGAGGCGGCGGTTGAGGTCGTTCACCAGCAACGAGATGGTGAGCGAGAACACGAGGTAGGCGCCCATGAGCATGAGGATCAGCTGGGGTGCCGGCTGGCCGTTTCCGATCGCCTGGAAGGCGATGAGCGTCACCTCGGCGTATCCCACCGCGATGCCGAGGGAGGTGTTCTTCGTGAAGTTGAGGTACTGGTTGATGACTGGTGGGATGGCGATGCGCATCGCCTGGGGCAGGACCACGAAGCGAAGCCGTTGGAAGTTCGACAGTGCCAGGGCATTGGCGGCTTCGGTCTGGCCTCGCGACACCGCCAGTATCGATCCCCGGACGATCTCGGCCACGTGGCTCGCCGTGTAGAGGACGAGTGCGATGAGCATGGCGAAGTAGGCGCCGAATCCGCTCAGTCCACCGCTCACGACCCGGCCGTCGAGTTGCGGGACCGAGATCCTTATCGGACGACCCAAGGCCGACCATCCCAACGCAACGACAGTGGCGAACACGATGACGGCCGCCAGGGCCCGGTGGTGGGGGCGACCGGTCCGCTCGTTGACGCGGGTGCGCCAGATCCACATGCCGGCTGCCAGCAACAGGGCGGCGAGCACCACGAACGCGAACCCGCCTGCGGACCCTTCGACCCGTTCGAACCATGGAACCGAGATCTGGAGGTTGCTGATGACGAACAGCCCCAACGGGTTGGCCGGAGCGGAGGGTGGTGGCAGCGGCAGGACGAGCACGTAGAAGGCGACGAAGATGACGAGCAGCGGTGGGATGTTCCGCAGGGTCTCGACGTAGACCGTGGCCGCTTTGGACACCAGCCAGTTGCTGGAGAGCCGCCCCACGCCCACGAGGACACCGATGACGGTGAGGAGCGGGATCCCGGCGGCGACGAGGGCGAAGGTGTTGGCGACTCCCACGAGCAGGGCTCGCCAGAGGGCGGCTCCCGAGCTGAGCTCGGAGCCGGCGATGTTCACGCCGACCGGTTGCTCCAGGAAGCCGAACCCGGTCGAGATCCCCTGACGTTCGAGGTTGTTCACCAGGTTGAACCACAACACGTATCCGGCGATTGCGATCACCGTCAAGGCCACCACCTGAATGGCGACGCGCAGCACCCGCAGATCCCTCCACAGGGGGGGCCGGGCGACGGTGCGATGGGTCGGGTGGGTCACGGGTTCACGAGTACGTCGGTGTGTTCGTGATGTGGGCGGGGGCGGGACGCCGAGGTCCCGCCCCCTGTGCCCCGGTTCTCACCGATAGGGAGGCCCGTACATGAGGCCGCCATCGGTCCACAGTGCGTTCACGCCTCGCTCCAGTCCGAGCGGGGTGTCGGGTCCGACGTTGCGGGCGTAGATCTCGCCGTAGTTGCCGACCGCCGTGATGACGGTGGATGCCCAGGCGGGGTCCAGCCCGAGTCCGGCGTCGAACACGGTGGCGTTGCCGTCTGCGTCGGTGATCTCGAGCCCGAGGAGCCTGCGGATCTCGTCGTTGTCGGTATCGGCGAAGCTGTCGACGTTGCTCGAGTCGATCCCGAGCTCTTCGGCGAGCACGGTTGCGATCACGACCCAGTCGACGACCTGAGCCCACTGCGAGTCACCATCGGCTACCACCGGACCGAGCGGCTCCTTCGAGAAGGTCTCGTCGAGCACCACGAGCGCCTCGGGGCCGCCTTCGGCGTCGGGGAAGTTCGAACGAACCCCCGCCAGCTGGGATTTGTCCGACGTCCACCCGTCGCATTGTCCGGCGAGGAAGGCCGACTGGAGAGTCTCGTTGTCCTCGAACGTCAACGGCTCGTAGGGGATGTCGCCCATCCGGTTGGCGAGATTGAGCTCGGTGGTGGTGCCCGAGAGCACACAGATGGCCGAGTCGGCGAGTCCCTCGATGTCGGTGACGCCCGTGTCGGCACGCACCATCATTCCCTGTCCGTCGTAGAAGGTGGTGGTGAGGAACGTGGCTCCTTCACCTCCGTCACGACTCGAGGTCCAGGTGGTGTTGCGGATGAGGACGTCGACCTCACCGGACTGCAGTGCCGTGAAGCGCTGCTGGGCCGTGAGGGGTATGTACTCGACCGCTTCGGCGTCGCCGAGTACGGCTGCTGCCACGGCACGGCAGTAGTCGATGTCGAAGCCCGAGAAGTTGCCGTCGGCATCCACGAACCCGAATCCCGGCACGGCGTCGTTGACACCGCAGCGCAGTGAGCCCCGGGCCTGGACGTCTGCGAGACGGGCGCCGCCGGACGGTGCCGCCGCCTCGCTCGTCCCCGTGGTCGCCCCTGTGTCACCACCGGCTGTGGTGTCGGGCGTCTCGTCGGCATCTGTCGTGCAGCCGGCGAGTATCAGCGCCATCGCCACCGCCATGGCGGCGACTCTCTTCCTTCGTTCGAGCATCGGTTTTCCTCCCTGCTTGTCGATCGTCCCGGAGAACCGTTCCAGACGGTTGCCCCGGACCTCGTCTGACACCCTAGGCCACGGAACCCGGCTCCGCGGCTCATCAAATGAGACAAAACCCGAACTTCATCTATCCGAAGCGCATGTCATGTCACATCGGGATGGGGACACCGCGCCCGAAAAGCCGGAGCCACGACATGGCGGCGGCAAGCCCGACATCGGAATGGGTATGCGGATCAACACCTCTGGCCGGGCTCTCTTCGGTTTGGTCGTGACACCGCTGGCTCTGGCCGGCCTGGGAGCGGCAACCGTCGACGCCGACCACACCACCGGCATCGCGTGGCTGACGGGGGGAGCGGTGTGTGCGGTGGTCGCCGCCGCCGATCATCCGATACGGGTGTGGGTGAACGCCGATGGTGTCCACCGACGGTGCCTCCTGCGACGCCACCGTATCGGATGGGAACGGGTGGCGGCGTTCGAGCTGAGGCGCGGCCGTGCACTCTGCCTGGTGACGACGTCCGGCCGGAGATACCTGTTGGGCGACCGGATGGACGTCGCCTCCCTGGCCGTCGCCGTGGCTCGACTGTGCCCGTCGGTGGTCGTGCGCGAATGTCAGAGCCCCGCAGGTGCGGGGCTCTGACATTCGGCAGGAGTCCTATCGCGCGTTCTCGAAGTGGATCAACTCGGCCCGCTCGAGGCTGTTGTCGATCGGATAGCGGTTGGCGGCGATCTGCTCGAAACGAATGTCCTCGGAACGGTCGTAGCTGCCGTCGACAGGGACCGACATCCACAGGGCCACGACCGCCACGGCCACCATCAGCAGACCGAGCAGCCAAGGCATCCAACGGACCAGAGCCGGCTGGTCGTACTCGGGCAACACCGGCGGCCGCGATTCGACTTCGGTGCGGGGACGCTCGAGTGTCTGTGTCACCGTGCACCTCCTTTGCACTACACCCTGATCATGCCGGACGGACCTGTCGGCGATCTCCTCGGCGATTGATGCCCCGGTTACACGTCCCCGAATCGGCCGGAAGGCACTACCGCCCACCAGGTGCTACTCCTACCGTGATGACGGAGGTGATCGGATGCTGCCGCAGATCCTGGTGCTGGGGCCGATCATGGTGCGGGACGATGCTGGACTCCTCCACTCACTCGGTGGCGAACGCGCCCATCGCTTCCTGGCGGCCCTCACCATCTCCGCCAACCACGCCGTTGGCATCGACCGTCTCATCGAGGTGGTCTGGGGCGACGAACGACCGGGCAACGCCGAGGGGAGCGTACATTCCCTCGCCTCCAGGGTCCGGCGCCTGCTCGGAGGCGGCACCCTCATCCTCGAGGACCACTCCTACTGCCTGGTGGTCGAGCCCCTGCAGATCGATGCCTGCCGCTTCGAGGCTCTCGTGGCCGAGGCGGAGCGGGCGTTGGCGGCCGACCCGGAACGGGCGATCGACGCGGCCAGGGAGGGCCTGGGGCTGTGGAGGGGGCCCGCCTACGGCGCTCTCGCCGAACTCGATCCTTTCCGGATCGAGGCGATACGTCTCGAGGAGCTGCGAGCGTCAGTCACCGAGGTGCTGGTGGAAGCCCTGCTCGCTTCGGGCAACACCACGTGGTCGATCCCGATGCTGCGAAGCATGATCGGCGAGGCACCCTATCGGGAGCACCTGTGGGCTCTGCTCATGAGAGCTCTGGGTGTCGCCGGTCGTCGGCGCGAGGCCGCCCTCGTGTACGACGACTACGTTGCCACCATGGCAGGCGCCGGGCTCGACCCCGATCCCGACATCGGCGCCGAGTTGGCCCGGGTCTTGTCGCGCGAGACCTGAATGGCTCGCTCAGGCCAGTTTCCGTAGGTCCAGTACTGATCCGTTGGGGAGGTCGGTTCGATTGATCAGTTCCCAGAGCCGCCGCCCCACCGCACCCGGATCCTGGAGGAGGCCATCTACCTGGAGCGCCGTGAAACGGGCAACCCGGGGGAACCGTTCGACCGGCGTGGTTCTGATCTCCGCCTGCATATCGGTGTCGACCACCCCGGGAGCCACCGACATGACCCGAATCCGCCCTCCCCGCTCGTCCTGTTCGACCCCGACGGTTCGGCACCACTGATCCACGGCGGCCTTACCTGCGCAGTAGCTGCTCCATCCCGGATACACCGTCGAAGCCGCCCCGGAGCTGAGCAGACACAGGCACCCCTGTGCGCTGATGTTGGCCATCGCCTCCAGGTAGGCGTGACCGATCACCTGAGGTGCCGCCGAGTTCAACACCACGTTGTGTGTGTACTCACCGGCGTCGACCTCGCCTGCGAAGCCGATGGGTCTGACGGTGGCTGCACAATGGACCAAACCCACCCATTCCCAATCCTGCGAAGCGATGAGCCGGTGGATCCACTCCCCCACCGGTGCCCAGGTTTCCGGATCGGCCAGGTCGGCCTCCAGATGTGTGCCCGGGCCGGGTCGACGGCTGATGGAAGCGACGGTCGCCGCTGCGGCCGCCTCCGCCAGGCCGGCGCCGACTCCGCTCGATGCGCCGGTCACGATGAGGAGGCGTTGCATCCTCCGACCATAGGACAGACCTGGTGAGAACCCCGGCGGCCACTTCGTCGACGCCCGGCGGGCATCGCCGCCCGACTCCGCGTGCGCTGCCCATCGACGTAGGCTGCGATCTCGACGTCGAGGGAGAGATGGCCGTGGAACCGAGTCGGCGGGCGTTCATCGCCGAACTGGGACGGGGACTGGCGGGCGCGGTCATCCTCACCGCGTGCGGAGCCTCGGAATCGGCAGGGACGACGGCTACCAACACAACCCCCACCGCAAGCACGACCCCCAGCACGAACTCGTCTTCGTCCGGCGACGGGTCGGTGGCCTCGAGCAGCACGAGTCCCTCCAACGGGACCGGCGTCGAGGCGACCGTGCCGGCCTCCCCCGCGGTGAGCTGGGAGCGGGTCGATCTCGGGTTCGTCTCGGCATACATCCTGAGTCGTGACGGTGAGGCGGTCATCGTCGACACGGGAGTCGCCGGCAGCGAGACAGCCATCGAAGCAACGCTGTTCGGGGTCGGGCTGGACTGGGAATCCGTCGCCCACGTCATTGTCACCCACGAGCACGGGGATCATGCCGGCAGCCTCCAGCCGGTTCTGGAGCGAGCGACATCCGCCATGGGGTACGCCGCCTCCCCCGACGTCGACAACATCGCCACACCCCGACCTCTCCAGGTGGTGCGCGACGGCGACATCGTCTTCGGCCTCCGGATCGTGGCGACACCAGGCCACACGGCGGGCCACATCTCGGTACTCGACCCGGGACGAATCCTGGTCACCGGTGACGCCATCAACAACACTCCGAACCTGTCGGGGCCCAACCCCCGGTTCACGGCAGACATGGATGCGGCGGTGGCATCTGCTGGAGTGCTCGCCACCCTCGACTACGAGGTGGCACTGTTCGGCCACGGCGCACCCATCGAGTCGGGGGCAGCGTCCCAGGTGGCCGACCTGGCGGCTTCGCTCTGACCGAACGGCGGGACACACTTCGCGAAAAACAACCACCCCTCATCGCGATCCTGCCGCGTAGGTTCTCAAGCAGGTACGAAACGCAGCCGAAGGGTGTATGCGATGTCGGAACCAACCACCACCACGCCCTCCGCCGGGCCGACAGTCCCGGTGGAAGTCACGACCCAGCCCATCACCGAGCCCAAGCTCGACGTGCGCCCGCCGTGGACGGTCGAAGAACTCGCCACCGAGGACCTCCCCAAGGAACTCGTCGGCGCCTACCTCCACGGATAGTCACACTCCGAGCAGTCGACGGTCGGTCGTCATGCCCCGAGCGCGTCGGCCTGGCGGCCGAGCGCCCGGACCCTGTCGAGCAGTGTCTCGCCCGCTGCGATCGGGAAGTGACATGCCACCATGTGCCCCGGCGCCACCTCGGTCGGCGGTGGGATCTCGACGGCACATGGTTCCTGCGCGATCGGACAGCGCGTCCTGAACCGACAGCCCGTCGGCGGTGACGCCGGGTTCGGCAGATCACCCTCCAGCACGATTCGTGTGCGGCGTCGCTCCGTTCTGGGATCCGCCACCGGAACGGCTGACAGCAGGGCATGCGTGTACGGATGGGCAGGTGCCTCGTACACGGCAACCCGGTCGGCGCTCTCCACCACCTTCCCCAGATACATCACCAGGACCCGGTTGGAAACATGACGGACCACCGACAGGTCGTGGGCGATGAAGAGGTAGCCGAGCCCGAAGCCTTCCTGGAGGTCTTCGAGCAGGTTGATCACCTGCGACTGGATCGACACGTCGAGCGCCGACACCGGTTCGTCGAGGATGATGATCGATGGCTCGAGCGCCAGAGCCCGGGCGATGCCGATGCGCTGGCGCTGACCTCCGGAGAACTCATGCGGATAGCGGTTGCCGTGCTCGGGTCGCATCCCGACCGCTGCCAGCAGTTCCTCGGCTCGCGCCCGGGCCGGCGCCCGCCTCATGCCATGGATGATGAGCGGTTCCGCCACCGTGTCCCGAATCGGGATGCGTGGATTGAGCGAGGCGTAGGGGTCCTGGAACACCATCTGCATCTCGCCGCGCAACTGACGGAGCCGCGCCGGGTCTGCGGAGAGCACGTCCTCGCCCCGGAAGGCCACGACCCCGCTGTTCGGCTCGACCAGCCGCAGCACCGACAGGCCCAAGGTGCTCTTGCCGCACCCCGACTCACCCACCACCCCCACCGTCTCGCGGGCGTCGAGGTGCAGCCCCACTCCGTCGACGGCCCGAACCGACCCCACCGAACGTCGCAACATGCCCGCCCGGATCGGGAAGTGCGTCACGAGGTCGGCAACCACCAGCAATGGCTCGGTCATCGCGGAAGGTCCCCGCTGTGGTGGCAGCGACTGGCGCGACCGGGCCCGACCTCGACGAGCGGAGGTGGCCGGTCGCAGATGGCGTCCGCTCGTTCGCACCGCGCCTGAAACGCACACCCCGTCGCAAGCCTCACCGCTGAGGGCGGCAGGCCGGGGATGCTGTAGAGACGGGTCCGGATGGCTGCGTCGACCCGTGGCATCGAACGCAGGAGACCCCGGGTGTACGGGTTGACCGACTGATAGAAGATGGCGTCGGTGGACCCGGACTCGAACACCTGGCCGGCGTACATCACCTGGATGCGGTGAGCGATGCCGGCGACCAACCCGAGGTCGTGGGTGATGAGCAGCAACGCCGACCCGACGGCACGTTGGACGTCGGAGATCACATCCATGACCTGGGCCTGGATGGTCACATCGAGCGCGGTGGTGGGCTCGTCGGCGATCAGGAGTCTGGGACGGTTGGCGACGGCCATGGCGATCATCGCCCGCTGGCGCATGCCGCCCGAGAACTCGTGCGGGTACTGCCGCGCCCGCCGCTGCGGTTCGGGGATGCCCACCAGGTCGAGCAACTCCACCGCCCGCGCCCATGCCAGTGGTTTTCCGACCGGGGCGTGGGCGCGGATCATCTCCACGATCTGCTCGCCCACCGTGAACACCGGGTTCAGCGCCGTCATCGGATCCTGGAAGATCATGGCGATGTCGGCGCCCCGAACCGCCCGCATGGACCGCTCGGGCAGCGCCAACAGGTTTCGACCCTCGAACACGACTCGTCCCTCCACCCGGGCCCGACGCGGGAGCAAACCCATCACGGCCAACGCCGTGACCGACTTGCCCGACCCGGACTCGCCCACGACGCCCACCACTTCGCCCGGGTCGATCTCCAGGTCGACGCCCCGAACGGCGTACACGGTGCCGTCGTCGGTAGGGAACGACACGCCGAGCCCTTCCACCGACAGCAGGGACCGGGCGGGCACAACGGGGTCGGGGCGGCTCCGGGGATCGATCGGTGAGATCACCGGGATCTCCCACTGGACGGGTCGAGTGCGTCGCGCAGACCGTCACCCAGGAAGTTGATCGAGAGCGTGATCAGCATCACGAAGGCGCCAGGGAGCAACACCCGGTAGGGATCGGAGTCGATGGCGCCCTTCGACTCGGCCACGAGATTACCGAGGGTGGGCGTGGGGAATTGCACCCCCAGTCCCAGGAACGAAAGGGTCGACTCGAGGATGAT
The DNA here is from genome assembly GCA_963825585.1 of uncultured bacterium. Classification (GTDB taxonomy): domain Bacteria; phylum Actinomycetota; class Acidimicrobiia; order Spongiisociales; family ZC4RG35; genus JAOUGY01. The sequence continues at coordinate 206,723 of CAWGTX010000002.1, forward strand.
GGCGGTACCCACCAGCAGGGTGGTTTCGACCACGACCGGCCCCACCACGTTGGGGAGGATGTGACGGAACATGATGCGTCCCGAACGCGCCCCGGCCGAACGGGCCGCCAGCACGAACTCCTGCTCCTTGAACTGCATGAACAACCCGCGTACCACCCGGGCGATCCGGGTCCACAGCAACGCCGCCAGCACCACCGAGATGCTCCACGGGCTCGACCCCCATTTGAGGGCGAGCACCAGCAGGATGGCGAGTGCCGGGACCAGCAGCACCATGTTGATCAGTTGGGAGACGACGGCGTCGACCCACCCGCCCAGATAGCCGGCGACGGCGCCGAGGGTCGTTCCGACGATGGTGGTGGACACCGCCACCAACATGGCGATCCTGATCGAGAACTGCCCGCCCATGAACGTGCGGACCAGGAGATCCCGACCGATGTCGTCGGTTCCGAACGGATGCTGCACCGACGGCGGCCGGCCGAAGTCGGGGGTGATCTCGTCGAACTCGTACGGCGACACAGCCGGGGCCACCCAGAACGACACCGTGAGCACCACCAGCACCACTCCAGCCGCCACCGCCAATCGGTGACGGCGCAGCCGGTCCCACACCTGCCGCCCGAAGGACCGGGCGGCGGCGCCGTCGTCGGTGTCGCCTCCCACCACGGTCACCAGATCAGTCATACCGGATTCTCGGGTCGAGCAGGCCGTACAACAGATCCGCCACGAGGTTGAAGCCGATCGTGAGGACCGCTGCCACCACCACCAGCCCCATCACCAGGTCCAGGTCCAGGCTGGGAATCGCTGTCACGAGCAGCTGGCCGAGACCGGGCCACGAGAAGATCGTCTCGGTGATCACCGACCCCGAGAGCAACCCGGCGAAATCCAACGCCCACAGGGTGACCAGCGGGATCATGGCGTTGCGGAGGGCGTGCTTGAAGATCACCCGCCACTCCGGGAGCCCCTTGGCACGGGCGGTCCGGATGTAGTCGGACCCGATCACCTCGAGCATCGACGCCCGCTGGAAACGGCTTTCGGTGGCGAGGATCACGATCGTCAGGGTGATCACCGGAAGCGTCGCCGACGCCAGGTACTCGCCGAAGCCGTCGACGTGTTTGCCGGTCACGTAGAACGGTTTCCACCCGGTCCAGTCCTGCCACCAGACCCCCCAGAACGCCTGGAGCAACAGACCGAAGAAGAAGGTGGGCATGGCGATGCCCACGAACGACAGCCCGGTGACCAGGTAGTCGCCTGGTGAGTACTGCCGGACCGCCGAGTACACCCCCAGCACCACGGCCGAGACCGCGATGAGCACGAACGCCGGTACCGCCAGCAGCGCCGTGTTCCAGAGCCGCTCGGCGAGAATGCCGGCGACGGGCCGCTCACCCAACGACACCGACGTCCCGAAATCCCCGGTGGCCGCATCCGTGACCCACGTCACATACCGGACCGGGATCGGCTGGTCGAGCTCATACAGATCGATGATCCGTTGGTAGGCCGCCTCCGAACACGTCGTACAGGTCGCCAACCGGGCGAGAGGATTCCCCGAGATCGACACCAGCACGAACACCAGGAACGTCGCCGCCACCACCAACGGGACGGTCGAGAAGATCCGGCGAAGCGCATAGGCGAACACGAACGTCCTATGCAAGGCAGGGTGGGGGGCATGTCGTGGGGGTCAGACGCAGAACGCCCAGAGGTACAACGTAAAACGTAGAACGTAGAACGTAGAACGCCCGGAACGTGGCAACGGCCAACGCGAGCACCTCCGCACCCCCGGCCAAGCACGAAAGCACGCCGCCACCAGCACCGGCGGGGGGTCGAAGGGGGGTCGTCCCCCCTGGGCATCAAACGCAGAACGCCCAGAGGTACAACGTAAAACGTAGAACGTAGAACGCCCGGAAACGTAGCAACGGCCAACGCGAGCACCTCCACACCCCCGGCCAAGCCCGCGATCGTTCGCGACCAGCACCGGCGGGGGGTCGAAGGGGGGTCGCCCCCCCTGGGAATCAACGCAGAACGCAGAACGCCCAGAAACGTGGCAACAGCCAACGCGAGCACCTCCACACCCCCGGCCAAGCACGCTAGAGAGCGCACCACCAGCACCGGCGGGGGGTCGAAGGGGGGTCGTCCCCCCTGGGCATGACCGGCGGGGGGTCGAAGGGGGGTCGCCCCCCCTGGGCATCACCGGCGGGGGGTCGAAGGGGGGTCGCCCCCCCTGGGACTCAAACGCAGAACGCAGCACGCAGAACGCCCGGAACGTGGCAACAGCCAACGCAAGCACCTCCACAACCCCGGCCAAGCACGCGACCAGCGCACCACCAGCACCGGCGGGGGGTCGAAGGGGGGGTCGCCCCCCCTGGGAATCAACGCATCACCGACATGCCCTTCCCGTGCCCGCCATAGGTGGTCATGTACCGAACGAGGAGTTCCGGATGATGATGAGACGATGGGTGCCGGCACTGGTGGCGTTGGCGATGGTGGTGGCGGCGTGTTCGGCCGATACGGCAAGCACGACGACGGCTGGGGTGACGGATTCGACCGATGGAGGCGCAGTCGCGACCACTTCGGGGGGCGGTTCGACCACGGCGGTGGAGGACGACTACTGCGCGGGTGGAACGGATGGGACGTTGATCTGGGCGCACGAGCAGGAGCCGCCGGATCTCCATTTGAACGACCCGAACAACGGGTTGTCCATCACGTCGTACCTGTGGCAGGTGATGTGGGAGGACCTGTACGGGGTCACCGAGGACATCCAGTTCTATCCGGAATTGTTGGCCGACGAGGCGATCGTGAACGACAACGGCGATGGTTCGGCGACCGTGTCGTTCCGTCTTCGGGACGGGCTCGGTTGGTCGGATGGTGAGGCGCTCACCTCCGAGGACGTGAAGTTCACCTACGACGTCATCATGGAGGGGTACGACCCGGAGACCGGGGGCGGCGACTATCTGATCCCGAGCCGGACCGGATACGACCAGATCACGTCGTTCGAGGTGATCTCCGATGTCGAGTTCGCCATCACCTTCGAACCGTTCTTCTCCGGGTACAAGACCCTGTTCACGAACGTGTTCCCGGCCCACGCCTTCGGGCCCGATGCGGGGGCGGCGGAGGTGAACGCGGCCCAGGCGATCTGGTCGAACGCCGGCGGCGAGACGCTGCCTTCTTCCGGACCGATGGTGTTCGAGTCGTGGGAGCAGGGTGTGGCCATGAACTTCGTCCGCAACGACGGCTATCACGGGTCGGTGAGCCCGGATGCCGTCAACCCGGGCCCGGCATGTGTCTCGGGGGTGCGAGTGAACTGGGTCACCGACACCGATGCCCAGGTGAACGCCCTCAAGTCGGGCGAGGCTCACGTGGTGTTCACACAGCCACAGCTGGCATTCGAGGAGATCAAGAACGACGCCACCTTCACGGTGGCGGCCAAGCCGGGCCCCATCTACGAGCACTGGGGGTTCAACGTGAACAACGTGCACCTCGCCAAGCCGGAGGTTCGGGAGGCACTGGCGTTCGCTCTCGACAAGGGCCAGGTGGTGCAGACGCTCTACGCACCTCTCTTCGGCGACCTGCTCGCACCCGAGGGGCTGGGCAACACCTACTGGATGGCCAACCAGCCGGACTACGAGGATCATCAGGGGCCACTCGGATACGGTCGGGGCGACGTGGCATCCGCCACCGCGCTGCTCGAGGAGGCCGGGTATGTCGTCGGCGCCGACGACGTCTACGAGCATCCCGAGGACGGTCGTCTGACGCTGGCGGTGGGGACCACCGGCGGCAACGCCCTGCGCGAGCTGCAACAGCAGATCATCCAGGCACAGATGAAGGCAGCCGGGATCGAGATCACCATCGACAACGTCCCCGGTTCGGGCTTCTTCAGCGAGCGGGCATTCTCGGGAGCCAACCTGCTGTCGTCGGCCTCGGGTGGAGAGTTGGGCGATCCCACCCTGGTCGACATCATGCAGTTCGCCTGGGTCGGGGGGCCGTGGCCGGGAGGGCAGAACTCGGCGTATCTGAGCGGCGGCATCGTGGACGGTCCCGATGGGCCGGTGGCCGCCACCGGCAATCCGTACGGGTTCCAGAACGCCGACTTCGATGCCCGGACCACCGAGTGTGACGCCATGCTCGACGCCGCCGAGGCGGCGGATTGCTACAACGAGTTGGACCGCTACGTGAGCACGCTGGAACTGGACGCCGAGCAGGGTCTGTTCATGCTGCCGATCACGCAGAAGCCCGACTTCTTCGCCTATTCGAACGAGCTGCTCTCCAAGGGGGCGATCGCTCCTGACGCCAACTCGGCGGGGCCGTTGGCCAACGTGGTCGACTTCCTCCTGCGGTAGCGGGCGCAGAGTCCTTCGACGTCCGACCCGGCATGTTTTCGGCCGGATGTCGGACGTCGAAGGGCGCGGTGTGACATGCTTACCCCTGATGCCGACATAGGGGATACATGGTTGATCCCAGCGACGCGGAGCTCCTGGCGGCGGCGGCACGGGGGGACGGGGAGTCGTTCTCCATCTTCTTCCGGCGGTACGCCCGACCGGTGACGCTGTACGCCGTGCGCCGGTGCCGCGATCCCCACGATGTGGGCGACCTGGTCGGCGACACGTTCCTGACGGCATTGCAGGCGGCCGGCCGCTACATCCCGCAGACCGACACCGCCCTGCCGTGGCTGTTCGGGATCGCCCGGCGCATGCTGGCGCGTCAGCGGCGACGCACAGCCAGTGCCGGTCGACTAGCCACCAGGGTGGGCAACGTCGAACCCCTCGTCACCGAGGACGAAGCCGACGCCATCGCAGACGCCATCGACGCGGCACGACAGCGGCCCGCTCTGGAACACGCGCTGCTCTCGTTGAGTGACGGAGAGCGGGAGATCTTCCTGCTGGTCGCCTACGACGGCCTCACACCGCACGAGGCGGCGATCGTGGTGGGCGTGTCGGCCAACGCCGCCAGACTTCGCTTGTCGCGAGCCCGCAAGCGTCTTCGAGATGAGTTGGATCCGGCGATTCGCACCATTCCGGAGGCGAGTCATGCCTTCTGAGTTGAGGCGGCCGGACCTGCCCGACACCCCGGAGATGTTTGCCCGCATCGAAGCGGGCCTGCGGGAGGAGGCGGCGGCGTTGCACTCCCGGCACCAGGCCCGGATGCGGCGGGCGCCCTGGTACCAGAGCCTCAGGCCCGCCATGGGAGCGGCGCTGGCAGCGAGCGCGCTCGTGCTGCTGGTACCCGCGTACCTGACGCCCCGGGCGGTATCGCCCCCCGAGACGCCGACCGAAGTGTCCGTGGTGAGCGCCGGTTCCCAGGCTGGCTCCGGCTTCCTGCACCGTCTGCCCTCCGACGACCTCGCTGCCATCACCCCTGCTCCGTACCGGTACCCGCGCCCGGCACCGTCGTCCGACATGCTGCGCCTGTCCCCGGCATAGACCCTCGAGAGAACCTTCTTCTCGGGACGCGTACACCCGAACCTGGACGGTGCTCCACTCGGCGGCGGGCCGGGCCTACCAGCACGGCCCCCGTCCTCCCTCTCTCTCCCCCAACGCCGTGTTCTGTATCGGGCGGCGACCCGCCCAACCTGTCGGCGGTGCGGGAGAGAGGACACCGAACCGGTGGTGGTCGAGGGCGACCTGGATGTTCCCTAGAGTGCCGTGTCCTGCAACGTTCGCCTGGCTGTGGGTCGGCCGCACGTGTCGTGTGGGCGTGTTTCCATATGGTGCTTCGCCGTCTTCGATGTTCCGGCCGACCTGTTGGGCTCCGCTGGGAGGCGGGGCGGGGCGTGGCGGCACGGTCGGCCAGGCTGTGATCAGAAAACGAACGGATGGACGGTCACGACCTGACCCTCGCAAACGTTTCTGGTCACAGCACTAGGTCAGGAGCAGTGCCACCCGGTCGGCGATCTGATCGGGGTCGAGCCCGACCGAACGGATGACCTCGTCGGCCGATCCCGCAGGGAGGAAGTGGTCGGGGATGCCGAGGAGGTGGACCTTGCCGGCCAATCCGGTTCCGGCCAGCGCCTCCATCACGGCGGCACCAAACCCTCCGCTGATCACGTTGTCCTCGATGCACACGACGTGGCGGTAGGCGGCAGCCCAGGCCGGGAGCCGGTCGTCGAGCGGCTTGACCCATCGGGCGTTGACCACGCCGCAGGTGAGGCCGGACTGCGACAGGGTGGCGGCGGCCTTCTGGGCGTGTTCGACCATGCGCCCGTTCGCCAGGAACAGCACGTCTTCACCGAAGCTCAGCTCTTCCCACACCCCGATCGGGATCGGCTCTGCGGGGATGAGCGGCAACGATGACGCCGACGCCTTTGGATAGCGGAGGGCAACGGGCCCGTCGTGGGCGAGCGCCGCCTCGAGCATTCCACACAGCTCGGCAGCGTCGGCGGGGGCGCCCACCACCAGGTTGGGGACCATGCGCAGGAACGTGAGGTCGAACACGCCGTGATGCGACGGACCGTCGGGTCCGGTCACTCCGGCACGGTCGATGAGAAAGGTGACGGGCAGCCGATGGAGCGCGACGTCCATGGTGATCTGATCGATAGCCCGCTGGAGAAAACTCGAATAGATGGCGACGACGGGTCGCTTACCGGCCATCGCCAAGCCGGCGGCGAGCCCGACCGCATGCTGCTCGGCGATCCCGGTGTCGAGCACCCGGTCGGGGAATTCGTCGGCCATCTCGGCCAGGCCGGTCGACGAGATCATCGCCGCCGAGACCCCCACCAGATCGGGGTTGCGGCGGGCGGCATCGGCGAGGGCCTTGCCGACCACGTCGGTGAGCTTGAGTTCGGAGGAGAGCGCCTGACCTGTCGCCAGGTCGAACTTGCCGACGCCGTGGAGCTTGTCGACCACATCGTCGATAGCGGGCTGGTAGCCGTTGCCCTTCTCGGTGACGACGTGCACCACCACCGGCTCGTCGTATCCCTTGGCCCGTTCCAGCGTGTCCTCGAGCTGGGCGATGTCGTGGCCGTCGATGCGACCGGTGTACTTGAGGCCGAGGGTGTCGAACACCGTCGACGGTTCGAGCATCTGCTTGACGGCGTCCTTGAAACGCATCGCCAGTTCGTCGGCGGTCTCACCCACGATCGGCAGCCCCCGGAGGATGCGCCCCGTGGTCTTCTTGGCCCACTCGTAGCGGGGGTCGAAGCGAAGATGGGCGATGCTGGCCAACGTGGCGAGTCCGCCGACCGTGGGCGCATACGAGCGGCCGTTGTCGTTGACCACGACGATGAGACGCCGCGGGCGGGCGACGGCGATGTGATTGAGCGCCTCGTAGGCCTGGCCGCCGGTGAGGGCGCCGTCGCCGATCACGGCCACCGTCCAGTTGTCAGGGTCGGACAGGGCGTGGCCGAGGGCGTAGCTGAGCGACGTGGAGGCATGACTGTTCTCGACCAGATCGTGGCGGCTCTCCGACCGACTCGGGTAGCCGCTCATGCCCTCGAAGCTCCTCAGGCTGGCAAACCCCGCCTTGCGCCCGGTCACGAGCTTGTGAACGTACGCCTGGTGGCCGACATCCCAGAAGATGTGATCGCGGGGGCTGTCGAAGCTGCGATGCAGCGCCAGCGTCAACTCGACGATGCCCAGGTTCGGGCTCAGATGCCCACCCGTTCGGGAGATGGTCTCGAGGAGAAACGCCCGGATCTCCTCCGACAACTCACCGAGCTCGGCGAGGGAGAACGACCGCAGGTCGGATGGTTCGGAGATTCGGTCGAGCAGCGACATTGGCAGGGCTCACATTAGTGAAGGCCACGGACTGAGCGGATTCGAGGCGACCAGGTCGACCGCAGATCACTCGAGGGCGTTCAAGGTTCGGCGTCCTCGGCTACCGGCAACTCGATCGAGAAGCGGGATCCGACCCCCAACTGGCTCGTCACGGTGACGGTTCCGCCGTGCCGCTCCACGACGTGACGGACGATCGACAGGCCCAGGCCGGTTCCACCGGTGGCACGGCTGCGGGCCTCGTCGACCCGGTAGAAGCGCTCGAAGACCCGCCCCAGGGCGCGACTTGGTATCCCCGCTCCGGTGTCTTCGACCGAGATGGTCACCAACCGGTCGCCGGCGCGCACCGACACGGTGATGGTTCCTCCGACGTCGGTGTACCGCAGGGCGTTGTCGAGCAGGTTGCGGAGCGCCAGCGAGAGGTCGGCCTCCGAACCGGTCACGGTCGCCTCCGCCAGGTCGCTGCGCAGCTCGATGCCGGCCTCGGCAGCCCGTCCACGCACCTTCGCCATCTCCGCTTCGACCAGCGCCCCCACATCGACCGGGGCGAACTCACGCTCGGACGCCTCCAGACGTGAGAGGTCGAGCAGGTCGGCGACGATCGTTGCCAACTGTTTGGCCGAACTCTCGACCCGTTCACCGAACTCGGCCGCTTTCGCCGGGTCCCGCTCCAGAGCCAGTTGCAGGGCCTCGGCCGACGCCAATACCGCCGCCACCGGGGTCTTCAGCTCATGGGATGCATCGGCGACGAAGTCCCGACGCATCGCCTCGACCCGGCGACGTTCCGTGATGTCGGAGACCACGACCAACACCCGTTCGTCATCGGGCAGCTTCGTTGCCACCACGCTCATGATCCGGGCCGGAGATCCCTGTTCGAATTGACCCTCCTGGCTCTGCCCTGAGAGCCGAGCCTCGCGGATGCAGCGCGGCAGCACCCGAGGCGTCACTGACATGATCCTCTCCGGCAGCGGCCCCACCATCGTGAGGGCGGCGGGATTTGCGTACAACACCCCGTCGTCACCGGCCACCAGGATCACCCCCTGCGGCAGTGCCGCCAACACGATCTCGAGCGTTCGCCGCTCCGCCTCGGTTTCGGTCACCCGCCGGCCCAGTTCCGAGGAGATGCGACCGATGGCCACGCCGAGCCTGTCCAGCTCCGACAGCGAGGAGCGCCGGGGCTGGGCGATGACGGTCCCGGTGGCAACCCGGTCCGCCAGATCGGTGAGCTCGAGAATCGGGACGGCGAAACGCCGCGAGACCATCCAGACGAGCCCGACCCCGGCCGCGCCGGCCACAGCCGCCACCGCAATGACGCTGCGACCGACTTCCGAGAGGGCTTCCTCGAGTTGTTCTGCGGTGACACCGAAGCGGACCACCCGACCGTCGTCCGCCGGTACCGCAACGTAGAACGTCTCGATCCCGGTGGACGCGCTCACCCGGAAGTCGGTGCCCTCCTGGCCGGCGAGAGCTGCCTCGACCTCCGGCCGACCCCGATGGTTCTCCATCGTGTCGGCATCCTCGACCGAGTCGAACAGCACCCGTCCCTCATGGTCGATGACCGTGAGGCGCGCCCGGGCAGCGGCGGCCACGGCGAAGCCGTGCTCGGTGGCGCCCTCGTCCCCGAGTTGCACGGCAGCCACTCTCGCCTGACCTGCCATGTCGGCGGTGATCTGGCGCTGGAGCACGGTCCGCACGGAGTTCGTCACCACGGCGCTGAAGCCCATGAGCACGACAAGGAACACCAGCGCGAACAGCGCCAGCAGCCGGCTCGTGAGCGTGGCTCTGCCCGGATGCGACCTGTCACTCACCGGGGCCGGGCCATGGCAGTCTCAGTCATCCACGAATTTGTAGCCGAGACCCCGAACCGTGACGATGTGGACGGGAACCGCCGGGTCGGCCTCGAGCTTGTGCCGGAGCCGCTTGATGTGGACGTCGAGTGTCTTGGTGTCTCCGAAGTAGGACGGGCCCCACACCTCGTCGATGAGCGCCTCCCGGGTGGCCAGCCTGTTGCGACGTCGCATGAGCGATTCCAGGAGATCGAACTCCTTGGGGCGGAGCGCCACGGCGGTTCCGTCGACCCGCGCCTCGTGGGCATCGAGGTCCAGCTCGACCCGCCCGCCTCGCAGCACCTCGTTGGCCTCGGCGAAGGCGCCCGACCTGGCGGATCGACGAATCTGCGCCCTCGCCCGGGCGACGAGTTCGCGGATCGAGAACGGCTTGGTGACGTAGTCGTCGGCACCCAGCTCGAGTCCGGCGACCATGTCGGCCTCGGCATCGCGGGCGCTCACCATGATGATCGGTACGTCCGAGACCGCCCTGATCTGGCGGCAAACGTCGAGCCCGGACGACTCCGGCAGCATGATGTCGAGGAGGACGAGCGACGGACTCGAATTGCGGGCCTGGTCCACACCATCGCGGCCCGTGGCGGCGGTCATGACCTCGAAGCCCTCGACCTCCAGGGCGTATTTCATGGATTCCAGCAGCGAGGGTTCATCTTCGACGATGAGCACCCGATGGCGGGTGTCAGTTGAGAGCGCCACGGTCCGCGAATCCCTCTTCCGAGAACTCCTGGAACTCACCGGTGACCAGGAATGCGACCTGCTCACCGATGTCGACCGCCTGATCCCCGATCCGCTCGAGTGCCCGGGCCGCCATCATCATGTGGGTGGCCCACTCGATCAGCCGGGTGTCGGGTGCGCAGTCGACCACCTCGCGGTACATGACACGGTTGATCCGGTCGATCGGCTCGTCCATCGCCGGGAGCAATCGCGCCTCGTCGGCATCGCGGCGCACGAACGCCTCGGCGGCGGTTCGGATCATCGGTCGCACCAGATCGCCCATCTCCTGGATCTGTTCGATGATCCGAGCGCGGGTGGGCAGTCCTTCGCACAGCCGGGTGAGTTTTGCGATGTTCACGCACTGGTCGCCGGTCCGTTCGAGCGTGACGTTGAGGTGCAGCAGCGCCGACATCATCCGGAGATCGCCGCCCATCGGCTGCTGGCGCGCCATCAGGTTGAGCCACCGGTTGTGGGTATCGAGGTACATGCGATCGAGCTCGGCGTCTTCGACTTCGACCTTGCCGGCCAGGTCGAGGTCGCCGAGGGTGAGGGCGTCGACCGCCATCGCAGTCATACGTTCACAGCGGTCGGCTACATCGAGCAGCGTGTGCTCGAGGGCTTCGAGTTCCTGATGAAAGTGGCTTCGTGCGTCGACCATCAGCCGAACCTCCCTGTGATGTACTGCTCGGTTTCCTCGTTCGAGGGGGAGGTGAAGATCCTCTCGGTGGCATCGAACTCCACCAGGCGACCGGTTCGATCCCCCTTGGCATTGACGTCCACCGAGAAGAACGCCGTCCGATCGCTGACCCGGGCCGCCTGCTGCATGTTGTGGGTCACGATGATGATCGAATAGTCCTTCTTGAGCTGAAGCATCAGCTCCTCGATCCTGAGTGTGGCGATCGGGTCGAGGGCCGAGCACGGCTCGTCCATCAACAGCACGTCGGGACTGGGGGCAACGGCGCGGGCGATGCACAACCGCTGCTGCTGACCGCCCGAGAGCGAGTAGCCGCTCTCCGACAGCTTGTCCTTCACCTCGTCCCACAGGGCGGCCTGCGTGAGGGCGCGCTCCACGAGGTCGTCCATGGCGGGCTTCGAGCCCTTGAATCCGTTGATCTTGGCGCCCCACGAGACGTTCTCGTAGATCGACTTGGAGAACGGGTTGGGCTTCTGGAACACCATGCCGATCCGGCGGCGCACCTCCACCGGGTCGACATTCGCCTCGTAGATGTTTCGTCCGCGGAAGGTGACCTGACCCTCCACCCTGGCACCGGCGATGAGGTCGTTCATCCGGTTGAGAGCACGCAACACGGTCGACTTGCCACAACCGGAGGGCCCGATGAGGGCGGTGATCTCGTTGGTGGCGAAGCCCATCGTGACATCGCGGACGGCCTTGAACGTCGCCGTAGAAGATGTTCATGTCGGTGGTGCTGATCACATGGGAGCGGGCTTCCGTTCCCGCATCGCCCTGGTCTGGTCGTTGAGTCACGATCGGTTCCTTCGTGGCGAAGCCCTTCGTGACGGGCTCAGCGGTGGTCGAGTGTTCGGGGGACATCACGCTCTCCTCGAGTAGCGGTTTCGAAGTATCACGGCGGCACCGTTCAGGGTCAACAGCAACACGAGCAACACGATGATCGCGGCCGATGCGATGTTGCGGAACTCCTCCTGCGGGAAGCTCGTCCACTGGAAGATCTGGATCGGCAGTGCCGTGAACTTGGAGAACGGACCGGTGGGGTCGGCGGTGATGAAGCTGGCGGCACCCACCACGATCAGGGGTGCCGTCTCACCGATCGCCCGTGCCACCGAGAGGATCACGCCGGTCAGGATTCCCGGGATCGCCACCGGCAGCACCTGGCTCCGGACGGTCTGCCACTTGGTCGCACCGAGCGCCGAGACCGGCGTGGCGGAGGGAGTCGGGCACCGCTTTCAGCGCCTCCTGGGCGCTGATGATGATCACTGGCAGGATGAGCAGTCCCAGTGTGATACCCGCCGAGAGGATCGTGCGGCCGTTGTCGGAAGGCGGGGGTCCGTCGGTGAAGATGGCGCCGGAGGTGATCGGTTCGAACAGGCGCAACGAACACGGCCAACCCGAGCATGCCGTAGATGATCGACGGCACACCGGCCAGGTTGTTTATGTTCGTCTGGATGAAGCCGTTGAACCGGCTCGGCTTGGCGAACTCCACCAGGTAGATGGCCGCTCCCACCCCCACCGGAACGGCGAACAGGATCGTGATGATTCCCAGCCACAACGAGCCGAGGGCGGCGGTGCGGATCCCGGCGATCTCGGGTGTCGAGTTGGAAGAGCTGGTCACGAAGGTCCAGGTGAGCCATGACCGCCACTCGAACCGCACGTCGTCGACGGTGTAGTCACCGAACCGTTGTGGAGTCGCCTCGAACGCCTCCCTGATGTCCTGTTCGAACCCCTCGGGGTTCAGAACCGACGGGAGGAGTTGCGCCGATGCGATCACGTCGGGAACGATGACCCGTTCCTGGACCAGCGTCAGCACGTCCGAGCCGCCGCGTGCGGGGCCACTACATCCTTCGGGAGCATCCGCCTCGGCGCAGATCTCGTCCCACACCGCCTGGGTCTCGAAGACGAGCCTGTCGTCGTAGAACCGCTGCTCCCGCTCCAGGCGTCGCCCGACGCCGCTCGAAACCGCACCCTCGAGGAGAACCACCAACTCGTCCTTGGACAGATCACCGAGCGTGGTGGTCTCGGCGTCGTACCCGGCCTCGGCGACCACGTCCTCGGGGTTTCTCTCGTTGACGATTGCGACATACCCGAAGGCGTTGTTGATGATGGTGTACAGCAGTGTCGCCAAGGCGAGGATTGCCAGCGAGAGTGCGCTCAGGAACCCGATCTGGGCGTACTGACCCCGCCTGGTTCGCTTGTTGATGAGTTTCTGGAATTCCTCGTCGACCGGATACAGGTCGTCGCGTTCGGGTGCGGCGATGCTCATTCGTAGACCTCCCGGAACTTCCTGACGAACCGCCGGCTGAGGACGTTCAGACCCAGGGTCATGACGAAGAGGGTCAGACCGATGGCGAAGATCGAGTTGTAGTCGATGGTGTTGTAGCTCAGGTCACCGCTCGAGATCCGCACGATGTGTCCTGTCATCGCCTCTCCCGGTTGGAACGGATTGAGGATGTACGAGAAGAGCGGGTCGTCCCCGAGGTGGAAGTTCCGGGGGGCGGCCCCTGACGCCAGCGCCACCACCATGGTCTCTCCGACTGCCCGGGACATGGCGATCACGAACGCCGCACTGATACCCGAGAGCGCCGCCGGCACCACGATCTTGATGGAGACCTCGAACTTCGTCGCCCCGAGCCCGTATGCGGCCTGACGCAACGAGTCGGGAACGGCATGCAGAGCGTCTTCGGACAGTGAACTGACCAGAGGCACCACCAGGATCCCGATGACGATGCCGGCGGACGCGACGTTGAAGAAGCCGACCGTGCTTTCGCCGAAGATGCCCCGCAGCAGTGGCGTCATGAAGGTCAGAGCGAAGAAGCCGAACACCACTGTGGGGATGCCGACCAGGACCTCGAGGATCGGTTTGAGTATCCCCCGCATCCGGGCCGAGGCGTACTCCGACAGGTAGATCGCCGAGGCCAGCCCGATGGGCAGTGCCACCAGCATGGCGATGAGGGCGATGAGGACGGTCGAGAGGATGAGCGCCCAGATCCCGAAGCTGCCGGCCTGTGGCTGCCAGACCGTCCCTGTGAGGAACTCGGAGATACTCACCCGGTCGTCCTGGAAGAAGAGCAGCGATTCACGCCCGAGCTCGTAGAGGATGCCGAGGGTGGTGGCGATCGAGATGGCTCCGCAGGCGAAGAGGGAGGCCACGACCAGGTTCTCTCCCGGTCGGCGCTTCTTGGTGAGCATGTCGGCGGCCCCGTCCGGCCGTGGCGCTGCTGTCATCCTGTCAGCCTTTCCATCCCGATGACGATTTCGATTCCATGGTGGCAGGAGGTTCGGCCGGGGGCTCCCCGGCCGAACCTCCTGCTTTCAGACTCTCGATCGAGTCAGATCCGGACGGGTCACCAACCCGCTGCCTCCTTGAGATGGTCGGCGGCCTCGAGCAGCGCTTCTTCAGGTGCCGGGAAGTACCCGACTTCGCCGATCACATCGTTCACCCGATTCAGGTAGAAGGCCATGAACTCGGCCACCTGCGGCTTCTCGGCGATGATCCCGGCGTCGGTGTACATGAACAGCGGACGGGACAGCACGTAGGTGTTGGCGTTCACCGACTCCTCGCTCGGAGCGACTCCGTCGACCGCCACCGCCTGGAGCACGTCGGCGTTCTCCGAGTAGAAGGCGAAGCCGAAGTAGCCGATGGCGCAGGTGGTGCTTGTGTCACCTTCGGTGCATCCGTCGCCGGACACGCCCTGGACGGTGACGTTGTCGTCCTCGCCCACGATCTGGGCGATCGAGCTGAGGATGGGCGACGGGTCCGCCTCCTCGAAGACCACCTCGTTGAAGTAGTCGAACGTGCCGGAGTCGGCGCCCGGGGTGAACAGCTGGATCGGATGGGCCGGGAACTCTGGGTTCACGTCTGCCCAGGTGGCCCCGGCAGCGGTGAGCGAGAAGGCGGTGGCGATCTCTTCGAGCGTCAGTTCCTGGGCGAAGTAGTTGTCCGAGCTGATGACGAGCGAGAGGGCGTCGGTGCCGACCCGAACCTCGATCGGCGTGCGGCCGATCGACTCACATGCCGCGACCTCCTCGTCGTCGATCGGACGGGAGGCGTTTGCGATGTCAGAGGCGCCCTCCACACAGAAGCGCTCCAGACCGCCGCCGGAACCGATCGAGTCGATGGCGTATCCGGTGCCACCCTCGTCCTCCCACAACGACATCACTGCCGTGGAGAGGGGGAACACGGTCGACGAACCGGCGATGCCGATGTCACCCGACGAGGCATCGAGGGGGTCGATGATCGGGAGTCCCAGCGGCGACATATCGTCCATGGGCTCCTCGGCAGCAGCCGTGGTGGTGGTCTCCTCGGCTGCAGCGGTGGTCTCGGTGTCGGGGGCGGTGGTCTCTTCAGTGGCGTCATCGCCGCCGCAGGCGGCGAGCACCAACGCGAAGGCCAGCGCCATGGCGCTCAGCTTCGTGGGCTTTCTCATTTCGGGTTCACTCCTCGTTCGAGGTTCACATCCGCCGCACCGGCGGGAGGCGCTCCATGTCTCTCCTCAGAGCGCCGCGCCAAGCTACGGAGTGCGGATGACCCTCACTCTGCCCCAAAGTGAACGAGAGGTGAACGTTGCTGCTGGTGTCAGACCAGCTGCGACAGGCGACCCCTGAGTTCCTCGACGGAGGGAACCCTGCCTGCGACCACCACCTCGTCGTCGATCACCAGGGCAGGCGTGGACATCACCCCGCACGAGACGATCTCGCCGTAGTCGGTGACCTTCTCGATCGGAGCGGACACGCCCAACGCATCGAGCGCCTCGACCGTACGCTTCTCGAGGGTTCTGCAGTTGGCACAGCCCGATCCGAGCACTTTGACTTCCATCACCGACTCTCCTTCACAACACCAAGTTGAACAGGTACCCGACCGCCAGGATCCCGGTCGCGACCACCGCCACGAAGGTGGCGACCAGCTTCGGCTTGAGGACCCGACGCAGCAGGATCATCTCGGGGATCGACAACGCCACCACCGACATCATGAACGCCAGCACCGTCCCGATCGGGAGGCCCTTGGCATGGAGCGCCTCCACCATCGGAAGGATCCCCGCTGCGTTCGAATAGAGGGGAATGCCGAACACCACCGCCGCCGGCACCGCCAGCGGGTTGTCGGGTCCCGCCACCCGCACGAAGAAGTCCTCCGGGACCCAGCCATGGATCACGGCTCCGACACCGATCCCCACCAGCAGGTACGGCCACACCTTGCGGAGGATGGTTCTTACCTCCTCCCGACCCATCGCCAGCCGATCCGACCACGTCAACCCCCGACTCGGGTCGATCGCCTGACCCCGGAGTTTGGTCTCGAACACGAATGGCTCGACCCACTTCTCGAGTCTGAGACGCCCGATGACCCACCCGGCAACGACCGCAATGGTGAGGCCGGACATGACGTACAGGGCGGCAACATTCCACCCGAACAAGCCGTAGAGCAGCACGATGGCCACCTCGTTCACCATCGGACTGGCGATCAGAAAGCTCATCGTGACGCCGAGCGGGACACCGGCGGCGACGAACCCGATGAACCCGGGGACCGCCGAGCACGAGCAGAAGGGCGTCACCACGCCCAGGCCTGCGGCGGCCACGTTGCCGACACCCTCCCGGCGCCCACCGAGCAGGGTCCTGGTGCGCTCCACACTCATGAAGCTGCGCAGCACCGTCACCGCGAAGATGATCCCGGTCAGGAGGAGGGCGATCTTGATCGTGTCGTAGAAGAAGAACTCCACGGCCGATCCGAGCCGGGATTCGAGATCGAGGCCGGCGAGGTCACCCACCGCCCACCGCCAGAGCGGGGCGTTCAGCCGGTAGGCGGCCACCCAGGCGACCACAGCGGACACGACGGGTACGAGCAGCCGCTTCTCCTGGCGGGTGAGGCTGGCGGTCACGTTGTCACCATGTCTCGCAGCGCGGCGGGCAGCATCTCGGACACCAGCTGGGCCGCCCGTACCGACAGCCGGTAGTCGATCCACCGCCCCCGCCGGGCCGAATCGACCAAGCCAGCCTCACGCAGGATCCGGAGGTGGTACGACAGCAGGTTCGGAGCGACCGCCACCCGAGCCTGCAACTCGCAGACGCACCGCTCATCGTGCGACAGCTCGTCGAGGATCCGCAGTCGAATCGGATCGCCGAGGGCCGAGAGGAGGGCGGCTCTTGCTTCAACAGTGGTTGATTCAAGATCGGTTGATGTCACAGGGTCAGTGTCGGTCGGGCGACGGGACACCGCCAGTGCCGTATGACATTGCTCGCCCGCTCACTCCTGCGGGTACATCGCCCGCCGCTTTCTGGCTCCTCGCTCCTCGCCCCTCGCTCATACCAACGAATCTGAGTCTTCTCCGGCTCGTTGCCGCATCTGCGCGAATTCGGTGTGCGACGCGTCAGAAGCCATGCCGATTCATGAGATCCATGACGTCGTCCCGGGAGGCACGCTCAGCCATCAGGAGATCGCGCTCGACGAAGAACCCGTCGAGCCGAACGATGCAGCGCCACGGCGCCCCCGGTGCACGCACCGGATGCTTCCACCTCGGCTTCCCGACCGGCCACCCCCTCGTCGCGCTCGAGCACATAGCCGCGAGTCGACGGCTCCTCCGGTGACGACCGTAGCCCGCACCGGCCGGTCAGCAGGAGGAGGAGGTGGCCCCTGCTCCGCACACGCCCGTCTCGGGCAGCATCAGATCGATCCGCCGGGCCGATTCCCGATCGCCGGCGATCTCGGCGACGACCGAACGAACCTGCTCGAAACCGGTGAGGGTGAGAAACGTGGGTGCCCGCCCGTAGCTCTTGATGCCCACGGTGTAGTAGCCGTCCTCGGGATGGGAGAGCACGTCCACGCCATGTGGTGGCACCGTGCCGCAGCTGTGGACGTTCGGGTCGATCAGCGGGGCCAGTTGGCGCGGACTCTCCAACCATGGGTCCAGGTCGAGGCGGAGCTCCCGGGTCATGTCGAGGTCCGGCCGCTGCCCGGTCGAGGCGACGACACGGTCGACGGCAAACGTCCGACCGTCGAGCCCGGTGACGACGAGTCTGCCATCGACCTCGTCGATCCGATCGGTCGCGAACCCCGTCACCACATCGACGACGCCCCGCCCGGACGCTACGCGAAGGCGGGTTCCGAGCGCGCCTCGCGCTTCCAGCTGGTCGCCATCGCCGGCGCCGAACGCCGATGAGACGTCGTCCCTTCGGACCACCCACACCACGCTCGTGTCGGGCTGGGTCTCGGCCAGCGCCACCAGGTCGAGGATGACGTTGGCAGCCGAGTGCCCTGCGCCCGCCACCATCACCGTGGCACCGGCGTACATCTTTCGGTCGGCGCCGAGCACGTCGGGGAGACCGTAGGCGATCCGCTCCGTGGCTTCCCGCTCCCCCGGCGCCGGAACACCCGACGAGCCGAGCGGGTTGTGATTCGTCCACGTACCCGAGGCGTCGATGACGGCCGCCACCAGGTGACGCTCCATCCCGGATGGAGTCTCCACCGTCACCACGAACGGCTCCGAGCTCCGGCCGGCGGTTTTCACCTTGTCGTGGCCACGTCGCGACAAGGCCACCACCCGACTCCGGTACCGAATCGAAGGAGCAAGCACCGGGTGCCCGGCGAGTGGGGCGATATACCCGTCGATCCACTCGTCGCCGGTCGGAAGCCCATCCGGGTCCGGCTCGGTCCAGGCAGTGTCGCCCAGCAACCGCCGACTCACCGGATCGATCAACTCGGACCACGGCGAGAACAGCCGCACATGCCCCCAATCGGCGATGTTGGCACCCGCCGAATCCCCCGCCTCGAACACGACGAAGCCGATACCCCGATCCGCCAGATGAGCGGCCGCCGCCAACCCGGCCGGCCCAGCCCCGATCACCGCCACCGGAAACGCACGCAACGACTCAGGAACCGACGACATCACAACTCCTAACGCATCGATGGTCATCTATGTGTTGACTATAGACCAACGCATCGACGCTCGTCAATGGACAGATTCTTCCCCACGGAGCGCAGGGGGGCAAGGGGCAACAGCTTTTGTCCCCCACGGAGCGGGGCAAGGACCGACAGCTTTGTCCCCCACGGAGCGGAGTGGGGAAGGGGCCAGCAGCTTTGTCCCCCACGGAGCGGAGTGGGGAAGGGGCCAGCAGCTTTGTCCCCCACGGAGTGGGGGAAGGGGCCCCCGCGAGGAACGAGCGGGGTAGGGGGGTTGAAAGCCCGCGAGAAGAAATCAGCACACGTTCCGGAACGCGTCATCATGCTCGCGAGGGAGAGGCGCCAACAGCCGGGGCGCGGGAACGAGCGGGGTAGGGGGGTTGAAAGCCCGCGAGACGACGTCCAACGCGTTCCGGAGCGCGGCATCATGCTCGCTAGGGATAGGCACCCCCTACCCCGCTCCTTCGTCGTACCGGTCGCCTCGACCGGCGGACCCTTCCCCCTCTCGCAAGCTCGAGGGGGACAACGCCGTTCCTTCCCCCTCTCGCAAGCTCGAGGGGGACAAGAGTGCTCAATCCGTTCTGGTGCCGGCGCGGGCTTCGGCGAGGCCTCGGAGGGTGAGGTGGGCGTCGACGTAGTGGGAGGGTTCCAGCTTCCGCCACTGGCCGTCGGGGCCGAGTTCCCAGGCGAGGGTGTCATCGGCCAGCACCACTTCGAGGATTTCGTCGAGACGCCACTGAAGGTCGGGGTCCTCGACCGGTGCGAGTGCTTCGACACGGTGGTCGAGGTTACGGGTCATGAGGTCGGCCGACCCGATGAAGTAGTGGCGGTCGCGACCGCGGGCGCCGAAGCGGTAGATCCGGGAGTGTTCCAGGTACCTGCCCACGACCGAGCGCACCGTGATGTTCTCGCTCATCCCGGGGACGCCGGGGATGAGACTGCAGATGCCTCGCACGATCAGCTCCACCTTGCATCCGGCGTCGGATGCCTCGTAGAGCGCCTCCACCATGCCGGGATCCACCAACGAGTTCATCTTCATGGTGATCGAGCCGTCGGGACGGCCGGCCTCGTCGCGGATGCGTTCCAACAGGCCGGCACGGACGCTGATCGGCGACACCAGGAGCTTGCGGTACCCGCGCTGATGGGAGTAGCCGGTGAGATAGTTGAACAGGTCGGTGAGATCGGCGCCGATCTGCGGATCGGCGGTGAACAGCCCGATGTCCTCGTAGATACGGGCGGTCGAGTCGTTGTAGTTGCCGGTCCCGATGTGGGCGTAGCGTCGCAACGCCCCTCCCTCGTCGCGGACCACCAGGGCGATCTTGGTGTGGGTCTTGAGACCGACCACGCCGTAGACCACGTGCACCCCGGCGTCTTCCAGACGCTGGGCCCACTCGATGTTCCGTTCCTCGTCGAAACGGGCCTTCAACTCGACCAGGGCCACCACCTGTTTGCCTTCGGTGGCGGCCTCCATCAGCGACTGCATGATCGGGCTCTTGCGAGACGTGCGGTACAACGTCTGCTTGATGGCGAGCACGTTGGGGTCGCGGGCCGCCTTCGAGATGAACGCTTCCACCGAGGTGGTGAACGAGTCGTAGGGATGCTGAACGAGCACATCGCCGTCGCTGATGGTCGAGAAGATGTTGGGCGACTCCCCCACGCCTCCCGCCAGACGCGGCTGGGTGACCCACTGCCACGAGTCCCAGAACAGTTCGGGCCGGTCGAGGTCGGCGAGCACGAACAACCCGGCCATGTCGAGCGGGCCGTCCACCACGATGACCTCTGCGTCGGTGAGCCCCATCTCCCGCTTGAGCAGGTCGAGCACCTCGGCCGACATCGTCGGGTGGACTTCGAGTCGAACCACCCTCCCGAATCGACGCCGGGTCAGCTCCGATTCGATGGTCTGAAGGAGATCACCACCTTGGTCCTCTTCGATTTCGAGGTCTGCGTTGCGGGTCACGCGGAAGGCGTGGTGCTCGACGATCTCCATGCCCGGGAACAACTCTTCGGCATGGGCGGCGATCACGTTCTCGAGCGGAATGAACCGCTCACCGTCGGGCATGACCAGGAACCGCGGCAGGATGGGCGGCACCTTGATCCGGGCGAAGCGGGTCACGTTGGTGTCGGGGTTGCGGGCCACCACTCCCAGGTTGAGCGACTGGTTGGAGATGTAGGGAAACGGGTGGGAGGGATCCACCGCCAGCGGCGTCAACACCGGGAAGACGCGATCGCGGAACTGACGGTCCACGTAGTCCCGATCTTCGCCGTCGAGGCTGTCGTAGTCCGAGAACTGGATCCCCGACTTGGCCATGCCGGGAGCGAGCTCGTTGTTGAAGAGCGCAGATGCCCGCTCGTACTGGTCGACCGCTGCGACTCGGATGGCGGCCAGCTGCTCGGACGGGGTCATGCCGTCGGCGGAGCTGCCCCGCACCCCATGCGCCACCTGTTCCATCAGACCGGCCACCCGCACCATGTAGAACTCGTCGAGGTTGTTCGACCAGATCGCCAGGAACCGAACGCGCTCCAGCAACGGGATGTCGGATTCTTCTGCGAGCGACATCACCCGACCGTTGAAGTCCAGCCACGACAGCTCACGGTTCAGATACCGATCCTGGGACATGATCGGTGAAGCCTATTCGACCTGCGTGAACAATGGAGGAACGAGCATCGAGCATGTGCACATCGAGGTCGCGCGGATAGGGAGTAGCTTTGTCCCCCTCGAGCTTGCGAGAGGGGGAAGGGGCCCCCGCTTGCGGGGTAGGGGGGGCCTATCCCTCGCGAGCATGTGTGCGCGCTCCGGAACACGTGCGAGTTCATCTCGCGGGCTCTCAACCCCCCTACCCCGCTCGTTCCTCACGGGGACCCCTTCCCCCACTCCGTGGGGGACAAAGCTGCCGCCCCTTCCCCACGGCGTGGGGGACAAAGCTCCCGACTCCAGGCGTGGTGACTATCCGCCTATCCGCTAAGCCTCATTGTGCAAAAGTGGGAACGACGCACCACGCGGGAACGCGTTCTTGCTGGCAGCTGGAAGCTCTCTGTTCAGCTCTCGAAGCCGCCGAACAGGAACTCCGACATCGCCGCCGTCACCTCTTCGAGCCGTGCGGCCGGGTCTTTGGCGACGATGAGGACCTTGGCGGCGGCCATGATCACCTCGTTCATGAAACGACCGGCGATGTCTGGGGCCATGTGTCGGAAACGGCCTTCGCGCACGCCCTGCATGTAGAGGCCCGTCATGCGCATCGCCAGGTCCTGGTGGGCGACCCGTATCCGGCCCTGGGCATCCTGGGAGAGGCGAGGAAGCTCTCGGTGCAGGATGAGGCCGAGCACGCGGTCGTCGACGATGAACTCGACGGTGGCCACGGCCAACCGGTCGAGCCGCTCCTTGACGTCGCCGTCGCCGGCGTTGTTGATGAGATCCTGGATGACCTCGGGGAGACGCTCCTCCACCATGGCTGCGATCAGATCGTCCTTGTCCCGGAAGTACTCGTAGAGGGTGGTACGACCGATGCCGACCTCGGCGGCCACGTCGGCGAGCGAGATGTCGGCGGTACCCGCCTCGGAGATGAGGTCGTGAGCGGCGTCGAGGATCTGACGCCGCGTCATCGCCTTGTGGGCTTCGATGTTCTCGGCGCGGATTCGCGGCATGAACGAAGCGTAACGACAGGGGGAGGATTGGTGTCGACGCTCAGTCGGGTAGGCGGTACAGGAGCGACCCCCAATGCGCACCTGCCCCGAACGCCGTGAAGCACACCAGGCTGCCGGGTACGGCCCGCCCTGCCTGTCGCATCTCGTGGTACAGGATCGGCAGTGTGCCGGAGGTGGTGTTCCCCCAGCGGTCGATGTTCGAGGGCACCAGTTCATCGGTGACACCGAGCTGCTTGCGAACACCGGCGAGGATGCGTTCGTTCGCCTGGTGAGCGATCACGAGGTCGAGGTCCCCGGGCTCGAGGCCCGCGTCGACCAACGCTCCGAGCACCGATTCGGGCATCAGCCGCACCGCCTGGCGGTACAGCCCACCGCCGTCCATGGTCGGAAGGTGGAGGCCGTCGCGGACCTGGTCGACATCGGCGTACGGGCGTCGCTTGAAGCCGAGCCCGGGCACGATGATCAACTCGAACTGCTCGCCGTCGGTGTGGAGCCGTGACGCCAGGAACCCGGGAGCATCTGGGTCACGTTCCAGCACCATCGCCCCGGCGCCGTCACCGAACAGCACACTCCAACCTCTGAACTCGGTGTTGCGGGCGTACTCCTCGGGGGTCGGCCGGCGCTCCGATCGGCCCAGCACGATGTCCCAGGTGTCACCCCACGGCAGATACCCGGCGTGAACTTCTGCCCCGATCACCAGTGCCCGCTTGGCCCGACCTGCCGACAACATCACATCGGCCAGGTCCAGGCCGTACAAGAACCCGCTGCACTGCTGACGAAGGTCGAAGCCGGCCACCGGTCCCAGTCCGAGTTTGTGCTGCACCGATCCCACGATGCCGGGGGCCTGCAGGTCGGGCGTCATCGTGGCCGTGATCAGCAGGTCGATGTCACCCGGCGCGAGCCCGGCGTCGGCGATCGCCGCCAGACCGGCCTCGACCGCCAGGTCCGAGCTACCGGTGGGCGGGTCGACGAAGCGGCGCTCCACCACACCCGTCCGCGACCGGATCCACTCGTCGGTGGTGTCCATGATGCGAGCCAGATCGTGGTTGGACACCACATTGGGAGGCACCGCAACACCGGTGCCGGTTATGACAGTCGCCACCGAACCTCCACGCGCCCTCCTATCGGTATGGCACACCGCGGGCTACATTCCGCCGACGCCATGGCGATGCTATCCGAAGTCCTCGACGAGCTGAGATCGATCATTTCCGGCAAGAACGGGATCGCCGACGGCGTGCTGCCGCCGGTCGTGTTCGTGACCGTCAACGCCTTCGCCGGTGTCACGGCCGCCGCCTGGTCCGGTGCGGTCGTGGCACTCCTCATCGTCGCATGGCGCCTCATCAACCGGCGCCCGCTCAAGTTCGCCCTCTCGGGCCTCGCCGGCACCCTCCTCGCCACCGTGCTCGCACTCCGCTCGGGCCGGGCAGAGAACTTCTTCCTGCCGGGCATCATCTCCGGTGCGCTCACCACCGTCGCCATCGTCGTCTCACTGATCGTCAGGCGCCCTTTCGTCGCCTACTCGAGCTGGGTGACGAGAAACTGGCCCCTCGAGTGGTACTGGCACCCCCGGGTGCTCCCTGCCTACATGTTGGTCAGCTGGTTGTGGGCGGGGTACTTCGGACTCCGCACCGGCGTCACCTACTGGCTGTTCCTGAACGAACAGACCGAGGCCCTCGCCGCCTTCCGCGTCGCCACCGGCTGGCCCGGGCTGGTGGCACTGCTCGTCTCGACGTATCTGCTCGGCCGCAAACGCCTGCTGTCGCTCCAAGGCCCTTCGGTGGACGAGTTCACCGAAGGCAAACCCGCCCCCTGGCAAGGGCAGCAAACGG
The DNA here is from genome assembly GCA_963825585.1 of uncultured bacterium. GTDB lineage: Bacteria > Actinomycetota > Acidimicrobiia > Spongiisociales > ZC4RG35 > JAOUGY01. The sequence goes on from CAWGTX010000002.1 coordinate 231,031, forward strand.
GCTTCTAGACGAGGTTCGGCGCCCCTACCGAAGGTCCCACTCCACCCCGCCGGCGGTGTCGCGTACTTCCACTCCGAGATCGGCGAGACGTTGCCGGATGAGATCGGACTCCTCGAATCGACGCTCGGTGCGAGCGGAGCGACGCAGGTCCAGCAGAAGATCGACGTAGCCGGAGACCACCTGACGGGGATCGACCAGCCCGGAACGGGCTGCCTCGCCGAGGGCGACGATCATCGAGCGCAGAGTCTCACGGTGACCGTCCTCGGCCGAGAGCATGGCGGCCAGCACGGCATCGACGTCGCCGTCGCGTAGGGCCTGCTGGAACTCGGCGGCCGGGCCGTGATCGGCGACTTCGGTCACCCGGCGGGATCCGGCCAGCACCCTCGACACCTCGGAGATCGCCATGCCGTCGCCTGACTCGAGCACGATGGTCTCCACCCCGCGCAACGTGGCCGTGGCGGCGCCGGTCACCTCGAGTGATCCCTCGCCGAAGTCGATCGTGACTGCGGTGTGCTCGTCGATGCCGAGGATTCCCACATCCAGCTCGGACTCGAGCCGGCTGAGACGCCGTTCCCCCACGTAACAGCGGCTGGTGTCGTGCGTGCCGCCCTCGGCGTTGTTCCAGTGGGGCACCACCACGCAGGCCAGACCGAACGGAGAGGTGAGATCCATGCCCTCCAGCCAGTGCGGGTCCTGCCCGACTTTGTAGATCTCGTAGACCGGGATGGTGGCGAGGCCGGCCGTGAGGGCGGCGGCTGACGCCAGCGTCACCGTACCCCCTGAAGAGATCACCGAGCGAAGGGCGTCGGCCATGCCGACATGACGCCAGACCTTGAGGGCGTAGCTCGGAGATCCCGGCCCTGCGAACACGTAGCGACCGGTGCGCACGGCCAGGAGAGCGCGTTCCACCTCCACCGGGTCGGCCGCCACGGAGCGCAGCGATGCCACCGTGATGTCAGCGACGAGACTCGTCCGGAAGTAGGCGGCGATCCGCTCGGTGAGCTCGTCGGCGTTCTCCTGGAATCCGAACGGCGTGTCGAGGACGACCACCGAGGACTGCCCGGCCATGCCGGCACGATGGGTCGCCACCATCGTCGGGGCGATCTCTCCCGAGCCCATCAGGATGAGCCTGCCGGCGGTCACGCGCTCACCTCGACGGCCAGGTCGAGCAGGAAGTCGACCACCACCCGGGGTTGTTCGGCATGCAGGTCATGATGGCCGTCCACCCATGCCACACGTGAGCGGCCGATCGCAGCGGCGAAGTCGGCGACGCGCTGCTCCTTGCCTGGCCATCCGCCACGGGCGGCCATCACCCACACGGGAACGTCGACGGCGGCTGCCACCGCATCGGGATCGTGACCCCACAGATGGGACACGATCGACAGGTGCCGGTCCAGGCTGAGCCGGGGCCGAACCGTACCGTCGGGCAGCTCCTCGAAGTTGGCGAGCTGGCCCTCGACACCAGCGGCGGGGAACCCGGGGAACCACTCGGCCGCCTTCGCCCGCAGTTCGTGAACCGGCATCCCGGCCAACGGAGGTGGCGTCAACGCCGCCAGCGCCGACTCCCGATCGGCGAAGGAGTCGGCGAGCTTGATGTAGCCGCCGTCGACACACGCCACTGCCCGGACCACTTCGGGAAAACGCGCCGCGGTTTCCATCACCACGTTGGCGCCCCACGATTGGCCCACCAGGATGGCGCGACGTTCCGCCACGTCGCGCACCACGGCTGCGACATCGGATGCGACGGTGGCGAAGTCGTATCCGGTGTCCGGCTTCTCGGACTCACCGTGGCCGCGCAGATCAACGGCATGCGAGGAGTGATCGGCCGCCATGAGACCCTCGGCGACCCCGTCCCACAACCTGGCGTTCGAAGCCAACCCGTGCACGAGCACGAAGGTGGGAAGACTGGGATCGCCTGATGCCGAACGAACCGCCAGGCGGGTCCCGTCGTCGGCCTCGGCGACGTTCGTGGTCACCACCATGTCGTCCCCGGCTCCCCCTTGAACGGACCGACGACGTCGGGCGTGATCCAGCCACCGTAGAACCCACCCGCCTGGGGCCGGACCTCGACACCGTCGACGGTGCAGTCGACCATGGCCGGGTAGAACGACACGAACCCGGCAATGGCGGCAAACGGCGGCGTCGGATCGGGGTACGACCAGGCGGCGGCGCGGATGACCGAGTCCCCGACGATGACGTCCCAGTAGGAGGCGCGCCCCTTCCACTCGCACACGGACCCGCCACCGGCCGCCCGCAGCGCACCGAGGACGATGTCGGCGGGCGGCAGATAGAACGTGGGAGGGTGGCTCGTCTCGAGTACGCGAAACGAACCGGTGGTAGACGCGATCAGCAGATCACCGAAACGAACCTCGATCAGCGAGGAGGAAGGGACCAGAGCTGGAGGCCGCGGATAGTCCCACACGGATTCCTGGCCCGGCCCGGGCTCGATCCGAAGTGGCCGTCGCATACGGCGACGCTACCCGCAAGCTGCCCGGTAGTGGGAAACGGAGAAGCGAGCGGCCCGCTGCCAGTCGAGCATCGTGCATCGAGCATCTTCTGGATGGCGGATGGCGGATGGCGGATGGCGGCTGGTAGCTGGTAGCTGGCTGGGATCAGTCGGTGCGTCCACCCGTGAGCGCAGTGGACACGGACCCGCCCCGGGCCGCCATCACGAGATAGGCGCCGGCCGCGACGCTGCCGAGAGTGGCCAGTGCCAACGTCCACAGCACCGATCGGAGCACGTTTTGCTCCCGCCACCAGATCCAGGCGGCGAACACGGCGAACATGAGATAGAGGTCGATGATCGTCACCCGCCCCCAGGCGAGGCCGAGCAGCTGCGACCCCTCGTCGAAGAAGCTCCCACCGCTGAACCCGTATCCGATGGCGCCCAGCATGCCCACCATCACGACCCATCCGAGTGTTTTCACGACTGCTCCCTGGTTCCTGGTGGAGCGATGCTATCCACAGCTGCGAGCGACCAGCCACCGGCCAGATGATTTCGAAGCTCGACGCTCGAAGCTCGAGGTTCTCCCGATTGCTGGTGGCTGGAAGCTGGCAGCTGGCTCTCTCCATTTCCCATCGCCCCAATTTACTGCTAAAACTCTTCCTACTCCACCTGGAAGGGTCTCAGTGACCTTCATCGCATCAACTCCCACCCTGGCGACCGACAATGAACTCGTCGACGCCATCCTCCGCAAACGGGAGGACGCCCTGGCGGAGGCCTACCGACGCCACGCCTCGGCTGTGTTCGGACTGGCGATGCGCGTCACCCACAACCAGACGTTCGCCGAAGAAGTGGTGCAGGAGGTCTTCGTCCGGCTCTGGAAGGATCCGGCCAAGTTCGACGCATCGCGGGGCAACCTCAGGTCGTTCCTGCTGGCACATTCACACGGAAGATCGGTCGATCTCATCCGATCGGAGGCCGCGCGCCGTACACGTGAGGACAAGGAAGCGCGACTGGTCGCCGAGGCCGGTCCATCCATCGACGAGGAGGTGATCGAGATGCAGATGGCAGAACAAGTTCGGGTCGCGCTCGCAACCCTCCATCCCCAGGAGCGGAGTGCCATCGAACTCGCCTATTTTGGCGGCCACTCCTACCGCGAAGTCGCCGAAATGCTGGGACAACCCGAAGGAACCGTCAAGAGTCGCATCCGAGCCGGCCTCCGCCGCATGCACGATCAACTCCGCGACCCCGAATCATGACGGAACCGAGTCACGAAGAGCTCCGGGACCTGCTCGGGGCCTATGCGCTCGACGCCGTCGACGACCTGGAACGTGCCGCGGTGGATCGCCACCTCAGCACCTGCGCCGACTGTTGCGCCGAAGTGGACCAGCACCTCTCTGTGGCAGCGATGATGGCCCAGGCCGACAGCCCCCTACCCGACGGCCTCTGGGACCGGGTCCGAGCCGGTATCTCCGAAGCCGAACCCGCACCGGTCGTCCAGCTGGACTCGCGCCGCAAGGTGTTGCCCTTCCTCTCCGCCGCCGCCGTCACCGTGCTGGTGGCACTGGTGTCGGTGCAGACCGCGCGCCTCGAAGCTGCCCGGGATGACCTCGAAGTCAGTGCCGCTCGCCTGGCCGCCATCGAGACCGTTTTCACCGAAGGCAACTATCAGGAGCTGGCCAACCTGGCCGCCGCCGCCCCCGGCGCGGTCACGCTCGCACTCAGCGGCGAAGCAGGGGCCGGCACCGTGACCATCCTGCCGGACGGGACCGGGTATCTCACTGCGGAGAGTCTGTCCCCTCTCGACGATACCGAGACCTACCAGTTGTGGGCGGTGCAGGACGGCAAGGTCATCTCGGCCGGAGTCTTCGGATCCAACCCTTCCGTCGCCTCGTTCCACATCGACCGGGAACTGCTCGAGGGACTGGTCCTCACCGCCGAAGTGGCCGGCGGAGTGCCGGTCTCCGAACAGCCGGCGGCAGCGGCATGGTTCCCGGAGACGTGACACCACTCATTCGTCTCGGCTAGAGATACGGTATGCAGTCGCCGTTCGGTCGTCGGATCAGGACCATTCCAGCCGTCGTGCTGGCTTGGCTGCTCGTCATGGCACTGCTACCGGTGCTGCTGCCGGTGTCGCTCTGCGTCGACTCGCTCCGATGGATGCGTCGCCGAACTCCGTTCATGGCTGCTCGGCTGGTTCTGTTCCTGCTCGCCTACCTCTCGATCGAGGTGGTCGGGTTGGCTGCGCTGGGTGTGATCTGGCTCGGCTCGGGTTTCGGACGAAACGAGGACGCGTTGCGGCGCGGGACTTTCGTCGTTCAGCGGCGATGGGCCGAGGCCGTGTTCGACTCCGTGCGGGGCGTCTTCGACCTCACCTTCGAGGCCCGCGGTCTCGAACACCTATCCGTCTCTCCGATGCTCGTGGTGGCCCGCCACGCCTCCATCGTCGACAATCTCCTCCCGGCCCACTACATCACGAGGCCGCACGGCACCCACATCGCCTACGTGATGAAGTCCGAGTTGCTGGTCGACCCCTGTCTCGATGTGGCGGGTAACCGGCTCCCCAACGTCTTCGTGAAACGCGGAGCCGGCGAGGCGGACAAGGACATCGCCGCCATCAGGGAACTCGGAGCCGCCCTGACCGACGGGCACGGTGTTCTCATCTACCCCGAAGGGACCCGGTTCACCGCGGCCAAGTTGGAGGCGTCGATCCGTCGCCTCGAAAAGTCGCCGCGCCTCCAGGAGATCGCCACCGAGCTCACCACGGTGCTCCCTCCCCGCCCGTCAGGGGTGCTCGCCCTGCTCGAGTCGTCGACAGCCGACGTGGTGGTCATGGTGCACCGCGGCCTCGACGGCTTCGCCCGGGTCGCCGACATCTGGAAGGGAGCGATGGTCCGGACCCACGTCGACATCGACTTCTGGCGCATCCCGCGGGCACAGATCCCGGAGGGTCGAGGCGAACGCGTCGAATGGCTCTTCGAGGTGTGGCGGGACATCGACCGATGGGTGCAAAGCGAACGAACTACGACACAACCATGACGAATGTCATCGTTTGGTTCCGACGTGACCTGAGACTCACCGACAACCCGGCCTGGGCCGCGGCGACCGCCGACCACGACCAGGTCACCGCCCTCTTCGTGGTCGACCCCCGGCTGTGGGACCGCTGCTCCCAGCCGAGGGTGGCCCTCCTGGCCGACCATCTGCGCCGGCTCGACGAACGCCTGCGCACCCTGGGCGGAAGACTCAGAGTCGAACGGGGCGACCCGCTGGTGGTGGTCCCGGAGCTTGCGTCCCGCCTCTCCGCCGACGTGGTCGCCAACCGGGACCACACCCCGTACACGCTCGCCCGTGACCGGTCGATGCCGGTGGACGTCGCCTGGCACGACGGTCTCTCCGTACACCCGCCTGACGTTGTCCGAAACGCCGAGGGCGGCGTGTACCGGGTGTTCACCCCGTTCTCGAAGGCGTGGCGGGAGCGGCCGCTCGATCCGTGGCCGGTGCCCGGTGATGCCCGGATCACATCACAAGAAGGTACCGGCGTGCCCGAGGCCCCCGCCCCGCCCATTCCTGGAGGAGAGGATGCCGCCATGGCCCGTCTCGCCGAGTTCGAAGATCGGGTGGACACCTACCCAGGAGAGCGGGACCGGCCCGACCTCGACAGCACCAGCCGCCTCTCGATCGATCTGAAGTACGGCTCCCTCGGCGCCCGCACCGTGTACGAGCGGATCGGTGACCACACCGCCGCCCGCTGGTCGTTCGTTCGCCAGCTCGCCTGGCGGGACTTCTACGCCTCGCTGATGCTCGAGCGACCCGACACCATCGACCACGCCATGCGGACCGAATACGACGCCATCACCTGGCTCGAAGACCCCCAGGGGTTGCAGGCCTGGAAGTCGGGCGCCACGGGGTACCCGATCGTCGATGCCGGCATGCGCCAGTTGATGGGTGAGGGATGGATGCACAACCGGGTGCGGATGATCACCGCTTCGTTCCTGGTGAAAGACCTGCTCATCGACTGGCGGCTGGGAGAACGCCACTTCCGCCGCCTCCTGCTCGACGGAGACGTCAGCCAGAACGTGGGCAACTGGCAGTGGACCGCCGGTACCGGCGCCGACGCCGCCCCCTACTTCCGCGTCTTCAACCCCGTCACCCAGTCGCAGAAGTTCGATCCCAATGGCGACTACATAAGACGCTGGATCCCCGAACTGGCCGACGTTCCGGCACCCGACATCCACCAACCCTGGCAGGCGGGCCCGCTCGAACTCGCATCGTGGGGCGTGACTCTGGGAGACACCTATCCGTTTCCCATCGTCGACCATGCCGAAGCACGCGAGAGAGTGCTGGAGGCGTACAAGCGGGCGTTGCGCTAGCTACCAGCTTCCAGCGGCCAGCCGAGCACGTCCGACGTCCGACGCAACATGCAACACGCTGGAGCGCTTTTCTGGCTGGAAGCTGGAGGCTGGCCGCTGGCAGCTCGGATCTGGCAGCTCGCTATGCCGTTCGTGCGCCTTTGGTGATCTGAGCGATCAGCTCTCCGACGTCGGTTGCTCGTTCGACCCAACCGTCGGCTCCGAGGGAGATGGCGTGCTCGAGGGATTCGATGGCGCGCCCGCCGATGACGATGGGGATGTCGGTGCCGAACACGCTGCGGACTTCTTCGATGGTCGCGATGAGCCGGGGGAGGGCGTCGGTGTAGGCCACCGACAGGCACACGGCCTCGAGGTCGTCCACCTTCTTCATCGCCGATACCAACGACTGGGCTGGGGTGTCGGGACCGAGATCGAGCACCGAATAGCTCTCGCCCCGGAGTACATCGGTGAGCATGGCGAGGCCGAAACCGTGCCGCTCTCCGGAGGGCATGGCGGCCACCACGGTTCCCCTGGGACGGCCTCTCCGGTTGAAACGGGGGCCGAGCCGACCGATGATCCGCGAGGCGACGGCGCTTGCGAGGTGTTCGTCGTCGATGCCGATTTCGCCTGACGCCCAGCGCTCTCCGACCGATGCGAGCGCGGGGGCGAGCACCTCGACGTAGATGCGTGCGGGGGTGCTCCCGGAGGCCAGTGCCGCTTCGACCACGGCCCAGGCACCGGTGACGTCGCCGGCGACCATACGTGCTTCGAGCCGCTCGGCCCAGGGGGCGTCACCCTTGGCGACTGGGGCGTCCGACGGGGTGATGAACTCGTCGAGGTCGGCGGTGGCGACTCGCCAGGACCCCCCGACTTTCTTGGCGGGGAGAAGGCCCAGGCGGACGTACCGGTACATCGTCATGTAGTGCACGCCAAGCCTGTCGGCTGCCTCCTGGAGGCTGAGGGTATCGCTGGACATATCCATGGAGAGGGCATATTATCAGTAAAAGCATTAAGCACTAAAACCTTCTCGAAGAAATGCCGCTCTCATGAGACCCAACGCCTCCAAGCTCGACACGCTCCTCGACTCCAGCATCCTCCTGGGCTTCTCCAAGGTGGGCTCCCGACTCCGGCGCCTTCCCCCCGTGTCGACGTCGATGGCCGGCAAGCGGGTCGTCATCACCGGAGCGACCGGCGGCATCGGGAAGGCAGCCGCTGAAGGCATGGGCCGGCTCGGTGCCGAGGTGGTGCTGGTGGGTCGCAGCCCCGACAAGCTCGACCGCGCCGCCGCCGACGTCGCCCGGGCCGGCGGAGTCCCGGTCACCGAGGTCGCCGACCTGAGTCTCATGGCCGAGGTCTCCGCACTGGCGGGGCGACTCTCCTCCCGCTTCGCCCACATCGACGTGCTCGTGAACAACGTCGGCATTCTCCATCCCGAGCGTCAGGTCACCCCCGAGGGTGTGGAGGCCACGTTTGCCACCAACCTCCTCGGCCAGTACATCCTCACCAACCACCTCGCGCCGACGCTGGCGGCCGCACCGCACCCGGCCCGTATCGTCACCGTCAGCTCCGGCGGCATGTACACCGCCCGCCTGTCCGTCTCGGACCTGCAGACAGAGCGTTCGTACAAGGGTTCGGTCGCCTACGCCCGCACCAAACGTGCCCAGGTCGCGCTCACCGAGATGTGGGCCGAGCGGTTCGCATCGTCAGGGATCGTCGCCCACTCCATGCATCCCGGATGGGCAGACACCCCCGGAGTGAGCCACTCGCTACCGATGTTCGCCAAGCTGACCGGCCCGATCCTACGGACCCCCGAGCAGGGAGCCGACACGATCGTGTGGCTGGCGGCCGATCCTGCGCCCGCAGGTGTCACCGGGCTGTTCTGGCACGACCGTGCCCCCCGACCCACCCACCGGCTTCGCTCCACCAGCGAGCGTCCCGGTGAGCGGGACCGACTCTGGGACACCCTGGAGTCGATGACAGCAGCCTTCGAAGTACCCATGACCGACCCAACCATCCGATAGGAGCGATTCGTCCCATGCAGACCATCCCCGACCCGATCCTCGGCGAACTCGTCATTCTCGACTGGCGGGATTTGGCCGCCTGCAACAGTCACGATCCCAACATGTGGTTCCCGGCCGGGGAGACAGGCCCCGCCGCCGAGCAGATTCGATATGCCAAGAAGGTGTGCGGCAGCTGCGAAGTTCAGGAGGACTGCCTCGCCTACGCCATCGAGACCAATCAGATCTCCGGCGTGTGGGGAGGCCTCACCGAGGACGAGCGCCGTCCAGTGCGTCGCCGCTGGCTCGCCGAGCGTCGTCGCCGCAGCTCCTGACCCGATAGGGTTCCGGCATGGAACCGCGTCACCAACTGGCAGCTGCCCAGCTGCAGCGCATGCGCGGCATGAACGCCGCGTACCACAACCGGTTCTTCTCAGACATCCGTTTCACCCTGGTGGTCGAGCTCGCCCTTTTGGCGGGCGGGCTGGCCATCGACACCCGCCTGTACCTGGCGGTGCCGCTGGTGGCGTTGATGGGCGCGGTGGCGACGGCGTTCGACGCCTCGTACCTCATCTTCTCCCGTCAGTACGCCACCCGCCTCGAGCAGTACCTCAATCGGGAGGTCGGCGCCGACGTGCTCATCGCCCACCGGCTCGAGGATGCCTACCTGTTCCCGCTCGACTCCACGAAGATCGTCACGCTCCCGGTGGGCACGCCCTACACGTGGTTCGGATTCATGACCTTCTTCTACACGGCGATGGGGATCGGCGCCTACCTCGTCGGCCTCGTCGCCTCATGGGACGTCCTCACCGGCTGGGCATCCACCGTGTTCGTAGCCGCCTACCTCGGCGGGCTGGGGGCGATCACCCTCGCCTGCCTCGCCGTCGGATGGCGGTGGTTCGTCACTGGTGAAGGTGAGCGCCGACTGAAGGCGGTTCTCGACGAGACCTACTGAGACTCGGGCCGCGTCCTTCTGGCATCTGACAGCACGCGTGCGGCCGCCCGATGGACCGGACGGCTCTCGTTCACGCGGCCGTGGCAATATCGACCGATGATCGTCGACGCAGCACTGTACGACTCGGGAAAGCGCCGACCCCAGGCTTTCCGGTTGGAGGGCGCCAACGAGGAATGCAAAGCCGAGGGCACGTTCTGTTGGATCGGACTGTTCGAACCGGAGGCAGATGAGTTCGATGCCGTTCGCCACGAGTTCGGGCTCCACGAACTGGCGGTGGAAGACGCCATCGCTGCACATCAGCGCCCCAAACTGGAGATGTACGACCACACACTCTTCGTTGTTCTCAAGCCCGCCCTGTATCTCGACGCTCCGGAGTCGGTGGAGTTCGGTGAGATCCTGCTCTTCGTGGACGACGACTTCGTGGTCGTGGTCCGTCACGGCGATGCCAGCCAGCTGATCCAGGTTCGGAAGTCCCTCGAGGCCGAACGCGATGAGCTGCGGTACGGTCCGGGTGCGGTTCTGTTGGCCGTCGTCGAGCGTGTGGTCGACGACTACGCCAATGTGCTCGAGGGTCTCGAACGCGACATCCAGGAAGTCGAGAAGCAGGTCTTCTCCGACAGCGACGAAGCCCCCACCGAGCGCATCTACAAGCTGAAGAGAGAAGTGCTCGAGTTCGCCCAGGCAACCACTCCGCTGCTCGACCCGTTGGACCGTCTCGCCCGTGGCCGGTTCGAAGCCGTGCATGTCGAGCTGCGGGAGTACTTTCGGGACACCCACGACCAGCTCCAGCGAGTGGTCGACCAGGTGGCGACCTTTCGTGATCTCCTCACTTCGGTGCTCGATGCAAATCTCACTCAGGTGAGCGTCCGCCAGAACGAGGACATGAGGAAGATCTCGGCGTGGGTGGCCATCGCAGCCGTCCCGACGATGCTGGCGGGAATCTGGGGCATGAACTTCTCGGCGATGCCCGAGCTCGACTGGCGACTCGGGTACCCCCTGGCGATCGGCACGATGGTCGGCGTCTCACTCGGCCTCTACTGGCGGTTCAAGCGCTCAGGGTGGCTCTGACCGATCGATCGGTGCTCCGCGCAACATACGCGCCCCGGCGGCCTGGAAGCGAGCCAGAAGGCGCGGTCCTTTCGGGCGCACCCCACGACCAGCCGGTTCCGGGCGCGCCTCGGCTGCTCTAGCATTCCCGCAATGCCAGCAACGATCGTCTTGGGCGCTCAGTGGGGAGACGAAGGGAAGGGTCGAGTCACCGACTTCTTCTCGGAGTCGGCTGACTTCGTCGTCCGATTCCAGGGCGGCAACAATGCCGGCCACACCATCATCATCGGCGACCAGCGTTTCGCCCTGTCGTTGACGCCTTCCGGGGTGATGTACCCGCACTGCACGCCGGTGATCGCCTCGGGATGTGTGATCGATCCCAAAGTACTGCTCACAGAAGTGGACATGCTGTCCGAGCGCGGTGTCGACCCCTCCAAACTCCGCATCTCGGCCAACGCCCATCTCATCATGCCGTACCACCGGAAGATGGACGCAGTGATGGAGCGGTATCTGGGCAAGAACCAGATCGGGACCACCAAGAAGGGCATCGGCCCGGCATACACCGACAAGTACGCCCGCCGAGGCATCCGTGTGCAGGACCTCTTCGATCCCAAGATCTTCCGCGACAAGGTCGAGGTGGCGCTCGAGGACACCAACAAGATCCTCACCAGGGTCTACAACCAGCTCCCGATGGACGCCACCGCCATCGCAGACGAATACCTCGGCTATGCCGAACGGCTACTGCCTTACGCCACCGACACCTCGCTGCTGCTGTGGGAAGGCATCCACTCGGGCAAAGAGGTCCTGTTCGAGGGCGCCCAGGGCACGCTGCTCGACATCGACCACGGCACGTACCCGTTCGTCACCTCGTCGAACCCGACCGCAGGCGGAGCCCTGGTGGGATCGGGCATCGGACCCAGGGACATCGACCGGGTGGTCGGTGTCGCCAAGGCCTACATTTCCCGGGTCGGCACCGGCCCGTTCCCGACCGAACTGCACGACGAGATCGGCGACACCATGATCGAACTCGGTGGGGAGTACGGCACCGTCACGGGGCGGCGCCGCCGGTGCGGATGGCTCGACCTGCTGGCACTTCGCTACTCGGCCCGGGTCAACAGCCTCACCGAGATCTTCCTCACGAAGATGGACATCCTGTCGGCGTTCGACACCATCAAGGTGGCCAACGCCTACACGTTGCTCGGCGAACGCTACGACGAGTTCCCCCGCCAGCAGCGGGTGCTGTACAACTGCACACCGGTGCTCGAGGAGCTTCCCGGTTGGCGGACCGACATCTCCGGCTGCCGCGAATACGACGAACTGCCCGAGAACGCCCGTCGCTACATCGAGTACATCGAGCAGGCGGTCGGAGTTCCGGTCGGCTGGATCTCGGTTGGTCCCGAGCGCAGCCAGCTGATCCACCGGAGGAGCTGAGGCGTGCGGGTTCTCCTCATCGGCGGTGGCGGCCGTGAGCACGCCATCGGCTGGGCGCTGGCGCGCTCCCCCCACGTCACCGAGCTCATCTCCCTCCCGGGAAACCCGGGTCTCGCCGAGTTGGGAGCGGTGGTGGAAGGTGTGTCGGCCACCGACGTCGGCGCCGTGGCCGCCATCGCCCGGGTCCACTCCGTCGATCTGGTGGTGGTGGGGCCCGAGGCCCCGCTGGCCGCCGGCATCGTCGACGCCATCTCGAGGCTCGGCATACCGGTGTTCGGGCCCACCCGATCCGCCACCCGGCTCGAATCGTCGAAAGCGTTCGCCAAGGACGTGATGATCAGAGCCGGCGTGCCCACCTCCGGGGCCTGGGTGTTCGAGGACCAGGAAACGGCTGCCGCCCACGTCAATGGACATCCGGGACCGTACGTGGTGAAGGCGGATGGCCTGGCCGCCGGCAAAGGGGTGCTGGTGACCGAGGAACGCGCCGCCGCGCTGGGCTGGGTGGACCGTTGTTTCGAAGGAGGGTTCGGCTCGGCCGGCAGCCGTGTGGTCATCGAGGAGTACCTGTCGGGCCCAGAGGTGAGCGTGTTCGCGGTATCCGACGGCACCGACGCCATCACCCTGGAGCCCGCACGCGATTACAAGCGGCTGCTCGACGGCGACGAGGGCCCCAACACCGGCGGCATGGGCAGCTACTCGCCGGTCGAGCTTCCCGATAGCCTGGTGGAGCAGGTCCGCCAGGAGATCATCCTCCCGGTGCTGCGAACCATGGCGGCCGACGGCAACCCCTACATCGGGTTCATCTACGCCGGTCTGGTCCTCACGCCCGAAGGACCCAAGGTGATCGAGTTCAACGCTCGCCTCGGCGACCCCGAGACCCAGGTCGTGTTGCCTCGCCTCCAGACCGATCTCGTCGAGATGATCGAGGCGGCACTCGCCGGCCGGATCTCCTCCGTCGACTTGTCGTGGTCGGCGAGGGCAGCGGTCAATGTGGTGCTCGCGGCCGGCGGCTACCCGGACTCGCCCCGCTCCGGCGATCGGATCACAGGCCTCCCGGTCGCCGACGACGACGTGCTCGTGTTCCATGCAGGCACGACCCGGGACGATGCCGGCAGGCTGGTCACATCGGGAGGCCGAGTGCTCAGCGTCGTTGGCATGGGCGACTCGGTCGCCGACGCAAGCGGCCGGGCCTACGCCGCGATGGAGGGCATCCGCTTCGAAGGCAAGCAGCATCGCTCCGACATCGGCTGAACCGCCGTGGTTCGGCTGTGGCGACCGCGGCCAGGTGCCGTTGCGACTCATGGGGCCTAGATTGGAAGGGTCACCGTGATCGCACACCCGTGCGGCTCGAGGTTGCGGGCGCCAATCGTCCCGCCGTGAAGATCGACGATCCAGCTGGCGATGGCGAGGCCCAGGCCGCTTCCTCCCGGCCGGGCGGTGTCGGACCGGTAGAAGCGTTCGAAGATCCGCTCCAGATCAGCCGGTGGCACGCCCGGGCCGTCGTCGGACACCTCGATCGTGGCGGCGTCATCGGTCACATTCACGGTCACCGCCACCTCACCCTCGCCGCCATGGCGAATGGCATTGTCGATGAGGTTGGCGACGACCGAGTGCAGTTGCCGGGGGTCACCCACCATGGACGCTCGCGAGGGGGCGTGCACCGAGATCGTCGGCGGCGGTTGAAGCAGGCGCGTCTCGGCGACAACTTCCTCGACCACCCCCACGAGGTCGATCGCAACCGGATGAAACGAGGTGGCGCCCGCCTCCAGCCGTGAGAGCGTCAACAGCTCCCCCACCAGCCGGGCGAGCCGTTGTGTTTGGTTCAGCATCGCCTGGAGGGTGTGGCGGTCGTCGTCGACAACCCCGTCGAGCAGATTCTCGAGACCGGCGTGCAGCACGGCGAGCGGCGTCCGCAGTTCGTGGCTCACATTCGAGATCAGGTCGTTGCGTTGCCGCTCGAGATCGGCCAGGTTGGCTGACATCTCGTTGAACGCCTGAGCCAATCGGCCCACCTCGTCGACCGAGGTGGCCGAGACGGCCAGGCCGTAATCGCCGGAGGCCACGGCGGAGGTGGCCTCGGTCATCTGGCGGAGAGGGGCGGTGATGCCGCGGGCGAGGATCTGCACCGACACCACCGAGAACACGACCGCAGTGGCCATCGCCCACATCGGGTGCAGACCGGAGGCACGGCCGACCGTGACCGTTGTGGCCGCGACGAGGACGGCCGCTCCCAGCACGATCGTGAGTTTGAGCTTGAGCGACGGGACCCTGTCGAGCGGACGAATCCGTCGGAGTGGGAGCCATCGGTCGAGCCACCGGTACACGGGGGCGATCGACTCGTCGAACCTGCGCAGCGCGCCGCTCGGTTCGGTCATCATTTGGCACCGGGTGTGACACCGAGGGCGTAGCCCACCGAGTGCACCGTGCGGATGATCCCGGCACCCAGCTTGCGTCGGATCGAACGCACATGGCTGTCCACCGTTCGATGCCCGGCTGAGTCGCGGTAGCCCCACACCTTGTACAGGAGTTGCTCTCTGGTCATGACCGCCCCCTGCGACGTGGCCAGCGCCAGCACCAGGTCGAACTCGAGAGCGGTGAGGTGAACTGCATCCCTGCCCTTGTGCACCAGCCGCCGCGACACGTCGAGCACGACGTCGCCGATCTCGATCCGCTCACCGTCACTGGCCCCGGTCTCAGCGGAACGGCGCAGCACCGCCCGAATACGCGCCACCAGCTCGCGCACACTGAACGGCTTGGTGAGGTAGTCGTCTGCACCCACCCCCAACCCGATCAGCATGTCTGCCTCGTCGTCTTTGGCGGTGAGCATCACCACGGGGGTTCGTCGGGCACCCTGGATGCGCCGGCACACCTCGACGCCGTCCAGGCCGGGCAACATGAGATCGAGGACCACCAGATCGGGCCGGAGTTCCGACGCCCGATCGACACCACGCAAACCGTCGTGGCAGATCTCGGTGATGAACCCCTCGCTCCGCAGCCGTTCTGCGATCATCGACGCGATGTCGACCTCGTCCTCGATGATCAGAATCGTGATGTCCATCCATCCCGCCGGCCGAAGGTGAGCGGATCGTAGCCCCCGGGCCGAGCACCGACATGGCGGCTCATCGTGGCTTCGAGGACGCGAAGGACGACCGGACCTCGTCCGGAACGGTCGACAGTCGACACGTCGACACAACAACACGTCGACACAACAAGAGGTCGAAACGCCCACCCCGGGATTCTGACCTGTTGGCCTGTCGACCCGTGGACCCGTCGTCTCATCGTGTCGCTCTGACCGGGATGAGACGGGTCGGCGAAGTCGACTCGACCCGGGCCGACGTGTCCGGGGCGTGCGCCCCGAACCCCGACAGCACCGCTTCGAGCAGCGGGAGCGCCCGGTTCACCTGCTTCACCGAGATCACCCGGTCCCACATCCATTCGAACTTCTTCCACCCGGCCGAGTAGGCGAGGTGGCGCAAGACGTCCCGAGGCGGCTTGCCCCGTGCGGCTCGGGCGATCGACCCCCAGCTGTAGAAGGTGTGATACGCCCTCCAGTAGCCCTCGACCAGCTGGTCGGCGGACATTGATCGGGGCCGGTAGACGACCTCCCGGGTGGTGTAGCGGTCCCAGTCGTGATGGAGGATGCGGTCGTCCGCCTCCATTCGGCGGTACAGCTCGGTACCCGGGTACGGAGTGAGGATGTGAAAGGTGGCGGTCTCCATCCCCACCGACGTCGCCCAGTCGACCGTGCGATCGAACACGTCGGGACCATCGTGGTCGAGACCGAAGACGAAGGACCCGTTCACCATGATCCCCAGGTCGTGGATCCGGCGGATGGCGGCGTCGTAGTCCCGGGCCACGTTCTGTCGTTTGGCATGGCTCGTCAGGTTCGACTCGCTGAGCGACTCGAACCCCACGAACACGCTCCGCATCCCCGCCTCGGTCGCCGCCTCCAACAGTCCCGGCTGGAGAACGGCGTCGACGGTGGACGCCGCCTGCCACAGCCGACCCATCCCCCGCATCCCTGCGAACAACTCCCTCGCAAATGACGGTTTGCCCAGCAGGTGATCGTCGAGGAAGTACACGTGGCGGCCGGGGAGGCGGTCGATCTCGGCCAGCGCATCATCGACCATCTGGGTGTAAAACCCGCGACCGCCCTGGAAGAAGGCGTCCTTGTAACAGAAGTCGCAGTGGTGGGGACAGCCGCGCGACACCACGATCGAGTTGGGGCACAAGTACAGATCCCGTCTGATGAGGTCACGCCGAACCGGAGGGATGCCGTCCAGGGTGCGGCTGCACGACCGGTACACGGTCCCGGGATGTCCCCCCCGGAAGTCCGCCAGGAATCGCGGCCACGTGTCCTCGCCGGGCCCGAGGAAGATGGCGTCGGCGTGGGCGGCGGCCTCGTCCGGCAGCGAGGTCACGTGAAGACCGCCCAGCGCCACGAACACCCCTCGGCGGCGGTAGCCGTCGGCGATCTCGTAGGATCGGCGCGCCGAGGTGATGTACACCTGGATGACCACCAGGTCGGGTTGATCGTCGAGGTCGAGCGGTTCCACATGCTCGTCCTGGATCACCACCTCGTCGTCGTGGTCCAGGTAGCCGGCGAGGGTGGCCAGCCCGAGCGGCGGGAACAGCGAATACTTGATGGGTCGCCAACCGGGCCCAATCGCCTCGATCAGCGCCGGCAGGATCATCTTCACACGCATTCGCACCTCTCGATAGGTTGGTCCACAACCTACGAACGGGGTGTGGCGAGGTGGTCGGAGGTATGTGAAGAAACCGTGGAGATCCGAGCCGGCTTGCGGCCCTCAAGGCACCCGTGCACGAAGCGGTTCGGCGAGGTCGCCCCGGTCGCCCACCTCGATCTCGTCGAGAGCCAGCCAGGAGGCCATCGCCGCCAGCTCCTCGGCAAGCTGAGCCGTCACGAAACCCGGGTCGACACCGTCCTCGCCGAACGCCGAGCGGACCAGAAGTCGTCGAGCCTTGCGGTCTGCCTTCAGGTCCACCCGTGCCACGAGCCGGTCGTCGAGCAAGAACGGAAGCACGTAGTACCCGTACACCCGCTTCGGCTCGGGGGTGTAGATCTCGATCCGGTAGAAGAACTCGAACAGTCGCTCGCCGCGGTCACGAAACCACACCACCGGATCGAACGGGGCGAGCAGGGCGCGGGCCGAGATCGAGCGGGGATGGGATGCGGCGGCATGGAGATAGGCCGGGTGGCGCCATCCCGTGACCTCGATCTCCTCGACATCTCCCCGTTCGATCAGGCGTGACATCAGCCGCCGGGCGTCGCCGATCTTGAGCCGGTAGTAGTCGGCGATGTCGTGAACGGTGCCGATGCCGTGGGCGGCGGCGCCGAGTGCCAGCATCTCGGTCTTGGCGTCGTCGGCCTCGAGGGCGCCGAGCTCCACGGCGTGGGGGTGAACGCGCTCGGGCAGGTCGTAGACTCGCTGAAACCCCGGACGGTCGGCCGCCGTGACCTTGCCGGTCAGGAAGAGCCGTTCGATGGCGATCTTGGCGTCGCCCCATCCCCACCAGGTGTCGGCCCGTTGATGGCCGTCCAGATCACCGACCTTGAGCGGCCCGCGGAGTCGGACCGCTTCCAGCACCTCGTCGACGAAGCCCGGCTTCTCGAGCTCGATCCGATCCATCGCCGCCCAGTGGCGGGCACCCTTCATCCGATGCACCAACAGCGGGCGATGTTCGACCGGAACCAGCGAGGCCTCGTGCACCCAGTACTCGAGCAACTCCCGTGACTGCCACAACCACCCGTCGAGGGCGGCGCGGTCATAGGCACCGATCCGGGCGAAGAACGGGAGGTAATGGGCGCGGGCGATGACGTTCACCGAATCGAGCTGAACGATGCGAACCGAGTCGAGGACCCGGCGAAAATGACGGACATCGACCCGTCCCTGCGGACGACCGACGCCGAACCCCTGCGCCGCCAGGGCGATGCGGCGAGCCCGCTCGAGTGAGATTCGCCTGACCACGGGCGCACGCTACCTGCCGTGGCGCGTCAAGGGAGCTCAGCCCTCGGGCTCGTCTCCGCCGTTGCCTCCGGCAATCCCCCCACCTCCGGCGTTCCCGTTGCCCCCGCCGTTGCTGCCACCACCGACATCGCCATCGCCACCCGCATTGCCGTTGTCCCCGGTGTTGCCGTTGCCGCCTGCATTGCCATTGCCGCCTGCATTGCCATTGCCGCCTGCATTGCCATTGCCACCTGCATTGCCGTTGTCCCCGGCGTTGCCATTGCCACCTGCATTGCCGTTGTCCCCGGCGTTGCCATTGCCGCCCCCGTTGCCATTGCCGCCCGTGTCGCCCGCGCTTCCTGCCCCGGAGTTGCCTGAGGGTGTGGTCGAGTCGTTGCCAACGCCATCCGACTGGCCGGGTGCATCGCCCCGCTGGTCCTCGGCCATCTCCCGCCCGGTCAGTTTGGTAGCGTCGAGCGTCTCCCCAAGTCTCCCCGGACTGTTACCCGTCTCGGGTACCTCGGTGACGAGCGATTCCAACACCTCGGCCACGGCCAGCGTCGGGTCGGCGTCGATCCGCTGCGCGACCAGTTCGTCCACCGCAGCCACTGCCAGGGCGAGACGACCCTCGGGAGCGTCGGAGTCGAGCGCCGCCCGCTGGGTTTCGGCGGCGCGGACGCCCCGCTCCACACCGTCCAGAGCCAGTGCCAGGTCGTCGTCCACTGCGGCCGAGGCGACGCCTCCCCACACCACCACCATCGACCAGACGAGCGCCAGCCCAGAGAGCCGCCGCAGAACCAAGGAACGACCCGCCATCAGCCCAACCCCGCGGCGAACTCAGGACAGAGGCTCTCGATGCCCGCGCCCAGGATCACCCCACCGAGCAGGAGGTCATCGGGAGGGATGTCCTCGCCCTCCGACGCCTGGGAAAGGGCCAGGATGTAGGCGGTCAACACCTCCTCGGTGGACAGACCGTTCTCGAGTAGTTCGCAGAACAGCACCGCGGTCCCCAGATAGGTCTCGGGGTCGTCGAAGGCGTCACCCTCGTAAGCCGTACCGGCGAGACCCTGGTCGACCGCCGCCAAGAACAGGGCTGCTTCGGGCACGTCGGCAGCCGCGATCACCCCGGGATTCACGCCGGTGGTCTCCGACAGGATGGCGAGGGTGGTGGAGGGAATCGACTCGGCGACGCCGGCAGTTGCGGGCGCGCCACCGCACGCCGTCACCATGACGGCTCCGACCAGGAGCAGAGCGCGGATCCCCATTCATCCCAGGGTATCCGCCCGGCGGGTATCTGCCACCCCACCGGATGCCACAATGTCTGGATGATCCCCAGGTACAGCCTTCCCGACATGTCCGAGGTCTGGTCGGAGAGCCGCAAGCTGGCGGCGTGGAAGGATGTCGAAGCGCTGGTGGTGGCGGCCTGGGCCGACCTGGGGGTTGCGCCCATCGAGGCGGCCGAAGCCGCCATGGCCGCCCCCGTTCCCACCCCCGAGGCGGTGGCCGAACGCGAGAAGGTCACCGACCACGACATGGCGGCGTTCGTCGACCTGCTGTCGGCTTCCGTTGAGACCGGCGGTGAGTGGATCCACTACGGCCTCACGTCCTCCGACGTGCTCGACACCGCCGGCGGTGTGGTGATGAGCGACGCCGCCGATCTGCTCCTCGCCCGGCTCGAGGACCTGATCGAGGCAGTGCTCAGCCGGGCCGAGGAGCACCGGCACACCGCCTGCATCGGACGCACCCACGGGATCTGGGCCGAGCCCACCAGCTTCGGTCTCAAGCTGCTCGGCTGGGTGTTCGAGCTCCACCGCGATCGGGAGCGGCTGGTGGCGGCTCGCCGGGCCGTTGCGGTGGGCACCATCAGCGGCGCCGTCGGCACCTACGCACACTGCCCTCCCGACATCGAGGCGTTCGTGTGTGACCGCCTCGGCATAGGTATCGAGCCTGCACCAACCCAGGTCACCGCCCGGGATCGCCACGCCGAGTTCCTGCAGGCCATCGCCCTCACCGGCGCCTCGGTCGAGCGCTTCGCCACCGAGATCCGCCACCTGCAGCGGAGCGAAGTGCGCGAGGTGCGGGAGAGCTTTGGCGCCGGCCAGAAGGGGTCCTCGGCCATGCCCCACAAGCGCAACCCGATCCTGTCGGAACGGATGACCGGCATGGCCCGCCTCCTGCGCGGCTACGCCCAGGTAGGCGTCGAGGACGTCGCTCTGTGGCACGAACGCGACATCAGCCATTCCTCCGCCGAACGTGTCATCCTCCCCGACGCCTGCCTCGCTCTCCATTACATGCTGGTCAAGTTCACCGGCCTGGTGAAGAACATGGTGATCGACACCGACCGCATGACCGCCAACCTCGAGTCCACCCACGGGCTGGTCTTCTCCCAGGCCGTTCTCCTGCACCTCATCGACGGCGGGCTCACGAGAGACGCGGCCTATCGCATCGTCCAGCGCAACGCCATGCGAGCGTGGGACGAGGGCGTCCACCTCCGCCAACTGCTCGCCGACGACCCCGAAGTCACCCTCACCGCCACCGAACTGGAAGCGTGCTTCGACCCGCAATGGTTCCTGCGGCATGTTGATGAGGTGTTTCGCGCGGTACAACGTAGAACGTAGAACGTAGAACGTATCCGGAAGAACGGAGAGAACGCTCGTTCAGGTGGGACCGTCTCGCCGCTTCTGGTTCTCCGGCGCGACGCGCCGCACGCCCCGCTTAGCGAGCGACGGCGTACCCGCACGTGTTCGTACCTTCTACGTTGTACGTTCTACGTTCTACCCACTGGCGACCACGTCCATCCACCGCCGCACGAGGCCTAGCGACCCAGCGGATCCACCAGTGCGTCCGGATACACCTCGGCGAGCCTCTGGTTGAACGTCTCGGTGGGGAGCAGCACGTAGGCGCCGCCGCTGGTGAGGTAGTCCTCGGTGTCGAGGCGGAGACGGATGATCGAATCGGTGTCGATGTCGCGGTAGCGGTAGCCGAGGGCGGCGATCTGGGTGATGGTCCATCCGGCATCCATGCGGACGGCGGACGACAGACGTTCGAGCGCTTCGGCCAGGGACGTCGGCGAGCGGTAGGCGGCGAGCTTGCGGGCGAGCTGCAGCAGGACGTCCTGCTGATGTGATTGACGGGTGAAGTCGCTCGAGGCGATGGCCTGCCAACTCCCACCGATGAGTTGTTCGGCCTGCCGGGAGCGCACCCAGGCGAGCGCCGTTTGGCCGCCGGCGGTGGAACATCCGGCTGGGAGCTCCAGGTGGGCCTTCTCGTCACGAGTGGGGGCGTCCACGCAGATCGAGATGCCCCCCATCCAGTCGATCACGTTGGAGAAACCGGAGAAGTTGACCCGTGCGTAATGGTCGACGGCGATGCCGGTGAAGTCCTCCACCGCCAACGCCAGCAGCTCGGGGCCGGTGGCGAGCTCGGCACAGCCGTTGAGGTTTGCGTTGATGCGGGTGAACCCCTCGGTGCAGCGGTTCGGGAGCCACATGTCCCGGGGAATCGACACCATGATCGGATCGGCCCCGTCGTTCGGGAGCAGCACGTAGATGATCGAGTCCGCCAACGCCCCCGACGCATCGGAGCCGATGAGGAGCACCGAGGTGAACATGTCGTCGGGCAGTTCGGGACTGCCCAGCAGGGCGAGCTGGATGCCGGAGAGATTCTCGGGGGATGCCGCTGCCCGGAACCGGAGTATCTCGGGGAGGTACTCCTCAGGAGGCGGCGGGGAGGTGGTCGATGTGGTCGATGCTACGGGCGGCTCGCGGTCGAGCGCCTCGGCGGCGGCCTCCGGAGTGAACTGCTCGGAGGCTATGTCCCGGAACCGGGCGGCCGGTGCCGACACGAGAAAGGTCGACAAGCCGACCAGAGCACCCACGACGACGATCACGACCGCGCGAATAGGATGTGCGCGCAACCAACCCACCGGGCCATGGTATCGGAGCGGGCCGTGGGTCCGCGATCACCCTGCAGAGATGTGAACCGTACCGGTGAACAGCCCCACCACCCGACCGTCGCCACGGGTGACTGTGATGCGGTAGGTGCCGAGCGCGCGTCCCCTGGTCGACTCCTCTGCCCTCGCCGTGAGGACATCCCCCTCGCCGGAGCCGCCGGTGATGACCAGGTGCGTATCGATCGCAACCGCTCGATCACCGGAGGCGTTCGAGGCCAACGAGAACGCACAGTCGGCCACCGAGAACACGGCGCCGCCATGGGTGGTGCCAAGGAAGTTCAGATGCTGAGGCCCCACCGTCATCTCCACCACCACGGCCTCCGGGTCCTCCAGCAATCTGAGCCCGAGGTGGGCGGCATAGGGGTCGGCCGTGATCATCTCACTGAGCCGGGAACTGTCCATCGACCGGAACGCTACTGCGCCCTTGGCCCGACCGGCGGTTTACGCTCACCTGGTGAACCATCCTCTTCTCGACGCACTGCTGACGGCGGCGACCGGAGCTTTCCCGCCGGTCGACGGCGCCGTGACCCACCTGCCGCCGTTGCAGGACGGGCTCGAGGCGATCGTCTCGTTCACCGGACACGCCTTCATGGCAAGTCGGCTCAGCGCCGAGGACATCGCCGACCTCGAGCCCGACGGGTTCGGCACGGTGCTGCATCCCTCGGTGCTGCTCCGAATGGCCGGCGAACGCGGCGACATCGCAGTGGGGGTCATCGACGTCACCCTGGTGGCACCCGGTACAGGCGCAACCGCCGTCGAAGCCGACCCGGGAGCGGGCCGGGTGCAGGGACGCACCGATCTCGATGATCACCCGAGGGTTCGCCACGCCCGATCACTGCGCACCGACGTCGAGGTGTTCGGCGACGAATCCGGTCTCGTGACCATCGCCCGCGGGCTGGCCGGACGCCGCGAGATGAGTATCGAACTGTTCGACACGTCGACCAGCCGCGGCGAGGGCCGACGACTCATCGAGTCCGCCCTGGGAATCGTGGGTACCGGTGAGCCCGTGTTCGCAGGCGTGTCACCAGGGAATGCACGGTCGCTGCGGGCCTTCCTCGCCTGCGGATTCACACCCATCGGCAGCGAGGTGATCATCAGACCCGACCCAGAGGTGCCGTGACCCAGCCGGAACGTCGCCATGTACGCGTGACAGGGGTGGTGCAGGGAGTCGGCTTTCGCCCGTTCGTGTACGTCCTGGCCACCGGTCTCCACCTCGCCGGCCACGTCGGCAACGACTCGGCGGGCGTGTTCATCGAGGTCGAGGGTCGGCCCGATGCCGTCGAGGACTTCTGCGGCCGGCTGGTCGAGGAGGCGCCTCCGCTCGCCCGGATCGAGTCGCTCACCGTGGAGCCATCTGTGCCCACCGGGGGCCGCGGTTTCGAGATCGTCGCCTCGGTCCACGTGGATGGCACGTTGACGCTGGTGTCGGCCGACATGGCACCGTGTGGTCACTGCCTTGCGGAGATGAACGATCCCGACGATCGTCGATACCGGTACCCGTTTCTCAACTGCACGAACTGCGGGCCCCGCTTCACCATCACCCGATCGGTGCCGTACGACCGGCCCGGCACCACGATGGCCGACTTCCCGATGTGCGATGGGTGTCAGGCCGAGTACCGCGATCCCCACGACCGTCGGTTCCACGCCCAGCCCACCGCCTGTCCGACGTGCGGGCCACGACTCACCGTCCACCCACCCAGAGCCGAAGACCCGATCGAGGCGGCGAGGGCCGAGATCGGCGCCGAAGGCGTCGTCGCGATAAAGGGGGTGGGAGGGTTTCACCTCGCCTGTCGTGCGGACTCCGACGAAGCCGTGGCGCGACTGCGTCGACGCAAGCAACGGCCCGAGAAGCCCTTGGCCGTGATGGTGGCCGACGTCGCCACTGCCCGGTCTGTCGCCCGCGTCGGCGGCGCCGAGGCGGCGTTGCTGGAAGGCATAGAACGACCGATCGTGTTGTGTCCGACGGTGCCGGGCTCCCGTCTGTCCAGCCTCATCGCTCCAGGAAATGGCTTCGTTGGGCTCATGCTCCCTTCGAGCCCGCTGCATCACCTACTCCTCGAACCGGGAGAGCTGTGGGTGATGACCTCCGGAAACCGTCGCGACGAGCCCATCTGCATCGACAACGCCGAGGCGCTGGACCGCCTCACCGACCTGGCCGACCTGTTCCTGATGCACGATCGGCCGATCCACGTGCCGTGTGACGATTCGGTTGTGAGGGTTCACCGCGACCGTTTGCTGCCGGTGCGCCGTTCCCGCGGGTACGCCCCGTATCCGATTCCGATCGGGTTCTCCGGGCCGCCGGTGCTGGCCGTGGGCGGGGAACTGAAGGCCACCGCCTGCCTCACCACGGGCCATCACGCCTTCATGAGCCAGCACATCGGCGACATGGGCAACCTCGAGACACTTCAGGCGTTCGAGAGGGCCGCCGAACACATGACATCGTTGTTCGCCACCGAGCCCGCCGCTCTGGCCTGCGATGCCCACCCCCGATACCTGTCGGCGGAATGGGCGCGGCGGGTGGCCGGGAACCGGCCGGTGATCGAGGTGCAGCACCACCACGCCCACCTGGCTTCGTTGCTGGCCGAGCACCGCCTCGCCGGTCCGATCATCGGCTTCAGTTTCGACGGTACCGGATATGGCACCGACGGGACCGTCTGGGGTGGCGAGGTGATGATTGCCGACCTGAGCGGTTTCGAGCGGGTCGGACATCTCCGTCCGTCACTGCTCGCGGGCGGCGACGCCGCCGTGCGCAGCCCGGCGCGCCAGGCACTCACCCGTCTGCGGGAGGCGGGACTGGCGTGGGATCGGCGGCTTGCCCCGGTGTCAGCGACGACCGACGAGGAGCGACGCATCCTCGCCACCCAGCTCGACCGGGGCCTCAACGTGACTCCGACCACGTCGATGGGACGACTCTTCGATGCGGTGGCCTCCCTGTCGGGTGTGCGCCACCTCGTCACCTACGAGGGGCAGGCGGCCATCGAATTGGAGGCCCTCGTCTCCGACCCCGGGACCGGGTACACCGTTCCGATCGACGACAACGGTGTCTGGGACACGGCGACGCTCATCGGCGCCGTCGTCGGCGACGTGATCGCTGGAACCGAACCGGCACTCATCGCCGCCAGGTTCCACGTCGCCCTGGCGGAGACGATCAACCGGGCAGCCATCAGAGTCCGCGCCGAAACGGGCTTGAACCGTGTGGGCCTCTCGGGCGGCGTGTTCCAGAACGTCGTACTCGGCGAACTCGCCGAGCAGCACCTCACGGCGTCCGGCTTCGAGGTGCTCACGCACCGTCTGGTTCCCCCCAACGACGGGGGCATCGCCCTCGGTCAGGCGGCGGTGGCCGCCACCCGGCTGTCTGCATCGGCGTTGTGACCTTCGACCCCCTCCTTCCGACGCCGGAGCGGATAGCGTTCACCACAGGCGACGGCAGGAGCGAACGATGTGCCTCGGGATCCCTGGCAGGGTGCTGGACATCTACGACCGCGGTGGGGCCCGTATGGGCCGGGTCGACTTCGACGGCATCACCAAGGATGTGTGCCTGGTATACGTTCCGGAGATCGAGGTGGGTGACTACACGATCGTCCACGTCGGCTTCGCCATCACCCGCCTCGACGAGGAGAGTGCCCTCGAAACCCTCGACCTGATGCGCTCCATGGGGGTGCTGGAGACCGAACTCGACCCGGCGGCGGCGGAACGACTCGCTACAGGCGAGGCCGGCACGTGAAGTACCTCACCGAGTTCCGCGACCCCGAGGTGGCCCACAAGCTTCTCCGGGAGATCGAACGGATCATCACCCGACCGGCGGTGATCATGGAGGTGTGCGGCGGGCAGACCCATTCGATCATCCGCAACGGAATCGACCTGCTGCTTTCCGACATGGTCGAGATGGTGCACGGGCCTGGATGCCCGGTTTGTGTCACCCCGCTGGAAACCATCGACCGCGCGCTGGCCATCGCCGCCCGGCCCGACGTGATCTTCTGCTCGTTCGGCGACATGCTGCGGGTGCCTGGTACCGATCACGACCTGTTCTCGGTGAAGAGCACGGGTGGCGATGTCCGCATCGTCTACTCGCCACTCGACGCCTTCCAGATCGCCCAGGACAACCCCGACCGCCAGGTCGTGTTCTTCGGGATCGGGTTCGAAACCACCGCTCCCGCCAATGCCATGGCGGTGTTCCAGGCGCGAAAGCACACCGTCACCAACTTCTCGATGCTGGTCTCCCACGTTCTCGTGCCACCGGCGATGGAAGCGATCCTCTCGTCCCCCACCAACCGGGTGCAGTCGTTCCTGGCGGCGGGGCACGTGTGCTCGGTGATGGGGTTCACCGAGTACGAGCCGATCGCCGAGCGCTGGCGGGTGCCGATCGTCATCACCGGCTTCGAGCCGGTGGACCTGCTCGACGGCATCCTCCGCACCGTCCGCCAACTCGAGGAAGGCCGCGCCGAAGTCGACAACGCATACCCCAGAGCAGTCACCCGGCAGGGCAACCTTTCCGCCCAGCAGATGCTGGCTGACGTGTTCACGGTGACCGATCGGAACTGGCGGGGAATCGGAATGATCCCGAAGAGCGGGTGGGAGCTGTCGGAGGACTATCGCGACTTCGATGCCGCCGAACGGTTCACCGTCACCGACATCCACACCGAGGAGTCCACGCTGTGCCGAGCGGGTGAGGTGCTGCGCGGCACCCTCAAGCCCAACGAGTGCCCGGCGTTCGGCAAGGAGTGCACACCGCGAACGCCGCTGGGCGCAACGATGGTGTCGACCGAAGGTGCCTGCGCCGCCTACTTCACCTACGGCCGATGGAAGGAGCTGGTGGGATGAGCGGGCCACTCGACTTCGAAGCCTGGAGCTGCCCGGTTCCGCTCCGCCAGTTCCCCAACGTGGTGATGGGCCACGGCGGCGGTGGCAAGCTCTCCGCCGAGCTCATCCAGCACCTCTTCCTCCCGGCGTTCGACTCGGCCGCGCTTGCCTCACTGGGAGACTCTTCGGTGCTGGCGGCACCCGCAGGGCGGATCGCCGTGTCCACCGACTCGTTCGTGGTTCGGCCGCTGTTCTTCCCAGGCGGCAACATCGGCGAGTTGGCAGTCAACGGCACCATCAACGACGTCGCCTGCTCGGGCGCCACCCCGCTCTACCTGACCGCCGGGTTCATCATCGAAGAGGGCTTCCCGCTGGAGCGGCTCAACGCCATCGCCGTGTCGATGGCGGCGGCTGCCAAACGGGCCGGAGTGCAGCTGGTGGCCGGGGACACCAAGGTGGTCGACCGGGGCCACGGCGACGGCGTGTTCATCAACACCAGTGGCATCGGAGTCGTGGCCGACGGTGTGTCCATCGGGCCCGACAGGGCGCGACCGGGCGACAACGTGATCTTGTCGGGCACCATCGGCGACCACGGGATGGCCATCATGAGCGTTCGCGAAGGCCTCGAGTTCGAGTCGTCGATCGAATCGGACACCGCAGCCCTCAACCACATGATCACCGACGTCCTGGTCGCCGCGCCCGAGGTCCACACCCTCCGCGACCCCACCCGCGGCGGTCTCGCCGCCACCCTCAACGAGATCGCTCAGGCGTCACAGGTGGGCATCGCCTACGTGGAAGCAGACCTCCCGGTGAACCGGTCGGTCGCCGCCGCCTGTGAGCTTCTGGGCATGGACCCGATCTACGTGGCCAACGAGGGCAAGGTGGTCGCATTCGTTCCCGCCGACCAGACCGACGCCGCCCTCGAGGCGATGCGCCGACACCCGGAGGGCGAGCGGGCCACCGTCATCGGCACAGTCGTCGACGCCCACCGGGGAATGGTGGTGGCGCGCACCGCTATCGGTGGCACCCGGGTGGTCGACACCCAGATCGGAGAGCAGCTGCCCCGCATCTGCTGAACCCTCCCGAAAGGTACCCTCAGGCCGTGATCACCGTGGTTCACAACTCCCCCGTCTCCCCTGCCGGACGGCTGGTGCCGGTGCTGGAACGAGCCGACATGGTGGTCAACCACGTACGGGCCCATCGCGGGGAACGCCTCCCCTGGAAGCCCGAAGCCGTAGTGATCCTCGGCGGTGAAATGAGCGCTTTCCAGGAGGGTCGGTACCCGTTTCTTCGCGACGAGAAGACGTGGATCCGCCAACTGGTGGAACAGGACACTCCCCTCCTCGGCATCTGCCTGGGAGCCCAACTCATCGCCCACGCCCTCGGCGGACGTGCGTACACCGCCGACCGACCCGAAGCCGGACTGATCGATCTCACGCTCACCGAGGAGGGCGCCGCCGACCCCGTCATCGGCCCGCTCCGCTCCCCCGTCTTCAGCGTGCACGCCGACACATTCGACCTTCCCCCCGACGCCGTCCTCCTGGCGGCGAGCGACCGCTTCCCGCACGCATTCCGACTGGACTCCACCCTGGGAATCCAGTTCCACCCCGAGATCCCGTCATCCAAGGTCGCCGACTGGGCCCGCAACGACCTCCGCCCCGTGATCCAGGCCGCCGGCACCGACCCCGACGCCCTTGTCCACCAGGTGGTCGCAGCAGAGCACCACCTCGAATCAGAAGCCGAGCGCCTGTTCGAGCGCTGGCTGGCGAGTTGTCCCTGACGAGCGGGAGAACGTTTTCCCGCACGCGGTTGGGAAAGGGCAGAGCGCCTGTCGTGGCGGGGCTTGGTTGGGGGTCTCCAGTCGAGATCGCCAGCGAAATCGCAGCCGACGCCAGGCACAGCGTGCAGGACTCCCCGAACCGCACCGGCTGGATGATCGCCAGCACGATCGCGATGACTCCGAACGGGCTGATGAAGACCCCGAAGACGATGACGATCCAGGGCTTCGTGCGCCACCCGTTGGTGCCGCCGATGGCGGCGGCGCCCACGAGGGGGCGTTCGAAGAATTGAGAGAACGACGACTCGAGGAGGATCCGGCGACGGCAGTCTCCGAAGAATGGCTCCCACCGGTGTCGATCGCAGATTCGAGAATCAGCAGGACCTTCGCCCCTCGAAGACCTGGCCGGCCCGGGAGATGATCGGGGAAGCAGCTTCAGGAGGATCGTGGTGGCTTCGAGGCGCCGAGGGCCGGTCACGTTGATAGCGGTCAGTGGGTTGCTGGCCGGCGTCGTGGGGTTCGTCATCTGGATGGTGACCGATGTCTTCGTTTTTCTGCCGGTGTTCCTCGCTGTCGGCCTCGTGACCGGGATCGCGTTGGCTGATGGGCAGCGCAAACAGTGACAAGGCTGTACGAAGTCCTGGTCGTCACGGCGGGCTGTGTGGCAAACCTGTGCTTCGCCGTGATGTTCGTCGCCCGGGTACGCAGCCCGGGTCACGCGGCACGGATCGGGTTCGCGGGCACCGCAATGGCGTTTCCGCTGCTCGCAGCGGCCCTCATCGCCATCGTGACCGGGATGGAGATCTGGGACAGCATCCTCCCGATGATCTTCGTCGGGTTCGCCGTCGTGGAGATCCTCGTCGACGTCGTCGCCGACTTCGACGTCAGGAGCACTCGATGGCTCTGGCCGTATCTGCTCTCGTTCTACCTCGCCCAGTGGGCTGTGATCGGCGCGGCGTTCCGGGCCAGCCCGATCGCGGGGGCGGCCGTGCTGGGGACGTACTTCGTGTGCCTGGCGGCGACGGCCTACTCATATCGGCGCGTCGGGCACGGTGAACACAGGGGAGTGCCGCCGCACGCCACTGCGATGCCCTAGCATCGGCGGCGGGTGTGGCGGCCGGATGGACATGGGACGAGAGCTGCCCCTTCGAGCGTACGAGCTGATCGGGGCCGGACAACCCATCAGTGACATCACGTTCACGCACCCACGTACGTACCGACTCGACCCCGTGGCCCAGCCGTTCTGCTACCCGCTGCACAGTGCCATGGTCGCTACCCAACTCCTGGCGTGGCTGACGAACCAGCCGTACCACCTGATCCTTCTCCGACTCCGTGTACCGACGGGTCGTTCGCTTCCCAGGTGACTTCTCCCGCGACATCTCTCCATCCTCGTTTCCAAGATCGAGAGTCTCCAACCATCCCAAGGTGATCCAGAGTTGTTCACCCCGCTCGTGGCGCTCCGTCGGGAATCACGACTGCTGCACGCTCAACGCTTCGTGGTCGATCAGCCATTGACGATCGCCGCGGGTGAAACGTTCCTGGTGTTCGGGGATGGGGGTGGCTCCGGTGAGGTCGGAGAGAAGGGCGAGCCATGATTGGCGGTCGCTGAATCCGGCGTACACGAGGTTGCCGTTGCGTACGGCGGCGGGGCGGCCGTCGAGGTAGGTGCCGCCGCCGTAGCGGGCGAGCACTTCGACGGCATCGGTTTCGGCCAGCACGTCGGTCCACCAGCCGGCGATGGTGCCCCAGGGGTCGACGGTCACGGGGCCGGTCTGGCTGAGGGTGTTCACCACCCTCGTTCCGAGCCGGTGTGCGAGACCGCCGGGTAGGGCGAGATCGGTCCAGGCGTTCTCGCGGTCCATCACGAGGCTTCGGGCTCCGAGCACCACCGTGGCGCCGGCGTCGAGGGCCGCTTCGAGTGCCACCACCCGTTCGGGGGTGGTGATCTGGAGGCTGGGCGCGAGCACCAGTTCGAAGCCGGTGAGATCGTGGGTCGAATCGACGATGGCGACGTCGAAGCCGAGCCGCCGGGCGGCGACGTAGGCCTCGTGGAGGATCTTGCGGTGGGTGAGCCCGGTGCGGTGGGGGTTGATGCCGAGCGCCCAGGCGTCCTTGTACGAGTGGAGCAGGGCGACGGTCGGCTTCGGTGCGATGTCGCCGGCGGAGTGGATCTCGGACATGGCGGTCTTCAACTCGTCGACCACCCTGCGCGGCTCGCCGTCGTGCCGCAGGATGCCCGAGTGGTACTGCTCCTGGCCGAAGCGAGCCGCACGCCAGCGGAAGTAGAGGACGGCATCGTATCCGTGGAGTGCCGCCTGCCAGAGCCACAGTCGGACCTGACCATCGGGCACCTGCGGGTTCTCCGAGGTCCAGTTCACGGGTCCCACCTGTTGTTCCATGACCCACGCCTTCCCGCCGGGCCCGGCGGCGTGGGCGTGCAGGTCGAGCAGGTAGGCGGTATCGAGTGGGGTGGCAACACCGTGGGGATAGTTGTCCATCGACGCGACGCCACCGAGACGGGCCAGCGCCCGGGCGTCGACTGCCAGGTCCTCGCAGTAGAGGTTGGTGGTGATCTCGGTGCCGACGGGGGTTCCAGCCCGGATGATGTCGAACTGGGTGGCGCAGAACTCGACACTCTGATCGGAGGCGAACTTGGCATGTGCCAGCCGGATCGCCGGATGGTGGACGGTCATGGTCGGAACGGGCAGGCGGACACTCTCGAAGGTCGGATAGGTCTGTGACCAGAAGGCGGTGCCCCAGGCCCGGTTGAGCTCTTCGATCGACCCGAACCGTCGCTGCAGCCAGGCCGAGAACGCCGCCTGGCACTCGTCGCACCAGCAGGTGGCCGAGTCGTGGTTGCCCGGCTCGTTGTCGACCTGCCAGGCGGTCACGAGTGGATTGGAGCCGTACCGGTCGACCAGTTCCGAGACGATTCGGGCGGCCTCCTCCCGATAGGCGGCCGAGGTGGTGCAGGTGTGACGACGGCTCCCGTAGGCGCGCCGGCGGCCGTCGTGTCCCACCGCCACCACGTCGGGTCGCTCGAGCATGAGCCACACCGGCGGGGTGGCACTGGGCGTGCCGAGAACGACCTGCATGCCCGCTTCGCCGGCCAGTTCGATGGTGCGGTCGAGCACGTGCCAGTCGTGACGCCCGCGTTCGGGTTCGATGGTCGACCAGGCGAATTCGCCGATCCGCACGAGATCCAATCCCAGGTCGGCCATCAGGGCGACGTCGACGGCCCAGCGGTCCTCGGGCCATTGTTCGGGGTAATAGCAGACGCCAAATCGCATGGGACTCTCTGATCGTGGGGGACGGGGATCCGGGTCGGGAAGTGTACGTGCGTTCGCTTCGTGGGGAACACCCGTGGTTGATAGGGTTACCCCGAATGCACTGGCTCGACGAACCCCTCGAAACGAAACGGCTGGTTCTTCGTGCTCCAACCGACGACGACCTCGAAGTGATCGTTCGGATGCTCACCGACCCCGCCGTGCGGGGGTATCTCGGCGGGCCCGTACCCGAAGACCGGGCCAGGGCCGCCCTGTCGGGACCGGTGGACGAACGATGGGGGTCCTTCCTGGTGACGCTGATGGACACCGGTGAGGTGGTCGGGTCGTGTCTCCTGGATCGCGACCACGGTGAGTTGGAGGTCTCCTACCAACTCCTCCCAGAGCACTGGGGACACGGGTACGCCCGGGAGGCGGTGACGCGGGTCCTCGACTGGGCCTGGGCCAACACCAACGCACCACGGGTGATCGCCGTCACCCAGACGGCCAATGCCGCCTCGATGCGGCTCCTCGAGGTCATGGGCATGGAGGCCGAAGACCAGTTCGAGGAGCACGGCACCCGCCAGACGCTCTTCCAACTGCGTCGCCCCTGAATCCCAGGGAACCACTCAGACCTGCCCCGAGCCGATGGTCGTTTTCACGCGCCCGAACGGCCACCGTCTGTTCTTTCGAACGAAAGCACAATGTTTCGGTTGACAATCAAACGAAAGTAACCGTAAATTCAGGTCATGGGAGACACGACAACGGTTCCGGCTGCGCTTCGCCGGGAGCGCATGTTGACGATGATCCGCGCACGTGACTTCACGCGGGTCGCCGATCTCTCCTCCACCTTCGGGATCTCCGAGGTCACCGTCCGCTCGGATCTCGACCATCTGGAGCGACGCGGCAATGTCCGTCGGGTCCACGGAGGGGCCATCCCCGATGACCGCCCACCGCGCCGGGAGCGCCCGTTCGAAGAGGTCGCCTCCACCGGGGCCGAGGAGAAGGAATCCATCGGACGCCGGGCCGCCTCTCTGGTCAGCAGCGGTGACACCGTGATCATGGATGTGGGAACCACCACCACCGCCGTGTCCAGGGCGCTCATGGCGCGCCAGGAAATCACCGATGTCGTGGTGGTCACCAACGGGCTCAACATCGCCCTCGAATTCGAGGCGGCCATGCCCCGCTTCAGCGTGATCGTCACCGGCGGGACCGTGCGGCCGCTTCAGCACTCCCTGGTCTCCCCCTTCGCCGGGCTGGTGCTCGACCAGCTCAACGCCGACATCCTCTTCCTCGGCTGCAACGGCGTCCACACGGAGGCAGGCGTCACCAACGTGAACCTGCCCGAGGCCGAGATGAAGCACCAGATGATGAAGGCCGCCCGCCGCACCATCGCTGTGGCCGACTCCTCGAAGGTCGGGGAGATCAGCGTCGCCAGGATCTGCAACCTCGACGAGGTGGATCGCCTCATCACCGGGGCAGCGGCAAACGCCGAGCTGCTCGAGCAACTCGAATCGGCCGGCCTCGAGATCGAGGCCGTCTGAGCAACAGACTTCCCGGGTGACCGGGAGGAACTCTTCCCGGCGATCCGGGAGGAACAACGGGAGAACAGGGAAACGGAAGGAGCCAACCCCGTGAGAAAACGATGGACACTGCTCCTCGTCGCACTCGCCATGATCGTGGCGGCATGCGGTGGGACCAGCACCGAAGACACAACAGCGGAAACCACGGCCGAGACCACCGCCGAGACGACCGCAACCACGGTCGCCGAGACCACCGACACCACCGAGGCCATGGCCGAGGGAGTGACGCTTCGGTGGATGACCCGTCCGGACAACGCCGAAGAAGCAGACCTGTACCGTTCGATCGGTGACGGGCTGGCCCTCGACGGCATCACGCTCATGTACGAGCCCGGCGACAACGAGGGTTCCGGCTACCAGGACAAGCTCCTCACGGCGCTGTCGGCCGGTACCGCCCCCGACGTGTTCTGGATCCCCGGAACCGACGTGGCCCGGTTCGTGCAGGAAGGGGCCATCCTCGACCTGCGTGAGTTCGCCGACGCCGCCGGACACAACGACGCCGACTTCTACCCCGGCCCGATGGGGCACCTCACCACCGATCCCGCCACCGGCCAGCCCGCCGACAATCTGTGGGGCCTCCCCCGCGACGTGTCGACCTTCGGGCTGTACGTCAACCTCGACCTCGTGGCCGAGGCCGGCGTCGCCAACCCGCTCGAGCTGGAAGCAGCCGGCGAGTGGACCTGGGAGGCGTTCCAGGAAGTGTCCGAGGGTATCGCCGCCATCGGCGGCGAGATCAAGGGCTACGGCCAGTCCAACTGGTGGGGCCCGAACGGGGCCTGGATCAACTCGGCGGGTGGCAACTTCTTCAGCGACGATCGCAGCGCCTGTGCGCTCGACTCCGCTGAGGCAGCAGCCGGTCTGACCTTCGTGCGTGACCTCTACGCCGGCGGTTCGACCGTGCCCTTCGGTGAGGATCCCGAGCCCGGCTTCCGCGCCGGCACCGTCGGCATGTTCCAGAACGGCCGTTGGGCCACCCCCGGTATCCGTACCGTGGACTTCAACTGGGACGTCGTCGGTCTGCCCGAGGGCCCTGCCGGCCCGGGCAACTGGCTGTTCTGGGGCGCATACGTGGTGAACGCCAACACGGCCAACCCTGAGGCCGCCTGGGAGCTCGTGGCTGCTCTGACCAGCACCGAGGTGCAGGCTCAGATCTCCGAGCTGGGCGCCAACATCCCCAGCCGGGTCGGCCAGGACGCGCTCGACGCATTCCTCGGCTTCACGCCGCCCTCCAACAACCAGGCGTTCCTCAACGGGTTGGCCACCAGCCCGACCACCGAGGGACCACTGTGGCTGGGTAGCTGGCCCGAGTTCGACGCCATCCAGGGACCTGCGATCGGCGACGTCATCAGTGGCGCCCGCGCCATCGAGGACTTCACCGCCAACATCTGCACCGAGGCCGCCGGGGCCTTCGGGGGCTGATCCAACAGGAACACCGGGGGTGGACGGCACGCCGTCCACCCCCGGCTCCACCCCCTTCGTCGAGAGGACGTCGAGATGACGGCAGGAAGCCTGGCCACCGACCCTCCATCCCTCGCCAGATCGGACACCCCGACCTGGTATCTACCACTCGTTGTCTGGCGCGTGCTGGTGGCCGCCGGGCTCGCATTCATCCTCGTCACCCAGCGTGGCATCGCCATCGAAGGCACCAACCGCGTCATCCTGCTCGCCGGTATCGCCCTGGCGCTCGGTGCCGCCAGCGCGGCCGCCTGGTACACGGTGCAACGTCGCCACCTCGGCCGCTTGCTCGGATTCAGCACCGACCTGCTCACCGCCACCATCGTCGGGTTCATCGCCCTCAACCGGATGGGGTTCTTCACCGGACTCGACTCGGTGGGTGCCCGCTTCAACCAGAGCATCGCCTGGCTGGCCGTCATCGTGGTCGGCTGGCTCATCTCGGGTTGGTCCGAACGGGGCGGCGAGAGCCGACCGGGCCTGCAGAAGGTCGGCCGCTACGTCATGGTCGCCGGCGCCGCGGTGATGGTGCTGTCGATGGGACTCATCGGCGCCCTTCCCGATGTGGCGTCGCGGATCGTCGACCCCAGTGTCGCCCCGATCCTGCTCGTGGCCGTTGCTGCCACCGTCTTCGCCCGGCTGCAGTTCACCGACCGGGCCGCCGCAGTGTTCGGAACCAACCACAGTCAGGCCGAGAGCCTCGACGGCCTGTTGTTCATCGCGCCGAACGCCCTCGGCTTCCTCGCATTCTTCGCCGGCCCGCTCATCTTCTCGCTCTTGATCAGCTTCACCGAGTGGAGCGGCCTGCAACCGGCCGAGTTCGTCGGACTCCAGAACTACCAGGAACTGCTGAGCGACTCGCTCTTCCTCACCTCGCTGCGCAACATCGTGCTGTTCGGTGTGGTGGCGGTCCCGCTCACCGTGCTGCCCGCCCTCTTCCTCGCCGCCCTGCTGAACTCGAAGCTGCCCGGAATCAGGGTGTTCCGGGCCATCTACTTCCTCCCATCGATCGCCGGTGTGGTCGGGGTCACCCTGATCTGGAAGCAGCTCTTCAACGCCACCGTCGGATACCTGAACTACTTCATCGCCGAGGTGACCGCCGTGGTGAACGGCGTCTTCGGCACCGGGTTCGTGGCGGCGCAACCCCTGTGGATCTCATCACCCAACGTGGCCATGATCTCGGTGATCATCCTGTTCGTGTGGCAGCGGATCGGGTTCGACACCGTGCTGTTCCTGGCGGGCATGCAGGGCATCGACCGTTCGCTGTACGAAGCGGCCGACATCGATGGCGCCAACGCCTGGACCCGCTTCCGCCACATCACCGTTCCGCTCCTCAAGCCCACCACGTTCTTCGTGGTGGCCACCGACATCATCCTGGCGCTGCAGACCTTCAATGAGCCCTTCATCCTCCAGTCGCCGTCATCGCCGGCAGGCCCCGGCAACTCGACGCTGACGCCGGTGATCTACTTGTACCAGCAGGCCTTCCAGCAGTTCGAGATCGGGTACGGATCGGCGGTCGCCTGGGCGCTGTTCATCCTGATCTTCGGAATCACCATCATCTACTTCCGCCGTCAGGGCGAGGACGGATTCCTGAAAGCATGACGACCACCACACGCACATCCTCCATCCCACCTGTCGACCAGCTGAGGAAGGACCGGCGCTCCAAGCGCGCTCGCACCTTCTTCGGTGTCGGAGGTGCCTACACGATCCTGATCGTGTTCGCCGCAGGCATGCTCTTCCCGTTCATCTACATGGTGGCCACCGCCGTCAAGACCCCCGAGGACACCTTCCGGTTCCCACCCAAGATCCTGCCCCGAGCTGCGGTGACCACGCTGGTCGACGGCGTGGAGCAACCACTGTTCACGTTGCCCGTCGACGGCACGCCCACCGACGTCATCCTCGCCGAGGAGGGCGTGCAGGCCGGACTGTTCGTCGATCCAGACAACCCCGCCGACACGCTGGCCTGGCCGCTCGATCTGGCCACCGACACCGGGCGGACCGCCACCCTGGAAGGGGAAACGGTTCCCGTCTACTCGATCCAGGTCGGCTCGGAGGTCCGGGAGCTGGCGTTGCAACGTGGCACCTCGGTGGGCCGGTTCGTGGGCGTCGACGACCCCACCCAGGAGACGTTCGCGGTGGTCCGGGTCGCCGAACAGGAGAACCTGGCCGAAGGTGTGGCACCCCAGTGGGAGAACTTCAGCGAGATCATCGCCCTCCGCGATGTGGACCGGGCCCTCACCAACACGATCCTGGTGACGATCCTGGTGGTGGCCGGAACCCTGTTCACGTCGATCATGGGCGGGTACGCCTTCTCGCGGCTCAAGTTCAAAGGACGCGACGCCCTGTTCCTCGGCTACATCGGCTCGATCATGATCCCGTTCACGGTGCTCATCATCCCGCTGTTCCGGCTCATGGTGTCACTCGGCTGGGTGAACACCCTGGGATCGTTGGTGTGGCCCTTCCTGTTCAACGCCTACGGCACCTTCCTGATGCGCCAGTTCTTCGTGTCGATCCCCAAGGACCTCGAGGAGGCCGCCTTCATCGACGGTGCCAAGCGCTGGAAGATCCTGTGGGGCATCTTCGTGCCGCTCTCGTGGCCGGCGATCGCCACGCTCGCCACCTTCATGTTCCTGTACGCCTGGAACTCGTTCATCTGGCCACTGGTGTCGATCAACGGCGCCAACACCGAGGACTTCGTGTTCACCATCGCCCTGTCCACCCTCGGCGGTCAGGCCGGCGAAGGGCCGAACCTGCTGTTCGCAGCGATCGTCCTGTCCGTGACCGTGCCGTTCCTGGTGTTCGCCTTCGCCCAGCGCTACTTCGTCGAGAACGTGGCCACCTCCGGGATCAAGTGAATGATCGAGGGCGCACATCGCCGCCACAACCCATTGACCGACGAGTGGGTACTGGTCTCGGCCGGTCGAACGAAGCGACCGTGGCAGGGCGCCGTCGACCGCGTGACCAGCGACGAGCTTCCGACCTACGACCCGGCGTGTTACCTGTGTCCGGGTAACACCCGGGCCAACGGAGAGCACAACCCCCGGTACCAGTCGACGTACGTGTTCACGAACGACTTCGCCGCGCTACGGCCCGATGTGGTCGAAGCGCGGATCGAC
The DNA here is from genome assembly GCA_963825585.1 of uncultured bacterium. Taxonomy (GTDB): domain Bacteria; phylum Actinomycetota; class Acidimicrobiia; order Spongiisociales; family ZC4RG35; genus JAOUGY01. The sequence continues at coordinate 269,162 of CAWGTX010000002.1, forward strand.
GACGGGCTGCTTCGGGCCCACACCGAGTCGGGAACCTGCCGGGTGATCTGCTTCGATCCCCGCCACGACGTGACCCTCGCCCGGATGGATCCGGCCGCGGTCCGCGGCGTCGTGGACCTGTGGGTCGCACAGAGCGAAGAGCTTGGGCGCTCGTACCGGTGGGTGCAGGTGTTCGAGAACCGCGGCGACATGATGGGTGCCTCCAACCCCCATCCCCACGGGCAGATCTGGGCGGGGACCGCCCTCCCCGTGACACCGGCACGGGAGGACGCCACCCAGCGCGCCCACCACGAACGGCATGGGTCACCCCTGCTCCTCGACTACGTCGAACAGGAGAAGGGTGGAGAACGGATCGTGGTCGACAACGACGACTGGATGGCGGTGGTGCCGTTCTGGGCGGTGTGGCCGTTCGAGGTGCTGCTGGTTCCGCGCCGTCCGGTTGCGCGCCTGGGTGCGCTCGACGAGTCCCAACGCTCCTCGCTGTCGTCGATCCTTCCGCAGCTCCTCACCCGCTACGACAACCTCTTCGAGCACCCCTTCCCTTATTCGATGGGCTGGCATGGCGCCCCCTTCGACGACACCGACCCCGACCCCTGGCAGCTGCACGCCCACTTCTATCCGCCGCTGCTGCGGTCGGCCACCGTGCGCAAGCACATGGTGGGCTACGAGCTGTTGGCCGAGGCGCAACGCGACCTGACACCGGAGGACGCCGCGGCCCGGCTTCGAGAACTCCCCCACGATCACTACCGAACCACCTGAAAGCGGATCATGAGCACCAACCACCATCTGACGCCCGACCAGCTCGCCTTCTACGACGAGAACGGATACCTGCTCCTTCGCAACCACATCCCAGCCGACATGCTGGAGCGTCTCTCCGACGCGGCCCACTCGTGGATCTCGTTGGGTTCGGGTGCCGACCCTGCCAACCCTGGCGACTTCCAGTTCGCCATGCGTGGGGGCCGCTCCACCATGTGGCGGGTCGACTACGTCCACGACAAGGGACGGGCCGAATCACTGGCGCTGCTGGGCAGCCCCCAGGTGCTCGGTGTGGCCGAGAGCATGTGTGGGCCGAACTTCGTGCCCACCTACGAGTCGCTCGTGTTCAAACAGGAGGGGGACGGTGCCGCCGTTGCTTGGCATCAGGACGCCGTCCACCCACGGAAGTGGCGGATCTTCAACTTCGACCTCTACCTCGACGACTCGCTGTCGGGAGCCGGGGCGCTGTGGGTGGTCCCCGGGTCGCACCTCTCCAAGCACGACGTGTGCGCGGTGGCCGACGACCACGGCTGGAACGTGCCCGGTGCCATCGAGGTGGAGATGGGCCCCGGTGACGTGCTCCTCCACGACGTGATGATCCTGCACGGTTCGCCCGCCACCGAAGGCAACGCCCTGCGGCGCACCATCTACTACGAGTTCCGTGCCGCCGAGGAGATCCTCGAGGACGGCCCCTGGGACCGCACCTGGATCGATCAGCGCATCCGTCTCGTCCCGCTGGGCATCCGTGCCCACGCCACCATGTTCCCGGAAGCGGCTCCATTTCAGTGGAAGGTCGCCGACGGGTTCCACCGCGAGATGTCCGCCGACGCCGAAGCCGAGCTGCGGGTCGCCCATCTCACCCACATGAACGGCTCGTGGTGCAGCGCCGGGGACGCCGGAGCGGCGTGACACCGATGCGAGGGCACGGAGCGAGAGGCGAGGAGCGAGGGGCGGGAGGAGCCGGAGGCCCCAGCCGCCGATCCCATGACCGTTGCCGTTGACCTGTTGACCTGTCGACCTGGAGTTCCGGCCTGTTGGGCCGGACTACTCTGACGTCCGGTGCTGGCTCTCCCTCATGTGGCGTCTGGAAAAGTCCGCGAGATCTACGCGGTCGATTCGCAGCACCTCCTGTTCGTGGCCACCGATCGCATCTCGGCCTACGACGTGATCCTGCAACCCCTCATCCCCGACAAGGGGCGAGTGCTGACCGGGTTGTCGCTCTTCTTCTTCGACCTGCTCGACGTCCCCAACCACCTGGCGACAACCGACCTTTCGGGTATCGACGAGCTGACTGCCGGCGACCGCCTCGAGTTGGCAGGCCGCTCCATGGTGGTGCGCCGGGCCGAGGTGCTCCCGATGGAGTGTGTGGTGCGGGGCTACCTGTACGGCTCGTCGTGGCGTGAGTACGCCGCCGGTGGTGGGCCCACCACCGAGCATCTGCCGGCGGGCCTGGTGATGGGCGACCTCCTCGACCAGCCGGTGTTCACCCCCGCCACCAAGGCCGCCACCGGCCACGACCTCAACATGACCGAGGCCGAGGCTCGCACCCTCGTCGGCGACGAGCTGTACTGCCAGGCGCGTGCCATGTCGATCGACATCTACACCCGGGCCCGCGCCCACGCCGCCGCCCGCGGGGTGATCCTGGCCGACACCAAGTTCGAGTTCGGCATCATCGACGGCGAGCTCACGCTGGTCGACGAGGTCCTGACCCCCGACTCGTCCCGGTACTGGCCCGCCGACCAGTGGACGCCGGGACGGGAGATGCCCAGCTTCGACAAGCAGTACGTGCGGAGTTGGCTCGACTCCACCGGTTGGGACCACACACCACCCGCCCCGGCCCTGCCGGCCGAGGTCGTGGCGGGGACCCGGCAGCGCTACGTCGAGGCCTACGAGCTGATCACGTCAACGAGTTTCGCCCACTACCTGGAGGGAAGCAGATGAAGGTGACCGTCAACATCACCCGGAGGCCGGAGATCTCCGATCCGCAGGGAAGCACCGTCCGACGGGCGCTGGCCGATCTGGGGCACGGCGGCGTGAATTCGGTTCGGATCGATCGGACAATCCATCTGGAAGTCGACGGCGATGACGCCGAGCAGGTGCGTTCTGCCGTCACCACCATGTGTGAGCAGCTCCTGGCCAACCCGGTGCTCGAGGACTACGAAGTGGTGCTCGGATGAAAGCGGGAGTGGTCGTTTTCCCCGGTTCCAACTGCGAACACGACGCCGTTCTCGCCCTGCGCACTCTCGGCGCCGAAGCCGAGCTCGTCTGGCATCGCGACACCGACCTGAGCGGACTGGACGGGATCATCATCCCTGGCGGGTTCGCCCACGGCGACTACCTCCGCACCGGCGCCATCGCCCGGTTCTCCCCGGTGATGGCCGAAGTGGGTCGCCTGGCCCAGGCCGGCGCGCCGGTGGTGGGGATCTGCAACGGGTTCCAGGTCCTGTGCGAAGCGGGCCTGTTGCCCGGCGGGTTCATCGCCAACCGCGATCTGGCGTTCATCTGCCGATTCGTCGACGTGGAGGTGGTCGACACCGACACGGTGCTCACCGCCTCGGCCATGCCCGGCCAACGGCTCAGGATCCCGCTCAATTCCTACGAGGGCAATTTCGTCGACCCGAGCGGAACGGCTCGCGGCGTGGTCCGCTACGTCGACGATCCCAACGGTGCCCAGGATCGGGCCGCCGCCGTCGCCAACGCCGCCGGCAACGTGGTCGGGATCATGCCGCACCCGGAACGGGCCATCGAGGACGTCCTCGGTTCCTCCGACGGGATCGTGCTGCTGGACGGGTTCGTGGCCTCGATGGCGAAGAGGGTCGCCCATGTCTGATTTGGCACCCGAAGAGGACGCCTTCGTTCCCGAAGCCGACCACAACAGTCGAGCCGTGCACCGGTTGCTCGGCATGACCGACGGCGAATACGGCAACGTCTGCGACATCCTGGGACGCGAGCCGCGCCCCGCCGAGCTCGCCATGTACTCGGTGATGTGGTCGGAGCACTGCTCGTACAAGTCGTCGCGCGTCCACCTGCGGCGCTTTCCCACCGAAGCCCCCTGGGTGGTGGTGGGTCCCGGCGAGAACGCCGGCGTGGTCGACATCGGCGACGGCTGGCTGGCCGCACTCCGCATCGAGAGCCACAACCATCCCAGCTTCGTGGAGCCGTATCAGGGTGCCGCCACCGGAGTCGGCGGGATCCTCCGCGACGTGTTCACCATGGGTGCCCGCCCGATCGCCCTGTGGGACCAGATCCGCTTCGGCCCACTCGACCAGCCAAAGAACCGCTACCTGCTCAACGGGGTGGTGGCCGGGATCGCCGGGTACGGCAATGCGGTGGGTGTGCCCACAGTGGGGGGGGAGGTGAGCTTCGCCGAGTGCTACTCGGGCAATCCGCTCGTCAACGTCATGTGCCTGGGCGTGCTCCAACGCGAGCAGCTGGTGCTGGGCACCGCCGGCTCTGACGGCTCGGTAGCGGTGCTGCTCGGCAACGCCACCGGACGCGACGGTATCGGTGGGGCTTCGGTGCTGGCGTCCGCCTCCTTCGACGAGGAGTCGGGGACCAAACGACCCTCGGTGCAGGTGGGCGACCCCTTCGAGGAGAAGAAGCTCATCGAGGCCTGCCTCGAGCTGTACCAGAAGGGCCTGGTGGTGGGTGTCCAGGACCTGGGAGCCGCCGGGTTGTCGTGCGCCACCTCCGAGCCTGCCGCCCGGGCCGGGATGGGGATGGACTTCGATCTGTCGAAGGTGCACACCCGCGAGTCGGGCATGACCGCACCGGAGCTGCTCATGTCGGAGTCCCAGGAGCGGATGATGGCCTTCGTCGAACCGGGCAAGGTCGACGAGGTGCTGGCGGTGGCCGCCCACTGGGAGATCGACGCCGCCGTGGTCGGCACCGTCACGGAGGGTGGGACCCTCCGCGTGTTCCACGACGACGAACTGGTCGCCGAGGTACCCGCTGCCTCGCTGTCGGAGGCGGCCCCGCTCTACAACCGTCCACTCGGGGAACCGCACTGGATGGAGGACATCTGGGCCAAGACGCTCACCTTCATGACCAGGCCCGGGATCGCAGAATCACTCGTGAAGCTGCTCGACGACCCGTCCCTCGCCTCGAAGGCGTGGGCCTACGAGCAGTACGACCACATGCTGTTCCTCAACACGGTGGTGCCGCCCGGCAACGACGGCAGCCTCCTGAGAGTTCAGGGCACCGAGAAGGCCCTGTCCGTCTCCACCGATGGCAACGGGAGGCTCTGCTACCTCGACCCTCGTAGGGGCTCTGCACGACTCGTCTACGAGGCGGCGCTCAACGTCGCCATGACCGGTGCCCACCCGTTGGCCGTGGTCGACAACCTCAACTTCGGCAATCCCGAGAAACCCGAGGTGATGTGGCAGTTCCGCGAGTCGATCGAAGGTATCTCCGAGGCCTGCGAGTCGCTCGGCATCCCGGTGGTGGGTGGCAACGTCAGCTTCTACAACGAGACCGACGGGCTCGACATCTACCCCACGCCCATCGTGGGCCTTCTCGGCATGGTTGAGCCGATGCCGGCCAATCCACCCCGCCTCGACCGGGTGGCCGAAGGCCTGACGCTGTGGTCGTTCGGTCCGACGTGGGCGATCAATCTGGCAGGATCCGCCTTCGAGCAGGTGACCTTCGGCCATGTGGGCGGCCGACCCAGCGCCCCCGACCCGACCATGGCCAAGGCCGCCATCACCATGGCGAACCGGTTGGTCAACGAGCTGGCCGTGCCGGCGCTTCACGACATCAGCGACGGGGGCCTCGCCCTCGCCGTGGCCGAGATGGCCATCGCCGGCGGTGTTGGCGTCCGGGTGTCGTTCACCGACTGGCGTCACCTGTTCTGCGAAGACCCGCACCGCTTCCTCGCCGCCATCCCGGCCGAACTGGCCGATCAGGTCGCCGCCATCGCGCAGGCGGTGGGCATCCCCGCCTCCCGGATCGGGACGTTCGAAGGTACCGAGATAGCCTTCGAACAAGGCGGCATCAGAGCTGCCGTCGCACTGGCGAAGGCCACCGAGACCTACCGGGACGCCATTCCCCGCCGGATGCGCTGACGCACCTTGCACGACCCGGAGTGGGGACGGATTCGCCGATCGACCGGCGAATCCGTCCCCGATTTCAGGTCATCCGCAGGCGGCTTCGGTGACGACGTCGAGTTGCCTCGAGAGGACGTCATGCGCCGATGCCGAGATGCCCAGGCCCTCGCGTGAGTCCACGTAGCGGACCAGGTCGTCGAGGCGTGCACATGCCGCCACCTCGCGCCCCTTGGCGGTGTCGACCTGGATGAGCATCATCCGACGCAGCACCTCGCCGCGAACCGATCCGGTGATCTCACGGTCGCGGGCCTGTTCGATGACGGAGGACCTGATCGTCCCGAACGGATTCCAGAAGAGCTGGGCCATGTCGAATGCCTGCGCGCCGACCTGGGCTCCTGCTTCCCGGCCACGCAGATCGCCGTCCTGGAAGTGGATGCCTCCGTAGCGTCGCGACATTCCCGCCTCGTCGGCTGCCTCCCACAGGGTGCCCCACTGCAACGTGATCGTCTGCGCGGGACCGTCCTCGAACATGAGGAATCCCGGCTCGACGACGTGTCGACCCATCAGATCCTCCTCGCCATCCCCGTCGTAGTCCCGCCCCAACCGGGTTGTGCCGTCGTAGAAGGCATCGGTGCCGGAGAAGCTCGAGAGCACGGCGGCAGAAGCGGCACTGAAGGTCGAGTGACCCGAGGTGAATTCGGCGAAGGGCGGCGTCACGAACGTTGGATTCTGATACGGTCGCCAATCGGCACCGTCGATCCACTGGGCGCCCTGGTTCGGCCCGGCCCATGCCAGCACCTGCTCACCGGCGTACAGGTGGTTGATGGCCGTGGCAGGCCTCACGAAGTCGTACGCCCGCTTGGCGTCCCAGGCGGAGATGCCTGCGTCGAGCGTGGCACCCGTGAGGGCCATGAACATCCGTACGTCTTCGCCCAGCGTGTGACGGTCTCGCAGCGAGACCCCGATGGCGATCTGCACCCAGTGGCCGGGCGGCGTCCAGGTGTGTGGCCCGTCGGCCCAGAACTCGGCGATGACCTTCTCCTCATCGGTGAGGGTGCCGCTCATCTCGACGACGTCGGCAACCTGGGTTCGGAACGCCTGATCGTTGGTGGAGGTGTTGCCGAGCGCATCGGTGTAAGGCTCGTCCGACCCGTACTTGGGCGGTGCCGGTGGCCGGAACTGACCACCCGATGTCATCGCGAACGGCTCGACCGCTCCCCAGTGCGGGGTGAGGAAGTTCTGATCCGTGTATGTACCCGGGTCGCCGTCGTCGTGGGTCGGGTTGCCGTTGGCATCCAGCAGCGTCCCGTTGGGCACACGCAGCGGCGTCCAGTAGTTGACGTCGAAATCCGACCCGCCGATCGAGTAGGTCGAGGACGGATCGGCATGGTTGTAGGGCTTGTACAGCTCCGGGTAGGTTGCCGACGTCATCTGTGCGAAGCCGCCGGTCGCGTTCGACCCGTCCGAAACCCGCTCCTCGATGACGGCCGTCGCCGCCAGGTTGCCGACGCCGGCGGGCGTGGCGGCGTTGGTCGAACTGCTGAGCGGATAGCCGTGAAGGTCCATGACCGCATCGAAAATGGACGTCTGGTTCGGATAGACGAACGACAGAGCCCGGTGAGCGGCATAGCTGACGGCTCGGTCCCTGTTGGCCGACGTGTGCTGATTCACCGGCCGCTTCAGGTCGTACCCGGTCACCGTGCCGAGCGCCAGCCGATCGTAGGCGGCGTACGCGTCGTACATCGACGACATCACGACCCACATCCGCCACGTCGTGGCGGTCGGCGCGGGTGGATTGAGTTCGGCTGCCATCAGCATCGCCTCCACCCAGTCCACCGCCAAGCTGTGCGGATGGGCGTTCGGCACGAACGCCGGCTCGTCGGCACCGGCGGCGGGAACACCACCCGCCACCAGGGCCAGCGCGACGAACGCCATGGTGACCCGCCGTGTCTTCGATCTGTGAGCCCCACTCATCTCAACCTCCCGTAGCCCCGTGTGCGGTCCCACGAGGTCGGAGTCCCCTGAAACCCGACCGGTCGTGAATGTCCGGTATTGGACACTTCTTGATAGTTGCCGAATTCGTGCCGGCTGTCAAGGGAGAATCTCCCGCGGCGGACCCGGCAGCGACCCCCGAGTCGATCGCTAACCTCGCTGGTCATGCCACAAACCATCGGGCTCTTGACTGCGGGCGGAGACTCACCCGGTCTCAACGCCGCCATCCGGGCGGTGGGGAAGGCGGCTCAACGGACGTACGGAATGCATGTCATCGGCTTCCGCGACGGCTTCCTCGGCCTCATGCAGGACCGCTTCATCCGATTGGACGGCGACTCGCTCTCGGGAATCCTCACCAAGGGTGGAACGGTTCTCGGCACCAGCCGGATCAAGGTGCACCGCGTGGACATGGGCGAGCGGGAGCACATCGACATGCGCCCCATGATCCAGCGGGTGATCGAGCAGCACGATCTCGCCGCCCTGGTGTGCCTCGGCGGGGGTGGGACCATGAAGAACGCCCTCCGCCTTCACAAGGTCGGTATACCGGTGGTCACACTCCCCAAGACCATCGACAACGACGTCTTCGGCACCGATGTCACCTTCGGTTTCGACACCGCCCTCGGCATCGCCACCGAAGCGATCGACCGACTCCACTCCACCGCCCACTCCCACCACCGGATCATGGTGGCGGAGGTCATGGGCCACAACACCGGATGGCTCACACTCGGCTCCGGGCTGGCCGGTGGCGCAGACGCCATCCTCATCCCCGAGATCGGGTATTCGGTGCAGTCGATCGCCGATTCCATCCTGCAACGCAAGGCGGGCGGGTCACCGTTTTCGATCGTGGCGGTGGCCGAGGGGGCGATGTCCGACGACGTGCGGGGTCGGCACGATGAGCTGAAGGCGATCACCGAAGGCGACGACGATGATGCAGCCGACCAGGCCCAGGAGCAGCTCGATGCGCTCCACTTGAGCCAACGGCGCTCCACCGAGGAGCTGGCCGACAGTCTGGAGTCGCTGACCGGCCTGGAGGCGCGTGTGACCATCCTCGGCCACGTCCAGAGAGGTGGAACACCCTCCCCTGCCGACCGGGTGTTGGCGACACAATTGGGAACGGCCGCCACCGACGCCGTCGCCGCCGGAGCGGTGGGTGTGATGATCGCGATGCGCGACGGCGTGGCGGTGCCGGTCCCCTTGGACGAAGTGGCAGGGAACCGCAAGACGGTGCCAACCGACCACCCGTGGATCGTGTCGGCGCGACGGTTGGGCATCTGTCTGGGAGACTGACAGGCGACCGGGGGACCACGACGGTCCGGGCAGGCCGCCCCGATGGGCGGAGAGGGAGGGTTTGTGATGATCGAGAGCAGAGCACTGCGGAGCGCGCTGGCCGACGCGTTGGCAGGTGACACCTCGTTCCGTCCAAGCGACGAGGACCTCGAAGCGGTGGCAGCCTGCGGTGAGACCATCGTGTACCGGCCCGGTGACATGCTGTACACCCAGGGGGACGAGCCCCGGTACTGTCACCTCGTGGTTCGAGGAGTCGCCGAGCTGTTCCGGACCACCGATCGAGAGCGGGTGATCCTCAGGGTCGAATCGGGGAGCTTTGCCGGTGACATCGCCGTCGTGTTGGGTGTGCCCTATCTCTCGTCAGCCCGATCGGTCACCTACGCCGAGATCCACTGGTTCGAACGTGAACGCCTGCTCGAGCTGTTCGCCACCCGCCCCGCCGTCACCTTCGGCTGGTTACGCTCGGCGATGGTGAACCTGGCTGTAGCTCACGGGCGGCTCGACGTCGTCCTCGGCCGTACCGCCCGCCAACAGGTGGCCGGTGCACTCATGGGCGCCGCCGACGAGAGCGGCAGGGTCGAGATCTCGCAGTCCGGCCTTGCGTCGCTGCTGGGGGTGGGCCGGCAGACCATCAATCGGGCGCTGGCTGACCTGATGGCGGCCGGTTTCGTCCGCACGGGCTACCGCTACATCGAGATCCTCGACAGCGACGGATTGTCGGCGCTGTTCGAAGGAGTAGACCTTCCGACCCATTGACCGCGTCACGGTCGGCTCCGTATCGTGTTGGAACCGGTCGATGCCAGGGAGTGGGGACTCTACGGGATGCGGCACGGTTCCCGATCCAATGACACTCTGTGCATTGGATCGCGCCCAACCCAGATGAACTTCGCCAGTCGTTCGGCGACTCCAGGGTCAACGGGCCCCGGGCCATGCCCGGCGCTAGGTCCCCTGATAGGGGAGGATTGGGTGGCGACCCCGTTCAGGGTCAGATTGATCGGGGGAGCGTCCACCAACGGGGTGTCGTCGGCCTCGGCGGGCCGGGCGAGACCGACCAGCGAAGCCATCACCGCGAACGCTGCGAACGCGGCAACCAGCCGACGCGCGAGTCCTTGGTCCACCATCGGTGCAAACACGTGAGAGCCCTCCCAGTACGTCCACCCCCGAAAGGATGGATTCCCAACATCCGGCTTGCCCCGCCGGCCACTCAGAGCACATGGTGCCGACACGGGGCGTGATGTCGACAGGGAATCGCGGCGGCCGACACCTGCGTTTGCCCTAGCCTGGCCGGGTGACCACCACCCGGGAAGGACTCCTCTCGCGGCAGGTACCTGCCTGCATCCATCGCCATCTACACGACGGTGTCGTTGGTGGCGTTCGAAGGGACGGCCGTCGCCGCCGCCCTCCCCCAGATGGCCGGAGATCTGGGGCGGCTCGATCTCCTGCCGTGGGTCATCACCTCGTTCCTGTTCGCCTCCGGTGTGTCGACCGTCATGGCGGGACCGCTCGTGGACGCGCTCGGTACGGCGACGGTGTTCCGGTGGGCGGTTGCGGTGTTTTCGATCGCCGGTCTCGCTGCCGGGTTCGCACCGTCGATGCAGGCACTGGTCGCCATCCGACTGGTTCAGGGCGCCGGGGGCGGACTCATCGTGGCGGTGGCGATCGCGGCCGTTTCGCTGGTGTTCCCGTCGAACATGACGGGACGGGCGTTCGCCGCCAACTCCACGGTGTGGGGAGTGATGGGGGCGGCAGCGCCGGGGATCGCAGCACTACTCCTGACGGTCGCATCGTGGCGATGGATCTTCTTCATCAATCTTCCGCTCGGGGTGATCTCGCTCCTGGCCGGCTGGAAGGTGCTGCCCCCGGCGGCAGCCAGACACAAGGCCCGGCTCGACCTGACCGGGTCGGCGCTCATCGCCACGTTCACGCTGTCGACCCTGCTGGCGGTGGATCGACTCTCGATCACCTCACTCGCCTGGGGCGCTTCGGCCATCACCGCCCTCGCCGGATACATCTGGCACGCCCGTCGAGCGGAGCGGCCAGTCGTCAAGCCCGAGCATGTCTTTCGGCTTCCCTATTCGATGTTGGGTCTGACCGTGGCGGCCATGATCACGGCGGCCTTCGCCTCGAACACCTACGTGACGCTGTACGTCTCGGCGGCGCGGGGAGCCGGCCCGACCCTCACCGCCTGGTCGGTGTTCTTCTTCACGATCGGATGGACGATCGGCGCCAATACCTCGAGCCGACTCCTCGACAGACACGCCGAGAGTTCGGTGATGCGAACGGGAACCTTCTTCACCAGCCCCGGCCTCGCGTTGACGGCGGTGGCGGTCACCTTCGACTGGCCGCTGGCCGTCGTCTTCGTCGGGCTGATGTCGGCTGGACTCGGCATCGGGCTCTCGACCAACGCAGCGCTCACACTCCTCCGCGCCCTCACCCCTCCCGACCAGATCGGTCGAGCCGGCTCGGCACACCAATTCATCAGGAACCAGGGCTTCACGCTCGGCTCGGCGCTGGGTGGTTCGATTCTCCTGTTCGTGGTGGGTGCCGGGCTCGGCACCATCGAGCCGGTGCAGAGGCTCCTCTCCGGCGATGACCTCACCGTGTCCGCCGAGGTGGCCGACGCCGTGTCCGGCGGCTACGCCACCACCCTGTTCGTCGCCGTCGTCATCTCGACACTCGCCACCATCCCGATCCGCGTACTGCGCAGCCACCTGACCGAAGCAAGAGCCGCCGCCGACCTGCGGAGGCGGGGGGAGTAGGAACAGAAAGCTTCCAGCTACCAGTGACCAGCTGCCGGCCGGAAGCATCGAGCATGTATCCACCTTCTGCACAATGTGCAAAACGTGAGCGAAACCACCACCTTCTGCACAATGTGCAAAAGGTGAGCGATACGGCGGCGGCCCTCGGGATGTTGGAGGCCGCTTTCTGGCTGGCAGCTGGTAGCTGGTAGCTGGCAGCTGGCAGCTGGTCTTCTGGAAGCTTTCTCTTCAATCTCGCTTGACATTCAATCGATCTGAACATATCTTCGTTCAATCGAGTTGAATGGAGATCGGATGGACGACATCTTTTGGATCGAGGACGCCGAGACGCTCGACGTCATCGCAGACCCGGTTCGTATGGAGCTGTTGGAACAGCTCGCCGCCCCGAGGACCGTGAAGGAGCTGGCCGACGCCATGGAGGTCCCGCGCACCAGGCTCTACCACCACATCGGGCTGCTGGTGGACGCTGGGGTGATCCGGGTTGTCGAGAGCAGGGAGAAGCGGGCCCTCACCGAGCGGGTCTATCAGGCCTCGGCGCGGGCGTATCAGCCTTCACAGGAGTTCCTGGCAGGCGTGGACCCCCGACGGCAGGCCCAGGTGATTCTCGACTCGCTGTTCGCCGCCACCAGGGCCGACTTCGTGCGTTCCGTGGAAGAAGGCACCGTCGCCCTCGATGGCCCCGGAACCCAGGTCGACGTCGGGCGGCGCCGTCTCATGCTCACCGCCTCGCAACACGAGTCGTTCTTGAGCGAACTCGGCGAGCTCTTCGGGCGGTACCGGGGGCTGGAAGATGAGGGGGCAACACCCATCGCGGCGCTCACCGTGATCTACCCGAGCTCGAGGAGTTGAACATGAAGTCCCTGTTTGCAATCCGCGACTTCCGTCTGCTGTGGCTCGGTCAGGCCACCTCGTCCCTGGGGGACGCCGTCACCAATCTGGCGTTGCTGCTCACCACCCAACGGCTCACCGGGTCGGTGTCGGCAGTGGCGGCCACCGCCATCGCCATCGCGCTCCCGCAACTGCTGATCGGGCTGCCCGCCGGCGTGTTCGTGGATCGCTGGGACCGACGTCGTGTCATGATCGCCTCTGACCTGCTTCGCGGTCTCCTGGTTCTCGGGTTCGTCCTCGTGACCAGCGCCGACCGCATGTGGCTCCTGTGGCTGGTGGCCTTCGCCCAGGCTGCGGTGGGGACGTTCTTCAATCCCGCCCGCGGGGCCCTGGTCCCATCGATCGTGGGTTCCGAACGCCTGATGGCGGCCAACTCCCTCAGTGAAAGCACCCGTATCGTCTTCGGCGTGATCGGGACCGGCATGGCCGGCGTGTACGCCGGGGTCGCAGACACGCTGACGGCGCTGTTCGTGCTGGACGCCGCCACGTTCATCGTCTCGGCGATGCTCGAGACCCGTATCCGCAGATCCGGACGCGCCGACCGGCCTCACCCGAAGGCGCTGATTGCCGAGCTCACCGAGGGCATCCGCACGATCACCGCCACCCGCCCATTGATCGGCGTGTTGGTGGGTACCGGCGTGGCCATGCTCGGGCTCGGCGCCGTGAACGTGCTGATGGTGCCGTTCGTGGTGGACGACCTCGGTGTAGCCGAGACATGGTTCGGGGCGCTCGAAGCCGCCCAGGTGGTGTCGATGGTCGCGGCGGGAGCCGTTCTGGCGGCTGTCGCCGGCCGCGCCCGCCCGGGTGTGGTGCTCTCGGTCGGGTTGGCCGGTGCGGGCGCACTTGTCGCAACGGTGGGGGCGGTGACCACGGCGTGGCAGCTGGTGGTGGTCCTGTTCCTGGTGGGCTGGTTCGTCACCCCATTGCAGGCGTCTGCGCACACGATCCTCCAACGCGAGGTCGAGCCGTCGATGCTGGGGCGGGCCGGTGCCGGGTTCTCCACGGTGACCACCACCGCCAACGTCGCCTCGATGGCCCTGGCCGGAACCGCGGCAGCCTTCATGGGCACCCGCAGTGTGTTCATGGCGGCCGGCATCCTGACGATCGCCGCCGGAGCCCTGGCGTGGGTGCTCACCCGAAGCGAGGCACGCCAACCGGTCCCGGCGTGACGCCCGGGTTCAGGAGAAGGCGGGGATGCCGGTCAGCGAGTTGCCCAGGATGAGCGTGTGGATCTCGTTGGTGCCTTCGTAGGTGTACACCGTCTCGAGATTGGCCATGTGACGGAACACCGGGTACTCGAGGGTGATGCCGTTGCCACCCAGGATCGAGCGGGCCGTGCGGGCCACGTCGAGCGCCTGGCGGACGTTGTCCATCTTGCCGAAACTGATCTGCTCGGGCGTCAGGGTGCCGTCGTCCTTGCGGCGACCGAGGTGCAACGACACCATCGAGGCGCGCTGGACGGCGACCATCATGTCGACCAGTTTCTGCTGGGTGAGCTGGAATCCGGCGATGGGTTGGTCGAACTGCCGTCGTTCCCCTGCATAGTTCAAGGCTGATTCGTAGCAGGAGCGTGCCGCACCCACCACGCCCCACAGGATGCCGAAGCGGGCCTCGTTGAGACACGACAGCGGCCCACGCATCGAGGCGACACCAGGGAGAACGAAGTCGTCGGGGATGCGGACATCCGACAGCACGAGTTCCGAGGTGACCGAGGCCCGCAGCGACGCCTTGCGGTGGATGAGCGGCGCCGAGAACCCGGGCGTGTCGGTCGGGACGATGAAACCGCGCACGCCTTCGTCGGTTCGGGCCCACACGATGGCGACATCGGCGATCGAGCCGTTGGTGATCCACATCTTCGAACCGTTGAGGATCCAGTCGGAGCCATCACGGCGGGCGTTGGTCTTCATCGAGGACGGGTCCGAACCGGAGTCTGACTCGGTGAGACCGAAACAACCGATGACCTCACCCGCCGCCATGCGCGGAAGCCAGGTCTGCTTCTGCTCCTCGGATCCGAACTTCCAGATCGGGAACATCGCCAGCGATCCCTGGACCGACACGAACGAGCGCACCCCGGAGTCCCCGTATTCGAGCTCCCGGCAGGCGAGGCCGTACATGACGTTCGACACCCCGGCACAACCGTATCCCTCGAGGTGCATCCCGAACAGGCCGAGCGCTCCCATCTCCTTGGCCATCTCGCGGGGGAAGGTGCCGTCCTCCCACCAGTGGGAGATGTCGGGGAGGATGCGGTTCGCCACGAAGTCGCGCACCGTGTCGCGAAGGAGTCGCTCTTCGTCGTCGAGCAGGCCATCGACGTCGAGAAAATCGAGGGGATTTGGTCGCAGGAAGGAGAGGTCCGACATGACCCGACTCTAGTTGCCGCTCCACCCGACAATTCGAGCTCCAATGTCTTCTTGGAATCTGATGATCTTCACCAGCCGATGGGTCACGTCCCGAACAAATGGAGCGTGAGATGAGTCGATCGCTGAAGAAGACCCTGGCCCGGTTCGCGGTGGTTGGGGCGATCCTGCTCGCAGCCTCCACCGGCATCGCCGTGATCGCAACCGGCGACGCCGACCGGGGGGTCGCGGTTGTGGCGACCGAGGTGGATCAACTCGCAGCACTGGCGGGAGCGTCGGTCGGGCAGATCGCCCAGATCGTCGGCGCGATGTCGGACCCGGTGGCGAAGGTGGTGGCCTCCACCGAGACCGGTCGGGCCGAGGCGAAGGAGGGCGACGGCCGACGAGGTGGCACGCACCGCCGATGCGCTGGGAGGTGTGGCGGCCACCCTCAGGGAGTCGGTGGCCGCCGTCGGCTCAGCTCGAGTATGAGATCGACATCGCACCCGTCCAGCGGTAGACGAGAGCGCCGTAGTACTCACCGGCTTCCTCCCAGTCGCCCCGCTCGAGGGCGTCGAGCGCCCGCCAGATGTCGCCCACCGAGTCATCCATCGCCAGTTCCGCCACGCTGAACACCGACGCCACGTCGCCATAGTCCAGCTCGCACATGGCCTTGGGGGAGAACGGCTCCAGCCAGGATCGGAGTTCCTCGACCTCGACCATCATCGAGTCGGGGATCTCCGATCGGGTGAGGCACTCGACGGCCCGATCCAGACGCTCGAGCGCAACCGGCAATGCCGCTCGGTACCGGATGGTGGCCAGACCCTCGAGCGTGATCATCTCCTTGCCGGAAGGGTGGAACGGCACGAACCATCGCATCGGCACGTGCCAGGGCGATGTGAGAATGTGTGAGCGAGCGCCGGGATGCTCCGACTGCCAGCGGTCCAGCTCGGCCCGGGCGCTCCGAGCAAGGTCCTCGGGCACCACCGCCCCTCCCCCGAGCTGACCGTATGCCCGGCGGACCGCCAGCACCCCTTCCAACATCCGCAGGACCGGAGTGCGGGGACAGGCGTAGGTACCACCCCGCCATTCGGTGATGAATGCGTCGTCGGCCAACGACTCCCCAACGATCCCGAACCGCTCGTCGCGGGGGGCGATCCTGATCGACACCGATGGCTCGATGGTCACCTCGGTGGCGAAGGTGGGTTCGTACACCCGCAGATGGGCGGTCTTGATCACGGGCGCGATCGTACCCCCACACAGAGGGCACTCCGCCCCGGGACGAGCGAATCCGCTCTCGGTATGCTCGAATGACAGCTCGAGAAGGGAACACATGAGCGTGTTCGATTCCGTTGCGGTACATGGCCACGAGGAGGTCCTCTACGGGTTCGACCCCGTGTCAGGACTTCGCACGATCATCGCCATCCATTCCACGGCGCTCGGTCCCGCCCTCGGTGGGACCCGCTTCTATCCGTACACCTCGGAAGGCGACGCACTGTTCGACGTGCTCCGCCTCTCCAGGGGAATGAGCTACAAGGCGGCCGCCGCCGGGCTCGACCTGGGCGGCGGCAAGGCCGTGATCATCGGCGACCCCCGAACGGCGGGGTCGGAGCGACTGCTCCGTGCGTACGGCCGGATCGTCGACTCTCTGGGTGGTCGGTACATCACCGCCGAAGACGTGGGGACGACATCTTCGGACATGGAGATGATTCGCCGTGAGACCCGCTGGGCGCTGGGCATCCCAGTTCCCGAGGGTGGCTCCGGAGATCCCTCCCCCTTGACGGCTCGGGGTCTGCTGGCCGCCGTGTACGCCGTGGCGGAACGGTTGTGGGGCAGCGATGACCTGACTGGCAGACGGGTGGCGGTACAGGGGGTCGGCAAGGTGGGCGCCGCCTACGTCGGTCTGCTGGTCCAGGCCGGCGCCGAGGTGGTGATCTCCGACGTTCACGAAGAGAAGGCGTCGGCCGTTGCCGACACCTATGGCGTGAAGATGGTGGCCCCCGACGAGATCCTCTTCGTCGACTGCGACCTGCTCTCGCCGTGCGCCCTCGGGGCGGTCTTCGACGACACCACGATCCCCCGTCTCGCCTGCGCCGCCATCGCCGGATCAGCCAACAACCAACTCCTCGACGACGCCAACGCCGAGACGATCGCCGCTCGCGGGATCCTGTACGCCCCGGACTTCGTGGTGAACGCAGGCGGTGTCATCAACGTCGCCGAGGAAATGAGGGGATACTCGACCCAGCGGGCCCTCCATCGGGTGGACGGGCTCAGGCAGGCGACCGCCTCGATCCTCGAAGTGGCGGCCGGCATGGGAGTCAACCCGCACGAGGCAGCGGTGGCGAAAGCCGAGACCAGATTGAAGGAGATCGGCGACCTTCGCCGATTTCGCAGGAGCGGCGACGACAGGAACTGACCGGCGATCACGATGGGGCGGTGCGCATGGAGTGGATGAAACGGGAATTGCACCACGGCGACCTCGGTTTGACCGACGCCGACGTGCTTCGCATGTACCGGCTCATGCTGCTCACCCGCAAGATCGACGACCGGATGTTCGCCCTCAACCGTCAGGGGAGGGTCCCGTTCGTGGTCGGCTCCTCCGGGCACGAGGCCATCCAGGTGGCGGCGACGATGGCGCTCGACCCCGATGTCGACTGGGTCCTTCCCTACTACCGCGACATGGGTGTCGCCCTCGCCTGGGGTTTCAGCCCGCTCGAGGTGTTCCTGGCCACCTTCGCCAAGCAGGGAGACCCCACGTCGGGCGGGCGCCAGCTCCCCAACCACTGGTCCTCACCGAAGCGCCGGGTGTTCACCCAGTCCTCGACCATCGCCACCCAGTACCCCCACGCCGTCGGTATCGCCCATGCGGTCGCCGAGCAGGGGCAGCGGGGGGTCGTCATGGTGACGGGTGGGGAGGGCTCGACGTCGGAGGGCGACTGGCACGAAGCCATGAACTGGGCGGGCATCCACCGCCTCCCCGTTGTGTTCGTGATCGAGAACAACCGATACGCCATCTCGGTGCCCTCGACCGACGAGGTGGCGGGGTGCATCGCCGACCGGGCGGCCGGATACGGCATGCCCGGACACCTGATCGACGGGAACGACCCGATGGTGGTGTACCGAACGATGCGGGAAGCGGTGGCCAGAGCGCGCGCCGGACACGGCGCCTCGCTCATCGAAGCGGAGACCTACCGGTACTACGCCCACACCTCCGACGACGACGACCGTCTCTACCGGTCACGCGACGAGGTCGACGAGTGGCGTCGAAACGACCCCGTCATCACCCTCAAGCAATACCTGATCGAGGAACGTCTCCTGTCACAGGCCGACGAACGTTCCATCTTCGAAGCCGTCGAGGCCGAGCTGGCGACGGCTGTCTCCGAGGCGGAGGCGGCACCACCCCCCGACGATCCCTACTCCCACGTGTACGCCAGGGTGATCGAACCCGGCGAGGGAGCCACGGCGCCCGAACCGGCCGTCGACGGCCCCGAGGTGAACCTGATCACCGCCGTCAACCGCACGCTCCACGAGATCCTCGCCGCCCACCCCGAGGCAGTGGTGTTCGGTGAGGATGTGGGGGGCCGCAAAGGCGGTGTGTTCAAGGCGACCGAGCGCCTCACCGACGCATTCGGCGAGAAGCGGTGTTTCAACACACCGTTGGCGGAGTCGTCCATCATCGGCGCCGCCATCGGGATGGCGGCCGCCGGGCTGCGACCTCTACCCGAGATCCAGTTCGCCGACTACATCCATCCTGCCTTCGATCAGATCGTGTCTGAGGTGGCGCGGGTCCACTACCGCTCCAATGGCACGTGGTCGATGCCGCTCGTCATCCGCACCCCGTTCGGCGGCGGCATTCACGGAGCCCTCTACCACTCACAGTCGATCGAGGCCTTCTATGCCCACGTGCCGGGTCTGAAGGTCGTCGTTCCCTCCACCCCCGCCGACGTCAAAGGGCTCATGCACAGCGCCTTCCTCGATCCCGACCCCGTGCTGTTTCTCGAACCGAAGAAGCTGTACCGACTCGGAAGAGGGCCGTTCCCGGAAGGCGAGCACCTGGTTCCCCTGGGCCGGGCCGCCATCCGCCGTCTCGGAACGGACCTCACCATCATCACCTACGGGGCGATGACCCACTTCACACTCGAGGCCCTCCCCCTCATCGAGGAGGCGGGCGTCTCCGCCGAGGTCATCGACCTACGCACCCTGCGACCGCTCGACTGGCCCACCATCGAATCCTCGATCGTCAAGACGAGCCGGGCGCTGATCGTGCACGAAGACAACGAGTTCTGCGGCTACGGGGCCGAGATAGCCGCCCAGATCGCCGACAAGGCGTTCCGGTGGCTCGATGCCCCCATCCGTCGCCACGCCCTCGCCGAGATCCCGGCGATGCCGTACGCCCAGGAGCTGGAGAACATGGTGTACCCCAATCCCCGGGGGATCGCCGCAGCAGCCATCGAATTGGCGAAGTATTGACGGCGCCGCCAGCGGCGACCGCTACTGCGAACGGTCACCGACCGGCGGAATGCGACGATGACAGCGATGGAGGACGCTTCTCGAACCACGGCCTGGCCTCCTCCAACTGGCCCGCCAGCCGGAACAGGGTTGCCTCATCACCGAACCGACCGGCGAATTGGACACCAACCGGCAAGCCATCGGAGGTCCAGTGAAGCGGCACCGACATGGCGGGCTGCCCGGTCATGTTGAAGAGCGGGGTGTTCGGAATGGGAGCCAACACCTTGTCGGCCAGTTGCCGGAACGCACTCATCAGCGCCGGTTTGGCAGGAGCGCGACGGAGCGTCTCGAGCAGGCGCCGCTCGCCGTCACTCGGAGCGAGAGCGCCATGGCGGAGCGGTGGAGCCGCCTGTGTCGACATCACCACCACGTCGAACTTCGACATCACACCAGCCATGAGGCGACCGGCCCGGCGCACCTCGACCATGGCTTCGGCGTAGTCGGCCGCGGTGAGCTTGCGCCCCACGAGCGACAACACCCAGGTGGCCAACTCGTACTGGGCGGGGTCGAGCTTGCGGTCCCAAGCCTGGCGTTGCATCGACCCCGAAACCGATGCCGCCACGACCGTCAGGAAGGCCCGCTTCCACCCGTCCCGGTCGACCGGAAGCTCAACCCCCTCGACGCGGTGGCCCAGCTCGTGCAGCAGATCGGCGGTCTCGCTGACCGCCGCCCGGCAGGAACGGTCGATGCCGTCGCCGAACAGACCCCCCGTGACGACACCGATCCGCAGGCGACCCGGATCGACACCGACCTGGGCGAGGAACGTTCCGTCCACCGGCGGGGCGGCGTAGGCGTCGCCCGGCTCGGGACCGTGGGTTGCATCGAGCAGCGCCGCCGAATCGCGCACCGATCGCGTGATCGCGTGCGCCACCGTGAAGCCACCCCAC
Source organism: uncultured bacterium (assembly GCA_963825585.1). Classification (GTDB taxonomy): domain Bacteria; phylum Actinomycetota; class Acidimicrobiia; order Spongiisociales; family ZC4RG35; genus JAOUGY01. The sequence continues at coordinate 289,621 of CAWGTX010000002.1, forward strand.
AGCTCGGTCACCGTCGGTCCCAGCGGTGTGCGACCCCTGGTGGGTTTGAGGCCGAAGAGACCACAGTTCGAAGCGGGGATCCGGATCGAACCGCCGCCATCCGATGCGTGCGCCATCGGCACCATTCCCGACGCCACCGCCGCTCCGGCGCCACCCGACGATCCACCCGGTGTCCGGGTCAGGTCCCAGGGGTTGGAGGTGGTTCCGTGGAGCTCGGGCTCGGTGACCGGTGCCAGACCGAACTCCGGCGTGTTGGTGGTGCCGAGGATGAGAAGGCCGGCCGCTTCGTACCGTGATACGAGGGTCGAGGTCGTGTCGGGAACGAACCACTGGGAGGATCGGGAGCCGCCCGTCGAGGGGATGCCCTTCCAGTGGGCATCCAGATCCTTGAGCAGGAACGGGACCCCGGCGAGAGGTCCCTCACCGACCCCCCGCTCGACGGTTGCCATCGCCCGGTTGTAGGTCTTGGTGACGACTGCGTTGAGACTGGGATTGTGGCGCTCGATCTGCTCGACGGCGGCACCGGCCACGTCGCGGGGGGACACCTCACCACGGCGAAGGAGGTCGGCGAGACCGACGGCATCGAAGTTCTGATACTCGGCGAAGGACATACCGGGAGCCTACGCCAACGTCGCCCCCCAACGACTCTTCAGCCGGTCTAGAGGATCAGGCGGCCCGCCCGGCCAGGAGACCGACCACCCGGTCACTCAACTCACGAGGACTGAACGGCTTCACCATGTAGTCGGTGGCGCCGGCGGCGAACCCCCGCTCGATGTCGGTGACCTGGGCCCGCGCCGTGAGCATGAGCACGGGAATGAAGGCGAGCTCAGGATGTTGACGGAGGCGACGGCAGGTCTCCACCCCGTCCATCTCCGGCATCATGATGTCGAGGATCACCAGGTCGAAGTCGGAGACCTCGAGAGCTTCCAACGCCTCGACGCCGTTCGAAGCCAACGCCGTCTCCACACCTTCCAGCCGGAGCTTGATCTCGACCAGACGTCGCACGTCCGGATCGTCATCCACGACGAGTACTTTGTATGTCATTCTGCGCCTTTCTCCATGGACCCCTCCGCGGGTTGGAGCGACACCGTCACCGTCGTGCCGACCCCCACTGTCGAAGAGATATCGACACGACCGCCGTGTCGCTGAACCACTCCATCCACGATCGCCAAGCCCAATCCGGCGCCCTGGATCTCACTCTTGCGGGCATGTCCACCCCGGAAGAAGCGGTCGAACACCTTGGCGACCTCTTCTTCGGAGATGCCGATCCCGCTGTCACTCACCTCGAGCACCACATCTCCGTTCAACCGTTCCACGCTCACCTCTACCTGACCTCCCGCCGGTGTGAACTTGAGCGCGTTGCCGACCAGGTTGGCGACGACCGTCTTCAGCTCGCCCGGGTCCCCGGCCACCATGCAGGTCGTACCGCATCGCAGAGCGAGCGAGATCCCGTTTCTCTCGCGAACCGCCTCGAGATCGGTGACCACCCCCTCGACCAGGGACACCAGGTCCACCGCTCGCCTCGTCAGCACGTTGCCGGCATCCATCGAACCGATCAGGAGGATGTCACCGATCAGGTCGAGGAGGCGGTCTCCGTTGCGGGACATGATCTCGATCACGTCCATCTGGTCGGAGGTCAGCTCGCCCAGCACTCCTTCGCTCAACAGCTCGAGGTATCCGATGACGGCGGTGAGCGGTGTCCGCAGCTCATGGGAGACGTTCGACACGAACGCCTCCTTGAGTCGGTCGATCTCGAAGCGTTCCGTGAGGTCACGGGCCAGCACCGCCACGTAGCCGTCGTCGGCGATGACCACGACCGACACCGGGACGGTGCCACCGTCGACGCGCTGGAATGTCATCTCGCCGCGCCAGACGCCGTGCTTCCTCGCGAACTCCACCGCCTCCTGGATCTGCCCCTGCCCGACGTCGCCGGTACAGAAGGAGTCGATTGTGAGACCTTCGACCGGGTGATGAGATTCGATTCCCAGCATCGATCGGCCGCCCTTGTTGATGTAGACGAGGCGGCATTGCGAGTCGGTCCAGGCGATCAGGTCGGGGGTGGCGTCGATCACCTCCGCTGCTCTTGCCAATGCGGCCTGCGCCTGGAGCCGGTCGGAGATGTCATGGAGCATCACGACGAGTCGGCGTTCGCCGTCGAGCACCATCTCGCCGACCGATGCCTCGACCGATCTCAAACGCCCCGAGAACCCCACCACGGACGTGACGTACGGGGCGGAGCCCGAGGTGACCCCGGAACGCAGCGCCCGGCGGAGAAGGGTTCGATGCGACCTGAGATCACAGTGCGACACGAAGTCGGTGACGGGGCGGCCGACCAACTGACCAGCCGGGGAATCCAACAGCTCGTGGGCAGCCGGGTTGGCGGTTTCGATGTTCCCGTCCGGGTCGATCACCAACGCCCCGTGGGTGGTGGCGTTGATCACCGCCTGCAGGAATCCGGCGGTACGTTCCAGTTCCGCCACCAGCCGGGAGCGTTCCGATGCGGCCTGAAGAGACTCGATGATCGACGCACAGGCGGACAGGAGGGGTTGGACACGCTCGACCCAATGACGCCCGTACGGTTCACTCGGAGATGTGAGGCCGACCAGTCCCACCATCCGATCCGACGAGATGAGGGGTATCCCGAGGAAGCCGTCGATCGGACCTGCGCCGGCCGCTCCGCGGGCGGTGGCGCTCAGATTCACGATCACGGGAGCCTGTTCGGCGATGATCTGCGACACGAGCAGCCCTATGTCGGGATGGGGCGTCACCTGTGACCCCCGTAGGCCGTTCGACACCATCGATCGTGTGTTGAGGTTGGGAATGCCCCTCGAACCCCACTCGACCTCACCGATGAACCCGCCCTTGCTCGACGTAGTCCTCATGAGCGAGGCGAGCAACTCGTCCCACATTCGCTGCGGGTCACCCTCGCGCATGTACTCGCGCTGAACGTGCACGATCTCGTTGAGGATCGTGAGCGCGCCTGACTCCTCGCCCTCCACCAACGTCAACTGTGGGTCCACGGTTGGCCTGTCGGCACCACGACGCAATCGTGAAGGGGCGGCGTCGCCACTGCTCTACCCTGTGGCCCATGTCACTCCTCACCGATCTCTCCGCCGCGGTGGGCGACGCCTTCGAGGCGATCGGCCTCGATCGTTCCTACGGCGACGTGGTCGTGTCGCAACGCCCCGAGCTGGGCCAGTTCCAGTGCAACGGCGCCCTGGCGGCCGCCAAGGGCGCCGGGCGCAACCCACGCGAGATCGCCCAAGAGGTGTTGACGCGAGTGGCCGCCCACCCGATGGTGGCGAAGGCAGACATCGCCGGACCGGGCTTCGTGAACATCGACGTCACAGACGCCGAGCTCGGGAGCCGGCTCGACCGGCTGGCCGGCGACGCTCGCATGGGGGTCCAGCTCACCGACGACCCCCGCAAGGTCATCGTCGACTACGGCGGCGCCAACGTCGCAAAAGACCTCCACGTCGGTCATGTCAGGGTCGCGCTGATCGGCGAGAGCATCAAGCGCCTGTTCAGGTTCGTCGGCCACGACGTGGTGGGCGACGTTCACCTGGGCGATTGGGGCGCGCCCATGGGCCAGCTGATCGCCGAGATGGAGGACCGTTTCCCGCACCTCCCCTATTTCGATCCGCACCATGAGGGTCCGTATCCGGTCGAGTCACCGGTCACCATCGAGGACCTGCAGGAGATGTACCCGGTTGCCTCCGGCCGGGCGAAGGAGGATCCGGAGTTCGCGGCCCGCACCAGGCTGGCGACCGTGGAACTGCAGAACGGGCGACCCGGGTACCGGGCGCTGTGGGAGCAATTCCGGGACGTCTCCATCGAGGCGCTGCGGGAGGTGTACGACAGCCTCGACGTGCACTTCGACCTGTGGCTGGGCGAGGCTTCGGTGCACGATCGGATCGCTCCGATGGTCGACCGCATGAAGGCCGACGGAGTGGCGGTGGAGAGCGACGGCGCAGTCGTGGTCCACGTCCAACGCGACGACGACAAGCGTGAGGTACCGCCGCTCATGCTGGTGAACTCACGCGGCGGCTTCACCTACGCCACCTCCGATCTGGCCACCATCGAGGAGCGGGTCGGGGACATGGGCGCCGAGGAGATCGTCTACGTGGTCGACCTCCGGCAGTCACTCCACTTCGAGCAGGTGTTCCGAGCCGCCTACCTCGCCGGGATCGCCGGCCCCGATGTCATCCTCGACCACTCCGGCAATGGCACCGTCAACGGCCCGGACGGGCGGCCCTTCAAGACACGACAGGGAGGGCTTCCCCGACTCCGCGACACCGTCGCCGAAGCGATCGAGCGGGCCCGGACCCGCCTCGACGAGTCCGAGATCGCCGTCGGGTACTCGGAGGAGGAACGCCGCGAGATCGCCCGGCGGGTCGGCCTCGCAGCCCTGAAGTACGGCGACCTCTCCAACCATCGTGCATCCGACTACGCCTTCGACCTGGAGCGCTTCACCCAGCTCCACGGCAAGACGGGACCGTACATCCAGTACGTGACGGCTCGGGCGGGCTCCCTGCTGGCCAAGGCGGCGGAGCGCGGTTGGAGCCCGGGCCCGGCCGCCGACCCCGAACACATGGCAGAGCGCCAGCTCATCCTCGAGCTGACCAGACTCCCCGAAGTCGTCGACCGGGCGTTGGCCGCACGGGCTCCCAACCACCTGGCCGAGTACGCATTCGATCTGGCGGGCCGGTTCAATCGCTTCTACGACGCCTGCCACGTCCTCACCGAAGGGGACCCGGGGCGCCGGGCCTCGTGGCTGACGCTGGTCGACACCACCAGACGCCAACTCGTGCTGGTGCTCGGATTGCTCGGGATCGAAGTCCCCGAACGAATGTGAGCCACGTCCGCAGTGGTCGAGCGCGGCACGGTTGCGAGGACTCGATCCCGGGTATGCTTCCGCCGACTGACGTCCGTCGCCAATAGGCCGCGGCAGGGCGCTGGATCGGGAGCTCGCAGGGTGCGGAGGGGCGCTCCCCGTCCGGGAGATCACGTGGCGGTAGTAGGCACCATGACCTCGAACATCTGGCGTCAACGGGTGCAAGCCCGATTGATCGGCTACGGATCCGCCGCGCTCATCCTGATCGTCGCAACCATGTCAGGTCACCTCGAACGGCCGCTCGCACCGGTGGCAGTCACCCTCGTCGGTCTGGCGTTCGCCATCCCGGTTCGGCGCTTCGCTCCCGTTGCGTTCGCCGCCGCCGTGATCTTCGATGCCCTGGCCGTGATCTACCTGGCGCTGGTGGCGGGGTCATGGCTCCTCGGTGGAATCGCTCTGTTCGTCGCCGCCGTCACGGTCACGACCGGTCGGCCGATGCGGACGGTGGTACCGGTCACGGCGGTGACGATGACCGCCGCCACCCTGTTGGTGATGGGAGAGCAGGGCCTCATCGACCGACCGGCGTTCATTCCCCGCCTGGCTCCCCCGGTCGACAGCCTCGCCGCTCTCGTGATGGCGCTGCTGCTCGGCGTCACCGGCGTCGCCGTGGTGAAGCGGCTGGTTGCCCTGTACGGCCAGGCGGCGGTGGGCGTCGAAGACAGCGCCAGGCGATGGTGGGACTTCATGGAGGCAACGGAACGACCGATGCTCGTGGCCGTCGACGATGTCATCGAACATGCCAACGAGGCGGCCTCCCGGCTCAGTGGTCGCTCGGAGCACGAGCTGGTCGGCATCGCCGTGACCCACTTGGTGGCTGGCGGCATCATGAGTCGCCCGGACGGAAGCACGGCACACGTCGACACCGTCTCGGCTCCGCTGGCAGTCGACGGCGGTCTCGCCGAGGCGATCTTCCTCGTCGACGTGTCCGGCGACCAGGAACAGCGACGACAGCTCGAACGCACCGTACGCGAGACCGACCGGTTCGTGGCGAGCGTCTCGCACGAGGTACGGACACCGCTCACAGCGGTGGTCGGCCTCTCGTCGGTGGCCGACGAGGCCTGGGATGAGCTGAGCCCGGCCGAGCGACGCGAGTTCGTGCGGCTGATCGCGTCGCAGAGCCGCGAGGTCGCCTCGATCATCGAGGACCTCCTGGTCGCCGCCCGCGCCGGTGGTGCGGGCGTCCGGATCGAACTGGGCAAGGTCGACGTTCACTACGAGCTGGAAGCCGTCATCGCCACCCTCGAGTTGGAGGGCCGTCCCGTCACGATCCAGGGCAGCGGAAGTGCACATGCCGATCCCGGTCGGGTGCGCCAGATCGTTCGCAACCTCCTCACCAACGCCGTCAGGTACGGTGGGCACGCGATCAGCGCCACCGTGCGCACGAACGGAGATGTCGTGGAACTGGAAGTCGCCGACAGCGGCCCCCCGATCCCCGAACAGGCCCGCGAGGCCATCTTCGAGCCGTTCGCAAAGGGTGCCACGACCCGCCGGCACGATTCCGTCGGCCTGGGACTGACGGTCTCCCGCCAGTTGGCCGAACTCATGCACGGGCGCCTCAGCTACGACCATCGGGACGGATGGAGCAGGTTCATCCTGACCCTGCCCAGCCCCAGCTTCGCCTCGCCGGCTGCCGGCGCCAATGCCCCGGGCGATTGATGTACGAGATACGCCCGGCAACCGCCGAGGACATCGACGCCATCGCCGCCTTCACCACCGACACCTTCACATGGGGCGACTACGTGGCCGATGCCCTGCCGACCTGGTTGTCCCTGGAGGGCGGGTTGGTGCTGGTGGCGACGCGTGATGGAACGCCGGTCGGTGTCAGCCGGACGCTCATGCTGTCTGAACACGAGGCGTGGCTCCACGGGGCCCGGGTGCATCCGGACCACCGCCGCCTCGGTATCGGTCGCCGACTCAACGACGCCGGCTGCGACTGGGCACGTGACCACGGCGCACTGGTCGCACGCCTGATGGTGGAGGATTGGAACGACGCCGCCAAGGCCCAGGTCGAAGGCATCGGCTACCGCCGGTCGGCGCCTTGGCTCTCGGCGACCCTGGATCTCGGCAGCGAGGTACTTCCGCAGACCAACGGCGGACGCCGGGTTCCCGGCGAGGAACGTCTCGCGCCGGGTCGCGCCGCCGAAGCCGACATCGCCTGGATGTCGTGGGCCGTGTCCGATCTGGCGCGGACCGGACGCGAGCTGTTCCCCGTGGGGTGGCACTTCCGGAGGGCCCGCCCCGACGACCTCACCGGGGCGGCAGCCCGCCGTGAGCTGTGGCACTGCCCGTCGGGGTGGGTGCTGGCCTCGGCTGGAGAAGATGGCGAACTGACCGTGCCCTGGTTCTCGACCACCGACCTCGACGCCGCCCGGCTCATCCGCGCCCTCATCGACCTGGCCGACGGAACCCGTGCCGAGCGGATCAGGATCATGGCCCCCGGCATCGGGTGGATGGAGGATGCGCTGGCCCGGGCCGGGTTCGTGATCGCCCCGAGCGCCATCTACGCCAGGAGCCTTCGGTAGCCGGGCGAGGTCCCAACCATCACACACAGATCACGGCGACCGGCTCACCCAACTCACGCGTGAGTACGACCACCCGACGCACGGATCCGGCGAGATCGAGACTCCTGCGGAACGCCTCCGGCTCGACCGCCGACCCCCGCTTCTTGACCACGACCTCTCCGACTCCGAGCGCTCTCAGATGGCTCCTGATCTTCTTGGCATTGAACCCCATCACCGACTCCACCCGGTACGAGGTCACGAACGGCGAGTCGAGCTCGCGGTCGCCGGTGAGATAGGCGATCGTCGGGTCGATGCCGGTCAAACCCAACGCGTCGGCGAGATCGCCCACCAGCCCCGAGCGGATGACCGCCGGATCGGGCTCGTGCAGCCAGGCTCCCACCCGGGTGGCCTCGAGACCGACCTGCGAGGGTCGCCCGGTGATGGAGTCGCCCGAGGGCAGGATCGTCGCCCTGGCCAGGTTTCCGTCCCGCAGGTCACCGAACCAGAGCACGCACTCCCGCATGTCCCCATCGAGCGACACGAACTCGGCTTCGGCCCCCGCAGGAATCGCCGAGTGACCGATGCCGGGATGGACCTTGACCGCCATGGCGGTGGGAAGCCAGGTCGAAGTGAGACGACTCAGGGGTGGACTGTACCGTTCGATGTCGAACACCCTCCGGCCGGAGGCGTCGCGCCGGGCGGGGTCGGCGAACACCGCGGCGACGGCCATGGCGGGCAACGTGGCGAGATCGGCACGCACCGGGAGGAACCTCTCCCCCACATTGTGGCGGGCCATCGCCAGCCGCAGCGGGTCGAGATCCACTCCCACCACCGTGCCGGGAAGAGACATGGCGTCTCCGCCGATTCCGCATCCGAGGTCGGCGATGACGCCGCCGCGCGGGAACCGCCGAGCCCGGTGTTCGGCCACCGCAGACGGTGTGGCCTGTTCGAGCGCTTCGAGGGTGTAGAGCATGGTGGCGGCCCGGTCGCCAAACTTGCGGTGCGCCGAGGCCCGACCCCGGTACAGCTCGGCCAGGGCGGCCGCTTGTTCCCGATCGAAACTCCGCCGCAGCAGCGTGACCAGACGGACGACGTCGTCGACCGGGCCGGACTCGAGAGCCGTCAGCGCCGCCCGAGCCTCGGCGGAGGTCAGGAACGGGACCAGCGACACTCAGGCGGCGGGCATCGTATAGAGAACCAGGGTGGCCACGGTCCACACCAGGTACAGGAGCGGCAGTTCCAGCTCTTCACCCCAGCCGTTCGAGAGTCCCCGGCGCATGGCGAAAGCGAACGGCACACCCAACAGAGGGACGACGAACGCTCCGGCCCGCCCCACGGCGCCGAGCATCTGATGGGCGGCTCGCAACGGAAGCGAGAAGTCGGCCACCAGGGTCTCCAACCGGCTCGCAGCGACCAGCAGGATGATGCCGACCACCACAGCGCCCACCACCCGGCCAAGCGCCACTTCGAGCACGGGAAAACGACGGACCGATTCGGGCGCACCGTATCCACCTTCGGATGCGATCCCGAGAGCGAATGCGCCGATCACGCCGATCACCAGCGAGGATCCCAGCAGCGAAGTGGTGGACAGCGGCATCCCGATCGACGCCAGGTCCAGTGCATCGAGCACGATCGCCACCGCCAGGCCCACCATCCCGGTGCCCAGCGCCAGCATTCCCACATCGAGCATCGTCCGGAAGGTCCCGGCGACCAACCGTAGGTAGTACCCGAACGGTTGCGGGTGCGCTCCGATCACCTGCACGGCCTCCAACCTGATCACCTCCGTGGCCAGACTACCGGTCGGTTGCGGTCAGCGCCGTTTGCCGGCCTCGAAGGCTCTTGCACCGCCCGGCTCGATCCCACGATCGGAGCATCGCGCACACGCCGGTGATGGCCCGGGCGACGGCCGACGGAGTATTTGATCACAGCTGTCCTTGATCGTGAGCGCGGACTCCCGACAGGCACCGCATGGCACGGAAGCCCAGTTCGAGAGTCGCGTTCATGACCCTGTTCGTGGTCCTGACGCTCACCCAGACCGTTTACGCCGGCGCAGAAGCGTCCGATCCCTGCGAGGGCGGCCAGGTCGTGGACCTCCCGAACGGAACCGTCGGTTGCACCCACGGTCCGGATCCGGTGCCGATCGGTGCACCAGCCACAGACTGGCGCGTGCTGCAACCTGCTGCCGCTCCCACCGTCACCTGCGTCGACGACGGTGAGTCGGGGAACCGAATCCAGGCGGTGTACGTGGTGGCATCCGATCGGCCCAACCGCTCGGCCGAGGTGGTCCCCCAGATCCGGCAGTGGATCGCCGACGTCGATTCGATCTTCTCAGGGTCATCGGCACCGGCCGGTGTGGACATGACGGTTCGATGGGTGCACGACGAAAGCTGCGTCGTCGACGTCGCCACCGTCGTCGTCCCGCCCGAAGGCGACGACAGTTTCTTCGACACCATCGAGGCTCTCGATGAAGCCGGCTACGGCGAGGCCGGTCGGCACTACCTCACCTGGGTCGACGCCTCGGTCTACTGCGGCATCGCCGTGAACTATCCCGACGACAGCCTCGAAGCCGACAACCTGAACAACGGTGGATGGCCGCTGTGGGCCCGGGTGGACCGGGACTGCTGGGGCCGAGACGGCCTGGTGGAGAGTCACGAGCTCACCCACATGCTCGGCTCGGTCCAGGCCTCGGCTCCGAACGCGACCACCAACGGGCACTGCACCGACGAGTACGACATCATGTGCTACCCCGACGGCCCCGGCGTCACCATGGAGTACGCCTGCCCCGATCCGTCCCACGAGCTGCTGCTCGACTGCAACAACGACGACTACTTCAGTGTGGAGCCGGCCCCCGGCAGCTACCTGGCGACCCACTGGAACGTCGCCCGCAGCTCGTTCCTGCACTCGGCCTCCCCAGCCGACCCGGTGCCACCGCCGCCCGCCAACCCGGGCAGCTTCGGCGACGTCGCCAACTCCAACCCGTTCCGCGGTGACGTGGAGTGGCTGGCCGGCCAAGGGATAACCCGCGGTTGCAACCCTCCCGGCAACGACCGATTCTGCCCCGATGAAACGGTGACCCGCGGACAGATGGCCGCCTTCCTCGTACGAGCGCTCGACGTCGGGATCGGTGATGGCGGCAACCCCTTCGTCGACGACAACGGCACGGTCTTCGAGGCCGACATCGAACGTCTGGCCGCCGCCGGCATCACCACCGGATGCGGTCCCGACACGTTCTGCCCTGACGAGCCGATCACCCGCGGACAGATGGCCGCGTTCCTGACCAGAGCCCTCGGGCTCGGCCCGGCCGGGGGAGACCGGTTCACCGACGACGACACGAGCCCATTCGAGGCGGAGATCGAACGCCTCGCCGCCGCCGGTATCACCACCGGATGCGGGCCGGACATTTTCTGCCCTGACGACCCGGTGACCCGGGCTCAGTTGGCCGCCTTCCTCAGACGGGCACTCGGATAGCTCCCGGTTGGGAGGCGTCCGCCTGTCACCGACACCAGATGTTCTCACAGCGTTGAGGCTGCAATGGCCGGGCGGTAACCCTGAGCCGGTACAACCCATCGCAGCACTGCCGCCCGGGCCGTTTCTTCCTCCCCGGTCAATGGCTCCGACCAGCCGGGCGGCGTGGCTCCTTGCCGGGGCCCCGAGGGCCCCGGCATCCAGGTTTCCAACCGGGCCTCAGCCCGGCGCCGGACCCCAGCCGCCTCCGCCCGGGGTCCTGACGACGAGCCGGTCGCCCGGCTCGACCGCCACCGTCACCTTCCCGGGGAGCCGTTCGGGACCGGCGCCCGAGCGGATGAGCCAGTCCTCGCCCACCGCTCCGGACCCGCCACCACACAACCCCCAGGGGCCGTGGCGGCGACGTTCACCCATCAACGACAGGGTGGCCGGTTCCAGGAACTCGATCTCGCGTTCGATGCCCTCACCTCCGGCGTGCAGGCCCGATCCGCCCGACCCGCGACGAAGGGTGTATCGATGGATGACGAAGGGATAGTGGGCCTCGATGGACTCGATCGGAGTGTTCCGGGTGTTCGTCATGCCCGTCTGGACTCCGGAAGCACCCGCTTTGCCGGGACGCCCACCCTGGCCACCTGCCACAGTCTCGTAGTACGCGAACCTGTCGTTGCCGATGAGGATGTTGTTCATGGTTCCTTGGGACGCCGCCGGAACCCTTCCGGGCGCCGCCTGGGCGAGCGCACCCAGCAGCACATCGGCGATCCGCTGGCTGGTCTCGACGTTGCCCGCAGCGACGGCCGCCGGCGGCAGGGCGTTGACGATGCTTCCGGAGGGAGCGATCAGATCGACCACCCGATAGCTGCCACCGTTGGCCGGAATCGTCGGGTCGGTGGCGACCCGGACCGCGTAATACAGACACGAACGGGTCACGGCTTCAACGGCGTTGAAGTTGGCCGGGATCTGGGGCTCGGTGCCGGTGAAGTCTGCCCGGAGCGAGCCCCCCTCGATAGTGACGGCCACCCGGATGGCAACGTCGCGCTCGCCCCACTCCATGACGTCCTCGAACCGGTAGACCCCATCGGCGAGATCGACCAGAGCGCGTGACATGCGGCGTTCGCCGTAGGCGAGCACGGCCCCGGTGAGACGCTCGAAGCCTGTGAGCCCTTCGGCACGCACCATGGCCTCGACCCGAGCCGCTCCCACCTCGTTGGCTCCGAGCTGGGCCGAGAGGTCGCCTCGCCGCTCGGCCGGAGTGCGGGTGGCCGCCAGGAAGGGGTCGAGAAACTCAGGCAGCCACTGCCCGTCGGCGACAGCCGGCATCGGGGCGACCCGGATCCCCTCCTGGTCGACCGTCACTGCATGAGCCGGCATCGATCCGGGGGCCTCTCCCCCGACGTCGGCGTGGTGGGCACGGTTCCCCACCCAGGCCACCAGCCGGCCGTCGACGAACACCGGCCGGACGATGGTGAGATCGTTGAGATGGGTTCCACCCGCATACGGATCGTTGACTGCGTACTGGACTCCCGGCTCCGCTCCGTGGGCGGCCAGCACCGCCGCCACCGACGCCGGCATCGCACCCAGATGCACCGGGATGTGCTCCGCCTGGGCGAGCATCGACCCGTCGGGAAGGAACACGGCCGCCGAGCAGTCGGCGCGCTCTTTGATGTTCGGCGAATAGGAGGTGCGGCGAAGCACCGTGCCCATCTCCTCTGCGATGCCCGCCAAGGCGTTGCGGGCCACTTCGAGCTGGATCGGCGAGATCACCAGCTCACCTCGAGGGCGCCTGAGGCGAGTACCACTCCGTGTTCGCCGGCACCCAGCCAGGTCGTCGACTCGCCATCCAGCACCAGGCAGGGGCCCGGAACGAGGGTTCCAGCGGCCAATCCGGGACGCCACCATCGCTCCACCTCCACCTCACCGGTCACGGTGCCGACCCTTGCCTTTCCGAGGCGTTCGGGACCGGTGGACACGTGAGCCGGCAGGTCGTCCCAGCGCATTGGAGGCTGCCCGATGGCTGCCACCCGCACCGCCACCGCCTCCACCGGATCCCCGGGGCGGGCGAACCCGTTGCGATCGTGGTGGATTCGGTGAAACCGCTCGGTGAGCGTGTCCCAACCGTCGCCGGCAGCGTAGGGAACCGGTGTCTCGTGGGACTGGCCGACGTAGCGAACGTCGACGGTGATGTCCATGTCCACGGGTTCCGAACCGGCACCGACCGCCAGCTCGGCGACGGCTTCGGCTTCCAGTTCGGTCAGGGCCGCCTCGACTCCGGTGAGCTCGGTGGTGAGGACCGTCCGCCACCGATCCGCCCGCGGCGGAGTCAGGAGCAGACCCAGGGCCGAGAACACCCCGGCGTGCGGGGGTACCACGACACCCGCCATCTCGAGCCGACGCGCCAGCGCCACCGCGTGCAGCCCGCCGGCGCCACCGAAGGCCACCAGCACCGCCTCCGCCGGGTCGGCACCCTCCTCGACCGAAACCGCCCGGACGGCCCGTTCCATCGTCGACTCCACCACCTCGACGATCCCGAGGGCCGCCTGCTCGACGGCCATACCGAGCCGATCGGCCACCGCGCCGACCACCTGGCGGGCGGCGGTCACGTCGAGCGATACACCGTCGGCCAGCGTCCCCGACAGCCGACCGAGCACCACGTGGGCGTCGGTGACCGTCGCCGCCGTTCCCCCCCGCCCATACGCGGCCGGGCCAGGTGAGGCTCCGGCACTCTGGGGGCCTACCCGGAGCGCACCCCCACCGTCGACCCAGGCGATCGAGCCGCCTCCCGCCCCCACCGTGTGCACCGCCACCGAGGGCATCCGAACGACCAAACCGTCGATCTCCCGCTCGTAGCCGACCTCGGGACGGCCGTCCTCGATCCGGCAGACATCGGTGGAGGTTCCTCCCATGTCGAAGGCGATCACCCGCCGCCGGCCGAGGGCGCGGCCGAGAGCGGCGGTGGCAACCACACCCCCCGCCGGACCGGACAACAGGATCGACGCCGACAGCCCGGACGCCTGCTCCGGGCTCACCAATCCACCGGAGGAACGCATCACCATCACCCGCTCGGTGACACTCGGGACGAGTCGCTCCTCCAGCCGGTGCAGATACGTCGACACCCGCGGTTGCAGGTATGCATTCACCACGGTCGTGGAGGTTCGCTCGAACTCCCGGAACTCCGGCACCACGCGGTGCGACAGCACGACGGGACACGCGAGATCCGACAGGGCCGCGGCCGCCTCGACCTCCCGGTCGGGGTGGCGATACGAGTCCCGAAACGCGATGGCGACCGCACCCGGTTCCAATGCCGCCACCAGCGCCGGTGCATCGGGCGACCACCCGATCCGGGCCGATCGCGGCACGAGCGGTTCCGCCCGATCGGCATCGGGGTCGTACAAGGACGGTCGATGCTGGCGCCCGATCTCGATGAGATCCTCGAAACCGGCATCGGTCACCAGCACCACCTGGACCCCGGATCGCTCGAGCAGGGCGTTGGTGGCCACGGTGGTCCCGTGCACCAGCAACGGACAGTGGGCACCGTCGAGCAGCGACCCGGAGCCCTCGACCACCCCCTCTGACTGGTCCAGCGTCGACGAGGTCTTCCCGACCCTCACATCCGTTCCATCCCACCACACCAGATCGGTGAACGTCCCACCGACATCTACACCGAGTGCCCGCATCCCTCCATCATCGCATCCGGCGTCGGGTCGGATTCCCGGATGTGGGATCTCGATGGAGGGGGGAGTCGGCCGCCATGCGACGGCCGACGGCGGACAACTAAACTGATCCAATGGTCTCCATCGATCCCACACCCAACCCGAATGCGCTCAAGTTCACGGTTGGATCCCCGGTTGGGGGCCCCGCCACCTTCGTGGCCGGTCGGGAGACCGACGACCCGATGGCCACCGCCCTGTTGTCACTCCCCGGGGTGTCGTCGATCTTCATGACCGCCGACTTCGTGACCGTGTCGAAGGCCCCCGAAGGCGATTGGGACGACATCATCGAGCCGGCCCGGGCGATCATCTCGGACCGCTTCGAGTAGCTTCCGCCAACCCGGGCAGCGGCGGGTGGGTCGAGACCTGCCAAGATCGACACCACCAGTGGTCGGTGCATTCGGGTTGCACCGGGGTCAAAGCCGGTCCGTGCATCGGCCACTGGAACAACCTCAGCCTGCCACCACCGGGTTCCCATCGGAGTCGAACCAACCGGCCACGGGCCAGGTGATTCCAGCCGAGTCCCCCACGTTCACGACCACCCGCCAGCTGTCGCCCGTCGTTGCGACTGACACGGGCTCGGGGTCGGGCGAGCCCCACAACCGGGCGGCGGCGAAGGCGGCTTCCACCACCGCTGGAGGGGCGTCTCCCGGCTCGAGCTCGACCGTCGCAGACGCGGTCGGCGGGAGTGGCACCGGTCGGGGCAGGTCGAGCACGGTGGAACCGTCTGGCGACACCCGCACGATCACCTCGACAGCCCGGGCCGGCTGACGCCGGTAGTCGGCTCCGTTGGATGCTGCGAGGGTACGCACCAGCGCCACCACCCGCACAGAGCCTCCGCCCAGTTCCTCGGCGGAGAGCGGCACCACGGATTCGACGAAGCTGCGGGCTTCGGGATCGGCCTCGGGTAGCTCGACGTGATCGGACAACAGGCGCTCCAAGGATCCACGCGTGAGGCCGCTGCCGTCGAGCGTGAAGTAGTCGGCCACGAACCATGTGGCGAAGGCGACGGCCGGGTCGGCGGAGGCCGGCACCAGCTCTGCCTCGCTCATCAACGGTGCCACCGCATCGGCATCGTGCGGGACGGTCGGAGCCGCGGCAGCCGCCGTCTCAGCCGTGGTGGCCGCCGGGTTCGTGTCGGCCGTCGACGCCGGCACCGAACCCGGGAGGTTCCGGGCGATGGCGGCGCTGAGCGAGCCCACCACCAGCACCGCTGCCAGCAGATAGAGGCCGCGCGTCCGCCGACGGGTGTCGTCGGTCACCAGGGCGTCCCAGGGAATCGACTCGTACTGCTCGTCGCGAACCTCGGTCATGGTGCGAACGTACGAGAGCCCACCGGACGAAACAAGAGGGTTGACCGAGGACACCAGGGAACCGGTGAGCATCCGGCTAACGTCTCACCTGCGATGAACGTCAACCCCGATCCCCGCCCCGGCCGCTGGCTGCTTCCTCTGGTCGTCCTCGGCATGGTGATGTTCACGTACGTGTTCGTGAACCAGCTCCCCGGTGACGGGGCCACCACGACCACCACAGCCGGCGGACTCGCCGGCCCCACATCGTCTACATCGCTCCCCGACGGCAGCGATCCGTCTGACGGCACCGGGACCACCGCCGCCACCACCGACGGAACCACCGCACCGGCCGCACCCGACACGGCTGCCTACCTCGAGGCCATGGCCGCGTTCAACACCCAGCTGACGGGTTTCCAGGCCGACCTCAGCGCCGCCAACGCCGCGTGGGAGGAGGGCGGGCCCGGCTCCTATTCGACCGCGCAAGCCGCCTTCACCGAGATCAGCCAACAGGTCACGACCTGGCAGGAACAGGTGGTGGCGGTGTCGGTGCCCCAGAGCCTGGCCGCGACCCACGAGTCCCTGGTGGCCGCCGCCGAACAGGCTGCTGCCCAGGCGGCGGCCGCCCTCGACGGTCTCGTGAACGCTCCTGGACCCGAGCCACGGGTCCAGGCCGTCGCCCGATTCGACGAGGCCGTATCGGCCTTCGCTCAGGCGCTCACCGAAGCCGGCGGATGACGACGCTCACGGTCCGCGGTATCGAAGCCGCGGCGACCGAGACGTTTCTCAGGGCGATGAGCACGCCCTTCGCCTTCGACCTTCCCGACGATGCCGAACAACGTTCCCAGCAGCTCGAGCGGTTCTCCCGCTTGTTCGAACCCGAACGTGCCCGATGCGCCTACGACGGCGACACGATGGTCGGCACGCTCGGCGTGTTCAGCCTCGACATGACCGTCCCCGGCGGCCGGGTCGCCTGCGCCGGTACCACCATGGTCACGGTGCTGCCGACCCATCGCCGACAGGGAGCGCTGCGGGCCATGATCGCGGCCCACTTCGAAGAGGCGAGACGTCGTGGCGACCCCATCGCCGCGCTGTGGGCTTCGGACTCGGGCATATACCACAGGTTCGGATACGGCATGGCCACCGTGTTCGCCGAGGCGAAGATCCACCGCAACCACATCGACCTTCATCGATTGGCGGCGACGCCACTTCCCGTCCGTTTGGTCAGCGCCGACGAGGCTCCTGACCTCATCCGCCCTGTCTACGACCGGGTGGCATCCCGCCGACCGGGCATGTACGCCAGGGACGACCGGTGGTGGGCACGTCGCCTCCGCGATCCGGCCGACGACCGCGAGGGTGCCACCGCATTCCGCTACGCCGTTGTGGACGGACCCGATGGCACGGAAGGCTACGTCCAGTACCGGCTCAAGGCCGGCGACTGGGTACAACATCACGGCAACGGCGAGATCAAGGTGCGCGAGATCCTCGCCGAGACGCCCCAGGCGGCGGTCTCGTTGTGGTCGTTCATCATGGGTCACGACCTCGTTGCGACCATCGACACCGGGCTCCTCCCCGAGGACGATCCACTCTTCTCGATCCTCGACGGATGGAGAAGGGCCATGCCCACGATCCTCGACCAACTCTGGGTGCGTATTCTCCACCCACCCGCCGCTCTCGAGGCACGTCGCTACTCCGCCGACGGACGACTGGCCCTCGCCGTGACCGACCAGATGGACGGATCCGTGACGAACCTCCAGCTGACAGTCGAAGGCGGTATCGGAACCGTCACCCACCGCGACGACGACCCCGACCTGAACCTCGACATGGAAGACCTGGGCGCCGCCTATCTCGGCCGCTCCCGATTCCGCCAACTCGCCCGAGCCGGCCGTCTCACCGGCACCCCCCAAGCCCTCACCCTCGCCGACGCCATGTTCGGATGGGACCCGGCACCGTGGTGCCAGGAGGTGTTCTGAGATCGCCCGCTCGAGAGGTTCAACGTAGAACGTAGAACGTAGAACGTTCAACGTCCGGCGGCTGGCTCTCGTGGCCGTGTTCGGGGCCGCCACCCTTGGTCGCCAGCCCTTCCTCCTATCTCGCACGATCGAGGGGGACAATGCTCACTCCACTCGTGGCGGCCCCGTGGCTCTGTCACGGTCGGCGGTAGCCGGACGTTCTACGTTCTACGTTGTACCGACGAGCGACGAGCGACGAGCGACGAGCGACGAGCGACGAGCGACGAGCGACGAGCGACGAGCGACGAGCACTGTTAACGCCGCGTTTCCGCTTGGTTCCGAAATCGATCGGGGGTGTAGCGTTTCGTACGATCATGAACAGACAGGCTGACTACGTCCTCAGAACGGTCCAGGAGCGGGGCATCCGGTTCATCCGGTTGTGGTTCACCGACGTTCAGGGATTCCTGAAGTCGGTGTCCATCAGCCCTCAGGAGCTGGAGACGGCATTCGAGGAAGGTATGACCTTCGACGGATCCGCCATCAACGGGTACGCCCGACTCCAGGAGGCCGACATGCTGGCCAAGCCTGATCCCTCGACGTTCCAGATCCTGCCATGGCGTCGTGATGAACAGGTGGCGCGAATGTTCTGCGACATCGTCACCCCGGAGGGTGAAGCGTTCGCCGGCGACCCGCGCACGGTGCTGAAGCGCAATCTGAGGCGTGCTGCCGACCTCGGGTTCACCTTCTATGTGGCCCCCGAGCTCGAGTACTTCTACTTCGCCGACTCCGGTCCCGAGCCCAAGGTGCTCGACCGGGGCGGTTACTTCGACCTGACCCCACTCGACGTGGCACAGGAGTACCGCCGCAAGACGATCAACGCCCTCGAACAGCTCGGGATCCCGGTCGAGCACTCACACCACGAGGTGGCTCCGTCCCAGCACGAGATCATCGTCCGGTATACCGATGCACTCACCATGGCCGACAACATCATGAGCTTCCGGCTGGCGGTGAAGGAGGTGGCGCTGGAGCACGACATCTACGCCACCTTCATGCCCAAGCCGCTCGAGAACCACGACGGCTCCGGCATGCACCTCCATCTCTCGTTGTTCAAGGACGACGAGAACGTGTTCGCCAATGAGGAACCTGGGGCCCTGTCCGATACCGGCAAGGCGTTCGTGGCCGGGCTGCTCAATCACTCCCGTGAGATCACCGCCGTCACCAACCAGTGGGTCAACTCCTACAAGCGGTTGGTGGCCGGTTTCGAGGCCCCCATCTATGTGACGTGGGGCCGCAACAACCAGTCCGCCCTGGTGAGGGTCCCCTCCGCCAAGCGGGGCAAACCCGAAAGTGTGCGGGTGGAGTACCGCTCTCCCGACTCGGCCGCCAACCCGTATCTGGCGCTGTCTGTGCTGTTGGCGGCGGGGTTGGAAGGCATCGAGAAGGGGTACGAGTTGCCGGCCGAGGCCCCCGGGAACGTGTTCGAACTCTCGAGCGGGGAACGCCAGGCTCTCGGCATCGAACGTCTGCCCGAAACGCTCGCCCAGGCGCTCGACGTCATGGAGTCCTCCGCGTTGGTTCGCAACGCTCTCGGCGACCACGTCTTCAACTGGTTCCTCCGCAACAAGCGCAAGGAGTGGGAGCGGTACCAGCACCACGTCTCGCGTTTCGAGCTCGAAACCTATCTCCCGGTGCTGTGATGAGATCCGGGCTGGGACGCTGAGATGGAAGTTGCCCTCTTTCCCAAAGACTGCTCCGAGGCTCTCGCTTCGGCCCTGGCCATCGCCGGGATCGCCGTCACCCCGATCGACTCGATCGACTCGGTAGCGATGGAGACCTCTGGTGAATGGTCGGTGCTGGTGGTGGAGTTGGGCGACGAACCGATGCGACGACTACGCCTGGTGGACGGTCTCGCCGAGGGCACCGGCCTGCCGATTCTGGCGGTGGTCGAGGCCGCCCAGTTCCCGCTGGTCGAGCAGGCCCGGGGCGTTGCGGATCTCATCTCGACACCTCCCGACCCGGCCGAGCTGGGGCTTCGGATCCGACGGCTTCGGAAGATGTCCGGCAACGAGGAGCTTCTCTGCTATCACGACCTGGAGCTGAATCCGCTCACTTATCAGGCTTCGCTGGCCGGCAGCGCCCTCGACCTCACCTACATGGAGTACGAGTTGCTCCGGTACTTCATCGAACATCAGGGCCGGGTGTGGACCCGTGAGCAGCTCCTGTCGAAGGTGTGGGGATACGACTACTTCGGTGGAGCCAGAACGGTCGATGTTCACGTCCGCCGGCTCCGCGCCAAGCTGGGTGAGGAACGGGCGGCGTGGATCACCACCGTGCGATCGGTCGGCTACCGGTTCGGCTGACCGCCGTCTGTGTGCACATCCGGACGCATTCCGCCCGCTCATGCACACACCCACCCGTCGGCCGGCGGGAGGCCTGAAGGATCGGCGCCGGCTGTGTGCACATGCGGACCCATTCCGCCCGCTCATGCACACAACCCCCCGTGCCTGGCTGGCCGGGGGGTTGGGCGCTCGATGCGGTGGGCATCCCCATCGGGGATGCTCAGCTTGATCGGTTCAGGCGTCGAAGCTGGTGTCTTCGGCCTCGGGGGTGGTCGTCGAGTCCCCGAAGGGTCCGAACCCGCCGCGACCGTGGTGGCGACCCCGTCCGATGAGCCCCTCGGAACGGGCCTCATCCAGCTCTTCCTGGGTGAGTTGACCGTCTTCCCAGTACTCGGCCAGCGGGCCGTCGGGATCGGTGAGGCGCGAGCCGCCGTTGGGGAGGGCGCTCAGCTCGTCCTCGGTGAGCACACCGTCGGACCACGCCTCCTCCATCGCGGCCCGCACGGCGTCGCGCTGGGCGTGCATGGCGGCATGATGCTCCTGGAATGCGGCGACGATGGCGTCGGCCTGTTCCTGGGTGATGGTGCCATCGGTCACGAGACCGTCGAGCACGTCGGCGTAGCCTCCGAACAGTCGGCCCTCGGTGGCGTCGGCCGTGGTCGTGGTGCTGGTGGTCGACTCGTCGGTCTGGGCGAACGCCACGGTCGCTCCGGCGAGCACCATCAGCCCAACTGCTGCGGCGAGGATCGTCTTCTTCATTGCTGCACTCCTTCGTGTGGTGAACGTGCACCCTCACTGTCGGCGGTGCACCTGACCAACACCTGAGTGCTTTCTGAAGAAGAGATGAGAACCGCTCAACGGTGCGCGATCAGAAGGGCGTCGATGGCAACCCCCTCCTCGACCGGACGCTCGACCCGCCGCGCTTCGGCGACCTCGAGGCCACCGGCCCAGCGACGGAGGTCATCCTCGGTGTAGAGAACGTCGGGGGACTGCGGACCCCCCACCCCCTCGGTGGGGTTGTCGAGGTGGTGTCCCACCACGAACAGTGTCCCGCCCGGCGCCACCGCGGCTGCGGCATTGCCCACCGCCATCGCCATGTCCGCCGCCGGGACCTGCATGTACACCATCGTGACCAGATCGAAGGAGGCCGCCGGCGGAGCCCAGGTCAGCAGGTCATGGCGTTCGAATCGGGCATCCAGTCCTCTGTCGACCGCCGCCTTTCGACCCCGGGCCAAGGCGACCTCGGAGAAGTCGACCCCGGTCACATCCCACCCCTCACGGGCCAGCCACAGCGTGTTGCGTCCCTCACCGCACGCCAGGTCGAGGGCAGTGCCCTTCGCCAGACCGGCAACGGCTTCGACCAGGAAGCGGTTCGGTTCGTCGCTCCAGGGCGATGGATGGTGGGTGTAGCGCTGATCCCAGAAGGTGGAGTCCATCCGGGGACGTTACCGCTACGGGCATGTGCCACCGAGGCGAAGGTGAGCAGCAGGACCAGACGGAGCGCGGTCTGCAACGATCACCGGAGCCCACGGCTCAGTCGGAGTAGAGCTCGGGGTCGTGCTCGTTGACCTGAACGGTTGCCCCGCTGGGATCACGCAGAACGATCGACCGTCCGAACGTCTCATCGGCGATCCCACGAGCGGGCTCGACGCCGAGAGCCTCGAGCCGCCGAACCAGCTGCTCGAGCGGCTCCTGCGTCACGAGCGACAGTTCGACACGCCCTGGGCTCTCCTCCTTCTCGGACCAGTGCAGTGCCAGACTGGCGTCACCGACCCGGAAGCTCGACCAATGACTGCCGTGCGTGAGGGGCTCCCCGCCGAGCACCTTCGAGTACCAGTCGACCGCTCGATCCATGTCGGCGACATAGACAATGGTCTGGATTCGCATCATCGGTCCCCCCGTTCCACACGCGCTCTCAGGGTCTCCTCGACGAAGAGCGACAGGCTCTGCTCGGCCTCCAGGGCTGCCAGCTTCACCGCCTTGATCAGATCAACCGGGAGGTAGACGTTGAACTGCTTGCGATCTTGCATTGCTAGGATGCTAGCAACCTAGCGCGACTCGGAACGGAGACCGGCGGCAGAGGCTCTCATCCCAGGGTCCGACGCAACCCCTCCGCCAGCGCGGCGATCTCCTCGTCACTCAGGACGGCCTCCGGGTGCGCCGGAAGGTAGTCAGCGCGGCGGCATCTCGCCCTCGAGCAGGGTCTCGACGGCTTCGTCCGTTTCCTGATGGGGGCGATCCCACTCCGAGAAGTTGAGTACCGCGCGTCCCTCGACCACATCGCGGTACACAAGCCACGACACCGGTGCGATGTTGGTGAACCAGGGCCAGTCGGTCTCGTTGGAGTGGCAGTCGAAGCAGGCGCGATCGGCCAGGTCCCGAGTGACAGGCGAATCCCAGCGCGGCTCGGCCGTGACCACCGGGTTGGCGTGGTCACGGCCGAACGGTACGAGTTGGATCAACACGAACATCAGGAGTCCGGCGGCGAACAGCCGCTTGATCCACACGGCTCCGCTAGCTCATCGCCAGCGTGTCGCGCGCCATCTCGAGTCGCGTTCTCACCTCGCCTGCGACCTTGGCGATGCCGGGTTTGTCGACCAGTTGCAGGACGGCCTCAGGATCCATGAAGTCGACCAGCACCCGGCCTGCGCCGTTCTGACGCACCACCACGTTGCACGGCAGCAGCACGCCGATGGCTGGATCGGTTTCGATCGCCTGATGGGCCATGGGCGGGTTGCAGGCACCGAGGATGAGATACGGGTCACGGTCGACGTCGAGTTTGGCCTTCATGGTGGCCGCCACATCGATTTCGGTCAGGATTCCGAAGCCCTCCTGGGCCAGAGCGGCTTTGGTGCGTTCCACGACGTCGCCGAACTCCCCCGAAACGGTCACGCTGAAGTGGTACGAAGTCATCGTTCTCCTCGACTCGAAGACGTGTTCTCCGGACCGTACAAACCGATCGACGATCCGGGATGGGTAGGACGACCCTAATTCAAGCCGGGCCTGAGCATCGGCGAGGCTCATGATGTCCGAGCCTCGCCCTGCCCGACGTCCTGGGTAGGACGTCCTAGATGAACAGCGTCTGGGCGCCTTCCGAGAGTTCGATGAAGTCGGTGGCGCTGATGATGCCCTCGACCCCGTCGTAGAGGTCGTCCTCGCTGATGTGCATCATGTCGGCCGACATCCGGCAGGCCCACATGTGGCCGCCGGCGTCACGGATCATGTCCATGAACTCGGGGACCTCGGGGATGTCGATTCCCTCGATCTGCTTCTTCATCATGTGGGTGGCGAACGCCGTCATCCCGGGGAGGCCCATCAAGCTGGGCGGCATGTGGGTTGCGGGGTTGCCCACCGGCGTGAACTGCAGGTGCTCCATTGTCTTCTTGTTGATGATGTCGAAACCCCAGAACGTGAAGAACAGATGCGTCTCGATGCCTTCACCAAGGGCGGCGTTGGCGAGCACCAGGCCCGGGTACGCCATGTCGAGTGACCCCTTGGAGCAAATGATCGCCAGCTTGCGACCGCCCGCGTCCTCATCCTCGAAGCTTGGCACCGGCGCCGTCATTGTTGTTGTCATGTCCGTGTCCTCGTCTCGTTGACCTGTTGACCTGTTGACCTGTCCACCCCTTGACCCGTTGACTGCTTCACACGCAGCCAACCGGCTTGGGCACTCCGGCGATGTAGGCCATCTTCTTGGCCGGCTTCTTGGGGAACATGACGAACAGTTCCTTGGTGGGGATCCCGGCCACGTTGGTGACCCGCCTGAGCGTGGGGGTCTCGCCCTGTGCCTGGTAGTCCTCGCGCAGGAAGCGGATCGCCTTCCAGGCGCCCTCGGTGAGTTCGACACCGATGTTGGCCGCCAGCTGGGCCGCCACTTCTTCGTTCCACTCGCCGTATTCGGT
This sequence comes from uncultured bacterium, assembly GCA_963825585.1. Taxonomy (GTDB): domain Bacteria; phylum Actinomycetota; class Acidimicrobiia; order Spongiisociales; family ZC4RG35; genus JAOUGY01. Next base: position 313,667 of record CAWGTX010000002.1, read on the forward strand.
CATGAATCCTTCGTCGTCGACGTGCACTTCACGTCCTGCGATCGTTGCAACAGCCATCTCTGGCTCCTTTCTCGTTCAGCATCTCTTCAGTGCTGGCTCAGCGTTCCTCACCCATGGACCGCAGGGCGGCCAGCATCCTGGCGAGCCCCCGGCGGACCTGGGGATCTCTCATCTCTTTGACCAGGGCGAACATCGATGGGGGTTCGCCGGTGTCGTCCTGGTCCTGGACGGTGTGGATGGTGCGACGCAGCATCCCCATCACCTCGGGCTGGGTCATCTCCTTGACCGTGTTGAGGATGAGCACGATGTTCTCGCCCAGCGCCTCGACGTCCTCCTCGGTGAACGAGGTGACGACCCGATCGGCGATGCCGGCGCCCGCTCGGGCGAAGGCAAAGTAGCCCTTCTCGTCTGCGGCGGCCAGGCGGCCGGTCACCGCCTCGAGGGCAGGCCGCGACAGCTCGGTGACCGTCCCACCGAGTTCGGCGAACGAGCCGAGCTGGGCGAGACCGGACTCGATGACGGGCAGCGCATCGACCATGGTCCGGGCGAAACCGGCCAGATCCTCGAGACTCACGTCGAGCTCTTCGAAGGTCTCGGTCATGGTGCCCATGGCCTGTTTGCCGATCGGGGCGAGGTCATGGGTGAGCTCGGTCCAGCGTTGACGTTCCGCATTGCGACGCTCGGCATCGGCCACCAGGAACGCCACATCCCGGGACAGATGTTCCAGTCGCTCCTCAGTGGTTTCGGTGATGGTGACGGTCATGCCTCCACCACCTCCTTGCCCGCCATGGTCATCAGGGCCGGGAGCGGCAACTCCTTGCCGGGGAGCAGGATGTTCCAGTACATCCACTTGAACATCAGCTTGCCCCAGTGGTTCATCTCGGTCTCCTTGAGGAGACTGAACGGGCCGACCCCGGGCAGGGGGTACTTTCCGGGAAGGGGCTGGGTGTCGTAGTTGAAGTCGATGAGCATGCCCTTGCCGGCACCGGACTCGATGAAGCAGTTGGCGTGGCCGTCGAAACGGCCCAGCATCGGGAGGCCCTCGACGTGGCGCACGAAATTGTCGGTCCACACGTCGACGGCGAAGTGGGCAACCGACCCGGCCTTCGAGGTGGGCACATCGGCGGCGTCACCCAGGGCAAAGATGTTCTCGAACTTGGTGGACTGGAACGTGTGTTTGTCCACCAGCACGTAGTTCAGGTCGTTGCCGAGCCCGGACCGACCCACGAAATCGGCCCCCATGTTGAGCGGCACTGTCACCAGCAGGTCGAATGGGATCTCGCGTTCGTCGAAACTCACCAGAGCTCTGGTCTCGGTATCGACCCGCTCGATCATGAAGTCGGTCTCGAGGGTGATCTTGCGCTCGTCGAGCATGCCGCCCAGGGCCTTGGAGGCGACCGGCTTGGTGAAGGCGCCGTCGAGCGGGGTCACGTACACGATCTCGACCTGGTCGCGCATGCCGCGTTCGGCGAACCAGGCGTCGGCGAGGAACGTGAACTCGAGCGGCGCCACCGGGCACTTGATCGGCATCTCGGTGATGTGGACCACCAACCGACCGCCGGTGAACGTCTCGAGTGCCGTGGCGAGCGCCTGCGAGCCTTCGAAGGTGTAGAACTCGTGGACGCTCTTGCGCCACTCCTCCTCGGCCATGCCCGGTGTCTCGTCGGGGCGGGGGCTGGTACCGGTGGCGATGACCAGCTGGTCGTAGGGGAGCCGCGTGCCGTCCGCCAGCAACACGGCGTTCTCCTCGGGTACCACCTGGTCGATTTCACCCATCACCATGTCCACTCCGTCGGGAATGAAGCGGCGCTTGGGCTTGACGATCTCCTCGGGCTCGTACACGCCGAACGGTACGAAGAGATAGCCGGGCTGATAGTGGTGGTCGGTCGCTTGGTCGACGATGGTGATCTCCCACTCGTCGGCGTCGAGCCGAGGTCTCAGCTTGTTGACCACCATGGTGCCGGCGGTTCCGGCGCCGAGAACGACGAGTCGTTTCATACGATGCTCCTTTGATCCAGTCGGGCCAGGATCGCCGCCACCCTGGGGAGGGCCGACACGACCCGACGTCGTTGTTCGTCTGACAGGACGAAGAGGTCATCGGAGGCGTCACCTTCGGGGGCGACGCCACCAGCCAGCACCATCGCCTCGGGACGCCCATCGAACCTGATGAACGACCTGGCGCACAGAAATCCGAACGCCCCGGGGCGGAACTGAGGGCGGGGGTCGGGCGTGGTCGCCATCTCGCGCCACTCCTGTGCGCAGCGGACGACGGCCTCGGTGTCGTCCTGAAGCGCCAGGAAGCGCGAACAGGGGTTCATCACCGGGGTGATCGGATGACCACCGAGGTCGGTGACCACCATCATGACGCCCAGCGCCTCGGCGACCATCTCGACCACTCTGCTGGCGGACTCACCGGCCAGGGCAGCGACGGCATCAGGAGGGGACGCCACGGTCGGCGTGAGGAGCCGACGGATGGCGTCGGCGGGGAACCGCCACTGCCGTCCGATCTTGACCGCCGGAAGGCGACCGTCACCCGCCATGCGATAGATGGTCGACCGATCGAGGTCGAAGAGCTCCTGCAGTTCGGTTGCAGTCAGAAGTTCGTGTGTCATGCCTATCTCCTGCCTCTCATGCACACTATGCGGATGGATGCATATGCAGGAGAGGGCATAAGTCCCTAATCAGCACAAGGAGGAAGGCGGAGGAAGGCGGAGGAGGGCAGAGGAACGCGGAGGAGCGAGGAGCGAGGAGCCAGAACGCGCAATCACCCGTTCTGGGGACAGAATCTAGCCCTACACGGTTGAATTCGTCCCCGGGCGGGCAGGGGCCCCCGCGGCGCACGGCCCCTTGTCGCCGGCTTGCCTTCTAGCCCTCGTCCGCCTCCCTCCCTCCTTCGCTTCTGGCCCCTCGCTCCTCGCCCCCCGCCCCTCCGCCTTCCTCTCCCTACACTCGCCCGATGCGAGCGCGGTTGGTGACGTTGGCTTTGGTCGTCTCCGCATGCGGCGGGACCGGCGTGATCGAGGTGACCGACGCCTGGGCTGCGACGACGCCACCGGGGGTCGAAACCGCCGCTATCTATCTGACGATCGCCAACGGGACCGGAGCCGATGATCGAATCGTGGGGTTCACCTCGGAACGGTGCGAAACGGCCGAGCTCCACGCCAGCCTGCTCGGCGACGACCAGGTGATGCGGATGCGACCCGCCACGCACGAGACACTCACCGTCCCGGCAGGCGGTCAGCTGGCCATGCAGCCGGGAGCCCTCCACGTGATGTGCATTCGACCGGACGGCGACTTCGTCGAAGGACAGGACCTCGCCTTCGACCTCACCATGGAGTCGGGCATGGTCCTGTCCGGAACCGCCGCCATCGAGAATCGCTGACGACGCCGGGAGCGCTCACCGTTCCGAAGGCGCCATGGCGCGAGCGGTCCGCCGTCGCCGCGGTCCGGTGCCGACGCCCAGCACCCACACCATGGCCAGGCCCCCGATCTCGAGGAGATGTCGGGACTCGGTGATCAGACTGCTCGACCCGTTCACGAGATCGACGAGAGCGGTGACCCCCAACGCCGCCACGAAGGTGGCAACGAACGGAATCATCCCGAAGGAACGCTCCGGCCGCACCGCCACGAACACGAACGCCAGACCAAGCGCAACCGCGAACGCCGCCTGATGCCGGGCCAGGTGCACGGCGATCTCTGACCCGGCTGACAGCATGTCGGGTACGTGCCATGCCACCAGCAACACGCCGGCCCACCCCAACGTCACGCGCATGACACGGTTGCGCCGTGCCAGCTTCGGATCCGGCAGCGGGGAGGGACGAACGATCGCCTCCGCCCCGGCAGGCCGAACGGCCGAACGCCGGGTGGCGTCGATCAGGCGAGTCTGCCAATCCCGACACCCGCCGCACTGTTCGAGATGGCCGGCCAGGCCCGCCGCCTCGGAGGCGGACAGTTGACCGTCGAGATCGGCCGAGGCGAGTTCCCGAGCCAAGAGACATTCCATGGCAAGGTTGTCGTCGGATCTGGCCAATTGGTTCCCCTCGTGGGAGACTGCCGGGATGGATGAGCTCACGGTACTTGCCCTCCGGGCGAAGGGCGGCAGTCGCCCGGCCCTCGAGCGATTCGTTGCCGAGACCCGTCCAGACGTGCTCAGACTCGTGCGGTATCTGGGCCGCCCCGCCGAACCCGACGACCTCGTACAGGAGACCTACGAACGCGCTCTCCGGACGCTTCACCTCTACCGCGGCGACGGTCCCGCCCGAGCGTGGCTGTTCTCGATCGCCCGCCGCGTCTGCATCGACGCCGGACGCCGCAACGGCCGTCGCAGGCGGCTCGCCGACCGGCTCACCGCCCAAACATCACCCGACGTCCACCTCGACGGAGCGTGGATCGAAGTCGAGGAGTCGCTGGCGACGCTCGACGACGACCGCCGCGAGGCGTTCGTGCTCACCCAGTTCCTCGGCCTCTCCTACGAGGAGGCCGCCGAGACGATCGACTGTCCCATCGGGACCGTACGGTCACGGGTCGCCCGGGCCCGGATGCAACTACTCGACGATCCCACGCTGATCGACCGACGCCGCGCTTGAGAAACGTCAGGAACCGACTGGCGCTCTCAGGCGACATGCACGGGAACGACCGAGAGGGACCCATGAGATCCAGAATGACTGTTGCCGCTGCGGCCGTCCTTGCACTCGCAGCTTGCGGGGGTGGCGACGCCGCCGGGATCGAGATCGAGGGGGCGTGGGCTCGAACGAGTCCGGCGATGGCCGAGGCCGGCGCCGCCTACATGCAGATCACGTCAGCAGAGGCCGACTCGCTGGTTTCGGCGAGCGTGGACGCCTCGGTGGCGGGCACCGTCGAGATTCACGAGGTGGTGCCTGCCGACGGCTCCATGAGCGACGACTCCATGACCGATGACTCGATGGGCGATCACTCGATGAGTGACGACTCGATGGCCGACGGGATGGGAGCCATGATGATGCAGGAGATCGAGGCGCTCGCACTTCCCGCCGGCGAGACCGTCTCGTTGGAGCCGGGTGGCTACCACGTGATGCTGCTCGACCTGCCCGATCCACTCGAGACGGGCGAGACGTTCGATCTGACCCTGACGTTCGCCAACGGCGGCGAACAGGTCGTGTCGGTGGAGGTCCGCGAAGACGCCCCCTGAGGCAGGCCAATCGGGTGGGGCCCCACGTCCGGCAGGTGGCCCCACCCGGATGGTTCTACCCGGTGGTCGGGTTGGTGAGACGTCTCCAGACCAGGATCGCGGTGAACCCGACGCCCGCCACCAGCACCAGGCCGGTTGCGAATCGATCGACGACCGGGAGCGCAGTGGGAACGATCGCCGCCCACATCCAGTCCCATCGCAGGACACCCCAGACCGCCAACACCAGTGCGATGACGACCAGCGACAGCGGGGGCTGGTCGGCGGGGAACCGCATGACCGTCGCCAATGGCAGGAGCGCCATCGCAGCCACCAGCCACGGCACCACCGACGGGCCGGTTTCGGTCGGTACCGAGAAGTAGGCGACGAGGCCCACCACGGCCGCCAGCAGGGCGATGCCGCCGAGCACCAGCCCGACCGACCGGGTGCCCCGGGCCCGGAAGACGAAGACGAGCGCCATGGCGACCAGGCCGCCGGCGATGGCCGGGGCGGGGGAAGCCGATTGCTCCCACGACGAGATCACGGTCACCGAGACATCCTGACCGTCGACGACGATGGGCACCACCGCTTCGAGGATCTGCTCGCCACGGGCTCCGCCCGGCGGCGGACTGGCGTTCATCCAATGCGACCGGTGGTCATGCCACGCATACGAACCGTCGGAGGACACCTGTACCCAGGCGGGTTCGGCGCCGGCGTCGGCGTTGGGCGGCAACTCGACATCCCCGTAACGATCGTCGCTCAGATAGGTGGTCGGCGCGTTCTCGTTCACCTCGACCACCCCGTCGGGAAGGAACCGCAGATACGGCTCACCCTGGTACCCGACCACGTCGACGGCCGTTCCGGCCGCCACCACCATCCGCAGGAACGCGTCGCCGCCCACCACCTCCACCTGGATTCCGGGTGCGGCCGGCTCGATCGACACGACCTCCGTGCGGTATTCGGTCGGTCCGGGTGGGTCGGCGAGAGCTCCTCCCGCCGGGACGAGCACCAGCACGGCGGAGAGGGCGGTCATCGCCGCCGCCCGTCGGGTCACGACTCGGCCACTTCGAGGGTGATCTGGCCGCTGGGGTGAACGGTGCATTCACCGATGAACGTGCCGGGCGACGAGAACCGCTGGCGCAGCGTCTCTCCGGCCCCCACGAAGAAGGGCCCGATCAGGTGGCCGCGATCGTCCTCGTTGACGATCACGATCACCTCACCCACCGTCACCTCGAGTTCGGCGGGGAGGATCTCGAGCGGGTCACCCCGGTCGATGGCCTCTCCCGATCCGTCCGGGATGGTGAAGAGGTAGTCGGCCTGTTCATCGCCTCCGTCGTCGGCGAACAGCGAGTCGGACTCCGAAGAGCATCCGACCGCCACCAGCGCCACGAGGGCCACGAGGACCAGCAGTGCGACCCGTTTCACAACGACTCCAACAGGAGTTCGAGGTCGCTGGAGAGGTCCTCGATCGAGATCCCGAACGGCCAGGTCACCAACAGACGACCCTGGTCGTCGACGGCGTACAGCGAGCCGGTGTGGATCACCTCGATGTCGCCATCCTCGTTCACGGTCACCCCGTAGTCGGCTCCGAAGGGGGTGACGGCAGCACGAAGGGCGGCGTCGTCGTCGGTGCGGAGTGCGTGGGCTTCGGGCAGGAACGACTGGACGTATCCAGTGATCACTTCGTCGGTGTCGCGTCCTGGGTCGACGGTTGCCATGGCGAACGAAACGCGTTCGGCGACGTCGCCGATCTGCGACAGTGCCGTCCTGGTGTCGGCGAGCGTCGTGGGGCACACGTCGGGACACGAGGTGTAGCCGAAGTACACCAGCAGCAGCTCTCCGGGGTCGGCGGTGAAGTCGAACGTCGTCCCGCCCTGGCTCACGTCGGGGAGACCGACGTCGGCGACCACGGGCGTGGGTTCACGAACGAAGCCGGCCAGTTCGGGATCGGCGCAACCGGCGAGCAGCACCGACGCCACCACCAACCCCGCCAGTCGGGTCCGGCGGCTCACTTCAGCTCCTCGATGTAGGCAACCACGGCATCCACCTGGGGGTCACTCAGCGTGTTCTCGGGCATCTTGGTGGTGTAGCCGGCCACCAGATCGGCACCCGGGTCGGTGATCGAGCGCCGGAGATACTCGGAGTCGGCCGCCACGACCGAGCCATCCTCCAGTTCAACTGCGGACCCGGCCAGCCCGACCCACGCAGGCCCGACGCCGCCCTGGCCGTCGCTGCCGTGGCAGGCGGCGCACCCCTGGTCACGGGCGATCTGGCGACCTTCGGAGGCTGCGGGCGACAGGTCGACGTCGTCGCCTCCGCCACATGCTGCGAGGACCACGACGCACAACACAAAGGTACCGATCTTGCGGTTCATGCTCATCATGTCGCCCTGAGTCTGTATCGGGTTCCCTACCATCGCCAATCGACGAACCAGATCGGCGCTTCCGGTCGATCCAACATCGAGGTCAGCGGATAGGGCGCCGGGCGCGCTCCAGCTGATCGGGCGAGGAGCGAGGGGCCGCCGAGCAGCCACGAGGCCAGGCCGACAGTCAGAGACGCCGGCCGTCCTATCAGTCGGCCGGCACAACGCAGAACGGGTGACCGGTGAGCGCCCGCATAACCCACCACGTGTCCACCGGGCCGACGCGAATCGCTCCCAGGCTCTCGGTGAGGTCCAGAGTCCTCGTGGGCACCCCAGGTATCGGGTACCACCCCGGCGCCACCGTCACCTCCGCCGTGCTCGCGTCCTGGATACACACGACCTCCTCGGCACCCGTACGTCCATCGACCACCGTCTACCGCTCGGCCAGCGCAGCCAGGCCCTCCACTCGGGTCTGATCTTCGGCCTCCCGGCGTTCCGGGTGTGAACCGAGAAGCCCACCGAACACCGTCATCCCCAACCAATGCCCATCGCGGCGCGTCACGAACCGCACATTTCCTCGTCGCCATCGCGTCGAACCTCGAACACGATTCCAGGCTACGGCGGGCAGCAGGTCCGATCGCGGATGGCGTCCCAGGACAGCTCGCGCTCGACGTGTCACCGGGCACCGCAGCTCGAGCTCCGATCGTATTGACCCGGTGACCGTGGACCTACCCCGAAGCAGGGAGCGAATCGAGCCGCCTCGTCAGATGGTCGCGCTCGGCGTCGTTCGAGCACAGTTCCAGCGCATGGCGGTACGAGCTGCGGGCGACGTCCATGTCGCCCGCCCGCCGGGCCAGCTCGGCACGCACGGCCTCCAAACGGTGGTTGCCGACGAGTTCACCCTCGAGCCCGGCGATCAGGTCGAGACCGGCCCGGGGACCCTCGGCTTCTGCGAGCGCCACGGCCCTGTTGAGGCGAACGATCGGCGAGCCGGTGAGCGCCTCCAGCTGTGCATAGAGAGCGGCGATCGCCCTCCAGTCGGTTTCGGTGCCGGTGCGAGCGCGCCCGTGCTCTGCGGCGATGATGGCTTGGAGCCGCAGTTCCTCGGCGTATCCGGTGCCCGGTTCCAGGCCCCCGGCGAGCTCCAGCCCCGCCTGAACTTCGCGGTGGTTCCACCGCGTTCGATCCTGGTCTGGCAGGGTCACCAACCGGCCGTCGACCTCACGGGCGTCTCGCCGCGAGTGCTGGAGGAGCACGAGGGCCAGCAACGCCCGCACCTGCAGCACCCCGGGTACCACCTGATGCAGCACGGCTGCCAGTCGCACCGCCTCCCCCGCCACGTCAGTCCGGTGCAGGTCGGTTCCTTCCCCCGGCGTGTACCCGGCCGTGAATGCCAGGTAGATGGTTCGACACACCTCGTCGAGTCGGACTCCCAGCTCGTCCTCCACCGGCAGCACGAGCGGGATGCCGGCGGCGGCGATCTTCTTCTTGGCCCGGGTGATCCGTGCCGCCATGGTGGCCGGTGAAACCAGGAACAGTCGGGCGATCTGCTCGGTCGATGTCCCGAGCACCAGACGAAGCGCCAGGGCCGAACGCGACTCCCGGGGCAGAGCCGGATGACAGCACAACAGGATCAGCTGCAACCGTTCGTCCGCCAACTCGTCGAGGCGGTCGGGCGGGGTCCACCCCGGCCCGACCGCCAGCAACGGAGCCTTGCGCCCGGCGATCGCCTCTGCCCTCAACATCCCCACCACGAATCGCCACGCGGTGGTGAAGATCCATCCCGGCGGGTTGGCAGGGACGCCGTCGATCGGCCACCGGCCCGCTGCCCGCGTGAACGCCTCGCTCAGAGCGTCCTCGGCCAGGTCGAGGCGACGGGTCCGGGCCACCAGGAGCGAGAGCAGCCGACCCCAGTCGTCGCGGTAGGTGCGCTCGACCGTCGTCTCAGGACATGTCGATGACGGGTCTGATGTCCATGTCATAGGGAGGCAGAATCCGGCACAGGTCGATGAGCGTATCGATATCGGGCGCCTCGATCACATAGAAGCCACCGATCTGCTCGGCCACTTCGGCGAACGGGCCATCGGTGACGGTCATCTCGCCGCCCCGGGTACGCAGCGTCGTCGCCGTCGAACCATCCCCCAACGCCTCACCACCCACGATCTCGACACCGGTCCGAGCGGCACAGGCCTCGCCGAACTCGTGGTGCTTGGCCATCCCCGCCTCCTGCTGCTCCGGGGTCAACTGCTCCCACGGGGCCATCTCGCCCTCACCGGCGAGCAGAACGAAGTACTTCATGCGGATTCCTTCCGTCACAGCCGGCGACCATCGCCGACATGATCATGACGCGTACCGCGACGCAAAATCGACAGATCGGAACAAAAAGCTTCCAGCTTCCAGCGGCCAGCTGCCAGCCGGACGAGCGACGAAGCACTCTTGTCCCCCTCGAGCTTGCGAGAGGGGGAAGGGTCCGCCGGTCGAGGCGACCGGACGCTTGCGGGGTAGGGGGGGCCCATCCCTCGCGAGCATGATGACGCGTTCCTATCTCTCGCGTGGCCTGATGGTGCGTCTCGGAACGCGTGCGGAGGTCATCTCGCGGGCTCTCAACCCCCCTACCCCGCTCGTTCCTCACGGGGGCCCCTTCCCCCACTTCGTGGGGGACAAAGCTGCTGGGCCCTTCCCCCACTGCGCTTCGTGGGGGACAAGTCCCTGGCTTCCTGCTTGGTGCCCATTCGCCTATCCGCTCGAGAGGATTCAACGCACCACGCCGGCGTTGACGGCTTCTCCGTAGTCTCAATCGTCATGGGCCTCCTTCTCTATTCCGCTCTCATGTCCCTCGATGGGTTCATCGAGGACGACACCGGTCGATTCGACTGGGCTGTGCCGGATCACGAACTGCACGACTTCATCAATCGTCTCGAGTCGGGGATCAGCACGCATCTCTACGGCCGCCGCATGTACGAGACGATGGCGGTGTGGGAGACCCTCGGAGACGAACCCGGGTCGGAGGCCGAAGAGGTGGCCTACGCCGAGCTGTGGCGGAAGCTGGACAAGATCGTGTACTCCACGAGCCTCGACGCCGTGTGGACGCCGAGGACCACCCTCGATCGCAGCTTCGACCCTGGCGCGGTTGCGCACCTCAAGGAGATGGCGGTCGGCGATATCAGCGTGAGCGGTCCAGGGCTGGCACAGCACGCCTTCCGTGCCGGGCTGGTCGACGAGATTCATCTGTTCTGGTTTCCGGTGGTTGTCGGCGGGGGCAAGCCGGGGATCCCGGCGGGGTTTCGTCTCGAGGTCGAGCTGATCGACGAGCAGCGGTTCACCTCCGGCGTTGTGTACACCCGTCACCGCTGCGGGTGACCTTCAGGAGGCCACGCGGATAGCAACGACCCGAGAGGAGGCCGTCTCTCGTGGGCCATCGAGGTGCCGGGGGCGCCGAGCGAGGAGCCAGAACGCGGAGCGTCATGGCAGCGCCCATCAAGCCTCGCTATCGCGCCGGTGGCTTCCGGCACCTGGCGCCTGGCTCAGCGTCGGTTGGGCAGGAAGTCCTCATGGTCACAGAGGGCTGCAGCCACCTTCGCCAGGGCCGAGGCGAGCGCCTCGGTCTCGGGACCGTCGAGGTGGTCGAAGAGCACGCGCCGGACGTCCTCGACATGCAGTGGTGCGACGGCCTCCAGCCGCTGGCGACCGGCAGCGGTGAGGGTGGCGTGCTTCCCCCTGCGGTCGTCGGTGTCACCGGTGATCGAGACGTCGCCGCGGCTGACCAGCGTTCGGAGGCGATGGGTGAGCCGGCTCTGCGACACGTTCGCTCTGTCGGCGAGTTCGGAGAGCCGCATGGTGTCGTCGGGCGCCGCCGACAGCGCAACCAGGATCGAATAGTGCACCACCAGCAGACCGTGCTGTTTCAGGGTGCGCTCGAGTTCCGGCAGTCCTCGATTGACGATCACCAGGAATGCACGCCAAGCGCGCTGCTGAGTGTCGTCGAGCCACCGTGCTTCGGTCACATCGAAACCGTACACATCAGTCGTTGACGCGACAACCAGTCTGCGATATGTTACGCGCCCACTACTTACTTGACCTGTCAAGCACCTAGTGGCAGCACCGCACCCAGAGGTAGGAGATCGATGTGAGCACCGACCAGAGCATCACGGTCAGCCCCGGTGGGCCGTACCTCGTTCGTGGTGGAGTCCCCATCACCACCAAGGCGCCGATCGTCTCGGAGCACGGCGAACCACTGACCTGGAAGACGACCCCCGCCGGCGAAGCCAAGCCGGCGGCTGCGTTGTGTCGCTGCGGTCAATCGGCGAACAAGCCGTTCTGTGACGGCACCCACAAAGGTGTCGAGTGGGACGCCACCGAGAACGCTCCCGAGGGAACCTACGCAGAACGGGCGAAGCACTACGGCGGCGACGGCATGGAGGTGCTCGACGATCGTCCCATCTGCGTGCACGCCGGCTTCTGCGGCAACCAGGTCACGAACGTGTGGAAGATGGCCGCGGCCACCAGCGACAGTCGCATCCGCGCCGAAGCCATGGCGATGATCGAACGGTGCCCATCGGGCGCCCTGAGCTACACGGTCGAGGGAGAAATCATCGAACCCGACCTTCCGCGGGAGATCGCTGTGATCCCCGACGGACCGCTCTGGGTGAGCGGGGGCGTGGAGATCACCACGGCCGACGGCACCGTGCTCGAGACTCGCAACCGCGTGACGCTGTGCCGATGCGGGCACTCGGCGTCGAAGCCGTTGTGCGACGGGTCTCACAAGGAGGCCGGGTTCACAGGTTGATCACGCCGCCAGGCGTATGGACCTCTTCTGTCGTTCTGTCGCGAATCGCTAGACGACCAGCCCGCCCTGCACCACGGTGCGGGCGGTCTCGTCCCACAACACCGACGCATCGTCGAATGGGTTGCGTTCGAACACCACCAGGTCTCCGGGCGAACCAACCGCGACACGACCCAGGTCGGGTCGTTGCAGCAGATCGGCGTTGACCGAGGTCGCAGACCGGAGCACGTCGACGGCGGCGTCCACCTCGCAGCGGATGCGGAACTCGTGGAGTTGGTCCACCTCGAGGTCACCCATCAGGTCGGTTCCGAGGCCGATGCTCACGCCGGCCGCCCGGGCGATCTCGATGGAACGGATACCTGCCTCGAGTACCTGGGCGTTCTTCTCCTGTCCAACCTTCGACAGTCCCAGTTCGGCGCCCCGCCTCCCCATGGCGTCGTAGGTCACCAGGGTCGGGACCAGGTAGGCGCCGTGGTCGGCCATCAGAGCGGCCGAGGCATCGTCGATCAGGTTGCCATGCTCGATCGTGCGAACGCCGTTGCCGACCGAATGGATGATCGCCTCCGGTGAGTAGGCGTGGGCGGCGACGTAACTCCCCCTTCGGGTTGCCTCGTCGGTAACGGCCCGCACCTCCTCGGCGGAATACTGCGGGATGCGCAACGGGTCGGTGAGTGACACCACCCCGCCCGAGGTCATGATCTTGACGGCGTGCGCACCGGTGCGGAACCGCTCCCTCACCGCTGCCCGCAGGTTGTCGACCCCGTCGACCACCTCGCCCATGTGCGAACAGCACGAGTCGAGGTGCCGGTCGGCGGGGCGGGGGTCGGCGTGGCCACCGGTCTGCGACAGCGCCTTGCCGGTGTACAGGTAGCGAGGGCTGGCGAGCAAACCCTCGTCGATCGCCCGAGCCAGACCGATGTCGCCGCCCGCCACGTCTCGGATGGTGGTGAACCCGCGCCGCAACGCCGACCCCAACCGGCGGGCGGCCTTGTGGGCGACGTAACTCATGGGCGTGGCCTCGATGTCGAGCAGGTTCAACCCGATGCCGTAGGCGTGGCAGTGGGCGTCGATCAACCCTGGTGTCACCACCCGACCGCGGGCATCCAGCACCTCGGTGCCGGACGTCCCGCCGATGTCGGCGATGACCCCGTCGACGATTCGAACGCTCGTTTCGACCAGCTCCGCCGACGACCCGTCGAAGACGAGGGCGTTGACGATCGACAGGTCACCCAAAGCTGATGCCCTGCGCCAGCGGGAGGTCATCGCCCCAGTTGATGGTGGTGGTCTGACGGCGCATGTACGCCTTCCAGGCGTCGGATCCCGCCTCCCGGCCGCCGCCGGTCTCCTTCTCACCACCGAAGGCACCGCCGATCTCCGCACCCGACGTGCCGATGTTGACGTTGGCGATCCCACAGTCCGAACCCAGGTGCGACAGGAACCGCTCGGCCTTCCGCAACGAGTCGGTGAAGATGGCAGACGACAGACCCTGCTTCACGCCGTTCTGCACCGCAATCGCCTCCTCCAGGTCGCTCACCTTGATCACCCACAGGATCGGAGCGAACGTCTCCTCTTGCGTGATCTGGGCGTCCTTTCCGATCACGACGATGGTCGGCTCCACGTAGTGGCCGGGACGGTCGACCACCTTCCCGCCGGTGAGGACCGTGCCGCCCTGATCGCGAGCGGTGTCGAGCGAGGCCAGATAGGCGTCGACCGCCCGCTGATGAACGAGCGGCCCCATCAGCGTGCCCTCATCCATCGGGTCGCCGATTGGGATGGTCTGATAGGCCTGAACGAGCCGGTCGATGAGCTTGTCGGCGATCGCCTCGTGAACGATCAACCGGCGGAGCGAGGTGCAGCGTTGACCGGCGGTCCCCACCGCTGCGAACAGGACGGCGCGGGTGGCCAGCTCGAGATCGGCGTCGTCCATCACCGTGATGGCGTTGTTGCCGCCCAGCTCGAGAATCGAACGGCCGAGCCGCTTCGACACGGCCGGGCCCACTTCCTTGCCCATCCGGATCGAGCCCGTGGCCGAGATGAGCGGAAGACGCTCGTCGGCCACCATCAGCTCCCCGATGTCCCGGGCACCGACCGCCAGGTTGAACACACCTTCGAAGCCCGAGCCTTCCATCACCGAACCGGCGATCCGGGTGACGGCGATGGCGGTGAGCGGAGTCAGTTCCGACGGCTTCCACACGGTGGTGTCGCCGCACACGGCGGCGATGGTGGAGTTCCAGCTCCACACCGCCACCGGGAAGTTGAACGCCGAGATGATCCCCACCGGTCCGAGCGGATGCCACTGCTCGTACATACGGTGCTGAGGCCGCTCGCTGGCCATGGTCAACCCGTAGAGCTGGCGCGACAGACCGACCGCGAAGTCACAGATGTCGATCATCTCCTGCACCTCGCCCACACCTTCGGGGAAGATCTTCCCCATCTCGAGGGTGACCAGCGCTCCGAGCGCGTCGCGCTTTTCCCGCAGGGCGTTGCCGAGTAGGCGGACGTACTCGCCGCGCTTCGGTGCTGGAAGGGCCCTCCACCGCTCGAAGGTCTCGGCTGCGGTCGCCACCACCTTCTCGTACTGTGCCGGCGACGCCTGTGCCACCGAGGCCAACAGCTCGCCGGTCGCAGGGTTCATGACCTCGATGACGGGCCCCTCGGGAGGGAGCCAGCCGCCGGCGAAGGCGCCTGGGTTCAGGTCGGACAATCCGAGCGCAGCGAAGATCTGATCACGAGTCACGAAGCCCTCCCGGGACGGGGAAACGAGATGCCATCGACATCAGCCCGGATTATCGCACGACGGGCAGGTCGTAGCCTCGAAGACCTCCGGAACGACGGGTCTGGAACTGTGAGAACAGCAGGCCGGCCGCGATCACGGTGAGTGCGCCCGGAACCACCATCACCGGGTTCCGTGACAACACGGCCCATCCCACCATGATGAGGCCTGCGGCCACCGAGCCACCACCGCGTACTGAGACTTCACGAGAAGATCCTTTCGATTTCTTCGAAGTGTTCGGCTTCCAACACGTCGAGCACCTCGAGCGCCTGCATGTTTTCACGGACCTGTTCCACCCGGCTGGCGCCGGTGATCACGGTCGACACGTTCGGGTTGGACGCGCACCACGCCAAGGCCAGCTGGGCGGGCGTGCAGTCGATCTTGCGGGCGACCTCGAGGAAGGTAATGACCCTTTTCACCGTCTCCGGGTTGGTCGCCTGCTCCTCGATCCACGACTCGACCGTGGCCCTGCTGCCCTCGGGTATCCCCGACAGATACTTACCCGTGAGGATCCCGTAGGCGAGCGGGCTCCAGGTGGTTGTCCCCAACCCGATGTCCTCGTAGAGGCGGGCATACTCCTTCTCGACCTTGTCCCGGTGCAACAGGCTGTACTCGGGCTGCTCCATCTGCGGTTTGCGCAGGTGGTGGCGTTCGGCGATCTCCCATGCGGCCCTGATCTCGTCGGCCGACCACTCCGAGGTGCCCCAATAGAGGGCACGACCGGAGGCAACGATGTCGGACATCGCCCACACGGTCTCCTCGATCGGGGTCTCGGGGTCAGGACGGTGGCAGTAGATCAGGTCGACGTGGTCGAGGCCCAGCCGTTCCAGCGACTTGTCGACCGACTCCATCAGATACTTGCGGTTGAGCGTGTTGCGCGAGTTGATGCCGCCGGTGATACCCCAGAAGAACTTGGTCGAGACCAGGTAGGAGTGCCGCTCCCAACCCAGCTGCCCGAGCGCCTCGCCCATGATCCGCTCCGCTTCACCGCCGGCGTAGACCTCGGCGTTGTCGAAGAAGTTGACGCCGGCGTCGTAGGCGGCGCTCATGCACTCGATAGCGTGGTCGATGCCGAGCTGGTTCCCGAAGGTGACCCACGATCCAAACGAGAACACGCTGACCTTGACCCCGGCGCTGCCGAGCCTCCGATACTCCATCTCCATGTGATTCCTTCCTCAGGAGCGAAAACACCGCTCAGCGGTGGTACCAACCCTGGGTTCGCGTCGAGCGCGCCGCGATCGCCTCGATCTCGACCATGAACTCGGGCTTGGGGAGGGCGGCCACTTCGACGGTGGACCGGGCGGGTGGCTCGTCGGTGAAGTAGCTCCCGTACTCGCCGTTCACGGCGGCGAAGTCGGCCATGTCGGCCAGGAAGATGGTGGTCTTGACGATGTCGGAGTAGCCGAGACCGAGGTCGCCGAGGATGCGGCCGAGGTTGTCGAGCACCAGGCGGGTCTGTCCCACCACGTCTTCGGGCGTGGGACCACCGGAGGGGTCGATGGCGATCTGACCCGAGATGAACACGAATCCATTGGCCTCGGTGGCCACCGAATACGGGGCGATCGGCTTGGGCGCACTGGCCAGGGTGGGGACTGACTTCGGCATTCTCGAACCTCCCAGTTCTGTGTGGCGCCAATCTACCGTTCGGAGATCCCGCCGGGATCAGGGGCAGGAGTCCGCCCGGCGTCCTGGATCCAGCCGGCCAGGTCGAAGGAGCGTGCCTGCTCCCGGTCCACCGCCAGCACCAGGATGTCGTCGGCGTCGATCACGAACGCGCCGTTGGGCATCAGCACGCGATGGTCGCGGACCACCGCCAGCACCCGCACCCCATCGGGGGCGGCCGCCTCCGCCAGCTGCTTGCCCACGATCGGGAGATCGGCCGGGACCTCGACCTCGGCCAGGTCGAACTCGGAGTCGGTCAACGGCAGCACCTCGGCCACCGACCGCCAGGCGGGGCGACCCTCGGCCATTCCCAGCCAGCGCACCAACGGCACCATGGTGGTGCCCTGCACAAGCACCGAGGTCAGCACCACGAAGAACACCACGTCGAAGATCGCCTCGGCCTGAGCAAAGCCGAACGTGGCGGGAAAGGTCGCCAGCACGATCGGGACGGCACCTCGCAAACCTCCCCAGGCCAGCACCACCTTCTCCCGCCAGTGGAGACCGAAGGGCAGTGTGCACACGAACACGGCGACCGGCCGTGCCACGAACACGAGCACAGCCGCCACCGCCAGCGCCGACAACGCCACCGCAGGCAGACGGAACGGGAACACCAGCAGTCCGAGCAACAGGAACAGGGCGATGTCGGCGCCGCTGGCCAGGCTGGTGTGGAACCCGCGGATCGAACGGCGATGCCGATGCTCCTGTGCCCCGATCACCAGTCCGGCCACGTAGACCGCCAGGAACCCCGACCCTCCCGCCGCCGCCGCCAGCCCGTAGGCGGTACCGGCCAGGCCGAGGGCCATGAGCGGATAGAACCCCTCAGCTCGAAGCTCGAGCCGCATGACTCTCGCCCCGACCAGACCCACCGCGCCTCCCACCGCCAATCCGCCCAACAGTTGCGCCGCACCGAACACGAACCAGTCGGTCGCCGACTGTGCGCCGTTGAGGCTCTCGAGGATGCCGATGGTGAGCAGGATGGCGAACGGGTCGTTGGCGCCCGATTCCACCTCGAGGATTCCGGCGACCCTCCGGGGAAGCGGAGCTTTCCGAAGAAGATCGAAGACGGCGGCGGCATCGGTCGACGAGACCACGGCGCCGATGACGAGCGCCGTCGGCCAATCGGTCGAGAGCAGGGTCCGCACTCCCAGCGCCACCAGTCCGCCCGTGATCACCACTCCCAGGTTGGAGAGGAGGAAGCCCACGGCCCCGCCCTGTCTCAGAGCCCCGGGCTTGGTGGTGAGCCCACCCTCGAACAGGATGACGACCAGGGCGATCACGGCGACATCCCTGACCAGCTCGGCGTCGTCGAGGTAGATCCAGCCGAGGAGATCGGAGCCCACTGCCATGCCGAGACCGAGCGACAGGATGGAGGCCGGGATGGGGAAGCGTGACGAGGAGCCCGCGATCAGAACCCCGGCCACCAGGAGAGCCGAGGCTGTCAGGACGATCGAGTCGATCGGGAGCTCGAAGCCCACTCGGTTCCTTCCACAAGTCGTTCCGAGAAATGCGTCAGGGCGGGTGCCTGGCACCCGCCCTGACATCGAACCTGACCAATGTGGCGGATCAGCCGAAGCTGTTGCCACACCCACAGGATCGGGTGACGTTGGGGTTGTCGATGGCGAACCCGGCGCCCATGAGACCGTCCTTGTAGTCGAGCGTCGACCCGCGTAGACGCTCCACCGACTGCGGATCGACCACCACTTTCACGTCTTCGAACTCCTCGACGATGTCGTCGACCTCGAACTGGGAGTCGAAGAACATCTCATAGGAGAAGCCCGAACACCCGCCCGGGCGAACGGCCATGCGAAGCGCCAGCGCCGGGTCACCCTCGGCTTCTACCAGTTCGCGCACCTTGGCGATGGCGGTGTCGGTGAGGATGACCGCCTTCTGCGGCTTGTTCGACTTGATGGAGAGCAGCTGTGACATGACTCGGAGTTCCTCGGGTCGGCCTGAGAGTAGACCCACATGCTAACGCCAACACCGCCCAACACAATTCCCACTATGGCGGTAGTGCAAATTACCCTGTGGGGAGATGGCAACCACCGAACAGGTCTATGAAGCACTCAAAGGTGTGATCGATCCCGAGCTGGGCGGCGACATCGTCGAGCTCGGGATGGTCTCCGACGTCGAGATCTCCCCGGACGGGGTGGTGACCGTCGGCATCGCCCTCACCATCGCCGAATGCCCGATGCGGGGTCAGATCGAAGGCGATACCGCGCGCAAGGTGCGATCGCTCCCCGGGGTGTCGGACGTCGTGATCCGCACCACGGCCATGACCAAGTCCCAGCGGGCCGACCTGATGCTGGTGGCCCGCAAACGGGCCCGCGACACCGCCCAGCCCACCCGGATCCACCCCACCACCCGGGTCATCGCAGTCAGCTCCGGAAAGGGCGGGGTCGGCAAGTCTTCCGTGAGCGTCAACCTGGCCGTCGCTCTGTCCCAGCTCGGGTTCGAGGTGGGCCTGCTCGACGCCGACATCTGGGGATTCTCGGTCCCCCGCATGCTCGGCGTCACCGAACGGCTCGAAGCAGACGACGACACCAAGCTGATCGTGCCGGCCCGAGCGCAGGGCATCGAGCTGGTGTCGACCGGGCTGATCATCGAGTCGGAGGAGACCGCCCTCATGTGGCGAGGCCTCATGCTGTCCAAGGCGCTCGAACAGTTTCTCACCCAGGTGAGCTGGGGCAACCTCGGGTACCTGGTCATCGACATGCCCCCTGGCACCGGCGACATCCAGATGGCCCTGTCACGCCTGCTCCCGCAGGCGGAGATGGTGGTGGTCACGACCCCCCAGAAGGCCGCCCAGAAGGTTGCGGTCCGCGTGGCCGATATGGCCCGCCGCTCGTTCATGCCGATCGTGGGTGTGATCGAGAACATGTCGGGCTTCACCTGCTCTCACGGCGAGCACTATCCCCTCTTCGGCGAGGGTGGCGGCAGCGAACTCGCCGACAGCCTCGACGTTCCCCTCATCGCCAGCGTTCCCCTCGACGCCCTGGTGGTGCAGGGCGGTGACGACGGTGCACCCGTCACCACCGCCCATCCGGACAACCCTGCCTCAGTCGCCTTCAAGGAGGCGGCAGCCCGACTCGTGGAACTGGTCCCTCCGGCCCAGGACGAAACCTGCACAGGGCGGATCGCCAAACTCGTCGAAGCGCTCGAAGCGATGGAGGTCTGAGGAGGCTGCTGGCTGCCAGCCCGAACGCGTTCCGGCGTGTTGCGTGTTGCATCGGACGTCGGACGCTCCGAGCCAGCAGCCAGCGGCTTTCTGACTCAGAGCTTGAAGATCTCCGCCGAGAGTGCTTCCTTCGGCTGGTCCTTCAGCACCACGGTTCCGAGCAGTTTGTCGGCGATCGTCTGACGCTGGTTGTCCCACAGCGGGAACAAGAACCCGACGAAGCAGATGATGGCGTCGACGAAGTGGGCGATGTTGCGGACGATGCCCATACCCCCACCGATGGTCTGTCCGTCGGCGAGCTTGACGACCTTGAGACCGGTCAGCCGCTTGCCCGGTGTGGCGCCACGCTCACCTTCCATGTACCGGATGTAGAAGGTGTACGCCGTTGCAATCAGGCTCACCAGGGTGCCGATGGTGCCGAGCCGAGTGCCCACCACATTGAGCAGGGCCACGGGAACCCAGTCCACCAGGGCGGCGATCACCCGGTCACCCCATGATGCGAGCGGACCCCATTGCGATGCACCGGCCGCAGTCGGCTGAATCGGTTCTGCCACGTTCGACTCTCCTTGTTGTGGTCGCGGTGCATTCAACAGCGTGAATCGACGCCGACCAGTCAATTCGTACAGAAAACACCGTCCAGTTGGTCAATTTTCTCCAGACGGAACGCTCACCGAGCTCGCCACCACCAGTGACTAGTCCTTTGGTGCGTATCCGAAAGCGACTGGCCGTGGACGTGTCCCATGGGCCATGATGGCCTGGAACGTGCTCAGGTCGGGGTGAAGTCGAGTCGGTCGCTTCTTCAACCCCTCGGGTCCCGGTCGGAAACGACCCTGGATGGCCGTCAACAACTAGACCGGCAAGCTTCGGGGTGCCGGACATTCCCCCTTTACGGGCCCCGGATTGCACGAGGGCCTGGCTTCCCCCGCTGGCCCTCGTGCCGCGTCCAGCCGGAAGCGTTCATGTGGGCAGTTCGAATCCATCCGCGGCGGAACCGAAACGAGCTGAGCGGTCAACCGTCTACGGTGAACATGCCTCCCAGGACCGACCGTCCCCTTCAACCAGCCCGTCTTCGACCAGCTTCTCCAGATGGGCGGCGACCGACTTGGCGGCGAGGGGGTGGAGGGAGCTGTCGACCTCGGCGTAGACGACCTCGACGATCGCCTCGACGGTGTGACATCCCGATCGGATGGCGGCCAGGATCTCCGTCTCGCGTTGACGGCGGTGGGCCAGATACCAGGAGATGACCTCGGCGGGCTGATCCATCTCGGGGCCGTGCCCGGGATAGAGCCGATCGAGGTCCATCGGTTCGAGTCGTTCGAGCGAGGCCATGTACGGACCGAGGCGCTCGACCATCACCGACCCTCCACCCATGATGTGGTCACCGGTGAAGAGCACCGTGCCGACCCGCAGACAGAGATGATCATCGGCATGCCCAGGCGTGTGGACGGCCACCAGCGCCACTCCCCCGGCCGGAGCACCTGCCCCGTCTGCCAATCGGATGTCGGGATCGAATTCGGGGCCGGGGGCGTAGCCGTAGACGGCCGCTCCGAACATTCTGCCCAGCGGATTTGCAAGCGGGGCATGATCGGAGTGGGTGTGGGTCACCACCACAGCCGTGACCATCCGGTCGCCGACCGCCTCGACGATGGCCGTCTCGTGCGACGCCTCGATCGGTCCCGGATCGATCACCGCCAGCCCGGCGTCGTCACCCACCAGATAGGTGTTGGTCCCCGGCCCCGTGTAGGGCCCCGGGTTCGGGGCGAGGATGCGCTCCACCTTCATGACACCGTCTCCTCCGAGGGCAGGCCGAAGTCGATGACCTCCCACGGCTCCACCGGAGTCTTGAGCTGTCGAATCGGGTGTGGGGCGAGGTCGAAGGGATCGTCGCAGCCGGCGAGCAGTTCGACATGCCACACGGTGGGGAAGATCATCGACCATTCCCCGTCCGCCACCCGCCGCAGGATCTCGGACGGCTCGGCCCATGCCATGCCGACCAGTTCCTCGGTGACCACCGCCCCCTCTACGTCGGCATCCACCTCGGCCACGTAGAAGCGGGCCTCGAAGCGCCGCGGGATCATCTCGGGTGTGATCCAGGAGGCCAGGTAGCGCAGGCGGCCCGGGTCGAAGCTGGCGGCCGACCGGTCGAGCGCGGCGAACACATCGCCGTCATCGGCGAGCATCGGGGTGGCTGAGCGGGGGTCGGTCAGGAAGATGCCAACCTCCTCGGCCGTCTCCCGTAACCCCGCCGAACGCCACGGGTCGGCGAAACCGACCAGGTCGACATCGCGGTCCGTTGGATCGATCGCGCCACCCGGAAACGCCCAGATCCCTCCGAACACCCCGCGGGCGGGACGTTCCACCATGAGCATCTCCCAACGGGCACGACGGCGGAGCAGGATCACCGACGAGGCGGGCGTGGGCACCACGGTCACGGGTTCACGTTACCGGCGGGCGGTAGGCTCCCGACCATGACGACCAGGCGTGACCTTCCATCGGTGGACAAGGTGATGCGCTCGCTGCCGTCTGACCTGCCCCGCATCCTCGCCGCCGACATCGCCCGCGCCGCAGTCGAACAGGCGCGCTCGGCCCTCGACACCGGCGGCGACTCCGATGCCCTCGCCATGGCCGGGCGGGCGGCGAACAGACTGCTGGAGCGGCGACCGCGGACGGTCATCAACGCCACCGGGGTCCTGCTCCACACCAATCTGGGACGTGCCCCGCTCGACCGCCGGGCCGCCGAAGCCGCCCGGGACGCCGCCGTCGGCTACGGCAACCTCGAGATGCAGCTCGACACGGGCAAGCGCGGAGGCCGCGGCGCCCACGCTCTCGAGCTGATCCGAGCGCTCACCGGATCCGAGGCAGCACTCATCGTCAACAACAACGCCGGGGCCCTGTTCCTCGCCCTCATCGCCCTGGCCGCCGGGCGGTCGGTGCCGGTGTCTCGGGGTGAGCTCATCGAGATCGGCGGCTCCTATCGGCTGCCCGAACTGATGGCGGCGTCGGGTGCCCGGCTGGTGGAGATCGGCACCACCAATCGCACCCGTGTAGGTGACTACGTGCGGGTCTGTGACGACTCCACCGCCATCCTGCTCAAGGTCCATCCATCCAATTACCGCATCGAAGGGTTCGCCGAGGAGGCGACCCTGCCCCAACTGGCGGCACTCGGTGCCGACCGGGGGCTGCCGCTGGTGTTCGACGCCGGCAGCGGGCTCCTCGATGCCCGCACACCCTGGCTCGACGGACCCCCTCCCCGGTGGCTGGCCGGCGAACCGGGGATCGTCCAGTCGATCGGAGCGGGAGCCGATCTGGTGATGTTCTCCGGCGACAAGCTGCTCGGCGGCCCGCAGGCCGGCATCGTGGTGGGCCGGGCGGATCTGGTGGCTCGGCTCCGGAGCCATCCGGTGACCAGGGCCATGCGCATCGACGGCCCCTCGCTGGTCGCCCTCGGGTCCACGCTCGAGCGCTACGCCGACGGCACCGCCCACCGCCTCCCGTTCTGGGCGATGGCCACCGCCACCCACGAGAGCCTCCTGAACCGATGTGAGCGCTTGCTGGCCGAAGCCGAGATCGCCGACGCCACCATCGAGACACGGTCGTCCACGGTGGGTGCAGGGAGCGTTCCGGGATCGGAGGTTCCCAGCCCGGTGATCGTGATCGGAGGCAACACCGACCGCCGCTATCTCGCCTTGTTGGCGACCGCCACACCGGTGGTCGGCCGGCGAGAGGCGGGCTCGCTGGTGATCGACCTGCGCGCCGT
The DNA here is from genome assembly GCA_963825585.1 of uncultured bacterium. GTDB lineage: Bacteria > Actinomycetota > Acidimicrobiia > Spongiisociales > ZC4RG35 > JAOUGY01. The sequence continues at coordinate 337,322 of CAWGTX010000002.1, forward strand.
GTTCGAAGAGGACGACGCAGCTCTGGCCGAGGCGCTCGCCGCGACATGCCGGTCATAGGCACCGCCGGTCACGTCGACCATGGGAAGTCGACGCTGGTCCTCACGCTCACCGGTCGCGACCCCGACCGATGGGCCGAGGAGAAGGCCCGCGGTCTCACCATCGACCTCGGCTTCGCGTGGGCGGCCCTGCCCAGCGGCACCGAGGTTTCCTTCGTCGACGTCCCCGGCCACGAACAGTTCATGAAGAACATGCTGGCCGGCATCGAGTCGGTCGACATCGCCCTGCTGGTGGTCGCAGCCGACGAAGGATGGATGCCGCAGTCCGAAGAGCACCTGGTGGTGCTGGACCTTCTGGGTGCTGCGGGCGGTGTCGTGGCGCTCACCAAAACCGACCGTGTCGACGACGAACTGGTGGAGCTCGCCACCATGGAGATCGAAGAGCACCTGGAAGGAACCTCGCTGGCCGGAGCGACCGTGATCCCGGTATCGGCGCACACCGGACGCGGGATCGACGAACTGCGGGCCGAGCTGGACCGGCTGGTGTCGTCGCTTCCCCCCGACCCCGAGGGCCGCCCCCGACTGTGGATCGACCGCTCTTTCTCGATCAGCGGCGCCGGAACCGTCGTCACCGGAACGCTGCTCGGCGGCTCGGTGTCCACCGGAGACAAGCTGGCGGTGTGGCCGGGACCCCTGGAAGGTCGGGTCCGCAGCATTCAGAGCCACGAGCAGGACATGGACCGAACCGGGCCACGCCGTCGGGTCGCACTGAACCTGGCCGGGCTCGACCGGGGCCAGATCGCACGGGGTGCCATGGCCGGCCGCCGCGAGCAATGGACGCCCACCGCCCGGTTCTCCGCCGCCATCAAACCGGCGCGCTACGTCGAGCAGATCACCGACAAGGGCGCCTACCACCTCCATGTCGGATCCGGTGCCTGGCCGATCAGGTTGCGCATGCTGTCTGACGCCATGGCACTCATCGAGCTACCCGAGACCTTGCCCCTGCGGATGGGCGATCGGTTCATCCTGCGTGAGACGGGTCGGAGACTGGTGATGGGGGGTGGCACGGTCCTGGACCCTGCTCCCCCGCGCCGCGGATCCGAAGCGCTCGCTGCGGCAGACACCCTCGCCGCCGCCCTCGAGCTGGGAGCCGATGCGATGGCCGAAGCCCTGCTCGAGGTCCGTGGATCGGAAGCCGCCTCGGTCCTGGATGCCCACACCGGGGGCGGACATGTCACCGATGCCATTTCGCTGGGCGACACCGTGATGACCAGCCGAAGAGTCGGCGAGCTGGTGGCAGCAGCCACGACCCGCATCGAGGAGTTCCACCGCGCCAACCCCCTCCGTCCAGGCATGCCGATCGCCAGCCTGGCCAGCGTGCTCGGGCTGCCCGCCCCGGTCATGGACGGCATCCTGGAGCGATCACCCGGACTGGAGACGGAGGGCGCCGTGGCACGCCGGACCGGTTTCGTGGTGGACCGGGGCGACCGTGATTCGGAATGGGCCGAGGCGCGCTCCAAACTCGTCGAGTCGGGTGTGACCGTGCCCCGAATCGCCGAGCTCGGTATCGAACGCGAGCTCATGCACGCCCTGGTGCGCGATGGGGAGCTGGTGAAGATCAGCGACGAGTTCGTGTTCCTCCCCAGCCAGATCCAGGCCATCACCGACGAGCTGGCGGGCATGGAGTCGGGATTCACGGTTTCGGAGTTCAAGGACCGGACCGGTCTGTCCCGTAAGTACGCCGTGCCCTTTCTGGAATGGGCCGACCGAACCGGGCTCACCGTGCGGATGGGTGACACCAGACGACTGCGGAGCTGAACGAGGCGGACCCGTTGGCCGAGCCCGAAATCAGCGCTCCAAAGCCCGCGAAAATCCCTGCCTGATTTTCCAGATTTTCCCTGGCGGATTCTGGGAGCCACCTCTAGGGTCGCCTTACCCCACCGGCATCAGAGGAGGATCCGTGAGGCTGTCGGACGAGTGGCAGGCGCAAGGCCTGTGTCGTGGAAACCACGCACATCTGTTCTTTCCCCCGAGTACGTTCGAACGCAAGGACGAGCGAGAACGCCGGGAGATGCGAGCCAAGGCGATCTGCAACGTATGTCCCGTGATCGGTGAATGCAGCGCCTACGCCGTCGCCATCAGAGAGCCGTTCGGCATCTGGGGTGGCATGACGGAGTCGGACCGGAAACAACTGGTTTCCGTGGGCGCCGCCCGCTGATCCGGAGATCACACAGTTCGTCGACGAGCGGGCCTTCGGGCCCGCTCGTCGCGTTTCACGACGTCTGCTTCCCATCGGCCACAGGTGAGACGTCGAGGAACCATCCGTCGACCCCGTCCACCATGACCGGATCACCGGCCTTGATCCCCGCTTCGCGATGCGACGTCGCCTTCCAGCGGGCACCCTCCACTTCGACCTCGCCGTCGGGCACCAGGTCGCTCGTTGCCATGCCCCTCCGCCCGATGAGCGCCTCACGGCCGATCGTCTGGGTCGAGAACCTGGAGCGGGCGACGGTGGGCATCGCCAACAGGAAGAAGAACGAAGCCGACGCCAATGTGAGCAGCACACCAGGAACACCCGGTGTGATCTGGGGGGCCGTGTCGGTGAACATGAACCCGGCCACGGCGAGACCGACCAGGCCGAGCACGGTGAACGCCAGCACCCCACCCAGTTGGTACGACACGGACATGAGCAGGACGGCCGCAATCGCCAGACCCACCGCCCACCACCGAACCGGGAGAACCGCCAACCCGTAGCCGGCGATGAGCAGGCTGACGGCGGCGACACCGGAGGCGATGCCTGGACCGATGGCGTAGAACTCGAAGGCGGCCACGGTCAATCCGGCCACGAGGAAGAAGAAAGCCGCCTCCGGGGTCGACGCCAGACGCAGGAACTGATCCCACAGACCAGGCTGGCGGATGACGGTGGTGAGCACGGTGACACCCTCCGACCCGTCGGCGGCCTCGAACTGGCGCACCGTCGACAGGACCGTCCCGTTGACTTCGACACCGTCGAGCTGTTGCGCCAGCTGCCGGAGCGACGCCGTCTCGGTCTCGACCACATCGACCAACCCCGAGATGGGTTCGGCGATCTCGACGACCCCGCCGATCAGGCCGGCGTCTGGCGGTTCCGCGATCAGGAATCCAGGTTCCGAACCGGCCATGGTCGGCTCCCACAACCCGATCGTCGACCCGGGCGCAGCCATCCGCAGCGGAGCCAGCGCGAAGATCTGGGCCACCCCTCCCTGAACCTCGGCCGGAGCCGGACCGATCCAGGCCACGAGCGGCACAGGCGGATCTGCAACCACGGCGGCGAGACGACTCATCGCCTCCTCCGACGCAACCGCTCCCGGGGAATCGAGCTGGAGGATCACCACCTCGACATCACCGGCCGCCCCGGCGTCTTCGATGGATCGGGTGGCGAAGTCGACCAGCCGGTCGTCGAAGGGACCGGACAGGTCGATCACCTCGATCGTCGGGCCATCGTCCTCCTGGGCGAACCCGGGAAGTGCAGCGAACGTGAGAAGGGCGGCCACCAAGACCAGCCGGAACAGGCGGGGAGTCACCCACACGAGTCTAGATGCCCGCCCATCGGGCGATTTCGGCGGCGGTCACGGTGAAGGAACAACAGCTTTGTCCCCCACGCGGCGCAGTGGGCGTAGGGGGCAACAGCTTTGTCCCCCTCGAGCTTGCGAGAGGGGGACAAGACCGAACGCCCGGCCGATTCACCGAACTATCCTCTCGGCCATGGCTCATCTGCTGCTGGTCGCCGACGACATCTGGGTGAAGAACGACGTCGCCGCTGCCGTCACCGACCCCGGAACCACGCTCGAGTCGAGCGACGAGCCCGAGGCGGCCGCCGAGCTCCTCGGCTCACGGCACTTCGATGCCGCCATCGTCGACATGCAGGTGAAGAACATGGGCGGGATGGCCATCACCCGACTCCTCAAGGACGCCATCGCCGGGGGCGACGCCGCCAACACACCGATCGTGCTGCTGCTCGATCGACAGGCGGACGTGTTCCTGGCCAAGCGCGCCGGCGCCGACGCCTACCTGGTGAAGCCGTTCACCTCTCAGCAGCTCAGGGCTGCGCTCGGCTCGTTCCAGCCGACCGCCGGCTGAACAGGGCGTCTGCGTCATGACGGGCGTTCAAATCGTCTTGCTCGTCATCCTCGCCGTCTGCATCGGTCTGTCGGGGTTGTTCTCCGGTTCTGAGACCGCCATAGTCGCCCTTCCCAGGGAGCGCATCCAGGGATTGGCGTCACGGGGAACCCGCGGCCAGCGTCTCATCGACCTGGCCAACGACACCGAACGCACCCTCGGCACGCTGCTGCTCGCCAACAACTTCGTCAACATCCTCGCCGCCTCGATCGGCACGATCCTGGTGATCGATCTGATCACCGCACTCATCGACGCCGGCGCAGGCGAGGCGTTCGGCCCGTGGGCGTCGACGGCGGCTCTGACCGGCGTGATCCTCATCGTCGGCGAGATCACCCCCAAGACGATGGCCGCCCGCCGCCCCGAACAGTTCGCACTGTTCGTCGCCCCGATCATCTGGTGGATGGGGCGGATCCTCTATCCGATCGCCCGGGTGTTCATCGGGGCGGCACGGATCCTGCTCCGGATGTTCGGGGTGAAGGGCAATCTCGTCACGACTGCCACGGAAGACGACATCATGGCCCTCGCCCTCCTCTCGGAGGCGGCCGGGGAGATCGACCCCCAGGAGCGGGAGATCCTCGAGTCGTTGTTCAAGCTGGCCGACCGCCCGGTCCGCGACGTGATGACCCACCGAGGGAATGTGATCTCGCTCGAGTCCGGCGCCAGCGACCAGGAGGCTCGGCGAGCAGTCGCCCTCCACGGCCACTCGTCGTTTCCGGTGGTCACCGCCGGCGGCACTCTCGACGACCTGGTGGGCGTGCTGTTCGTGAAGGATCTCCTCCGTCGTGATGCACCCGGGCCGATCGACTCCCTGGTCCGCGAGCCGGTGTACGTGCCAGAGACCACTTCCGTGCTGGCCAGTCTTCAGGAGTTGCGCACCCGACGCGTCGCCTTCGGGGTGGTGCTCGACGAGCACGGTGGGGTGGAGGGCATCGTCACCGTCAAGGACCTGATGGCCGAACTGGTGGGCGAGATCCAGGACGAGTACGACCCACGCGAGCCCGCCATGTACCAGCTCGGCGCCCGCATGTGGGTGGTCGAGGGCCGCGTGCCGGTGGAGGACGTGTCCGAGGAGATCGGCGTGGAGCTGCCGAACGGCCCGTACACCTCAGTGGGCGGATTGTTTCTCTCCGCGGCGGGAAAGATCCCGGAAGCAGGCGACCAGACGGCCGTGGTCGGTCTCGTCCTGACCGTCCTGCAGATGGACAAGCGGCGAATCCATCGCCTGAGAATCGAACAGACCGATTCCATCGGTGGAGTGACCCTCCCAGTGCAGTAGCATGACCTTTCCGAAACGGGACGTAGCGCAGCTTGGTAGCGCGCAGCGTTCGGGACGCTGAGGTCGTGGGTTCAAGTCCCACCGTCCCGACTCAGAGAAAAACCAGGTCAGGGCCGCTCGCAAGAGCGGCCCTCTGGTTTGTGAGGTCGGTCCCATCGCGCGTCCATCGCGCGTCTCGAAACCGTGAACCGGGCGGCCGACCGTACAATTCGCACATGGCAAGCCGTTCGACAGCTCTCAACTCACTGATCGAGTCACACCGAGCGGCCAGGGTGGCGGCGGTTTGAGACGGCGCCCCAGTGTCGACACCCAACACCACCACGTCCACGTCCCACGGGTCCGTCACGTTCGTCGACCCCGGAGCCGCCACCGGCGGGACCGGCAACTCCACGTCCAACGGGAGGGTCAGCGGCGTGGTGGCAGTGCCGAGCACCGTTCCGGGGCCCTGTTTGGTGTTGTAGGCCGCGTTCTGGACGCTCGAACCCGACGCCATCTGGATCACGTCTCCATACGTTGTGGACCCCGCTCCGCCCACCGTGGCACCATTGTCGAGGCGGATCTCCGGTGTGGTGGTGAACGCGTTGGTGCGGGCTGCCACGTCTCCCGACGCCACATTGGCACTCGGACGGATATGGACCTGGTCGTTGGCGAAGAACACGAAATCATCCAACTCCAACCCGGTCTGAGCGACAGCGGGGTCGCTGGGTGTGAACGTGGCAGCGATACCGGTGGCCAGGCAGAGCAGTGCGATCAGCATCCGGGACGGGCGCGTCCGAATAGAAGCCTGCATGAAGTTCCCCCTTCATCAAGAACAGCGCATTCCCTTCGCTGTCCGGGCCGACAGTGACGTCGGCGGCTCCCTGGCAACCTACGCGCCGGAGACGACTCGGGTCAAGACCAATCGCAGTCAACATGTTCGCGTACTCGCCATCGATCAGCGGACGGAAGACATCCCGGACCCGGTACAGATCACGAGATCCCGGGCAGAAACGAGCGGTTGGCGGAGCGCTCTAGATCGGCACGTCTTGTGCTAGCGATGGCTGATGGTGGCGACACCGGGAAGGTCGGCGAAGGCTGTCTGATCGGCGGTGACGATCGTCCGGTCAGTGGCTCGGGCGGTTGCAGCGATCAGCAGGTCGTGAGCGCCGCGTGGGCGGCCCTGGCCGCGGACGGCGACGAGCAGCTCAGCATGTTCGACCGCCACACTGCGGTCGTAGGCGATGATGGGGAGCGACTCGAGGATCTCCTCAACGTAGGATTGACGGGCATCCCGTCGCCTGCCAGAAGCAAGCCTGACCCCTACGAGCAGCTCAGCGAAGGTGACGGCCGCGATAGCCACGTCGTCGTCATCATCGATTGCTTGGTCGAGGTCAACGCCGCCGCGCTCGGCATCAATCAGGAATGTTGAGTCGAGGAGGAGCAGACTCACGCCCGGTCTTCGATCTCCACCAGTTCTCGGAGTTCGTCCAGTTCCTTCGACCACGCCGCATCGGGCCGGTGCCGACGAAGGAGCGACTTCACGTCGCCGCCGCGTCCCCCAGATACCGGTTCGAGATGCGCCACTGCCTTGCCGCGGCGAACGATGGTGTAGTGCTCGCCGCGGTGTTCGACACCGTCCAGTAGATCAGCGAAGTGACGAGCCGCGTGGGTGGCAGTGATATCGGGCATGCGATCAGATTATCAGATTCGTGCTCTGACGTGAACCCCCTCCTGTCACGCAGATCACCAAATCTGTTGCGAGAACGCACCCGTTGCCGAACAGCGCCGAGCGGCACGTCGGCGAGCGGCTGCCGAATCAAGTGATGGTGGTTGTGTCGGAGTCGTGGACGAGCGCTGCGCAGGTCGCCAGGCGACTGAGCGCGTGTTTGTGGAGAGTTGGTGGCGGATGCCTATGAAGCGGGGAAGGGTCTTGATGGCGAGCGCTACTGATAGCATAATGCAAGCATGCCGAATGTACTTGTAAGAGATCTACCCGACGAGGTGCATGCCCAGTTGCAGCGGCGCGCTGAGAGCCAGGGACAGTCACTGCAGCAGTATCTGGTTGCCGAACTCAGGCGACTTGCGGAGCGGCCGACTTTGGACGAGGTACTTGACCGGATCGAACGACGCCACGGCGGCAGGGTTGGATTCGACCAGGCGGTAGCCGACCTGACCGAAGACCGGACCTAGTCGGTGATCGTCGCTGACGCCTCAGTTGTCGCCAATGCCCTCGGCGATGACAGAGCAGACGGTGCCGCGGCGCGAGCGGTGTTGCGAGCCGAGCGCGATCTCGCCGCTCCAGACCTCGTCGACGTCGAGACGGTTTCTGTGCTGCGCAGACGTTGGCTCAACGGCGATCTGACTGCCCGAAGGTTCCGCAGCGCCATCACAGATCTCGGTGATCTCGCCATCATGCGGCATCCCACACTGCCGTTCATGACACGCGCCTACGAGCTCCGTGCAAACGTGACGCCCTACGACGCCGCCTACATCGGACTCGCTGAAGCGTTGAACTGCGAACTGGTCACTGCGGATGCCCGTCTCGCTGCTGCCCCGGGACCACGCTGTCAGATCCGCATCGTCCGATCCTGAGCACGCCGATCATCAATTCTGTCGCCATAGCGATCACTTCGCCGAGTGCTCGGGATCGGCAGGTCGGAGTGCGGGTCCTTCGCCACTGGGGGTGGTGGCGGTTGGAGTGAGAGCCGATGGGCTGTCGTCTGCTGGGGGCGTATCACAGATACGGCCTGTGGCGGCGTAGCTGCGAGGATGAGCGCAATGGACCATGTTGAGCTCGTTCTTGCGAACAACGATCGCGTGACGTTGCGCGTCGGCAACACGTTCCTGAAGATCGATGCTGATCAAACGCGCGGCGACGTCGAGGTCGAAGCGATCGCCTTGGCTCCGGTGACCACACCGGAGATCCTGTGGAGGAAGCCGCCGGTGCTCGCAGTTGCTGCTCTCCCCGGTCGTGCTCTTGGCCGCCTTGGGGAACCGTCACCGGCGTCACCCGCAGCGTGGGCCGCAGTAGGCGCGGCCATCCGGACGCTGCACGACGCACCGCTCCCGCCCTGGCCCGGCACGACTGTCGATCAGCTCGCATCTCGGCTGGCTGACGAGTGCGACTGGCTCGTCGCTACGATGTCCTTCCTCCCGACGTGGTGGCGCGCAATCGCCGCCTCGCAGAGACGGTGCTCCGGCCGTGGACGCCGGTGTTCATTCATGGCGACCTGCCCATCGAGCACGTCTTCGTTGACGGTGACGAGGTCACCGGGATCATCGACTGGTCCGAAACCCGCCAGGGTGACGCGCTGTACGACCTCGCCACGCTTACGCTCGCGCACGAGGAACACCTCGAAGATGTCATCGCTGGCTACGGCGTCAACGTCGACCGCGACTTGGTCCGCGCATGGTGGTCGTGGCGATCCCTCGTTGTGGTTCGCTGGCTGTGTGAGAACGGCTACGGCTCGCCCGAGCAGTTGCCCGAGGTTGCGGTACTGCGATCGCAATCGTGACGATGACCCACCCGAGAGACCCATCGGGAACAAGATGTGCGCGTCGTCGTGAGCTGATGGAGCCCCGGCCGACCAGCACGGCAGGGCGTAATCGTCTCAAGCCATGAGCGATGTGCGCATCGAGCTCACGGCGATCGGCTGCAGATCGCGGGGCCGGTACGACCGGACGACGCGGACGATCGACGTCTGCGACGGGAGAGAGAGATGACGCTCCTGCACGAGCTGGTCCATGCCTGGGATGACGTCGCAACGTTCGACCGTGGGGCCTTCTTGGAGCTCCGAGGACTCGAGCACTGGTTCGGCCCGCCCGGCGCGCCGCCAGCCGAGGAGGGTGCCGAGCACGTCGCAGAGATCCTGGCATGGGGCCTCATGGACGTGGACACTGCGGTCCCCGGATCCGCCTACGAATCGCAGCCGGTCGCCGACTACCGGCCGCGGCTGGCGAGTCTGCCCGAGAGCAGCATCGAAGAGCTCCGCGCCGCCTACGTGTTGCTCACCGGCTGCGAACCGCTCCATGAGGTCGCGTGCACCGGGATCGGGGCCGACGCCGCGGCCTGTGCCGCACCGGTCGACCCACGCTCCACGCCGTGACGCGACAACTCCCGACTCGGGCGCCGGGCCGCCCCGAGCGATCAGCCCGTTTCCGTCCGAGGCACCGCTCGATCGAAGATGAGATCGGCGACGAGCGCCGTCCAGCCGGTTTGGTGCATGGCGCCGAGGCCGGCGCCGTTGTCGCCGTTGAAGTACTCGAAGAACAGCAGGTTGTCGCGCCACGCCGGATCCGTCTGGAGCAGCTCGACGCCGCCGTACACGGGCCGCCGCCCATCGGGCCCCGGGAGCCAGATCGCCACGAGCCGGTCGGAGAGGTCTTGCGCCACCTCCGCCAGCGTCATCCGCTGGCCCGAGCCCGTCGGGTACTCCACGGTGAAACCGTCGCCGGCCGATTCGTGGTAACGCCGCAGAGACCGGATCACCAGGTAGTTGATCGGGAACCACACCGGCCCGCGCCAGTTGGAGTTGCCGCCATACATCGCCGTCTGCGACTCGGCCGGCTCGTAGTCGATCTGGGCCCCGGGGACGCCGGGTACCTGATACGGCACGGTATGGCGCTTGGACAGCGATCGCAGCCCGTGAGGGGAGAGAAACGCGTCCTCGTCGAAGAAGGTGGACAGGGCTCGGCCGAGCTGGTCGACCGAGACCAGCGTCAGAAGCTGCCGGTCGTCCCCGATGGGTGTCAGGTGGAGCCGCACCTCCGAATCGTTCGAGCTGCGCGCCTCGAGGGCACGGGCGAGGCGCTTGCGAAGCTTCTCCGCCCGCTCGGTGTAGCGAGTCGTCAGCTCCAGCGAGGGGAGCAACGGAATGGCCCCGACGAGCGTCTGGACCCTCACGGGGGTCTCCGCACCCGAGGGGTCCATGAGGAGGTCGTAGAAGAACCCATCGTCCTGGTTGTAGATCCCGGCCCGGTCGAGCGCGTCGGCGATCATGACGAACTGCTCGCCGAACTTCACGACCATGTCGTCGTAGACGTGGTTGTGCTCGGCGAGCACCTGGGCGATCACCAGCATGCCGAGCGCGTAGTACGCCATCCAGGCGGTGCCGTCCGCTTGCTCCAGCACGAATCCCGGAGGCAGACTCGAGCGATCGATCGCGCTGATGTTGTCGAGTCCGAGGAAACCCCCTCCGAAGAGGTTGTTGCCATCGGGGTCCTGCCGGTTGAGCCACCAGGTGAAGTTGATGAGGAGCTTCTGGAACGCCCGTTCCAGGAATTCGACGTCACGTGCCCCGTCGATCTGGAACACCCGCAACGCGGCCAAGACGTGGACGGGCGGATTGACGTCGTCGAAGTTCCACTCGTACGAGGGCAAGGCGCCATTGGGATGGAGGAACCATTCCCGCAGCAACACGATGAGCTGGTACTTGGCGAAGGCCGGATCGAGGTGCGCCCACGGGATCGTGTGGAAGGCGAGATCCCACGCCGCAAACCACGGGTACTCCCAGGGATCCGGCATCGACAGGATGTCGAACGCGTCCAGGTGCCTCCAGTCGGCGTTGCGCCCCTTCCGGTGGCCCTGGGGCGGGGGCGGCTGGCTGGGATCGCCGTCGAGCCAGCGACTGACCCGGTAGGGATAGAGCTGCTTGCCCCAAACGAGCCCGGCGCAGGCTTGGCGGAGTATCCGCATCTCCTCGCGCCCGGTGCCGCTCGGAGCGAGCGCCGCGTAGAACTCGTCGGCTTCGCGGCGGCGAGCCTCCATCACCGCGTCGAAGGGTTGCCGCCACCACGCAGGGGATTGCTCCTGAGCCGCTTCGGGCCGATACAGCCGCAGGCGAAGCTCCACTTGCTCGCCGCCCGGCACGGTCAGGTGATACCACCACGCCGCCTTGGTCCCTCGCTCCTCCGGGTCCACGGTTGCCGCCCCGCTCACGACGCGGTCGTTGATTCCGTCTTTCGGGTAGCGCGTGGCACCTTCGGCGCCGAACAGTCGCGCCGCGTTGGTCTCGTTGTTGCAGAACAGCGCCTGCGGCATCTCGTCGTCTGGCCCCGCAGCGGCTGCCAGTCGATACCCGGCCAGCCGGGCGTGGTCGACGACGATGGCCTCGCCGTCGTGGCGCAGTGACGGCACCGCGCCGTCACCTCCCCATTCCCAGGTGTTGCGGAACCACAGCGTGGGGAGCACGTCGATCATGGCAGGGTCCGGTCCATGGTTCTCGATGCGGATGGAGACGAGCACGTCGGTCGGCGTCGCCTTGGCGTACGTGACCTCGACGATCCAGTAACGGCCATCGTCGAAGACGCCGGTGTCGATCAGCTCGTACTCGGGTTCGTGGCGACCCCGCCGGCCGTTCTCCGCAACGAGGTCCTGATAGGGGAACGCAGCCTGCGGATAGTGATAGCGCCATCGCAACAAGGCGTGGCTGGGCAGCGCATCGAGGTACCACCAATACTCCTTGGCGTCCTCGCCGTGATTGCCCTGCGGCCCGGTCAGGCCGAACATGCGCTCCTTGAGGATCGGATCGGCGCCGTTCCAGAGCGCCAGCGCCATGCAGAGCTCCTGGCGCACGTCCGAGATCCCGGCCATACCGTCCTCGTTCCACCGGTAGACCCGGGAGCGGGCGTGGTCGTGTGGGAAGAAGTCCCAGGCGTCACCATTGGCGCTGTAGTCCTCACGCACGGTGCCCCACGCTCGCTCCGAGAGGTACGGACCCCACTCGTACCAGGGGTTGGCGGTGAAGAGATCGTCTTCCGCCTTGCCCGTCGCCTCGGCGAGGCGGCGATGCTCGGCGGTGGTTCTGTCCTGTGCGTTGCCGTCGCTCACTGAGCGTTCTCCTGCGTCGGGACGTCTGTGGAAGGAGCCGGCTCGAGCCGGAAACAATGCCACCGCCACGGGTCGAGGGCGACATACAGGCCGTTGCGGATGTCGTCGCCATGGCGCACGAAGTCGACGCCGGTCGTGGGGTCGACGAGGCGCCACTCACGGCCGCGGAGGTCATCCCACGGGACGGCGACGTTCCCGGAGGCGGGTGATGGGCCGAGGTTGACCACGATGAGCCAGCGGTGTTCCCCCTGCCAGCACCAGCTCACGAGCTGTTCCCAGGTGGCGTTGCCCTCCCAACCCCTGCGATCGCACAGACGCCAGTCACCCGACCGAAAGGTCTCATCCCGCAGCACCGTCAGCAGCGATCGGTAGAAGGCCGCGAGCTCGCTGTCGGAGTGCTCTGCGGGGAACCTCCCGAGGAAGACGGGCAGATGCACGCGGCGCCCCGTCGTCTGTCCCTCGTGGATGAGGCGCGCCCCGGTCTGGGTGAGCGTGGCCATCGCCGCCGCCTCATGGCGGTGCCGTGCGAACACCGATGCCGCCCGCGGCTCGTCGTGGTTCTCGATGAACCGGAGCAGACGATCCTGGTAGCCCAGGTCTGCGGTGAGGTGGAGCCGCACCGATTCGGCGCTCTCATGGACCAGCCGGTCGTAGAGACGTTTGTCGTAGCAGTAGTCGAAGCCCTGTTGCTGGAGTGGCCACTCCATGTCCCAGTACGCCTCGGCGATGAAGGCGAAATCGGGATGCTCGGTGCGAACCTGCGAGATGATGTCGGGCCAGTAGTCGGTTTCGGGTGCGGTGCCGGCGCGTTCGCCCCACGTCCGCCGGAAGATGTCGTTCATGGTCAACATCGCCATGTCGCAGCGGACACCGTCACTCTGGGTCGCGATGTCGAGCAGCGTCCGGGCCACGGCACCCCGCAGCGCAACAGAGAAGGCATTGAGTTGCACCACGTCGGGCCATGGCGCGAAGTACGGATCGCGGCCGCGGGCGAGGAATCGACCGCCCACCTCCAGGGATGCTTCGGGCTGTCGCTCGTAGTCGGCCTGGTCGCCCAGCACGAAGTACTCGGGATGGTCTGCCGTCCAGGGGTGGTCAGGGGCGACATGGTTGGGGACGAAATCCAGGATCAGCCGCATCCCGCGTTCGTGGAGGGCCTTGCGTGCCACGGCGAGACCGGAACGGCCCCCCAGCCGGGCATCGACCTCGTAGCCACGCACGCAGTACGGTGAACCCACGACGTCGGCGGGATCGAAGTCGGGAAGCGTCTCCTCGAAACTGTGGACGAGATCGGGCTCCCCGAGCGCAACCGCGATTCCGGCCGGACTGCGTTCCCAGACGCCCATCAGCCACACGGCGTCGCAGCCGAACGCAGCGACCCGGTCCCATTCGTCGTCGGGTACCTCCCCCAAGGGCGTTGGCGCAGCAACATCGCCGCTGAGCGTCGTCAACCACGGCCACGTGTTGATCTCGTAGATGAACGGGTGTCTCGGCCAACCGACGGTGCGGGAGAGATTGGGTTGCGACATGCGCACTCCTTGAGCGATGCCTCGGCTGAGTTGCCTCCGGGGCATCGTCTCGCGCCACGACACGCTTGACACACGCTCCGGTCTCGCGGGAATCTACCTTGACCGGGGTGAATACGACGTGGCTGAGAGGTGAATCACGGATGAAGCTCCGAGGAGATGGCCACCGCCGGCGCACCCGTATCGGTGCGAGTCGGAGCCGGCGTATCGAGGCAGCGAGGTGGAGCAGCGAGGTGGATGAGATTCGAATCGGCTCAGTCGCCGAGACCGACTACAACCTCGAAGCCCTCGAGACCCGGCGCCGGGGTCGACCCTCGATGGGGTCGGGTCCGGCCGAGGTGGTGCCGGTCCGTATCGACCCCGAGCTCCGGGCGGCGATCGAGGCCCGCGCCGAGGCCGAGCACACCACCACCAGCGAGATCATTCGTGAGGCGATCCGGCGCTTCCTCGAGGTCGCCTGACAGCGGCAACCCCACCACTCCATCGCGCGTCCATCGCGCGTACGGAGGCGTCCACCCCGATCCGCAGCCGTCGCCGCAACGCTCTGACCTGGGGTTTTGGTCCGCAGGAGTATGCCTCAGTCCACGGCGAGAGCCTTCGGGACGCTGAGGTCGTGGGTTCAAGTCCCGCCGTCCCGACTCGAACACCAGCACGGGGCCGCTCGCAGGAGCGGCCCTCTGGTTTGAGCGGGTTGCCTGGTGCGGTATCGCCCTGGCATCCTCGGGAGATGGATTGGTACCGAACCGACGTTGCAGCGGTGGACACCCCCACCTGGCGGACGGCGGTCCTGGATGGGACAGTGGTGCTGCTGGCATGGAACTCCGACGAGTGGGTGGCCGCCGAGGATCGGTGCAGCCATGCCGGCTGCGCCTTCAGCACCGACGGCGAGCTCGAGGGTTCCACGTTGATATGCAACTGCCATGGGTCGGAGTTCGACCTGCGAAGCGGTGAGGTCCTCGGCATGCCGGCTCGGACGCCGATCCGAACCTTCCGGACGAGAGTGGTCGACGGCATGGTGGAGGTGGAGCTGTGATCGATGTGGGAGCCGTCACCATCGGGGAACTCGAATCGGACCCGTACCCGATCTACTCCCAGCTGCGCGGATACGCACCTGTGGCGTTCATGCCGTGCCTCGACGTGTGGATGGTGACGCGTTGGACCGACGTCGAGGAAGCACTCGACGATCCGGACCGGTTCCCGGCGCACGTGGAGGGCTCCCCCACCGACCGTGCCCTGGGTGGGGTCTCGATGATGACGACCGACGGCGAGCCTGCGAAACGGATGCGCCGGCCGTTCGACTCGACCCTCCGGCCCCGCGCAGTGGAGGCGACGATGCCCGGGGTGTTCGAGCGGCTCTGCGCCGAACGACTCGACGCCATCGCCTCGGCCGGCGGAGGGGACCTGCTCGCCGAGTACTTCGAACCGGTGTCGGTGACCTCGCTCGCCCACGCCATCGGCATCGCCGACCGGGTTGACGTTGCCACCCTCGTCCGATGGTTCGCCGGACTGGCGGCCGGGGTCTCCAACTACGAACGCGACCCCGCCAAGACCGCCTTCTCCGACGAGGTCTCCGCCGAGATCGACGAAACGATTCACCCGCTGATGGCGAAGCGCCTCACCGAGCCGGACGACGGGATGCTCTCGAACCTGGTCCACGCCGTCGACGGGTCATTCGAAGAACGGCTCGCCTGGGCGATGCCATCACTCAAATTGGTGCTGCTGGGCGGCCTGCAGGAACCGGCTCACGGAGGCGCCACCATCGCCCACTGCCTGATGGCGCACCCCGACCAGTTGGCGGCCGTACGTTCGGACCCCGCACTCGTGGCCGCCGCCGTGGAGGAGGGGCTGCGCTGGACCGCACCCATCGGCAACCTGCTGCGCGGTGTCGCCCCCGACACCACGATCGGCGGTGTGACGCTCCCCGACGACGCCCGCGTGATCCTGGTGGTGTCGTCGGCCAACCGGGACCGGGCGGTATGGGGCCCCACCGCCGACGAGTTCGACCTGTTCCGACCGCGCCGGGTCCACCTGTCGTTCGCTGCCGGCCCGCACTACTGCATCGGCCATCACTTCGCCCGCGCCCAGCTCCGCATCGCCATCCGAATGCTCCTCGAGCGGTTCCCCAACCTTCGACTGGACCCCGACCACGAGACCACGTACAGAGGTCACGAGTACCGGTCGCCGATCGCGCTCCGAGTGGTGACCGACTGAGCTCTTGTCCCCCACGAAGCGCAGTGGGGGACAAGAGTGTTGCTACCATTCGTTCGGGCGACCTGCCTCGCCCGACCTTCGCACCGGCGCCCACGCCGCCGGCTTTGGAAGGCAGAGGGGACCTCGAGTGCTCGGCAGGGGGATGTGACCGCGTGACCCGTGTGCGGGCCGTCGGTGGGCGTGGGCGAACCGACGTGCCATGCACGGAGAGGCGCAACACATGACCCGACAGGAATCCTTCAAGCGGCGTATCCGAGCGCGCATGGCGTCGACAGGCGAGAAGTACGGCGCCGCCCGGCGCATTCTCATCGAACAGGCCACCCGCTCCGGCCGGGTGTCGGAGCCCGACATGAGCAACGACCGCATCGTCGAGGCGACCGGCCGGGGCTGGGACGAATGGTGCTCGTTGATCGACAACCAACCAGGACGCGACGCCGGGCACACCGCCATCGCCGCCCACCTGGTGGAACACCACGGGATCGACAGCTGGTGGGCGCAGACGGTGACGGTCGGATACGAACGGATCCGCGGCATCCGTCTCAAGTATCAGATGGCCGACGGCACCTTCACCGCCGGAAAGTCGAAGACGGTGGACATCGACGGCGAGCTGCTCAGGAAGATGCTGCTGGCGGACCGCGACGACCTGTTCCCCGGGTTCGACACGGAACTTCGGTCGAAGGCCGAATCCCGGAATGTCCGCATCGCCATCGGACCGGGAACGGCTGAATTCTCACTCGAGCCGACCCGTGACGGTCGTACGAAAGTGACCGTGGCACACGCCAAGCTGCCGACGTCGGCCGAGGTCACGGCGTGGAGGGACTACTGGTCGGACTGGCTGGCCGCGCTGGACGACTGATGGGCTCGGTGTGAGCGATCAGCGGACGCCGACGGCGAGGCGACGCCTGAAGCCGTCGGTGGTGTGGGCCGACACGGTCACCGGTGTCACAGCCCTCACCGAGGCGGTCCGCCTGATGCCCAGCAGTCCGGCCAACTCGCCGAAGTAGCGGCCCGGACCGAGCTCGGCGAGCACTTCCTCGCCGTCCGGTGACGCCCGGTACACCTGGACGGTGCCCTCTTCGATCCAGTACACGGTATCGGAGGGGGCACCCTCCTCGATGATCACCTGGCCGCGGGAGAACGCCACCAGGTCCCCGCCTTCGTTCAGCGCGGTCGGGTCGGCGGAAACGGTGGCCACGCCGAGGGCAGGATCCTGCATCAGGATCCGCTCCTCCAGTTCCACCAGATCGTGGGAGGGATCGACACCGAGCTCCTCTGCCAGCAACTCACGCAACCGACCGAACGACCGCAGGGCGTCCGCCTGCCGTCCCGACCGGTAGAGGGCGAGCATGTGTAGACCCCGCAACCGCTCTCTCAGCGGATGGGCTTCCACGAGACCGGCCAGGTCACCGATCACGTGCTCGTGTCGGCCGGTCGCCAACTCCGCTTCCATCAGGGTCTCGACCACGGCCAGCCGCTCCTCTTCCAGGATCGACGCCGCCCTGAGGGCGAAGTCGTAGCGTTTGAGATCGGAGAGCGCATCGCCCCGCCATTGGGCGAGGGCCTGGCGAAGCCCCTCTCCGGCACGGTACGGCTCGCCATCCGCCAACGACCTGCGGCCCCTGACCGTGTGCCGGCGGAAACGTTCGATGTCGAGCTGCTCGGGTGCGACGTTGAGCCGGTAGCCAGAGCGGCCGGTTTCGATGGTTCCGGGTCCCAGCGCCTTGCGAAGCCGGGACACGGCAACCTGCAGGCTGGCATCGGGGTCACGTGGAGCACGCTCGGGCCACAGGTCTCCGGCCAGCCGGTCGGTGTCGATCAGTCCCGGAGACTCCAGGGCGAGCAGTGCCAGCAGGGCCGCCTGGGTCGGTCCGCCCAGCACGACAGGGTGACCGTCGGCGGCCACCGCCTCGACCGGCCCGAGTAGGCGAAGCTCCACGGGGCGGAGGTTAGGCGCTCGTCACACGATCAGACGATGGCTCCGGCCGAAGATGAGCGGCCGCCGAACCAACGCCTGCACCACACCCAGCACGACACCGATCGCCACCGCCACATCGGCGAGCGATGCACCGGTGGTGGCCCCAGTGGCGAGTCCGTCGATGAGCGACGAACCGAGGCCACCGAGCACCAGACCGACTGCCAGCGACGAGGCCATCCCCGAGCGTGCGATGACGGTGAGGAGCGCTGCGGTGACGACAAAGGCGGCGACCCCCATCGCCGCGATCCCCGGACTCACCGACAGCACCCGCTCGACGTTCCCGGCGGCTGCCCCGGCCGCCTTGATCGCCTGGTCGACGGCCAGCACCCCGCTGAACGTCACCAATCCCGCCCTCACGTCACGTCGCCCCATGTCACCCGTGCCGCTGATTCCACCCATGCCCCTCATACCGCCCATCATGCGCCCGCCCATACCCATCGCTCATCTGACCCGACCCACTATGCCCGGGCGCGGTTACAGAATGCTTACGGATGGACGTCCGACGGGCGGACATCAGACCAGGAGGAGCTCGGCGATCTGCACGGCGTTGAGGGCGGCGCCTTTGCGGAGGTTGTCGCCCACCACCCAGAGGTTGATTCCGCCCGGCTCGCCGACGGTCTCGCGGATGCGGCCCACCAGGACGTCGTCGATGCCGGCCGAGTCGAGCGGGGTGGGCGGGATGTCCTGCCACACCTGCACGCCGGGCGCTGCCCTCGAGCAGTTCGACCGCCTCTGAAAGCCCGAGTGCCCGGTCGAAGTACATGGTGGCGGCGATACCGTGTCCCACCATCACCGGCACCCGCACGCAGGTGGGTTCGACGAGAACCCCGGGGGCCTCGAGGATCTTGCGGGTCTCGTTGACCAGCTTCCACTCCTCGTCGGTGTAGCCCTGCTCTTTCTCGGCTCCGGCGAAGGGGATCACGTTGAACCCGATCGGGCGGACATAGACCTCGGAACCAGGATCCTGCCACCCGCCCACCTGCAGCGCCTCGGGAGTCGGGGCGGAGGAAGTCGGTCTGACGGATCAGTTCGTCGATGCCCTTCATTCCCGACCCCGACACCGACTGGTAGGAGGTGGCGACCATGGTCCGGAGTCCGGCGGCCCGATGTAGCGGTCCCGCCGCCATCATCAGGTCCATGGTGGTGCAGTTGGGGTTGGCGATGATGCCCCGGGGCCGGTTGGCGACGGCGTGATCGTTGACCCCGGCCACCACCAGCGGAACGTCGGTCTCCATGCGGAAAGCGGACGAGTTGTCGACCACCACCGCACCGGCGGCCGCGAAGGCGGGGGCGTACTGCTTGGAACGGTCACCACCCGCCGAGAACAGGGCGATCTCGACACCGGCCGGGTCGGCGGTGGCGAGATCCTCGATCTCGACCGTCCCCCAGGCCGTTTCCACCTTCCCGCCCGCCGAACGGGCGGAAGCGAACAGGCGAAGCTCGGACACCGGGAACTCCCGCTGCTCGAGAATCGACAACATGGTGCGTCCGACTGCGCCGGTCGCTCCGACGATGGCTGTCCTGGTCATACGCCCTGCTCCTCGGTGATCATCGGTGGCACGAAGGCCTCGTGCAGGACCTGAACGGCCCGTTGCACGTCGTCGCCGCGCACCACGCACGAGATACGGATGGTCGACGTCGAAATCATCTCGATGTTGATGCCGCCGTCGGCCAGGGTGCGGAACACCTTGGCGGCCACGCCGGGATGCGACTTCATTCCTGCCCCCACCAGCGACACCTTGCCGACCCCCGCGTCGATCTCGACGGCTCCGGCACCCACGTCGACGGCGGTCTGTTCGGCGATGGCCCGGGCGGCATCGACGGTGGCCTTGCCGATGGTGAACGAGATGTCGGTGGTGCCGTCCTGGGCGACGTTCTGGACGATCATGTCGACGTTGATGCCCTGTTGGGCCATCGGCTCGAACAGTCGGGCGGCGACGCCGGGCGTGTCGGGCAATCCGCGCACGGTCACCTTTGCTTCGGAGGTGTCGTGGGCGATGCCGCTGATGATGGCCTGTTCCATGGTGGTCTCCTTCACCCAGGTGCCGGGGCTGGTCGTTGAACGACGATCGAACGTGGATCGGGACGTCCGAAGCGGCGGCCGAACTCCACCGAACGACTCATGAGCACACCGGCCCCCGACGCCGACAATTCCAGCATCTCCTCGAAGCTGATCTCGTCGAGTTTCCGTGCCGTTGCCACGATGCGGGGGTCGGCCGTGAACACGCCGTCGACGTCGGTGTAGATCTCACACACATCGCCTTCCAGGGCGGCGGCGAGGGCCACGGCGGTGGCGTCGGAGCCGCCCCGGCCGATGGTGGTGATCTCCTTGGTGGCCGGGTCGACGCCCTGGAAGCCGGCCACGATCACGACCTTGCCCTCGTCGAGGCTCTCCCGCACCCGGAACCCACGGATCTCCGCGATCTTGGCCTCGCCGTGTTTGCCCTCGGTCAGGATGCCGGCCTGGCTGCCGGTGAGGCTGACCGCCTCCACGCCCCGAGCCATGATCGCCATGGCGACGAGGGCGATCGAGATGCGCTCACCGGCGGTGAGCAGCATGTCCATCTCACGGGCGGGCGGAGCCGGGCTGACCGCGTTCGCGAGGTCGACGAGTTCGTCGGTGGTGTGACCCATCGCCGACACCACCACGACCACATCGTTGCCGGCCCGTTTGGTGGCGATGATGCGATCCGCCACCCGTGCGATCCGCTCGGGCGAGCCGACCGACGTGCCTCCGTATTTCTGGACGATGAGCATTCAGGATTCTCTTGTGCTGGGAGCCGAAGTGTAAATGGCACTCGGATGACGCCGGTCGCGCGATCCGTCCCGGCCGAGGGACTACTAGCCTCCCGCCACCGATGGCCAACGAACGACGCCAACGCCAGAGAGAACACGAAGCCGCCAAACGCGCCGCCGCCCGGAAAGAGGCGTCGCGCAAGGAACTGCGCCGCCGCATCTTCATCGCCCTCGGGATGGGTGGTCTGGTCGTGGTGCTGTTGGTGTTCATCAACGTGCTCGGCAGTGAGGAGTCGGAACTGCCCGAGCGCTACGTCGACTTCCAGGCCCAGCCCACCGCCTGTGGTGCCGAAGCCCCCGAGCCTGCCTCACTGGAGCGCTGGCCCGAGGTCGCCGACCAGGCGCTCGAAGCCGGCGCCGCCATCACGGCCACCATCGTCACCTCGTGCGGCGAGATGACCCTCGAGCTCGACCCGTCGACCGCCCCGGAGAGTGTGAACGCCTTCGTGTTCCTGGCCCGCCAGGGTGCCTACGACGGCACCGTGTTCCACTTCGTCGACCCCAGCCTCCGTATCGAAGGCGGCGACCCCGAAGCCGACGGCACCGGCAGCCATTTCATGGAGGGCCGCCGCATCGCCCTCCGACTCCCCAACGAGTTCCCCGACCAATCCTTCGAGATGGACCGGGGCGTGGTCGGGTTCTCCGGTGACGCCTCGACCCGTGGAACCGGCCTGTTCATCGTCACCGCCGACGACACCCCTCTCTCCAACCGCCTCAACGTGATCGGCCACATCACCGACGGACTCGATACCCTGGACCGCATCGCCGAGATCGACCGCAAAGCTCCCCCAGGGTCGGGCGCCCGTACCGCCCCGGCCGAGACGATCTACATCGAGTCGATCACGATCGCCGACCAGACGTCCTAGAGCTGCCAGCTGCCAGCCAGAACGCGGTCTCGTGCAGAGCACAGGTGTCGCCCCCACCTTCTGCACAGTGTGGTCGCGCGGATAGGGAGTAGCTTTGTCCCCCTCGAGCTTGCGAGAGGGGGACAAAGCTATTCACGCCGCTCGAAGCTAAGTTCCCTCCATGCCCGTCGACCTGCACACCCATTCGAGCGCCTCCGACGGGTCTGACTCTCCGACTCTGCTCGTGAACAAGGTGGCGGCGGCGCGGATCTCGACCTTCGCTCTCACCGATCACGACACCACCGAAGGGCTGGCGGAGGCGAGCGTCGCCGCCGAGACGGCGGGCATCGAGATGATCCCCGGCGTCGAGTTGTCGCTCGATTGGGACAAGGGGGGAATGCACCTCGTGGTGTTGTGGCTCGAACCGACGGAGGGTCCGCTCCAGGATCGCCTGGCGGGGTTGCAGGCCTCCCGGGCGAGTCGCAATCAGCGGATGGTGGAGCGGCTCCGGGAGCTGGGGATGGACATCACCCTCGAAGAGATCGAGACCGAGTCGGGTGGCGGCAGTACCGGCCGGCCCCACATCGCCGCGGTGATGGTCCGCAAGGGCTACGTGGAGAGCATCCCGGCCGCCTTCGACGAGTACCTGGCGGCGGGACGGCCCGCCTATCTCGGCCGGGATCGGCTGACGCCCGAGGAGGGCATCGGATTGGCCCGTGCCTCCGGCGCGGTTCCGGTGCTGGCGCATCCGCACACCCTCGGCGTGGACAACCGGATGGAGATGGCCGCTCTGATGGAACGCCTGTCGGCGGCCGGGTTGATCGGCGTCGAATGTCACTACGGCTCGTATGAGGCGCCGGGGCGGGCGGGGTTGGTGAAGATGGCGGGCCGCTTCGGGCTGCTCCCGTCGGGAGGATCCGACTATCACGGGTCGTACAAGGACGACGTGGCGCTCGGGGTCGGGCGGGTGGGTATCCCCGTGCCGGACTCGGTGCTCGACGATCTGGCGACAGCCCGCACCCCAGCACGATGACGCCCCGAGGTCGGCGCCTCGCGGCGGCCATGGTGGCGGCCGGGCCGGTGGCGGAGGTGATCCGGCATGCGGTTCTGTTCGCCGGGATGGGCGCCACTGCCGACAAGGACCTGTTCGACGCCGCCTGGGTGATCCCCGACCTGATGGTGCTTGCGCTGGCTGGACCCTATCTCACGGTGGCTCTGGCGCCGTCGGCCGGGGATGTGTTCGGGACCGACAGGGAGACGGTCAGAACCGGGACCGCCGTGATCCGCCTGGTTTCGCTCCTGGCGGTGACACTCGCCGCCTTCGGGATCATCTTCTCGAGCCAGCTGGCCGGTGCTGTCTTCCCACGGGTTTCCGATACGCCGGCGCTGGCGGCGCTCCTGCGGGTGGCGTTCGCCGCCGGCCTGTGCGTGGCCCTGGGCGCAGGGCTGGCGGCGGCGGCGTCGGTGCGACGTGATGCCGGGTGGCTCGCCTGGGTGCCCGGAATCCAGCTGCTGGGAGTTGTGGTCGGGGGGCTGGTGGGCGACGGTCCCGAGTCGTACGGATGGGGGCGGCTGGCCGGGTCGGCTGTCGGGCTGGTTCTGGCGGCGGTGATGGCGACTCGTGCCGGGGTGACCTTCGAGTGGACCACCCCCCTCGCTCATCGGTCGCTGCCCGTCCGGTGGCGGCTGACCTGGCCGATGATCACCGCCGCCGTGCTGTTCGGCTCCGGGGCGGTGTGGGTCCGGTTCGCCGGCCAATTCACAGGCGAGGGCTCGCTCGGTGTCATCGTGGCCGTCCACGCCTTGGTCATGCTGGCGGCGGTCGCCGTCGGGACTCCCGGCCCGCCGTTGCCACCGATCGTGTCCGACAACAAGTGGCTGCGAGCGGCCGAGGTCGCCGCCGTCAGAACGATGATCACACGCTCTCTGTTGGCGGCGGTCCTGCTGGGATCGATGGCCCGTCCCATCGTCGACATCGTGTATGGGTGGGGCGAGCTGTCGTCGGAGGCCGCCGACGTCATGGTCACCCTGCTGGTGTTCGCTGCGATGGCGGTGCCACTCGTGGCCACCGCCCCGCAGTACCTGCGGGTGTGGGCGGGACGACCCGGCGCCGCCACCGTGTCGGGCCTGGTCGGCGCCGCGGTGGCGATCCTCGCCGCCTGGGCGGGTTCGCAGGTGCTCGGGTCGAGCGGCGTGGTGCTGGCATGGGTGGCGTGGTCTGCGGTGATCACCATCACGCCGGCGGTGGCGTGGCATCGGGCCAACGACCGGACCGTCATGTCACATGTGGCGACCTCGGCCCTGGCTGCCGGGGCAGCCGGAGTCGTCGCAACCTTGCTTTCCGCAGCGGGTGATCGGATTGGGGTGCCTGCACCGCTGGTCGTGCTGGTGGCGATCTCCGCCGCCCTCGTGACCTGGGTATCGGTCGGGCGGCTGATCGGCCTGGCCGAGGCAACCGTCGGAACCACCAGGTGACGGGCGGTGCGCCCCCTAGCCTTGCCGCCAGGCAGATGCGCGATTGGTGGTGTGAGTGACCGGGTCGAAGTCGATTGGGATGGCCGCCCTGGTGGTGTCGGTCGGTGTGCTGCTCTCGCGGGTCCTCGGCTACGTTCGCACGTTGATCCTGGCCGGGATGCTGGGAGTGGGGGCCGACACCGACCTGTATGCGGCCGCCTTCACCATCCCCGACATCCTGTTCTTCCTGATGGCCGGCGGCTACCTGTCGATCACGTTGGTGCCGCTGCTGGCCGGTCACGTCCAGTCGGGTGATCGCCGTGCCGCCGGCGAGGTGTTCACGGCCGTGTTCCGGGTGGTGTTAGGCATCATGGTGGCGCTGACCGTGATCCTCATCGCCACCGCCGGTCCGATCACGGGGGCGGTGTTCCCCGAGATCACCGGCGACGCCCTCGACCGGCTGGTGGCCATGATGCGGGTCACGTTCGCCTCCCAGGTGTTCTTCATGGCCGGGACCATGTTCATGGCCGCCCAGTACGCCCACCGCCGGTTCGTGATACCGACGCTCGCACCGCTGATCTACAACGTCGGCATCATCGCTGGCGGAGTGGTGGGCAGCTGGGTGGGTGACCCCAGCCCCGAGTCGTTCATCTGGGGCGGGTTCGCCGGTGCCGCCATCGGCAACTTCGCCATCCAGATGTGGGGGGCGAAACGCTCCGGGGTGTGGTTCACGTCGGGGACGCCGGTGTGGGGCCGGGCCGTGCCCGAGTACTTCACCCTGGCGTTCCCGCTCATGATCGGACAGTCGGCGGTGGCACTCGACGAGTCGTGGCCGCGTCTGTTCGGCCAGTTCGCCGGGGAGTCGGCGATATCCGAGCTGTACTTCGCCCGCACGCTCAACATGCTTCCGGTGGGGGTGATCGCCCAGGCGGCCGGGGTAGCGGCCTATCCGTTCCTGGCCGGGCTCGTGGCGGAGGGTGATCTCGAGCAGTTCCGGGCGACCGTGATGCGTTCGGTCCGGGCGGCGATCGCGGTGGGAGGGCTGGCGGCCGGCCTGGTGGTTGCACTGGCGGTGCCGATCGTTGGCACCGCCTTCGAGTACGGGCGCTTCGACGCCGACGACACACTGGCGGTGGGCGAGCTGCTGGCCATCTTCGCCGTCACCATCCCGTTCTGGGCGGCCCACCAGGTGTATACCCGCGCCTTCTACGCCCAACGACGCATGTGGACGCCGGTGATCATCGGCACTGCCGTGACGGTGGCGGTGGTGCCGATCCTGTGGGTGGGTGTGAACCGTCTCGGTGCCCCCGGGGTGGCGTTGGGGAGCACCATCGGGCTGGTCGCCTACACGCTGGCCATCGCCGTCAGCTGGCACCGGTCCGGCTCGGGCGGGGGAGGCCCGCTGGTGGGGGTAGCCGTCAAGACGATGGCCGCCTCGGTGGTGGCCGGGCTCGCCGCCTTCGGTATTGCGGTGCTGCTCGCCGGATCCCCTTCGGTGGTGCGGGGTGCCGTGGCCGCCCCGGCGGGTGCGGTGGTGTATCTGGTGGCGGGACGGCTGCTGGGACTGGAGGAAGTGACCGCCGTCATCCGGCGGCTCCGCCGATCCGACCCGACCTGAGCCGACCCAAACCCGACCGCCGGTTCGGGGGGGAGGCGAGACCTCAGGAGACTTCGGTCAGCCAGCCGTACGGATCAGGACGCTCACCGATGTGGATGTCGGTGAGGGCCGAGCGGAGCTTCATCGTGTTCGCCCCGACCTGACCGCTACCCACCGGAAGGTCCTCGCCCATGTGGACGAACGACCCCACCGACGCCAACACGGCGGCGGTACCCGACAGAGCGGCCTCGGCGTCGGGACGGGCGGCCCACTCCAGCACCTGGTCGACGGTCAGGTCGTTCCGCTCTTCCACCTGATAACCCAAGTCGGCGGCCAGCGCCAGCATCGAGTCACGGGTCACCCCGTGCAGGAACGCCTCGCTGAGGGCGGGGGTGATGACCCGCTCGGAGTCGATCATCATGAAGTTGGCGGCACCGGTCTCCTGGACGTGACCGGCGGGAGCGAACAGCATCTGATCGGCTCCCAGATCCTTCTTCGCCTTCATGGTGGGCCCGAGCGCCATCACGTAGTTCGCCCCCGACTTCACCATCCCGAACTGCGGGGTGGTGCGGGGTGTGGCGGTCTCGATGGCGATCTTGAGCGGCCGGATACCGCCGGCGAAGTAGTCACCCACCGGGCTCGCCAGTACATACACCATCGCCTGCTTCGAGGGCACCGCTGCCGCTCCGATGTTCTCCTCGGTCCCGATCAGGGTCGGCCGCAGATACAGCGAGCCGGGCGCCGCCGGTACCTCGTCGAGGTTCGCCCGGACCACGTCGATGATCATCGAGCTGAGCAACTCGGTGGGCGGCACCGGCAGCATGAGGATCTCGGCGGAGCGCTGCATGCGACGCACGTGGGCGTCGAGTCGAAAGATCCGGACCCTGCCGTCGGTTCCCCGATGCGCCTTCAGGCCTTCGAAACAGGCGCTGCCGTAGTGGAAGACGTGGGTGGCGGGATGGAACGAGAACGGCCCGACGGGTCCGACCGTCGGTGTGTCCCAGGTGCCGTCGTCCCATCGGACTACCGACATGGACCCCGCGAAGACGGTTCCGAACGGAGCGGTCGGCGCCTGCGGGACGGTTGTCATCGGTCCTCCTGTGTAACGGAAGCACCAATCTACGACGTTGCGTGACACCTGTCAGTTGTGGGCCGGTGGATCCACCGGGACCTGCTCGGACGCGTTGTGCGTGTCGGCCCCGTCCGGTACTGCTCGCCCCCCTGACGCCGTCATGGCGCCCACTATCGCGGTAGCTTGGGGTGAACGCCCGGGGATCGGACAGAGGGAGTCATCATGCAGGTACATCGACGACGAGCAGGCTCGATCATGACGGTCGTGCTGCTGGCATTCACGATGTTGGTGGGGATGGTCGGCACGGCACCCGCTGCGCCCGAGTCGGGCTACCTCACCGATCAGGCGCCCGCCATCACCCTTGATCCTTCGCTGCCGGCCGGCGCCGACGTGAAGGCCATCATCAACAGTGGTGATGTGCTGGGCGATTTTCTCTTCGAGGGGATCCCCGACGGGATCGGGATCCGTCCCGGTGCGGCGGCACACACTGTCGACGTGTACGTCACCCACGAGCAGAGCACGGTGCCGTTCGCTGGTGCCCGCGACACCCAGGACAGTTCGATCTCGCTACTCACGCTCGATACCAAGGCGGGAAGTCGGCAGGGATCGGTGTTGTCGGCGTCGGTGGCGCTCGGTCCGGAGTTGGGCTACCTCCGCTTCTGCACCGCCTTCATGGCGGGTCCTGCCGAGGGGTTCTCGACCTACACCTTCTTCACCGGCGAGGAGTCCAACGACGTGGTAGCGGTGCCGCCGGGCGCTCCCTACGGTCCCGATCCCGCCTGGGCTCCCAAGCGTCAGGCCGGCTACGTGGTGGCCTTGAACACCGACACCGGCGAATCGACCCACATCCCGGGGATGGGAAGACTCAACCACGAGAACACCGTGGCGATACCCGGTGGGTGGGACCAGCTTGCATTGCTCACCACCGACGACACCTTCCTGGCTCCGTCGTCACAGTTGTATCTGTACCTCGCCGACACCGAGGATGACGTGTTGGACGACCGGGGGACCTTGTGGGCGCTGCGCGTCACCTCGAAGAACGGGGCGGCGGTCGACCCCGCCGACCCGTTCAACGGAGCCAACGACTACCTGGATCTGGGCGTCGATGACGTCATGACCGCTGAGTTCATCCCGGTGCCCGACGCCATCGCCGACGGCGACCAGAACGACTTGGAGAACTGGTCGAACGCCAACAACGTGTTCCAAGCCATCCGACTGGAGGACCTGGCCTACGACCGCAACGACCCCCGAGTCGTGTACATCGCAGACACCGGCGCCACCAGGGTGGTGCCAAGCGCCACCACCGGACGGCTGGTGCGGGGTCCAGGAGGCACCATCGGGCGGGCGGACAACGGCCGGATCATCCAAATGGTCTTCAACGTCGACGACCCCACCGTGGTCGACTCGATCACGGTGCTGGCCGACGGTGACGCCACCGGCAGTGACAAGTATGTGCCGTTCACGAGCCCCGACAACGTCGACACCTCGAAGAAGAGCCTGATGGTGCAGGAGGACACGGCCAACGCCCAGATCTTCCAGTACCGCTTCAACCAGGAGACCTGGCGGTCGGTGGCCACCGTGATCGACCCCTTGGGCGAGTCGAGTGGCATCGTCGACGCCTCCGAGTGGTTCGGGGGGGGCCGCTGGCTGCTCGACGTGCAGGGCCATGGCTCCAACGTGTTCGCAACCACCGAGAACGGCATCCTCGTCAAGCGGGAATCCGGTCAGCTGATGCTGTTGACCATCCCCGGGTCCTGACGCCAACCCAAGGCCGAGATGGGTGGGGCCCCTCCGAGAAGGGGCCCCACAGGCGTCGACGGCCTTCGACCGTGATGAGGCTCACCCTGCGCCGCTCCTCGCAGCGCCGCCCCCTCAGCGGCACCCGGTGCGGACTGGGCCGCCGGGGCGGGCGGACGCTTCACGTCACGCTGGGAAGGGCAGCCGCTTCTGGGGAGGTGCCAACGTCGGGTCGATGCCGTCGAACAGGCTGCTGATGGACTCGCCGGCGTGGATTCGGTCGATGGCCTCGGCGAAGAGGCCGGCCACCGACAACACCACCAGCTCGGGCCAGTCGGTCTGCGGCACGGTATCGGTGGTGACGATCTCGCGAATCATGGGATGACCGCTGAGGCGCCGCATGGCGGGACCGATGAACAGGCCATGGGTGCAGGCCACCGACGCCCCGGTGCATCCCAACTCCGCCAGCTTGTCGAGCAGCTCGACGATCGATCCGCCGGTGACGATCTCGTCGTCGAGCACCAGGGCGTGTTTCCCGGCCACGTCGCCGACGATGGCGTCGATGACCACCCGGTCGTCGGCGAGACGCTGCTTGCTCCCGGCGGCCACCTCGAGACCGAGCAGCCGGGCGAACAACGTGGCGGTCTTGGCGTTGCCGAGATCGGGGGACACCACCACCGTGCCGGCAAGAGAGCCGCCCCGGAAGTAGTCGGCCAGGATCCCGAGGGCGCTGAGGTGGTCGACGGGGACCGAGAAAAAGCCATGGACCTGGGGGGAGTGCAGCGTCATGGTCAGCACCCGGGACACTCCGGCGGCGACAAGCAGGTCGGCCACCAGCCGCCCTCCGAGCGAGATGCGGGAGGCGTCCTTCTTGTCGGAGCGGGCGTAGGCGTAGTGGGGGATGACGGCGGTGATCTGCGCCGCCGACGCCCCCTTGGCGGCGTCGATCATCAGCAGGAGCTCCATCAGGTGCTCCTGGGTGGGTGGCACCAGCGGCTGGATCAGGTAGACGTCGCGCTGGCGGCAGTTCGCCTCGAGCTGCACCTGGAGACAGTCGTTGCTGAACCGGGAGATCTCGACCCCCGACAGCGGCACACCGAGATTCCGGGCGATGGCGTTGGCGAGACCCCGGTGGGCGCTTCCGCTGAACAACACGATCTCGCGCACCGACCCTCCATCGTGACTCCGTCGACGTTACGCTACCCGACGGGCGCCCACCGGTCCGGGCGTTCAGCCCACGTACCAGCCGATCAGCAGATCCGAGAAGGCGACCGGCTCGGTCGAGCTGGTGGCATCACCGAACGCCAGCCCCGTCACCACCAGCTCCGACGACGCCAAGGTCTCTCCGATCGGGAACTCTCCACCGTCGCCGGCGACGCTCGTCACACTCACTGTGCCGGCGGTGGCGGAGGCCTCGGTCTCGATGACCGGTTCCGCCTCCAGTGCGTCGTTGCACGCCAGCTGATCGAGATGCCGTCCGGTCTGCAACGTGACCGTCATGCCCATCCCGCCCACGTCGAACGTCTCGGTGACGGGACCCGACGCCTCGTGCGCCCGGGCAGCGAGCTCGGGGATGGTGATCGTGACGAGGCTCGCCCCGTCGGGGTCGACGAGGTAGAAGACGGCGTCGCCGCAGGCCACGGCCCGCATCGCCGCCAGGTCGATCGCCGGGTTCTCGACCAACGACGTCGTCGGGGCCTCGACCGGGGGCAGTGTCGAGTCGGTGCCTCCCGGGGCGGCGCCGCCGCCGCACGCCGCCGTGATCAGAGCTACGAGTGTCAACACGATGGTTCTCATGCCGGTGCGACGTCCCCACGACCGTCCCGGTTCCCGAGACCCGAGCGCCGATCCCGGGGAAACGGCTGCTCAGGCAGCTCCACCTCCGCTGGTATCTGTTGGGTGATGCAGTGGGGTCCGCCGCCGAGGGCGATCACCGTGTCCGGGACCGGGACGATCTCGCGGTCGGGATGGACCTCGGCGAGGCGGGCGAGCGGGGCGGCGTCGTCGAGTCCGGACACGGGTGCGATGACCGCACCGTTCGCCAGGTAGTGATTGGCGTACGACACCTCTGCCCTCGGCCCGGGGTCGAGCACGTCGACGCCGCACCACTCGGCGACCATGCCCGCCTCGCCGGGCGGGCAGACCATGACCACCGGCTCGAACCGTGAAACCGCTCGGGCGACGGCGGCGTAGTCGGCGTGCGCCTCGCCGAATCGGCCACCCCACAACACGGCCCGGCAGGGCCACTGCATCAGGCAGGCGGCGTGCGGTTCCCACTCGGCCGGCATGATCAGCTGTGTCACGCCGGGCACCGTACTCACCCGCTACGGTGCCGGTGGTGACGTCCACCACCCGCACGACCAAGCCGGTTCCCGTCGCCCTCGGTCTGCTGGCGTTGTTCGCCATCGGGTTCGTGATCGCCGGCCTCGACGGGTGGGGGACGCCGGCCGCCAACGAGTCGTCCATCGGCGAGGTGTCGCGGTGGTGCGAGCGGGTGAGCGACGGGCTGTTGCGCGAGCCGGTGAACACGCTCGGGAACCTGGGGTTCGTGGTCGCCGGGGTGGCGATGCTGGTGGCGCTGACCCGTGACGTCGAACGTGACCGTCCGAGAGCGAATGCGTTCATCGGCCCGACTCCGGTGGCGCTGCTCTATGCAGGTGCATCGGTCTTTCTCGGACCCGGTTCGATGCTCATGCACGGCACCCATACCCGGTTCGGGGCGTGGATGGACAACGTGAGCATGGTCGCGTACATCCTGGTGCCGTGGTTGTTCAACCTGTCGAGGATGGCGCGGTGGGGGAACCGAACCCTCTTCTCGGTGTACGCCGGGCTGCTCGGTGTCTACGCCGCCGGCTACTGGTTCGTCGGGCCCGACCTGGGCATCGGCCTCGACATGTTCGGGGTGTCGATCGCCATCTGGTCGATCTCGGAGGTCCTGTACCGGTGGTGGTCACCGGTCATGCGGTTCATATCGGGTTTCGTCGGGTTCGGGGTGGGTGTGGTGTTCGGTGTGACCCCGTCGGTCATCGCCGCATCTCCGGGCGACTACTGGTGGGTGGTGCTCTTCTGGGTTCCCGGACTGGTGGCCTCCGCTCCCCCTCCGGGCCGTCGGCGTTACCTGCCGTGGTACTGGTTGGGAGTGGCGTCATTCGTGTCGGCCTACGCCATCTGGCTCACCGGAACCGCCGATCACCCTTCGTGCAACCCCGACTCGCTCGTCCAACCCCATGCGATCTGGCACCTGTTGTCGGCACTGGCGACCTGGTCGTTCTTCCGGTTCCTCCGGACCGAGACCAGCCCGGACCGAGGCGGCATCATCTCGGGACGTCGCCCCGCCTGAACGTGTCGACGAAGCCGTTCGGCACTTGGAACAGCTGGCCGGCCTGGTGGGACCGCTGTCGCGTTCTGTGGGCTCAGGACTACACGAGGTGTGGTCTACAACCCTGGGTTCGCTCCTCCACCCCGTCGGCGACGCTCCAACCCCTCGAGCACGATGTCGAGACCGAACTCGAACTCGGACTGGTCGTCACACCAGCCGAGGGTGCTGTCGGGGTCGTCGTGGGCGACCTCGGCCATCATCGCCGACAGGTACGGGAGCTGGGCGGCGAGGTCGGCGAGCATCTCCTCGTTGGCGTCGTCGGGGGTGGCGGCGTTGGGCTTGAACAGCTCCTGGTCGAAGCCGAGGAACCGGCTGCCGAGGGCGTGCATGGCGTGATGGGCGAGGTCGTAATCGAAGCCTGCCTCCACCATGATGCCGAGCATCGAGTCGAAGTAGCGCATCAGCTGGGCCGGCATGTTGCTGCGGCTCTCGAGCAGCGTGGGCGCCCAGCGGTGACGCAGCATCACCGTCCGGGCGTCGAGGATCCGCGCTCGCATGACCGCCACCCACTCGGCG
This sequence comes from uncultured bacterium, assembly GCA_963825585.1. GTDB lineage: Bacteria > Actinomycetota > Acidimicrobiia > Spongiisociales > ZC4RG35 > JAOUGY01. The sequence goes on from CAWGTX010000002.1 coordinate 369,669, forward strand.
ACGGCGGGTTCCACCGAGAACCCGCCGACCTCGGTCTCGACCTCGACCACGAGCATCTCCACCATCCCGTCGAGGAGGGCTTCCTTGTTCGAGACGTGGTGGTAGAGCGACATCGCCTCGACACCGAGACCGTGGGCCAGGTTGCGCATGGTCACGGCGTCCAGTCCTGCGGTGTCGGCGAGCTCGATGGCGGCACGCAGCACCCGTTCTCTGCTGAGTGGGATTCGCGCCTGTGCCTCTGTCGCCATGAGGCCACATTCTACATTACACCGTAAGGCTTGACAGCCTTACGGTGTATGATTACCTTACGCCGTACGACACCTTACGACGTACGGGAGAGATGATGACCAAGACCAGATCCGCCCTCATGAACGCCATCGCCCAGGACCGCTACGGCACCCCCGACGTGCTCGAGCTTCGCCGGCTACCCGTGCCCGCCCCTGCCCCCGACCAGGTGCTGATTCGGGTGAAGGCGGCGTCGCTGAACATGTACGACTGGCACATGACCAGCGGCATGCCCCGAATGGCCCGGGTGGTGGCAGGACTGCGTCGACCCTCCAACCCGATTCCGGGTGCCGACGTGGCCGGGATCATCGAGGCAGTGGGCAGCGACGCCACCCGCTTCCGGGTCGGTGACGAAGTGATGGGCGAAATCGGCTCGGGAGCGTTCGCCGAATACGCCCTTGCCGCCGAGCGCCACCTGGTGCACAAGCCCGCCGAAGCCACCTTCGAGCAGGCGGCGTGCGTCCCCCTCGCCGGGCTCACCGCCCTCCAGGGCCTGCGAGACCACGCTGGCCTCGAGGCCGGACAACGGGTGGTGATCAACGGTGCCTCAGGAGGTGTGGGCACACTGGCGGTACTGATCGCCAAGGCGCTCGGCGCCGAGGTGACGGCGGTGTGCAGCACCACCAAGGTCGAGATGGTGCGCTCGCTGGGAGCCGACCGGGTGATCGACTACACGGTCGACGACTACACCGAACTGGTGCGGGATCAGCACCTCCTGTTCGACAACGCCGGCGACCGCAGTTGGCGCGAGACCAGTCGGGTACTCGCCCCCGGCGGCATCAACGTCACCATCACCGGCCCCAAGCACGGCTGGTTCGGGCCGATGCGGGAGATCCTCGCCCGCAAGGTTGCATCACTGCGGGGCGACAAGCGGTTCACCAACTTCACGGCATCGGTGAAGACCGAGGACCTCGAAACTCTGGCCGGGATGCTCGCCTCCGGTGCGATCCGTCCGGTGATCGAACAGACCTACCCGCTGAGCCGGACGGCCGAGGCGCTGCGCCATCTGGGCGAAGGACACGCCCGGGGAAAGCTCGTGATCGTTCCATGATGTCGCGCGGATGGGTGGGTGAGCGGTAGGGGCCTCTCGCCACAGCGGCCGACAGGACCACCAGTCAACTGGTCGACCAGACGGGCACCAGGCCCCAACGGCCGAGCAGATCGTCGGCTACGACGAGGCGGGTCTTCCCCGCTGAGTGGCCTGGTCATCGACGGGTCAGGGCGGGCCGGCACGTGCCTCAGGCCGGCGGGCCGGACCATGCCTCAGGCCGGCGGGCCGGAACATGCCTCAGGCCGGCGGGCCGGCTGCGATCGCGGCACGGACCTCATCTGCGCTCCACGCCCCGTACTGGATCCAGGTGGCGCCGGCGGCCTCGTAGTCGGCGGCCTGGTTCCGGGCGGCCTCCAGGTCGGGGTTCGCCAGCAGTGACACGTTCACGTCGAAATGCGAGCCCGCCGGGCGCATGGCCTTCACCTCGCCGACGGCATCGGCGACCTGTGCGGGAGTGGGGAACATGTCGGTGGCGTGGATCGGGACGAGGCCGTCCCAGCGGGCCGCCCGACGCAGCGCTCCCCGGTGCGGCATGCTCTGGGCCACCCAGATGGGGATGCGCGGCTGCTGCAGCGGCGTGGGTGCGAATCGCACCGCGTCGACCCGGTAGTGATCACCGGCGTACGAGAACGCCTCCCCGCTCCACAACCCGGCGAGCACCTCCAGCCCCTCGTCGAGCCGCTCGGCCCGAATCCGGGCGTCAGGGTCCTCGCCGAGGGCGGCGAACTCCTCGTACGGCGGGGTCCCCAGTCCGACGCCGAGGATGAGCCGACCACCCGACAGGTGGTCGAGCGTCACCGTCTCGCGGGCCAGCTTGGCGGGCCGCCTCCGCGGGAGCGGCGTCACCATGGTGCCGATGCGGATCCGCTCGGTGGCCAGCGCCACCGCAGTCAGGATCACCCAGGGGTCGCCCATCGGCATGCCCGGTCCCATGGCGGCGTTGATGTGGTCCCACACGAAGAACCCATCCCATCCGGACGCCTCTGCCTGCCGGGCGAGCTCGGCGGTGAACCGGGCATCGGCGTAGTCGCCGAAGTTGGGGACGTTGATGGCGTAGTGCACGGAAGCCTCTCACGACGGAGCGTCACTCCATCGGCTCACGGACGGGGGTCGACGTCAAGGGCGAAAGGTCCTCGATCGAGCCGCAGCCGGTGTGCTCCTCCCCGTTTCGGCTGGAGCCCGACGTGGATGCTGGACGACTCCGGACGGTGCCGATCGCTACCGATCGAGCCGCTGCAGCAGTCCCAGGATCCGCTCGACCAGCAGGTCGGTGGCGACCTCGTCGTAGGAGGGCAGCGAGCTGTCGGCAAAATAGTGCTGGTCGCCCGGATAGAGGAACAGCTCGGCGTCGGGAGCGGACGCCACGATCTCCCGGGCGGCGTCGATGTCGCCTTCGTCGATGAAGAACGGGTCTGCGTCCATCCCGTGGATCTGCACCGGCACGGCTCCCGGCCAGGCGTCTCCGAACTCGGTGACCGGGACACAGGCGTAGCAGAGGACTGCCCCTTGCGCCTCCGCGCGCGTCTGGGAGAGCATCTGGGCGGGGAGCACGCCGAGCGAGAAGCCGACATACACGGCTGCGGTTCCGATCTCCTCGGCGGCGGCAACGCCGCGCTCGATGATGGCGCCGAATCCGACCTCCTCGACGAACGTCATACCCGTCGGGATGCTTTCGAAGGTTCGACCCTCGAACATGTCGGGCGTGTGCACCTCGTGGCCGGCGGCCTGGAGCCGATCGGCGAAGGCGACGACACCCGGGGTGAGGCCCTGGGCGTGGTGGAACAGGATCACTCGGGTCATGTCTTGTCTCCTGGTTCGGGAAGGGTGGGGTGATTGGTCTCGTAGATGCCCGCCACGAAACCGAAGGTGGTGTCGCCCGACCGTTGCAGGCGGGCGAAGTCCTGCGCCAGCGCCACCACCCGGTCCCAGAACTCGACGGCCACTTCCTCGGGGATGCGGGCGTGACGCAGAGTGGCCCGCAACCGGTCTTCACGATGGGCGGCTTCGGATTCGGAGGCTGCCTCCCCCAACGGGCTCGGTCCGGCACCGAGCCATGCCGCATCGGCGTCGGACATGACACCCACCTGGAACAGCCGGGCGGTGCGCCCGTAGTACCGCTCATCGATCGCCCTGACTCTCCTGGTACGGACCACCACGAGAAATCCGGCGTCCACCAGCACCTTCACGTGATGGGCCATGGTGCTCCGGGGCACACCGGCCGCGGCGGCGAGCTCCGCGACGGTGGCCGAGCGCTCCAGCAACAGGCCGAGCACGATAGAACGCACCGGGTGGGCCATCGCCTTCAGCTCCTCGGGCGAGCCCACCACCATGGTCTCCTCGAGTTCGTAGTCGGGTATCGATGTCACACAGATCAATCCATTTTATTGGATCGTTCGATTATTGTGGATCATTGTAGCGTTGGCCAAAGGTGGACTCGGTCAGCCGGCCGCCCACGCCTGGCGCAGCGGCGAGGCACCGTCGCTGCGTTGGATCCTGCTGCACATGCTCGAGGACCCGATGATCACGGGCGAGTACCCATGTGATCGATCAGCTGATGGCGACCACCGAGACGGCGGGGGCACCGGCAGCCAAACGCTCGAGATCGGCCACATCGGAGGTGAGGCACACCCCGCCTCCCTGTTCGACGGCGACAGCCACCACGTGGGCATCGACCATCGCTTCGCTTCCAAGGTCTGCCGCGGCCATCAGTCCACCGACGAGTCTGGCCAGAACGCGATCGGTGTCACGGAGCCGAAGGGCGTGGCGGCGAGCCAGCATCGAGTCGATGGCCTGGGAGTGGTTTCGATGGCGGTAGCACTCGGCGAGGACGGCCGCCGGAATCACCACCCCGCGACCGAGCCGACTCGCCGCCTCGAGCGCCGCACGAATCTGCATCGGCACCTCACGTCGACAGAGCCCCTCGACCGCCGCACTGTCGAGGACGAGTACCCGGCTCATGCGAGGGCTTCGACGAATCGACGGACCAGTTCTTCGTCGACGGGACCGTGCTCAGCCGCCATTTCGTCGAGCCAGGCCCGCAGCGCGGCGTGCCGGCGACGCTGTTCCACCACGGTCCGGATCGCTTCGTTGACCTGTGCGGAGAGGTTCTCCTCGGCGTCACCCAGCGCTTCCACCAGATCGGCGTCGATGGTGACCGGCACGCCATGAAGTTGGTCGCCGAAGCACAACTTCATGTCCGAGCAGCAGGCGTTCCCGTGGAACTCGACACGGTCGCCGCCTACCAGCTTGCGAATGACGCCTCCCGAAAGGCTGCGATGCGCCGCCCGCGGTCTCCGACCAACGGCCCGGGGTGGCCACGTGGCGGTTGTCCAAGCGATGGAGGCCCTAGGAGTCGCCGGCTTCGGACGCCTCGACGCCATGCGCCGGCGACGCAACAAGCTCGAGTACCCGGGTCCAGACGATCATGGCGCCACGGCCGATGACGCGCGGGCCGCTATCGAATGGGCCGGCGACATGCGTTCCCGAGCAAAGGAAGCCATGCCCCGCTCGCGCCGTCAACCCGGTAGGTGCGATGTCGACCCGTCTCACTCGGCGCCGAGAGGCATCTACTATCGGCGGTACGGACGCGGGTTCGGGGGCGGTCGATTGTCCCAGCCGGCAAGCGTGACGAACGCCGTCTGATTGTGGTCCACGACCGGCTCGAACTCCTCACCCTCTACGTCCCAGGACTCAGTCCCGAACACGGCCCGCCAGGCCCATTCGAACATCTTCACCAACGGCTCCGGAGGGTCGTCGAGCCCACAGAGCGCAGAGTCGTACCACTCCTGGGCATAGTCAGGGGCATCGCGCAACACCCACCGCATTGCCGCCTTGATCTCATCCAACGCTTCAGGATGAAAACGAGCCGCCGCGATCCGGGCTTCCTTCTTCACGAACTGCTCGAGATCGTCCTGGTAGGTCTCCGGTGATGGGTCCCACTCCGGGTAGAGACGCCTGATGCCCTCGGGCGTCATGTCGGCCCAGGCGACGAAGGCACCCAGCAGCTTGCCCGCCAGTTCTGTGTTCACACGTGTCATTTGGTCACCTCCCGCACATCGGGATAGGCAGTGATGAGCGTACCGTCGGACTCAAAGCGGAACCGGACCGTCCGGGTCGTGACCAGGACGGTCGAGAGCCTCAGGTACCCCTCGCCGACAGCAGTGTCATATTCGATCGTGAAGTTCGTGTCTCCTTTCAGCTGGTGATAGGCAAGCCCATCCCTCACTGCCGCCTCCATCGACTCCCAGCCGTAGAAGCGACTGGCGGCGGATGGGCGACCCTGACCGCCACCAGGCAGCGTTCCATGGAGAGAGCGGTCGAGAAGTTGCTCACGTGTGACCTGCGGACCGTGTCGACTGACGAAGTGGCTCTCGGCGTCGAGCGACTCCAGGTCGACCAACCACTTGGCCGAGAACGCCAGCACGGCCTGGCGGTCGGCTGCCGGCAGTGAGTCCACCCACGCCATGAGTCGGGCGGCCCGGGCGCTGGAAGCAGCCACCCCCGCTGCGCCGAGGGCGAAATCGGGTATCAGCTGTCCCGCCGCTCGGGTGGGGTTGGCGGCGGTGGTGTTCACCACCTGGTCGTAGAGCTGCGAGAAGAGGGCTTCGGGGTCACTGACCCCGAGCTGACCCAAAGCGACCATCCCGTCCCAGGTCTGCTTGGCCTTGTCCCGGGCGCCATCGCCGTCGATCAGCCATCGGATGGGGCTGAGCAGGGTGACCGTGTCGAGCAGGTCCCTTGTGGCGTCGACCGCCGCCCCACCGACCTCTCCGGCCACATGGCCGACGTCCGAGGTCAACGGGTAGCGGGCCACCAGACTGTCGGCGACACCGCTGAGCCGGGAGGAGATGCGCCGGGCCTCGGCATCGAGCTCGTCCTGTGCGGCTGATGCCATCCGTTCAGCGGTGGCGATTGTGCCGGCAGAGGAGTCAGCGACGGGAACACCGGTGACGGCCTCGATCGCCTCGTGGTTGGCCAACCAGTAGGCCCGCTGGTCGAGGCCCCGCTCGTGTTCGGCGATGGCATCTGCGGCCCGACGCCGGGCGTCGTCCAGCACCACCTGCCACTCCCGGGCCAGTGCGGCGGCCTGCGCCAGCGCCTCGGCCAGTTCGGAGAGGGTGGCGACGTGGGCAGCCGTGCTGGCGGCGAACTCGTCGGCCGCCATCCCCGACCACGAGCCCGGGTCGACCAGCTCGCACCGCCACCCGGTCTCGGCGGCGATCACGCCGGCCCAGCTCCACCCCTCTCCCACCAACCCGACCGCTTCCGGATCACCGTCGATGACATGGTCGACTGTCGCACCGGTCAGGTTCACCCGATCACCGCCGCCTGGTCGGTGACCACGTAGGTCACGGAGGCATCCGCCAACCGGCTGGCCAGTGCCGCCAGGTCATCCATCACCTGCTCGCCCACCCGCAGCCACGCCGAGTTGAGCCCGCCCATGGCGTGAACCAGCACGGTGGGGCCAACCGCCGGAATCGCCCCTTCGAGTCCCCGCCCGAGCTCGATCAGCTCCGCCAGATACCCGGACAGCTCCTGGAACGACGACTGGGCGGCCTCCAACTCCTGGGGGACAACTTCGAATGGCACAGCAACCTCTCACGTCCGATGACAGTGTTTTACAGCTGACTACAGTGTTCGGCAACACCCTTCGCTCGCTCGCACGGTCCGAGACAGCTGGGCAAGCGTTACAATTTCCCGATCGAAATTGTTACAATCACCCGACCGGATTCGTTACAATCTCCCGATCGCTAGCGTTACATGTTCCCGATCGGAGCTACGTTGAGCTATCAACCGAGGATCGTCGACAGCGAGCTGGCCGACCGGCTCACGTCCACAGGCGCGGTGGTGATCGAGGGCCCACGGGCGTGCGGGAAGACCGCAACGGCGCGCCGGGCCGCCGCCTCCGAGGTGCTCCTCGACGTCGACCGAGCAGCCAGGGTCGCAGCAGGTGTGGACCCGGGGCTCATCCTGGGCGGGCGCACCCCGCGCCTGATCGATGAGTGGCAGATAGAGCCCGATATCTGGAATCACGTGCGCCGGGCGGTGGACGAACGGGCCGCTCCGGGTCAGTTCATCCTGACCGGATCGGCTCTGCCGGCCGACGATGCCACTCGCCACACGGGCGCAGGGCGCTTCGGTCGCCTACGGATGCGCCCGATGTCTCTGCTCGAATCTGGCCACAGCACCGGTGCGGTCTCGCTCGCCGCCCTCTTCGACGGCGTCACCGACGGTGCCGCCGATCCTGGTCTGTCGGTCCCGGACCTGGCCGAGCGGATCGTGGTTGGTGGCTGGCCAGGCCTACAGCGATTGTCGACTCTCGGGGCGGCCCGATCGGTACGGGACTACCTCGACGAGGTGGTCCGCGTCGACGTCGCCCGAGCAGAGGACCGCCGCCCTGAGTCCGACAGGGTGGCGGTGGTCGCACGATCACTCGCCCGCAACACGGCAACCTACGCTGCTGCGACCACGATCGCGGCCGACGCCGGCGGGGCAGACGGGCCGCTCAGCGATGACTCGGTCCGGTCGTATCTGGCAGCGTTGACACGCGTCATGGTCACCGAGGATCAGCCGGCATGGACGACTCGACTGCGATCCCGGTCGACACTCCGCAGCTCGCCGAAACGCCACTTCGTGGATCCATCCCTGGCGGCGGCGGCGCTGCGGGCCACACCACAGCGGCTTCTCGCCGACCTCGAGACCATGGGCTTCCTGTTCGAGTCGCTCGTGGTGCGGGACCTCCGCGTGTATGCCCAGGCGAACGACGCCACGGTGCTGCAGTATCGAGACAACACCGGACTCGAGGTCGACGCCGTGGTGCAGGCGGCCGACGGCCGTTGGGGTGCCCTGGAAGTGAAGCTGGGCACCAGAGCCGTCGACGACGCCGCAGCAACGCTGCTGCGGTTCGCCGACCGGGTCGACACCGATCATGTCGGAGCCCCCTCGATGCTCGGTGTGATCGTGTCCAGCGGCCCCGGCTACCGCCGCCCTGATGGAGTCCATGTCATCCCGATCGGCGCCCTCGGCCCCTGAAGAAGCGCACTCGAGCTACCGGCTACCAGCTGCCACCCAGAACGCGTTCCGGCGTGGTGCCTGTTGCGTTGCCGCTCCGATCAGGCAGCCAGCTCGAAGCTCGATGCTCGTCGCTCGTCGCTAGTCGCTCGTCGCTCGATAGCCTGCACCGACCATGTTCGGCCCTGGCATCGAAGCGACCTTCATCCCCGGCGACGTCCCGCGCACGGCCGCCCTGGCGCTGTGGGCGAAGGGCGACGCGCTTGGTGACGACCAGGTGGAGCTCGTCCTGCCGGCGGGTTCGACGGTTCGTCGCCGCACGGTCCGAGCCCGCATCGTGCCGATCCGGGAAGTGATCGATCCGCTCGTCTGCACAGGCCCCGCCGATGAGGTGACCGACTCGGTGCGGGCGTGGTCGGTGGCGAGTCGGCTGGTGATCGACCTGGTGGCCCGCGGTCGGATCGTGCCGTCACGGTCGGCGAACGGCTTTGACACCTGGCGAATGGGACCCCTCGATGTGGAGGATTCCGAGCGGCGTCGAGCCTTGACCGATGCGCTGCCTCCCGCCGCCCATGCATTGGTGGCAGCCGTCGATGGCGGCGTGGAGGTGCTGCACCCGGCGGCAGCGGTCGAAGGTTTCTTCGATGCGGTGGCCGACACCTTCCCGAGAACCGCCATGGCCGCCGGCCTCTCCCCCACCCACGGCGGACCGAGCCCGCACCGGGTCGAAACGCCATGGCTTGACACCTTGGCCGCGACCGGCGCCGCCGTCGGGTTGCGGCTGGAGATCACCCACCACGACGCTGTGGCGGCCACCGTGACGCTGCAGAGCCTCACCGACCCCAGCCTCGTGGTCGACGCCGCCACGTTGTGGGACTCGCCCGACACGATCCTGCAGCGTTTCGGCTCCGACGTCGACGCCGAGCTGCTGGTGACACTCCGGCGCGGGGCCCGGGTGTGGCCGCCGTTGGGACGGTTGCTCGACGTAGCCAGGCCGGAGGAGCTCGAGCTGTCCGACGACGAGGTGGACGATCTGTTCGGACCGATCGCCGACGACCTGGCCTCGGCCGGGATCTCGGTGTTGTGGCCGAGGCACGTGTTCGCTCCGCTCGAGCTGAAGCCGGTGATCTCGACCAAGGCGCCGGCGGGTGGCCTGTCGGCGGGGTTGACCCTCGACGTGATCGCCGAGATGCGCTGGTCTGCCGCCGTCGACGGCGAGCAGCTCACCGAGGAGGAGCTCAACGCGTTGTCGGAGGCGAAGCGGCCGATCGTGCGAATCCGGGGCCGTTGGGTCCGAGCCGATCCGGAACGACTGGCCCGGCTCCGCCAACGTCGTCGGCTGGGGGTGGGCACGGCCCTGGCGGCGGCGCTCGGGGGGGCCACCTTCGTCGAGGGCGAGCCGGTGCACGTCGAAGTTGCCGGTCCGCTCGTCGAGCTGGCCGAGCGGCTCGCGGGGGCGTCGGTGGTGCGCGAGCTCGCCGAGCCGCCCGGCCTGGATGCCACACTCCGTCCGTATCAACGGCGCGGGCTGGCCTGGCTGGCCGAGATGTGCGAGCTGGGGCTGGGCGGTGTGTTGGCCGACGACATGGGCCTCGGCAAGACCGTGCAGGTGCTGGCCCTCCACATCCGCCGGGGCGCCGGTCGCACTCTGGTGGTGTGCCCGGCGTCGGTTCTGGGGAACTGGGAACGCGAGGCGCACCGGTTCGTGCCCGACGTTCCCGTGGTTCGCTACCACGGGACCACCCGCAGCCTGGAGGATGCGCCGACCGACGCTCTGGTGCTCACCACCTACGGCACCCTCCGCCGGGACATCGAAGCCATCAAGCGGGTGGAGTGGGCGTTGGTGGTCGCCGACGAGGCGCAGGCGATCAAGAACCCGTACGCCCGCGTGTCGCGCGCCATCCGGACTGTCGACTCCTCAGCCCGCGTGGCGCTGACCGGCACCCCGGTCGAGAACCATCTCGGCGACCTGTGGGCGATCCTCGACTGGACGACCCCCGGGCTGCTCGGGCCACTCGAGACGTTCCGGCACGAGATCGCCGTGCCGATCGAACGCCACGGCGACCAGTACGCCGTCGACCTGTTCGGCAGGTTGGTGCGGCCGTTCCTTCTCCGGCGTCGCAAGTCCGACCCGGGTGTGGCACCCGATCTGCCACCGAAGATCGAGACCGACGAGCTGATGCCGCTCACCGCCGAGCAGGCGACGCTGTACCGGGCCACCGTCGCCGACGTGATGGAGCAGATCGAGGAGGCCGAGGGCATGAACCGCCGCGGCCTGGTACTCAAGCTGCTCACCGGCCTCAAACAGATCTGCAACCACCCGGCCCAGTTCCTCGGCCAGACCGGACCACTGGCCGGACGTTCCGGCAAACTCGACGGCCTCACCGAGCTGCTGGAGGTGATCGGCGACGAGGGCGACGCCACCCTGGTGTTCACGCAGTACGTGGCGATGGGTCGGCTCATCGACACCCATCTGGCGGGTCGGGGGCTGCGGACCCGATTCCTCCATGGCGGGACGGCGGTGAAGCGACGCACCGAGATGGTCGACGAGTTCCAGGCCGGCGGCGTCGACGTGTTCCTCATCTCGCTCAAGGCCGGCGGCACCGGGCTCAACCTCACCCGGGCCAACCACGTGGTGCACTACGACCGCTGGTGGAACCCTGCTGTCGAGGACCAGGCCAGCGACCGGGCGTGGAGGATCGGCCAGGACCGCACCGTGCACATCCACCGAATGGTGTGCGAGGGAACGATCGAAGACCGCATCGCCGCCCTGTTGACGGCCAAGCGGTCGCTGGCCAACGCCGTGGTCGGCAGCGGCGAGGGATGGCTCACCGAACTCTCGAACGAGGATCTCGCCGCCTTGGTCGAGCTGGGACGGGGCGACTGATGGCCAAGCGGTTCGCCCAGACCTGGTGGGGACAAGCCTGGATCGAGGCGCTCGAGACCCGAGCCAGGCTCGACCCGAACCGGCTCCCGCGTGGCCGCACCTACGCCCGTCAGAATCGGGTCGAGTCGCTGACCGTCGAGCCGGGAGCGGTGTCGGCCCGGGTCCAGGGCAGCCGTTGGACCCCCTACAAGGTGATGGTCCGGGTTCGCCGGTTCACCGACGACGAGTGGGAGCGAGTGCTCGACGCCATCTCCGCCAAGGCCGGGCACACCGCCGCCATGCTCGACGGCGAGATGGAACCTGGGATCGTGTCCGATGCCCACCAGGCAGGTGTCGAACTGTTCCCGGCCGCCGGCGACGTGATTCCCGCCTGTTCGTGCCCCGATTGGGCGGACCCCTGCAAACACTCGGCGGCGGTGTGTTACCTGGTGGCCGACCGCTTGGACGTCGACCCCTTCGATTTGCTGCTGTTGCGAGGCATGGGTCGCGACCAGGTGATGGCTGCGCTGCGGTCGCGGCGGTCGTCGGGTGCGCCGTCGGGAACCGCAGCCGCCGAGCGCCCCGCCACCATGTCGGCCCGGGAGGCCTGGGCTCGCAAGCCTGGCCCGCTGCCGGCGGTCCCGGCGCCACCCCGCCGTCCGGCCCGCCCGGCGCCGTGGCCGTCGGATCCACCGCCCGACTCCGGCCTCGACGGCGAGGGACTCAGGTTGCTGGCGGCCGATGCCGTCAGGCGGGCCCACGCCATGTCCGGTGGTGAGGGCGATTCGGGACTGGGCGATGACGTCGACACCGATCTGGCTCGTCGGGCGGCCGTTGCCTCCGACCGGGTGGCCCTGGCGAAACGAACCGGGACGTCAGTGCAACGTCTCGACCATCTGGGGGTGGCATGGGCGGTGGGTGGTGCAGCTGGGGTCGAGGTGATGGGTCAACAACCGTGGACTCCCGATCCGAGGCTCATGGCCGAGGCCCGGCATCGCCTGGCCCATGCCGGCGCCACCAATCTGCGGGTGTCGAAGAACGCGATCTCGTTCGGAGAAACCCAGGTCCGTCTCGCCCACGACGGGCGCTGGTGGCCGTTCACCAAACACGCCGGCCGCTGGCAGCTCGCCGGGTCGCCCTCGACCGACCCCGAGGACCTGCTGGACCTTCGCTGACCGGCGGCGACCCGCCCCGTCAGCTCAGCCCCAGCTTGCGGCGAAGACTGTCGGGGTCCACCGAGAAACCGGGGGGCGGCGCCGGAGCCGGGAACGAGTCGATGAGCCTGCGGAGGTCGTCGATCCGTGTCGGGTCTGCGGCCGCCTCCCGCGGGGTGGCACCTCCGAGGAGCGGGATCTGCTCGGACAGCCACTGTTCCTCCATCGTCTCGATCACGTGGGCCCGGACGGCGTCGTCAGGCTCGTCGCCGAGATTCGGTGGTGCCGTATCGGCGAGCGCGTGGGCCAGGTCGGCCGGGCTCTCGAGCGGCGTGTCGGTTCTCTCGGTGACGGTGGCGACGTCGGCGAGGGCTTCGATCACACGATCGACGCGGGGCTGGGAGACGGCGCGAACCTCTACCGAGTTCCCGAGCAGTTGCAGCCTGGCCCGGATCAGCCGCTGCTCCCCGTCGAGATCGGCGACATCGATCCAGAAGGCCGGATGATCGGCAACGGGCTCGAAATGCTCGTCGAGAGCATCCACCAGTTCGGCGGTCGAGCCGGTTGGAGCGAGTCGGGCGATCACGAACACGGCCTCTTCGCCATCCCGGGTGGTGATCCTCGGCGGGGCGTACAGCGAGCGGTACCAGTCGCTGATGGCGTCGAAGTCCGGGGCGGAGTCGAGCAGGGCGATCACCGAGTCGCGCATGCGCAGGTCGACGTTCACGCCGTCACCGCCGCTCCACCAGGTGTCGGCGTAGGGGAGGAACCTGGTGAGGAGGAGGTCACCCGGCCGCGCACGGGAGGAGATCAGCCGGTCGTCGACGGTGATGCGTTCGGCGGTCTTGGTGTCGATCACGTCGACGAGGGTGCCCCTGCATACCTCGACCTGCCACAGCCGGAGCGGGATGTCGACCCACAACTCCAGGGTGTCGCGGTCGGCTTCGGGGAGCAGCGGGCCCATCGCGTCCAGGTACTCCGCCATCGCGCCGCCCTCGAACACGACGAGCTGACGGAAGACTGTGTCGTCGATCAACCGGTCGTATTCGTCATCGGTTTCGGCCACCCTGTCGACGCTCTCTTCCATCAGGTGGTGGCCGGCCGGATGGTCGAGGAAGAGTGCCACCTTGCGGATCAGGATCCCCACCTGGTCACGGGGCTCCACCGTCACCTTGCCCAGATGACACGCCTTGTACTTGCGGCCCGACCCGCAGGGACAGGGCTCGTTGCGTCCGGTGGCGGCAGTGGCGGGCCGGAACTGCAGGGCCAGGGCGAGCAGCGGATGCGGCTCGCCCTCGAAGCGACTCAGCAACGAGATGATGCGGGGGAAGTCGTTCTCGGCCAGCGCCATGTATGCCAGCTCGAGGCGGGCGATCGGGTTGTCCGGGTCGGCGGCCAGAGCCGATTCGAGCTGGCGTTTGGCCTCGGCGGCCTCCCAGCACATCAGCTGCCACAGGCCGTACCCGGCCCGTACCCATCCGGACCGTCCGGCATGGCCCACCAGCGCCTCGAAGAACGCCTCTCCCTGTTCGGGGGTCAACCACTCCGAAGCCCATTCCCCGAAGGCGTACGGAACCATCCCGTGTTCGAGCGATCGAGTGAGTCGCTTCGCCTCGTCACGATCGACCGACGACATGGCGGCGATGATCAGGCTGGTCAGCTCCATCACACAGCACTCGTCGAGCTGGTAGTCGGCGATCAGCGTCGCCATCGCCTCGTCGAAGTCATCGTCGAAGGGACTTTCGAGATCCACCCCGACGGGGCCGACCAGCTCACCGTCGAATTGCAGTTCCCGCATGGCGAGGAGGTCTCCCACCGGCGGCACCGGAGCACGGAAGGCCTCTCGGTCGACCTCGAGTGCATACAGCACCACTGGGATCAGCGGAACGCCCACCCCCTCTCCCCGTTCGCGGGTGTACCAGGTGTATGCCTCCGCCAGCAGATCCGCCTCACGCTCCCCACTGCCGACGGATTCGACGGCGCCGAAGGTGACGGTGCCGGCTGTGCGTCGCACCGCCACCAGGTCGCCCTCACTGAATCCCTGCAACGCCCCTTCCGCCAGCCACACCATGCCGCCGTCGGGATCGGACTCGAGCTCGGTGCCGTCGCTGGCGGCGAACGGGACGTCGGCATCGAGAACGGACAGATCGGTCAGGGTGAGGAGGCTGTCGTCTTCGATCTCGTGAGCGGTGAGTCGCCGGGTGAAGACCGTGCCGTCCAGCAGGTGCTCGAAGAGCGAGATGCGGGTCCCCACCCACAGCCGCCCCTCGCCGATGATCAGGTCGAGGAGCAGTTCCATCGGCGGCAGGTCGAGCTCGTTCGCCAGCGCCTCGAGCGGGGTGTGCTCCAGGCACTCCGCCAACAGGTCCTGGAACGACGGCCGGGTCGAGCCCGCCTGTTCGACAACGAAATCGACGATACGGTCGCGTCTCGGATCCATGCGGGCCAGGGTACCTGGCTTGGAGTGGGCCGACTCGACCACCTCGGGCCGGGTCAACTGCCTGGGGCAGCCGCCGCCCAGCCCTCACTCGTCGAGCGGGTGCCTCCACCTGAGGTCGCGGAAGCGGGCGAAGCCCCGATCGGCCGACCACCACGTCCCGCCCGCTTCGATCGTCAACGCCGCCAGGTAGGCGTCGGGAACGTCGTTGCCACGCGGCATCGATGGCCCGGCACAATCCTTCGAAGATGGCCCAGTGCCGTTGGCCGGGCACCAGCAGCACTGCGTTGGGCGAGGTGCGCAGCTCCTCACAGAACTCGAGCGCCATCGACGTCGGTGTGGGATCCCTGAAGATCCGAAGGTGGGTTACCACTCGCACGAAACCCGACAGGACCAGCGTGCTGAGACCGAGCGGCTCGTCAGCCTGCCTGGCGGCCTCGAGCCACCGCCGGAAGTCTTCATGGCGGGGAGCGTCCGGGCGATGGGCGTAGACCAGGACGTTGACGTCAACGACGCGCATCGACCTCGACGCCCTCGTCCATCACCTCACGCATGCCGGCGTTGTCGGCGAGATCGACACCGGGCATCACCCCTTCCCGGCCAAAGACGGGCAAGGGAGAGAGGGCGCGCCTCGAAGGCGATCGCCGCAGCGATTCCTGAATGGCGTCCTCGATCACCTCACCGATCGTGCGGCCGGTTCGGTCTGCCACCTGCTTCACCTTGCGATGGAGCTCATCGTCGATGGTGATGGTCGTCCTCATGTCGGTCATCATATCTTCTGGTGTGATGTTTTGATGCGCACTGGTCCTTGGATCGGGCCCTCCCAACGAGCACAACCTATCCACGAGGTGCGACAGAATCCCGCACCGACACCTCGACGGGAGCCAGGGTGGAGGCGGCTACGGCGTTCAGCCGGCGAGACCGGCGCGCACAAGGAAGCTCGCCATCTGCGCTCGCGTGACCTGCTCGTCCGGGCAGAACGAGTCCACGGTGCACCCGCGGGTGATGCCGGCGGCGGCGAGCGCGTCGATCTCGGCCTCGAAGATGCTGCCGTCGTCGTCGGTGAAGGCATCGGGACCGGGGTCGAGCCGGAGTGCTCTGGTGAGGAACGCCGCCATCTGGCCGCGGGTGACCGGGTCGTCCGGGCAGAACCGATCGGGAGTGCAGCCGTTGGTGATGCCGGAGGCGGCGAGTGCTGCGATGTCGGCCGAGAACACCGAGTCGGCAACGTCGGTGAACGATGCCTCTCCGGCAGGCAGGTCGAGCGCCCGGGCGAGGAACGCCGCCATCTCGCCGCGGCTGACGGCGTCGTCGGGGCAGAAGCGGGTCGACAACGGTGGGTTGCACCCACGAGTCACACCCGAGGCTGCCAGTTCGGCGATGTCGCCCTCGTGCACCGACCGATCGTCGTCGGTGAACCGTCCTGACCCGTCGGGGGCGCTTCGCTGCACCCGCCCGTCGTTCCAGCCCAGATACACCGACCCCGTCAGCCAATCCGTGCCGGCGGCGATCACCGAGATTGCCGGGTCGCCGACGGGAGTCACCTCGAGGGTGTCGGCGTCGACCAACAGTGTTCCGCGAAGCGCGGGCACGAAGACGGCGGTTGCGCCCGACCGGTCCGCAACGAGAGTCGCCCTGTTCAGGTACAGGTCCTCGGCAACGAGTGCCACCTCGCCTTCCGAGCCTGAGAAGGTGATCACCTCGTAGAAGAGTGGGCCGGAGTCGAACGTCGGCGCCCACCCTCGCCAGCACGACGGACCCATCGGGCCGGCGGATCCCCTCGAAGTCCCGAATGTCGAGGCTGCCGGCGCCGGCGGACGCTCGCCCGCCCACCACGCCGGATCTCGACACCTCCACCAGGTGCACCGTCGTGCTGCGGGCGACTACGTCTCGATCGATCAGGGCGACCGAGATCCCGGCCGCCGCCGGGACGATCTCGATGGCGGACGCAAAGGTCCGACCTGCCAACTCGAGCACGCCCCCGGTTCCGAACGACGGATCGAGCGCCCCATCGGGCCCGAACGCATGCACAGCGCCCACCTCCCCCGACAAACCAGGTCTGCTCCCGCTCACGAGAATCCGATCGCCCATCACCAGGAACCCGGCCCCGGCATCGGTCAGGCCGGTTTCGGTGGGTTCCACCACTCCGAACCGCTGGTCGAGCTCACCGGACCAACCGATCCTGAACAACAGCGCAGCGGAGTCGGTGTACGTGAAGATGGCGAACCCATCCGGGGTCCGGCCCACCCAGCCGATCTGACCAACGGGCACATCGTCGCCGAACGGGACCGACGCCACGATCGTTCCGTCGTGATCGATGTGGGCCAACCGACCCTCGAGTGTGTCGATGTCGTACCCGACCACCCACACGGTCCCGTCGGGCTCGGGAGAGAAGCCCACCGCGTAGAACCCGACCTCGACGAAGCCGCCGTCGCCCCACCCAGCGTCCGCATCGGCCAGGCCGGCGGAGGCGGGCATCGACGGCACTACCAGCAGCGCCACGACCAGCAGGGTTCGGATCGTCACCATGCCAACGGAGACTACGCCGCCGGCAGGATGCAGCTCAGCCGCATCGGGCGAGATACATCGCAGCCGCCGTGGTGTCGATCCCCGCTTCGATCAGGCCACGGCCGATCGTGTCGAGATAGGCGGGTGACGGCGCCGTCGGCGCCAGCCGCTCCGGGCGGGTGAAGGTGTAGGCGGCGACGCCGGCGATGTCGTCGAAGCGGACCAGCCGCCGGTAGGCCGGGACATCCATCAACCCGCCCGCCTCCCACAACTCGGCTCCGATGGCGACCGATCCCACCGGCACGTGGTTCTCCTGGGCGACGAGGTCCTCCAGCTGCGACGACTCCAGCAGCCACGCCCGCCCGTGGGCGGGACCTGCCGTGTCGTGGTCGTACCAGGCGACCCCGCCCGTCCACTGCGGCGACGACCCCACGAACGACACCCGACCCGGCAGGTCGATCACCCGATCGTCGACCGGCAGCGCTGCGTTGCGCGCCCCCGGGTTGTCACGCATGGACCCCTCGGCCCGACCTCCCGCCAGGTAGCAGGACAGCCGGGTCAGGCTGATGTTTGATCCGTACGACACGTACCAGACATCCATGGTGGGAGTCTGGCATGCGGCCGACGAGCGTCAGGCCCGGTGGATCAACAAGTCGGTGCAGGATGCGAGTCGATCGAAGTCCCGATCGTTGTGCAGGAGCGGCACCGACTCGCGGATGCACACGGCCGCGATGAGGCAATCCATCGCCTTTCGGATCGTCAGCCCACGTCGCCGGGCGGTTCGGTGCAGCCCGGCCGCCGGCTTGAAGTCGCTCAGCGTTTCCAGGCGGAGAACGTCGCACGCCTCCAGGCTGCGCTCAACGCGATCCACGTCAGACTCGTTTCGCAGACCTTGCAGGACCTCGGTGAGAATCACGTCGGTCAGGGCCACGCCCGCGTCCTGCTCGATCAGCTCGACCAGCGCGTCCACGCGGGTCCGGGCCGACCGTTGAAGAAGTCGACCCACACCGTGGTGTCGACGACGATCACGCGTTGCGACCACGACGCGACTCGTCGAGATCGCCCTCCCACTCGACCGCGCCCTGGAGCTCGAGCACCGAGCGCCGGGCAGTGGTTGGTGTCTCACGCAACGGGTGGAGGCGAGCGACCGCCTCCAGCTCGGGTACGTGTTCGACGCCGGGGCCGAGGGCGATGTCGGCTTCGATGCGACTCTCGAGCGCCTAGGTGCGGAGCTCCTCGAGCCGGGCGATCTCGGGCTCGGCCCACTTCTCGAAGGCAGACTCCTCGTGGGAGTGGCCCCGCTACAACTCGGGCGCCTTGCTCAGCGTGGTGGAGGCGGCGAGCGGGTCGACGGTGAGCGCCGACCGGCCTTCGGCGACCATCCACTCGAAGGCGGCGACGTCGAGGGCGTCGGGCGGAAAACTCAACGAATCCGACCATTTCTTGATTGCCGTTCGCGACAATCGTCTGATGGCGAAGCGGGAACGGCACGCCGCAACAACGGATCTACACGGTGACACTCGGATCGTGCTGGGCGTGCTGGGCGGCGTGTGGGCGAGCGCGGCGGTCGATGGCCCGGGCGGTGGGCGTCCGATCGACCTTGGCGGCCGTAAGCAACGAGCGGTGCTCGCCTTGCTTCTCGCCCGGCCAAACCTGGCCGTTCCGGTCGACACGCTGGTCGAGGAGTTGTGGGGTGCCGTTGCTCCGGCCACTGCACGGCACACGATTCAGGTCTACGTGTCCGAGCTGCGCCGGGCCCTGCCTGGCGTCATCGACACATCGTCAGCCGGATACTCCTGCACCGTCGACGCCACCACCCTCGACAGTCTCGGTTACGAGGCGTTGGTGGCAGCCGGCATGTCGCTGTCGACAACGGATGCAGCCACTGCCGTGGCTCGACTGGAATCCGCCGAGTCGCTGTGGACCGGAGAACCATTCGCCGGAACCGATGCTCCAGAGCCGGTGACGCTCGAGATACACCGACTGGTCGAACTCCACCTGGCAGCCCTCGAGCGGATGCTCGAGCTGAAACTCGAGCTCCTTCGCCACGTCGAGGCAGTACCCGAGCTGGAGCGACTGTGTCTCGCTCATCCTTTCCGGGAGGGGCTGCGGGCGCTGCACATGCTGGCGCTCTACCGCTCGGGTCGACAGGCAGACGCTCTCCGGGCGTACCAAACCACACGCACCACCTTGGCCGAAGAGCTCGGCGTCGACCCCTCCCCTGCCCTCCAACGGTTGGAGGAGCAGATACTGGTTCAGGATCCGAGGCTCGAGTCGGGTCGCCCCGAGATGATCGCCGACCACAACCCGTACAAGGGACTACTCGCTTTCACCGAGGACGACGTCGACGACTTCCACGGCCGATCCGCACTGGTGGACGAGCTGGTCTTGCGTCTCAGCCATCACCCCAGCCTGGTGGCTCTGGTCGGACCGAGCGGTTCGGGCAAGACCAGCGCGTTGCGGGCCGGTCTCACGCCCCGGCTGTCCGCCGAGCGGACGGTTGTGTACGCCGTTCCGACAGCCGATCCGTTCGAAGCTGTGGAGCGGGCGTTGCGCCGCATCACCCAACACCCCGAGCGCCGATCCGGCGGGCGGGCCTCACTTCCGACTCTCATCGGGGAGGTGGGCCGGTCGCTGGTGCTCATCGTCGACCAGCTGGAGGAATTGTTCACCCTGGTCGATGAGGAGCACACACGAGGCGAGTTCCTGGACCAACTGGCGAGTGCCGCAGCTCTCGAGGGAGTGTCGGTGGTGGTCTCGCTTCGAGCCGACTTCTACGACCGGCCGCTCGCCTTTGCGACGTTCGGCCGGGCGGTCGCTCGAGCGCTGGTGACGGCGATGCCTTTGGCACCCGAGGAGATGGAGGAGGCTGCGGTGCAGCCGGCGCGGCGCATGGGGGTTGCCTTCGAGCAAGGGCTTCTGGCCGCGATCTTCACTGATGTGGCGGGGCAACCGAACGCGTTGCCGCTCTTCCAGTACACGCTGAGCGAGCTGTGGGAGCGGCGGCGGGGTGACGTCCTGACCCTGGATGCATATCGAACGATGGGTGGAGTGCGGCGGTCGCTCGCAGGCCAGGCCGAGGAGCTGTTTGCCAGGCTGGAGCCAGCCGAGGCGGAGGCGTGCCGCCAGTTGTTCCTCCGTCTGGTGTCGACGAGTGGCGAGTCGGTGGCCCGGAGGCGGGTGCCGGCGTCGGAGTTGGCGGAGCTCGAAATCGACCTGGTGGCGATGCAGGCGGCGATCGAGGTGTTCGCCGGGCGCCGGCTGCTAACCCTCGATCGAGACCCGACCTCCGGCGCTCCGGTCATCGACTTGGCACACGAGGCGATCATCCCGGAGTGGGCGCGGCTGCGTAGTTGGATCACCGATGCCGCCGACGACATTCGACTGCTCCCGATGCTGGACGCCGCGGCGGCGGATTGGTCGGACTCGGGCGAAGACTCCGCTCACCTCGCCCAGGGCCCTCGGCTGGAGAGGTTCGACCGGCTGCGGACGGCGGGCTTGGTTGCGCTGACCCGCACTCAGGCGCGTTTCGTGGCGGCGTCGGCCGACGCCCTTCAAGCCGCCGAGGCGGCCGATCGCCAGGCGGCGGCATATCAACGTGCACTGAAACGGCAGGTGACTCGGCTGCGCTGGTCGGCGGCCACCGCGCTCGGAGTTCTGGCGGTTGCGGGTGTCTGGTGGGCGACGCAGCTGACCGTTCCGGCGAATCCACGAGCCGTGGTTGCGCTGGCGGGACCGGGAATCTTTTCGGATGACCCCCGGGTCAGAGCGGCGGTCGAGGAGGCGCGGGCCGTGGGCATGGCCGCCGAGTTGCGGGTGCTCGACTTCGGCAACCTGGAGGCCGAATTCGAAGCGATCCTCGACGAATCCCAACCCGACTTCGTCTTCATCGACCCCTTCAACGTCGGCTGGGATTGGGTGGAGGAAGCCATTCGGGCGCACGTAGCCACGAAATTCGTCTCCATCGATCCGCGGTTCAATGTCCCGACTGGCGCACAACGCGTGGATCTCCGCTGGGAGGAGGCCGGCTTTCTGGCAGGCGTCGTGGCCGGGTCGACGACCGACAGCGGAGTGGTGGCGATGGTGGGGGCAGGTCCGTGGCTCGACCAGTACGACCAGTGGCGAGCCGGGTTCATGGCGGGAGCCGACGCAGTACGGCCCGGGGTGACCGTGCTCTCCGCCTACACGCTCGCTCCGCCTCGTGGCGCCACGATGGAGTTCTTCCGCGAGGTGCCGATGTTCTGGCCACCCCCAGCTTCGAGGCGGTCGGCCCCGCCCTCGGTGCCGCTGCGGACGTCACCACCGACACGGGCATCCACCGATGGGTGGTGGGCGCCGAGTTCGATCTCGATTCGGAGCTCGACGACACAACCAGGCCACACCTGTTGACGTCGGTCGTCCACGACCTGGAACGGCTGTACCTCGATCGGATGAGGCTGTACGCCGAGGGCGGCTGGTCACCCGGCCCCGATGAGGTCGGCCTGGCGGAGGGCGCCTTCTGGCTGGGGGGCGGCCGCATGGAGCCGGATGTCCGCCAGCGAGCCGAAGGCCTGATGGCCCAAGTGGTGGACGGTTCGTTGGTGCTTCCCGTCGTCCCTGACCAAGCTGTCACCATCCTCGACGACGTGTTCATCGGATACGACGCCGTAACGACCGCCGCCGACCTGGATGGAGCCGCCTCCGCCGACGGGTCCGCACACCGCCTCCCGCTCGGCAGCCGCCAGGGGGTCCCCGCTTACGAAAGACTCGACTTCCTCGAGCCGTACCAATGCGTGGAACGGCCCTGCCAGCTCGACGCCATGTTCTTCGGCGAAGACGGCGCAAAGGCGGGCACCTGGATTGCCGGGAGACCGTTTCATATCCGCCACGGGTTCGCCAATCGGTCCGGGGCGCCGCTTCCAGCGGCCTTCGACGTGGTGGTGCTGGCCACCCGGCGGGAAGGCCCGGACTTGCCAGACGACATGTTCCCGCTCCATGAGACGTTCGCTTTCCACTCCGACTACACCATCAGCGAAGACTCGAGCCGTTGCGGCCCCGACCACGACACCCAGACTGGGGTCGAGCCGTGTGAGGTGTTCGTTCACGACTTCGCCGACGGGCTCCCTCCCGGCCGATGGGATCTGACGGCGGTGTGGCTGGCGCCGTGCTCGGCATGGGCCGAGCTCGGCCTCTCTGGCGACTGCTCGAACCGCAACCAGGTGGTGTCGCGATTCGAGAGCCGGGTCAACATGCCGTTCTACGGTGAAGAACCTGCCCCATTCCTCCCGTGGCACGACGACAACGGCCATCAGTGGCCGCACGACCCGTTCGACCTCGGATGAGATGCTCAATGCCGGACTCACCGCAGCGGCGAGACCAGAACAACGGGGCTCAGGACATCGCGGCTTTGCGCCCGCCTCAGCTGCTCGACCAGAACACCGCCGAGGACCGCACACCCGACGATGTCTCGATCGGCTCGTGCGCCACGACACCGAGCAGGTCGGGAGCCGGTTGTGCTGGAGAATCCCGTCCGTGTGGCTCCGTGTGGGCGATCAACGATTGGCGCGGGTCGGGGGTCTTCCAACCGACGGAGGCGCCGATGGTCTGGACCTCGGCGACGCCGATCACCGCACCAGTGCTGAGACCAGAATCGTTTGCGAGGGTCAGGTCGTGACCGTCCATCCGTTCGTTTTCTGGTCACAGCCTGGCCGACCGTGCCCCCACGCCCCGCCCCGCCTCCCAGCGGAGCCCAACAGGTCGGCCGGAACATCGAAGACGGCGAAGCACCACATGGAACACGCCCACACGACACGTGCGGCGCCGACCCACAACCAGGCGAACGTTGCAGGACACGGCAGTAGCCGCAGGGGGCGTTGGCGTTGGAGGTGATGACCACCGCCGACCGGCCGGTCACCGTCCAGGTGACTGGGTCGGAGAGGAGTTGCGCCGAGGCGTGGCAGTCGGCCCCGAACCAGCAACGGGCGGCACCTGCGCTCACCTCGCAGCAGCCGAACGGGTCGTCGCACACCCGGGGACCTGGGCGGGCGGTGTCGCCCTGATGAGGCGCCCGGGCTGCCCACGTGTGTCGCCCGGTGCAGGTCCCCCGCCGTGGATTCCTCCCGTACGGGAGCGGGACCCACTCGACGGCGGTCGCCGGGAGGCGCCCGTTGCCAGACGCCAACTCAGTGACCAGGGCTTCCCGTCACCGAACCCCGGCCGGGCTCATGGCGCCGAGACGTCGACCGCCAGACAGTCCGCTGCCACCCGGCGCAGCTCGGGGCCGGGCGGGGCCCCGAACTCGGAGTCGAGCAGGCGGACCGTGCTGGCGTACACCCGGCGGGCCTCGCCCACCGCACCGCCCCTGTGCAGGGCTCTGATGAGCAGCGCCACCAGGTTTTCCCGGTAGGGGTCGCGGGCGACGGCGGCCGCCAGGTCGGGGACGACGTCGTCGTGGCGGCCGAGCTGGAGGCGGATCTCGGAGAGGAGGGCGACGGCCTGCAGCCACAGCTCCTCCAGCCGCACCGACTGTGGACGGAGGTGCTCGATGTCCTCCAGCCCGGAAAAGGGGTCACCCCGCCACAGATCCAGACCGGACTCGATCAGCCGCACCGACCGGTCCGGATCCTCACCTCTGAGGTTGCGGGCGGCTGCGAGGAGGCTCGTGAAGCGGTCGGCGTCGACGGGGAGGATGGCGGAGTCGAATCGATAGCCGGCGGGGACGGCGACGATGGCCTGGCCGAGCATCCGCCGCAGGTTGCTCACGTAGGTGTGGACCACCCGCAGCTTGCTGCGGCCTTCGTCCCCGTAGAGCGCCTCGACGATGACCTCCGCTCGGACCGGCTGGCCGCCGGCAGCGACCAGCATCGCCAGCGTGGCCCGCTGCAGCAGCCCTCCGGTGCGGAGTTCGCCGTGGGAGTCCGTCACCTCCACCGGCCCCAGCACACGCACCATCCGCCCGCGTGTACTGCGCTCCGCCTGTCCGCACAGCCGGCATCGTTCGTCCCGTGACTCTCGCTCGCCCACATCGAACCCCCTCGTCACCGTGCTGGGAAGCTACGGGATCGCTGCCGGGGGCGCTATCGGGACACCTCCCAATACAGGTGCCTATTCGTGTTCGGCGAACAGCCCCAGCCGGTGGGCGACGGCGGCGGCGTCGATGCGTCGGGCGACGCCGAGCTTGGCGAGGATGTTGGAGACGTGGGCGCCGGCGGTCTTGGCACTGATGAACAGCTCGTCGCCGATCTGGCTGTTGGTGTAGCCGTGGGCGATGAGCCGCAGGACGTCGAGCTCGCGGGCGCTGAGCGGTAATTCGACTTCGATCCGGTCGCCGAACCCGGCCCGTTCGGCCAGCTCGTCGAGTTGGGCCATCAGCAGCGCATCTCCCATGGCGTCGGCCTCTCCCCGCACGTGCTGCCACAGCCGCCTGCATTCGCTGCGCGGTTTACCAGCGGACAGCAGTGCCTCACACTGCCGCAGCCGGCAGTAGGCGGCCAGCCGGCGGCCCCCCGTCTGCGACCACAGCCGAGCGGCCTCGGACCACAGGTCGGGGTCCGAGCCCCGCAACCGGCTGAACTCGGCCCGTTCGTTGGCCACTTGCGCCGGGGGTAGGAACGGCAACGTTTCGAAGCCGTCGATCGCCTGCTCGATCGCCGACGACAACTCGGGGGATGCCGATGTGCCCGCCCGGATAGCGAGGGCCGCTTCCACCAGCACTCTCGGATAGACGAGGAGAAAGTGGCTCGTCTCACCCAACATGATGGCGGCTGCGTCGAGGGGCCGCTTCCTGGTCAGGGCGATGATCGCTTCGAGCTCGTTGAGGACATCCCGGTTGCTCTGGTCCTCGGGCACGTCCAGCACCACGTCGTCGAGGGAGCGGACGATTCGCTCCGCCTCGTCGAGCCGGCCCGCATACATGGCGCACCTGGCCTGTGGTGCCAGGGCGAGGAACAGCGCTCGGCCGGTGAGGTTGCGACGGGAGGCGGCGTCGAGCAGCGCCTCGGCACGGGAGGTGTCCCCCAGCTCCAGGTAGTTGTCTGCGGTGAGTGCCTGGAGCACGGCGTGGTCCGACAGCTGACCGCGGGCGAGCGCCCGCCGAATGAGCCGTTCCCCCCATTCCACCACCTCACGCCACGCCGCACGGGATTGGAGCGACACCACCACCATCACGGCTGCGAACCCCCACGTGATGGCGTCGTCGGCGGCTTCGGCGGCTTCCAATGCCTCGACAAACCGCTCCGTCGCCTTGTCCTCTTCGATCTCTGACGCCGCCAGTGCGGCGGCCGCCAGCGAGGTGGCCCGCCGGTCCCCGGCCAGGGTCGCCAGCTGCCAGGACCGATCCGCCATGCGGCGCAGCTGACCGAAGCCTTCGTCGGTGATGGTCTCCCAGAACTGGATCATCACGTTGCCGGCCAGCACCCGGGCTTCGAGCGCCGGCGGCGTGTGCGACGTGATCATCCTGGAGGCCGCTTCGAAGGAGTGACGCGATTCGGTGGACTTGCTGTACCCGAAGTAGAGCCAGCCGAGCAGGTCGAGGGCGGCGATGGTCTGCTCGGAGGTGGCGGCGATGTCGAGCGCCTCCACCGCGTGGTCTATGGCGCGCTGGTGTTCGCCGAGGGCGTAGGCGCAGGTGGCCGCCCACGACAGCAGGTCGTAGCGGGAGGCGACCGAATCGTCTACGACGCCGGTGCCGAGTGCGATCTCGAGCAGCGAAAGCGTGTCGCCTTTGGATTGGGCCCGCCAGGCGAGGTGGGCGGCGGAGACGGCATGTTCGAAGGTGTGCCCCAGCTCGCCGGCCTGCTGGAAGTGGGCGGCGATCTCGGCGTGGTCGGAGTCGGGTTGGTGCTCGAGGGCGGTGGCGATGCGGCGGTGCCATTGGCGTCGCTGGTCGGTGAGCATCCGGTCCCGCCAGGTCTCCCCGAACAGGGCGTGGCGGAAGTCGAGCCCCCGTCCGGTGTCGACCAGCACCGCCTTGGCCCGGGCCCGTTCGGCGGAGGTGTGGAGGGCGGAGGCCTCCCGGTCGAGGATGACGGCGGCCAGGTCGAGGCGGGTGGGGCGACCGCGGATGGCGATCACGTTCACCAGGTCGAGGGCGGCGCTGTCGAGCTGGGACACCCGGTCCGAAAGCACTTCGGCGGCCTGCCCGGCGATCGGGGCGAGTCCTTCGATCCGTCGCCTGATCGCCTCCTCCACCAGCAGCGGGATCCGCCCGGTGCCGGCCAGCACCTGGGCCGGGTCGGTGAGCCCGGCGGCCCGCACCAGCTCGACGGCCTCCTCGTCACTGAGCGGACCGAGTTGCAACGCCTCGGTGCCGGGCAGGCGGGCGGTGTCGGCCACGAACCGGGCCAATCGGGGGATGGCGGGGGCTTCGTCGTCGCGCAGGGTGACGGCCAGGGTGACGCCCGGGACGGCTGCCACCGCCAGCACGCTCAACAGGTCGACCGAGGCGGTGTCCGACCAGTGCAGGTCCTCCACCGTCACCAGCACCGGCCCCCGCTCGGCGAGACGTTCACATCCTTCGATGACCGCCTCGTACATGGCCGCCACCGGCACCGTCTCGGTGCCGAGGAACCCGGCCAGCTCGTGACGGTGCACGATCCGGCGGATCACCGGCAGGACGGCGGCGAACGGGACATCGTCGGACAGCCGGGTGGCCGCCCCCGACAGTACCGTCATCCCCAGCGCCCGTGCCCGGCCCACCGCTTCGGCCAGCATGGTGGTCTTGCCCGCTCCCGCCTCCCCCATGATCAGAAGCAGACGCGACCCAGCACGACCCGTATCGAGGCATTCGGCGATACGTGCCCGTTCGGGGTGCCGTCCAACGACAGTTGGCATCGCCAGACGATTGTCGCACTGAACCACGTGGGCGACCTGACAAACCGGCGGAATTGTGCAGGGCATATTCACGCACCGATCGATCACATCCGCCTCCCCGGCGATGGCGGCTGGCCATGGCGCTGGTGAACCGCCGCCCGTCAGCTGATCGCCATAACCGGGAAAAGATGTCATCCCTCGGCTTCCTCCAGTGCGAGCCAGGCGTTTTCGATGTCCTGGGCGATCTCGAGGCTCAACCGATCGAGGTTCTCTGGTGTGGCTTCGGTCACGAGACGCACCATCCCTTCCAGGAATGCGCCGTTGGCGCCGCCGATCGCACTCGCCATCGAGTCGGATCCGTCGAACACGAATTGACCGGCGGCGATGACACCCTGAATACTGGCGAAGACCTGCCGGTACTCGTCGTTGGCGATCGAGTCACGATCGAAGCGAAGGTTCGCCGGCAGCTGAACCGGGAAGGGCTGTGCGGCGGCGGCGGAGCCCCATGAAGGTGATGCAATCGCTCTCAGCAATGCGCGCGTCTCCGGCCGATCGGACACGGCCACCGCAAAGATGCCACCGCCCACTCGGGAGTCGGCGAAGTCGCCCGAGACGGCAGGGAACGGGAACACGCCGATGTTCTCGGCGACCTGTCCACCCGCTCCAAAGAACGCCGGCACGAAACTGGCGGCGGGCGCTATGGCGCAGGCCTCGTCCTTGAATGCCATCGACTCGAATGCCTCCCAGAAGTTCGGTATCACTGCCTGGCGTCGCGAGCCGGCGACGTAGCCGTCACCGACCAACATGCGACCCACGCGACGAATCGCATCGACCACTCGCTGGTCATCGAAGGCGATCCGGTGACTCACCCATCGGCGTACACCTCCGGGCCCTCGGCGGACAGCAATGAGGACTCGACCCAATCGGACATCGGCCACCCTGAGAACGAATTGTCGTCGTCGAACCCGACGCAAAACGGTGTGCCCCCAGCAGCCACGATCCCATCGGCGGTTGCGAACAGCTCGTCCCACGTTGTTGGGACCTGCGCACCTCCCCACTTCTCGAACAGGTCGGGTCTGTACCAGAACATCGACTTCAGGTCGGCCTTGACGAGGACCCCGCCGACGATGGGGCGCTCCCGGCCGTCGACCGAGGCAGCTTCGACAAGGTGATCGCCGTAGTCCCGGCGCAGCGTTGCTTCGTCCACGACGTCACCGAGGTCCACGACCGGTCGAGCGCCCGCGATTTCGGTGATGTCGCCGGGTGCCGCCACGAGGTGGATCGCAGTGGTACCTCCGCCAACGTCGGCGTCAAGCGCGCTCTGGTTGAACCCGTGCGGGGAGTATCGGATCTGAAAACCGAGAGGCTCGGCCGACGGTTACACCGATTGCCATGCCGGGCACTATATGGTCGACATGACTATCAGTCAGTCGGACTATCAAATCTTCCGCCTTGTGTAGTCGGTGGGGTCGGCGACGCTCTCGTACACCGACTGATCCAGCCAGTGACACCACATCCGCCGACCGGGGATCGTCAGCCGGCGACAGTGTCTGTCCGGTCGGTTCCAAGCCGCGACCTCCACTCTGTGCTCTCCGAGGAGCTGCGGGTTGAACTGTCCCTGCCAAAACCAGCGAGGGCCTTCATCGTGGAAGACCTCTCTCGCCGCCTGATAGGCGTTCTGGTAGTCGATGAACAGCATCACCCGCTGTGTCATCAAGCACCACCAAAGAGATAATCCCCGCGAGTGCGGGCAGAGCCCGGACCGCAGAGAACATTGGACCTCATGTCGAGTCCTGTGCCGCTCCCGTCAAAGATGTGTTGCTCCTCGTCGCCAGCAACGTATCCCGGGGGTATGACAGATTCTGGGCCCAGCGGCCAACCTCAGCCCGCCGCCACTTTCGCCCGCTGATAGAACTCCGCTGGGATCTGGTGGTCGAGCTTCCAGGTGATGGCCATGGGGCGCTCACCACGGTGCTGCACGTAGTGAGCAGGACCGAGGAACAGGAACGGGGTCGCTCCGGTGGCGTTCGACAGGGTCTCCCGCACGAACAGCAGCACGTGACTGCCGTTGCGACGATGGTTGATGTACCGCCGGCCCGTCGGCGAGTTCTCGCTGGTGGTGCTCTGGGACTCCCAGTGGAACAAGTCGGGTGAGATGGCGTAGTCCTGGTATCTGGTCGACGGCGAGAAGTCACGTTCGTTCTTCTCGAGGGTGATGAAGAACAGGTCGGCGTTGGAACCGGGATCGAACAGCACGCCTTCCCGGGACGTGGGTGGCTTGGCGGCCGATCCTCTCCCGAGGGCGGCCAGCACTTCGTTGCGGGTGTAGCGGGCGTGGACCCGGAGCGGGACGTGTGGGTCGATGCTGAGCAGATGATGCACGTGCGTCGCCTGGTCTTCGAGCACATCGAGCAGGCCGAGCAGCTCCTGGCGGATGGCTGGGGTCTGCCACAGCCGGGCGAATCCGTCTTCCACACTGTCGAAGCGCTCCCGGTTCCACAGCGAGAGGTGCAGCATGAATGCCAGCCGTCGATCTCGCTCACGCAGCTCATCGAACGAGGGCGGCGGGCTGTTCAGCATCCGGCGGTAGCTGTCGATCCGCAGGTCGTCTTCGATGTGGAGCATCCGGCCGATGGCCCCACCAAGGACCGTGTCCCAGTCTCCGGGGACCGAGTCGTCCCAGCCGGCCGCTCGCCGATGGTCGGTCCAGGAGTGGTTGCCCTGGTAGACGTCATCGAGCTCGAGCCCGGTCTCGGCAAGAAACGTTGCCAGGTCGACGTCGCCGAGTGTCTGCAGCTCGGCGACTCGCTGCTTCCAACGGTTGGGGAGCGAGTTGCGGATGTTGTCGAGCACCAGCTTGCGGGCCACCGGGTCGAGTTCGATGTGGCATCCCGACGGCAGGTAGGGAAAGCCGTCTTCGACCTGACGCTCGAGCCGTTTGCGGCTGTCGCCAGTCAGTGCCCGGTAGCGCAGGTCGAAGCGGAACTGCCGGTGCTGATGGCCGACGAAGTCGAGCACCGTCAACACCGACTTGCCGTCCGAACGTCGCAGACCTCGCCCGAGTTGCTGAAGGAACACCGTCGCCGACTCGGTGGGCCGAAGGAACAGGACGGTGTCGATGGCGGGGACGTCGACACCTTCGTTGAACAGATCGACTGCGAACACCACGTTCACCGACCCGTCACGCAGATCCAGGAGCGCGTTCTGGCGGTCGGCGGCCGCCGTGTCGGCCGAAACGGCCACCGATCGGATGCCCGCCTGGTTGAAGCGTTCCGCCATGTAGCGGGCGTGGGCCACCGACACACAGAACCCGAGCGCTTTCATCGATGACAGGTCGGCCACCTTGTCGGTGAGTGCCTGCAGCACCATCGCCACTCGGGCGTCGTTGCCGGTGTAGAGGTTGTCGAGGTCGGCCACCTGGTAGCCGCCCCGGCTCCAACTGAGGGCTTGGAGGCTGGTGTTGTCGTGGATGCCGAAGTAGTGGAACGGCACCAGCAGATCGCGTTCGAGGGCATCCCACAACCTCATCTCGACGGCGATGCGATTGTCGAACCAGCCGAGCACGCTCTGGCCGTCGGCCCGTTCCGGGGTAGCGGTCAGGCCCAACAGGATCCGGGGTTGCAGATGGTTGAGCAGCGCCTTGTAGGTGGTTGCTTCGGCATGGTGGAACTCGTCGACGATCACCATGTCGAAGTGGCTGGGGTCGATGGCCGTCGCCCGCGGACCCGACAGCGACTGGATCGAGGCGAACACGTGCCGCCACCGTTCCGGACGAGCACCGTCGACGTACTGCTCACCGAAGGTGCCGTCTCGCATCACGGCTCGGAACGTCGATCGGCTTTGTTCGAGGATCTCCTTGCGATGGGCAACGAACAGCAACTTGAGGTCGCCGAATTCGGAGCACAAACGTCGGTAGTCGAGCGCGGCGACCACGGTCTTGCCGGTGCCGGTGGCCGCCACCACCAGGTTGTGCCAGCGGTCGTGGCGCTTCCGTTCGGCATCGAGGCGATCGAGCATGTCCTGCTGGTAGCCGTAGGGCCGGACATCGATGAAGCTCAGGTCGAGCGGCGTTCCCGAGGTGGCGGCACCGACCGCATCATCGAACCGGTCGCGGTCGGTGTCGGGGTCGTAGCTCTCGAAGTCGGGGTCCGACCAGTAGGCGTCGAAGGTGGCGGCGAACTTGTCGATCACGTCGGGCGTGGAAACCGCAGACGCCCGAACGTTCCATTCCAGCCCGTCCACCAGCGCCGCTTTCGACAGGTTCGACGACCCGATCCAGGCGGTGTCGAACCCGGTGTTGCGCCGGAACAGCCACGCCTTGGCATGCAGCCGGGTGGAACGGTTGTCGTAGGCGACTTTCACCTCGGCACCCATTCGGACGAGTCGGTCGAGGGCGGTGCGTTCGGTGGCACCGGTGTAGGTGGTGGTGATGAGACGTAGCGGCCGGCCGGACTGCAGATACTGCCGCAGCTCTCCTTCGATCTGGCGCAGCCCGCTCCATTTCACGAAGGCGACCAGGGCGTCGACCCGATCGGCCGATGCCAGCTCACGACCGATCTCCACTCCGATGGAAGGCTCGCCGGTGGCGTTGGTGAACAACGCCGTGTCCGACAGCGGAGTGAACGGTCGAACGATGATGCCCGCCGAGTTCGGAGGACTCGATGGCGGTGAGGATCTCACCGGGCAACATGACGTGATCGTCGGGACCGGCGGTGTTGGGTAGGCGCGCACCGAGCGCGTCCACCAGGCCGTTGGCGATGTCGACGGCCGCCGCCATGCGGTCGCCGGGGGGAAGCGACCGGACGGCGCGTTCGATCGCCTGGGCGAGGTGAGTGGCGATCCGGCGCGGGGCATCGGCGGCGGCGACCGGGGACCTGTGCGCCTCGGCGGTGCCCGTGAGGGCTCGGTCGATCGCCTTGGTGATCAGCCGCTCATACAGACCCGGTTGGAGCGTCAATCGGTCGCCTCAGGCATGGGCACAGTCTGGCAACCGCAGTCAGCCCGTGGGGGAATCACCGCCCATCACTGTGTCGCGTGACACGCACGATCGACGATACCGGCGAGGACGCGATCGAGACGGTCGACATCGGTCACAGCGTGACGGCCTCGCGCTCGAACGCGCTCCCTGAACCGCTGGTGAAGATGGTCGCCATCGGTGACGACATCGATCTCGATTCCGAGCAGGTCTTTGACGTCGAGATAGAACCCGGAGAGGTCGAGCAGACTGCGATCCGGGGAGATGTCGACGAGCATGTCGAGATCTGACTCGGACGTGGACTCTCCTCGAGCCGCTGATCCGAAGACGCGAATGTTGGACACGCCGTGCTTGCGCCCGATCTCACCGATCTCCGTCTTCAGCGCCCGAACCCGCTCGAGCAGGCTCACCTTCTCGTTCATGGCCCCAGTTTCGCGCAGGATCGCAGATCTAGGTACGAATTCGTGCACCGGCAGTCTGCTGGCGCCTCGATCCGCCTTCCGCACATGCCGCGATCGGCGAGCCCATGGTCCCCACATGCGCGTCTACGGACCAGAACGGGACTCATGTGCCGACAATTCCGGGAACGGAGAGGCCGTCAAAACGGGAACGGTCGCCATGGGCGACCGGATCGCCGCCCCACCCATCTGGACATTCTGGGGCCCTGTTCGTTACGCCCGGACCAGCCGATCCACCAACCGTTCCACGTTTCCGATCCACATCTCCAGCTCCGCAGCGGTCGGCGCCAGCTCGTACTGGTGGTGATGACAGGCCCGGCTGAGGGCGTGCCAGGCGACGCGGATGCCGTCGGTGAGTTCGGCGTCGGGTGAGGCGTAGCCGAGGCAGGCGAGTTGGCTGGCGCGGTTGGCGTATCGCATGCCGGGGAGGTTGCGGTCCCACAGCTGGTCGAGGGCGTCTTCGAGGGCCTGGCGGGCCAGGAAGGCCGCTGCCCGGGGCCACACACCGTCGAGGTCGGGATCGGGGCGGTTCACCACCATACGGGCGGCGTCGAGCAGGACAGCGCTCATGCCCGTGCCCGTTCGGCCAGTGCTCCGGCGGTGTTGACCAGGTCGGTGAGACTGCCCCCGAAACCACGGTGGGCTCCTTCGTTGCAGTCCCGGAACACGTTGGCGAAGTTGCGGTCGATGCCGTCGAGTGTCGGCATGACCCGCTTGCCCTCACGGGTGTCACCGAACATGGCGAGAGCGGCGATCTCGGTGAGGGTGCGAGCCGATCCGATGGTCTCCTCGGTGGCGACATGGCTCTGCCCGCCACCGAGGAGCCGCCTGCGGGCCTTCTCGGTGAATGCAGCCTCCAGCCCGAGCCGGCACATACCGGGCACCACCCGTGACGCCACGCCGTCGGGGAGCTGATCGTCCTTGGCGACCGCCCAGGCGTCCCGGAAGTACTGGACGACCGGGTCGAGTTTGTCACGCACCGACACCACCGAACCGGGGCGGCGGGTCACCTCCTTGGCGGTGTGGGCCAGTCCGAGACGGCGGAGCGATTCGGGGAGGCGGTCGTCGTGGGTGAAGACGATCACCTGCCGGTCCGTGGCCATGTCACTGAACACCCTGGCGAGACCGTCGACCCGGGCCGGGTCCATCGCCTGGACGGGGTCGTCGATCACCAGGAACCGGAACGGGCTCTCGGGCAGCGTGGCCCGGGGGAAGAACAGCGAAAGGGCCAGACAGTTGATCTCTCCCTGGCTGACCACGCCGAGGGCGGCGCCGTCGGTTCCGTCGACTCGCACCTCAAGGTCGACCCGACGACTCGTGCCGGCACCCGACAGCTCGATCGAGGTGAGTTCGACGTTGGACTGAAGCCGCAACTGCTCCCACAACGACACCGCCTGGGTGGCGATCGGTTCGAAACGTCTGGCCCGCAATGCCGCCCCGGCGTCTTTCGCTGCCGCCTCCGCCTGTTTGAGTCGGTCCACCTGGGCGCGGGCGGCGAGCGCTGACCTGGCCTGTTCGACCCACTGGGCGACGGTGGTGGCGACGGGCCGCCATGCCTCCTCGGCCGCCGAGAAGGCCCGTTGAGCGGCCTCGATCACGATCGACGCCGCTTCGATCAGCCGGGGATGGGTTGTGCGGAGGTGGTCGGCAGCCTCTGAGGGCGATTCGGGGAGCCGTGAGAACACCGAAACCGCCTGCCGGAGCCCTTCCACATCGATCGGACTGTCCGCCGGCACCGGAAGGGAAGCACTGAGCCGGCTCGCCTCGGCCATCGCCGCCTTCGTGTCGGAAGTGGCCTGGTCGTATCGTTCGGCTCGCTGCCGCAGACCTTCAACCTGTAGTTGAGCTTGAATGCGCCATTCGGCGTCCAAGGCGCCCACTCCGCACACCGGGCAGGGTTCGTCCCCGTGGCCGGTGTGATGACCGAGTGCCGCCGTGAGCAGCTCGACCAAGCGGCTCGCCTCGGCAGAGTCCCCCGATTCCAGCCCGGAAACAAGGGCTGCAGCAGCTTCCAGCCGATCGGCCGCAGCCTCCACCTCCTCGGTCGGAGGCACCGCCAGATTGGCGAGCGCACCCAGCGCCGGGTTCGGCGCCGGCCCTCCCCCAGTGACGATGCCGGCCACCGCCTCCAGATCCCACGCCTTGCCCGAGAGCGCCGCAGCACAGGTCGACGCCCGGGCGTCGTCCAACCCCTCCAGGAGGGGCAGGATGCGGTTCTTCAGCTCGTCTTTGGCGACCTTGTCGACCTTCTCGCGGCCGAGACGTGCCTGACGGAGCGTCTCGGCGGCGGCGGCCATCTCCTCCAGGCCAAGCACCCCCGAAAGGGTGTCGAAGAGCTGCGATGGACTCTGGGATGCGATCGCCCCGACCTCGGCGGTGGCGAGGAGCGGGCGGTAGAGCGCCACCGGTTCGGACCATCCCAACCCGACGATGTCTGACCGTGGCTGGCCGTGGTGCTGGGCCCAGGTCGTTGCCTCGTCGACCTTCCTTCCACCGTCGGCCCACGAGTGGTGCACGGTGGTCGGCCCGGGCATCCCTTCGGTCTGGAAGCGAGCCACCACCCTTGCCCCCTCCGGCTGATGGAGGTTGCGCCACCCGGCCCTCCACTCGAGAGGCTTGTTCTTCCACCGGTACGAGTCACCGGTGAGCGCCACCTCGAGGGCATCGAAGAAGCTCGACTTCCCCGACCCGTTGCGACCCACGACCACCGTCAGCCCAGGCCCCGGAACGAAGGAGAGCGACGACTCCGGACCGACCCCCCGAAATCCGCTTACGGCAATGTCCGACAGATACACCGAAGGCGGCCGCTCGGCCCGCGCCGACCCGGAAGCCGACGGCCTCGCCACCGCTCCCCCATCCAAGGTCGCATCCAACGACTCGCCACCTCCGACGGCCGCCAGCACCAGGTCGACCACCGGGTCGGCCACACCGGTCCCAACCAGATGTTCGAACGCCTCATCGATGACGGACACGAGCCAACCCTTCGCCGCGCGACTCAACAGCATGCCAGCTGGGCCCGACAGAACCACCCCTTGGCAGAGTGGACCACCAACACCGCCGTGGTCAGGCCGACGTCGAGCAACTCATCTGACGAGGCCTCGTTGTGTCACCCTGCGCTTCGGAAGGCCGAACGACGGCTCGGTGTTCGAGCGATACCCCGGCTCAGGGACACGGACCGGTGCAGACGGCGCCGTTCAAGCTCGTGTTGTACACCACCCACTCCAGGTCGTCGTAGCCGTAGGCACCGGAGGTGTTGAGCAGTGGGGCACCCCACGAATTCAGCATGTAGTACGACGTTCCGAGTCCGGCTCGTATGCCGCAGCCTGTAACTCCGTGATATTCACAGTGGACCACATATCCGCCCGTCGAGAGAACGGACACGATCTGGAGTTGGCCGTCGTGCGTTGGTAGATCGGCCCACCGCTGTTACCGCCGTTGGTTTGGCAGCCGAATCCAATGGTGTAGTACCCGCCACCGAAGTGGTAGTACTGGCCATCGTTCGTTCCGCACCACCATGGAACAGCGTCGTAGTTTTGGTTGGCATACGGGCCCGTACCGAG
This sequence comes from uncultured bacterium, assembly GCA_963825585.1. Classification (GTDB taxonomy): domain Bacteria; phylum Actinomycetota; class Acidimicrobiia; order Spongiisociales; family ZC4RG35; genus JAOUGY01. Next base: position 405,763 of record CAWGTX010000002.1, read on the forward strand.
TCCGGCCCACCAACCCTCCTGGGGGTAGCCGTACATATGTCGTTCCGCGTCCCAGTCATAGTATCCCGGCGCCAGATTGGTCGATGCGGCCGCCAGATTGAAAACGCTGGTCCATCCGTACACGTCTCCGGCATGCTGGCCATTGCTGTTGGCGTTCAACACAACGAACGCATAGTCGAACATGGAGAACCCGGCTCCGTCGGTGAGAAACTCGGCGTGGTAGACCTTTCTCGTTCCAGTCCAGAAGTTGCCAGCGTTTCCTACGCCAGCGTAGGGGCCGATGCCCATTCCGCCATACAGATCCGGCACGAATACGAACGATTCCTGGTCTGACACGCAGTGCGCCGCCGTGAGTACCACGTTTCGGCCGACCAACGTTCCGGTGCAGCCGACTGGGGCAAGCTGCCCGACGTGATAAGGAAGGTTCTCATAGAGCAGCCACTCGGAGCTGTAGTCGTAGACGGGTTGGCTCGGGCAGTTGAATCCCCAGTAAGGCAGGTTCGGGTCCGGGCAGTACATGGAAATGTCGGTGGAGTCGTCCGCGCTCTCCACCGTCGGATACAGCGACACCAGGTCGCCAGTGACCTCCTCCGGGTTGACCGACGGCCCTGGTGGGGCTTGCGAGGCGCCGTCAGCTTCCCAGTCGCGAGGCGCCGGCCCAGCGGCGGTCGGCACATCGTCGGTCACCGGGACCGGGATATCGAAGGCCGCGATGCCGTACCCGCCGCCAGAGGGCGGTTCGCCCAAATCCGACTCCGTCCCACCCCCGGCTGCTGAGAAGTCCTTGGAGGTGCCGGCACCGGTTGATGGATCCTGCAGGCTCTCGTCGCCCGGTGGAGCGGAGAGCATCTGCAACAATCCCCGCCGTAGAAACGCAGTCATTTGCCCGCGGGTGACCGTCTCATCCGGGCAGAACCTGGTGTTGTCGGGCGGATTACACCCACGAGTGATTCCTGTGCCGGCCAGCCACTCGATGTCCTCCTCGAACACCGAGCCGTTGTCGTCGGTGAAATCGGTGCCCACCGTCGCGGTCAGAGACTCTTCGAGGGCCCTTCGGAGGAACGCAGCCATCTGCCCGCGAGTCACGGTCTCATCTGGGCAAAACTCGGTGTTGTCGGGCGGATTACACCCACGGGTGATTCCTGTGCCGGCCAGCCACTCGATGTCTTCCTCGAACACCGAGCCGCTGTCATCATTGAAATCGGCGCCCCCATCAGCGGTGAGAACATCCTCGAGCGCCCTGCGGAGGAAGGCAGCCATTTGCCCACGCGACACGGTGTCATCAGGGCAGAAACTGGTGTTGTCGGGTGGATTGCACCCACGGGTGATGCCGGTGTCGGCAAGCCATTCGATGTCTTCTTCGAAAACAGACCCAGCGATGTCGTTGAACCCGCCGGCCGCAGGCTCGAGAACTGAAGGATCTGGCGGTAGCGGCGGGGCGGCAGTTGCCACCAGAAGGGGCATCAAGCCCGCAACGATCATTCGATGCCTTCTGGAACGAGAACTACCCAACATACCTGTGCCTTTCAGCAAAAGTGCCCGGCTCAGACCAGAGACCGTAGCCCACGCCCCGCGTTATCAATAGTCAATCATTCGGGTGCCGAGCGGGCCAGCCCCGCTCGTTCGACAGAGCGCGGGGCGAAGCCGGCGGCTCGTAGCGGGGTCGATCGATCCCACCTCAAGATCGACCCACCTGGTCGCAGCTCGCTCGTGTCGCCGATGGACCCGAGGCGCCGCCACGGAGAACGAATGCGAACGGGCGACTCCGACTTCGCCGATCTGCACGCCTCGCCTGGCGAGTAGCGTCAACCAGGCCACCAGCCGAGCCAACGTGGACAGCTGACGGGAACAACGCCGTGGTCACCGGCATGCCGAAAACGCAGGGAGAGTTCAAATGCGCAGTGAGCACGACGGCGCCATCGACGTTCACGCACACATCGTGGCCGAAGGCCTGTTCGAGACTCTTCAGCGCATCGGCCCCGACCATGCACCATCTGCCTCACCGATGGAGGGCGGCACCCATGTGGCGTTCCCGACCGGGAGGACCAGCGGACCCCTTCCACCCGGAATGACCAATGCCGCGGCCCGCCTCGAGGACATGGACAGCGATGGGTGTGTGGCACCAGGCGATCTCGCCACCTCCATTCATGTTTCCCTACCGCCTCCCAGTGCACGTCGCTGCCGACTTCGTCCGGGCCGAGAACGACAGCATGCTGGCCCTTGCCGGTGACCATCCAGAGCGCATCAGCGTCCTGTGCAACCTCCCCTTCCAGGACACGGATGCCGCCCTGTCCGAGCTCGATCGGATCGGACGGGACCCCAGAGTCAGAGGCGTTGCAGTTGGTGCGGCGGTCGCCGGCATGAATCTGGACGAAGCGCAATTCGAACCCATCTGGGAATCCATCGCCGACTTGGATCTCGGAGTGCTCGTGCATCCGGTCGACGCCCCGGCCGGGGATCGCATGAAGCGCTACTACCTCCGCAACTTCGTGGGCAACCCGTTCGATTCGACGCTGTGCATGGCGGCCATCATCTTCGGGGGCGTGCTCGACCGTCACCCGGACCTGCGCTTCTGCTTCCTTCATGGCGGTGGCTTCGGCCCGTATCAGATCGGCAGATGGCAGCACGGTTGGGAGCGCCGAGCCGAAGCGCGGGTCGCCATCGATCGACCGCCGAGGGAATACTTCGAGAAGCTGTTCTTCGACTCTCTCACCCACGACCGGCTGTCACTGGAGTTCCTGATCCGCCGAGTTGGCCCGTCGCAGGTGGTGGTGGGAAGCGACTACATGTTCGACATGGGAGACGACCGGGCCGTCGAGCACGTCAAAGAGCTCGGCCTCCCTGCGGATGTCGAGCGAGCGATCCTGATCGACAACGCGGGCCGCTTCCTCAGGTGATCGAGCGGCCTGCGACTGGAACGGCAACATAGCTCCCCGGTCTCCTGCCAGTGCGGGGCGATAACCCACAGGCAGTCGAACCGCTTGGGACATCAGGTGGCGCCCTGCTGAGGCGCCCATCCTGACCTTCAACGACCGAACCCCGGCACAGCATCCATTGGGGAGCGCCCAGAGGGCTTGTTCGACGGGTGATTGTCCGGTTGGTGAGGGGATGGATCACCAGGGTTCGAGCGGTTCCGGGAACGGGCTCCGGGAACCCTCGGCGTCCCGCTTGTACACGAAGAACGTTCGCTTCCACGACACCACCTCGACGCCGTCCTGGTTCAGTCCCCGGCTCTGAACCTTCACGATGCCACCGTGCGGGCGGGACTCGGACTCGCGCAGCTCCAGCACCTTCGACTGGGCGTACAGCGTGTCGCCGACGAACACCGGCGCCGTCAAGCGGATCTCGTCCCAGCCGAGGTTGGCGAAGGCGTTCTGTGAGGTGTCGATCACGGTCTGACCCACCACGATGGCGACCGTGAGCGCCGAATTGACCAGCGGTCGCCCGAACTCCGACTGCTCGGCGTAGCGGTAGTCGAAGTGCGTCGGATTGGTGTTCATCGTGAGCAGCGTGAACCACACATTGTCGGCGTCGGTGATGGTTCGACCGAGGGGGTGTCGGAAGACCTGTCCTACTTCGAAGTCTTCGAAGAACCTTCCCAAGCGTTGATCCGACACGGGTCAAACCTTCCTGTAGGCTAAATGTCTGATGTTTTCCGCTGAGGCTACCAGCCAGTATCGAAGCCGGTCTGACGGGCCCGCCTACGCCCGGCTTTCCGAATCCATCCGCCATCGCATCCTCACCGGTGACCTGAAGCCCGGCGACCGACTCCCATCCGAGAACGACCTGGCCCAGCGATCCGGCTTCGGTCGTTCAACGGTGCGCGAGGCCCTGAGGCACCTCGAATCCGAGCACCTGATCACCACCGTCCGCGGCGTCACCGGCGGCACCTTCGTCTCGGCTCCGCAGCCAGAGCGGGTGGCCGAGAGCCTCACCGCCAGCCTCGAATTCCTCACCGGCACCCGGGCCATCGCCATCGCCGAGTTGCTGGACGCCCGCGAGCTGCTGGAGGTCCCAGCCGCCGCCCGGGCCGCCGCCCGATGCGACCAGGCTGGCATCGGACTGCTCGAGGCAACGCTTTCAGAGGAGAGACGACTCGACGACGAGGGGATCTTCGACACCAACCGACGGTTCCACTCGGTCGTCCTCCACATGAGCGGGAACCAGTTGCTGGAGATGATGGCCCGACCGGTGTTCGAGGTGCTTCGTGCCCGTTTCTCGAGGGCTGATGCGCCGCCGTCGTACTGGCGCCACGTCGACGACGACCATCGGGCGATCGCCGGGGCCATCACCGCCGGCGACCCGGAGGCGGCCGCCGCCGCGATGCAGGAACACCTCACGCTCCTTCACACCACGTACTCGGCCCTCGACGACCGGGCGATGCCAACGTGAGGCCGCTGGAGGACATCAGGATCATCGCCGTCGAGCAGTACGGGGCGGGACCGTTCGGGACGCTTCACCTGGCCGACCTCGGCGCCGAGGTCATCAAGATCGAGGACCCCCGAACCGGTGGCGACGTCGGCCGGTACGTTCCGCCGTTCCAGGATGGCGAGGACTCTTTGTTCTTCGAGACGTTCAACCGCAACAAGAAGTCGATCGGCCTCGACATCGCCAACCCGGCCGGACGAGCGGTGTTCGAGGATCTCGTCGCCGTGTCCGACGCCGTCTACTCCAACCTGCGGGGCGACGTGCCCGAAAAGCTGAGGCTCCGCTACGAACACCTGGCGCCCGTCAACCCCCGCATCGTGTGCGTGTCGATCAGCGGATTCGGCATGACCGGACCGAGGTCGAACAACCCCGGCTACGACTACATCCTCCAGGGTCTCGCCGGATGGATGGCGCTGACCGGAGAACCGGACGGCCCACCCACCAAGAGCGGCCTCTCACTCGTCGACTACTCGGGCGGCTACGTCGGAGCCCTTTCCTTGCTGTCCGGCGTCCATGCGGCACGACGCGATGGCACAGGGATGGACTGCGACGTGAGCCTCCACGACGTCGCCCTCTCCATGCTGACCTATCCGGCCACCTGGCACCTGAACGGGGACTGGACGCCCCGGCGCATGGAACGCTCCGCCCATCCTTCGCTGGTGCCGTTCCAACTCTTCGAGGGCGGCGATGGCGAGTGGTTCCTGGTGGCGTGCGCCAAGGAGAAGTTCTGGGAACGGGTGACAGCGGTGATCGGAAGACCCGAGCTCGCCGAGGATCCTCGGTTCGTCGACTTCGGAGCCCGCGACACCCATCGCGACGAACTGCTGGACATCCTCGACCGGGCGTTCGCAACCCGGTCGGCGACTGAGTGGATCACAGCGCTCGAGGAGGCCGGCGTCCCCACCGGGCCGGTGCTCGACGTTCCCGAGGCGCTCGCCGACCCCCAGGTGTCGGCCCGGGACCTGGTGGTGGAAACCGAACACGACCGGTTCGGAACCGTCCGACAGCTCGCCAGCCCCGTGCGGGTCGGCGAACCGGACCCGGGGAGCCACCATCGGGCGCCACAACGCGACGAGCACCGAGCACAGATCCTGTCCGAGGTCCTCGGCTACGACGCCGCTCGGATCGACGAACTCGCCGCCGCCGGAGCCTTCGGATGACCGAGCCCCGCAGCTACCTGTACATCCCCGGCGACCGGGCCCCCATGCTGGATCGGGCATTCGATCGGGGAGCCGACGCCGTCATCGTCGACCTGGAGGACGGGGTGTCCGAGGACCGTAAACCGGCGGCACGCGACCTGGTGGCCGACTGGTTGACAGCCAGCCCTCCGATCCCGGTCTGGATCCGCATCAACGCCGACCGCCGGACCGAGGACCTCGAGATGATCTCGTCGGGGCCCGGCCGGTTCATCGCCGGGGTCTGTGTGCCCAAGGTGGCCGAAGCGTCCGACCTCGACGACATCGGCCATCCGGTCATGGCCCTCATCGAGTCCGCTGCCGGCTGGCTGGCGGCGACCGACATCGGCCGACACCACCTGACACAACTCCTGGCGTGCGGCGAGGCCGACCTGGCCGCCGACCTGGGCGCCGACCCGTCGCCAGACGAAGCCGAGATGCTCCCGTTCCGGATGCACATGATCGCCGCCTCGCGGGCCTGTGGCCTGCCGGCGCCGGCAGGCCCGGTGCATGTCGACCTCGGTGACCTCGACGGGCTCGAACGGTCCACGGAGTCGCTTCGACGAATGGGGTTCCGCAGCAGGGCCGTGGTGCACCCCGCTCAGATCGAGCCCGTCAACCGCGTCTTCTCCCCCACCGACCAGGAACTGGCCTGGGCCGAGCGGGTGCTCGCCGGGTCCGGAGGTGCCTACCGGGACGAGGACGACAGGATGGTGGACGAGGCGATGCTTCGTCGCGCCCGAGCGCTGGTGGCCCGGGCCGACGGTCGGTCGGCGCCCGCCGTCACCGATCGTTCATAGGGATCGATCCATCGACGGCGTGAAGCGAGCCGTGATCGCCGTCGGTCACCGGAACCTCGCCGAGCGCCATCGCCTCGGCCATGTCCACGGCGAGCAGATGCCGAGCCACCGGTCCCGCTTCGGTGCAGTCGAGGCGACGGGCCCTGCCCAGCAGATCCGCCGAAGCGTCGTCGATACGGCGATGCTGGGTGATGTGCTCGTCCCAGGACTTCACCAGGAAGGTCTCGGTGAAACGTTCATCGGCACCGACCTCCCGGTACAGCTGCCATCGGTACCCACCGGTGCGCAGGCGGAGCAGACGCACCTGGTCCAACACCGCCAGGAACTCGGGGACATCGGCCGGGGCGACCTTCCAGGAGTTGGAGATCATCACCGGACCACCTTCGGCCACCGGATGATCGTGGAACCGGCGCCCGGGGGTGAACTCGGGCGTGTCCACCGTCGACGGATCCTGAACACCCACCGACCGGGCCCCCATCCCGATGGCGATGGCCACCACCGACAGGATCGCCATGGACAAACCTGCACCGAGGTACTCAGCGATGAGCCCGGCCACCACCGCCCCGATGGGCAACACGCCCGCGTACGCCAGCAGCCACAGGCTGGCCGCCCTGCCACGTACCCACGGCGGCGCCAACAGTTGAATGGTGGCGTTGATGGTGGAGATCGTCCAGATCCAGAAGGTGCCCGAGAGGAAGATGGCGATCACGGCCAAGCTCAAGCCCTGGGCGAGCCCTGCGACGACACCGGAGAAGCCGTGCAGCACGATCGTCCACGGTATGACGTGCTGACCCAACCGACGGGACACTCGCCCCAGAGTCACCCCTCCGATCGCAGCCCCCAACCCCAACGAGCCAAGCAGGAGACCGTAGGTACCCACGTCCCGGCCGAGTTCCTCGGTGCGCACCGGAAGCATCGCTTCGATGACGGCAGTCGTGGATGCGTAGAGGGAGCCCAGGATCAGGAGCTTGCGAAACGCTGGCGTGTGGCGGGCGAACTTGACTCCCGTCAGCACGGCGCGGGTGACCGACGTCGAGTCCCGTTCCTGCTCCGAGATGACCCGACCAAGAACCATCATCACGCCCACGATCCACACGTACGAGGCACCGTTGAAGGCAAACGCCCAACCGGCGCCCAACACGGCGACGACGATCCCGGCCAGAGCCGGGCCGACCGCGCGCGCGACGTTGGCCGAAACCGAGTTGAGGGCAACGGCCGACGGGACCATCGACCGCGGCACGAGGTCAGGCACCAGGGCATGCCAGGCGGGCGCGTTGAACGCCACCCCGATTCCCAGGAGGAAACCCAATGTGAGGAGGAGTGCGGGCGTCATCAGGCCGACGATGGTCACCACCGCCATGACCAGCGCCACCACCCCCATGATGATCTGGGTCACCAGCAACAACGTCGTACGCGATATCCGGTCGGCCAGAGCACCCGAAGGGAGCGCCAGGACGAGGAGCGGCAGGTTCCGGGAGGCAACCATCCACCCCACCCAGGCGGGCGAAGCCGTCATCTCCCACATGAGCCACGAGCCCGCGGTGACCTGGAAGAAGGTGCCCACATTCGAGAACACCGACGCCGACCACACCGATCTGAACTGGCTGATCCGCAACGGTGCAAACGCAGTCGAGTCCGAAGTCGCAGTCGATGTGGCGGATCCGGCTGAAGCGGACTCCTTCACGGTCGTCCTGCCAGCAACCCGATCTCGGATGCCTCGAACAGGGCTCCTGAACAGAAGACGGCGGAAGGGGCGACCAGTCGTTCCGGGTCCTCCCTCGGGTCTGCGTCGTACAGAGCGATCAGCGCCAGGCGGCCGGGGGCGATCACACCGGCGTCGATTCGACAAATGGCGGCACCCTCCACCGTTGCCGCCCGGATCAACCGTTCGACGTCCATCCCCGCCCGCCGCAGCTCACGCAGCTCCTCGAGATAGGTTCCGGTGCTGTCGGTTCCGACGCCGACCCGCACGCCAGCGGTGATCGCCGCCTCCACCGATCGCCGCTGGGGTTCGACGATGTCCCGGGTGAACACCGCCGCCCGGTCCGGAACACCCGCCGCCTCATTCATCTCCGGAGAGGCGATCCGGGCCATGTTCGCCATCGTCGGGACGTAGGACGTCCCGGAAGCCACCATGTCGGCGATGGTCGACTCCTCGAGATGCACCCCGTGCTCAACGCTGTCGATGCCGGCCCGCACCACCGCCTCGACCGCGTCCGTCCCGAACGCATGCGCGCACGTGGGCAGACCGAGCTTCTGCGCCTCGGCGGCGATGGCGGACAGCTCTTCGTCGGTGAACTCACATACGGCGTAGTCCTCGTGCGGATAGTTCGAGACACCACCGGAGGCCATCACCTTGATCACACGTGCCCCGGCCTTGCGTTGCTCCCGTACCGCCCGTCGGCAGTCGTCAGGACCATCGGCTTCCCGTCCGAACGTCCACACGTGGCCGCCCGTCATCACGATCGGACGTCCGGCAGCCACGATCTCGGGACCCGGAACGACGCCATCGGTGATGACGCGGGCCAGTTCGGTGTTGAGACCGTGGCGTGCGCCGAGGTCCCTCACCACCAGGACACCTTCGGCCATCGCCCTCCAGGCGTTTCTCATCATCACGGAGAGCGTGGCCGGTATCCCGCGTCCGTCGATCATGTGACGCATCACCCGGATGTCCATGCCGGGGTCGGGGCTGCGCAGCTCCTTCGAATACAAGTGGTCGTGGGCATTCACGAGCCCGGGAAGGGCGAAGCGGCCCCCACCGTCGAACCCGGATGCGTCGCCGGAGGCAGCACCCAGCGATGTGATGCGACCCTTCTCCACTTCGATGTCGGTTGGGTCCGACAGGGGCAAGCCCGGGCGGTCGACAGCGATCACCCGAACCCCAGAGAGTGTGGTTCGGCTCACGGTTCGGTCTCCCCGGCGAACCCGGCCAGGGCCATCGCCAACATGGCGGAGCGGGTGGCGAGTCTGTCCACCACGACGTATTCGTCGACCGTGTGGTGGCTGGCGCCGATTGCGCCGAGGCCGTCGATCGTGGGGTCCGCCAGCATGGCGATCCACTCGGGGAGCCGGCTCCGACCGTCCACACGGACCTCGGCCGCCTCGAGGCCGGAAGACGAGGTCATCGCCAGTCGTCCATCTCGTCGAGCGGGTAGACCGGCCGGGGAATGCGCGTCCAAGGGAGGCCCACCATGTCCGACTGCGTCGGCCCAGGAGTGTCGGCGCGGACCACGGCACTCGAGATGGGCGCGAAGTACTGGAAGTTCGAGGCCGTCTTCACCACTGCCATCGAGTAGTCGGACGGGTCGATGCCGAGGGCCAGATACTTGTCGGGATGCACGCCACCAACACCGGGCAGCGCGGTGATGACGACCGTGCCGATCCCCGTGTCGATCACTGCGGTAGATCCGAGCTCGACCACCGGGCTCGCATATCCCCCGCCGATGTGAACGGTCTCCACACCGCTCCGTTTCAACGTTCCGGTGATCTCGATGGTCTCGTGGAAACCGGCGACCCGGCCACCCACGTCCACTGTCACTTCTTCGCCCACCTGCCGGGGTGCCAGTTCGGCGGCGGCCACCGGATCGACGATCGGGACCAGTGCAGGCCCGACGATCGCCGCCCTCAGCATCTCGGCGAGCAGCACCGTGCTGTCTCCCCCGGCGCCTCCCAACACGGAGTCACCCGTGTCGCTGATCACCACCAATCCATCGATGCGGTCGGCGGCGGCGACCGCCTCCGAAGGCGGAACGCTGACCTGGACCTGGAACTCCTCCCGCATGGACCAGGCGAGATCGGCGAGTTCCTCGGCCAGGGATTCTGCGAGGTCGCGATCCTTGTCGGTCACGACCACCACCGACCAGCCGCCTTCGTCCACGTCGAGCCACGGCTGCATCGGGAACGGTGAGATCTGGACCACCCCCGGTCGTTCCGACTCCATCTGTCGAGCGCGGTCGAACCACACCTTCATCGGGCCCTGCGAGGTCAGGTACTGCTCTTGGTGGGAGATGAGCGGGATCTTGCGCCATGCCGTGACCGGATCGACCTCACCGGCGACGATGCGGAACAGGACCTCTGCGCCGATCCGTCCGGTGTCGAACGGGTCGTGAGGCTGAGTGCGGTGCCCCACGATCCCCTCGGTTCCTTCGACCATCGCCCGGGTGATGTTGGCGTGATGATCGAGTGACATGACGATCGGCACGTCGGCTCCCACGATCGATCGGGCCACCGAGAGCAGGTGACCCTCCACGTCGTCGACACCATCTGCGCTGCACGCCCCGTGGAGCTGCAGTGCCAAACCATCGAGCCGGCCGGCGGCGCGAAGACCCTCTGCCAACTCATCGGTGAGGAAGGTGAGTGTGTCGGTGGAGAGACGCCCGCCGGCCACCGCTCTGGCCTTGAAGATCGGTACCGTCTCGACGTCGTCCCGATTCCTGGCGGCTTCCAGGTAGCCGCCGATCGATCCCACCGTCCCCACCTTCTCGACGATCTCCTCACCGCGGTCGATGCCGAACGCGGCGAAGCTCTCAATCGTTGTTGGATTGGGATTGAAGGTGTCGGTTTCCTGCGAAATCCAGGTCAGCCCGATCCTCATCACATCACCTCTTCTGTCTCGACGTTCCAATGTCCGACGCCATCCGCGATGTCGATGCCAAATCCGAATGAGGCCGAGAGCCGCGAGGGTCTGGGATCCGTTGGTCGGCCGGCTGGGCGTGCCGAACCCCGATGGTCTCGTCGACGAGCCGAGAAAGACGTGAACCCCGGATCGCCGTAGTGGTGGCGTTCACGGATGCGATGACAGATCAGTGGGCCGCCGGCAGCCGCAACCTTCCACATCCGCTCTGTTCTCCCCTCCACAGACACGCCGGCACCGGCCTTCAGGTCTACGATTATCCCGACATGTTTCAGTATAGGTAGAGCGCGCCTCGCTGCCAGGTCCCCTTCTCAAGCCCAGCCGGCAACTTCTCCCATGTCGTCGAGCGGGAACATCGGGCGCGGTACTCGCTCCCAGGGCAGATCCACGATGTCGGACTGGGTGGGCCCCGGCGTGTCGATGCGAATCAATCCGGACGAGAGGGGCCTGAAGTACTGGAAGTTCGAGGCGGTCTTCAGAACCACCATCCCGTAGTCGCTCGGGTCCACCCCGTTGGCCACATACACCTCGGGGACATTCCCGCCGAGCCCGCGGAGTTCGCTGACGAGGATCGTCACGGTGCCGACGTCGAGGATCGCGGTGAGACCCATGTCGACGAACCGCTGTGAATGATCGCTCACCTCCACCTGCCCCGACGACACACTTCGAACCACTCCCGTCACCTCGAGCGGCTCGAAGAAGTGCGTGATGTCGCCACCGAGGGAGATGGTGACGGTCGCACCCTCACCCGCCTCGTGGAGTGCCCTGGCGACGGCAGGCGACACGAGCGGCATGATGCACGGCCGTTTCGCCCCCAGCCGGAGGATCGACTCGAGGATCACGTTGCTGTCCCCGCCCGCGCCCCCGAAGACCGAGTCGCCCGTATCACTCAACATCACCAATCCGTCCATGGCATCGGCCTGGAGGACCGCTTGATCGACGGGCACGCTGTCCTTGACCTGGAAATCCTCCTTCATCGACCACGCCAGGCCTGCCAGCTCGTCGGCGTAGCGCTCGGCGAGCCCGGAGTCGCCGTCGGCGACCACCACGGTGGCCCATCCTCCCTCGTCGACGTCGAGCCAGGGCTGCATCGGGAAGTTCGATATCTGAAGGATGCCCGGTTCCTGCCGCTCGAGCTCTCTCGCCCGGTCGAACCACACCTTCATCGGTCCCTGGGAAGTGAGGTACTGCTCCTGATGGGAGAGCAGGCGGAGCTTCCTCCATGCGGTGACGGGGCGTACCTCTCCGGCAACGATCCTGAACAGCAGGTGAGCGGCGATCCTCCCGGTGTCGAACGGGTCGTGGGGCTGGGTCCGGTACCCGACGATGGCGGTGCTGAGCCGAACCATCGCCTCGGTCACGTTGGCGTGGTGATCGAGCGAGAGCACGATCGGGAGGTCGGGTCCGAGGATCTCCCGACACAGTGCCAACTGGATCCCCTCCACATCATCGACACCGTCCGCCGAGCAGGCGCCGTGGAGCTGAAGGGCGAGGCCATCGATCTGGCCGGCGGAGGCGAGGCCGTCGGCGATGGCGTCGAGAAAGAACCGGTGGCTCTCGGCGTCGATTCGGCCGCCCGCCACCGCCCACCCCCGCACGACGGGGACCGATTCGATGTCCGATTCGGACTCCCCCACTGCGCTCAGATAGCCCCCGATCTGTCCGAGCCCCACCATGAGGTCGAACATCTCCTGGCCCCGGTAGATCCCGAAGGAGCGGTAGTCATCGAGCACCGTCGGGCTCGGGTTGAAGGTGTTGGACTCCTGCCCGATGTGGACAACCGCCAGACGCACGCGTGGACCTCCTGATAATCCTGAGTTCGGTACCGATATCCTAAACGGCCGATCCGAAGGTTGTGCGTGACAGCGCTTCCATTGTGCCTATTCTGGGTCCAGACCATTTCACAATGCGAAAGATCCAGCAGAGATGTCCGCCTCCCCCAACCAGACCGGCCTGCTCCTCACCCTCAACCGTGGAATCCAGGTGCTCGAGCAGGTGGCACGCGAGCAGGGACGGGCAACCGCCAAGTCCCTGTCCACCGAGCTCCGAATCAACTCGGGCACGTGCTATCAACTGCTCAGGACCCTTCAGGTCAACGGCTACGTGCATCGCCTTCCTGGAGGGAGGTACGGCCTCGGCAACCGCATCGGGTTCCTGGCCGACTACTACAACGCCGCCACCGCTCCACCTCCGGAGCTGATCGACATCCTCCACGAACTCCACCAGGACGTCGAGGAAACCGTGTACATCTCGATCCGTCGTGGACGCAAGATCGAGGTGGCAGCCGTCCTCGAAGGCACGAAGCCGCTGCGGGTCGGCAAGGTGTCGGTCGGCTACAGCGATCACCCCCACATCCGCGCCTCCACCAAGGCGTTCCTCGCCTTCTCCGACCCCGACCAACTCGACGAGTTCTTCGACGACCGCAACCTCGTGGCCATGACACCCAAGTCGATCACCAACTGGGACCAGCTCCTGGCGGAACTCGCGGAGACCCGCCGGCGCGGCTACGGCATCGATGATCAGGAGTTCTCCGAAGGTGTGTCGTGCGTGGGCGCCGTGATCTTCGACGGTGCCGGCGAACCATTCGCCGCCTACGGCACGTCGTTCCCGAGCACCACATCCGACGGGGCGTTCCGTTCCATCGCCGACCGTGTGATGCTGGCCGGAGCCCGGGCGTCCGAGGCGATGGGCTATTCCGGCGCCTACCCGACCGCCGGGGCCTGACTCGACGCACCGGTCCATCGCCGCATGAGTTGAGCCCATCCCCACACGGCGACGACGCCGGCGGTTGCCAGCCAGAAGGCTGCACCGAACCCGAAGGCGTCGGCGACGGCGGCCAGCGATACCGGTCCGAGGAAGGTTCCCAACCCGAGCGCTGAGCGGAACAGCCCCACCCCCACTCCACGCGATCTCCTGGCGACCATGCCGTCGACCAGAGCCGCCTCCGGTGCCACCGCACCCGCCTTGGCAACCCCCGCCAAAACCAGGGCGATCACGACTGCGGTGGTGGCACCCCAGGCCCCCAGCACCATCGCCGAGAGCACCACCGAGCCGAGGGCGATGCCGAACACCGGCCACCCGCCGCGCCGATCGACCAGCCGACCGAGCGGGACGATGACCAGGATTCCAACCATTGCCGGGACCATCATCAGCCAGCCGATCTGCACCGTTCCGAGGCCCAACTCCCGCTGCGCATACAGCGGCACCAACGTCTGACTCACACCGGACAACGACCAGAAGAACACCAGAGCGCTGACGACGACCGTGGTCATCGCTCCCCGTGGCGGCGTTGGAGAGCCGTCGGCGTCGTCGATGTGATGTTGCGACCCGGTCGGACGGAGTCGAGAGCGGCTCACGACCCACACCACCGCCGCGACCGTCGTCGCGAGCAGATACGTCAGAAACGGCCCGCGCACGCCCCACACCGAAGCAGCCAGCCCACCGGCAAGCGGAGCGATGACGTGACCCACGTTGATCGCCATCTGGTTGATGGTTGCCATCCGACCGAGAGATCCCGGTGCGCTGACGCCGAGGATCAACGCGATCGACGCCGTCATCACGATCCCGACGCCGACACCCGCAACGAACATCGCCATGACCAGGGCGATGAAGCTTCTGCCGAACACTGCGCCGACCGCCGCCACGACGCAGCAGGCCACGCCGACGTCAGTGGCCCGGGTGGCACCCCATCGCTGCGCCGCCCACCCGCTCGGGAACGGCACGAGGATCCGACCCAGGGCGAACGCGCTGACGATGCTGGCCGTCGCCGTGTTCGAGAGTTCGAATGCCGCCGACAGCACGGGGAGCGCGGTCGGGAGCAAGCCGATCACGAACGCACAGGTGGCCGAAACCGCCGCGATCCGCCACGCCGCCGGCTTCCCCGTCAACTGCTGTGGTGCCGCAACGTCCGGACCATCCACGCCACCACCGGCCTTCAGCCGGCTCGCCGGAGGACTCGACCCGATCGCCCGTCGACGATCTCACGATCCGCCACCACCGGTCGACCGGCCATCAGAACGTAGCGGATGCCCTCCGGTGCCGACCACGGCTCCTGATAGGTGCCCGTGTCGATCACGGCGTCCGGTTCCACCAGCACGACGTCGGCCACGGCGCCATCGGTGATCCGGCCCCTGTCAGGGATGGAGAATCGCTGCGCCGACTTCCCGGTCATGCGGTGGACGGCCTCCTCGAACGATCCGAACGCCTGGCGGTACCGCCCGACCGCTCGTGGGAACGTACCCGTGAGCCTCGGATGGGGCTTGCCCGGACGGGGAATCCCATCCGATCCCACAAGGGTGTGTTGCCAACCCAGGAATCGGCGCACGTCGGCGTCGTCCATGGCGTCGATGACCACCACCACCTCGCCCCCCGAAGCCGTCAGCAGCCTGGCGATGGTGTCGACCGGGGTCGCGTCGTCGGCCAGGGCCAGACCGGCGATCGACGCTCCCTCGACGTCGGGTCCGCCGGGTGCCGACGCCACCACCACACGGTCCCATCCGGCAGCCGATCCCAGGTTCTGCCACCCGGCGACGCCGCGCTCGAGGTCCAGGGCCGCTCGAGCCCGCACCCCTCCATCGGTCAACCGTCCGAGAAGGGCCGGGATCCCACCCTCGGCCAGCCACGGCGGCAGCAACGAATGCAACATGGTGCTGGCGGCTCCGTACGGGTAGGCGTCGGCGGTGAGGTCGACCCCGCGGGAACGTGCCGCCTCGAACAGGTCCAGAACCTCGTCCGAGCGTCCCCAGTTGCGCCTGCCGGCGACCTTGATGTGTGAGATGTTGAGCGGGACCCCGGTTCCGGCGACTGCGTCGATCGCCTCGGTGAGCGACTCAACGATCAGGTCTGTTTCGTTGCGTACATGGGTGGCGTAGATGCCTCCCGTCTCTGCAAGCAGCCCGGCCAGCGCTCTCGTCTCCGACGGGCCGGCGAAGGTGGCGGGGGTGTAGCAGAGCCCGCTGGACAGACCGAACGCCCCGTCCGCCATGGCGACCCGCAGCCGCAGGCGCATCGAATCGAGTTCGTCGGCAGTGGCCGCTCGCGCCTCGTACCCGAGGGTGCCGACGCGCAGCGTCCCGTGCCCTACCAACGGGGCGACGTTGCAGGCCGGTCCCGCCGACTCGACTGAGTCCGCGTACTGGCCGAACTCCTCGAAGGTGGGCGCCCCGGCGCCGAGGACGATACCGAGGAAGGTCGACGCTTCCTCGGCGAACGAAGCCGGTACCGGGAAAGGGCTGAACCCGCAGTTGCCGACCACCTCGGTGGTCACCCCTTGCAGCAACCGCGAGGCGTGAACGTCGGTGTCATCGGACCACAGGACGGCCTGGAGATCTGCGTGCGAGTGCACATCGATGAAGCCAGGCGTGACTGCCAACCCGTCGGCGTTCAGGACATGCAACCCGTTCACCGAACCCGGCTCGGAAACACCGAGTCGTCCGTCCTTCACGGTCACGTCGGCGGCGAACGCCGGCCGCCCGGTGCCATCGACCACCGAGGCCCCCCGGATCACGAACGTGTCGGGCAGCACGTTGCTCATGGCAGGATGCCCATCGACTGGACCCTGCGCACCGGGGTGGGGGCGGGTCTCAATAGTGGTACCAGCCGCCGTCGACGTTCAGCACCTGACCGGTGATGAAGTCGGAGCCATGACTGGCCAGGAAATGAAACGCCGCAGTGATGTCCTCGGTCTGACCCCGATACATCAGACACTGCACCTGCTGCATCCACGCCAACGTCTTCTCGGCATCGGCCCCCGCCTCCGCCTCCTTCTCGATCTCGATCGCCCCCGGGATCACGCAGTTCACCCGAACCCCGTGCTTGCCCTCCGCCCGAGCCAACGAACGCGTGAACCCGATCAACGCCGACTTCGACGACACGTAATGCAACGACCGCGGATCACCTGTGTTCGCCATCACCGACCCAACCGTGATGATCTTGCCGTACCCCTGGGCACGCATCCCGTCGATCACCGCCCGTGAAAGCACGAACGCACCCTTCAGATTGATCTCCAACAACTCATCCCAGTCCTCATAGGAGATCTCATCCCAGGCCACCTTGTCGGTGTTGGCGGCGTTGGCGATGGCGACATCGACTGGTTTCCCGAAATGACCGGTGAGCCTGGCCACTGCCGCCTGGGTGTCGTCGACGCCGGTGGCGTCGGCGGCCAGTGGGAGCACCCGGTCGGGGTGGCTGACCGCCGTCACCAGATCGGCCGCATAGCCCTCGTTCCGCTCGGTGGGCCGGAACGTGAACCCCACCAGAGCACCGTCGTCGACGAACCGTTTCACCACCGCACCACCGATCCCCCGCACCGCACCGGTGATCAACACCACATCACCATCGAGACTGAACGAACGCTCCTCGACCCGGCTGGTCATGACATCGTCTCCTTCGTGCCGCAGCGATGCGGCCTGCTCAATAGTGGTACCAGCCGCCGTCGACGTTCAGCACCTGACCGGTGATGAAGTCGGAGCCATGACTGGCCAGGAAATGAAACGCCGCAGTGATGTCCTCGGTCTGACCCCGATACATCAGACACTGCACCTGCTGCATCCACGCCAACGTCTTCTCGGCATCGGCCCCCGCCTCCGCCTCCTTCTCGATCTCGATCGCCCCCGGGATCACGCAGTTCACCCGAACCCCGTGCTTGCCCTCCGCCCGAGCCAACGAACGCGTGAACCCGATCAACGCCGACTTCGACGACACGTAATGCAACGACCGCGGATCACCTGTGTTCGCCATCACCGACCCAACCGTGATGATCTTGCCGTACCCCTGGGCACGCATCCCGTCGATCACCGCCCGTGAAAGCACGAACGCACCCTTCAGATTGATCTCCAACAACTCATCCCAGTCCTCATAGGAGATCTCATCCCACGGTCATTTGTCGCCCTGGGCGGCGTTGGCGATGGCCACATCGACCGACTTCCCGAAATGACCTGCCAGCTTCGCCACCGCAGCCTCGGTCCCCGAGACATCCCTCACATCGACCGGCGAGCGGAAGCACCCGATCGGGGTTGCTGACCGCCGCCACCAGATCCGCCGCATACCCCTCGTTCCGCTCGGTGGGCCGGAACGTGAACCCCACCAGAGCACCGTCGTCGACGAATCGCTTCACCACCGCACCACCGATCCCCCGCACCGCACCGGTGATCAACACCACATCACCATCGAGACTGAACGAACGCTCCTCGACCCGGCTGGTCATGACAGCTCCTCACACATCGATGATGTCCAACTCGTCGGCGAGGATCACTTCGCCGTCGAAGATGGCTCGCACGTCCTTCAGGGCCCTGTCCTCCGACTCCGCACCTTCCAGGGCGGGGCCGCGGTGGACCAGTACGAGCTTTTCGACACCGGCGTCCCGGGCCATGTGCGCCGCCCCGGTGGTTCCGCACTGGCCGGAGGATTCGCCGTCGAGCGCCATGTTCTCCTGGTGGTCCCAACACATGCTCATCAGCGCCCGAGCGCCGCGCGCCAGTTCCACCACCGACTCGCACGGTTCGGTGTCTCCGGTGATGACGACGTCACCCGCTTCGCACTCGATGCGGTAGGCGAGCGAGTCGAGGAACGGTTGAACGTGCTGGGCATGGGCCGAACGAACCAACCAGCTGTCGGTTTCGAAGACGGCCCCAACACCGATGTCGGCTGCGTCCACAACCGGCTTCGGCCGGGGCAGTGTTCCTCCCCGATTCTCGAACACCCTCTGACTGACAGGCGCGCCCACCCGGGCCTTCCAGTCGTGAGCGAACACACCGTCCTCGCCGATCAGCCCTTCGGTGATCTTCTCGGTGAGGGTCGGGCCGCGGACGGTGAGCACTTCCTCCCTGCCCACGCTCTGGTCCCAGCGGCACAGCAGGAAGCAGGGGTAGTCGGCGTCGTGGTCGAAGTGATGGTGGGTGAAGAACAGGTGGTCGATCTGGGTGGGGAACAGGCCGGACTTCACCAGCTTGTGGGTCGCAGCGGGTCCGCAGTCGAACATGACCAGGTCGGATCCCGTGTCGATGACGTAGGCACTGCCGAAACGCTCCGGCGTTGGCGTGGGAGTCCCTGCCCCCAGGACGTGGATGCGTGTCATGAGTTCCTCTCGTGTGGTCGGTCGGAAGTCCGTGGGGGCGGGGCGGCGCCGTACACGACGCTGCCACCATCGGCCGGCGATGACAGCCGATTCATCGATCCACCCGATACCGGTCGATGTAGCCCTCGTCGAGCTCGAGGCCGAGACCCGGGCCATCGGGAACCGTGTAGACACCGGCCACGAGCGGCCGGCGATTGGCGATCAGGTTCCAGAAGATGGGATCGCGGTCGGGGTGGAACACCT
Source organism: uncultured bacterium (assembly GCA_963825585.1). GTDB lineage: Bacteria > Actinomycetota > Acidimicrobiia > Spongiisociales > ZC4RG35 > JAOUGY01. Next base: position 425,116 of record CAWGTX010000002.1, read on the forward strand.
CGACGTAGGTTCCGTGGGCGACGGAGGCGAGCAGGTGGGCGGCCACCTGTGGCTCCTCGTGATGCGCCATCTCCACCCCGTAGGCGCTCGTGAGACCGGCCACCCGTCGCCATTCGGTTGGACCTCCGCTCCAGGAGGCGTCGAAGTTGCACACGTCGATGGCGCCGGCTTCGAGCAGACGCCGGACGTCACCCCGGGCGAGTTCACTCTGGCCCGCCGCCACCGACACCCCGGCGACGAGCCGAACGTCTCTCATCCACAGATCGGCGGCGTTCCAGCGAACCGGCTCTTCGAACCATCGCATGCCGTATCCGTCGACCAGACGGGCGAAGGAGATGGCGTCGGCGACGGCGTAGCCCTGATTGGCGTCGGCCATCAGCAGGAAGGGTTGACCGGCCGCCGCCTCCCTCATGGCGATGAAGCGGGCGGCGTCCTCTTCGGGTGACGCTGCGCCGACCTTCATCTTGCAGCCGCCGATGCCCTTCTCGAGGTAGTACTCGACCTCGGCGCCCAACTCCGCCTCGCTCAGGCGGTAATAGCCACCGATGGCGATGATCGGCAGCTCGGTCCTGGCGCCACCCCACAAGCGGTACAACGGCATCCCCGCCAGCTTCCCCACGAGATCCCAGAGGGCGCTGTCGACGGCCGCCATCGCCATGAGTACCAGCCGCCGATCCCGGAGGATGTCGTAGGTGAGTGGCAGCATCGTCTCCCAGCACGCCTCGACCATAGAGGGGTCCGACTCGGCGAGCAGTGGAGCGATCTCATCGGTGATGATGCGTGCGATCTGGACCTGCGTGTGGATCTCGTCACCGTTGTAACACTCTCCGACGATGCCGGCATCGGTGTGGATGCGGGTGATCAGGGTGGCCCGGTGCGACATCGAGTAGTAGGAGCCGTGGAATGTCCGCACCAGCGGAACCTCCAACGGGATGACCTCGACTCGCTCGATGCGCATGCGGTCCTCTCAGATCGCCCGACAGACTTGGCGTTGACGTCCGAGCCCGGGTATCTCCAGCTCCATCACATCGCCCGGCGCCAGGTACTCCCCGGTTGAGAGGCCGACCCCGCTCGGCGTGCCCGTCAGCACCACGTCTCCCGGCTCGAGCGTCATGCATTGACTCACGTACCAGATGACGTGGTTGGGCTTGAAGATCATCTCGGCGGTGTTGCCGTTCTGACGGAGGTCGCCGTTCACGGAGCACCGCAGTGGGAGGTCCAGTACGTCGGCGATCTCGTCGGGCGTCACCAGCCACGGTCCGAGCGGCATGAAGGTGTCGGCGGACTTGCCCTTGACCCACTGGCCCTCGCGCTCGAGCTGGAAAGCCCGGTCGGACACGTCGTTGCCGATCAAGTAGCCGGCGATGACGCCGGCCGCCTCCTGTTCGTCGGCGAGGAATCGGGCGGTCTTGGCGATCACCAGGCCGAGCTCCACTTCCCAGTCGACCTTCTCGAATCCGGGATGGATGAGGATGTCGTCGTCGGGACCGCACATCGACGACGAGGCCTTCATGAATATCACCGGCTCGCTCGGCGGGGCGACCCCGGCCTCGGCGGCATGGTCGGCGTAGTTCTGACCGACACCGATGACCTTGTGGGGCCGGCTGACCGGCGAGCCCAGCCGAACCGAGTCGAGCGGGATGAGCGGGAGGCCGGTGGTGTCGAGGCCAGCGATCTCGCCGATCCGACCGATCGTGTCGGGACCGATGTCGGGGAAGACACCCGAGATGTCCACGAAGTTCGAATCGTCCACGACGAGGCCAGGCTGCTCCTGTCCTGGGGGGCCAAACCGTACGAGCTTCATGAGTGTCCGTGTGTTCGCATCGCGGGCAAGTATGTCGGTATACGAACGATTCCGCAACCCGCTTGGTGACTGCCGATTCCGGTTGGCGCGACTCAGATCCGATTGGACGTACCATGGTGTCCACGATGCGAACCGATGAGAAGCCCACCGCCAGCGAAGTAGGCGTCCTGAACAAGGCCCTCGACCTGGTCGAAGCACTCCTGCGCTCCGACCGGCTCACGGTTGCGGAGCTGGCCACCGCCACCGGTGTGAACAAAGCCGCCGCATACCGGATCCTCCACACGCTCGAGCGCCGGCACTACGTGACCCGGGAAGCAAGTGAGGTCCGGCGGTACTCGCTGGGGCCGGCGTTCCGGGCCTTCGCTCGCGATTCGGCGAGTCCCCGGGTTCTCCTCATGGCTTCGAGGGGCGCACTTCGCCAGCTGTGGGAGGAGTTCGGAGAGACGGTCAACCTGGGGGTCATGGCCCAGCACCAGCTGCTCTACCTCGACATCCTCGAGTCGGACCAGGGCCTGAGGACAACCGTCACGGTTGGGGCGCTCGACCACCTCCACTCGACCGCCCTGGGCAAGGCAATGCTCGCAGCCCTCCCCGTGTCGGAGGCCCGAGCGATTCTGAGCCGGACCGAGCGTGTGGCCTTGACTCCACACACGATCACATCGCTTCCCGACATCCTCACCGAGCTCGAGATCATTCGTCAGCGCGGCTACGCACTCGACGACGAGGAGAACGAACCCGGAGCGCGATGTGTGGCGGGTGCGATCGTGAACGCCGTCGGCCAACCTGTCGGAGCCTTGAGCGTCTCTGGGCCCGCATGGCGCCTGCCCGACGACGTGGTCGAACGCATGGGGTCCCACCTCGTCAAGGTGTGCGAACAGGTTTCGGCAGAGCTCGCCTGAGTGTTCTGTCCGGATATGCCGAGACTGGTTCGCTTATCATGACTGGATGAAGCTCGCATCCGTCCTGACGCCCCTGTCCGACGAGAACCTCGCTCTTGCCGCCCAATCGGGTGTTGAAGAGATCGTCGTTCGATGCCCCGGAGCGGATCCGACCCTGCTCGACCCTGTCCAGGCGCGGATCGAGTCCTTCGGAATGCGGATTGGGGTGGTCGAGGGCGGCCTGCCGATCGATGCCATCAAGCTAGGGACCGATGACGGCTCGGAGCTGGAGCGGATGAAGGCTCTCGTCCGCCACCTCGGCCAGATCGGCGTTCCGCTCGTTTGCTACAACTTCATGGCCGGCACCGATTGGATCCGCACCAGCGTCGACACCCGTGATCGCGGTGGCTCCCTGGTCACCGCCTTCGAGATCGATCAGCTCGCCACCGCACGAATCCCCGGACGCGAGCCGTACTCCGCCGGCCTCGAGCCGGGTGCACGCCGCGACGACCTGTGGGCGAACCTCGAGGCATTCCTCACCGAGATCATCCCGGTGGCCGAGGATGCGGGAGTGATCATGGCGATGCACCCCGACGACCCGCCCCTGCCCGAGCTTCTCGGCAACGACCGGATCATGTGGAACGTCGAGGGCTTCGAACGGCTGGTCTCTCTCGTACCGAGCCCGTCGAACGCCATCGCGCTGTGCCAGGGCACGTTCTCGGAGATGGGGGTCGACATCCCCGCCACCATCCGCAGGCTCGGCCACCACATCGCCTACGTCCACTTCCGGGACGTTCGGGGCACGGCCGACTCCTTCGTCGAGACCTGGCAGGACAACGGCCAGACCGACATGGTCGAGGCGATGCGCGCCTATCGCGATGTCGGGTTCAGCGGTCCCCTGCGCCCCGATCACGTTCCCCAGATGGTCGGCGAGGAAGACGGCTCCCCGGGCTACACGATGCTGGGAAGACTGTTCGCCTACGGCTACATCAGAGCGCTCATCCAGGCCACCGACCGTTGAGCGGTCCACCGCTCAGGTTGGGCGGACGGCGATCACGTCGACCTCGAACTTGAGCGCCGGTCCAAGGCAGTTGGTCAGGGTGGTCCTGGAGGGCACGGGATCCGGGAAGTACTCGCGGTAGATCGTGTTGTAGAGCGGGACGTCCTCGTGGTCCCGGACGTATGCGGTGACCCGGAAGACGTCGGTCAGACCGAGACCGACGCTCTCGAGAATGGTGACCACGTTGGCCATCGACCGACGCATCTCCTCCTCGAACGTCCCCGGGATGATGACACCCTTGGCGTCCACCGAGGCCTGCCCCGACAGATACACGAAACCGCCGGTTTCGACGGCTGCCGTGAACGGCCTGTCGCTGGTGATGCCGGTCTCGAGCGGCTCCCAGCCCCGCATCAGCGGGCCCCCGACAGACCGGCGAATGCCGTGAAGGCACGGTCGACCCGCTCGAGCGTCTCGTCGACGTCGGCATGGGTGTGCGCCGCCGACACGTACCAGATGCCTCGGCCTGTGACCCAAACGCCATGCTCGACGAGTACACGACTGAACTCGGCGTAACGCGCCAGGTCGAGGCTCTGGAGGCCGGCGTAGGAGTCCACCGGCCCCCGACCGAACGAGACGTGGAACGCCATGGGGACTCCCTGGACGTTCAGATTCAGGTCGTGCTCGTCGGCCAACGAGCGGAGCCCATCCTGCAGGCGTCCGCCGATCTCTTCGAGCCGGTCGTAGGGCGGATCCTCGGCGAGCACCCGGAGCGTTGCGGCGGTGGCCGCACACGCCATGACCGAGGCGTTGAACGTCCCGGAGTGGTTGACAACGGCAGTCCCGATGGGATCGAGGATCTCGGCCTTGCCGGCGAAGGCGGCGACCGGCCAGCCGCCGGCCATCGCTTTGCCGTAGGTGGCGAGGTCGGGTGTGACGCCGTAGCGCTGGCTGGCCCCGCCGAGCGCAACCCGGAAGCCCGCAATGACCTCGTCGAAGATGAGCACGACACCGTGACGGTCACAGGCCGCCCGCACACCTTCCAGGTACCCCGGCGCCGGCTCGATCGAGCCGGCGTTCAGCATCACCGGCTCCATGATGACGGCGGCGATCTCGTCGGACCGGGAGTCGAGCATCGCCTCGACGGCGCTCAGATCGTTCCACGGAAGGGTGATCGAGTCCTCGAGCCGATCGGCGAGCTGTCCTTCACTCACCGGAACCGACTGGCCCTCGGGCCCCACGCCGGCGAGAACGTCGTCGAGCCATCCGTGGTAATGCCCGGCGAACCGCACGATCAGGCGCTTTCCGGTGTGCGCCCTCGCTGCCCGGAAGGCCGCCTGCACCGCCTCGGTCCCCGTCATGGCGAACCGGACCCGGTCGGCCCAACCGATGGCACCCAGCATGCGTTCGGCGGCTTCGATCTCCAGCTCGTGTTGGGCTCCGTAAACCATGCCCTTCCGGCAGGCTGCGTCCACCGCGTCGAGGACGGCATCGGGTGCGTGGCCGAGGAAGTTCGGGCCCTGGCCGAGGAGGTAGTCGACGTATTCGTTGCCGTCGACGTCGACGAGGCGCGCGCCTTTGGCGTGGCTGAGGAAGACCTGAGGACCGGACAGGCGCACGTTGGAGTGCACGCCGCCGGGTGCCAGATCACGTGCTCGTTTCGAAAGCTCGCCGGATCGCGTGGTCGAGTAGTCCGTCATGAGATCCAATCTGTCCGGAATATTGAAGAGTATGTCACTATATGAACACGAGACGCAACCAGTAGGCCGACCAGGAAGTTCGGTTTTGACTACGATTGTTCCATATATCGGAACAAAGGTTGGATATGTTCGATTTCGTCATCCGCAACGCCACCCTGGTCGACGGCACCGGTGACCCCGCCCGGACCGCCGACGTCGGGTTCACCGGTGAGCGGATCACTGCCGTCGGTGATCTTCCCGATGGGGTGGAGGCCCGATCCGAGATCGATGCCGCCGGCCGGGTTCTCGCACCTGGATTCGTCGACATCCACACCCACTCCGACCTCAGCCTGGTGGCCGATGGGACCGGCGAGAGCAAACTCCTCCAGGGGGTGACGACCGAGGTCGTCGGCAACTGCTCCTTCGCCGCCTTCCCGATCGAGCCGAGCCGGCTCGACCTCCACGCCGATCACCTGGCTCGCGCCACCACCGCCATCACACCGTGGTGGACAGACCTCGATGGATACGCCGACGCCCTCCACGAGCAGGGCCTGGCCATCAACGTCGCACCGCTGGCGGGTCACGGCACACTCCGGGTGGCCGCCATGGGCGTCGACCAGCGCCCGCCCACCGCCGACGAACTTGATCGCATGAAACGCGATCTGGCCGTCGCCCTCGACCAGGGGGCCTTCGGCATGAGCACCGGCCTCACACACGTACCCAGTGCGTACGGCGACTTCGACGAGGTGGCCGTGCTCGCCACCGTGCTGGCCGAGTACGGCGCCCTCTATGCAACCCACTCCCGTGTGAGCGGATCGGCCGAACGGGGATCGGTGGGCGAGGCCATCGACCTGGGTCGCCAGACCGGAGTCACCGTCGAGTTCAGCCATCTGGCAATCAACGATCCGAGCAGATGGGGCACCGGAGCGGAATTGGTCACCCTGTTCGACGAGGCGCGGGACGAGGGGATCGACATCTTCTTCGACGTGTACCCCTATCACGCCTCGTCTTCTTCGCTCACCCAGTACCTGCCGCCGTGGGTGCAAGCGGGCGGCACCGAGGCCATGCGCACCAAGCTGGCAGACCCCCAGACCCGATCGCGCGCACTGGCCGACATGGAGGACGGCTGGTTCGGAGGCATCCCCTGGCTGTGGGATCGCTTCGTGATCAGCGACTCCTCCGACGGCTACGGCGTCGCCAAGTCGCTCGAAGAACTCTCGAACGACACCGGGACCGAGCCCTATGAGCTGACACTCCAGCTGTGCGAACGCTACGGCAACCGCCTCCAGGTGGTCCTCTTCTATCGCACGGAGGAGGATGTCGAGACGTTCCTCGCTCACCCGCTGGCCGTCGTGGGATCCGACGGGAACGCCATTCCCATCCACCAACCCGAGGCCCGACCACACCCCAGGAGTTTCGGAACATTCCCACGCGTCCTGGGCAGGTACACCCGAGAGCGGGGCGTGCTCGACCTGCCGGGCGCCGTCCGGAAGATGTCGGCCGAACCGGCCCGCCGGATGGGGCTGGCCGACCGAGGCGTGGTCACCGAAGGCGCCATCGCCGACCTCGTGCTGTTCGATCCGGCAACTGTGGCCGACACCACCGACTTCGGCCAACAACCGAGCGCACCGATCGGGATCGACCTGGTGATCGTCGGCGGATCGGTGATGGTCGATCACGGGGCCATCTCAACCGACCGACCGGGTAGGGTCCTGCGCCGGAGTTGAGGATCAACGGACGATCGCAACCGAGCCGCTGAGCCGGCGCGGATCGGATCCGCCCCGGAACCGTCCCCCTTCTCTGAGCGCCATCTGCACGCTGGCGAAGGCCGGGTCGTAGTTGTGCAGCGAATGGACCACTTCCATGCCGCGCGACCGGAGCTGGTCGACCGTGCGCCGCGGCACCCGGAGCTCGCAGTACACGGGGGTGCCTTCGCTGTGAAGGCGAGGTGCCGACACCGCCTCGACCGGCGACATCCCGAAGTCGATCACGTTGCTGATCGCCTGGGACACCGCCGAGCTGATCGACCATCCCCCCGGCGCTCCCACCACCATCCACGGCTCGCCGTGACGGAGGATCACGGTGGGCGACACGGCACTGGCGCGGGCCTTCCCGGGCACATACGAGTTGGGCCGGCCGGGTACCGGATCCATCAGGCTGACACCGTCGTTCCAGGTGAACCCCGTGCCCGGCACCACCACCCCTGAGCAGGTGGTCAACGTGTGGGTGATGGACGCGGAGTTCCCCAGCTCATCCATCACCGACAGGTGTGTCGTGAAACCTGGCATGTTGAGCGCCCGCCGGTCCGGTAGCTCCCGACGCCTGATGCGCGCCGCGATCTGTTCGGCGTGCTCTTCCGAGAGCAACTGCTCGATCGGCACCGGGGTGAAGACAGGATCGGTGTGGTGGTGTCCACGGGTCACACCCACCCAGGACAGGGCTGCGCCGACGATGTAGGCATGGTCGGGAGATCCGTGATCGAGTGCGGCCAGATCGAACTGTCCGAGGATGTTGAGGATCTGCAACGTGAGCAGACCACCACCTGGGGCCGCCGAGCACGCCACCTCGAACCCCCGATAGGTGGTGGTGAGCGGCGCCTCGATCACCGGCGCGTACTCCCGGAGATCCTCCCCGGTCACGAAGGCGCCGTTGGCCTCGAAGTCCGAGATGATGATGTCGGCGATCCCGCCCCGGTAGAAGTCCTCGAACCCGGACGCGGCGAGTGTCTCGAGGGTTCGCGCCTGGTCCTCGTTCGAGTAGAACTCGCCGGTCTTCTTCAGGTCACCGTCGGCATTGTGGAACAGCGCACGGGCGGCGGGAGTCGCCGCATAGGAGTCGCGGGGGTGCGGGAGCCCGGGAAGCCCCGGTTGGTGACCCCGATTGGTGACGTACTCGGGCATCGGGAAACCCGTTCTGCTGAGCTCGATGGCGGGTGCCAGCAGTTCGGCCAATGGCCGGGTGCCGTGGCTGCGGTGGATCGAGTCGAACCCGGCGACCGTTCCCGGCGTCATGATCGAGCGGTACCCGATCATGTTTCGCCGATCGGCGAACAAAGCGAACCGCCAGATGTCGGTGTAGCCCTCGATGTCGTCGACCCACATGTCCGGCGACATGAGCGAGCCGATGCGGGGCCAGAACCCAACGTGCTCCATGCCGCGCTCATCCGCCACATACAGCGTGGCTGCGCCCCATCCTCCGAGACCGCACATGAACGGATCGACCACCATCTGAACGAAGCCGGCGGCGATGGCGGCATCGAACGCCGTCCCCCCGGACTCGAGGACCGCGGCGCCGGTTTCCACCGCGGCCGGTTGTGGGGCCACCACGACACCTTGCAACAGAGCCTCCTGAGACCTGGGACTTTGCACGATAACGGATACGGATTCTCGTTATGCTGCCTGACGTCCACGGACCCTCGGAAGGCGGATGTATGGAACGGATCCTCGTTGCGCTCATGAGACAGGAGAGCCACAGCTTCGTTCCGGGCAGGACGACGCTTGCGGACTTCGAGCTCACCCGGATCTCATCCGGAGCAGACGTGCTGGTGAGGGCGGGGAACCGGGAAGTCGATGGGTATCTCGACGCTGCGGAGGAGCACGGGGTCGAGCTGGTGCCCGTCATCGATGCCATGGCGCTGTCGGGTCCACCGCTCGACGACTCCACCTTCGAGCGTCTCGCCTCGGCCATCTGCGATGGCGTCCGAACCCACCTCGATGACATCGACGGGGTGATGCTCGGTCTCCACGGAGCGATGCTCACCGAGAGCATCGACGACGCCGAGGGTGAACTCCTCGCCAGGGTCCGCGCCATCGTCGGTGCGGACATGCCCATCGCCGCCACCTTCGACCTGCACACGCACATGACCGCTCGCATGGCCGCCAACGCCGACATCGTGGTCGGGTACCAGACCTGCCCGCATGTCGATCTCCGCCGGACCGGTCGAGCTGCGATGGACATCCTCATCCGGACCATCCGGGGAGAGGTCCGCCCCCACGTCTCGATGAGGAAGATCCCGATGATGACCTCATCGGAGACCCACGACGATCGTCTGTTCCCGAATCGGGAAGTCATCGGTTCGCTCCACGCCGCCGAGGCCGACCCCCGCGTCCTGGCGGCCACTGCCTTCTGCACCCAACCGTGGCTCGACGTCGAGGAACTGGGCTGGTCGATCGTGATCGTCACCGACGACGCCGCCGATCTGGGAGCGTCGACGGCGGACGCGATCGCCCGGACGGCCTGGGACCTCCGCCACGAGTACCTGGTGCACAAGACCGACGTCGATGACGCCATCGACACCGCCCTGGCGGGCGTGGGCGTGTTCGCCATGTCCGAGGGGGCAGACAGCACCACCGCCGGCGGCATGGGAGACGGCAATCTGCTCCTGAAGGCGCTCCTCCGCCGCCGGGTGGATGTGCCGAGCCTCGTCATGGTCTGCGATCCGCAGGCGGTGAGGGCATGTGTGGAAGCCGGCCTCGGTGCGACGGTCACCACACCGGTGGGAGGTGGGGCCAACCCGGCCTTCTACTCACCGGTCGAAGTGACCGGCACGGTGAGGACACTCACCGACGGAAGGTACATCAACGAGTACGGGGGTATCCGGCCGGTCGACATGGGCCCGACCGCCGTGCTCCAGTCGGGCTCGATATCGATCATGCTCACGACACACCGGCCGCCCATGGTCGACTACCACGCCTATCTCAGCGTCGGTCGCGATCCACGTCTCATGCGGATCGTGTCACCAAAGTCGGCGGGTGCTTACCGCGAGTACTACGAGCCCATCGCCACCTGCATCGACATCGACGTACCCGGTCCGGCGGGCAGCGACCTGCCGGCCCTTCCCTACACCCGCATCCCCCGACCGCTGTGGCCGTGGGATCCCGACCTCGCAGAACCGTGGTGACGCCACGCCGGCTCAGGCGTATTCGATCCTCGGATCGAGATAGGCGTAGATGACGTCGACGATCACGTTGACCACCACATAGAGCACCAGGACCACGAGGATCGTGCCCTGGATGAGCGGGTAGTCACGGGTTCCCAGGGCCTGGATGAGCAGCCGTCCCAGACCCGGGTAGGTGAACACCGCCTCGGTCACCACGGCCCCGCCGATGAAGGCGCCGGTCTGGAGCCCGACCACGGTGACGAAGGGGAGCATCGCGTTGCGGAGCACATGTCGGGTGATCACGAGACCCTGGCGCACGCCCTTCGACCGCGCCGTTCTCACGTAGTCCTGCCCGAGTTCACCCAGCAGCGAGGCCCGCAGGAATCGAACGAAGATCCCCGACGTGTACAGCCCCAACGCCAGCGCCGGGAGCACCAGCATCCGGGCCGCCTCCAACGGCTGGTCGAAGACCGACACGTAGTCCGATGCCGCCGGGAGCACACCGAGCCGAACCGAGAAGAACAGGATGAACAGAATTCCCAGCCAGAACGTGGGGACTCCCAGTACCAGGGCCGCATACCCGCTGATGGCCCGGTCGGCAGCCGAACCGGGCCATCGGGCCGTGATGACCGCCATCGGCACCGAGATGAGGACGCCGATCAGGATCGCCGCCAGCCCGAGTTGGAACGTGGCGGGGAGCCGCGATCCGATCAGCCCGCCAACCGACTCGTTGATCTGCAGCGAAACTCCGAGGTCGCCCCGCACCGCTCCCGACAGCCATCGACCGTACTGCACGATCACCGGGTCGTTCAGTCCCAGTTCCTCCTCGACGGCTGCGATCTGTTCGGCGGTTGCGTTCTCCCCCACGATCAGACCGACCGGCCCGCCGGGAACGGCGAACACCATCGCCCAGATCCCCACCGAGCCGATGAGGAGCACCGGCAGCAGCTGCAGGAGTCGACGACCTACGTATCCGATCATGAGCGGCTCACGTCCATCTCGAGGTCGGCACCGAGTTCGTTGCGGTCTTCGAGCGCCCTGGCGAGGGTGCGACCCAGGTTGTCGAGGGACAGGATCGCCAGGGTGAGGATCACTCCCGGAAGGATGGCGTAGGTGGGGGCGTCCCGAAGGAACGACTTGCCGGTCCGGAGCATCTCACCCCAGCTCGGCGTCGGTGGTGGGACCCCGAGACCGAGAAATGCCAGGGCGGCCTCGAGCAGGATCGCAACCGACGACAGCACCACCACCTGGACCAGGATCGGGCTCCACGAGTTGGGGAGGACCGTCCTGAACATGGCGTAGGTCGAGGACCCCCCCAGGACCTCGACCGCCGTCACGTACTCGCGGTTCTTCAACGAGAGCACCTGTGCTCGGGTGATGCGGGCGAAGCTCGGGATGCCGACGACGCCCACGGCAACCAGCGCGGTCAGCTGGCTCCTGCCCAGGATGGCGATCAGGGCGAGTGCGAACAGGATGGCGGGCAACGCCAGCATCACGTCGATGATCCGCATGAGCACGGTGTCCCGCCACCCGCCGTAGAAGCCGGCGATGAGACCGATGGGCACTCCCACCGACCCAGCGATCAGCACCGCACCGGCGGCCGACAGCAGCGAGGTGCGGGCTCCGTAGATGGTGCGGGCCATGATGTCACGTCCCAGTTCGTCGGTTCCGAACCAGTGCTCGGCGGACGGACCCTGCAGACGGTTGATGACGTCCTGGGTGAGCGGGTCGAACCCGAGGGGCCCGGCCAGCAGCGAGGTCGCCAACAACACGCCCAGGAACACGAGCGAGATCCGGGCGCTGGGGTACGCCAGCACCTTCGCCACCAGGGCGCGACCCCGCCGAACGCGGGTGTCGTCGGAATCGGACGAGACGCTCATGCCGTCACCCTCAGCCCACGATCGCAGTGGCTTCGATCTCGATCATGAGGTCCGGGTGCAACAACTCGCTCACACCGACGAAAGCCGAAGCCGGCATGATCTCGCCGAACACCTCTCCGTGGGCACGCCCCGCCTCCTCCCAGCGCGAGATGTCGGTGATGAAGACCCGAGTCCTGACCACGTCCTCGACGGTACCGCCGAGCTCCTCGATGGCGCGCCGGATCACGTCGATGCAGTACTTCGCCTGTTCGTACATGTCACCCGGGGCGACGATCCCCCCGCCCGGCGCCGATGCGGTCGTCCCGGCGACCTCGATGATGTTTCCCGCCCGGATCGCCCGCGAGTATCCGACGTGGGACCACACCCGCTCCGACGCGACCTTCTGTCGTTCCATTCCTGCTCCTCTCATCGCTGCAACCAACGCCCTTCCGACCCGGCCGGGCCGTACACCCAGTACACGACCAGTGGCCCATCGGGACCGGCCGTGGTGAGATGACGGAGGTGCGGCGGGGTCACCACCACCGAGCCTTCCGACACCGAAATGGCCTCGTCCTCGATGGTGATCGTGCCGGACCCCCGCAGGACCATGGCGAACTCCTCGGCACGATGGGTGTGCTCGGGCGCCGAGTACCCGGCGGGAAGCGCCGCCACCCCCCAGGCCATGTCCTCGGACGAGCCCAGGTCGGGGGAGGCCTGCACGGCCAGCACCCTGCCCTGGATGAGCGGGAAGTCCTCGGTACCGACCCCTGATTCGAGGACCGCCAACGCCCCGTCGGCGAGCGCTCCGAGATCCCTCACGACATACGTGTTCATCGCTCCCTCATTTCGTGACCGTGAACCCACCGTCGACCCTCACGACTTCGCCCGTGATGAACGAAGCCCGATCGGACAGCAGGAACTCCACCACCTCGGCGATCTCGCTGGGCTCGGCGAACCGCTTGAGGGCGTGGCCCCGGCGACGCTCCTCTGCGTCGATGACGCCCAACTCCACCGCAGTCCGAATCATCTGCGTGTTGACATAACCCGGGGCCACCGCGTTCACCCGGATCCCGAGGTCGGCCCATTCCACCGCCAACGTTCGGGTCAGCGCCCCGATCGCCGCCTTGGACACCGCGTATGCCAGACGACCGGGCCATCCGAAGTCCATCGCCACCGAGGAGAAGTTGACGATCGAACCCCCCTGACCCGAGTCCCGCATCAATCGTCCCGCCGCCTGGACTGCGTAGAACGTGCCGTCGATGTGCACGTCGGTCACTGCATGCCACTCCGACGGGGTGAGATCCAGGCTCGACCCTGCGCAGTGGTTGCCGGCCGCGTTCACGAAGCCGACCAATGGCAGCCCGCCCGCCGCCTGTTCGACGGCTACCCGTATGGCGCTGTGATCGGCCACGTCGCCGGACACACCGACAACGCCGTCTCCGAGCTCGGCGACCGTCCGCGCCAGTACGGCGGCGTCATGGTCGATGAGACCGATCCGGGTGTCGGGCCAACGCTCCACGAGGATCTCTGCGACGGTGCGACCGATACCGCTCGCGCCACCTGTCACCACGATTGCATTCGTCACGGGGTGTCTTCCTTTGGTCTGACCAGCTCAGCGGCTTCGAAGGGTCCGGGGAAGTGGCAGGCGGACCTCGTCGGTAGTCCGGCCCGTGCCTCGAGCAGCGGCACCTCGGTTCGGCAGCGCTCTTCGGCCCGGAAACACCGCGGATGGAAGTGACACCCGGCGGGCGGAGACGAGGGGCTCGGGATGTCCCCCTCCAACACGATCCGCGTCCCGGAACTCCGCCGCGCCGGGTCGGGAATGGGCACCGCCGACAGCAGCGAATGTGTGTACGGGTGCGCTGCGTGCCGGTACACGTCACGTTTGGCGCCCTCCTCGACCAGCCTTCCGAGATACATGACCAGCATGCGGTCGGAGATGTGGCGGACCACCGACAGATCGTGGGCGATGAACAGATATGCCATCCCGAGCTGATCCTGCAGATCCATCAGGAGGTTCACGATCTGCGCCTGGATCGAGACGTCGAGAGCCGCCACCGGTTCGTCGAGGATGAGCAGCTTCGGGTTCAGGGCCAGGGCGCGGGCGATGCCGATTCGCTGGCGCTGACCTCCGGAGAACTCACTGGGAAACCGGTTGCGGAGGCGACTGGAGAGCCCCACCAGCTCGAGAAGCTCGTCGACCCGCCCACTGCCACCCTCCGCTTCGTAGATGCCGTGAATCCTGAGCGGTTCGGCGATGATGTCGCCCACCGTCTTGATGGGGTTGAGTGAGCTGTAGGGGTCCTGGAAGACGTACTGCATCTTCAGCCGGATCGACTTGCGGGCTCCCCGTCCGAGGTGGGTGATGTCCCGTCCCTCGAACGTCACGGTTCCACCGGTGGCGGTGGCCAGGCCGAGGACGGCCCGCCCCGTGGTCGTCTTCCCGCATCCGGACTCACCCACCAGGCCGAGGGTCTCGCCCTCGCTCAGGTCGAAGCTCACACCGTCGACGGCGCGGATCGTTCCCGTCCGACGTCGCAGGAGTCCTGACTTGATCGGGAAGTGGACCTGGAGATCCCGCACCGTGAGCAGTGGCGCAGCGTCTGTCATGAGGGCTTCTCGCCTTGCTCGTGGCCAGGAAGTATCGCGGCGAGCACGGCCGCCTCGTCGGGGAAGTGGCACGCCGTGGCCCGGCCCGGCTCGAACGTCAGGAGTGCCGGCTCCGTGGCCGCACACTCCGGGCGGCTCTCCCCGATCGGGCAGCGGGGGTGGAACGGGCACCCACTTGGGAGGTCGTCAGGTGATGGCGGCTGGCCGGGAATGGGGACGAGTCGGTCGACCTCGAGGTCGAGGCGGGGAAGACTCGACATGAGCCCGATCGTGTACGGGTGGCGGGGCCGGGCGAAGATGTCGCCGACCGGACCGGTTTCGACCACCCTCCCGGCGTACATCACCATCACCCGGTCGGCCAGTTCGGCGATCACCCCCAGGTCGTGGGTGATGAGGATGACGGCACTTCCCGTGTCCTCCTGGATCTGTTTCAGCACGCTGAGCACCTGAGCCTGCACGGTGACGTCGAGTGCGGTGGTCGGTTCGTCGGCGATGATGACGTCGGGGGCGGTGGCCATGGACATGGCGATCACGGCCCGCTGCCGCATGCCGCCCGAGAACTGGTGCGGGTACTGCCGGGTCCGTGCCTCCGGATCGGGGATGTGGACCTCCCGCAGCAGGGCCGACGCCTTCTCCTCACCGGTCGATCGGGATGCCAGACCGTGGACGAAGATCCCTTCGGTGACCTGCGGACCCACTCTGAGGACCGGGTTCAGGGTGGTCATCGGATCCTGGAAGATGATGCCGACCTTCCGTCCCCGCAGCTGACGGATCACTTCGTCGTCGGCCCCGACGATCTCGGTGCCACCCACCACCACCGATCCGCCCACCGCGGCGGTGTCGGGGAGCAAACCCATCAACGAGAGTGCGGTCACGCTCTTGCCCGAGCCCGACTCACCGACCACCCCGAGGACCTCACCCGGGAACAGGTCGAAGTCGATTCCCCGGACGGCGGGCACCTCCCGGCCGGACCCAACGAAGCTGACCGTGAGACCCTTCACGGAGAGGACGGGTGCGGCTCCCGAATGGTCGCTCATGTCTCGATGATGCAGATCGGGGACTCCGGCGGCAACTCGCTCCCGGGAGTGACGAGGAATTCGATCACGGTGCCTCCAACCGGTGAAGGGATCTCGGTGTCCACCTTGTCGGTCTCGACGGTGGCGACGATGTGCCCCGGCTCGACGACGTCGCCGACGCCGACTTGCCATTGGACGAGCGTCACGGTCGCCACCTCGTCACCCAATGGTGGCAGCTTCACCCGATGCCTGACGGCCATCAGGGCGATCCCGCGCTCACGTGGGCGAACATGGCGGAGCGTTCCGGGGGGGGCGATGCTTTGGCCATCTCGACGGCGCGGTCCACGTCGTCGCCGACTCGGCGTTCGAGCTCGGCCCGTTCGGCCGTCGAGAGCACGCCTTCGGCCACCAGCCGGTCACCGAGGATCACGATCGGGTCGCGGCGGAGCCACTCGTCGAGCTCGCCCGGTCGGCGGTACGGGGCGGGATCGGAGCGGGAGTGACCGACGTAGCGGTAGGTCTTCACCTCCACGAACCGGGGCGAGCCCGTGGAACGAGCAGCCTCGAACTCCACGGCGAGCTCGGCCACGAGGCCGTCGGCATCCTGGCCGTCGACCGCCCGGGACGCGATCCCATAGGCGGCGCCACGGAGATACAGGTCCTCGAAGGGTGTGGTGCGGTCGATCCGGCTGTATTCGCCGTACAGGTTGTTCTCGCACACGAACACCACTGGCACACTCCAGATGCTGGCCAGGTTCATGGCCTCGTGGAACGCGCCGATGTTGGTGGCACCGTCACCGAACACGGCCACCCCAACGCCATCACTGCCGCCGGCTCTGCGTCCGATGGCCGCACCCACGGCGACCGGGATGCCGGCGCCGACGATGGCGAAGGTGGGCAGGAGCCCGATCGACGGATCGGAGAGATGCATGGAACCTCCGACGCCTCCGATCGAACCGACCGTTCGGCCGAGGACTTCTCCCATGACCGAGGTCGGGGTCATTCCGAGCGCCATCGCCATGCCGTGGCCCCGGTAGGTGCACGTCACGACATCCTCGAGAGTGGCCACCGACGCCACCGCAACCGACACCGCTTCCTGACCCTGGCAGGTGTGGGTACTTCCCTTGACGAGACCGGCCGCGAACATCGCCTGGATGCTCTCCTCGGTCCGACGGATCTCGATCATGCGGGCGAGGCGTTCGACACGGTCGTCGACGAGGGCGGCACGGCGTTGCAGGGCGCCGGCCTCGATGTCGAGGGTCATCGGGCGACCTCCTCTCGCTCCCACCAGGGTCGCAGGACCGTGGCCGACCCGATCATGGAGTCGACCTGGGCCACGGTTTCGCCCACCGACGGCTGGAACAGCTCCTCGAGTTCGGCCGCGAAGGGAACCGGGACGTCGGGCGTGGTGACCCGGCAGACCGGCGCTCTCAGATGATCGAAGACCTCTTCGGCGGCGGCAGCCGCCAGGTCGGCGCCCCAGCCTCCGGATCTCGGGTTCTCCTCGATGACGACCAGACGCCCGGTCTTGGCAATCGACGTCAGCACCCGGTCGCGGTCCCACGGTTGCAACGTCAGCAGGTCGATCACGTCTGCCGTCCAGGATCCGGCGGCTGCCGCGGCGACGGCGGTGCGGACGGTCGTACCCAGGCCGACGATCGTCACGTCGGATCCCTCCTGGATCATCTCCGCCCGCCCGAGGGGGATCACGCCGGCGTCGGATGGTGTGAATTCCTCCCGCTCGCCGTACAGCGACCGCGGTTCGAGTACGACAACCGGGTCATCGTCGCGGATCGCCGACCTCGTCAGCCCGTACGCCGTTCGGGATCCGGATGGAACCGCCAGTTTGATTCCCGGTGTCCCCACCATCCAGCGCTCGAGGGTCTGGGAGTGCTGAGCCCCGAATCCGGTTCCGCCCCCGGCGGAGGCGCGGACCACCAGCGGCACGCTCACCGCTCCTGCCGACAGATACCGGAAGAAGGCGGCCTGGGTGACGAGTTGGTCGAGCGCCACTCCGAGGAACTCGATGAACATGATTTCCACGACCGGACGCAGGCCGGTGGCGGCGGCGCCGACCGCGGCGCCGAGGAACCCCATCTCCGAGATGGGTGTGTCGCGGACCCGGTCACCGAACTCTTCCCTGAGTCCCACCGTTGCCTTGAACACCCCGTCCGCCTCGGCGACATCTTCGCCCCAGACGACGACCGCGGGATCGGCGCGCATCTCGTCACGGATCGCCGCAGCCACCGCCTGGTTCATTCTCAACAGCATGACGGCCGAGGGCTCCTCTCACGATGGTCGTGACCGGGTGGAGTGTCGTGGCGACTGACGGGAGGAACACCGCCACGACACCCCCCGATCGAATCAGCCCTTCGTCATCGTTCGGGCAACCAGCATGTTGTCGATGTCGAGGGTGATGCCGCCGATGTCGGGCGACACGATCATGAGACCGAACTGGTAGGTGTTGGTGGGCAGTGCAAACGCCAAGTCCATCAGCACCTGGTTCAGGTTGTCGTAGGCGGCCTGGATCTCCTCGTCGGGGCCGAGCGTGGTGTTGATCCGTTCGATGGCCTCGACGTACTCGGGGAACATCGGATCTCCGATCACCGGGTTCGCCTCGGTGCGGTAGATGCTGTTGGTCGCAACCCTGCTCGGGAACTTCTGGACGTTGCCGATTCCTCCGAAGAGGACGTCGAACTCGCCACCGAGCAGGCGGTCGGTGTATTCGGCGCCTTCCAGCAGTTCGAGCTCGATGTCGATGCCGATGGCGGCCATGTCGGCCTGGAAGATCTGGCTGATGTTCACGGTGTCCTCCGACCCCGAGTTGACCAGCATGGTGAAGTCTTCCATCTCGGCCTCCGAGAGGCCGCTCGCCTCGAACAACTCCAGTGCCTTGGCCGGGTCGTAGGCGTAGGTGTCGTTGTACGAGGCGTCGACCGCCGGGCTGTTGGGGGCCCAGGGAAGCGCCGTCACCACGCCGATGCCCGCATACCCGACCTCGAGAATGGCGTCCCGATTGAGGATGTAGGCCAGGCCCTGTCGGAATGTCTGGTTCTGCAGTGGCCCGTTGTTCGGGTTGATCCGCAGCACCTGGACCAGCGGCCCGGGCCCTTCCACCAGGTTGAACCCGGCCTCCGAAAGCCGCTTGCCCTCTCGACCGGACACGTTGTAGATGATGTCGACCGAGCCGTTCTCGAGGGCGGCGCTGGCGGCATCGGCGTCGTCGAAGATGGTCAGCGTGATGCCATCGAGGTTCGGGCCCTCGCCCCAGTAGTCGGGGTTGGCCACCATCTTGATCTCCTGACCGAGGCTCCTGCTCTCCAGCATGAACGGGCCGGAGCCGGCCGGGGTGTCGACCACCGTATCGATCCCGGTCGGGTCGATCACCGACAGGAACTGGAGCAGATCGGTGATCTGAGTGTCGGAGGTCGGCTGGAGGAAGTTGAGCACCACCGTCTGGGCGTCGGGGGTCTCCCAACTCTCGACGATCGCCATGGTGGCGAACAGGTTCTTCCCGAGTTCGGGATCGGCCGCCTTCTCGAGCGTCGTCGCCACCGCTGCCGAGTCCAGCGGCGCCCCACTGTGGAACACCACGTCGTCGCGCAGCGTGACGGTGACCGAAGTGTTGTCCTCGGAGATCTCCCATCCGGTCGCCAGGTTGGGGATCGGCTCACCCTCGGGGGTGTACTCGATGAGACTGTCGTACAGGTTCTTGATGTACGGGAAGTTCACCGCCGAGAACGCCATCGGGTCGAAGCCGTTGATCTCGGCCAGGATCGCCACCTCGAGAATGCCACCGCCCGAGGGCTCTTCGACCGCGGCCGCGGTTGTCGTGGTTTCCCCCCCACCCGTCTCGGCCGGAGCCGTGGTGGCCGTGTCACCGGAGACGGGGTGGTGGTGGTGCCCGCCTCGTCGTCGGTGCCGCCGCATGCTGCGACGAGAAGCATCAATGCGAGGATCAGCGGCAGCAAGCGCCGCCTCCCCGCCGAGTGCGTCGTGCTGCCCATGTGTTTCCTCCTGTGCTCGGGCCGGGTCGTCGACCCGCCCTCCCTGTGATCGACGGCTGTGGACCGTCGGTCTGTGCCACCTTGCCAGACATCACTTCAGATTGTCAATATCCCGACGCTGATTCCACTATTCACAATCGTTCGGCCGTTCAAGGCTACGAACCGTCCCGCAGGCACAGAAACAGATCAACCGGTCGAGATTATCTGAATGTGTTTAGGATAATGTGATCTATCGGAGCGGGCGTTGGAATCCGGCTTTTCCGTGGACCGATCCGAGGGGGACCCCGGCTCGGAGACAGGAGGGATGGAGATTGAACACGGATCCCTCGAAGGCCAAAGGTGAGCAACAACAGGGGCTCCTGCTCACACTCGACCGCGGGCTGCAGGTGCTCGAGCAGATCGCTCGGGACCGCGGCCGTGCCACCGCCAAGTCGCTCACAGCCTCCCTCGACATCAATCTGGGAACCTGCTACCAGGTGCTGCGAACCCTCCATGCGAACGGATACGTGCAACGGTCCGCAGGCGGGCGATACGGGCTGGGTCCACGGGTCGGGTTCCTGACCGAGCAGTACGGCAGTTCCCTCTCGGCTCCCCCCGAACTCGATGAGATCCTCCACGAACTTCACGACGAACTCGGCGAGACGGTCTACATCTCGATCCGTCGCGACCGGGAGCTGCCCATCGTGGGCGTGCTCGAAGGCACCCGCATCCTGCGGGTGGGAAGCATGAACGTCGGCTACAGCGGTCACCCCCACATCAGAGCCTCGACAAAGGCCTACCTCGCCTTCACAGACGAGGGCTCGGTCGAGGAGTTCTTCGACAGTCGCCGGTTCGAGCCGCTCACGCCCAACACCATCACCAGTTGGGACCAGTTGATGGCCGAACTCGAGGCCACCCGCCGCAGAGGGTACGGCGTCGACAACGAGGAATACGTCGAAGGGGTCACCTGCATCGGTGCGGTGATCGTCGACGACGAAGGCCAGCCGTACGGCGCCTACGGAACCTCGTTCCCGGCTTCGCGACTTGCCTCGGACGAGGCGGGCATCGCCGCGCTGGTGGTGGATGCGGCCGAGCGCGCCTCCCGCTCGATGGGCTACACCGGCCCCTACCCGCCCGGGCCCCGTCACCCATGAATCCGAGCCCGATGTTCGACCTCACCGGCCGGGTCGCCCTGGTCACCGGCGGCGGCACCCATCTCGGCAAGGCCATGGGGCGAGCCCTCGCCGCCCATGGGGCGCACCTGATCGTCGCCGGTCGCCGGGTCGAGTTGATCGAGCAGGCCGCCTCCGAGATGAGAAGTCAGGGTTGGCGGTGTGAGGCGATGCGGATGGATGTCACCGACGCCGGTGAGGTCGAGTCGACCACAGCCCGGATCGCCGACACCATCGGGCCGATCGACATCGCCGTGTGCAACGCCGGCGCCTCGGGGGAGACGAGGTACCCGCCCGACTCGGACCTCGACGTCATCCGCTCCACGCTGGAGTCTCACCTGTTGGGCACGGTCACCACCGCCAACGCCGCCGCCCGCCAGATGCTGGGGCGAGGAGGCGCCATCGTCACCGTGGCCTCGGTGCACGGATCGCTCGCCGCCGACCCCCGCCTCTATGAGGGCACCGGCATGCGGCAACGCTCCAGCCTGGCCTATCAGAGCGCCAAGGCCGGCGTCATCGCCCTCACCCGCAACCTCGCCGCCGAGTTCGGCCGATCGGGGGTGCGGGTGAACTGCATCAGCCCGGGGCACATCCCGAAGGCCGACGCCGACCCCGAATTCGTCTCCCGTGTCGTCGATCGCAACGCGCTCGGCATCATGGGCCGACCCGACGATCTGGGGGGTGCGGTCCTGCTGCTCGCCTCCGACGCCGGACGTTTCATCACCGGCCACAACCTCGTCGTCGACGGGGGCTGGTCGATCTGGTAACACCGATGGAGAGAGGACAACGATGAGAATCGCCACCCTGGGACTCAGCCACGAGTCGAACACCTACGCGCCGCTCTCGGCAACGCTGGACCGCTGGCTGGCGGCCAATCCGGTGCACGGAGACGCTCTGGTGGCCGAGTACGCCGACTCCCAGGCCACGCTCGGCGGCTACCTCGAGGTAGCCTCCGAACCCGGGATCGAGGTGGTTCCGCTCACCTTCTTTCGGTTGACCCCGATGGGTGCGATCACCGCCGACGCCTTCGAGACGATGGTGAGCAGACTCCTGACCGATCTCGAGGAGAACGGCCCGTTCGATGCGGTTCTGCTGGCGCTGCACGGTGCCGCCGTCTCCGAGAACCACCGGGACGCCGACGGTGAGATCATCGAGCGGGTGCGCCACCTGGTGGGCCCGACGGTTCCCATCGGGATTTCCTTCGACATGCACGGCAACATCTCCCAGAAGATGGTGGAGAACGCCACCGTCGTGAACTCGTACATGACCAATCCCCACCTCGATCCCCGCCCCAGGGCCCGGCAGGTGGCCGATCTCATCGTGCGCACCGTCCGGGGAGAGATCCACCCGGTGATGTCGCTGCAGATGCCGCCGCTGGCGGTGAACATCCTCAGGCAGGGCACCAGCGATTCGCCGATGCGCGAGCTCGTCGCCTTCGCCCACGAGCAGGCCGGCCGTTCCGGTGTCCTCTCCACGAGTGTCGCCGAGGGGTTCCCCTACGCCGACGTCGAGGAGATGGGGATGGCGTTCCTGGCGGTGACCGACGGCGACAAGGCGCTCGCCGATGAGATCTCGCTGGCGATGGCCCGTCAGGCGTGGGATCTGCGAACCGAGCTGGAAGGCGACGGCGTGTCCATCGAGGACGCCCTGAAACGCGCCGCCGTCGCCGAACGGACACCGGTGGTGCTGTTCGACGTGGGCGACAACGTCGGCGGTGGCAGCCCGGGCGACTCCACCCACGTGCTCGCCGTCGCTCAGCGGCTCGGCATCGGCGGCGTCTTCCAGTCGTTGTGCGATCCCGAGGCGGTCCGGGCCTGCATGGCCGCCGGGGTCGGCGCCACCGTGTCGCTGCAGGTCGGCGGAAAGACCGACGACCTGCACGGAGCCCCGATCGCCATCACCGGCGTGGTCCGGCTGCTGGACACCGGCCAGTTCGAGGATCCCGGCGCCACCCACGGGGGTTTTCGGTTCTACAACACCGGCAACCGGGCGGTCGTCCACACCACCGACGACCACACCCTGCTGCTGGTCAGCCTGGCGCTTGGGAACCCGAGTCTCCAGGAGCTGATCACAGCGGGGATCGACCCGTTGAAACAGCCGATCATCGTCGTCAAGGGTGTGCACTCGCCGCGGGGTGCGTTCGAACCCATCGCCGAGGAGATGATCTGGATGAACACCCCTGGATGCACCAGCGCCGACCTCGACCACCTCGAGTACCGGTATCGTCGCCGCCCGATGTTCCCGTTCGAACAGGACACCTCGTACTGATCCCGCCCCGACCACGGAGACAGCCATGATCGACCACGACCCCGATGCGGCTTTCGACGCACTCTCACCCCGGCTGAGCGCCGCTCCCGGACCCGACACCACGGTCCGGGCGGGCATCCTTTCGGGCAACCTGCTCGTCCTGTCCGGCCAGGTGGCCTTCGTCGGCGCCGAGCTGCTGGCGACCGGTCGTCTCGGTGACGACATCGACATCCCCACCGGCCAGGCATGCGCCCGCCAGTGCGCCATCAACCTGCTGGGACGGACCAGGGAGCTGCTGGGCTCGCTGTCGACGGTGGAGTCGGTGGTGAAGCTGACCGTGTTCGTGGCGAGTGCCCCCGGCTTCCGTGAGCAGCACGTGGTGGCCAACGGCGCATCCGACGTGTTCCGCAGCGTGCTCGGCGAGGCCGGACGTCACGCCCGATCCGCCGTCGGGGTCGCCGAGCTGCCGCTCGGAACTCCGGTGGAGGTGGAGGCGATCATCGCCCGCCGTTGATCGGTGGACGGTCGATCAGAACCGAGTGTGAGCCACCGACGTGACCGTGTAGTCATCGTCGACGATGGGGATGGCACGCCACTTGTCGAAGGTGGTGCAGGGGTGTGAGATCCCGAAGGCAACCAGGTCCCCCACCGCCAGCGGGTCGTCTGCATCGATGTCGAGGTAGGCATGCTGATCGTTGAGCGACGACGCCCGGTAGGGCTCGACCTTCTCGACGGTGCTCGAGCCCCGACGGCGCACCTTCTTGACGATGGGCATCAGCCCGTCGGAGGAGGCGTCGCGTTTGCCGACCCCGACGATGGCGCGGGTCGGCTCGGGCCGCGACAACACCACGCCCCACACCTCGATCGCCGCCGTGAGATGGTCGGGATGTCCCGTCCGCGAGACCTCGCCCATCGGCGACACGTGGTGGAGCGATCCGTCGTCGTGTGAGAGATAACACCCGCTCCGGATGACGATCCTCACCGGGTGATCGAGGTCCAACAGTGAGAACCGGGCCACCACCCGGTCGAAGTAGGCGCTGCCCCCGGCGGAGACGATGAGATCGGGGCTGGGGTCGAACCAGCCCTTCCGGTCGATCTCCCTGGTCAGTTCCACAACCCGGTCGAGGAACTCGTCGACCACCTCGTGGGCGCTCCGGTCGCCCACCGAACCCAGGATCCCCTCGAACCCCGACGTCCCGGTGAGCGCCAGGTTCGGTGATGCCGCCACTGCCCCGGCGACCTCGAGACCTTCCTCCACCGTACGCACCCCGGCCCTGCCTCCGGCAACGCCCATCTCCACCAGCAGCGGGAACGGATGGCCGGGAGTGACCCGCCCAACCGCCTCGTCGAAGATCGCAACGCCCGCGGTCGAGTCGACGTAACAGATCACGTCGAAACCGTCCCGTCGGGCACGGGCCAACCACTCGATCTCGCCGGTGGCCACAACCTCGTTGGCGATGAGGACCCGGGGAACACCCGCCTCCCACATCACCTTCGCCTGCCAGGTGGTGGCGGCGGTGATGGCCCACGCCCCGTCGGCCAGTTGGCGTCGGAACAGTTCGGGAGACATGGTGGTCTTGCCGTGCGGGGCGAGGTCGACCCCGTTGCGTTCACAGAACGACCTCATGGTGGCGCCGTTGTGGTCGAGCGCCGATTCGAGCATCACGGCGACCGGATAGGCGACGTCGGCGTCGAAGATCGTCCAGCCGGTATCCGACCCCGGTTCGAGGGGAAAGCCTTTGGGCCGGGGGGTAGAGTCGCCACCGATGCCACCGAGTTCGACGTTCGCCGATACCGGCGCCTGGCGGTTCTCCGAACTGCTGCCCATCGACGATCCTTCCTCGGTGATCTCGCTCGGTGAGGGTGACACGCCGCTGCTGCGGGCGGCGGGCCCCACGCTCGGGAGCCTTCCGACGGCTTCGGTGGGGCTGAAGGCCGAGCACTACAACCCTACCGGTTCGTTCAAGGACAGGATCGCCACGGTGGCGGCGTCGCTCATCCGCCAGCGGGGGCTGGTGGGAGCGGTGGGCACCTCGTCGGGCAACGGCGGTGCCGCCATGGCCGCCTACGGTGCCCGGGCCGGTTTCCCGGTCGTGCTGTTCACGGTGTCGGGCATCGTCGACGGCAAGCTACGCCAGATCCTCGCCCACGGCGCCACCGCCCACGTGGTCGACACCCTCGGCACCCGTGGCGATTCGACATCGCAGGTGGCGCCCACCATCGCTGCCCTGGCAGCCGAACACGGCTGGCTGCCGTTCCTCACCGGAGGCAGGTACCTGCCCGATGCGATGCGCGGGGCGGAGACCATTGCCTTCGAACTGGCCGAGCAGCGTCCCGATGCCGATGTCGTGTACGTGCCGATCGGCGGCGGCGGCCTGCTCGCCTCGATCTACCGGGGGTACCGGAGGATGGACGTCACCCCACCCCGCCTGGTGGGGGTGCAACCGGCCGGATGCCCCACCGTGGAACGGGCGTTGGGCGGAGTCACCGACCCGCTCCCCGGAGCGGTCACCACCTCCATCTCGGGACTGCAGGTTCCGGTGCTGTTCGACGACGACACGGTCGAGGCGATCCGGGCCAGCGGTGGGTGGCTGGTGGAGATCGAGGACGAGCAGGCGTGGAAGGCCCAGCGGGTGCTCGCCCGCGAGGAGGGGATGTATGTGGAGCCCGCCGGTGCGACCGCCCTCGCCGGGCTGCTCGCCGACGCCGCCACCGGACGGATCGACGGCGAGGATGCGGTGGTGATCCTCTCGGGCGCCGGATACAAGGATGCGGCGGCGACCGAGCGGATGGGAGCCGACAATCCTCCCATCCCGATCTCCCCCGACGGCATCGCCGCCGCCTTCGCCGGGTTCACCCGATGAGCGGCTGGTCCACCACCAGAGTCGAGGTCGGTCCCGCCGGCGGGTTCGATGTTCATTCCATCACGGCCTCGGCGCCCGGTCCGAGGGTGGTCGTGCTGGGCGGTGTCCACGGCGACGAGACAGAGGGAGTGCTGGCAGCAGGGCGGATCGTGTCCGATCCTCCGCAGCTGGTGCAGGGCCGACTCGACGTGGTGGTGGTGACCCACGAAGCGGCCTTCGCCCAGGACGCGCGGACCAGCCCCGTGGACGGTCTGAACCTGGCCCGGGTCTTCCCCGGCGACGCCCACGGTGAACCGACCGCCCGTCTGGCACACCATATATATAGGGAGGTGCTCGAAGGCGCCGACCTGCTGGTCGACCTGCACACCTCCGGGTCGCACTACGACATGCCGTTTCTGGCGGGATACCGGGGCGAGCCGGGTGACGGGGTGACCCTGCGGGCGCGGGCCGCCCACGCCTTCGGCGCCGACTTCGTGTGGCGTCACCCGGGCCGGTCGGAGGGCCGCACCGTGAGCGTGGTGGACGAGGCCATCTACGTCGAGTCCCGCGGCTCGGGGCGCACCAACCCGGACACGGTGGCCGCGTACCACCGGGGCGTACTCGGTGTGCTCGCCATGCTGGGGTCCACCAACGGGTCGGTCGACACGACGGGCGCGCCACCGGTGCTGGTGACGGGTGGCGGAGACCTCGACCGGGACATGCTGTCGGTCCCGTGCGACGGGGTGTTCCTGACCAGGCTGGAGCCGGGTGACGCCGTGGAGGAAGGTGCGGTGGTGGGAACCGTCGTCGATCCCTTCGGTGCCGTGCTCGCCGAGGTGACGGCGAGCACGTCGGGGAGGGTGATGGCTCTCAAGAGTCGATCCCCCGTGACGGCCGGGGACCTGGTGATCTGTTTGGCGGGTGAGGACACCGACTCGCCGCTGTGACGGTCCGGGCCGGCGCGTCAGCCCGGTGAGCCGCCCGCTCCGAACTCGGTGTATCCGCGACCCCCGACCCCGACATCCACGGCGTACAACGCCCCGGCGCCGTCCCAACGCTCGGCGCCCGGTTCGAGCCCGGTCGATGCGGTGGTCACGAACAGGGTCGTCGACCAGCGGCCTTCGCCGAACGCACAGCTCGTGACGAACCCTCCCGGGATCCCGACCACCTGATCGAGCAGCCCTTCGGGGGTGTAGCGGTGGACGCCGCCACCGTCCCACAGCGCCAGCCAGATCCCGCCTTCGGCGTCGACCGTGAGACCGTCGGGGATGGCGTCGACCGACACCAACGGCCTCCGGACCTCCAGCACACCGTCGTCATCCAACTCCAGCACGTCGACGCGGCGGGTGAAGGAGTCCACGTAGTACGCCCGGTCGCCGGCAGGGCTCCAGTCGATGCCGTTCGACAGCCCGATCCCGCCACCCATGAGTGTCACATCCCCATCGGCTCCCACCCGATACAGCCCTCCCCGCTCGCCACCCGAACGGTCGACGGTGCCCACCCACAGATTCCCCCCGGGATCGCAGCGGCCGTCGTTGGTTCCGAGCTCGGCGCCGTCGGGGATCTGCGCCACCGTCCCGGTGACGGTTCCGTGGTCGTCCAGTGTGACGATCCACTCCCCCGTCGCCCCCACCAGCCCGCCTCCGTGGCGGGCGGCGACACAGGTGATACGGCGGTCGAGCCGGGTTTCGGTGTGGGTCCCGGCCTCGTCGAGCGCATGCAGGATCTGCCCATCGATGTCGAGCCACAGCAGGCGACCCAACCGGCGCTGCCACGTCGGGCTCTCCCCCAGGTCGCAGGTGGTGTCCACCAGGAGTTCTGCGATCACACCATCACCTCCGTGTCGAACCCGGGACCGAGGTCGCCGCCGAGGCATCGGCACGCTTCGATCAGTTCTCGTAGCGATCCCCCGACGATCGGCTCACCCAGTGCGTTGCGGGCGAGAGCGGCCGTGACACCGGCCGCCCCTCCGCCCACCACGAGCACGTCGGCATGGCGACGCTCGATGCGCCCTGTCATGCCGCTTCCACGCCGCCTCTCACCAGATGCTCCATCCGCCGTCGACCACGATGTTGGACCCGTTCACGAATCCCGAACCTTCCGACGCCAGGAACACCACGGCCGGGACGAAGTCCTCGGGTGCACCGTTGCGACCCACCGGGGTCTGATCGGCCAGCCGGTCCCACAGTTCCTTGATCTCGTCGGACGGGTTGGGCGCCCAGGTGATCATGCCGGGGCTGAGGGTGTTCACCGTGACACCGGTTGTTCCCAGCTGGCAGGCCAGGTAATGGGTCAGACCGATCACCCCGTGCTTGGCAGCCGTGTACGCACCGGCTCCGCCGCGCGCCGAGGTGTTGCGACGGTCCTGGCCGATCGATCCGTAGACCGATGACACGTTGATGATCCGACCGAACCCACGAGCCGCCATCTTCGGCGACAACAAATGGATCAACCGCATCGACGCCACCACATTGATCTCATAGGTCCCACGCCAATCATCAGGCGTCTGCTCAGGCCACGGCTTGATGAACGGATCCCCACCCGCATTGTTCACCAGGATGTCGATCTCCTCAGGAATCGCATCCAACTCCTCATAGAACGCATCCGACGTCAGATCACCAACGATGTACCGATGCTCCGGACCCAACGTCGAAAACGTCTCAGCCAACGCCTCCTCACTCCGAGCCACACTGACCACCCGAGCACCATGACCAGCCAGACCATGCACCAACGCACGACCCAACCCATACCCCCCACCAGTCACCAACGCCGTCCGACCCGACAAATCGAACATGTTCCTGTGAATATCGACCACGACCCTGTCTCCTTCCCGACGCATGCGACTCCTTCGTCGCCCGACCCGTGCACAGCGCCGATCCGCCCGGGTCAGACTGTCCGTACCTCCGGCTACGGGCCCCTCGAGCGGCTCACCGCCGGTACGCTGCCAACACAGGAGTTCTCCGATCCAGGGGGCAGGCATTGACCACCATCACCGCGGGAGGGCTCGATTCCGGTCAGCTGGAATCGTTCGACCGCAACGGCTTCCTGGCGGTACCGGCTGTGCTCGACCCGGTGTCCGACCTGGCACCCGTCATCGACGAGTACGCAGACGTACTGGGCCGGTTGACCGCCCATCTGGAGGAGCGCGGTGAGATCTCGCCGATCCCGTCGGGGCTGACGTTCGCCGAGCGGTACATGCGGATCGTCGCCGAAACCGGCAACACCCACGCCCAGTGGTTCGACCCTGCCCTGCCGCAGGGCGAGGTCCGTACCGACACGCCCATCTGGACCGGCCCCGCCCTGTTCGCTCTTCTCACCAATCGGCGTCTGCTCGACGTGGTGGAGTCGGTGATCGGGCCCGAGATCTTCGCCAACCCGGTGCAACACGTCCGCATCAAGCCACCCGAGTCCCTCGTCGACCGCCAATTGGCCGAGGGTCAGCACGCCCTCGGGGCGACCAGCTGGCATCAGGACAACGGAGTGGTCACCGAGGACGCCGATGACTCCGACATCCTCACGGTGTGGATGCCGCTCACTCGGGCCACCACGTCGCACGGGTGTCTCACGGTGGTGCCGGGCAGCCACCGGGATGGCATCTTCACCCACTGTCCGGGAAGCGCCGCCGGCCTGGAGATCCCCGAAACGGTGCTCCCCCGCCACGGAGCCGTCTCGGTTCCCCTCGAACCCGGTGACCTGCTGCTGCTGCACCGCCGCACCGCCCACGCCTCGCTGTCGAATGTGACCGACGAGATCCGCTGGAGTCTGGATCTGCGCTTCAATCCGATCGGCCAGCCGAGCGGACGGAGCGTCCACCCCGGGTTCGTGGCACGGAGCCGCAAAGACCCTTCGTCGGAGTTGCGCGACCCCGTCGAGTGGGCGTCGCTGTGGGCCGACGCTCGGGCGCGCCTCGCCGTCGATGGCGAGTTCACCTACAACCGTTGGAACAGCGACGCGCCCGCCTGCGCCTGACGTAACGCGCGGGGGGTCGGCCTCGGTCACACCGGCATCCGATCCCGACGGGTGGTCACCAGATGCTCCATCCGCCGTCGACCACGATGTTGGCGCCGTTCACGAAACCCGAGCCTTCCGCCGACATGAACACCACGGCGGTGACGAAGTCCTCGGCGGTCCCGTTGCGTCCGACCGGCGTGTGGTCGGCGTTGCGGGCCCGCACCACGGCGCCTTCCTCGGTGGGCACCGACCAGGCGATCATGCCGGGGCTGAGGGTGTTCACCGTGACACCGGTTGTTCCCAGCTGGCAGGCCAGGTAATGGGTCAGACCGATCACCCCGTGCTTGGCAGCCGTGTACGCACCCGCACCTCCGCCCTTCCCCGTCGACCTGGGGTCCTGACCGAGTGATCCGTAGATCGATGACACGTTGATGATCCGACCGAACCCACGAGCCGCCATCTTCGGCGACAACAAATGGATCAACCGCATCGACGCCACCACATTGATCTCATAAGTCCCACGCCAATCATCAGGCGTCTGCTCAGGCCACGGCTTGATGAACGGATCCCCACCCGCATTGTTCACCAGGATGTCGATCTCCTCAGGAATCGCATCCAACTCCTCATAGAACGCATCCGACGTCAGATCACCAACGATGTACCGATGCTCCGGACCCAACGTCGAAAACGTCTCAGCCAACGCCTCCTCACTCCGAGCCACACTGACCACCCGAGCACCATGACCAGCCAGACCATGCACCAACGCACGACCCAACCCATACCCCCCACCAGTCACCAACGCCGTCCGACCCGACAAATCGAACATGTTCCTGTGAATATCGACCACGACCCAATCTCCTTCCGGCCTGCGTCGGTTCGACGCCGGTCTCTCGCCAACATCACGAACGGGCTCAACGGGAGCGGGGTCGCTCCCGGCGACGGCCGATCAGGCCTTGAGGCTGACGCTTCGCGCCGACTGCACGAGTGCGGCGGTGTAGGCCTGCTGCGGGTTGCTCAACACCTCGGTCATCGGCCCGGATTCGACGATGCGGCCGTCCTTCATCACGATCACGTTCTCGCAGATGCGGCTGATGACGGCCAGGTCGTGTGACACCATGACCAGGGTCAATCCGAGGTCGGCGCGCAGGTCCATGAGCAGGTTCAGGACCTGGGCCTGCACCGACACGTCGAGGGCGCTGGTGGGCTCGTCGGCGTAGAGCACCTCCGGTCCCACCGACAACGCCCGGGCCACCCCGACTCGCTGCAGCTGCCCGCCCGACAACTGGTGTGGGAACCGGGGCAGTACCTCGTCGCTGAGACCGACCCGTTTCAACCACCCCACCAGCTCGTCCTCGGACGGTTTCCTACGCTCGATCGCCAGCACCGGCTGGCTCAACGACTTGCGGATGCTCATACGGGGGTCGAGTGACCGGCGCGGGCTCTGGAAGACGATCTGGTTGCGCCCCCGCAGCTCCCGCGGGCTGGAGTGGAGCCAGTCGCCCACGCTCCGCCCGTCGAAGGTCACCTCGCCCTGCTGGTGGATGAGCAGCCCGCACAGGATTCGCACCAACGTGGACTTGCCCGATCCGGACTCACCCACGATGCCGACCGACGAGGCCCGCTCGATCGAGAGGTCGAGGTTCTCGAGCGTCCAGGCGTGCTCGCCTCGGCTCCGTCCGCCCGGATACCGGAAGTGGAGACCGCTGACCTCAACCAGTGGCATCGATGGCTCCTGTCTCTGCGACGGCGCTGCCCACCGGGTTCCAGCATTTGAACGTGTGCCCTTCGGTGGCCACGGATACGGGCGGGGACTCGGCGC
Organism: uncultured bacterium; assembly: GCA_963825585.1. Classification (GTDB taxonomy): domain Bacteria; phylum Actinomycetota; class Acidimicrobiia; order Spongiisociales; family ZC4RG35; genus JAOUGY01. The sequence goes on from CAWGTX010000002.1 coordinate 456,856, forward strand.
AGGCGGTGATCTCCGACAGGCACCTGCCCCGGAAGCGACACCCCGAGGGGAACTTGTCGAGCGCCGGCACCGACCCGGGAATCACGTCGAGCCGGCGGTTCACCACCTCGCCGAGGCTGGCGTTGTCGGCGATGCCGGGGTTGGCCGCTACCAGCGCTTGGGCGTAGCGGTGCCGGGGGCTGCCGATGATGGCCTCGACCGGTCCGAACTCCACCACGTGTCCGCCATAGACCACTGCGATGCGTTCACTGATGGTCTGGATCACACCCAGGTCGTGGCTCACGAACAGCAGCCCCATGTTGCGGGACACGCTGAGCTCCCGCAGCAGGTTCAGGATCCCGTTCTGGACCGTCACGTCGAGCGCGGTGGTGGGTTCGTCGGCGATCAGCAGTTTCGGGTCGCAGGCGATCGCCATGGCGATGAGCACCCGCTGTTGCTGACCACCGGAGAGCTGATGGGGGTAGCGGCGCAACAGCTTTTCGGCATCCGGAAGGTGGACCTGGGTGAGCAGATCGACCACCCGGTCGCGGATCGCGGTCTTGTCGAGGTCGAGATGGAGGCGGACCGCTTCGGCCACCTGGCGACCGATCCGCATCATGGGGTTGAGGGCCTTGGCGGGGTCCTGGAAGACGACGCCGATCTCCTTGCCGCGGATTCCTGCCAGGTGCCCGTCGGACAGGCCCACCAGCTCGCGTCCTTCCAGCTTGATCGAACCCGTGACGATGGCGTCGTTCGGCTGGAGGCCGACCACGGTCATGGCGGTCATGGTCTTGCCCGAACCGGATTCCCCGACGATGCCCAGGCGTCCGCCGGCCGGCACCGACAGGTGTTCGATGTCGACGATGCGATGACGGCCGATGGTGACCGTGAGGTCGTTGATCTCGAGCATCAGAGGATCCCCGAACGGGTCGCTTGCTGCGGATCGAGGATCGTCCGCAGCCCGTCGCCGAGCAGGTTGAACCCGAGGACGGTGATCATGATCGCCACCCCGGGGAAGAACATCAGGGTGGGAGCCGCCTCGAGCAGGGGCTGGGATTCCTGGAGGAGTCGACCCCACGAGGCGGTCGGTGGCTGGGCGCCGACGCCGAGGAAGGCCAGTGCCGCCTCGATGAGGATCGCCGCCGCGAACATCACCGAACCGAGCACGGTGAGCAGTGGTGCGATGTTCGGTGTCACGTGGTGGAGCAGCACGTACCACTTGCTCCGGCCGTAGGCGAAGGCCGCTTCCACGTAGTCGAGGGCCAGGATCTGGCGGGCGGGGCCGATGGTGACCCGGGCCACGATCGGGATGAACCAGAACATGATGGCGAAGATCGCCGCCCGGTTCCCCGGCCCGGTCGACGCCGCCAGCACCAGGGCGATCAGGATGCCCGGCAGCGCCACACCCACGTCGATGATGCGGGAGAGGGCGTTGCGCAGCTTGGGACCGGCGCCGGCCGTCAACAGGCCGAGCAGGCCTCCGACCACGATCGCCACCGTGGTCGACAGCAGGCTCACGTACAGCGAGTTGCGCGCCCCCACCATCAGCTGGCTGAGCACGTCCCGGCCGAACTTGTCGGTGCCGAACACGTATCCGGGACTGCCCGGCGGGAGCAGCCGGTCCACCACCACCAGTTTGAGCGGGTCGTGAGGCGTCCAGATGTAGGACACCAGCGCCACCAGCACGAAGGAACCCACCAGCGCCGCCCCGATCAGGAGGGGGAGCGGTAGCCGGCTGAGCCTGCGCCAGCGCCCGGCTCCTGCGGCCGCGCCGTTGCCGGCTATTTCGGTGTCGGTGACGAAGCTGTCGGAATCGGTCAGTCGTGTCACGTCAGACAAGAGCCTCTCCCCCCTGGCTGTCTCGGATTCTCGGGTCGATGAACACATAGGCGATGTCGAGCAGGAAGTTCATCACCAGGATGAGCACCAGGATCACGAGGATGAGCGACTGGACCACGATCACCTCGCGCCCGAGCACCGAGGTCACGAGGAGCCGGCCGATGCCGGGGATCACGAACACGTTCTCGATCACCACCGTCCCCGCCATCAGCGATCCGAGTTGCAGAGTTCCGACGGTGACGAGCGAGACGGAGGCGTTGCGCACCCCGTGCACCAGGGCTGCACCCCGCCGGGTGCGGCCTTTGGCCATGGCGGTGCGGATGAAGTCCTCACCCATCACGTCGAGCATCGCCGACCGCACGTAGCGGGTGAGCACCGAGGTCATACCCAGGGCGAGGGCGAGGGTGGGCATCACGAGTTGACGGACGGATTGTCCGAAGTCCTCGAAGGGGGACGTGTACCCGCCGGTGGGGAACCAGCCGAGACGGATACCGAACACCACCACGAAGATGAGCCCTGCCCAGAAGGCGGGAACGGCGATGCCGAGCTGACTGAGCACGTCCAGTACACCGCCGCGCAGTTTCTTGGAGTGGATCGCCGAGTAGGTCCCGAGGATCAGCGCCAGCGGGGCCGAGATCCCGAACGAGGCGAACGCCAGCAGGACGGTCGGTCCCATCCGTCGTCCGATCTCTTCGGAGATGTCGAAGCCGAACGAATACGAGGTTCCCAGGTCGCCGGTGGCGGCTCCGCTGATCCAGTCGGCGTACTGGACATACCAGGGATCGTTCAGACCGAGCTCGGTGCGCAATGCTTCGTAGGCCTCATCGGAGGCTTCGTCTCCCAGGATGATCAGGGCCACGTCGCCGCCGATCGTCCGCAACAGGCCGAACACGATGGTGGCCCCCAGCAATGCCGCGATGAGAAGCGACAGGGCGGACCGACCGATCACCCTCAGCACTTCAGCCTCCCTGACATTGTGGGTTCACACTACGGCCCTGCAAGTAGCGCCCGCCTTTCACATCCGGTTTCAGGTCCGACCCGACACCGGATGACTTCCTTGTGATGTACGAGTGGGACCCACCGGGGAGATCCGATGGGCCCCACTCGCTCATGTGTTCGTCTGTTCCGTTACCGGCCGGGTCAGCCGGCCCAGGCCATGTCTCCGACGTAGATGGCCAGCTCGGGGAGGCGGTACTCCCGGAAGCCCACCAGGTCGGACCTGGTCAGCATCGGGGTGTTGGGCTTCTTCGTTGCGAAGATCCATCCCTGATCGGCCACGTAGTGGTGGAGTTCGGTCTGTGCCGCGTTGTACTCGGCGGGATCGGTGATGCCGTTGAGGGCATCGATCAGCCGGTCCATCTCCTCGTCACAGAAGGCGTAGCCCTCCTTGCCGAACGGTGGGCCACCGCCCGAGCCGCAGCGGTACTGGTCGAGCGTCGCACCCGACGTGATCTGGTAGATCTCGTACTGGCTCTGCTGGTTCACCTGATCCAGCCAGGTGGCCAGGTCGAGGCTCTCCAGGTTGATGGTGATGCCGATCTCGGCCATCTCGGCCTGGAAGATCTGCGCCATCACGGTGTGCCAGGCGACGTTGGCGAAGGGGAAGTCGAACTCGAGCTCGCCGGGGCCGTAGCCGGCCTCTTCGAGCAGTGCGACGGCCTTCGCCGGATCGTAGGGGTACGGGCAGTAGTCGTCATCCCATGGGACACCGGCCGGAACACCCATGTTGCAGCTGAACGTGGCCGTACCGGCCGTGGCGGCGTCGATGTGGGACTGCCGGTTGTGTCCGTACTGGATGGCCTGGCGGACCCGGATGTCGCTGAACTCCGGAACGTTCGTGTTGAGCGACCAGAACGACACCTCGGTGCCGGGCAGCAGCGTGAGGGTGAAGGCGGGATCGTCGGCGATCGAGGACACCCGGTCCATGCCTTCGCCGATGACCGAGGCCACCATGTCCAACTCACCGCTCAGGAAGGCGTTGATCGCTGCCGTCTCATCGGGGATGAAACGCTGCACCACCGTCTCGAAGTACGGGAGCTCGCCCCAGTAGTCGGCGAACCGGTTGAGGGTGAGGTCCTGGTCGATCCGGTACTCGCCGAACGTGTAGGGGCCGGTGCCGATCACGGTGGTGGCGGCGTCGTTGTCCTCGAAGAAGTTCTCGGGAACCACGATGCCGGCCCGGTTGGCCATGTTGGCGACGAACGGGAGGCTCGGCTGCTCGAGGGTGACCACCACGGTGTAGTCGTCGGGCGCCTGAACGTCGACGACCGTGGTGAGCGGCCCGGATGCACGCGAAACGCCCGACTCCTTGTTCTTGTTGAGGGAGTACACGACGTCGGCCGATGTCATGTCGGACCCGTCGTGGAACACCACACCCTGTCGGAGGTTGAACGTGACGTTGAGTCCGTCGTCGCTCACTTCCCACGACTCGGCCAGGAGCGGCGAGGCGGTTCCGTCGGCCTCCATGCGAACGAGGGTTTCCCACACGTTCTCGAGCAGCGGTGCGACCACGGCGGTCAGACCGGTCTCCCAGTAGTTCCAGTTCGGCGGCTCCTGGGGGTAGGCGTAGGTGAGGGTGGTTCCCCGGTCGTCGGGCTCATCCGATCCGACGGTGGTCTCGCTGGTCTCGGGTGCCGTGGTCTCCTCGGAGCCGGCGGCGGTGGTGGTCGTCTCGGCGGCGGTGTCGTCGCCGCCGGTGGTCTCTTCGGTTGCGTCGCCGCCGCATGCAGCCAACAGGACCGCAAAGCTCAGCGCGAGCATGAGTAGATGGCGAAGGCTCGGCCGGGAACGTCCCGCCGGTGGCCTTTCCTTGCGTGCCGTCATGAAAGTTCCTCTCTTGCCGTTGACCCGGTTGCCGGGCTCCACCACCGGCGGGACCACTCGTGGCCCGTCGGAAGCACCTTCCTCAACGAGTTCAAGATAGTGGTGCCGAAACGCGCCCTGCAACTGTTATCCGGAATTCGTTTTCGAATAACGGAAACTCTTGCCGGGGACCGCCTCGCTGCCGCAACCGGTTGCGGGCGCCGGGTGGGATGGGGTCCAACCGTCACCAGTTGGCGCTCGAGCCCGGTTTGCAGAATATCGACATGCGACCACCGCTTTCCTGATTCCCTGGTAATTTCCGAATCGGATGTGGCTTCGGCCAGAAGGTCGCTACAAGGATGGATTGCCCATGCGAATGACTGCCCCGGTACTGATCAAGCCCGGCGAGCCGATGCAGATGCTCGACATCGACATCAACGATCCCGGGTACGGTGAGATCAGGGTGAAGATGACCGCCAGCGGGGTCTGTCACAGCTGCCTGCACGCCTACGACGGTTCGCACTCCGGCATTCCCATGCCCATCATCCTGGGCGACGAGGGTTCGGGTGTGGTGGAGTCGGTGGGCGAAGGTTGCACCCGCCTCTCCCCCGGCGACCACGTGATCATCTCGTGGGCTCCGGATTGCGGAAACTGCAAGTACTGCGCCCTCGGGTTTCCTGGTCTCTGCCTGAACAGCGTTGGGGCCGGCTACGCCTACGGCGGCGGCCTCCGCTGGTCGCACAACGGCGAGCCCGTCTACCACTACGGCCCAGCCACCTATGGCCCCTACATCATCGTGCCCGAGGCGGCGGCCGTCACCGTCCGCAAGGACTTCCCCCTCGACCTGGCCGCCCTCATCGGCTGTTCGGTCACCACCGGGTTCGGCGCGGTGGTCAACACCGCCAACGTGAAGGCCGGTCAGAGTGTCGCGGTGTTCGGCTGCGGCGGGGTGGGTCTCAACGCCATCCAGGGTGCGGCCATCACCGGGGCGTACCCGGTGATCGGCGTCGACGTGCTCGACTCCAAGTTGGAACTGGCCCGCCACTTCGGCGCCACCCACACGATCAACCTCGAGAAGGATGATCTGATGGAGAAGGTGAAGGAGCTGACCGGCGGCGGAGTCGACGCCAGCATCGTTGCCGTTGGAAATGTCAGGGCGATGGAGCAGGGTCTCGAGGTGCTCGCCAAGCAGGGCGTGGAGGTCATCCTGGGCTTGCCCGGAACCGGCCAGACGTTCGCCGTCAACCCGTTCCTGATGATGGCGGGCGAGCGGCGCATCCTGGGTTCCCGCTATGGCAGCGGCAACCCGATGGTCGAGTTCCCACGCATGGTCGACCTCGCCATGGCCGGTCTGCTCAAGATCGAGGACCTGGTGACCAAGCGCTACGGCCTCGACGAAGCCGACGAGGCGTTCCGTTCGCTCGCCGCCGGCGAGCAGGCACGCGGTCTGATCGTCTTCTGATCGAGCCCGTTCCATCATGGCCTGACCCCGATGCGGGCCTTGGGACCGAGCGACGTCTCGATCCGACCCCGCACGGCGGCCAGGTGCCGGGCCAGCAGCGCCCGGGTCTCTCTCGGATCGATGATCTCTTCGACGCCGAACGCTTCGGCGGTGCGGAACGGCGATGACCACGCCCGCAGCTCCGCTTCGATCTCGGCCTGGCGGGCGCCGGGATTCGGGGCCGCTTCGATCTCACGGCGGTAGGCGGCGGCGACGCCTCCTTCGATCGGGAGCGATCCCCATTCCGCCGAGGGCCAGGCGACCTTGAAGTCGAGTCCGTTCTTGTCGGTCGCCCCCATCCCGGCCATGCCGTAACACTTGCGGATCACCACCGTGAACATGGGGACGGTTGCCTGCAGACCCACGTAGACGCTGCGCATGCCCTCCCGGAGGGTGGCGGCACGTTCCGCCTCCACTCCCACCATGAACCCGGGGACGTCGACGAGGAACACCAGTGGGATGTGGAAGGTGTCGCACAGCTCCACGAAGTGCGTCTGCTTGCGGGCGGCCCGCACGTCCATCGCTCCCCCGTACACCATCGGGTTGTTGGCGATCACCCCCACCGGGTACCCGTCGATCCGGGCGAACGCCGTCACCAGCGACTTCCCGAAGGTGGGTCCGATCTCGAACATCGAGTCACGGTCCACCACCATCGAAACCAGGGCACGCATGTCGTAGGGCTTGCGCCGGTCGCGGGGGACGATCGACAGGAGGGCCTCGTCGGCCCGGTCCGCTGGGTCACCGGTCTCCACCTGCGGCGGCACCTCCCACACGTTGGACGGCAGGTACGAGAGGAACCGGCGCACCATCTCGAGGGCATCGGCTTCGGAGTCGGCGGCGTTGTCGATGGTCCCGGAGGCGTCGACGGCGATCCGATGCCCGCCCAGTTCCTCTTTGGTGACCTGTTGTCCCAGCGAGCGCTTCACCACCGGCGGCCCGGCGGCGAACACCTGGCTGGTGTCTTTCACCATCACCGAGAAGTGCGACAGGATCGCGCTCCCTGCCGGGCCTCCGGCGGCGGTGCCCATCACGGCGCACACCACCGGCACCATGCCCATCAGTTCCACGGATCGTTCGAAGCCGTGCACCCCCGGGAACACGGCGTGGCCGCGTTCGAGGATGGATGTGACGCTGCCGCCGGCGCCGTCGATCAGGTTGACGAGCGGGATCCGGTAGGCGGCGGCCATGTCCTCGACGAAGCCGCCCTGACCGCCCTTCTTGCGGTCGCCGCTCCAACTGGTGCCTCCCCGCACGGTGAAGTCCTCGCCGCCGACCGCCACGGGGCGTCCGTCGATCGAGGCCAGCCCCATCACGTAGGGGGCCGGGGTGAACCCGGTGAGCTCGGCGCCGTCGTATTCGCCCTGCCCGGTGAGGGTGCCGATCTCCCCGAACGACCCGTCGTCCACCAGGGCGTCGATCCGCTCCCGAATGGTCCGCCGACCCTGGGCGTGGTGACGCTCCACCGATTCGGCGCCACCCAGTTCCCCGGCCAGACGTCGGCGGTGGTCCAGCTCCTCGACCTCGGGGAGCCAGTCGACCGGTTCGTCGCTCACCCTGGCACCGAGTCGTCGACGATCGCCACCACCTGTCCTTCGGACACCGAGTCGTCCTTGGCCACGAGGATCTCGACCACCCGGCCGGCGTCTTCGACGATCACCGGGATCTCCATCTTCATCGACTCGATGATCATCACCACGTCGCCGCCGGCCACCTGGTCGCCGACCTCTGCCAGCACCTTCCACACCGACCCGGTGACCTCCGACCTCAGCTCGTATCCACTCATCCAGCTCTCCTCTTCTATCGGCGGGCCACCACTGTCTGGGCCAACTCCGTGTGAACCGCTCCGGCGCCGAACTCCTCGGATGCGAGGATGGCGACGAGGGCGGGGATGTTCGTCTTCACCCCGACCACGGTGAACTCCTCGAGCCCGGCGACCAGCCGATCGACCGCCTCGGCTCTGGTGGGGGCGGTGGCGATGACCTTGGCGAGCAACGGGTCGTAGAAGGGCGTGACCTCCATCCCGCTGCGGTAGCCGGTCTCCACCCGCACGACCGGTGGGCGGGGCGAACTCGGTGAGTCGCCCGGGAGACGGGAAGAACCGCACCGGGTCTTCGGCGTAGACCCGGGCCTGGATGGCGTGTCCCTGGAGCGTCACCGGCTCCGGCACCACCGCCCCCAGATGCTCACCGGCGGCGAGACGGATCTGAGCCGACACCAGGTCGACGCCGGTCACCTCCTCGGTGACCCCGTGCTCCACCTGCAGGCGGGTGTTCATCTCCAGGAAGCGACAGCGTCCGTCCGGCGCCGAGCAGCGTCTCGACCGTGCCGATGTTGTCGTACCCGGCCCGGGCCAGTGCCCCGACCGCCTGGTCGGCGAAGGTGTCGAGCATCGGGCGGTCGACGCCCGGTGCCGGGGATTCCTCGATCATCTTCTGATGACGCCGCTGCACCGAGCAGTCACGCTCGAACAGGTGCATCGCCCGGCCGTGACGGTCGGCCAGCACCTGGAACTCGACGTGGCGGGGCTCGGTCAGCAGCCGTTCCAGATACACCTCGCCGTTGCCGAACCCGCGGCCGGCGATCGCCGACGCCCGCTCGGTGGCCGCCAACAGATCGTCCTCGGAGGCAACCGGGATCATGCCGATGCCGCCGCCACCCCCGGCCGGTTTCACCAGCAGCGGATAGCCGAGTCGACGGCCTTCCACGATGAGACCTTCGGAGTCGGCACTCAGCACCCCCGACCCGGCCCCCACCGGGATCCGGTGCTCGACGGCGAACCTGCGGGCGCCCACCTTGTGGCCCATCACCTCGATCCAGCGGGGCGACGGCCCGATCCAGCGGGCTCCGGTTTCGGTGACCCGCCGGGCGAACCCGGCGTGCTCCGACAGGAACCCGTAGCCGGGGTGGACGCCGTCGGCCGATGTGCGCCGGACAACGTCGAGCAGCACGTCCTGGTTCAGGTAGCTGGCCTGGGGGGCGGCGGCGCCGATGGCGACCACCTCGTCGGCCATCTCCAGGTAGGGGGCGTCGGCGTCGGCTTCGGAGTGGACGGCCACCGACGCCACCCCCAGCGCTCGCAACGCCCGGATGACCCGGGCGGCCACCGCCCCCCGGTTGGCGACCACCACCTTCCCGAACGGGGCCACGGTCAGTAACTCGTCGGCCACGACGCCATCAGGTGTTGTCCCACCCCGCCGCTGCGGGCCGAGCGGTGCACGTCGAGCAGGGCGATCAGGTGGTCGCGGGTCTCGTCGGGGCGGATCACCGACTGCACGGCGTAGATCGAGGCCATGTCCCACACCTCGCTGTCATGGCTCATCGACTCCAACGCCTCGTCGTAGCCGGGGTCGCCCGGGTCGAGCCCGTGGACGATCTTCACCCCGAACTGCGGTGTCATGAAGCTCACCTCGGCGGTGGGCCATGCGATCACCTCGTCGGAGTTGCGGCCGCCGCCCATGTTCAGATAGGCCTGCCCGTAGCTCTTGCGGAGGATCACGCTCAGCTTGGGCACGGTGACCAGCGACAGGGCGTTCATCATGTTCATGATCTTCCCCGGCGCCCGTCGTCGTTCGGCGTCGGTGCCGATCACGAACCCGGGCGTGTCGACCAGCATCACGATCGGGACGTTGAACGAGTCGCACAGCACCAGGAAGCTGGTGATCTTGTCGCACCCGTCGGTGTCCATCGCCCCGCCTTTCGAGATGGGGTTGTTGGCGACCACACCCACCGTCCGGCCGTCGAGCCGGGCGAGCCCGGTGACGGCGGTCTTCCCGAAGCGGGGCTTCAGCTCGAAGAAGCTGTCGTGGTCGACGATCGTCTCGACGACCGTCGCACGTCGTAGACCCGGGTGCGCGACGCCGGAACGTGGTCGACGATGTTCGCCATCCCCGTCCCGGAGCCGTCGGGGACCGCCGCGTCGGGCGGTGGCTCGGAGTGATGCGACGGCAGATATGACAGGAAACGTTTGATCTCGTCGATGGCCTGTTGGTCGGTGTCGACCACCCGGTCGGCGAACCCGGTGACCTCGGAATGGAGCCGCCAGCCGCCCAGCTCTTCGGGTTCCACCACCTCGCCCACCGCCAGCGAGGCGAGCATCGGACTGGAGACCGCCATGATCGCCCCCTTCCTCATGACGTTGAAGTCCGACAGCACCGAGTACCACGACGACGACCCGTAGGAGTGGCCCGAGCGTGGCCGACGCCCACGGGGTTTCCCGCAGGCGCAGGTACTGGGTGCCGTCCTGGCCGAGCAGCGAGCCCATGCCGCGTGAGCCCATGTGGTCGGGCATCCGTGCGCCCGACGACTCTCCCAGGAACACCATCGGGAAGCCGCGTTGGGTGGCGACCCGTTTCACGTGGCCCATCTTCTTGCCGTTGGTGGAACTCGACGACGCGCCCATCACGGTGAAGTCGTTGGCGACCACCCCCACCCGACGCCCGTCGACGTGGCCGAACCCGGCGACTTTGCCGTCGGCGGGGGTACGGCCGCGGTCTTCGGCGCGGGATGCGGACTCCCCGAACAGCCCGCTCTCGACGAAGGTCCCGGCGTCGCACAGGTGCTCGACCCGTTCCCGGGCGTTGAGGAGCCCGGCCGCCGCCCGGCGGGCGAGCCGGTCGGGCCCGCCCATCGCCAGGGCGGCCGCTTTCCGACGTTCGTAGTCCTCGAGCACGGGGTCGTGGGACTCGCTCACCGTTCGTCTCCCTTCGTCGCCGCCGGGATCACCCCGGCGGCGGCCAGCTCCGTCAACCGCTCTTCACCGAGCCCGAGCACGTCGGAGAGCACCGCCCGGGTGTCGGCGCCCTGGTCACGACCGGCGTGTCGCACGGCACCGGGCGTCTCCGACAGGCGCGGCACCACGCCGGCCATCGCCACGTCGCCCATCTCGGGGTCGGGGGCGCGCACGATCGACGACCGTTCGGCGAAGTGGGGGTCGGCGAAGATGTCGGCGATGGTGAAGATGCGCGACGCCGGCACGTCGGCGGCGACCAGGGTGGCTTCGATGTCGCCCAGCGGACGGCCCCCGGTCCAGGTGGTGATGAGGTCGTCGAGTTCCTGGTGGTGCTGCGAGCGATCGCGCGCCGTCTGGAAGCGGGCGTCGTCGGCCAGCTCGGGTGTGCCCATGGCGTCGGCGAACCGCCGGAACACGCCGTCGCTCGGGGCGGTGATGTGGATGAACCCGCCGTCGCCGGTGGGATACAGGTTGTTGGGTGTGCTCTCGGCCAGCCGCGAGCCGCGTGCGTTCGGCGACGTGGCCGAGCTTGTCGTAGGCGGGGATCCACGGCTCCATGAAACTGAAGGCGCATTCGTAGAGGGCGGCGTCGACCACCTGGCCCGCGGCCGCTCGACCGCGTGCGAGCAGGGCGACCACCGCCCCGAAGGCGGCGTAGAGCCCGGTGATGTAGTCGGTCATCGACACCGCCACCCGGGCGGGCGGCCGGTCGGGGTCTCCGGTGAGGTGGCGGAGTCCGCTGACGGCTTCGCCGATCACCCCGTATCCGGGCCGGTTCCGGTAGGGGCCGTCCTGTCCGAATCCGCTGATGCGAACCATCACCAGCCCCGGGTTCTGTGCCGACAGCTGGTCGTAGCCGAGCCCCCAGCGTTCCATGGTGCCGGGGCGGAAGTTCTCGATCAGCACGTCGGAGCGGACCGCCATCTCCCCGGCCAGCTCCCGGCCCTGCGACGAACGCAGGTCGAGGCTGATGACGGCCTTGTTGCGGAAGATGCTGGCGGCGTACAGCGAGCGGCCGTGGAACGACTTTCCCATGGTGCGAACCGGGTCGCCTTCGGGTGATTCGACTTTGATGACCTCGGCTCCGAAGTCGGCGAGCAGCCGTCCGCAGAACGGACCCGCCACCGTCGAGCCGAGTTCCAGCACCCGGTATCCGGTGAGCGGACCGGTGCGGGCGGTCAAAACACGAACCGTTCGTAGCGTTGCAGCCAGCTCTTGGCGCTGCGCATGTTGTGGCGGCGGAGGCGTTCGGCTTCCTCGGCGTCGCCGGCGCGCATGGCGGCGAGCACCGCCCGATGTTCGGCCAGGCCCACTGGTGCCCGGCCGGGGAGGATGATGATGCGGCGGATGATCACCGCCGTCTTCTCGTAGATGCTGTCGAGCATGTCCGACAGCACCGGGTTGTCGGCCGCCTCCTGGACTCGCCGGCGGAACAGCTCGTACCCGGCGATGAAGGCGTCGAAGTCGCCGTCGTCGACGTGGCGACCCATCGGCTCCTCGAAGGTGTCGACCAGGTCCTGCCAGCCGGCCGGGTCGGTGTTGGCGACGGCCAGGCGGACGCACAGACCTTCCAGCACCTCGCGCACGTCGTAGACGGCGTACACCTGATCGAGGTCGAGCTGGGCCACCACCGCCCCCTTGTTGGGGATGCGCTCGACCAGACCCCTGCTCTCCAAGTTGGCGAGAGCCTCACGGATCCGAGCCCGAGACACCCCGAGCTCGGCCGCCAGGTCGTGTTCCTTCAGGTGGGCGCCGGGTGCCACCTCGTGAGCGGCGATACGCCGACGCAGTTCCGCCACCACCGCCTCGACCCCCGGGCCGCCTCGTCCGTCCGTCACGGCACGCACCGTATCAGATTGTCGACAATCCTGTCGCCAATACTTCCACCCGAAGGGGGAGGTAGCCGCGCCAGGGCCGGAGGGGGCGTTCAGCGGCGACACGATCCGATCTAGCCGGCCTGTGCTGTGGAGACGACCTGCATCGGCCGGAGGGGGCGAATTCCCCCTGAGCGGATAGCCCCGGACTCGGCTGCTCTCGCCGTGCGTAGGGGCGACCGAGGCTTGGCGAGGCCGCCCGGAGCCCCGAAATCACGGACCCGTTCCGACCACCTACGTCGCGGCTTCGACTTCAGCCGATCTCGAGTCCGGCGGCGGCGGCGTCGGCGGCGAGCAGTTCGAGGGCGGCGTCGTTGGTGGCGGATTCGGCGATGCGCATCATCACCCGGTGCAGGCCCAGCTCGGCGTAGGCGGCCAGCAGCCGGCGCCGGTCGTCGCCGGGGATCGTCGATGTGCGACGACCAGATGTGGTTCGACACGATCAGCGACGCCGGATCCGGTCGACCTCCTCGCAGCGGGCGGCGATCACGGGAAGGGCGTCGGCCACCTGTTGGGGGCTGAGCCCGTCGAGGTTGAGTTCGTCGGCGTAGCGGGCGGCGAGCCGCCAGGTGACGATGCGGCCGTTGCCGCCCACCAGCACCGGCACCCGGGGCCGTCGCAACCCCACCGGGATGTTGACCGCTTCCCGCACGGTGATCGACGGGGTCTCCACCGTTGCCCGTCCGGGACCGAGCATCGCCTCGATCACGGCCAGGCTGTCTCGCAGGATGGCGAGACGTTCCTTGTCGGAGGGGAAGCCGAACCCGTAGGCCTCCCACTCGGTCGCGTTTCCACCCGGCGCCGATCCCCAGCACCACCCGGCCGCCCGAGATCACGTCGAGGGTCGAGATCATCTTGGCGACCAGGGCGGGGTTCCTCCAGGCGGCCGCCATCACCAGCTGGCCGATCTCCACCCGACTGGTGTGGGTGGCGATGGCGGTGAGGGCGATGAAGGACTCGAACATGATCTCGTCCTTCAACTCCGGGGAGGTGTGGAGGTGGTCGACCACCCACACCGATTCGAACCCGAGGTTCTCGGCCTGTCGGGCGACGTCCACCACCCTGGCCCACGCCCGGGACGGGTCCCACCCGTCGAAGTCACCCAACCAGCCCTGCGGGACGATGACGCCGATATCGGATGGTGGCCTCTGCTCGGGGAACGCGTCCGAGTGTATGGATCGGCTCGGCCCGGTGCCGGGCTCAGCCGGCCGTCTCGTCGGACAGGGTGACCACCGCCCACCGGCTCGAGTTGTGGACGTTGCCGTTTCCCTGCACCGACCAGGTCCACGGGTGCACGGCGGTCGACCCGTCGCCCTCGCCCCGTTGCATGCGCGGCCCGGGCGGCGGCCCGTGTCGGTCGGGTCGTGATGCACCCGCATCGCCTGCACGCCGATCTCGGCTCCCGGGCGGGGCAGGTCGTCGATGCCCAGCACCGGGCGCAGCGACGCCCACGGCAGGCTCATCTCGACACTCCATCCGGGACCGCCGGGCCGGTCGTGGCAGCGTTCGGCGTGGACCAGTCCGGGCATCCGGTAGCCCAGGTCGCCCACCTTCCCGTAGCGCTCGCCGGTTTGGGGGGCGAAGTAGAGGAAGTCGGGGATGCGCAGCACCCGGTCGACGCCGGCGGCGTCGGCGCCCTCCACCAGCGGTTCCATCAGATACCACTGCAGTTCGTATCCGACGCCGATCGAGTTGAGCCCGATCTCGTGATAGCCGCCCGGCCCGCCCACGAACAGCTCGGCGGTGGTGTCGTAGTCATAGGTGTGGGTGCCCGCTTCGGTGGCGATGGCGTCACGGTCGGGGTCGACGAAGTCGAACGCCGCATACAGGTTGTCGTCGTCCCACAGCATCGCCACCCGGGAGTGGTGTTCCACTGGGTCGCCGGTGCGGGCGTCGACCAGCGGCTCGGCCCACGGCCACGGCTTGGCGTCGACGTCCCCGTCGATGTGCGAGGCCCGTCGACCCGCTTGCACTGGTAGCGGACCACCGGCGGCAACGGGACGTCCGGCACGTCGGCCCGGAGGATCCAGCGGGGGAACCGGGAGCCTTCGGGGCGTGGCCCCACGTCCAGCATGTCGGGGTTGGGTACCTTGGCGGGCATCGAACGCTGACCTCCATGCGGCGACGGTTCGGGGGCGACTGTACCGTCGCACCGGTGCCGGGAGCGGTGGAGACGACGACGGAGCAGTGCGGTGACACGGATCCCGACCAGATGAGCAACGAGGACGTTCGCATCGCCGTGGCCGGTGCCGGCCTGATGGGCCGTCAGCACATCACGGCCATCGGCAACGCCGATGGGGTCTGCCTGGCAGCGCTCATCGACCCGGCGCCGGAGGGCCGGGCGTTGGCCGAACAGCTCGGCGTCGCCTGGTTCGCCGATCTGGCGTCACTGCCCGACGGCGCCGCCGACGGGGTGATCCTGGCCACGCCCAATCAGACCCATGTCGCCGACGGTCTGGCGTGTGTGGCACGTGGTCTGCCCGTGCTGGTGGAGAAGCCGCTCGCCACCACCGTCGACGACGCCCGCCGCCTGGTGGAGGCGGCCGAGGCGGCCGGGGTGCCGCTGCTGGTGGGCCATCACCGACGCCACAACCCGCTGATCGCCGCCGCCAAACAGCTGATCGACTCGGGTGGGATCGGCCGGATCGTGTCGGTGCACGGCATGTTCTGGCTGAAGAAGCCCGACGACTACTTCGACGTCGAATGGCGCCGCCAACCCGGGGCGGGGCCGGTGCTGATCAACCTGATCCACGACATCGACCTGCTCAGGTTCCTGGTGGGCGAGATCGTCGCCGTGCAAGCGGTGGAGTCGAGCGCAGTGCGCGGCCACCCGGTGGAGGACACCGCCGTCATCCTCTTCGAGTTCGAATCCGGCGCCCTCGGAACCTTCAACGCCTCCGACGCCATCCCCTCTCCTTGGAGCTGGGAGTTCACCGCCGCCGAGAACCCCGTCTACGACCCAACCGACCAGGCGGCCTATCTCATCGGCGGCACCGAAGGCTCCCTCGAAGTCCCCAGCCTGCGAGTCTGGCGCCACGCCGACGGCGGCGCCTGGCACGACCCCATCGCCGTCGAGTCTCTCCCCCACGGACGAGGCGAGCCACTCGTCAGGCAGGTCGAGAACTTCGCAGCCGTGATCAGCCAGGTGGCCGACCCGGTGGTCCCGGGCCGCGAAGGCCTGCGGTCGCTGGCGGTGGTCGAGGCGGTCAAGAAGTCCAGTCTCGGCAGGGTGCGCCTCGAGCCGGCCCCGTGAGACGCCATTCCAGCTCGCACCATTCGTCGCTGGCACCTCCGTGTCGACGGAGCGAACAGCGACATCAAGAGTGGGCGGGAATGCGGAGGAGATCCACGTCGAGAACCCGACACTCCCGGTGGCTGGGGCGGGTACGGACTCCTGGACGATCCAACTCACCGGGGAACAGCTACATCGAGTGCTTCGAGCCGCCCGTTGGGTCTCCTCGACGAAGAGCACCTGGAACGGCCCCGGTCCCGAGTTGGGACACATGGCGCCGATCCCGTCAATAACCTGCAGGCGGCCAGACGACCTCGACCGATCGAGAGGGAGATCGACGTGCTGCGCGACAAGCACGCGGACGCTCGAGGAACACCTGAGCGCCGAGCACACACCGAAGCGGGTGCTGTCTCTCGACGGTGGCGGGGTGCGGGGCATGCTCAGTCTGGGCTACCTGGCCCGTCTCGAAGCCATGCTCAAGGGGCGCGCCACGGGGAGCCCGATCTGGTGTTGTCGGACTACTTCGACCTGATAGGTGGTACGTCCACCGGCTCGATCATCGCCACGGCCTTGGCGATGGGGATGACCGTCGACGACATCAAGGGACTGTATGAGGGGCTGGCGGAAGAGGTGTTCGAGCGAAGCTGGCGTCGCAACGGGATCATCACCGCCCCTTATGACGACGAGGTGCTGGCGTCGGTGCTGAAGCGGGTGTTCGGCGCCGAAACCACGCTCGGCTCGGAGCGGATCCTCACGGGGCTGATGATCATGACCAAACGTCTCGACTCTTCAAGCCCATGGCCGCTCACCAATGTCGACGGCCACACATACTCCAAGGAGGACCGGGCTCTGTTCGTTCACACCATCATCCGGGCCAGCACCGCCGCCCCGTACTTCTTCGGTCCGGAGGTGCTCGACGTTGGTGACAGCACGAAGGCGAGCTTCGTCGACGGCGGTGTTTCTACCGCCAACAACCCGTCGCTCCAGCTGCTTCAGATCGCCTTGATCAACGGTTACGGGCTGCGCTGGCGCAAGGGCGAAGACAATCTGCTGATGATCTCTGTTGGTACGGGCCGTGTCGATCCGAGAAAGGCCCCCACTCGCCGGACTGGCCGTTGGTGGTAGGCCCGTCCGTCCATCTACCCGAAGAAGAGCAACGAAGAGCCGGGCGCACAATTGCATTCCGCGCCCGGAACCCAATCGAGGGTGGCTCGGCAACGGTCGACGCCTCTTGAGCCCCGCCGCTGTGCACTTCGGTTCCGGCGTAGGAACGACGATACCAAGACTCGGGCTAGTCCTTTCGGGTTGAGTCGGTACGCTGCGAAGCGTCGGCGAGGAGGGTGGCTGATGGGCTCGAACGGGGATATCGATGTCTTCGTTGCCCACGCGCCCGATGACGTGGACCTGGCCGATCAGATCACCCAGTTCTTGGCGACTGCCGGGCTGAGGGTGTGGCTCGATCGCTACAGCCTGGTGCCCGGCGATGTCCACGGTCTCGAGTACGACCAAGCGCTGTCCAGCTGCTCCGCCGGCGTTGTGGTCATTGGTGAGGGATGGGCGAAGGACCCCAACCTGCGCGAGTTGTATGCCGCTCTGTTGGAGCGGGCCAAAGTCGAGGAGATCCGGATCATTCCGGTCCGTCAGGTCAACGTCGCCCTTCCACCGCTGCCCGAGTCGCGGGAGCCGGTCGACTTCTTCGATACGAATGACACCGCAAAAGAGAACCTCCGCCGGCTGCTCGAGCGGGTCCGCGAGCTAGCTGCCGTGCTTCGTCACCGGCCGAATCCCAACCTCTCGACCCGAGACACGAACATCGGCACGAGTCTCTCCACTTCGTACCGTTCACCGAGACGCCCGACGGTGAGCGAGACCTCGATCCTCGATGCCGCTGTGGACGTGCTCATCCTCAAATACAGCGGGCAACTGCACGGTGCCGCCCGCACGGTGGCGGCAACGCTGCGTCACGCCGGCGGCGACCTGTCCCGGCTGGAGGACCTGCCCGACAACCAGTCACTCGTGCTGCCCGGCACCGGCATCGAGGCCGGCCACGTTCTCTTCCACAACGTCGGTCCCCTGTACAAGTTCGGCTACCCCGAGATCAGGGCGTTCGCCGCTGGGACCGCTGAGCTGGCCAAGCAGTTCGTCGGCCGCGGAAGAATCGGCACTACTGTTCACGGGCCGGGATACGGGCTCGACGAGGTGGAGAGTCTCCACGCCCTGGTGGGCGGGTTCGAGGACGCCCACGCCGCCGGCGACCTCGTGATCATCGAGCACGATCCAACGCGCTCGGCGTCTCAAGCGCTATCTCGAGCAGATGCGAAGCCGGCCCGAAGCGGCCGAGGCCGGGGAAGGGTCCGATTCGAAGCCACACGTAGCGGTGGCGATGCCATTCCACGAGTCCTGGGACGACCTCTATCACTACGGCATTCAGCAGGCCGCCCATGACGCCGGCTACCTGTGCGAACGAACAGACCACGAGCAGTTCGTGGGATCGGTGATGGCCCGAGTCCGTTCCGCATCGAGACGGCCGCGGTCGTGGTTGGCGAGATCACCGAACCGAACCCGAATGTGTTCCTCGAGGTCGGCTACGCCTGGGGCCACAAGCGCCCGACTGCCCTCATCATCAAGAAGGGAACGACTCCTCCGTTCGACGTTCAGGACCAGAACCTCATCTACTACTCGACGATCCGTCAGGCCGAGGTGGCGCTGCAGAGCGTTCTCGCCGGCCAGTTCCAGGGCATGACATGAACCCACGAGGGAGCACCGGTTGACGATCGAGCTGGGGCGTCCGACCTGGACCACGGGTGGGTTCACCCGGGTCGCCGCCCAGGACGACTTGGGGCTCGAATCGGTGGGCGCTGCTCTCCTGCGTCGTCTGCTCCCCGGCATCGTGGAGACCACCACCCAGGTGGGGTACTACGGCTTCTACCCGTACCTGCTGGCCGCCTGGCAAGAGCGAAGCGACTCGGTTCTTCGCTCCGACTTCCGGCCCTGGTACCGGCGGCAGGAGGTGGCGTTCGCCGCCGCCTGCATCCTCCACGAGCACGCGATGTCGGCTACCTCAACGGCATCAACGGTTCAACCGCCATCTCACGGGTGTTGGCCCAAACACCCGAGAACGACGAACCCTTCCCTGTGGCCGAGTTGGCCGAACCCAACCGATACATGCAGGCCTCGTTCGGTGGCTACGGACTCTTCTACGGTCGGGTGCTGGCCGACATGCGCCTCACCAAACTCGGGATCCAGACCCACGTCGACCGGGTCACCAACATCGGCCAGGGCGTCGCCGAGGCGTTCGGATCGGTGTTCGAGTCCACCGACTGCTCCAACGGTGGCTCTCGTCACCTGAGGTGCCGATGGGTGTGCTGCGAGAGCTGGGCGACGCCGTCTGCCTCTGCACTGTGCCCGGCCGGGCTGATCACCAGCCGCTGCTCGACGTGTTCATCCGGGCCAGGCACGACGAACCCGAATGGGAGGATCGTCGCCGGACCAGGGTCGACGGTCTTGGGCTCACACTCAGCTTCCATGCGCAACGTCCGGCGGATTTGCCGGGCGGGAGGACGGTGTTCCGGCAGTCGCTGCTCACTCGCCGGTTCGGCGACGACTCGGAGTGGCGGCCGCCCTCGGAGGAACGGTGGAACTCGTGGCGGGCCTATCAGCTGCGGGAGACGGCGGTGTTGGCAATCGGCAGCGTGTGGTCGTCACTTCTCGGTGTGCTCGACCGACTCGGCCCGATGAGCCAGTCCGAGCTTCGCTCCGAGCTGGTCGAAACCGTCGACTGGGCCTCGGTCGGGATGAGCGGCGAGCTCGATGTCCGGGCTGCAATCGACCGCTCCAGTGAGCTGATCCCGGATGGTGAAGAGCTCATCGCTCAGGCGGTCCGGTTGGAGGACACACCGGGTACTCGAGCATCCACAATCGACGGCGCTTGCCGTGGCGGTGCTGTTGTCGGTCCGCAGCCTGGTCGATGATTCCGCCCCCGGCTTCGACGAGTTGTTGGATGAGGGGGGCGCCCAGCGGTGGTCACTTGCGTATCTCCGCTCCTGGATCGACCACCGCCGGAGCCGGTCAATCAAAGGTGTCCTCGGTGATCTGGTCGATGGCCTGATCCTGCAGCACCGCCGCATCGCCTTGGGCAAGGTGGGGGTGTTCGACACCCGTGACCCGTTCTGCATCGCCGAGGACAACGGACTGTTGTCGTTTGTTCGCACCGACCAGCCGTTCTGGACCGGTGGCGCATGTTGGGCGTGACCAACAGCCTGTTGTGGGGTCTGGGGTTGCTGAGCGCTCCCGAGCGGGAGCATCGCCGTCACCGACCTGGGCCAGACGGTGTTGGCGGAGATCGGGAGCGGCGATGCGTAGCCCGCTGGAGGCACTCTCCGGCACATTACCGGCATGCCATCTTCACCACCTATGCGGTGAGTCTCTCGTTCTTCGAGCGGTGGGTGATGCCGCTACTTGCTGCCAGTGGTGTCCGCAACGTGGTGGTGTTCGCTGACGCCGCCAGCTGGGCTCGGCTTTGCTCGACTCGGGCGCCCAACGGGTGGGCACCTCGTACCAGGCGGTCCCGGTGGCCGTACCCCGAGGCGTGTTCCATCCCAAGATCGTCCTGCTCACCGGTGATAGCGATGCTCGACTGGTCGTCTCATCGGCCAACCTCACGGTCTCGGGCCAGCTACGTAACCTCGAGGTTGCAACCGTCCTCGACTCGTCCCGGCCGGGCCACGGCCGCCCCATCCACCAGGCCGCCGAGTTAGCAATACGTC
>CAWGTX010000003.1:0-9365 GCA_963825585.1 uncultured bacterium
CCGCCTCGATCAACGGCAGCGCCACTCGAAGGTGGGTGGTCGCCGGGGTACACACGACCACGGCATCGATGCTGCGGTCGGCTGCGACTTCGTCGGCCGAATCGGTGGTGACGACTCCTGGGAACCTGCGGGAGATCTCCTCGAGGCGTGCAGGGCTCGCATCGCAGGCGACCACCTCACTCACCTGTGGTAGTTCCGCCATCACCCGCACGTGGTTGACGCCCCAGTAACCGCATCCGATCACGGCGACACGGTGAGATACGCTCATCGGCATTCCCGGTGGTGGCGGAATCCCCGGAGTCGGGAAGGGACGCATCTCGTCGGGGACGCGGAGGAAAGCCGCGTCACTACTGCGCGCCCCGCATGCTGACCACCGCTCGAATCGTCCCCACCAGCAATCTGAAATCGAGCCACAGTGTCCGGTTGAGCGTGTAGCCGATGTCCATCCGGACCATCTCATCGAAGGAGACCACCCCACGACCATGCACCTGCCAGAACCCGGTCATCCCCGGGATGGCGTGCAGCCGCTCCATCTGCCAGGGCTCGTAGGCTTCGACCTCATAGGTCGGAACCGGTCTCGGCCCCACCAGGCTCATGTCGCCGGCGAGAACGTTGATGAGCTGGGGCAACTCGTCGAGCGAGGTCATTCGGATCAGTCGCCCCACCCTCGTGACCCGGGGATCCGACTCCAGCTTGTAGACCTCTCCTTCGCCCTGGTCGGCGTCGGTCTCGCCGTCGATGAACGCTTGGATGTACTCCCGGTGAAGGCTGTCGTCAGCCTCGTGGGCCATCGACCGGAACTTGATGATCTCGAAGACGGCCGCCTCCCAGGTCACACGGCCATCGGGGTGGCGAACCCTGCGTCCACCCACCCGATCGTGACGGAAGAACACCGGCCCGGGGGAATCGAGCTTGATGGCGGCGGCGATCAGCAGCATGAGCGGCGAGAACACCAACATCAGCACGGCGCCCAGCACCACATCGGCAGTCCTCTTGGCGAACCACCCCACTCCGCCCAGGGCTTGACGCCCTCTCGCCGGAGACCGGTAGCCAAGGAACGGCTCGGAACCCGACTGCACGGAAGGGCGAGCGACACCCCTCAACGATCTCGACTGCATCCCGATTGACTCCCCGCTACCCGCCTTGGACCTGTCGTGGACCCGCCGCCGGGACCACGCCACTGCGGTCCGAAGGAGGGGCCAACGGCGCCAAATTCTACCTGCTCGCCTGACTAGTCAAGCCTTGCGAGGAAACACGTCCGAGAGTCCTCCTTGACCACGGTCGGTGGTAGTGTCACAATTGAGACAGGCCGTCCTGGGGCTAGGACGGACCTCGATCTCTCTCGTATCCAGGCCCTCTGAGCGACTCGCGGGTCGTCGACGAAACACCGGGTTCGAAGAGAGCGAAGGGCACTTCTGAAACAGACTCGGGCGGGGAGGCATCGCAATGTCGGGATTCACTGATGATCTGGGTTCGTCCGCGAACGGCGGCGCATGGTCAGGGCTCAGCGAGCATTTTGCTGGTAGACATGCGGTGATCCTCGGGGGGGCCGGCTTCCTCGGTGCTCATCTCAGCGCCCGGATGGCGAAGCTCGGCGCACAGGTCACCGTCGTCGACTGCTTCCTGACCAGCCGTCCCGACACGGTTCGGGACTTGCGGGCCAGGCCGAATGTCGAGGTGATCGAAGCCGACATCACCCACGAGATTCCCGTGTCGGGGCCTGTCGACTTCATCCTCAATTTCGCATCTCCCGCCTCTCCTGTCGACTACGTCCAGCTTCCCCTGGAGACCCTCAGGGTCGGGTCGATCGGTACCGAGAACGCCTTGCGGCTCGCCATGAGGACCGGCGCCACATTCATGACCGCCTCGACCAGCGAGGTCTACGGTGATCCGGCGGTGAGCCCCCAACCCGAGGGATACTGGGGCCACGTCAACCCCATCGGTCCACGCAGCATGTACGACGAATCCAAACGGTACGCCGAGGCGATCACCATGGCGTACCACAACATGCACCAGGTCCAGGTCCGTATGCCGCGGATCTTCAACACCTATGGGCCGGGAATGCGCTCGAACGACGGGCGGGCGGTTCCCTCTTTCATCTCGTCTGCCATTGGCAACGAGCCCATCCTGATCCACGGCGACGGGATGCAGACTCGGTCGCTCTGCCATGTGAACGACCTCGTGGAGGGGCTGCTGCGGCTGCTGGCGTCTGACCACAATGGGCCGGTCAATCTGGGTAACACCCACGAAGTCAGCATGATGGAACTCGCGGCGTGCATCATCGAACTCGCCGGCTCGAAGAGCGAGATCCACCACGTTGAACGCACCGGAGACGACCCGCAACAGCGCCGCCCCGATCTCACCCTCGCCCGCCGGCTCCTCGGGTTCGAGCCGCAGGTCGACACGAGGAGAGGCTTGAGCGAGACCATCGCCTGGTTCCGGGAGCATGAGGTCGCGCCCGCCGAGACCGAACACATCACGATCTCCCTGACCGAGCTCGAAGCGGCAGACGCCGCCACGGCACAGGGTTCACGGGGCGCCTACTAGGAGATGCCCACCAGTGGGCGCCCGACGGTGAAGGTCGTCGTAGTGCGTCGTCGCATGCAGTTGACCTTGAAGGGCAGACGGGCCGTCTCCGGCCGTCACATCGCATCGAGACGGACTGAGCGGTCGCGAGGTCACGGCAGATGAACGCCCCGTCGATGCGCCCAGGTGCCTTGCCGCTCTAGTCAGCGGGACTCGAGGCATCGAGGCCCACCCGGGATGGGCGGCGTCCCAGGGGCCGGTCGGTCGAACTTCTCGATGCGGGTCACGAAGGACGCGGATGAGAACGACCGTGGGAGTTCAGGAGATGCGGCCGTCCTTGGCATTGATGGTGGTGACCTCGGCACCGAGGTTCAATGCCTTGAGGGCGAGCCACCGTCCGTTGGCCGCCAGGCTCGCTTGAATGGGCCACGACTCCGGGTTGCACGAGGTGAAGCGGGAACCGCCCGAACGAAGGATCTCCTTGAGCGTGTCGACCGGGACTTCAGCCAGTTGTGCCAAGCGAACGACCCCGTGCTCGTTGAGGAGCGCGGCCACTCTGGGGCCGATGCCGAAGACCACGGTCAGATCGTCCTCCGGCCGAGGTCCCTCTTGGTGGTCATCCGTGCCGCCCTGATCCGAAGGCTCGCCGATCTCCACGGGTGCGGCGCCGAGCCCGGAAGATCCCGACTCCACGGCGAGGTCTGGACCCGGTGGCTCGCCTGGGAAGCCATCCGCACCTACGACACCACCCTCCGGACGTCCTTCCTCTGCGTCCAGACGATGCGGGAGCGTCCGTGAGTCGCGGGCGGGGGCGGTCCGGTTCTCCGAAACGTGTGGCTGCGGCGCCACCGAGTTCATCCGAGCGTCGGAGGACCCGATCTCGGGGGGATCGTTGCCGTCACGGCGCCAAGGGGAGGGAGAACGCTCGGGAGCCTGCAGATCCGGGTCCGCGTGACGATCGTCCGGAGCGGGGCTGCTGCTCCACTCCATTGGGTCGTCGCCGCGGCCACGATCGTCCGGCTCAGCCGCCAGCGTGTGCCTCTCAGGATCCTGCCCGTCGTCGGTCGAATCCCGTAGTTCGAGGAAGTAGGCGGCCGCAGCAGCCGCCACTGCCCCCAATCCGATGAATCCCGCGAGTACGACCCAGGCCGGGAGACCTGACGGCTCATCGGGGACACGCGCCGCGGACACCAACGCCAGGTTGGCGCTGGCCAGCTCGAGATCCACCTCGATGGTGTTGCGGCGGGTGTCGAGCTGCGACCGGACGATCACGTTCTCACCCCGCTCGGCGATGAGGGCATCGAGCTCGGGGTCGGCAACCTCCAATTCCAGGATCAGCCGAAGAGCTTCGAGATCGGCGGCCACCTCCCGAACCCGGGCCTCGAGCGCCGCCCGCGCAGGAGAGCCCACGGCGAGTGCATCTCTTTCCTGACGCAGTCGCGTCAGCTCGGTTGCGGCAGACGAGATCTGCTCTTCCACTTGACGGAGCGAATCGTTCTGCTGGGTCCGACTGTCGATCTGGGCATCGATCCTCGCCAGACTGTCGTCGATACTGGCTTGCAGGGCGTCGATCTTCGCCAGCGCCAGGCTGGCGTTGGTTCGCACCTGAGCCGCGACCACGCGCACATAGGCGTCCACGACGCCGTTCGCTCCCTGTGCGGCTTCCGCGCCGGTGGATGCCGTGTACCGGATCTCGATGAGGTTGCTGGTCAGGTCCCCGACGATCTCGAGCGACTCGGAGACATCCTGGGGATCCCTTCCCAGCACGTCGGCGACATCGCCGACGACGGCACTCGACTCCAGTGTGCGCACCTGATCGGCGAGGTACCGCTCCGAGTCCTGAGTCGACGGCCTCCCCTCCGTGACGTCGAACGTCGAGGCCGCCCGAGGGTCTTGAACGATGACCTCGGCGGTGGCCTCGTATCCCGGAGCCACAAGGGTGGAGAACACGAGCCCGACGAGCGAAAACGCCAGCACTGTGAGCGAGACCGCTCTCCAGTGCCGCAGGAGAACCGCTATCAGCGCCGAGGGCCGCTGCGCCCGATCACGCAGCGCGGGTCGAAAGCGACGCTGCGCCGAGGGGCGCTCGTTCTGTCGACCACTCATGTGCCGACCTGGACCCGGGCTGCGAGCCGGACCCGTTCCAGCATGGCCGTCTCGCCAGAACGCTCGATCGCATCACGACGAATGGGGGCTGCCGGCAGCCAAAATCCACTGAGGGCACCGTTCATGACAATCGTGTTCCATCCATCCTGGTCGGTGAGCCCGGACTCGGACTCCGAAATCTCATGGTACCCAGCCGGGCGCTCTCTTCCAGTGGGGTCCGGCGTGGCGGAGCGAGGCGCGTCCCGCCGGACGCCCACCGACTCTCCGGCCGTCGGCCGCTGCACCTATCATGCGCCAGGGATGCGGTGGAGGAGCGGCACGATCATGGCTTCACGAACCACGAGAACGCTCGTCGGGTCCGTGTTGTTGTTGAGTTGCAGCTCGTCCCCTGAGGTCGCCACGATCCCCGACCCGACCGACACCTCGAGCCCCGCCGCCACCATCCCGATGGATCCTGCCCCAATCGACACGGCCGCCAACGCTCGGGACGCCGACGGGTGGGAGGTGCTGTGGGAGGCGGGGCACGAGACGGGAGACGCCTCCGAGTGGGATCGATCCCAGAGCGGAGCGATCTTCAACAGCGGAACGGGCACGGTGGAGTGGACCGATGAAGTCGCCCACAGCGGCGCCGGATCCCTGGCGCTGTCGGTGCGCCGGGCTTCCGGCCAGACGCAGGCCGCGCGGATCTTTCGCTGGGCCGAGAACCCATCGGAGGCCTACTACAGCGCGTGGTTCTACTTCCCCGAACTCGTCGAGCCCGACCGATGGTGGAACATCCTCCAGTTCAAGTCCAAGCTCGACGACCACTCCGACCCCACGTGGGTGGTCAACGTCGGGAACGATTCGGCGGGGGCGATGCGCCTATACCTCTACGACGCCGTCACCGAGACGTCGCACCACGAACCGACCGGTCCCGAGCCCATCGTGATCCCCGTACGTCGATGGACCCACATCGAGGTCTTCCTGCGCCAGGCAACCGACGACTCGGGTCGGATCTCGCTGTGGCAGGACGGCGAGATGCTCTACGATCTCGGCGGCGTTCAGACGACGCTCGCCGACAATGTGCAGTGGAGTCTCAACAACTACAGCGACGGCCTCGATCCGGAGGACGTGACCATCTTCGTCGACGACGCCGCAATCGCACTCGAACGTCAGGGCGCCCGCCCATGACCGGTCC
Source organism: uncultured bacterium (assembly GCA_963825585.1). GTDB lineage: Bacteria > Actinomycetota > Acidimicrobiia > Spongiisociales > ZC4RG35 > JAOUGY01. The sequence goes on from CAWGTX010000003.1 coordinate 5,810, forward strand.
CGTCGACCAGGAGCATGCCGCAAGCCCCGCTCACGAATGCCGGCGGGTGGCGCTCATCTCGTTCGACTTCGGCGAGTACTGCGTCAGACTCGCCAACGGTCTCGACCGACACGCCTCCGTGATGCTGATGATCCCGGCGCGTGCGCTGGAGGCACAGAACACGACGCCGTCACCGACGGTCCAGGTGAAGGCGTTCGAGGCTCCTCGACTGCGGAGCCCGATCAGGCAGATCCGCTTGATTCGCCGCATCCTCGCCGACATCGAGGCCTTCGCCCCCGATGTGGTCCACATCCAACACCGCCAGCTGTGGCTCAACCTGGCGATCGGCCGGATTCGCAGGCCTCTGGTGACCACCGTCCATGACGCCGAGCATCACGTGGGCGACCGGCACTCATGGCGCACGCCGCAGTGGATCTCCCGTCGCTCCTGGAGACGCTCCCGGCAGCTGATCGTCCACGGGCAGAACGTCAAGGCGCAGATCCTGACCCGGGTCGACATCGACCCGGTGGACATCACCGTGATGCCTCACATCGTGCTGGGATCGGACGGCCCCCCCGCCGAACCCGACCCCACGCCGACGGCGCTGTTCTTCGGGCGTATCTGGCCGTACAAGGGCCTCGACACGCTCATCCAGGCAGCGCCGCTCGTGGCGGCGGCCATCCCCGGCACGCGGATCATCGTGGCGGGGACCGGAGAACCATTCGAGCGATACCGGGCCATGATGCAGGATCCCTCGATGTTCGAGGTCCACAACGTGTACGTAGACGTGGACGCGCGCGACGAGCTGTTCCGGCGGGCGTCGGTGGTGGTACTGCCCTACCGTGAGGCGTCGCAGAGCGGCGTGATCCCCCTCGCCCACGCCGCCGCACGGCCAGTGGTGGCGACGACGGTGGGCGGGCTTCCCGAGGCCGTCCACCACGGTGAGACCGGTCTCCTGGTGGCACCAGACGATCCCCCAGCCCTTGCTGCCGCGATCGTGCGGCTCCTTGCCGACCCGGCTGAGGCAAGCCGATTGGGTGCCAACGGCCGGCGCTCGGTCCACGCCAACGCAGGAATCGACACGATCGCGCTCCGCACGATGCACGTGTACGACCGGGCACTCTCGACGAGCACCGGGCACCCATGACGTCCGAGCCGTCGAGATCTGCGGGCATCTCCCGGACCATCTTCAAGAGCACGGTCATGCTGACCACGGCCGATCTCATGACTCGCCTGACCACGCTGGCGATCACCTTCATGATCTCCCGCCGACTCGGCGTCGCCAGCCTCGGCATCTACGCCACCGCCACCGCCACCTTCAGCCTGATCGCCATCGCCGGCGGGTTGGGTGCCACCAACTACATGGTTCGTGAAATCGCCAAGGACCCGGAGGACACGGGCCGGTTCTTCTCGCACATCTCAGCCATGGGGTTGGCGGTTGCTTTGGTGTTGATGGGCGGTTTCTGGGCGGTGCTCCCGTGGCTCGACTACTCCCGAGAACTCGAGACGGCGATGTCGATCGTGGTGATCGCACTCATCCCCGGGACCATCAACACCCTGATGCGAGCCGTGTTCGTCGCTCACCAACGGGTGGTGTTCATCACCTACACGACTGCCCTCGCAGCACTCCTCAACATCGGAATCAGTTGGTGGATGCTCGCCGGCGGTCGATCCATTGCCTATCTCCTGTTGGCGTTCGTCATCGAGCAGTACATCGTCGTCCTGGTCGGATTGGCGGTGATACATCTGCGCATCGCACCGCTGCAATGGCAGTTCAACTGGGGATTTGCCAAGTCTCTGCTCCGCGAGATCCGGACCTTCGCCTTGTTGTCCCTGCTGGCAGCCGTCTTCGCCCAGCCGGAGATCCTCATCCTGTCGGCTGTGGCGAGCGAGGTCGAGGTCGGCTACTTCGGAGCCGCCTTCCGGCTGGTGAGCTTCTGGATGATCGTGCCGGCGGTGCTCATGACGAATGTGTTCCCGTTCATGGCCCGGGCCCAGGCCGGGTCCGAGCAGACGATCCGGTTGCAGCACACCTCGGTCAAGTACCTGCTGCTGGTCAGCTTCCCCATCGCCGCCGGAATGGCGGCGGCGGCCGATCCGATCATTCGCCTTTTCTACGGGGAAGGGTACGAGCCCGCCGTCCGTCCGCTTCAGATCATGGCAGCGGTGCTGGTGTTCAACTCACTCGATCAGGTGTACTGGAGGGCTCTCGCGGCCCGCAACGAACAGCGCAACGATCTCCTGGTGAGGACGGTGAGCGCATCGGTCCGGATCGCGGCTCGGATGGGCCCTCATCTCGGCATTCGGAGTGTTGGGCGCCGCCCTTTCTGCGGTCGGCAGCGTTGCGCTGGCGGCCGCGCTCCTCGCGTTCTTCGTGCAACGCGATGGCACGCCACTGCGCGTCCTCGCCCTGAGTTGGCGGGGCCTCACCGCGGCCCTCATCATGGCTGTTGTCGTCTCGCTGGCGGCGGACCACATCCCGTTGATCGCGCTGGTGGCGTTGGGAGCGACGGTCTTCGGCATCGTGGGGCTGGCGGTGCGTGCGCTCTCAGGGGAGGACCGGCGGCTCATAGCTGCGCTGTATCGGCGCAAGAAGGCCGACGGGGTCAACCCGACCTGAGCCCCCGACCGGGAAGTCCCACCTCATGACACTCGAGGAAACGGCCGTACACTGATGGCGGTGTCGACAGCCACCGATCCCGTCGAGCTTCGTCCCCCGCCGCCTGCACGATTGGCGGGGTTGTTCGCCTTCACGACGGTTGTGGGTGCATTCGCAGCGGCCTCCCTCGTCGGCTCACGGCTGGCAATGCTCTTTGCAGTTGGGGTATTGGTCGTGGTGATTCTGCTGATGGAGGTGGACACCATCAAACGCGTGCTGGTTTCAGCTCTTCTGCTGGAGATGGCCGTTCCCATCGACCGTTACTACCAGCACGATGAAGCGGTGGCCGCACTCAACTCGACCAGCGGCTACAACGTCTCGCTCGGGACGCTCGCCCTGTTCGTGCTGGCGGTGTTGCTGGTTGCCGAGCGGCTGGCAGGAATTCGCCGACTGCCGACACCCGTGCCGCTGATTCCGCAGGCATCGACTGTGTATCTGGTGGTGGTGGCCGCATCAGTGCTCTGGGCCTTGGCTCCGGCCTTGGCGGTGGCCGAGTTGGTGCTGCTGGTTCAGGCGATCGTGGGCTACGCCTGCCTGGTCACCATCATGCGCACTCGGCAGGACGTCACGATGCTGCTGACCCTGCTCACCGCTGGACTGCTCGTCCAGTCGCTGCTGGTGCTCGGGGCGATGGCGCTGGGAGGGGAATTCGTCATGGAGCCGATCGCCGTGCGCCTCGTCCATGGAAGGGCGGGCGGCACGTTCGGCTCACCCAACGTCTTGGGAAGCTACATCACCTTCATGCTGGCGCCCACGCTCGCGCTGATCGCCATGCGCGTGTCGCGCCTCCACGACCTGCTCGCCTGGGCGGCGCTCCTCCTCGGAGGGGCGGCACTCATCCTTTCGGAGTCTCGCGGAGCATGGATTGGAAGCGCCATCGCCTTGAGCGTGTTCGTGCCGGTGGGGATTCGCCGGAAG
>CAWGTX010000004.1:0-222491 GCA_963825585.1 uncultured bacterium
CGACGTTGCCGATCTTGCGGCCGGACTCGACGTAGCGGTAGGCCTCGACGATGTCGTCGAGCGGGTAGGTGCGGTCGACGACCGGGGTGAACTGCCCGGACTCCATCAGCTCGCTGAAGTGCCGCACCATCTCCTGGTCGTGCGTCGGGTACGGGAACACAACCTTCTTGCCCCGCATCAGCGGAGTGGCCAGCGCCAGCGCCGGGTTCTGCCCCTTCGGCCCCAGCTCGGACGACAGGTAGACCCCGCCGGGCACGAGCAGCCGTTTGCACTGCCCGAACGTGCTCTTGCCGACGGTGTCCAGGACGGCGTCGTAGGTCTGGTCGTCCTGGGTGAAGTCCTCGGCCGTGTAGTCGATCACCCGGTCGGCACCCAGGCCGCTGACCAGCTCCAGGTGCTCGGTGCCGCAGACCGCGGTCACCTGGACGTCCATCGTCTTGAGGAGCTGAACCGCGGCCGAGCCGATGGCGCCGGTGGCGCCGTTGACCAGCACGCGCTGCCCGCTGCGGATCTTGGCCTTCGTGATGAACGACATGGCGTAGTGCGAGCCCTCGGTGCCGGGCGCCGCCTGCTGGTAGGTGAGGTTCGCCGGGATGGTCGCCATCGACGCGTCCTCGGGCACCGACAGATACTCGGCGTGACCACCAAACGCGCCCTCGACGTACCCGAAGACCCGGTCGCCGACGGCGAAGCGAGTGACCGCACTTCCGACCTGCTCGACCTGGCCGGCGAACTCGTTCCCGAGGACCGGCGCCTTGGGCTGTCGGAGGCCGCTGAACAACCGGATGACGACCGGCTTGCCGGAGCGGTAGCCGCAGTCGGTGCGGTTCACCGTCGTGGCATGGACCTTGACCAGCACGTCGTGGTCACCGACCTGCGGTGAGGGCACGTTGGCGATGCGCACCACGTCTGGTGGTCCGTATCGACGGTTGACGGCGGCCCTCACGCGTCGACCCTACCGACGGCGCCGACCCGCCCGCGGACGCGAGCTGCGGTCGCGCCCGGCAGCGTCCGTTCGTCAGATGTCTTCATCCGGTGGCGGGCGTCCGGAGGTGTGGATGGTTCGCCTGAGCCTCGGTAGGCTGCCGCGATCCTCACACGTCGAAGGGTCCCCCATGAGCGCACATGAACCGGCCGAGGCGAGCACCCTGTTTGAGCGCTACTTCGCCGAAGGTGACCTGGAGGGTCTGATGTCCCTCTATGAAGATGGCGCTGTCTTTCCGACACCGCGCGGCACCTCGACCGGGCACGACGAGATTCGCACGACGCTCAAGGCATACCTCGACTCCGGTGCCTCGCTGGTCTTCGGGGAGTCCCTGGTCTTCTCTGCCGGCGACCTGGCGCTGATCCACACGCCGTGGACCATGAAGACGCCGGACGGGTCGACCTCTGAAGGCGCCACTGCCGAGGTCGTCCGCCGACAGTCAGACGGCAGCTGGAAGTACATCATCGACAACCCCGACGGGACGGCCCTGCTCAGTCACGAGTAGCGCGGGCACCGTCTCGCCACGGTCGTACCGGGCGGCCGCTCAGGCGGGTGCTTGGCCCGCGTCGAGCATCGGGCCGTCGGAGGCTCGCTCGGCGAAGACTGCCCGGAGGCCGGGCTTGCGGCGTAGCCACTCGGTGAGCGCCACCAGCGGCCGCTGGAGCACCAGCCAGCCGAGCAGGACGACCGAGGCACCGAGGGTGAAGCCGGCCAGGATGTCCCAGGGGTAGTGGGCGCCGACGTAGACGCGGGCGAACCCCATGAGCAGGCCTGCGGCCAGGGCGAGCAGCCCGAGCCGACGATCGACCAGGAGCAGGCCCGCGGCGACGGCGCCGGCCATGGTCGCGTGGTCGGACGGGAAGGAGAAGTCGGGCGTCACGTCCGCCAACCGCAGCATCTGCGGATACGCGGTGGGTGCCCAGGTCCGTGCCCGTCAGCGGACGACCGAGAAGGCGTTCACCTCACCGGCGCCGTAGAAGGAGTTGTGAAGGCCACCCGTGCACACCGCCTGGTACTGCGGCAGGTTGGGGCGCGGGTTGTACACGCCCGCCGGGCAGGGCAGCGGGTCCGCAGTGCGCTCGAGCATCGCTGCCAGTGCGCCCGGGGTCAGGCGGGGGTGTGCCGAGAGCGCGAGTGCCGCGACACCTGCGGCGTGCGGGCCCGCCATCGAGGTGCCCTGGGAGTATGCGTAGCCGCCCGGGTAGGTCGAGAGAACGGCGTGGGACACCGTCGACACGGTCCAATCCGGCTGACGTGTGTCACCGCCCGGGGCGGTGACATCCACCACGCCCTGGCCGTAGGAGCTGTAGTAGCTCTTGAGCCGCTCGGTGCCGACCGCGGACACGGTGACGACACCGGGTGCCTCAGCGGGCAGGTCGAGGCAGGCGCCGGTGATCGTGCGGTCCTCCACGGGGTAGCTGCCGTCGTTGGGACTGCCCGAGTCCGTGAACTTGTGCTGCAGGTCGACGTTGGAGTTGCCGGCTGAGGCGATGTTCAAGACACCCTGCGAGTTCGAGTAACGGATCGCGCGCTGCACCGCCTGCCACACCGGGCGTTGCCGGACGTCGTTGCGGCAGTTGAACTCCCATGGGTCGATGAAGTAACTGTTGTTCGTGATCTGCATGCCGTGGGTCGCCGCCCACATGAAGCCACACACCGCCGCCTCTGGGTAGATGTAGCCGTCGTCGGTGACGACCTTGACTGAGGCGAGCTTGACCCCGGGTGCGACGCCAGCGATGCCAACGCCGTTGAGGGCGGCGGCGATCGTGCCTGCAACGTGGGTCCCGTGCCCGGACGTCGTCGGGTTCCAGGCGGCCTCCGCGGTGTCGACGACGCCACCGAGGCACGAGGCGCTGAGGTCCTTTCGGATCTGGCTGGCCAGGTCAGGGTGGCTGCTGTCGATTCCGCTGTCCAGGACCCCGACGACGACGGACGGGTCACCGGTCGTCACCGCATGCGCCTGTTGCACCTGGATCTGCTGCATGTCCCATTGCCGGCCCCACAGCGGCTCACCCGTCGGGTCGCCGGCGACCGTGGTGGTGTCCAGCACGGTCGCAGTCCCTTCGTCGAGGGGGCTGCCCAGGCCCTCGGTCGACGCGACCGACTCCACGCCGGAACCGCGAACGGCATCGGCAAACCCGGTGGCGGTCGAGCGGACCACGAGCACGCCGATCTGGTCGTAGCTCGCGACGACCCTTCCGCCCGAGTCCGCCACGCGCTGCTGCGCCTTGGCGGTGGAGGACCCCTGGGGGGCCAGGACGAGGTAGGTGGTGTCGGGTCCGGGGGCCGCAGACGCGGTCGCCGTGCCGGCGACGGCCGTGGCACCGGCCAGGAAGACTGCCGCCGCCACCAGCAGGCGGGTGGGGGAGGGACGGATCACGTGGTTCTCCCGTTCAGTTGTGGCAGTGCTCCGGCGCAGGCGGGCCGGTGCCCACAACGTAGGGGTCCGCGGCGCCAGCGGCAATGACGTGACGGGTGCGAAACTGCGTGGGGTAGCGGGAATGATGGACGGGTCAACTATCGTGAATCCACCTCCCACGTCGGAGGATCGTGGCCCTCCGTGCGGTCCGCTACGGAGACAGCAAGGTTCGTTCCTACGGATTCCCGGTCGACGGAACAGGGTGTGAGCCACGGGGTGTCCGCGCGAAGGTGTTGATGTCCGGGAGCAAGCGGTCGTCGAGTCGCTGAAGCAGGGTCAGGGATCGCCCGCCAAGATCCATCTCGCGGCTGCCGGCGCGGATCGGTCCGAGCAGGCTACGCCGTGCGCGGCGGTTCGGGGGCCACCGTCAGCCGCGGTGCGTCTGAACGGGGCTGCGGCGTCCGTTAGGGCGACTGGCGGACCCGCTTGGCGGCCGCACCAGACAAGTCGTCGGCGAGCGCCTGCCGGTCGGCCTCGACCATGATCCGGGCCAGCTCCGGGGTGTGGACCTGCGCGGACCAGCCGAGCAGGTCCCGGGCCCGGGAGGCGTCCCCGATGAGGGCGTCGACCTCGGTGGGCCGCAGGTAGCGCTCGTCGAACTTGACGTACTTCTCCCAGTCGAGGCCGGCCGCCTCGAACGACAGCCGCACGAAGTCGCGCACCGAGTACTCGGTGCCGGTCAGCCTCGATCCTTGTCGCGGACAAAGACCACGAGTTCCTTCCGCTTCACCTCGAAGAGCCCGGTGGCCTCCACCAGGTCACTCAGCTTTCGGTAGCCATAGTTGCGAGGGTCGAACGACGCCTGGTTGCCAATCTGGCCTCCCACCTCGCTCAGTCGTGCCCAGCCGTCGTCCCCAGCGGCGGAGTCCACCGCACGGCGCAGCATCTGCACGAGACGCTTGTCGTCGCGCACCTTCTGAGGAGAGGCTGCCTTGAGTGTCCCGTCGCCAGCCTCTTCGATCGGCTGCCCCAAGCCTTCCACGTAGACGAACTGGGAACAGGCGTTGACGAACGGCTCCGGCGTCTTCGTCTCGCCGAAGCCGTACACCTTCAGCCCCTCCGCCAGAACACGCATCACCAGGGGTGTGAAGTCGGCATCGCTCGAGTAGATGGCAAGCCCATCAAGGGCGCCCGCGTGGACCAAGTCCATCGCGTCGATCACCAGCGCCATGTCCGAGGCGTTCTTGCCGGTGCTGTACGCGTACTGCTGGACCGGGCGGATCGCGTAGGTGGGCAGGGCCGCTTCCCAATGTTTGAGGTGCGGACTCTTCCAGTTTCCGTAGGCCCGTCGCACGTTGGCGGCGCCATGGCGGGCAATCTCCCCCAGGATGACCTCGATCCTCGACGCGGGCGCGTTCTCGGCATCGATCAGGAGGGCGATCCGCTTCTCGTCACCAGCCACTCGCCGAGCATTCAGCGCGACTTCTGGTCGGTCAACCCGACGGGCCGCTCCGGGACGAGACGGGTTAGCACCAGCCGTCCGGTCGTGCGCAAAAGGCACACCCACTCCGCTTACGACCGCCAGGTGCGTTCCTGGCGCGCAGCACCAAAGATCGTTGCGATGTCGATATCAGTAAGGGCGACCCGGCACGCCTTGAACCAGCCGCGCAGGGCTGCTCGGTTGACGACGTGGACATCATCCGGCCGCGCCTTGATCGTGATGGTGCTCGCGTTGACCGGCACGACCATCCCTTGAACGAACACTGGGAAGCCGCAGGCGGCCGTGAGCAGGCGGCTGGCCCGCTCGGCCTCGTGACGGCTGTTCCGGATGTAGGGCTGTCGGTGTCCGTTCACCATGAAGGTGTTCCCGCCAACCCAGATCTTGGCGTCGGGGTGGTGCTTGGCGTTGAGGGTGAACACGCCACCAGGGCCGACCACGAAGTGGTCGATGTCGGACCCGTTGTCACCGACCTCAATCGAATGGAGCACCTGCCACCGTGGGTCCTTGCGGGTCAGCTTGTCGAGCTGGGCTCCCACCAGCTCCTCGCCGTCAGCGCCGATCCGCCACGCCCGCTCCTCGCTCTTGACGCCCAGGAGTCGGGCAGCAAACGTCCGAACTGGGGCGGCCTGGCGGGCAGCCACGGCCTGCTGCCGGACGAGGGCTCCGGCCGGCCGCGCAGCCAGGTCCTCGCCAGGGGAAGGAACCGAGACATCTGGCTGGGCAGGGGGCTCGCCGGATTCCGGCCACGCGACGTCTGCAGGGACGACCGGCTCCGCCGGTGCGGGCCCGGCCTCCGCCCTGGTGTGTCGACCCGACCGGGAAGGGCCAGCCACCAGGTCGGCATGGTCGGCCAGCGCCCGGTCGAACACCGCTTCGAACTCGGGACGCGCCAGTGTCCGCTCCCCGGACTCCAGGTCGAGCCAACCGACCTTCTCGCCGCCAGTCGTAGAGACGTAGAGGCGGTCCTTGCCGTAGCGGGTCCATCGCGAGACGACGATTTCCTCCATTGGGACAACGTCGGCGTGCTGCACGATCGAGTTGAGAACCTGCCACTCGATCGGCTCGCGCCCTCTCGCTTCAAGCCGTCGTCAGCCATCCACCTGCCGGAGCAGAGATGCGCTCAGCGGGTTGACGTCGAGTCTCGGCAGTTCGTCACGCTTCCCCAAGTCTCGCTCGGATTGTCACCCCTCATCGCTGCGGGCGACCGGATCGGCTGACCTCGCGGGTCGCGGTACGCATGTCGACGGCAGGAACGGGTCCACGCTCTACTCCCGACTCAACGACCCACGTTCACCGGAACTCTCTCGTCGGTGGCGACCGGCGCCTCAGCCCGCGCCAACGCGAACTGTGCCATCAGCGCGCCAACCAGGGCAGTCAATGCCATGAGCCCGATCGACCGCGTCAGCCCGCCGTACAGCAACTCGCGGGCGCCGTACAGGTCCGTTACACCGGCCGCCAGACCGCGCTCCGACCACCACGCCAGCAGGCCAGCAGTGACGACGCTGCCGGCGAAGACCGTCTGCCAGCGCCAACCCAGGCCGGGAGCCACCACGGTCGACGGTGGCGTCCGTCCGGTACCAGCGGACCAGGCTGTGCAGGACGAGCGCCAACCCGACCACCGAGCTCACATGCTGCAGCACCCGATACGCCGCAAGCGGCCCGAACACGTCCGGCACCTGGAGCCACGGCACCGCCATGACACCGAAGCCACCCTCGTGCGTGAACGCGTCCCAGACGATGTGGGTCGCCGCACCGAGGCCAGCGCCCAACACAAGCAGCGACGCCGAACTCAACGGCGTTGACAGGTGGGGTCGTACGACGTGCCGTGGCAGCCTCGCGCGGACTCCCTGGGGAGCCAGTGCGCGCAGCGGAGCGGCGAGCACGGTCCAGTAGACGGCGACGAGCGCGAGCGTCACCGGGATGTTCAGGGTGACCAGCCCCACCCACGTGTGGCTCGTAGAGCTCCAGGCGTAGCTCGGCACCCACGAGCTCAGTGGAATGAAATAGGGAACGTCCGGCGACATGGCACCGATCACGAATGCGCTGAGGATCACCGGGTCACGCAGCAAGGGAAAGCGGCCAGCCGGAAGCACCGCGGCGACGTGGCTGACGGTGAACGGCACCGGCCCATGGTACGTGCGGCCGAGCCAAGATGAGACCCGTCAGCTCAGCGCCGCTTCGTGCCCTTCGGACCTCGGCAGCAGCGCCGGGAAGTCGGCGCAGCCCGCTGCCGAGCCGCCGCACATACACCCCGGCCAGCCGGACGCGACTGTCGCCGACCTCCGGATGACGTGCCCGCATGCTTGCCGCGCTGGGAAGCAGCCAACGTCCCATCTGCCCTGGGCTCTTCCCAGCGAGAAGCTCGAGGAGGACGTGCTCGGCGATGGCGGGGTATACGAGCGTCCAATTCACCTCCTGCTCTCGCGCTATTCGGTGCTCTGGAGATCGCCGCCGACAGAGGGGCGCAGATGCCTAGGGCTGAACTGATCAGATGGAGTCGGCGAGATGCCGTCACGCAACTCATTGTGATTCGCATGAGCACCTGGGCGGATGACCTACCGGAGCCCCGCCCAGAACCGGTGTTGGCCAGCGGTGGAAAGGATGAAGTTCACTACGCGTTCGCTGGTGTTGGTCACCGCATAATCGACGGGCAGTTCAGGCGCGCGACCGCGAGCAATCGCGAACCTCACTCCTGCGACCACCATCGCGGGGTCGAGGTCTGTCATGGTCATGGCACCAGTGTCCAAGGCCTCGGGGCGCTCGATCGATGAGCGCAGAGTGACGGCGGGGAAACCCAGGATCGTAGATTCTTCGCTGATGGTCCCGCTGTCGGAGAGCACACAGGCTGCTGAAAGCTGGAGTCGGTTGTAGTCCAAGAACCCGAACGGCGGATGGAACCGCACCAGTGGATGCGTCACGGGGGCGTCGGCACTGGAGCCTTCTCCCGTCCCAAGTTCCCCGGCCCCCAACCGGTTGCGTGTGCGCGGATGGGTAGACACGAGCACTGGCCAGCCCCACTCTTCGGCCACCGCGTTGAGCGACGAGAGGAGCAGCCTGAGGCGCTCCGGTCGGTCGACGTTCTCTTCGCGGTGCGCCGAGACGAGGAAGTACTGGCCGGTGGTCACTCCCAGCCTCACCACAGCGTCGGATACCTCGATTGACTCCCGGTACAGGCCCAAGACCTCGTTCATGGGTGACCCGGTCACCAGCACCCGACGCGCGTGGAGCCCTTCGGCTAGCAGGTTGCGCCGAGCGTGTTCGGTGTAGGCAAGGTTGAAGTCGGCGGTGTGGTCCACGAGGCGGCGGTTTGTCTCCTCGGGGACGTTGGCATCGAAGCAGCGGTTGCCCGCTTCCATGTGGTAGGTCGGGATCTGCATGCGCTTGGCCATGATCAACGAAAGGGCGCTGTTGGTGTCGCCGAGGACAAGGAACGCGTCAGGGCGCTCCGCCTCGAGCACTGCTTCGGTCCGTCGCAGGATGTCGCCGAGGGTGGCACCCAGTGACGACACGTCCACGTCGAGGACGTGGTCCGGGAGACGCAGGCCCATCTCTTCGAAGAAGACACCGTTGAGCAGGTGGTCCCAGTTCTGGCCAGTGTGTACCAGCACGTGCTCGATGCCGGGGGTGGAGTCGAGCCGGCGCATGACTGCGGCTAGGCGGATGATCTCGGGCCGGGTGCCGACGACGGTGAGTACCTTCACGGCTCAGACCTCCTCGGGGTAGGTGTCAGGCCGGGCCGAGTCGAAGATTTCGTCGGCGTAGAAGAGAGTGATCAACTCGTTGGGACCGGTGTTGGTGATCGAGTGGACCCACATCGTCGGCATGTCGATGATCGCTGGGCGGTCGCCGGTCACGGGGAAGGTCACCACTTCATCAGTGAAGAGCCTGCGGAGCCGGATCTCGGCCTGCCCTCGCAATACCAGGAACCGCTCCACCTTGCGGCGATGCCAGTGCTGACCGCGAGTGAACCCTGGATTGGTGAAGGAGTAGAAGACCTGTGACTGCCCGCCCGCGGCCTTGACCGTCTCGACCAACCCGCCACGCTGATCGGAGTTCACCGGCGGATGAATGGGCCACTGATCGGGAAATGTCGCGGACCGGTAGGTGTTGAACAGATCCCGCGTGAAAGGATCAGCCAGGTCCGGCAGAACACCTGAGCGGTATCCGGCCGCCATGGCCTGAAGGCGCGCGAGTACTTCGCTGACCAGCAACGGAGTGCCTGCGATCGGAAGCGAGCCAGCCGTCGGCGCCAGCGCCTGGTCGAGGAGCACGTCAGCCACCCCCTGCACGTGGACCAACGGGAGTTGCTTGTCATCGACAAGTGTCGGAACCTCGTGTCGGGCGATCAGGTGGCTGGACGTGGCTATCACCGAGTTGTAGTGCGGCAACCCGTGCTCACCGAAGACGTTAGGCATCAGCACATCGACAACCCGAGCCCCGGAGCGTGCTCCCCAATCCGTGAGGATCTCGGCAGCCCGCCGCTTGGCCACCCCGAAGACCGAGTCGCCCAGTGAGTGGATCGAGTTTCCGTACACCACGGGGATGACCCGGCCGGTCCGCTCGAACGAGGCGAATACGGGGCACGACGGATCTACGAAGGCCAGCTCGCCGTGCTCGGCGCACGCGACGACGCCGGCCCGATCCGGGAAATGTACGAGCAGGAGAAGAAGCATCTCGCGACGTTCGAGCGGCTGCTCGCCGAACGCGGCGCGCGACCGACCGCGCTCTCGCCGCTCTGGCATGTCGCCGGCTATGCGCTGGGTGCCGCAACCGCCATGCTCGGACGCGAGGCCGCGATGGCCTGCACGGTCGCCGTCGAAGAGGTGATCGACGAGCATTATGCCCGGCAGGCAGAGGCCCTCGGCAACAGCGAGCCCGCACTCCGGGCGACGATCGAGGAGTTCCGGCAGGACGAGATCGGCCACCGCGACACCGGGCTTGCCGAGGGCGCCGCCGAGGCGCCGGGCTATCCGCTGCTGACCGGCGCGATCAAGGCCGGCTCGCGGCTGGCGATCTGGCTCTCGGAACGGGTCTGATGCGTCGCCGCTCAGCGCCCGCGGGCGATAAACATCGAGCGCGTCAGCGAAAACCAGAACCGGCCTGCCGCATCGAGCGCCCGCTGTTCGTCGCGCCAGCCCGTCGCCTCTTCCGCACCGACGCCACCGCGCTGCGCCGTCTTCGCCGTATAATCGAGAATCTGTCCGACATAGGCGCTCGCCGCGATCCGTCGTTCGAGAATGGCAAAGGCCGCGACCAATTCGACGACGAGGCCGGCCGCTTCCATCAGCGGCGCCAGATGACGCGGCAGATGCGCGTCGACACAATGGCCGTGCGATGCGTCGAGCACGCGGCGATGGCGGGCGATATCCGACGTCTCGACGATCAGCGAATCCCAGTCGGTCGCGACGATAAGCGCGCGACCGCCGGGCGCAAGAACGCGCGATACTTCGGCGAGCGCCCTGCCCGGGTCCGCAAGATACTCGAACACCTGCACGCTGACCGCCGCATCGAAGCTTGCCGCCTCGAACGGCAGCGCGATCGCGTCGCCCTCCTGCAATGATATCTGCGGCAGGTCGCGGCAGCGCCGGTGTGCGAAGTCGAGATTGAATGGCGAAAGATCGATGCCGGCAGCATGTCCGTCCGGTCCGATTTCGGCCGCCATTTCGGCCAGCAGAAATCCGGTGCCGCAGCCGATATCGAGAACACGCTCACCCGGAGCGAGCGCGAGCATCGTTCGGATCGCGACCCGCTGCGCCACGATCTGCGGTGAAACGTAAATCGTTTCGAGGTTGCGTGCCGCATCCTCGTCCCAATCGACCGGCTGGTTCATGCGATCCGATATGGTTTCGTGCGATGCCGGTTGCCCGACGACCTAGTTCTGGTCGAGCTCGGTATCCCAGTAGAGAAAGTCGCGCCAGCTCTCGTGCAAATAATTGGGCGGAAATGCCCGCCCGTTATCCTGCAACTCCCATGTCGTCGGCTGCAGCGGAACGCGCTTGGGAAACATGCCGCTGTGATGCGGCAAGCGGTTTCCCTTCCTGAGATTACAATCCTGGCACGCGGTCACGACATTTTCCCATAGCGTGCGTCCGCCACGCGAACGCGGCACGACATGATCGAACGTCAGATCGTGTGTCGGGAAATGACCGCTGCAATACTGGCACTCGAACCGGTCGCGCAGAAACACGTTGAACCGCGTGAAAGCGGGACGGCGCGACAGCGGCACGAATTCCTTGAGCGAGATGACGCTCGGCAGCTTCATTTCGAAGCTCGGGCTGCGCACCACGCGCTCATACTGGGAGACGATGTTGACCCGGTCCATGAAGACCGCCTTGACGGAATCCTGCCAGGACCAGAGCGAAAGCGGGAAATAACTCAACGGCCGAAAGTCGGCGTTGAGGACCAGGGCGGGACATGTCTCAGGCGATGGGCCCACGCGGTCGGCTCCCTCCTCCTTTTCACAATTGTCGAGACTATAGCGACAGTATTCTCACGTGCCTACCGAGAAGTAGCCGCTAATTGGGGCCTTTCCTTGGAGTTTCATCGTGCCGTCACGAAACGGTCGCATCCGGCGCGCCGAGCAACCGTGCCAGAAACCGCCCGCCGACCGCCATGCCGACCTGGTCGATGGCGTGCGGCAGCGCCGGCCGCGCTTCGGTTTCGACGGCAAATCCCGCGGCCCGCAGCGCGCTTGCCGCCTGCCCGAGCGATGCGAACGGTATGACGGGATCGGCGTCCCCATGCACCAGGAGAACCGGTGGTTTGGACACGGCCTCGTCGGCGAGATGCTCCGCGTCGATCAAAGCACCGGAAAAGCCGAGCACGCCGGCGAGCGACGGCGTTCGACGCGGCGCGACATAGAGCGACATCATGGCGCCCTGCGAGAAGCCGGCAAGTGCCATCCGGTCGGTCGTCAGGTCGTTCTGCCGCAACAAATCGTCGAGAAAGGAGTCGATCAGGGCCGCGGCGGCGCGCGTTCCGGCGAGAATCGTCTCCGGCGGCGCGCCTTCGTAAGCGAACCATTGCCGCCCCGCCGGATTGATCTCGCACGGGAACGGCGCATGTGGCGAGACGAAGAGCGTATGCGGCAACAAGCGGCCCCAGAGCGGCGCCAGCGATATGAGATCGTTGCCGTCGGCACCGTAACCGTGCAGCAGGACGACAATCGATTGCGGCGCGCCGCCGGATGCGGGCGCCTGGCGCGGCCCGTCGAGAGAGAACGACATCGTCATGGAGCGACCTTTCAGGAATGACCGGGAAACGATTCCGGCGAACCGGCGATCAGATCGGTACAATGCGGTAATAATGCCAGAGCACGCGCGCGGCAACACTGCGCCATGGTCGCCATGTCTCCGCGATCGTCCGAAGTTCGCGTGCGGTCGGCCGGGTTTCGAGTTTCCGGATCCGCTGCGCTGCGACCTGCAGGGCCAGATCGTCGGCGGGCATCACATCGGGACGCCCGAGCGCGAACAGGAGATAGATTTCCGCGGTCCACCGTCCGATGCCCTTGACCTGCATCAGGGCCCCGATCGCCTCCTCGTCCGGCATGGCCGCCAGCGAATCGAGATCCGGCTCGCCGCGTTCGACCGCCTTCGCGAGCTCGCGCGCATAGAGCGCCTTCTGCCGGCTCAGGCCGATCGTTCGCAGCCGGCGCGGATGAACGCGCAACAGATTGGCCGGCGTCATCGGATCGACGGCCGCATCGAGCCGCGCCCAGATGGCGCTGGCCGATGCGGTTGAAACCTGCTGCCCCATGATGACATTGAGCAGGGTCGCAAAGCCCGGATCGCGCGAACGGACCGGAAGCGGCCCGGTCGCGGCAATCGCGGCGGCGAGTGTTTCATCGGTTGCCGAAAGAGCGGCAAGCCCGCGCTTAAGGCGACGGCCCTCGAGCGGGAAGGTGCCGGACGGGCATGCGCTGCGTCGGGCGGACAATCAGCGACGGTTTAGCGGCCGCGACGGGCGGCCGACCGGCTCCGTACAGAAGACGATCTCGGCTTCGCTGATAACGCCGTCGGACTCCATCAGCGCGCGCGTCTGCGGATCGCGCATCACCTGCCGGAACCGTTCGAGATCGCCGAAACGAAAATTGAGGATGACGTCATTGGGATCATCGAGTGTCTGGCGGACATTGATGCCCTGAATTCCCATCTGGCGCATCTGCGGCTCACGCGAGATGAAGCTCTCGAACCAGCTGTCGTAGTCGCGGACCTTGTATCGGACGATGGCCGTTGGCATGACGATCCTGCCTCCCCTGTTTGATTGCAGCCCAAGTCAGGCGGCGGGCAGCATAGCGCCCAAGCCGCGGCAGGGCGAGCCGCGGATCGAGACGAATTTGACAATCGGCACGGCGCCGGCCATCGCTGGGGCCGCATGATTGTCACCCGCTTCGCCCCCAGCCCGACCGGCTATCTGCATCTCGGCCACGCCGCCTCCGCCCTCGTCGGTTACGAGGCGGCCCGCGCCGCCCATGGCCGCTTTCTGCTGCGCATCGAGGATATCGACCGCGCCCGCTGCCGCACAGCCTATGAGGCCGCCATCTTCGAGGATCTGGCGTGGCTGGGCCTCACCTGGGAGCAACCGGTGCGGCGCCAGTCGGACCATATGGCCGACTACGCGGCGGCTCTCGATCGGCTCGATGCGCTGGGCCTCGTCTACCCCTGTTTCTGTACCCGCAAGGACATAGCGGAGGCGACCCACGCCCCGCATCTTCCCCCGCCAGGGCCCGACGGCCCGCTCTATCCCGGTACCTGCCGGGATCCGCGTCATCCGCGGGTTTGCCGCAGCAGTTACCAAAGCCCCATGGCTCCTCATCATCGGCGCGCTCGTCCTGACGGGAGTGTTCGGTGCCCTGTCGACCGGTGCCGACCGGTCGACCGGACAGGAGGGGTTCGCCCCCGACAACCCCGAGATCGATGCCTCCAACGCCATCCAGGAGTTGTTCGGCGCCGATGCCACCGAGTCGGTGATGCAGGTCATCGTCTTGTCCGACTCGGGCGACGTGGTCACCGCCGAGGCTCTGGGTGCCGTGAACGCCGCCCTCGCCAATCTGAGTGCGAGCGACGTGGGTCAGTCGCTCTCGGTTCGTCCGGAGCGGCCGCAACCGTTCTTCTCGTTCCTGGCACCTGTCCAGTTCGGTGCCGATGCGCAAGGCATCCCCACCGATGCGCTCACCGACGAGCAGGTGAAGGAGATCTACGCCGGTACGCTCGCCAACCCGGAGGCGGCTGCACAGCTCGGCTTCGCCACTCAGTTGGTCGCCGACAAGGAGGGGGACGGGCGCAACGAGGCCGGGTTGATTCTGGTGTTCATCGAACCCGTCGACGGCGACACAGAGGGTGCGCTCGACGCCCAGATCGCCCGGGAGCAGGCCGTAGCGGAGGCGCTCACGTCCGTCGACCTTCCGGACGGTCTCGAGATCCGGCCGTTCTCGTTCAACCTGCTCTTCGGGGCGGGCGGGGACTTCGAGTCCGAGCTCGGGCGGCTCTTCGGATCGGCGTTCGCGATCATCGTTGCCATTCTCGTCTTCGTGTACTGGATGCGGCCCGTGTCCGGCCGGGGCAAGTCGATCCGCCGAGCCGTGGCCGACATGTCGGTCACGATGCTGACCATCGTCATGGCGATCGTGTGGATGCAGGGGATCGGCACCATCTTCCAGGGACTCGACTGGATCGGCCCGTTCAGCGAGATCGCCCAGATCGTCCCGGTGCTGCTCATCGGTCTGGGGGTCGACTACGGGATCCACCTCAATTCGCGCTACCGGGAGGAGGCGGGTGAGGGCCAGTCGGTGGTGAACTCGACCCGACGCGCCATCGGCACGTCCGGTGTGGCCCTGACTCTTGCCACCCTCACCACCGTCATCGGCTTCCTCACCAACGTCACCAACCCGGTGCCTGCGTTGAAGGACTTCGGCATCCTGTCGGCGGTCGGCATCTTCGCCTCGTTCGTGCTCATGCTCACGTTCGTGCCTGCGCTGCGTCTCGTGTTGGACAGGCGCGCCGAGGCCAAGGGGACGCTCCCGGCGGAAGCGTTCCGTGCCTCCTCCGAGGAGCGACTCCTTCCCCGGATGATGGAGAAGACCGCGGTGCTTGCCGAGCGCTTCGCCATTCCCACGTTGGTGGTGATGCTTGCCCTCGGAGGGCTCGGGTACTACGGACTGTCCCAACTCGAGACCCGCTTCTCGTTCACCGACTTCCTACCGGCCGACGCTCCCGAGGTGGAGACCTTCAACATTCTCACCGAGGAGTTTGGGGGCGGATTCGGTGAGACCACCCAGGTTCTCATCGAGGCCCCCGAGGGTGGCGACCTGGCCACTCCCGAGGTCTACAACGCCCTGGTCAAGGTCGGGCAGGACCTGACCGGGGTCGACGACATCCTCACGATCCCGACACCGTTCGGGGAGGTCGCCCAGGTGTCCAACCCGGTGACGGTGTTCCAACAGCTCATCACTCCCACCGAGCCCAGCGGGATGCCCGCCAACCCCGAGTTGGCGCAGTCGGCGGTCGCCATGGGGCTTCAGCAGGACGGGTCGGTGTCGGCCGACGCCGACGTGGCCGCGCTCTGGTCGATGGCCGCCGAGGCCGCTCCGGAGCAGATGGCCCGGGTGGTACACGCGGCCGACGATGGTCGGGTCGACGCCATCCAGGTGGAGATCGGTACCCAGGCCGGTGAACAGGGAGCCGGTGAACTGCGCGACAATCTGGTCTCGGCGTTCTCGCCCATCACCGGCATCGACGGGGTGAGCGCTACCCCGACCAGCCAGTCGATCATCTCCGACGTGGTGGTGAACGCCCTGTCCGACTCGCAGGTGAGTTCGCTGCTCTACACGATCATCGCCGCCACGATCGTGCTGGTCATCAACTTCTGGTTCGAGAACCGGCGCCCGTTCCTGGGCGTTCTCACCATGATCCCGGTGGCGCTGGTGGTGTTGTGGACCTTTGGTCTCATGTATGTCAGCGGTATCCCGTTCGGCCCGGTCACGGCCACCCTTGCGGCATTGGCGGTCGGTATCGGTGTGCCCTACACGATCCACCTTGCGCGCCGTTTCGAGGAGGATCGCAACCGTTTCGACAACATCGAGGACGCCATTCGGTCGACCACGCGGCACACCGGTGGGGCGCTGGCCGGGTCCGCCTTCACCACTGCCGCCGGTTTCGGCATCCTGGTCACCTCGTCGCTGACTCCGTTCAAGCAGATGGGTCAGGTGACCGCATACGCCATTGCGCTGTCGCTGGCGGGTTCGGTGCTGGTGCTGCCGTCGCTGCTGGTGCTGTGGGAGAAGTGGCACCGCAAGCGTGGGGACCTCGAGCGCACGCCCGAGACCGTTTCGGTGGTGTGACGGGCGGGGCATGGTCAACAGGTCGACCGGTCGACGAGTCCACGGGCCACGTGCGAGGGGCGAGGAGCCGGAAAGCGGAGTCCATGATCCGCACCACGGCGACGTCGACTTCGCCCTTCGCTCCGGCTCTGGTTCCGGCTCCTCGCTCTTCGCTCCCCGCCCCTAGCTGGGGCCCCGACACCCCTATCCGCCGAACCCCATCGAGGTCGCGCGAATAGGTGAGGGGCGGCAGACGTCCGCTCTCAGTAGCGGTGAACACGACGCGGATCTCTCCTCCTGCAGTGATCCGCCTACGCCTGTGCGTCGTGGTTCCCGTGTCCGAAAGTGTCGCCGCTCCGGGCCGACAGGACCCTCGATATGTGGCGTCGTGTCAATCCAACCCTGTCCATCGTCGTGGCCTTCGTCGTGCTGGCCGTGGTGGGTCGCGGATCGGTCGAGGCGATGGACGCGATCGTCGGCTTTTCTCCGGCCGCCGGATTCGTTGCGGCGACTCTCGGGATCCACTGGGAGCGGCGACGTCGTCTGCTGTCGCTGTTCGCAGTGCTCGGAGCGGGCGTTGCGCTCGCGTTCGGCGCCCCACCGCTGGCCGTGGCCGCACTCGTTGCAGGAGCGTTCATCGAGGTGGTGGTGGCCGTGTGCCTGCTGCGTCGGTATTCCGATCCGTTGGGTCGACCGGAGACCGCCGCATGGTGGGCAAGGTGGGCGGGGGCAGCGGGCCTCGGCGCGCTGCTCGGAAGCCTTCCGATGGTGTTGGCGGTTGCTGTGCTGGGCGACTTCGATCTGATCGAAACGCTGCTCTCATGGACGTTCGGTCACGGCGGCGCCATGCTCATCGTCGCTCCCGGCGTGTGGGCGGGTATCCGTTGGCAGCGCACCGGCGGCACCAAGCACCCTGGGGACGTTCGCCAACTCGCAGTGGCGTTCGGGGTCGTGTCGGTCGCGTCGCTGGTCGGCGGTGGCCTCGCCTTCTTGGTGAAGTCACCCGTACCGCTGGTGCTCCCGGTGCTGGCGCTCGGGTGGCTGGCGATGACGGCCGGGCACCGGGTCACTGTGATGGCGTCGTCATCCGTCGCCAGCGTCATCCTTCTCGCCGTTCCGTGGTGGAAACAGATACACCCTGTGTCCACGATCTCGGCCACGGTGCTGATCGTGCTCGGCCATGCCGCCGCCTCCGCGCTGGCGATCGAATCCTCCGCCCGGTGGCACGCAAGAGCGCTCCTCGCCGGGGTGGTCGACATTGCCAGCGAGGCCGTGGTGATCGTCGACGCCGATGGAAGGGTGATGACGGGCAACCCCGTTGCCCGTCAGATGTTCGGTGATCCGCTGGAGGGCCGGGTCATCTCGAGCCTGCTGCCCGGGTTGAGTCCCGACTGGACGGTCAACAGGCCATCGGGTCGAACGTTGGACGGCCGTACCGCCGACGGTCACCGGTTCTCGGTCGAGGTCACGGCAGGGCCGGTCGACACTCCAGGGCGCCCGATGATGGCACTCGTGTGTCGGGATATGACAGAGATCCGGGCGGCCGCGGCAGCCATCCGGCGGTCCGCCGAGATCATCGATGCCACACCCGACCTGGTGGGATGGACCGATGGCGCTGGTGCGCTGCTGTTCTTGAACAAGGCGGGCAGGGCCATGATGGGTGCGGCCGAGGACGAGGTCATCGATTCGTGGGCGGCGGCAGGTCTGCTGACTCGGGAGGCGATCGACGGCGCCACCTCCCACGGCACATGGCACGGGGAGACCGAGCTTCTGCTCCGCAACGACATTCGCCTTCCCGTGGCCCAGACCGTGATCGCCCATCACTCCGAAGATGGCGCAGTGCGCTATTACTCGATCATCGCCCGAGACATCTCGGAACGCTACGAGCTCGAGATCATGAAGGACGAGTTCGTCGCCAATGTCACCCACGAGCTGCGAAGCCCGCTGACCGGCGTGATCGGCTATCTGGAGCTGTTGCGGTCCGGTGCCTTCGGTGAGGTGAACGACGAAATGGGAGAGGCCCTGGCCGATGTCGACACCGCCTCCCACCAGATGCTCGAGCTGATCAACGATCTCCTCGACCTGTGGAGGGCCGAGGGCCGCGCCGCCTCCGACATGGTCGACCTACACCTGGGCGAAGTGGTGGAGGCAGCAGTACGGACCGTCCGGCCGGTGGCGGCAGGAAAGCGCATCTCGCTGACGTTCGACACCGACGAGTTGGCGACGATGGGCGACCGTCGTCAGTTGGAGCGGGCCTTCCTCAACGTGATCTCCAACGCCGTGAAGTTCACCCCCGCCGGTGGATCGGTTTCTGTCACGGTCCGGGCCGTGGATGGCCGGGCCGAGGTCCGGGTTGCGGACTCGGGAGTCGGTATCCCGGCTGCCGAGGTGGAGGCGGTGTTCCAGCGTTTCTACCGGGCGTCCACCGCCGAGGAGGCATCGATCCCGGGTACTGGGTTGGGGCTGCCACTGGTGCGAGAGGTGTTCCGCGCCCACGGCGGTGATGCCGTCATCGAGTCGGTGGTCGGCGAGGGGACCACCTTCATCCTCGACCTTCCCATCCTCATCCGCACCGGTCGTCTCGTCCCGATCCGCTGAGCGGCCCGATTCTGTCGGTGCCCGCCGGTATGTTGTCCGGATGGCACGTCGTTACGGTTCTGCGGGGAGCGGTCCGGGTCACATCGCTCGCTCGTGGAGGATCAAACAGGTCGGCGCTCTCGCCGTGGCCGTCTCTGCCGTCGCGGCGGTCTCCTGGGACCTGCCTGTCCAGGTCGCCGTGGTGGCCATCGGCTTCGCCGCCATCCTGTGGTCCGTGGGTGAGGGTCGGGTCAACCGGGCGCGAGCGGGGGAGTCGGCTGAGGTCGAAGTGGGCCGACAGCTGCGCGGCTTCGGTACGTTGGTATTCGGCTGGCAGCCACCGGGGGTCAGGTTCGATGTGGACGTGGTGGTGCTGGAGCCGTGCCTGGCCGCGGTCGAGGTCAAACGCGCCGAAGGTCGGGTCAGACGGCGATCCGATGGCGCCGTACTGGTGGGTGGGGCGCCCATCCCGGGCGATCCGCTCCGTCAAGCCGTGCGCGGGGCGGCATTCGTCCGGCAGATGGCCGATACCGACGAATTGGTCGGTGCCGTCCTGTGCATCACCGGGATGAAGCAGCGGCCCCGGGTCATGGAGTGGTCAGGCACGTCGGTCACCGTGTGCTCCGCCCGCCACCTGCGCACGGTGTTGCGCCGGGTCCGCCCGCGTACGTCGCGACGTGATGCAAGGGATCTGGCCCGGTCCTTCGCTGGCTCGCGACGGCAATGAGGTCGAGCGGATAGGTATGGCTGACCGGACCCGTCAGGGATCGTCAACAAGTCAACAGGTCGACAAGTCAACTGGCCAAGCCCACGATTCCGGTCCTGTTGACCTGTAGACCCGTTGACCGCTCCGGCGAGAGGACCTGTGCTGGTCGTTCCCCCATTGCGACCTCAATGACTCCGATCCCCGTTTTTCCTCGGTATGCTTCAGGTGCTGGCACCGATTCCGGGCGGACGGGTTACACGAATATGGAGATCCCGACCGTGAAGAGCATTTCGTGAAAAAGATCCTCACCTGGGGCACCATTGCGCTGCTCCTTTATCTCGTCGTCCAAGACCCGCAGTCTGCGACTCGGCTCGTCTCGGGCACGATCGACCTGCTGGGCCGTATCGCCGAAGGCGCCACCGCCATCGTCAACGGCGTGTGACCGATGGGCTGGAAGCCCGCCGATAGCGAACAGTCGTATCTCTCGTTCAACGAGCAGATCGTCATCTCGGCGCGTCTGCACCCGATCACCGCGGTGCTGCCCTTTGCCCGCACCCTCACCATCGGGGCAGCGGTCTGGCTGGCGCTGTCCGGGCTGCTCGGATGGTGGGTGATCCCGGTGGCGCTTGTATTGGTGTCGTGGATCCGCAAGGAGGGGTATGCCGGCACGCTGGGTTTTTTCGGCACGGCCGTCGTGGTCGGACTCCTCGGTGCGGGTCTCTACTTCAACTTCGAAGGCGGCGAGCGTCTCTCGTTGGTGCTGATCGCCGTCATTCTCGTCGCCATCAAGGGTGTCGTCGATTACGTCTTCACTCGGCTCTATCTGACCGACAAGCGCATCCTGCTTCGCTCGGGCATCCTCACCGAACGTCGTTCCACCCTGCCGCTGCGGGCCCTCACCGACATGAGGTACGACCAGACGATCCCGGGCCGGGTGTTCGACTACGGCCACTTCTTCGTCGAGTCCGCCGGTCAGAACCAGGCGTTGTCGACGCTGCGTTTCGTGGACAATCCCATCAAGTTCTACCGCATCGCCATGGAACTGGCCCTCGGTGGCACCCTTCCGCCCGAAGAGCTGATCCAGCCGTAGCTCAGGCCGGACGACGGACCGGGCGCACCGCCTTCGATCGAACGACGATCCAGGTGACGGCGAACACCACGAGTGGCATGCCAAGAGAGACTACGGCGAGCTCCGGCCACGGGACTCCGGTACCCGGGCCAGTGCCGGCTCCCAGGTCGAGCCAGAAGATCGCGATCAACCCGACCGCTCCCGACATCAGCCCCGCGGTCAGCGACACCGCTCCCTGCGCCGACGCCAGATAGTGCCGTCGAAAGCGCGGGGAGGCACCGACCGCCACCGCCCGGGCGACCTCGTCATCGGCGTCGATGCGTATCAGCGAGCCGATGAGGGCGGCGACCAGCACCACCACCATCGACGAAGCGGCGAGCGCAGCCCATCGGACTGCATCTCCTCCGCGGATCACGATGCTCGCAATCAGATTTCCCCCAGGAGGAAGCGTGCCCGGCGCCGCATGGCGGCCGACTCCTTGGGGGTCAACCCGCCCAGATGCATCCCACGCACGGTCACGGTGCCGGTGGTCGGTTCGTCGAGTCCGCCGGCGAGGTTCAAGAGGGTCGACTTGCCCGACCCCGAGCGGCCCATGATCGCCACCAGTTCTCCGCGGGCGACGTCGAGGTCGATGTCGAACAGTGCGTCGACACGGGCTGCACCGGCGCCATAGGTCTTGCCCGCCTGGCGCAGGCTGAGGACGATCTCCTTCATCTGGTCCCTCCGGTGATGCGATTCGGATGTGTTGCGGTCTTGCGGGTGGGTGGCGGGCCGGCGACTCCGACCCGCTCCTCGGTGAGCGCCAGCCAGCGGAGCTCGGCCTCGGCCTGGTACACGAGTCGATCGAGGTGCAGCAACCACGCCAGGTCATCTCCGTCTGCATCGGCCTTGAGGCGGGTGTAGTCCTGGAGTGCCTGCATGGTGGCCGTCCGCTGGTGGTCGATGACCTCCGAGATACGTACGGTCGGCGAGGCGAGGGCGAGGAGCAGCTTCATCGACACCTCGTCGCGCGTCACCACCGTCCGGGCGATCGGCTCGTTGAACCAGGTGGTGGCGACGTGGGCGCCGGTCACCGTCCTGCGGTAGAACCGGCGCCCCTCGTCGTCCGCACCGAGCCCCTCCACCAGTCCGTCGCGTTCCAGCCTCTGAAGCGTGGTGTACACCTGTCCGATGTTGAGCGGCCACGCATCTCTGGTGGCCGCGTCGAACTCGGTCTTCAGCTGGTACCCGTGTTTCTCCTCGTCTCCGAGGAGGGCCAGGAGCCCCTCGCGCACCCCCATGTGCACTCCTTCCGGATCGGTTCTCGGTCTGCCCCTCCGCTTGCTTTGTCGTCGAGGCATACTGAGTATGCATACCAAGTATGCCTTCCGTCAAGTCAGGTCCTGGGAGGCACCGCCGGACGGAAGGCGGTAGCGTCGGAACGGATCGATCAGAAAGGTTTCGTCATGGCTTCGCTCGAAGAGTTCTGCACCATCTCGGCCTCGATGACGCCACGCATGCTCGGCAACATGCCGGGCGGCACCCGCATCGATTTCCCCTTCGAGGGCAGCGCCACCAGCCCGCACTGGGAGGGCGAACGTCCGGTGCGCGGCGTCGACTACGTGACGGTCCGCAGTGACGGAAACATGGCACTCGACATCCGCGCCACCATCGGCGAAAAGCGGGAGACCGTGGCCTACCAGGGGCGTGGAGTCAGCCTCGTGAAGAGTCCAACCGAGGCCCTGCCACAAGAGCTCATCACCTTCGAGACGGGCAACGAGGATCTGGCGTGGCTCAACACGGTGGTGGGCGTCGGCATCGGCGGTGGGGAAGGTGGCGGACTCTCCGTCACCGTCTACGTCGTTCGCCCATGATCGTTTGAGGGTGAAGGCGGCCGGCAGACGCAGGCCGGGAACACCGGTGCGACCCGCTACGTTCTCTTCGACATGGACGCGCTCGGACTGATCGCCGGAAGCGGCTGGGCCTCGGGGCTCAACCTCTACGCAGTGACCTTGATCCTCGGGATGGCGGGTCGATTCGGTTGGGCCGACATTCCCGAGGTGCTCACACGTACGGACGTGCTGGTGGTGGCTGCGGTGCTCTTCTTCGTCGAGTTCGCCGCCGACAAGATCCCGTACCTCGACAACGTGTGGGACGCCATCCACACGGTCGTGCGGCCGCTCGGTGCCGCCGCGCTCGGGTATGTGATCGCCGGGGAGTCCGGCAGCATCGGTGAAGCGGTGGGCGCCATCGTATCGGGGGCGCTCGCCTTCAGCGCCCATTCGGCCAAGGCCACCACCAGGGCCGTCGCGAACACCTCTCCCGAACCCGTGTCCAACCTGACTCTGTCGGTGTTCGAGGACATCGCCGCCTCGGGTCTCACCATCCTCGCCATCGTGTTCCCGGTGGCTGCGTTGGTGGTCGCCGTGTTGTTTGCGATCGGGTCGGTCTGGCTGGTCGTGAAGTTCTGGGGGGCTCTACGCCGGATGCTGCGACGGCGCCGGGTGGTCACCAACGCGTGACCCCCTTCGACCGACTCACCGAGGCGGGGAAGGCGCGTCGGCTGCGGACACTGGCGACCTCGGCCCTGCTGCATTACGAGCTCAACGTCGTGCGCGTGTCCCTGCTGGCGCAGGAGACGAACACGTTGTTCCGGATCGACCTCGAAGGCGGATCGAAACTCGCGATGAGGGTGGCCGACCCGGACGGGAACACTGGCTCCAACATGGAGGTCGAGGTCGACTGGCTGGAGAAGCTCCACCAGTCGGGGCTCCCGGTTCCGCAGCCGGTCAGAGCGTTGGACGGTCGTGCCGTCGTCCGGTCGGGTTCGCCCGGAGTACCCGGGGAGCGGGACTGTGTCCTCTTCGGATGGGTGCCGGGAAAGCCGCTCGGTGGTGGCGCCACCGCCGCCGACTACGCGAAACTCGGCGAGCTGTCGGCCCGTCTGCACAAGTCGACCGAGCAGACGACGCCACCACCCTCGGTCCGCCACTGGGACAGGGTGTTCTACTACCCCCCGGAACTCGACCCGGTGGTGGTCGGGCTGGAACGCTACGCCCATCTCTTCACTCCTCGCCGACGTGAAATCATCGACCGGGTGATCGGAATCAGCGAGCCGGCTCTCTCGCGTCTGCACGCTGGGTCGGGCCAGCTCGTGCACGGCGACCTCCACCCCTGGAACGTCCATCGTCACCGTGGCGAACTGTGGGCGCTCGACTTCGAGGACGCGATGGTGGCTTCGCCGATCCAGGACATCGCCATCTCTCTGTTCTACAACCGCGACCGGCCTGATCACCCCGAACTGGTGGCAGCGTTCCGGGCCGGTTACGAGATCCTCCGGGCGTGGCCCGACGAGGAGCCGAGCATCATTCCGACCGTGATGGTCGCCAGGACGGTGATGTTCATGAACTACGTGGCCCACGGTACCGAGGACGCCGAGCCGTTCCTCGAACGAGCCACGAGACGACTGGAGGCGTTCTTGGGTGCCCCCGGTGTCATCCCGCTGATGCTGTGATCCGGGTCGTGACTGCCTGAGCCAGGGGTATGTCGAGCACGAAGAGCGTGAACCCGTTGAGTCGCTGGTGGGTGAGCCCACACCCCATCTGGTTGGCGAGCTGCTTGGCGACCCCTAGCCCCAACCCGAGCGAGCCAGTGACCAGACTGTCACGAGCCGAGTGCACGTACGGCTGGAACACGTTGTCGACCAGCTCGACCGGAACTCCGCCGCCGTCATCGGCCACCACGATGCGGTAGTGGCCATCGTTCGGACCGGCCTTGATCGCCACCGACGGGCCACCATGGCGGACGGCATTCGAAACGAGATTGGTGAGGATGTGTCGGAGTCGGAGCCGGTCGACGACCACCAGCGCCGGAACCAGCGACGTCTGTACGTCGACGGTTTGGGCCTGGGCGACCGCTTCGATGTCGGAGGTGGGGTCGATCGGGCGTTGATGGATCTCGACTTGGCCGTCCTCGAGGCGAGCCATCACGAGCAGGTCGTCGATCATCCGTGTCAGCTCACCCGCCTGGTTCTGGATCGTCGCCAGTCCTTCTGCGCGGAGCTGGGCGTCGTCGGGCGAGGCGATCAGCGAATTGGCATAGCCCACGATTCCGGTGAGCGGGGTGCGCAGCTCGTGACTGATGCCGGCGATCAGATCGTCGCGGGCGCGGAGAAGGGCGATGTTCTTGTCGATCTCCGCCTGCAACGACACGCGCTCCTCCCGACGCCGGGAACTCATCCACAGGGTTATGATCGCCAGTGCGGGAACGATGAGTGCGACGAGCAGACTCGAGGCGAAGGCAGCATCACCTGCTTCTTCCCGTTCGGCGTGGATGCGAGCTTCCGCTGCCACCCCGGCTGCAGCTGCAACCTCTTCTGCGGTCATCAGGCTCGGGATGGCGGTGCTCAGGGCGAGTTCGTTCGCCAGCCCGGTGGCCTTCGAGGAGTCGGCTTCGATCAATGCCGTCAGCACGTCCTCGGTGGCATCGACGGCGGAGCGTGCCGCTTCGCTGTGGTCCGAAGCGCCCAGGAGTGTGTCGAGTCGAGCCGACTCGGACTCCAGCGTCACGAGGTTCGACCGGACCACCCCGATGGCGGTGTCGACGTCGTCGACGACTTCGACCCCGGCCTGTTCACCGGAGGCGAGGACGATGGTCAGACCCAGGTTCGTGCGGATCCCCGAGGCCACCGACGCCACCCGCTCGGCGGCGGTGAACACTGTGCCATCGGCGGCGATCCGTTGCGCCTGCAGTCGATCGGAGAACACCGAGGCGGCAACCGTTGACATAGCGGTGATGGCCACCACGAGCAGTGCGGGGGCGTACTGCCCCAGTTTCCCTCTCTCCATGCATCGTGTTGTCGGTAGATTCGCACCCCTCCTTGATGACTCTCAAGCACCCCCCGTCACCTGCCGAAGACTCGTGTCATGGAGGCGAGACGGCTGACGGTGGCAGCGCTGGCGGTATTG
The DNA here is from genome assembly GCA_963825585.1 of uncultured bacterium. Classification (GTDB taxonomy): domain Bacteria; phylum Actinomycetota; class Acidimicrobiia; order Spongiisociales; family ZC4RG35; genus JAOUGY01. Next base: position 25,461 of record CAWGTX010000004.1, read on the forward strand.
ATGCTTTACGCGTTGACGCCGGTCGCCTCCGCTGCGAGCGGATCACCCCCCGCCACCGCCGAAGGCACCGGAAATGCCGGAGGTGGCGGCAACGGCAGGGGCAATGGCGACCCGGACGGGAACGGAAACGCCGGAGGCAATGGCAACGGCAACGGCTACGGCACCACCACCACGACCACTGCTCAGGCCGAGTCGACCACGACCACCGCGCCACCTGCTGACGGCGGCGACGTTGACGGAGACGGTCCCGCCGCCGCCACCACCACCACCACGACGCCCATCACCGCCCCCGTCGATCCCGACCCAACCGGTACCGAGGCGACCACGACCACCACGGTGCCCACGGCGAGCACAACAGTCGTCCTCGAACCCAACACCACGGACGTGCCCACCTCGACCACCATTACCACCACCACGACCACTTCCCCCCAACCGTCCGGTGGCGCCGGAGGCGTGCCTCCAGATGGGCAGGACGGCGAGGGTCCGGTTGTGGTCGAGCAGCGCCCCGCCTTCCTGGCCGACTTCGCGGCCGAAGATCGCCCCGCCGTCGTGCCGACCGAAGGGATTGCGTCCGCTCGACTCGGTGCCCTGTTCGACATCTGGTCTTGGAGCGACTCGGATCGGGGCGGGCTCACCGGAGCAACGTTCGAGATGCTGGCAGCAGTCATGAGGGCGATCGTCACGGCCGGGTACGGGATGGCCGTTCCCGCCTCGGTGACGGCCACGTTGCTGGTGTTGGCGCTGCTATCTCGCCACCGAACCTCCGATGGAGCGATACCCTCCGCCTCATGATCTCTGGGAAGGCACATGGCGGGCTCCCGCTGCACATTCTGCGGTGAGGCCGGCTCGCCGGCACGTCGACTCGTGTCCGGACCCGGGGAGGTGTCCATCTGCCGGGAGTGCGCCGAGCTGGCAGTGCGTGTCCTGGATGAACCGGAGCACTCCGATCCCGACCTGGTGCTCACCGATGTGGGCATGCTCGTCACCATGGACCCCCGCCGGGGAGGGTTGTTGGGTGCGGTCGAGGACGTGTCCATCGCCGTCCGCAGGGGCCGGGTGGTGTGGTTCGGGGCGCCCGGGTCCCTGCCCGGGCCCTACCGCTCGCTTCCCGAGTTGGACTGTGGCGGTCGCATGGTCATGCCCGGCATGGTCGACGCCGCCGCGTCCCTGCTCGGCGCCCCGTCCGACGAGCGACCGGAGCCGGTGTCGCTCGCCGAGTCGGCCACATCGGCGCTGCGCCGGATGATGATCCGGGGCATCACCAGCGTCGACCTGAGGGTGGGAGGCGGATTCCAGCCAACCGGGGAGACCCTGCGGATGGCGGTCGCACGCTCGGTCGCAGATCGGATGCCCATCAGGGTGTCGGTCACGTGGCGGTGTGGCCCCGACGTCTCGAGCACTTCGTTGCGCGAGGTGATGGCGCCGACCGCTGCTCGGCTGGTCGACGCCGTATCGGTGGCGTGCCGCGGAGATCGATCGGACCTGCAGGCGAGGATCGAGGCGTGCCGTGCCCTGCCGTATCGGATCGACTGCGATGAACCGGAGCCGGAGGCCTGCCTGGACTTCCTCGCCCGGGCACTGTCGGCGGAAGGTGTTCCCGCAACCGGGATCGGGGCCGGTGGGCCTCCACCGGTGGTCAAGTGGTGGGAACCCGGCCGGGCACTCGGCCACTGGTCGGTGGGCGAACGGCCTGCGCTCGCCACCTACTCCGATCCTTCCGAGCGCATGATCGCCGGGATGGGCCTGGTGCTGATGACGGCGGTGGACCTGGCGGGAATGCGTCTCGACCAGGCGATCTGGTCTGTCACGCGCGGGGGTGCGCTCGCCACCGGTGACGCCGATCGTGGGTGGGTCCATCTCGGCGGTCCCGCCGATCTGGTGGTCATCGACGGCGACGAGCCCGACGACCTGGTCCGCCGACCCGACTCCGATCCCGCCTGGCGGGTGGTGGTCGGTGGGGTCGAATTCGAGAGATGACCCGGAAATTGGCGGTTTGTGGCTAACTTGGTGGTGCCCCGGGACGTCCGGGCGCTCCCGGAGACGCTGGATCCGGGCTGCCCATCCTTCGAAGGAGGCAACGTGAACAAGACGGAGATGGCGGAGAAGCTCGCCAAGAAGGCCGACATCACTCAGGCGAAAGCCGCCGAGATCGTCGACATCATCTTTTCCACCAAGGACGGCGAAGGCATCATCGCCGTGGAGTTGGATGCTGGTCGTGACGTATCGATCGCCGGGTTCGGCAAGTTCGACACCCGTCGTTCCAAGGCCCGCACCGGTCGCAACCCGCAGACCGGCGCGGAGATCCAGATCGCGGCCCGCACCGTGGCCAAGTTCACCCCCGCCAAGGGGCTGAAGGACCGCGTGTCGGTGTGACAGGTTGATCGGAATGCCGGGATCCCGTTCGGGATCCCGGCTTTTCTCTTTCCCGGGCCGGTTGATGGGTGGGTAGCGTTGGTTGCCCTATGCCGTCGCCCCACCGCCAGCCCAGAGAATTCGCCGTACTCGAGGGGGCGCGTCCCTTCGCCATCGCGCACCGTGGCAGTCGGATCCTGTGGCCCGAGAACACCATGGTCGCCTTTCAGGGTGCGGTTTCGCTGGGCTACAGCTGGCTGGAGACCGATGTCCACGTGACCGCAGATGGTGTGGTGGTCTGCCTCCACGATCACACCCTCGATCGAACCACGTCGGCCAGCGGGCCCGTGGCGACTCGGACCTTCGCCGAACTGGCCGACATCGATGCCGGGTATCACCACGGTCCGAGTGAGGGACACCCATTTCGTGGTAGCCGCGCCGTCATACCGTCGCTCGAGGAGGTGGTGACCACGTTTCCCGACGTCCGAGTGGTGGTGGATCTCAAACGCGACGGGACGGAAGCTGCGTTGGCCCACCTGGTGGATCGGCTGGCGTTGTGGGATCGCCTGGTGGTCGGCAGCTTCAGTGATGCCCGACTTCGAAGGTTCCGCGCTCTGACCGGCGGACGGGTTGCCACGTCGACCGGTCCCCGTGCAACGATGGTTCGGTGGGCGGCCAGCGGCGCCCGGCTGCGGCCCCGGGCGGCTCCCGCCCTCCAGGTCCCCATGACCTACGGGAGGATGCGGGTCGTCACCCGTCGTTCGGTGGCCGCCCACCGCAACGCCGGATCGCAAGTCCACGTGTGGACGGTGAACGAGGAGCCTGTGATGGAACAACTGCTCGAGTGGGGGGTCGACGGGATCATCACCGACCGGCCCGACCTGCTGCGCGGGGTGATGACCAGGCGGGGCGCGTGGACGGGGAGGCCACCCGGTGTCTGAGAAGCTCGACGACCTGGTGGCCGGCTGGCCGGTCGACAACGTTGCCGCCGCCGTCGTTTCGCTGACCGGCACGATTGCCACCGGCGGCGATCAACACTGGGCGACGCGTATAGCCTCGGTCAGCAAAGTCATCACCGCATTGGCCGCCCTGGTTGCGGTGGAAGAAGGGAGCATCTCGCTCGACGAACCAGCCGGACGGCCCGGTGCCACGGTGCGTCACCTGCTCGCCCATGCCGCCGGATACGACTTCGACAGTCCACGGATGGCAGCTGACGTGGAGACTCGTCGGGTGTACTCCAACGTGGGGATCGAGGTCTTCGTCGAGCATCTGGAGGCCGCCACCGCAATGCCGGTCGCCGAATATGTGTCCCTTGCGGTGTTCGAGCCGCTGGGCATGACCCGTTCCGAGCTGAAGGTATCGGCCGCTCACGGGGTACACAGCACGGTGGCCGATCTGGTCCGGTTCGCCTCAGAACTGCTGGCGCCCACCCTGGTGTCGTCGGAAACCCTGGCTGAGATGACGAGCGTTCAGTTCCCGGAGCTGGGTGGCGTCCTGCCGGGCTTCGGGCGCTTCGAGCCCAACCCGTGGGGGGTGGGCGCCGAGATCAAGGGCGACAAGAGCCCACACTGGGCCGGGTCGCTGACATCGGCGCGCACGTTCGGGCACTTCGGCGGTTCCGGTAGCCTGTTTTGGGTCGATCCCGAACGGCGACTGGCGTGCGTGGCTCTGACCGACCGGGAGTTCGGGCCGTGGGCGGCAGAAGCTTGGCCTCGGTTCAGCGATGAAGTGGTGCGACGGTTCGCAGGCTCCCCACCCGGGCGCTGACACCGGGCGAGTAGTGCACGAGCGGGGATCCACTCGGTGCGGGCAATCCGACCGACTTGGTGAGCGACTCGGACAGCCCGGTGGCGCTGGCCTCGAACAGTGGCCACGGTTCGTGGGCTACCCGCCCGAATGCGATCGAGCCATCGCGTCTCGTCGTGTAGGCGCGCCAGCGGTTGGTCAGAAACCGGAGCAGATCGTCCGCTCGTACCGGCTGTCCCACCTTCACCGACACGTCGAGGTGCGCCCCGCGGTCGGGCCAGCGTCGCACGGAGTGGTAGTCGGCGCCGGTGGGTCCTGCGGTCATCCGCATCGACGCCCAGGTGTAGGGCACCCGGAACCAGGTTCTCGCCACCGCCACTCCGGCGAGTCGGGTGATGTCGAGGGTCCAGAACCAGACGCCGGTGCCGCCGGCGGCGTCGCGCACGTAGGTGCGGAGGTTGGTCTCGGGAAACGTTGTGAGCCAGGGGACGGGCGGAGCCCACGGTGGGCGTACCTTCACCATCCGAAACGGGACAACTGCCACCCAGGCGTCACCGTCGAAGGTGTCGACCTCGAGTCCGGCGGGGAGCAGAGCCTGCACGGCTTCCGGTGGGTAGCGCCAGTGCAGGAAGGTGAGTGTCTCCCATCGTTGGACAACGGCCGCCCGCAACACCGCGTCGGGCGACTCGAACGGGTAGAGGCTGGCGTTGATCTCCATATTCGTACAGCTTCACGTCACGGGCGGAAAGGGATGTCGGGACCTGAGCGAGAGCGAGGAGCGAGGAGCGAGGAGCCGGAAGCCTCCGATGAAGCCAACGTTGACCGGGCGCGATCTTGGCCCATTGCCATCTGGCTCCTCGCTCCTCGCCCCTCGCCCCTCCCTTTTGCAGCTCAGGTGAGCGCCGGCTTGAACGACGGTCGGGTTTGCTCGAATGCGGTGATGTCGGGCTCGTTGCGCATGGTGAGCCCGATGTCGTCGAGGCCGTTCATGATGCAGTACTTGCTGAACGGGTCGAGCTCGAAACGGGCCTCGAACTCGGTGCCGTACGTGACCGTCTGCTCGGCGACGTCGATGGTGATCTCGGCAGCTGGGTCGGCCTCGGCGAGTTCCATCAGCCAGGCCACTTCCTTCTCCGCCAAGATCACCGGGAGCAGACCGATCTTGGTGCAGTTGTTGCGGAAGATGTCGGCGAACGACGGGGCGATGACGGCTTCGAAGCCCCAGTCCTCCAATCCCCATGGTGCGTGCTCGCGCGATGATCCCGATCCGAAGTTGGCGCCGGTCACCAGCACTGTGGCGTTCTGGTACTCGGGCCGCTCCAGCACGAAGTTCTCTTCGTCGCGGCGCCAGTCGTAGAACAGGTACTGGCCGTAGCCGCTCCGTTCGACGCGCTTGAGCCACTGCTTGGGCATGATCTGATCGGTGTCGACGTTGGCCCGCGGGAGGGGAGCCATGGACCCGTTGATGATGGTGACAGCCTTCATGGTGATCTCTCCTCAGGACCAGGTGCGGACGTCGACGATGCGGCCCTCGATGGCGGCGGCAGCGGCCATGGCGGGCGACAGCAGGTGAGTGCGTCCACCCTTGCCCTGGCGGCCCTCGAAGTTGCGGTTCGAGGTCGATGCGCACCGCTCGCCGGGGCTCAGGATGTCGGGGTTCATTCCGAGGCACATCGAACACCCGGCGTCACGCCACTCGAAGCCCGCCTCCTTGAAGATCAGGTCGAGACCCTCCTCTTCGGCCTGGAGCTTCACCAGGCCTGACCCGGGCACCACCATCGCCGAGACGGTGGACGCCACCTTGCGGCCCTCCACCACCTTGGCGGCAGCACGCAGATCCTCGATTCGCCCGTTGGTGCACGATCCCAGAAACACCCGGTCGATGCGGATGTCGGTGATCGGGATACCGCCGGCGAGGTCCATATAGGCGAGTGCACGCTCGGCCGAAGCCCGCTCGGCCGGATCCTCGATCGACTCGGGCCGGGGTACGGTCGCACTCACGGGGAGGGTCTGGCCAGGGTTGGTCCCCCACGAGACATACGGCTCGAGTTCCTCGGCGGCGATGAACAACTCGGTGTCGTAGGTGGCGCCTTCGTCGCTTGCCAGCGACCTCCAGTACCCGAGCGCCGCCTCCCAGTCCGCGCCGTGGGGGGCGTAGGGGCGCCCCTTCACGTAGGCGAACGTGGTCTCGTCGGGGGCGATCATGCCTGCCCGGGCCCCGCCCTCGATCGACATGTTGCAGATGGTCATGCGACCTTCCATCGAGAGGCCACGAATGGTGGAGCCCTTGTACTCGATGACGTGGCCGGTGGCCCCGCCGGTCCCGATGCGGGCGATGATCCCGAGAATGATGTCCTTGGCCGTCACACCGGTGGGCAGATCGCCGTCGACGGTGATACCCATCGACTTCGGCTTGTCCTGGGGGAGCGTCTGGGTTGCCAGCACGTGCTCGACCTCGGAGGTGCCGATTCCGAACGCGAGCGCCCCGAACGCCCCGTGGGTGGCTGTGTGGCTGTCACCGCACACGATCGTCATTCCGGGCTGGGTGATGCCCTGTTCGGGCCCGATCACGTGGACGATGCCCTGCCGGGGGTCGTCGATGCCGAACAACGTGATTCCGTACTCCTCACAGTTGCGCACCAGGGCCTCGATCTGGATCTTCGACATCGGATCTTTGATACCGAGTGCCCGGTCGGCGGTGGGCACGCCGTGGTCGATGGTCGAGACGGTGAGGTCGGGGCGTCGCACCGTGCGGCCCGAGACGCGCAGGCTGTCGAATGCCTGCGGTGACGTGACCTCGTGCACGAGGTGGAGGTCGATGTAGAGCAGCGCCGGCTCACCCGGTGCATGCCGTACGACGTGATCGTCCCAAACCTTCTCGAAGAGTGTCCTCGGCTGTGTCATGTCCGTTCCGTCTCGGGGAAGAAGCAAGGGTAGTGGGAGCGACGAGTGACGAGCCACGAGCGAGAGCTGGCTCCTGGCTCCTGGCTCCTGGCTCCTGGCTCCTGGCTCGGCGTCTGGCGTCTGGCTCGTCCGACGCACCTCGCAACGTGCAACGCGCCCGATCATGTAAGGGCTGGACAGCAGGCAGATGGCGTTCGCCCTCGTGAGTCGCCCCTGCGCGTGGCTTCCGACCAGCAGCCAGCAGCCAGTAGCTGGCAGCTCACATCGCCACCAATCTCCCGCCCATCAGATCCAGCACTCGGTCGGCGTAGAGCAACGCATCCTGGTCGTGGCTGGCGGCGATCACCGAGAGGCCTTCTTCCATGGCCCGGCGGCGGAGGAGGTTCCACACCAGGCGGAGTCGATCGGGGTCGAGATGTGAGGTCGGCTCGTCGGCGAGCACCAGCCGGGGGTGAGCTGCGAGAGCCCGAGCCACGGCGGCGCGTTGTTGTTCGCCCAGCGAGACGGCGTGGATGGAGCGTCCGGCGAGTCGTTCGATCTCGAGCTCGTGAAGCAGGGCGTTGCCGTCGTCGGGGGCCGTCCCGAGCCGGTGCGGGAGCGCCACGTTCTCGCCGATGGTCAGCTCCTCGAGCATGCCCAGCGTCTGGGGGATGACGGCCACGTTGTTCCAAGCCGTGGGGTCGGTCATGGCCGGGCCCCAGGTCAGGGTTCCGCTGTCGTGATCGAGCCAACCGGCCAGGATCGACAGGAGTGTCGTTTTGCCGGTTCCCGACCGCCCTCGGATCATGACCACCTCACCCGGCTCCACCACGAGGTCGACCCCGGTGAGAACGTCGACGGTCCCGGTGCCTCTCAGGAACGACCGTGTGACGGCGGCGAGAGCAACGGTCGGCATCACCCGCTCCTGTGGTGCTCGAGGCGGTGGACGGCGTCGGCCCGCCGGATGACATCGGAGTCGTGCGAGGACACGACAACGGTCGATCCGCTGTTACGTAGGGCAAGCAGTGTGTCGATGGCGAGGACGGCCGAGGTCTGGTCGAGCTCTGCGGTCGGTTCGTCGGCCACCACCAGAGCCGGGCCGCCGACCGCCGCCATGGCGAGGGCCACCCGTTGCTGTTGGCCCGACGACAGGCGCTCCGGGCGCTCGGTCAGCAGCTCGGTGACTTCGAGCCGGTCGGCGAGGTCGAGTCCGTCGCTACCCCGGCCGCGAATCCCGGCCGCCATTTCGAGATGCTCGCGTACGGTGAGGTACGGCAGCAGGTTGTCGGACGGGTCCTGGAAGACGTATCCCAGTCTCGATCGTCGCCACCTGCGACGCCCCCGATCGGAGAGGCCGCCGATCTCGATGCCCTCGACGGAGACCGAACCCTCGGTAGGTCGGTCGAGGGCGGCGATGATCCGCAGGAGCGTCGACTTGCCGGCCCCGGATGGGCCGGCAAGCACCGTGAGAGAGCCCGTCTCGACCTCGAGGTCGATCTCGCGAAACGCCCACACGGCCCCGTCGGCGGTCCGGTATGCCCGGCCGAGTCCCACACACGTCACGACCCGTTCACCCACCATGGCGCAGCAACTCCGATGTGTCGGCGGTGTCGGCGGCCCGCTGGCTGATGCGTGACGTCGCCCACGCCACCACCATCGCACCGGCCACGGTCACGACGATGAGTTCGATGGCAGGCACCCATCGCGGTCCTGGCGGCGTCTCCGGGACCGGGTCGAGCGCCGCATAGACAGTGCGAGCCGTCACCAGTGCTGTGGCGGCGCCCAGCCCGACTCCGGTGATCACCGGAATGGCGGTCTCGAGGAGGGATGCGCGGATGTGATCGGCACGGGTGAGGCCCATGCGCCTGGCGAGAGCGTAGGCCAGGTTCCGTGATCGTTGCCTGGTGTCGGAGTACAGCAGGATGGCGCCGATGGCGATGAGCCCGGCGAGGGCCGCGTACAACTCCAGGAAGTCGAAGGTCCACACCACCGCTTGGAATTTGAGCAGGTCGAGGGTCCGACTGGCGGGCAAGGTGTACGAGAAGCCGATGGACTCGGATCTCAGCACATCGCCGACCGCCCCGGCCTCCTCACCGTTCACCCACAGGAGATAACGCAACACGCCGGGCGAGCGGTCCGCCTGTTCGATGGCCGACTCGAGCGCGGCGCGGGACACCACCACGAGCGGGCGATCGCGACGCGATCCGGGAAACACCTCGGCCGTTCCCACGACGTCGATCGGGAGGTCCATGCCGCGAGCGTCGACGATCCCACTTCCGAGGACGCCGTTGGCGACGATCGCCGGCGCCACACCGTCGACGAGGTCGCCCAGTCTGGAGACCAGTCGATCGATGGGCACATCCGAGAACGACTCGTCCCAGTAGGCGCCACGGGTGAAGGTGTCGGGTTCGATGGCGAGGATGTCGATGCGCTGGCCCACGAAGTCGGCCCGATCGATGAGCGCCACCACCGTGGCACGGTCGGCGTAGGCATCGGGCACCGAGTCGAAACCGTAGACGGGTGCCGCCACGTCGGCTCCCACGAAGCTGCGACCTTTGGCGTCGATGGTGGAGGTGGTGGATCGGGTGAGGGTGGCGGAATACACGAGGGTGGCGACGGGAATGGCCGAACCGATCACCAGCACAGTCGCCAGCAGTGGGGCACTGGCGATGCGCCGGGATGCGAGGTGCACCGCCGGCCCGCCCGTTGCCCGTGCCGCCCGGGGTGCGAGCCGCACGAGCGCGATCCCTCCGAGCAGCGCCGCAGCCGCGAATGCCAACATCGGATAGAGCACCACCAGCGGATCGATCGAGCCGACCAGCTCTCGCTCGCCCACCAGCACCGCCTGATCGCCCAGGCGAGTCCGGACCCAGTAGGCGGTGGCGGCCGTTGCCAGCGGGACCAGCGGTCCGATTCCCGAGCTATGCCCGGCTTCGGATGTACGCAACAGCGAGCGGGAGCGCCCGGCGGCGACCATGACGATCACCAGCACCGCCATCGCTGCTGCGATGCCGGCACGTATGAGCCCGCCCATCACGGCTCCGGCTTCGACCGGGCCGCCAGGTCCGGCGAGGGCGACGACGGGGCGCGCCAGCGCCCAGCCGATTACGGCGCCCAGACCGATGGGGAGCAGCGTCTCCAGACCGGCCTTCACGCCGAGCGCCCAGGGAGGGACACCCCGGGCCGCCAGAGACCGCAGCTCGGAGCGACGGCGGTCCACCCAGTAGCTTCCTGCCATTCCCATCAGGCCGAGGGCGGTGACGAGGACGGCCACCGCCAGCGGATCGATCGAGGTGGCGAGCGCTTCGCCCAGCGCCACCACCCTTCCGGTGACGATGTCCAGGTCGGTGTGGATGGCGGGGTGTTCGGATGCAAATCCCATACTCTCGTCGTGTGTGTGGCTTTCCCGGAACTCGTCCTGGGCGAGTTGGTACGCCTCTTCGAGCCGGGGGATGTCCGCCACCAGCGCTTCGGCCTCGCCGGCCGTCATGCGGCCGATGTCGACTGGAATCGTCCACTGTTCGTTGATGCCGGCGTTTCCGTACGTGGCGAAGGCGGCGTCGTAATGAGCGAAGCTGAGCACATCGGGATCGACGAACACGAGCGGGGTGGGAAGGTCTCCCATGGCGGTGGGTTCGAGCAGGCTCTCGAACGCACACCACGCCGGCTCCGCCCTTTGGTCGTTCAGATCGGCGACGATGGCCACCACCGGGAGTTCGGAACGCTCCGGCCCGCTTCGTACGGTGAGTGTGTCGCCGACGTCGGCTCCGAGGTTGGTCGCCATCCGTTCTCCGAGCCACAGCCCCCGTCCTTCGCCGCCGGCGATCACTTCGAGGTCGTCACGGAAGCCGGTGCGGTACATGAGCTTCATGGGGAAGGACCGATCACCGAGCGTGGCCGTGGCCACCGTTCCCTCGGTCACCAGAACCGGTGATTCGAGCCGAGCGGTGAGGTGGTCGCTGAGCGCCCGTCGCTGTTCGGCGGCCGGTAGGAAGGATGACACCTGAAGGTCGTAGCTGGCAGGGCAGCGCCCTTCCAGCTCGCGTTCGAGCGCGGTGGCGCCGGCGGACGAGACGTACAGCGGGGTTGAGGCGGCCACCAGTCCCAGAATGGCGGCGGCGCCCGTGACCGAGACCAAGACGGTGAGGTTGGCGAGCAGCAGCACGGGGGCGCGCCGGAACGGTTTGGTGGTCAACACGGTCGCCACCGGACCCTGTCATTTGTTGCCATGCCTTGGCCATCCTGGCATGTCGGATAGGCTGTGTGGGGTGGTTGTTCTCGCTGCGCTCGTGATGTCGATTCAGCTCGGTGGTGGGTTCGGTATCGCCCAGGCCGAGGCCACTGTCGTCGACTCGTCCACGATCGAGGTGGCGGTGACGGTCGAGGCGTCCGCTGGAACCGACGTGGTGGTCCACGTTGTCGATCCGGGTGGTGATCAACGGACGGTGGCGATGATCGAGTCGGCCCCCGGGACGTACCGAACCGTGTTCGAAACCCGACCCCTCGACCTGGTGGCCGTGTTCGAGGACCTTGCCACCGGAGCACAGTCGGATCCGCTCCGGCTGAGCCGGCTCGGGGTGGCGGCCGAGTTGGTTGGCGCAGTCCCGCTCACGCCACCCGAGTCCGAGCCCGAGGACAGGTCGCTGCTGTGGCTGGGTGCGGCGCTGGGAGCGGCGTCGTTGTCGGCTCTGGCGTTCTGGGTGCTCGGCGGAGCCGATAGACCTGTGAAAGCCGAAGAGCGCACCGAGCCCGAGGCAGAACTCGAGACCACCTGAGCCTGGTGCGCCGTCAGTTGCCGCGTGCGCGCTGTCGCGGGAACCGGGGAGAGGCAGCTGTCATGCCGGTCCGCGCTGTTTGACCTCGTCCACGTGACGCATCGCCGAGTCGAGTTCGGTCAGCCAGTCGGATTCGTGGGTCCCGACCAGTCGCACGCACCATGCCAACGCCTCGCTTCGGCTCTTCGCCACGCCGGATGCGACGAGGGTGTCCAATACCTTTCGCTCCGGCATCCTCAAGCGCGTCATGGCGGGCACCGCCAGCGTGGTGAACATCTCCGTCTGCTCGCCGCAGGTCGCACCCCACGAGACCTTGCGGTCGAAGGTGTGTTCTGCGCTGCGGGCGATGTCGATCCGCGCTGCGCGTGTCTTCTTTCGGAATGCCTGGATGCGGGATCGGAGGGCCTCGGCACGGACCCCCTCGGAGTCGTCGGGGTCGAGAGCCGGCTCCGGCAGCACGCCGACCACAACGATCTCGTCGCGGTCGTACGTCAGGTCGGGGGTGCCTTCGAACCACGTGTCATCGAGCCGCCCGATGAACCAGCCGAGGATCGTCTCACGTTCGCTCATGTGTGTTCCTTCCTCTTGCTCCACGCTGCGTAATGAACATTACACCATTACGCCGTCGTGAGAGGTTGGGCCCAGCCGCACGGTGCGAGGAGCGAGGAGCCGGACGGCGCCAACGGTGAAGTCGGCGTTGTCGCAGCGCGGTCATGGCTTCCGTTTCTGGCTCCTCGCTCCTCGCCTCCTCGCCCCAAACACGCGATCTCGTAGGTGACTAGTCCGTTTGTGAGGAATCGTTGTGGTTCGCTTAACCACCACTTGGTGAACCGGTGTGGCGAATTCGACCAACATCTTCCAGAGCCAGAGTGGAGGGCATTTTGCGGGGGAGTGTTCGGCGTCGGTTCGGCGTGCGCGTGTCGGTTATGTTGCTGATCTCGATGGTCGGTTCGATGGCCGTACTCACAGGGCCGGTAGCGGCGGCCGTGGGGAGCTTCTCCGACGACGACGGTTCCGTGCACGAAGGAGCGATCGAGGCGATTGCCGCCGCCGGGATCACCAAGGGATGCAACCCGCCCGGCAACGACCTCTTCTGCCCGGACGATCAGGTGACCCGCGGGCAAATGGCGGCTTTCCTCGTGCGAGCGCTCGGACTGTCCGACACGGACGGAACGCAGTTCGCCGACGACAACGGCTCCACCTTCGAAGACGACATCGAGAAGCTCGCCACGGCCGGCGTGACCCGCGGATGTAATCCGCCCGCCAACGATCGCTTCTGCCCCAACGAACCCGTCACCCGCGGTCAGATGGCAGCGTTCCTGCGCCGGGCGCTGGAGGATCGCCTCACGGCGGGAGCGACAACGGACTTCGTCGACGACAACGGCTCGACGTTCGAAGCCGACATCGAGTGGTTGGGTGCAACCGGCGTCACCAAGGGGTGCAACCCGCCCGCCAACGACCGGTTCTGCCCCGACGAACCGGTGACCCGTGGCGCAGATGGCCAGCTTCCTCATGCGAGGCCTGGGACTGGAAGCCGTTCCGCTGTATCCGATCGGCGAGCCCGGTCCCGAAGACGTGGCACTCGTGTCCCGGTTCCACGTCTACCGCGACTCGGACAACCCGTTCCACGTGTTCCAGATGGCGTACTGGCCCCGCAGCTTCGGCACCGGATTCGACGTCGACCCGGCCGAAGGTACCGAGGGCTGGCAGCTCGAACGGGTCGATGATCCCGGGGCCTACCGCGGGTGGGACATCCTCTCACCGCCCACCCACTGGGGATTCGACGACGATCCCCGTGACGACGACTGGCTCAACTTCACGCTCACGAGGCCGGCCACCGTGGCCGTGGTGTGGCGGGACGACGCCTCGCTCCCCGGTTGGTTGAAGAGCGGATGGCGGGAAGGGACCGGCGTCACCGTGGCCGGGCGCAACGCCCGGGTCTACCTGAAGGACTTCCCTGCCGGTCGTGTGCAACTCGGCACGGTCGAGGGCTCTTCGGGCGACTATCGGACGATGTATTTCCTGCTGCTGGCCGAGTCCGACGGGGCGCCGTCGCCGACACCGCCGATTCCGTCGGGCAAGACCTACCCGGTCCCCGGTGAGCCGTGCCCGGCCTGGGTTCACGACACCTACACCACCACCGGTCCCGACGGTGAGACCTACGCCACCTGGCACCCGCAGTGGGACCCGGTGTACTGGTGCAACTTCGGCCACGACCACGGGTCAGACCCGTCGCTGATCCCGGGGGCGCCCATGGTGCCCTACGAGTACGTGTCGGCGCAGAACGGGAAGGCGGAGGCCCACCCCGGATTCAAGGAGTTCATCTTCAAGGATCTCGCCGGCCAGCACTGGGTTCGGATGGTGGTTCACATGGGAACGTCCGGGCAGGCCCGGGTGTGCACGCAGTTCCACTCGGTGACCACGCTGGTGTACGACCTCGAAGGCAACGAGCTCATGAACGTCGGATTCATGGCCGACTTCGGCCGTGCGGTCAACGCCGACACCGGAGTCGGTCTCAGTCCGACCAATTGCGACGAGTCGCTGCCTTCGGTCGACGACGACCGGGTGCGGATGATCAACATGCCGGGCGACGATCACCACTACGAGCAGTGGGACAGCTTCGACGACTCGCAGTCGACCGCCAACCTCGGGTTCGGCAACTTCCAACTGGGTGTCGACAACCGCAATCCGGTGACGGAATGCACATCCGCCACCTGCAACGCCGTCCAGAAGATCGACCGGTTCGCCGGGGGCAAGTTCGACAACGGTGCCGAGCGTTCGATCGAAGTGGGTCGCTGGGACGGAGGCCTCGACATAAGCCCTACCGGGGCGTTCTCGACCGGAGAGTTCTACACCAACGCCAAAGCGACCCAGGAGCTGGCAGCATCGGCCGCCGGGGCGGTTCGCCAGTATCTGAGCAACGACGCCGCACTGGTCGACCTGGCCCCGGACTCGGGTGACTACACCACCATGTGCAACACCCTGGATCCCTGGACCATGTCGTACACCTGCCGCTCTGTTGGCGACGGCGACGAGTTCCCCCACGTCCCGGACATGCAGCTGATGTGCGGGTTGGGGACGAACTGATCGGAGATGGGTAGAACGTAGAACGTACAAAGTAGAACGTAAGCCGGATCGCGAATGCGACGGCCCAGTCGATCTCCGACGGTAGATCTCACTGGTGGATCGAACGTTCTATTCGTTCTACGTTGTACGTTCTACGTTGTACCTGATCCTCACGCGGCCCTGTGCGGCTCTTCCAGGGCCTCCGCAATCCGCGCACCGTTCAACCTCGGCAGCGCATACGCCAGTAGGACCAGGTGGGCGGCGGCCGACACCAGGAATGGGAGCCGGAGACCGAAGTCGCGGGAGATGGTGGTTTCGCCGAGCGAGACGAGCAGCCCACCGGCGAGTGAGCCGATCGGCATCATTCCCCAACCGAACATGCGGTAGACGCTGTTGACTCGGCCCAGCAGGTGGTCGGGGATGATGGTCTGGCGGAGTGAGACGGTGATGACGTTCCACAGCACCGCGGTGAATGATCCGATCAGGAACATCACCCAGACCACCGCCGCCACCGATGTGAGCCCGATGACGGCTGAGGTCAGAGCCCCGAAGATGATGGTGGTGAACAGGGAAGGGCCGTTGCCGATTCGTTTGGTCACCTTGTCGGCGGTGAAGCTCCCGAGGATGCCTCCGGCGGCGCCCGCCCACATCATCACGCCGAAACCGGTCGCTCCGAGCTCCAAAACCTCCTGCACATACAGCACGAGGGTGGCGAGGGTGGCCATCCCGAGCGCGTTGAGGACTCCGAGGCTGACCGCCAGGCTCCGGAGGAAGGGCCGGCGCCACAACCAGAGGAACCCTTCTGCGATGTCCGCCCGCCACCCTGCGTCGGGAGTGTCGATCGAGCGGTTCGCCCGGAAATCGCCAGACACGAGCAGCGTCATGGAGACGGCCACCGCCAGCACACCGGCGTTCACGAAGAACGGCAGCGAGAACGCCACTGCCAGGAGGAAACCGCCGGCCACCGGGCCGGCGAACTGGTTCATGGCGGCCTCGGCGCCCCACATGCGGCCATTGGCGCGCTGGAGCTGATCCTTGCCCACGATGGACGGAAGCAGCGTTTGAGAGGCGTTGTCACGCAGTACTTCGGCGGTCCCGAAGAGCAGGCTGCTGATGTACAGCATCACCAGCAGCACACCCGAGGATGCGCGGACGGAACCGCCGGTCAGGGCGTCGGCTGCCGCCAGCTGTTGCTGGAACGACAGCACGGCCGTGGCCACCACCACGGTGATGACGAACCGGGCGGCGTCCATCCACATGACCAGTTTCCTGCGATCCACCCGATCGGTGACGACTCCCGCCGGAAGCGTGAACAGCAGCCAGGGCAGTCGGGCGGCGAGTCCGATCATGGCGATGGCGAACGGGTCGCGTGTGACAGCCGATGCGAGCCACGGATAGGCGACCCCGGAGATGCCATCGCCGAAGTTGGAGACGACGGTCGCCGTCCAGAGCTTCCAGTAGTTGGAGCCGAGTGGCCTCGGTTTGGATTCGAGCGTCATGGTGTCTCCTCGGGAAGAACCGGCTTGATCGTGGGGAAGAACGAAACGACCAAACCGAACATCCGGTCACCGGCTCGCGCCTCCCGGGTGAGCTCGGTGACCAGTTCGTCGAGACGGCGTGTCCACTCCTCGGCTCGCTCCGGCGTTACTCGGCCATATCGGAGGCTGGTGATTCCCGGGGTGTCCCCAGTCGGGATCGGCCGGCGGAACCGCTCGATCTCGGAAGCGGCCTCGGTCGGCATCCTCCCTGATGTGAACCCGATGTCTTCCACATGGTCGAGGACGAAGGTCCGGGCCGTGCGACCGTAGTGCTTGGCGATCATCGCCCTCGCCTGCCTCGTTCTCACGATCCGGATCGGCCCGGCCGACTCGAGGCTCTTGCAGTGATGGCCAATCGTCCCCTTTGGTTTGTCCAAGGCCTCCGTCAGTTCCGAGGAGGTCGCCGCCCGTTCCCCCAGCAGCTCGACGATCGTCATCCGCGTTGGCTCGAACAACGTCCGCAGTTGCCCGGCATCCAGCTCGAGTGAGTCTGCCGGCTCGTAATCGGGCGTTTGGTCGGCCACAACGGGACAGTCGGATATTCCCGAGTATTTGTCAAGCGCCTCCACACATGTGGAGGCCCCCGAACGGCGCGCCCACGCGGCGAACGCGCGACCGCGCCCCGCGTCGAGCGGACGGAGGGCGCGGGCACGCACATCTGTCACGAGGTGACTCACGTCTGTGAATCACGTCCTTGACCGAAGGGCCCGGCGGTTCGTATCGTCTGCAAACGGTTGTGCGGACGTGAACGTTCGTGAGCCGGATGGATGTCCCGGGAGGACGGATGCGAGGTCAGGGATGACCGACGAGGACCGACTCGAGTTCCTCGGGCAGGTGGCTGCCTGGTACTACGAGGACAACATGGATCAGGCGGAAATCGCCAAGCGGATCGGCAAGTCCCGGTCGATGGTGTCCCGGCTTCTCACGGAGGCCCGTGATGCCGGTCTGGTCCAGATCCGTGTTCGGTTCCCGCTCCGGACGGATCTCGAGCTGGCCGAAGAGCTGCGGGCGGCCTACGGGTTGGCCGAGGCGCACGTGTTGGTGGGAAGCGCCACCGCCGACAACGAATCGATGCTTCGTCGCCTCGGTCGGCTCGGCGCCCGTGCCCTCCAGAGCAAGCTCCGCTCCGGAATGACGGTCACGGTGGGCTGGGGGGCCGCATTGCACTCGGTGGTCCGCGCCATGCCCGAGATCCAACTCGAGGACGTGATGGTGTTGCAGGCGATGGGATCGGTGGGTGATGGCGACCCCAACGTAGATGGAGCCGATGTAGCCCGCACGCTGGCGGGCAAACTCAACGGGGACTTCCGCGCCATGTCGGCTCCGCTCATCGTCGACCGGGCCGAGGCGGCCCACTCGTTGCTGTCAGACCGCACCATCGCCACCACCCTGCGGATGGCGGAGACCTCTGCGGTGGCGATCACCGGCATCGGCAGCATCGATTCGAGCCTGTCCGGCCTGCTTCGCGCCGGCTACTTCGACCAGGAAACCACCTCGCGTCTGCGCGACATGGGCGTTGTCGGTGATGTGATGGGATTCCTCATCGACGAGCGGGGCCGGGTGCTGGCCATCCCCGAGAACGATCGGGTGGTTGCTCTCCACCCCGACCGGCTCGCCGGTATCGAAACGGTGATCGGAGTGGCCGGAGGGGCGGGCAAGGCGGGTGCCATCACCGCCGTGCTCCGGGGGCACATGCTCGATGTGATCGTGACCGACGCCGCCACCGCCCGTGCCGCCCTGGCGATGCACGGGTCCGACGACCTGATTGGAGTGTGACCCCATGGACAACGTCTCGGTGACCATCGTCATGTTGCTGGCGGGGGCCTGGCTCCTGCAGATCTGGCTGTCGAGCCAGCAGATGCGCTCATTCAACAAGAGGAGCCAGCAACTGCGCCGGATGGGCACCCACATGGCGATCGGGCTGGCCGGCACCACCTATCGCCGCAAGGTCTACACCACCCTCGTCACCGATGCCGACCATCGGGTGGTCGCCGCCGAGGAACTGGCAGGTTTCACCGTGTTCGCCGGGTCGAAACCGGTGCCCGAGGCGGTGGGTCTATCGCTCGACGAGGTGGGCCGGGGTGAGCCGCCCGCCGGGGTCTCGAAGAAGACCTGGGCCTCGCTCGACCACGCCGCAGGTTTCATTCGCAACAAGCTCGCCAAGGACGCCGCCGCGGCGGCGAACGGCGAGGAGGAGGTGCGATGACCTGACACCCGCACCCCACCGCACGGTGTCGTAACGGGCGCAGCCGTGCAGTCGTACCCCCTTGGAGGAGGAGAGAGAGAACCATGCTCGACACATTGGCCTCATGGGCCGAAGAGTTCATCGCAATATTCCAGAGAGGCGGGGAGGTGTTCGGCAGCCTGGTCATCGGGATCATTCCCACGCTGATCGTGCTGCTGACCGCCGTCAACGCCCTCATCGCCTGGATCGGACCCGAGAAGGTCAACAAGTTCGGGGAATGGGCCGGCCGTGAAGGCTTCGCCTACACCCCGATCCGCTACCTGGTCTGGCCGTTCCTGTCGGTGTTCTTCCTGACCAACCCGATGGCGTACACCAACGGGCAGTTCCTGCCCGAGAAGTACAAGCCGGCGTTCTACGACTCGGCGGTGTCGATGGTGCACCCGCCGCTCGGCATCTTCCCGCACGTCAACCCGGGTGAGCTGTTCGTGTGGCTGGGTATCGCCACCGGAATCGAGACCCTCGGTCTCGAGCTGGGAGATCTGGCGGTTCGCTATCTGCTCACCGGCTTCATCGTCATCTACATCCGCGGCCTCGTGACCGAACGGCTGACGGCCATCATGTGGTCCCGTCAGGCCAAAGCGGCCGCCGCCTGATCCGGGAGGAAGGACCAGATATGACTGCAGTTCTGACTCGTGTAGGCAAGGGCGTCGGCCGGGTGGTCGGCGTGCTCTACCAGGCCGGTCGAGACACCATCGACCAGGTCATCAAGAACGTGTTGCCGTTCATGGCGTTCATCGCCTTCGTTATCGGCCTCATCCTGGAGACCGGGTTCGGCAACTGGTTTGCCGAGCAGCTCACCGGTCTCGCCGACAGCGTCATCGGCCTGTTGATCCTCTCGATCATCATCGGCCTGCCGATCCTGTCGCCGCTGCTGGGGCCGGGAGCGGTGATCGCTCAGGTGATCGGTGTGCTCATCGGTCAGCAGATCGGGGAAGGCAACATCCCGCCCAGCCTGGCGCTGGTCGCCCTGTGGGCCATCAACCCGCAGGTGGGATGTGACTTCATCCCGGTCGGCTTGGCATTGGGAGAGGCGGAGCCCGAGACTGTGGAGGTCGGGGTGCCGGCCGTGCTGTTCAGCCGGATGGTCACGGGCCCGTTGGCCGTGCTCATCGCCTGGGTGTTCAGCGCCGGTCTGTACAGCTGACCCGTCCGTGACCTAGAGGAGGTAGGAGCCAGATGGCGTTGTTCGACCGATTCAAGAAGAAGGCCGATGAAGCCGCCGATGCGGCGACGGCCAAGGCCGGGGCCGGCGCGTCCCAGGCCGAAGAAGCGGCCGAGGTCGTGACCGAGGCAGCCGGTGAGGTGAACGAACCACCCGCAGAGGCGGCACCGGTCGAGGCGCCGCCATCTGGCGAATACCGCAAGGTGCTCGTCAAGCCGGGGGCACGCGGATGGGGCAAAGGCCTCGTCATCGACCCCAAACCGGGCAAGGACCTCATCTACTCGGTCACCGGCGGCGGGATCCATCCCGTCGCCCAGCGACTCGCCGACCTCACCGGAGGCCGGCCCTTCGACGGGTTCAAGTCGAAGGCCGGGTTCGATGAGATCGCCTGCGCGGTGATCGACTGCGGCGGCACCGCCCGCATCGGGGTGTACCCGATGAAAGGCGTGCTCACCGTCGACGTCCATGGCGCCAGCCCGTCGGGTCCGCTCATGAGGTTCATCACCGAAGAGAACTTCGTGTCGGGCACCGGCGTCAACGACATGGAAATCGTCGAGTAGCACGAGAGTCGAGAGGGAACGGGGGCCCGCCCGGCGGGCCCCCACCACCATGACAACCAAGTACCACACCACCGTCACGAGCGTCGGCGAGATGGCCGCCGAGTTCGCCGCCGAGGGGATCCTCGTGTTCTTCGGGCCGAATGCCCCAGAGGAACTGCACGAGTTCGCCATCATCACCACCGCTTCCGAGCTGGCCGCCCCGGTGGAGGTCGGCGACACCGTCCACGTCGGCGAAGCCGCGTTCCCGGTGCTGTCGGTGGGTCCGGTGGCCAACGAGAACCTGGCCGGATTGGGCCATCTCGTCGTCAAATTCAACGGTCTCACCGAGCCGGAGCTGCCGGGCGACGTGAGCCTGCCGGCCGTCGAGGCGCCCGAGATCTCGGCCGGAACCGAAATCCACATCGTCGCAAGGGGTGTCTGATGTTGTTGCCGGTACTGAAAGCCCGTCATGCCCGAGGTGAGATCCTCAAGATCGGCGTCGTCGGCGCCGGGCAGATGGGTGAGGGCCTCATCGCCCAGATGGAGACCATGTATGGCATGCGCGCCTTCGTGGTGGCCGATGCCGTCCCGGGCAGGGCAATCGAAGCGCTGCGGTCCGCCGGGGTCGCCGACTCCGACATCGTCGAGACCGATGATCCCGATGTCGCCACCGCCGCCACCGACTCGGGCAAGCGGGTGGCGTCGACCAATCCGGCCACCACCTGGGTGGGCCCGGTGGACGTGACCGTCGAGGCCACCGGCATCCCCGAGGTGGGGGCACGGGTCGCCTACGAGGCGATCCTCGCCCGCAAACACGTCCTGCAAATGAACGTCGAGACCGACGCCACCATCGGATGGTTGCTGCGCCGCATGGCCAACGCCGCCGGCGTCGTGTACACGCTCACCGCCGGTGACGAGCCGGGGTCGACCATGGAACTCTACGACTTCGCCGTCAGCCTCGGCTTCGAGGTGGTGTGCGCCGGCAAGGGCAAGAACAACCCGCTCGATCGCAGCGGCAACCCCGACACGGTGGCCGAGAAGGCCGCCGCCCAGCAGATGAACCCGAAGATGCTGGCCAGCTTCGTCGACGGCACCAAGACCATGGTCGAGATGACGTCGTTCGCCAACGCCGCCGGGTTCATCCCCGACATCCCCGGCATGCACGGCCCCGAGGTCACCCCCAAGAACCTGGCCGACGTCTACATCCCCGCCGAGGACGGTGGCATCCTGACCGGCCGGGGACGGGTCGAGTACGGCCGCGGCATCGCCCCCGGCGTCTTCGTGGTGTTCACGACCGAACACCCCAAGCTGGTGCGCGACCTGCAGTACCTGTCGATGGGCAAAGGCCCCTACTGGGCGCTGTACCGCCCCTATCACCTCACCAGCCTCGAGACCCCCATCTCGATCGCCCGGGCCGCCATCCAGGGTGACACCACCGTCGCGACCGACAACCAGCCGACCGCCGAAACCGTCACCTACGCCAAGCGGGCGTTGCAGGCGGGCGAGACGGTGGACGGGCTGGGAGGGTTCTCGGTGTACGGCATGATCGAGACCGCCGCCGAGGCCTCCAAGCAGCGCCTGCTGCCGCTGGGCCTGGCGCCGGGAGCGGTCCTCACCCGCGACGTCGACCTGGGACAGGCGATCACCTACGACGACGTCGACCTCGACCAGTCGCTCATGATCGTGCATCTCCGCAAACTCCAGGATCTCGATCTCAAATGAGCGGCATGATCGATCGACTGATGCGGTCGTCGGTCGATCGTGCCATGAAGATGCAGCCGCGACGAACCCAGAAGGTGGCCGACGAGTTGCTCTACGCCGCCCCTTCCGCCCGCCAGGACGTCGGTGCCGTGCGTGCCGCCGGTGCCCGTTTGATGGATCAGGGGCTGTGCCCCGCCGGGCTCGGTGCGATCGCCGTCCGCCGTAGCCCCAAACGGGCGGCGCTCACCGCCATCGGAGCCGATCTGTCGGCACTCGACAACCGGCACCTCGAGTCGGTCGATATCGACGATCGGGCGTCACCTGCGCTGGCAGCGCTGCGAGCCGGGGCCGAGGTGGCCGTGTACGCATTCCCGCCCACGCTGCTGGCACTGGTCGCCGAGGGCGTCGAGCTCGATGTCGGGGTATCGGACCTGGCCGACATCGCCGGGGAGATCCTTGTGGTGGATCGCATCGACGACATCCGTTCCGGGCTGTGCGTGTTGTCGGGTCGGGGGGTGGTCTCCGGCCACGACGATCCGCTCGCCGCCGTAGCCCGGCTGGAAGCGGCCGAGGCGCTCGCCCGGATCACCGCCATTCGTCATTCCCTGAGGAGGAACCCATGACCGAAGCCACCATCGTCGTTCATCACGAGGTGGGCCTGCACGCCCGGCCGGCAGCCACGTTCGTCAAGACGGCCAAGGGGTTCGAGAGTGCCATCACACTCACCAATCTGAGCCGGGACGGCGCAGCGGCCGACGCCAAGAGCCTCGTGCAGATCTTCAAGGCGGCGGTCGCCCAGGGTCACGAGATCAGCATCGCTGCCGAGGGGCCGGACGAGTCCGAGGCGGTCGCCACGCTGGTGGGGCTGATCGAAGGCAACTTTGGGGAGTGACCTCCGATGATCGTCGAACTATTGGGTGCTGGGAGGTTCAACGTAGAACGTAGAACGTACAACGTTCGGACCCCGCGGTCCGGCCGGCTGGTGGGGAGGATGTGGTGACGACCCGCCTCCATGGGATCGGGGCTTCGCCCGGCATCGCCATCGGGCCTGCTTTGGTTCATCGGGCGGTGTTGCCGGAGATCCATGGGCGGCGGGTCGACGACGTCGACGCCGAGGTGGTCAGGCTCGAGTCGGCCATCGCCGGGGTGATGAGGCGTCTGGAGGTGCTGGAGGATCAGGCGGCCGCCGGGGCGGGATCGGAGGTGGGTGACATCTTCGAGGCCCATCGCATGTTCCTCGAGGACCCGTCGTTCTCGGGCGACGCCATCGATACCGTGCGCACCGATAGCATCTGCGCCGAGGCGGCGGTGAGCCAGGTCGCCGACCGGCTAGCCACCGAGTTCGAGGACATCGGCGACGACTACTTCTCGGCCCGGGCTGCCGATGTGCGTGACATCGGTAGCCAGCTCGTCCGGCAGCTGTTGGGGCTGGGGGAGTCCGGGTTCTCCCACCTCACAGAGCCGGTGGTGATCGTCGCCAACGACCTGAGCCCATCGGAGACGGTCACGATTCCGCCCGGGATGGCGCTGGCATTCGTGACCGAGGTGGGTAGCCCCACCAGCCACACCGCGATCCTCGCCCGTGGCCTCGGCATCCCGGCCGTTGTTGGTGTGGGTGGCGCCGAGGTGGTTACGGGTACGGCCCTCGCTGTCGACGGGCACGCCGGCAGCGTGTGGGTCGAACCGGACGAGTCCACCCTCACCGCCTTGAGAGAGCGCAAAGCCACCGAGGAGGCGATCCGGGCCCGGGCAGCGGTGCACGCCTCCGAGCCCGCCGTGTCCCGTGACGGTGTCCAGATCGAGGTGGTGGCCAACATCGGCAACCCGGCCGATGCCGCCCGCGCCGACGGCCTCGGTGCCGAAGGCGTCGGGTTGTTCCGAACCGAGTTCCTGTTCATCGACCAGGGGGCCGCCCCCACCGAGGACGAGCAGTACGAGTCGTACCGTCAGGTGTTCGAGGTGTTCGGCGATCGCCCGGTGGTGGTGCGGACCCTCGACGTTGGCGGCGACAAGGAGGTCCCCGGCATCGAGATGGGCGAGGAGCTCAACCCGTTCCTCGGAAAGCGCGGGGTGCGGCTCACTCTCGACGCCCCCGAACTGTTCGGCGCCCAGCTGCGGGCCCTGCTGCGGGCGGCGGTGGGAGCCAACCTCAAGCTCATGTTCCCGATGGTGGCCTCACTGTCGGAGATCCAGGCGACCCGGGCGGCGGTCGACGACGCCAAACGCGGCCTGGACGAGGCGGGCATCGAGCGGGCGCACGCCTTCGAGATCGGCATCATGATCGAGGTGCCGTCGGCGGCGGTGACGGCCGACCTGCTTGCACCGCATGTCGACTTCTTCTCGATCGGCACCAACGACCTCACCCAGTACACCCTGGCCGTCGATCGCACCAACCCGGCGGTGGCGCCCATGGCCGATGCGCTGCATCCGGCGGTGCTGCGGCTGATCAAGATGGTGATCGACGCCGCTCACGCCCACGGCAAGTGGGTGGGCCTGTGCGGTGAGCTGGCCGGCGACCCGGTGGCCGCCCCGGTGCTGCTGGGCCTGGGCCTCGACGAGTGGTCGATGAACCCACCCGCCATCCCGCTCGTCAAGGAGCGGGTGCGGACCCTTTCGGCCGAGGACTCCAGGGCCCTCGCCGAACGCTGCCTCCAGGCGACCTCACCCGAGCAGGTGCGGGAGATCCTCACAGAGGTTTGAGGGGGTGGTGAGTCCGATGCGTGGCCGGGCTGAAGCACCCCGCTGTGGCGGTGTGTTCATCGTTGGAGAAACCGGAGCACGCGACGTGCTTGGGCGGGAGGCGCTTCGCATGTCTGGGCTCGGGCGCTGAGCACGGCAACATCGACGAGGTCGGCGGCGATGAGTGCTTCGGCGTACTCGTAGTCCTTCTCCCTTCCGGCGAAGAGCTTGGAGATCACCAGGTCATGGATCTCGAGGCATACCGCGTGGGCGGAACCCGTATCGCCTGCGGTGAATCGAACGGTCCGTTCGGCCCATCCGGCTGGGAGGATCGCCGTGTCCAGTCCGACTCCCTGGGGGTAGTACCCGAAGGTCTGGTGGAAGTGGGAGCCTTCGCCGATGGCGCCGTCGACCTTGTCGCTCTTGGCGATGTCGCCGTCGAGGAAGGTGAGATCGGCTTCGACTGACATGGTGACAAGTGGCGGCAGCTGGTGTTCGGGGTGGGTTGCGAGGACCGCTTGGGATCCGATGACGAGGATGTGGCCGTCGCCGACGATGTCGGCGGCGGCACGGAGTAGATGGGCGAGCTGGTTCTGGTTCATCGGCCGGCCGTTTCGTGGGCGACGAACTGCGCGAGCACTCTGCTTCGTTCGTCTTCTGAAAGGACACCGGCGAAGGGGGAGTTCTGGCGAAGCTCGCGACCCTTGGTCGTGGCGGAAGTCAGGGCGTCGAGGAGTTCGTGGAGCGGTCTCTGGAGTAGTCGATCCCATTCATCGACCCAGGTGACAGCGCGGCCACGCGCCGTCGACCGCAGGAGAGTGAGATTGTTCCGGGCGGTGGCGAGATGGGTGTCCGGGTCGGTGACGATCCTGCCGGCGACCGCGTGAGCAAGCCACAGGCTGCGGCGTTGATCGCGGGTCATGCGAATCGAGCCGGCCCGGTGTGCCTCGACATCCGCGCGCCTGACGCGTCGGTGAGTGCCGGTCGTCATGTAGGGCAAGTCACCGGAGACGCACAGGTCTACGACGTGCTGGCGTGAGCAGCCGAGCAGCGCCGCAGCTTCACCTGTGGTGAGGAGGTCGTCTGACTCGTTGGCGAGAAATGTCTCGCTGACATGGCGTCGCATGTGAAGAGTCTACTGACAAACCCAAAAAACGCAACTAGGATCAGGAACTTTGTGTTTGTTGGTTTTGGGGGCACCGTGGTTCAAGCCTGCACTGGTCAGATCCTGAGCTCGGCGGAGCCTCAGCCTTGTTGTAGAGGATTCATCACCTGCTCGACGAATCGGAGCGCCGGTTCGGGGTGGAGCGGGTGTCCGAAGTCCATGATGAACGAGGTCACACCGAGGTCGACCAGGTGGCCGAGCCGATCGATCCAGGCCTGCGAGTCGCTATCGGTCTCGGGGAGGTCGCCGCCGATCGTCAGCGTGCTCACGATGTCGGATGGGTCACGTCCGACGGCGACGGCCGCTTCGTCGACGATCGACCGCTTGCGTCGCCAGTCATCATCGTCCACGTACTTCCCATTCCACAGGTCCGCCTGGCGGCCGACGATGGGAAGTCCGATCTGTTCACCGGAGCTGCCGATGAGCACCGGCGGCGCCACATCGGGCCGGGGGGTGGCAGCTGCGTCGTCGATCGAGAAGTACCGGCCCTCGAATGTTGGGTGCGCCTCGGTCCACATGAGGCGGCAGATTCGGATGACCTCTTCCAGCTGGCGGAGTCTGGTGGCGGTCGAGGGGAATTCGTAGCCGTAGGAGTCGTATTCGTCCTGGCGCCAGCCGGCACCGATGCCGAGGATGAAGCGGTTGCCCGACAGCACCTGCAGGGTCGATGCCATCTTGGCGGTGAGGGCGGGGTTGCGGTAGCCGTGGCCGAGGACGTGGTGGCCCACCTGCACGGTGGGGAAGCGGGCGGCCAACCAGGTGAGCGCCGTCCAACCCTCGAGGAAACCTTCGGTCTTCTCTGCGTCGAACCCGTAGAAGTGGTCGGCGACCCAGACGGAGTCGAAGCGGTCGAGGACGTGGGGGAAGATGTGCTCCTCCTGGTACATCACGATCGGCTGGAAGTCGCTACCGGCATGGCCGGCCACCGGGGACAACCAACCGAACGCAGGTGTGTGGTTCGTCATCCACCCATCTTCGTCGGCCGTGTGGCTTGGTCGAAACCGCCCCATCGGCACGAGATCCGTTCGGCCGACGATCCGGGGACGCTCCCCGACACCGCCTGCCGGTTCGATCAGCGATGGTGCTGTTTCGCCGGCTCCAGCCGCAGGACCGGGAGCTTGGCGGCGACTACCTCGGGGGCGGCGTCGAGCGGCAGCCCGAGGCGCCGACCGAGCACGGCCGCAGCCCTCGGGTGGTTGGTGCGGTATCGGTCGAAGACCTCGGCCGCAGACCCCTCGTCGAGTTCGTGCGCCAGCGCTTCGAACCGCTTCCCCGCCCAGTTGACATCGACGGCCGGATTGGCAGTCACGTTCTTGTACCAATCAGATGCGCGACCGAAGCCCGATACCACGACCGGGCACCCGTCGGGCGCCTCCACCACCTCGAGCATGGTGCTGCGGCTGAGTCCTGACTTCCGTCCCGTGTGGGTGAGCAGCAGCATCCGCCGAGTCAGCAGCCGACCGAGTCCCAGCCGATAGACAACGATCGGTGCCCGCATCAACCAGCGTTGTGCCTTGGTCATCCATCTGATCATCGCCTTTCGCCCCGCACGGTGCCAGCGGCGAAGGACCTCACCAGCGCCCTACTGACCGGACTCCACTCCGCGGGCGAAGTCGTCGAGGAACCTGGCACCGTCCGCACCGTCGGCCACCCGGTGGTCCACCGTCAGTCCCACCTCGCAGGTCAGCGCCGCCTTGAGGGCGCCGTCGGAGGTGGCGATCGGCCGCATCCGGATTGCACCGGCCGACATGATCGCCGCCTGGGGCGGGAACAGCAGGGCGTTGAACCGGTCGACCCCGAGCCCGCCCAGGTTGGAGAGGGTGATCGACGCCTGCACCATGTCTTCGGGGCGCAGCTTTCCCGTCTTCGCCCGGTCGGCGACCATCCGGATGGTCCGGTCGGCGTCGTCGGCGTCGCCCAGATCGGGATCCGACACCGATGCCACCGCCAGGCCCACCCCGGGGCGGTCGACGGCCAGGCCCACCGCCACCGATCCGAACGCAACCACGGTTCGGGACTCCTCGTCCCAGCGCGAGTTGATCTCGGGATGCTCGCGAAGGGTGGCAGCCAGTGCTCGCACCAGTTCGGTGGTCCAGCTGCGTCCACCCTTGCGGCCGGCGGCGCGGTCGAGCACCAGCGTGCGGTACAGCGTGAACTGGGGCACCACGACCGTTCGGTTCATGACGTCGGCGGTGGCACGACGGACGGCGAGACGCTTGGCGTCGGCAGCGCTGGGGGCGGCCGCCTCCGATGGGCCTTCCTGAACCTGTGGAGCAGGCTCGGCCGGTGCGGTGGGCGGAGTTGGGATCGCCGGGCTCTCAGGTTGGGTGGCAGCTCCTTCGGCATGGCGCTTCACATCGGCCGGTGTCACCTGTCCGCGGGCACCGCTCGGGGTGACGGCGGACAGGTCGACGCCCAGCTGCCGGGCCATCTTGCGGGCCGGGGGAGAGGCGGGGACGATGCGCGAGTGCTGACGCTTCTCGTCTGAAGGCTGGCTGGACGCCTGTAGGACCGTGTCGAGCTGGGCGGCGGGGGCCTCGGACTCTCCTCCGAGCACGAGTCCGCCCAACAGGTCTTCGCTCTCGGTGCTTGCGGTGGCCATCAGCCCGCCCAGAGCAACGGTGGTGCCGGGCTCGGCGTCGAGCGACTCGATCACCCCTTCGAAAGGTGCTTCGAGGTCCATGTCGACCTTGTCGGTGGATACCTCGGCGATGGGCTGGCCCTGTTTGACGCTGTCGCCCACCGCCACCTTCCACTCCAACAGCACCGCCTCTGTCATGGTGGCCGACAGGGCCGGGAGTCTGATTTCGCGGGTGGTGCTCATGCCTTCATCAGCTCCTTGGCGGCGTCGATCACGTCCTCGGTCTGGGGGATCG
Organism: uncultured bacterium; assembly: GCA_963825585.1. Taxonomy (GTDB): domain Bacteria; phylum Actinomycetota; class Acidimicrobiia; order Spongiisociales; family ZC4RG35; genus JAOUGY01. The sequence goes on from CAWGTX010000004.1 coordinate 54,188, forward strand.
TTGCCTTCTCGAGGGCTCGGGCGTAGGGCATGGGGATGTCCTTGCCGCACACCCGGCGAACCGGTGCGAGCAGGTAGTCCAGCGCATCGGATTCGACGACGCCGGCCACCACCTCCGCGCCCACTCCCACCGGGGTGGGAGCCTCGTGGGTGACCAGCAGCCGGCCCGTCTTGCGGACCGAGGCCCGCACCGTATCGATGTCGAGCGGACGCACGGTGCGCAGGTCGACCACCTCGACGGATATCCCCGCCTCCGCCAGCTGCTCGGCTGCTTCCAGCGCCCGCATCGCCATGATCGAATAGCCGACGATGGTCAGGTCGGTGCCCTCACGCGTGACGGCTGCCTGGCCGATCCGAGCCGGGGTGTCCGCCATCCGGGTGCGGGCCACGAAGGGGCCTTCGGTCTTGTAGAGCAGCTTGTGTTCCAAGAAGACCACCGGGTTGGGGCTGAGGATGGATGCGAGCAACAGGTCGTGGACGTCCTGGGGCGTCGATGGCATCACCACCTCCAGTCCGGGAACGTGGGCGAACCACGCCTCCAGGCTCTGGGAGTGTTGGGCCGCAGCCCCGGTGCCGCCGCCGCCGGGGGCGCGGATCACCATCGGGACCTCGACGTTGCCGCCGTACATGAAGTGGAGCTTGGCGGCCTGGTTGACGATGGCGTCCATGGCGTTGACGATGAAGTCGGAGAACTGGATCTCCACCACCGGACGCATACCGGTGATGGCGGCGCCGATGGCGAGACCGGCGATCACGTCCTCGGAGATGGGGGTGTCGCGGATGCGCTCTTCGCCGAACTCGGCCAGCAGGCCGTCGGTGACGCCGAAGGCGCCGCCGTAGACGCCGATGTCCTCGCCCGCCATGAACACGCCGGTGTTTTCGCTGAGGGCGAGTCGGAGCGCTGCTGCCACCGCCTTGGCGTAGGTGCTCGCCTCGGGTGTGGTCTGCTCAGGCATAGGCGGCCCCCTCGAGGTCATGGGTGGTGGCGTCGGGCTGGGCGTACGCTTCGGTGATGGCCCGTCGTATGTCGTCTTTGGCCCGTTCCTGGGCGGCACCGATGCCGTCCAGGTCGAGCAACCCGGATTCCAGGCAGCGGCCCTCGTACCGCACCAGCGGATCACGGTGGCTGCGCCAGTCCTCGATCTCGTCCTGGGTGCGGTAGAGGTTGCGGTCGGACTTCGAGTGACCCCGGTACCGGTAGGTGATCGCCTCAACCAGGGTGGAGCCGCCACCGCTCCGGGCCCGTTCCACGGCATCCAGCGTCTTCTCGTAGACGTCGATCACGTCGTTGCCGTCGGCAGTGATGCCGGGCAGCCCGTATGCGTCGGCTCGGCGTGCCACCGAGCCGCCGGCGGTGGACCGGTCCTGGGACATCGACATGCCGTACTGGTTGTTCTCGCACACCCACACCACCGGCAGATCCCACACGCCCGCCAGGTTGAGCGCCTCGTGGAAGGAACCTTCGTTGGCGGCGCCGTCACCGAAGAAACACACCACCACCTTGCCGCTGTTCTGCATCTTCTGGCTGAGAGCGGCACCGGCGGCGATGGTCATCGAACCGGCCACGATGCCGTTGGCGCCCAGGTTGCCCTGCGACACGTCGGCGATGTGCATCGATCCGCCGCGGCCCCGGCAGTAGCCGGTGTCCTTCATGAGCAGCTCAGCCATCATCCGCATCGGATCGCCGCCGTGGGCCAGGGTGTGGCCGTGCCCGCGGTGCGTCGAGGTGATGAAGTCGCCATTGTCGAGTGCTGAGCACACTCCTTCGGCCACCGCCTCCTGTCCGATCGACAGGTGCATGGTGCCGTGGAGCAGGCCGCGGGTGAACAGCTCTTCGAGGCCTTCCTCGAAACGGCGGATCCGCCACATGCCGGCCAGCACGGCGCCCGCGTCGGCGTGGGAGCGGGGGTCACGTCTTGGCATCTAGGGTCTCCATGTTGTCCGGAAGGTCGTGGGTGTCGGGGGGGCCGGGGGTGTCACAGCTGTCGAGGGCGGCTGCGGCCGCCGATTGGTCGCAGACGATGGTGTCGATCAGCCCGCCGCGGAGGGCGCCGGCGATGGCCGGGCCCTTCTCGGCGCCGACGGCGACACCGATCACATGCGGGATTGCTGCTAGGTCGTCGAGTGAAATGGCGATGACGCGCTCGGAGAGCGGACCGCTCAGCTCGGTTCCGTTGGCGTCGATCAGCCGGGCGCACACAACGGCGGCGGGCGTCTGGCGTCCGGTGTAGGAGTCGGCGATTGCCTTCTCGGCGAAGCCCACACCGGGCGTGCCGATGCCGATGAGGGCGGTGTCGGCGCCTTTGGCATGCTGGAGCGCTTCGGCGATGTGGGAGTCGGCCAGCAGCTCGTTGGCCGTTGCCTCCGAGCCCACCAGTGCCGGGGCGTGGAGGAAGCGGTGGCGTCCGCCCAGCTGCTGGGCAAGTCGTCGCACCAGTTCGTGCCCCGAGGCTGCCGGCGCCATGGTCAGGTCTCCGCCCACCTGGACCACTTCGATGTCGACCGGGGCGTCGGAGACGGCATGGGAGATGACCGCCTCGACCGTTCGACCCCATCCGATTGCCAGTGTCCCCCGCAGGTTCTCGAGCAGCGTGGTGGCGGCAACCCGACCCACCAGGTCGAGCGCCGACTCGGTGCCGGCCACGACCACCGCATGTTTCACGGCGAATCGGTCACCCAGGGCGGCTTCCAGAGCACCGTGGCGTCGAAGTGGATGGTCGATGACGAATCGGACGATGCCCTCACGACGGGCGGTCTCCAGCAGCCGCGAGACGTTGGAGCGTGACGTGCCCAACAGCTCCGCCACCTGATCCTGGGACCAGGCGTCCACGTAGTAGCGCTCGGCCGCTTCGGCCAGTCGGATGCGACGTTCCAATGCGTCGCTCATGAATGATGGCGGTAGCGTGTCACAGTTGTGATGTTATGTCACAACCGTGAGAACCTCAAAGGGAGCGCCGAACGGATGTGAATCAGCCGGAGACGTCCGACGCAACACGCAACAAGCAGGAGCGGTGAGCTATGTCTGATGCACTGCTCCTTCCTCTGCCTTCCTCCTACTTCCACATCCCCTTCTCCCACTCCAGCGCGTACTCCTCGGCCGAGAAGAAGTCCTCCACGAAGGTGACCTTGATGTTGCGCGGGTCGCCGGGGACGATCCGTACCTCCAGATCGGTGAACCGCTCGACGGTCTCGGCCGTGTCGACGCCTTCGAATCCGGCCTCGAGGGAGGCTTCGTAGGCGTGGAGGAGCGGCAGTGCATGGAAGACCTGGGGTGTCTGCACCCGTCGCAGGCTGCTGGGAGGCAGCATCGTCACGCCATCAGGGGTGGTGCGGTAGAGCGGTTCTTCGATCGGCAACCCCGGGATGGCACCACCGCATTCGACGGCGGTGTCGATCAGCGTGTTCAAGAGCTCGAGCGTCATGAACGGCCGGGCGCCGTCGTGGATCGCGACGATGTCGATCGTGCCGTCCTCGATGTCGGACTGGAACGCCCGCAAGCCGGCGATCTCGGACAGATGACGGCTTGCCCCACCCACCACCACGTGGCTCAGCTTGGACGGCATCGTCTCGGCGATCAGCATCTCGGCCCGGGCCTCGTCGTCCTCGCGCACCACCAACGCCACCTGCGATATGCGCGGGGACCGGTCCATCGTCTCCAGCGAGTACTCGAGCATGTCCCGGTCACCGATGGGCAGGTACACCTTGTTGACATCGCGCTGCACCCGCGATCCGGACCCCCCGGCCAGAACGATGGCGGCTACCGACATGGACATCCTGCGACGATACTGCTCGCCTGGCGGCTCGCATACAGCGAGCGCAAGCGAGCGGATACGTGAAACCCAGCGAGCGGCGCTTGTGCGCAGTTGTCGACTGGCACTGAGTGGCATGGCAGTTAACCTGCGATGGTCATCAGGAGGCATCCACGCCGGGCCGTCCCAGCCATTCATCATGATGAGTCCGCATCTTCTTCGCCCGTTCAGTTCGCGTCAGCTCAGCCTCGTGGAGGGTGACGGTCAGGTCGTCGCCTTCGGCGTTCTCGGCGGTAGATACGCCGGTCCTTCGGTGGAGGTTCACGCCCCGACGCTGATCAAACGGATGCACGAACTGCCCCGGTCCATCCGCACCGTCGTGTTCTTCGACGAGCCCGTGCCCGACGGCGCCACGGTGTCGACCATCGACGACATGCTGGCAGTGTTCGAGGAGCTGAAGGTCGACGCTCTCACCCAGTACGTCGCCGCCACCGAGGCGGTCAAGCGGGTGGAAGGTGATGTGGTCGCCGAGGGGATCGACCGGTCCGCGTTGGTGGCGATCCGCTGCCCGGAGGTGATCTCCCGCCCGGTGCTGGATCGTGCTGTCGCAGCCCTCACCGACGAGCTGTGGGTGAATCCGACCGCCCGGGTTGCTCAGGTCGGAGGTTCGGTCGCGCTCTATGGCGGACCGCTGGTTCCGGTTCGGAGACGCTGAGACGCAGTTCAGACGCTGGCGCGTCTACGGGCCTTCAGCGCCCACACCGTGAGGGCGGCGGCGATACCGCCCGCCACCGCAGCCCCGCTTATCACCGGCACGGGCGCAGGGACGGCCGCCAGTCGGGTTCGCAGTGTGACGGGGCGTTCGAAGTTGACGATCAGCCAGTCGCGTTCGAGGGCGATCGCCTCGAGCTCTTTGTCGGGGTTGACCGCCACAGGGTGGCCCACCACTTCCAGCATGGGCACATCGGTGATCGAGTCGGAGTAGGCGTAGCACTGGGAGAGGTCCAGCCCATCACGTTCGGCCACCTCGCTGATGGCGACGGCCTTACCGGGGCCGTAGGCGTAGAAGTCGAGCTGACCCGTGTATTTGCCGTCGGCATCGATCTCGGGGCGCGTGCCGATCACCTCGTCTACGCCGAGGTACGTTCCGAGTGGGGCGACGATCTCGACCGGGCTCGATGAGATCACCACCACCCGGCGGCCGGCCCGATGGTGCTCGTCGATGATCGCCAGCGCCTCGGCGAAGACGAGTGGTGAGACCACCTCGTCGACCGTTTCGGCGACCAGCTCCTCGATCTCGCGCTTGTCCCACCCTTTGGTCATCTCACCCAGCTCCTCGCGGACCTTCTCGAGCTGGTCATGGTCGGCGCCGAACATGGAGTAGTAGGCCTGGGCGATCCCCGCCTTGAGCATCGCCCGCCTCGACAGGATCCCCGCCCGCGACAGCGGACGGGCGAACGCCAGCGTCGAGGACTTGGCGATGATGGTCTTGTCGAGGTCGAAGAAGGCGGCAGCGCTCACAGCGGAGAGTGTACGCCTGGATGCGCAGACGACCAGCAGGGGTCTCGAGTCGACCCGTGGACTTGTTGACCCGTTGACCCGTTGACCTGTTGACCCTCTGTTTTCTGTCTCAGCGATGATGTACGTTCGTCGACGTGATTCTTCATTCAGTTCTGGCGGTTCGGTGCGAGTCCGATCTGCTGTTGCATCACCTGGCCGGCATCGGAATGGCTGCCTCGCGCGGCACGGCGCTGCTGGTGGACCTCGACCCTGCCGCGCCCGCCTACCCGGGGCGGTTGACGGTGGCCGACCTCGTCCGTGACGGTCTGCGCCGGGCCGATCTGGCACCCTGGCGGAAGGGTGTGGCGGTGCTGGGCAACGGTGGCGCCGACGTCGAACGGGCAGTGGAGCTGGTCGATGCCCTCGCCGAGGGATGGCCGGCGGTGGCTGTTCGGGCCGGGGTCGACCCGCTCCCGTACCCGGTGGTGCCGGTGGTCCCGGCGTTTCCTGCCGCTTGGGGTGTCGACAGCGAGGGTGCTGTCCGCCAGCCGGTGCTCAGGGCGGGCATCGAGGGGGACCTCGTCCTACCCGTGCTGCGACGTAGCCAGGTCCAGTCGATGCTGGCCGGCAGGGTCCGACCAGCCTGGCGATGGGTGAAGGCGTGGTCCCAGGTGTGGGAGCGGTCATGGGTCTGATCGACCGGCTGTCCGAGACCCTCATCGCCAGTGGCGTCCCCATCGAACGCAGTGCGCTCGACCGGGCGTTGGCGGGCATGGTCGACGACGAGGCTCCGCTCGCCTCGGCCACCGACCTGCAGTCGGTGGTCGACGGGCTGGTGGGGTTGGGGCCGGTCGAGAACCTGCTCCGAGACGGCGAGGTCACCGACGTGCTCGTGAACGGGCCGGGTGAGATCTGGACCGAGCGCCGGGGAGTGCTGGAGCGAAGTGATGTCACCTATCCCGACGACGACGCCGTGATCGCAGCAGTGGAGCGCGTCATCACTCCGCTCGGGCTCCGCTTCGATCGGGCGGCGCCGATGGTCGATGCCCGTCTCGCCGACGGCAGCAGGCTTCACGCCGTGATGCCGCCGGCGGCGGTCGGGCACCCGGTGATGGCGGTGCGGCGTTTCACCCAGGCGGTCGGCACCCTCGACGAGATGGTGGGCGCCGGCACGCTCGACGACGGTCAGGCCTCGGAACTCCGCCGGCTGGTCGTCGATCGGGCCAATCTGCTCATCGCCGGTGGTACGGGTGCCGGGAAGACGACGTTGCTCAACGTCGTGTCGACGGAGATCCCGGTGGGGGAGCGGGTGGTGGTCATCGAAGACGCTTCCGAGCTGGCCCTTGCCGGGCATGTGGTGCGACTGGAGGCACGGCCCGCAAACGCCGAGGGCGCCGGCGAGATCACGCTCCGCCACCTGCTCCGATCGGCACTTCGGCTCAGGCCTGATCGGATCGTGGTGGGCGAAGTGCGCGGCCCCGAAGCCCTCGACCTGGTGAACGCGCTCAACACCGGTCACGCTGGGTCGATGGCGACCATCCACGCCAACGCTCCGGAGGAGGCGCTGTGGCGCCTCGAGACCCTGGCATTGTCGGGCGACTCCCGGGTCGGCGAAGAAGCGGTTCGGCGCCAGCTGCGCAGCTCGATCCATGCCGTCGTCCAGATCGAACGCCGCGACGGGTTGCGGCGTGTCACCGGGATACACCGGGTGCAGCCATGGAACTGACCGTGTTCGTCGGCCTCGTGCTCGGTTGGGCTGCGGGTCGGCACCCGATGGAGCAACTGGCGCTCCTCACCGCGGTGTTGGTGCCCGTTCCCACCGCCGTCGTTCTGATCGTGCTCGTCATCCGGCAGGCGCGGATGTCGAGGCCGGTTGATCGGCGCAGTGCCGGTGTGATGCTCCTGGTGAGGCTCTCCGCCCAACTGCGCGCCGGCTCGACGCTGCGGATGGCCATCGGCGAGGTCGCCGCGAACGACCCCGACCTGGCGTCGGCGGCTCGTCTGGCTGCGGCCGGACGGCCGATGGGTCAGGTGGTCGAGGCCATGGGGCCCGGCCTGGGCCGGTTCGCCCGACTCACCGGGGCGTCCATCAGAATGGCGGCAGTCAGCGGAGGAGCGTTGGCTCCCGTCATCGAGCAGCTCGTGGTTCAAGCGATGGCGCTCGACGATCTCCAACGTGAGCGCCGTTCGGCCATGGCCCCCGGCATGCTGCAGGCCGCGGTGGTGGGCGGGGTGCCGGTTGTCCTACTGGTGTCGATGGTGGTCTCGGGGCGTTTCGTCGACCTGGTCGCCACCGGACCGTTCCACGCCTCCGCCGCCCTCCTGGGTGCGGTGCTGACGATCGGCGGGGTTGCGTTGGTGGGCCGGATCGTCTGGAAGGATGTGCGATGAGCCGATTGGGATGGCTCGTCATGGCCTCGGCCGGGCTCGGCTGGCGAGGGCTGGGAGCGGCGCTGGTATTGCTCACCTTCGGCCGTCTCCGGCGTCGCTGGACGAAGCCGGACGTGGTTGGCGACGAAGCGGTCGACCACCTCGCCGCGCTGGTCGTGATCGGTTTGTCGGCGTCGATGACGCTTCCCGCCGCCCTCGAGAACGCCGCCCGGGAGACCGGTGGTGCGGTGACGGACGAGGTCGGCGATCTGCTGCGGCGAGCGCGGCACCGGGGAGTGGCGCGAGCGCTCGCCGAGACCGAGGGTCCGCTCTCCGATCTGGCCACCCAACTCGCTCAAGCCCAGGTGACCGGAGCTCCCATGGTGGGCGCGGTGACGGCGTTCCTGTCCACGCGTCGGTCCGCCACCCGCTCGAGACTGCTGGAACGGGCCCGCACGCTACCGGTCAGATTGATCGTCCCGGTGGCGTTGTTCCTGCTCCCCGGCTTCATCGTGCTCGTGATGGGGCCTTACGTGATCGACCAACTCGGCGAACTCGTTGCCTCGCCGTTCCCATGACCGCACTTCCCCCCGATGCCGGCCGGATGCCGTGCCGAGGAAAGGAGTGGCATGTTCGCCACCACACTGCGCAGGATCGATTCGGAAGAGGAGGGGCAGGGCACCATCGAATACGTGCTCGTGATGTTGGCGGTAGCGGCGGTCGCCGTCGTGCTCATCGCCTGGGCGAAGAGTGGATCGGGCAAGGCGGCGCTCGAGGGACTGTTCACGAACGTCATCTCGTGGGTCTCGGCGGCCGCCGCCAAGTTCCGCTGACATGGAGCGGGGATCGTTGACCGTTGAGGCGGCTTTCGTCATCCCCGTCATCCTGGTCGTGCTGATGGCGGTGGTCGAAGTCGTCGCCGCCGTCGGCACACACCTCGAACTGGTTGCGGCCGCCCGGGAAGGGGCCAGGGTCGCAGCCACCGCCCCCGACCCCGCTCAGGCGGTCGCGGCGGCCAGATCGGTGGTGGGTTCCGGGATGAAGGTGCACGTGCTGGTCGTGCGGCCGGACGTGGTGGGCCGGCAGGCGCAGGTGACGGTGTCCTACGACAAACCGCTCGTGACCCCTCTGCTCTCGGCGATCACGGTGCCGATGCGGGCGCGGGCGGTGATGAGGGTCGAGCGGTGAGTGAGCGTGGCGCCACCTCGCTGCTCGCTGCCGCCATCCTCGCCCTCACGGTGTTCGCCGGATTGACCGGTGTCGAGGTGTACCGGCTGGTGACGGCCAAAGCCGTCGCTCAGACCGCGGCCGACGCGGCAGCTCTGGCTGCTGCGCCGCTCACCTTCGCTCCGTTCGGCTCGGACTCGTCACCCGAGGTCGAGGCCGGCATGTTCGCAGCGGCGAACGGGTCGACATTGGTGGAGTGCCGATGCCCGTACGATCCCGTCTGGCGCCCGCGAATCGTGGTGGTGACCGTGGCCGTGGAAGTCGACTCATTCGTCGGTATCTCGCAGGTCCGGGCGGCGTCGGCGGCCGAGTTCGATCCCACTGTGTGGCTGACACCATGAAGCGATGGCATCATCCCGCTCATGGCGAAGCCCGTGAGTGGAACACCGGCGATCATCGCGCTCGAAGCGGCGGGCGTGTCCCACGTGGTCCATCCCTATGAACTCACCGAGAGCGCCGACACGTACGGTGAAGCGGTGGCCGTGGTGCTCGGCGTCGACCCCGAACGACTGTTCAAGACTCTGGTGGCGGAGGTCGACGGTCAACCCACCGTGGCCATCGTTCCGGTCTCGTCCCGGTTGGCCACCAAGTTGCTCGCCCGAGCCGCCGGCGGCAAGAAGGCCGACATGATCGCTCCCGACGTCGCCGAGCGGCTCACCGGCTACGTCACCGGTGGAATCAGCCCCTTCGGTCAGAAGCGTCCCCTCATGACCTTCGTCGACGAGACGATCGAGCTGTGGGACACCGTGTACGTGAGCGCCGGCAAGCGGGGCCTCCAGGTCGAGGTTTCACCGGCGGATCTGATCCGACTGCTGGGCGCCACAGTGGCCGAGCTGATCTGAACCAGACGGGTCGACGGGTCAACGCGTCAATAGGTCAACAGGTCAACAGGTCAACAGGTCAACAGGTCAACAAGGAGAAGGCCGGAGGAGCGAACTCCTCCGGCCTTCTGCATCGATTGCCGCTCGGTCGACCAGTTGCCTGGCCGAATCGCTGATCCTGTCTAGAGGTCGCCGGCGGCGGAGCCGCAGATCGTCTCTGTGATCAGCTTGGTCACCACGTAGGGATCCATGTTGGCATTGGGACGCCGATCCTCGAGGTAGCCCTTGCCTTCCTTGGCGCACTGCCACGGGATACGCACCGAGGCGCCGCGGTCCGACACTCCGTAGGAGTAGTGGGTCCAGGGAGCAGTCTCGTGCAGGCCGGTCAGGCGATGCTCGATCTCTGCGCCGTAGTTGGCGACGTGCAGGTCGTGGCGCTTCCCGAGTGCCTCGGCGGCAGCGATGATCGGGTCGTAGCTCTCGCGCATGGCTTTGGTCGAGAAGTTGGTGTGAGCACCGGCACCGTTCCAGTCGCCCTTCACCGGCTTCGGATCGAGGTGAGCCGAGATGCCGAAGTCCTCGGCCACGCGGTAGAGCAGGTAACGGGCCAGCCAGATCTCGTCGGAGGCCTCGATCGGTCCTGCCGGGCCGATTTGGAACTCCCACTGCCCGATCATCACCTCGGCGTTGGTGCCCGAGATGGTGAGACCGGCGTCGAGGCAGGCGGTGGTGTGCGCTTCAACGACCTCACGGCCGAAGATCTCGTCGTATCCGACGCCGCAGTAGTAGCCGCCCTGGGGGGCGGGATACCCACCCATCGGGAAGCCGTACGGGCGGCCTTCCTTGAAGAAGGTGTACTCCTGCTCGATCCCGAACCACGGCTCCTGTTCGGCGTACTTGGTTGCGATCTCCACCAGAGCGGCTCGGGTGTTCGACGGGTGCGGCTCCATGTCGACGGTCAGAACGTCGCAGAGGACGAGCACGTCGTCCTTTCCGCGGATCGGGTCGGGAACGACCCGGACGGGGTTGAGCACGCAGTCGGACTGGTTGCCGGGTGCCTGGTTGGTCGAGGAACCGTCGAAGCCCCAGATGGGTGCATCGGCGCCGTCGGCGACGACCTTGGTTTTGGTGCGCAGACGCTTGGTGGGCTCGGATCCGTCGATCCAGATGTATTCAGCTCTGTACGGCACGGCGCTCCCTCTCTTGGGTGGGTGACCTGGGGATGGTCACTGACGAACAGTGTGTGACCTGACGCAACCACTCACCGATTTCCCTCGGATTATGCGAATGTGAACACCGTGTTTCGGGCAACGCCGAGGCAGGCGACCCCCGCTCGGGTTGCCGCTCACTGGGAGGCCAGTCCCCGTTCCCGCTCGTTCGGCGCCGCCTGTTCGGAACCCATGATCATCGATGCCTTCCAGGCGAGGACCGTGCCGGAGAACTCCAGGTGGACGCGTTCGGCGCACCAGTCGACCGTCACCGACCTTCCGTTCCGGCTGACCACACGGACCGCCGACTTCGGCACGAGCATGGAAGTGCCGTCGGCGAGCCACAACCGGAGCGAGTCGTCGACCTCCTCGAGTGCGCCAGAGCCCAGCTCCGGTAGCGTGATCTGCACCGGCACTGCCCGCGAGGGCAGCCTTGCGGCTTTGCGTCTCGGCGCGTTGAACAGCGACGAGACATCCATTCCCTCATACCCCATGGCTGCTTCGGCCTGCCCCAGGCGGCCCTCCTTGACGAAAGGATACCGTCCGCCGCCGGAACCATCCAGCGAGGGCCGATGATCTCGAGGCGCCCCCGTTCAGAGTCCGAGTTCGGACTCGATTCTCGCCAGGCGGGTCTCGAGCGAGACGATTCGCTCGAGAAGTCCGGAGTCGGCCGGGTTGGTTGCCGGTGCAGTCGCGGGTCCCGTCCACGTTCCGTCCCAGCCGAGCAGCACGGTGCGGTATCGGTTCTCCTTCTGCCCGGGAGCACGTTCGAGACGGGCAACGAGCGGATCGTTCCGCGTGATCAGATCCTCGAGGGTCTCCTCCACCGCCTCTGTCGAAGGGAACTCGCAGTAGCGGTCGGTGCGCTGCCGGAGTTCGCCCGGCGTCTGCGGGCCACGCAACAGGAGCACGGCGAGCAGGGCCAATTGCCGGGAGTCGACTTCGAGCACGTCATCGGCCTTGTGGACGTACTTCAGGGCGCGAGCACCCGGTGTGCGGGTGAAGCGGGAAAGGCCCTTGTCGTTGAGCTTGGCGAGCGCTCCTTCGACCAGTTCCTCGTCGTAGGTCGAGACCGGCTCGCGATTGGTCTTCTGGCTGGCTGCGGCCACGAGTGCGTTCACCGTCATCGGGTAGTACTCGGGCGTGGTCATCTGCTTCTCGATGAGACACCCGAGGATCCTCGCTTCTTCGGCCGAGAGCGTCGGCACCATCAGTTGACGAAACCCTTGACCCGGTCCACGAACCGCTCCGATTCGATCAGGTGCGGGTAGTGGGCGTTCCCGGGCCACACCTCGACCTCGGCCTGGGGGATGAGCGACGTCAACCAGGTCCGGTATTCCTCGCCAGGGTCGTCGCCGTGGATGGCCAGATACGGGGCGTCGATGCCCCCGATGAGAGTGCGCACCATGGTGTCGAGTTCCTCGACGGAGTGACTGAAGATCGGATCCCACACCCCGAGGACCACTTCCTGGACCGGGCGGCGCAGGGCGGTCAGCCGGGCGCGTTCGGCGTCGGGCAATGGCGCCATCATCCCGTCGAACATCATCCCGACAACGCCGGCGAAGGCCTCGCTGCGCAGCATCGGTTCCACCTCGCTGAGACCCTCCTTGAAGGCGGCCAGGGACAGGGGCTGGTCGACGTTCACCACGGTGCGGGTCGGGTAGGCGGCGCCGTAGACGGAGGCGACGAACCCGCCCAGCGAGTGTCCGATCAAGGTGGGGAGCCCCGCCCCCGCCTCGTCCGCCACCGCTTTGACATCGGCCGCCAGGGCATCGAGCGAATAGGTGGAGGCGGGGTCGGAGTCGCCGTGACCACGGAGGTCGAGGGCGATGACCCGGCCGACTCGGGCGAGTCGCTGGCGGGTGGCTCCCCAGGCCGTGCGATTCTCGGTGATGCCATGGATGAGAATGAGGTCGGGGCCGTCGCCCTCCACTTCGAAGGCCACTCTGTTCCCGTCGGGACCGATGGAGTACTGCATGGCGGAAACCTACAGGATGATCTCTCCGCCGGGGTCGGTCGGTGGATGCGTCGGGCTTGGCCTGTTGACTCGCTGACCTCGACCGGTTGACCGCTCGACCTTCCCTGGACTGGGGTCGGTGCAGCGACCTTCATCCGCGGAGCCGGAACGGACCACGTCGCCACCCCGGTTCTTTCTCCATGCGAGAGAGCACGCCATGGGTACGCTGATCAGCGATACCCATGAAGAGACTCAACCCGCTCCACCAATGGCGTGCCCATCCCTGGCACGGCCTCGGCCCCGGTGCCGGAGCACCCGAGATCGTCACCTGCTTCATCGAGATGACGCCATTCGACCTCATCAAGTACGAGATCGACAAGGAGAACGGCTATCTCCGCGTTGACCGGCCGCAACGTTCGTCTGCGGTACTTCCGGCCCTGTACGGGTTCATTCCCCAGACCTATTGCGCCGAGCGGGTCGCCGAACTCTCGCCCAAGGCGGCGGGTGGCGACGGTGATCCGCTGGACATCTGTGTGATCTCCGAGCGGCCGATTCAGAAATCCGAGATCCTGCTCACCGCACGAGTGGTGGGCGGACTTCAGATGGTCGACGACTCCGAGGCCGACGACAAGATCGTGGCCGTTCTCGCCAACGATGACGTCTACGGCGACGCCCGGGACATCGCCGACATCCCCCCAGCGATGATCGAACGCCTCCACCACTACTTCTCGACCTACAAGCTGTTGCGGGGCAAGGACGTCTCGGTGTCGATCGAGGAGATCTATGGCGCCGAACGCGCTCGTGACGTAGTGCGTGCGGCCATGGCCGACTACGAGGAGCACTACGGCCTTTGACGTTGCGGTTTGGAGAATGGCGGCGGGTCTCCTCCCACAGGAATTGGTGGCGGGAAGACCATCAGCACGGTTGTGAGCGTTCGCCCGGAGCATCAGGCCAGTAGGACGTCCAACAGCCGCACCGCTCCGGCCTTGTCGAGTGGGTCGTTGAAGTTGCCGCACTTGGGTGATTGCACACAGCTCGGACAGCCCGACAGGCAGGGGCAGGAGCGAATGGCCTCGACGGTCGCCTTCAGGTGGTCCCGGCCGGCGGTGAAGGCGACGGGTGAGATCCCGGCACCGCCGGGGAAGGCCTCGTAGATGAAGATCGTGGCCACCCCGGTCTGGGGGTGCCAATTGGTGGACAGGCCGCCGATGTCCCACCGATCGCAGATCGCCATGAGGGGCATCATCCCGATCCCGGCGTGCTCGGCGGCGTGCAGCGCTCCCGGGATCGAAGGCTGATCGAGCTGAGCGGCCCCGAGGAGATGATCGGGGATGGTGAACCAGATGCCCTCGGTCTCGAACACGGTCGGCGGGAGGTCGAGATACACGGTGTCGAGTACTTCCCGGGATCCGAGCTTGCGCTTCTGGTAGGCGACGACATGGGTCTCGACGCGGACCACTCCGTGATGGTGGCCGACCTCGCCGATCCGGTCTTTGGCGAGTAGGTCGATGATCTCGAGGTCCTTTTCGGTCTTGGGTTGGGTGTAGTAATCGACCGCCTCTGGATGCACCCGCACCTCCCTGCGCGACAGGTCGAGGCGTTCCACCACGTGGGTTTCACCTTGGTGCAGGTACACGGCCCCCGGATGGGCGTCACGGAATGCCCGCTCCTCGTCGAAGGTGCCGAGCGGTTCACCCTCCGACACGATCACGTAGGTCGGCCCACCACTCGATCTGATGTCTACCCGCGATGCCGGGCGTTGTCGGTGCGCCCAGAACAACTTCCCGTCCTTGAGGCGGACCAGGCCCTCCTGGACGAGCCGGTTGGCTGCCTCCTCGATCGCTTCGCCGAGGATCTCGCGATCTTCGATGTGCAGCGGAAGCTCGTGAGCGGCGCAGGCTGCGTGCGCCTCGGCCACCAGCGGGTTCGACGGGTTGATCACGGCTGCTTCGGGTGTCCGGCTGAACAACTCGGCCGGATGGGTCATGAAGTACTGGTCGAGGGCGTCCTCGCCGGCGACCAGCGCCACCAGTGAGGCCTCCCGACGCCGACCCGCTCTGCCCGCCTGCTGGCGGAACGACGATATGGTGCCGGGAAAGGTCGTGAGCACGGCGGCGTCGAGGCCGCCGACGTCGATGCCCAACTCGAGCGCGTTGGTGGCGATCACCCCGGCCAACCGGCCCGAGAACAGCCGCGCCTCGATCTCCCGTCGCTGCTTGGCCAGATAGCCGGCCCGGTAGGGGGCGATCCGCTCCCGCTGGTCCTTGGGCATTCGGTCGGAAGCCATCCGATACATCAGTTCGGTCGTCTTACGACTGCGGGTGAAGGCGATCGTGTTGAGGTCGGCTCGCACCAGGTCGAGGAAGAGGTCGGTGGAGTCGGCCAGGGCCGAACGGCGCCGGTTCAGCTCCTCGTCGATCACCGGCGGGTTCCACATCGCCACCCACTGCTCGCCCCGCGGCGATGCGTCATCGTCGATCACCTCGACCGCTTTACCGCACAGGGCCGATGCCAGCTCACCGGGGTTGCCGATGGTGGCCGACCCGAACACGAAGGTCGGGTCGGACCCGTAGTGACGGCAGATGCGGCGGAGGCGACGCAACACCATCGCCACGTGGGTGCCGAAGATGCCCCGCAGCGTGTGCATCTCGTCGACCACCACGAACTCGAGACGGTGGAAGAAGTCCCCCCACGGCCCGTGATAGGGGAGCATGCCCACGTGGAGCATGTCGGGGTTGGTGAGGATCACGTTTGCCTGGCGGCGGATCCTGGCCCGTTCATCGGGCGGGGTGTCGCCGTCGTAGGTGGCGGCTTTCACGTCGGGGATCCGGAGGTCGGTGAAGCTGCGTAGCTGGTCCTGAGCGAGTGCCTTGGTGGGGTACAGGCACAGGGCGGTGGTCTTCGACTGAGCCAGGATCGCCTCGATGATGGGTGCCTGATAACACAGCGTCTTCCCCGAAGCGGTGCCCGCCACCACCACGGTGTCCACGTGGTCGCGCAGTCGGCGGATCGCCTTCGCCTGGTGCCGGTAGAGCCGGTCCACGCCTCGGTCTTCGAGCCGTGCCTGCAGAAGTGGATGCAGCGGCGGATCGAGCTTCATGAACATCCCGGCCCGCTCAGGCCGATGTTCGACATGGACGAGCGAACCGTCCTCGTCGTCGTGCCAGTGCGCCAGCACGTCGTCGATGGAGGTCACGTCTCACTCATCCGAGCGCACCTCACCACCTCTTGCCCATTGAGGTCTACCGGATCGGGAAACGGCTTTGTCCCCCTCGAGCTTGCGAGAGGGGGAAGGGTCCGTCCGGCGCAAGCGCCGGGACGAGGAACGAGTGGGGTAGAGGGGGGGCCTATCCCTCGCGAGCATGATCATGCGATCGGAACTGGTGCGGAGTTCACCTCGCGGGCTTTCAACCCCCCTACCCCGCTCCTCCGTCGCGGGGGCCCCTTCCCCCACTTCGTGGGGGACAAAGCTCATTACTCCAACAGTGCCCATCAATCCCCTATCAGCGTGACCTCAATGCGCAGAACACACGCGAAACGCTTGCGTTCTGCACAATGTGCAAAAGGTGAGGACGGTCACTCCGCCTTGGCCGGCCGCTCGATGCCCGCCACCTCGTAGGCGTCGGACTCTTCGAGGGTCTCCTTCACCAGCAGGGCCTCGGTCAGCGCATCGAGCTGGTCCCGGTGCTGTTTGAGCTGTTCGATGGCGGCGATGTAGCACTCGTCGATGATGCGTCGGATCTCGGTGTCGACGAGCTCCATGGTCGATTCCGATACCTGTGGCCGGCCGAAGGCGTCGACGGTGCGCTCGTCGAAGACGGTCACCGGTCCGATCGCCTCGGACATACCCCAGCGGCCCACCATGTTCCGGGCCAGTCCGGTTGCCTGCACCATGTCGGACTCCGCTCCGGTCGAGACATTCCCGTACACGACCTCTTCGGCGGCGCGGCCACCCAACATCCCGATGATCTTGCCCCGGAGATATTCGGTCCCGTAGGAGTACTTGTCGGCGTCCGGGGACTGGAACGTGACCCCGAGAGCACGACCGCGGGGGATGATCGAGATCTTCCTCACCGGGTCGGCACCTTCCTGCAGCATTCCCAGCAGAGCGTGACCCGACTCGTGGAAGGCGGTTCGTTCCTTCTCCGACTGACTCATCATGATGCGCCGTTCGGTGCCCAGCACGATCTTCTCGAGGGCATCGGTGAAGTCACCCAGCATCACCTTGTCGTGGTCACGGCGGGCCGCCATCAGGGCGGCTTCGTTCACCAGGTTCTGAAGGTCGGCTCCCACCATGCCGGGGGTGGTGGAGGCGATGGCGTTGAGGTCGACATCTGCACCCAGCGGCACGTCGCGGGTGTGAACCTCGAGGATGGCCTTCCGTCCCACCTGGTCGGGTGGGCTGACCGGCACCTGCCTGTCGAACCGACCCGGACGAAGCAGAGCAGAGTCGAGGATCTCGGGGCGGTTGGTGGCGGCGATCACGATGACACCTTCGGCGCCGGTGAACCCGTCCATCTCGGTGAGGATCTGGTTGAGGGTTTGCTCACGTTCATCGTGACCACCCAGCGACATGCCGCCGCCGCGGGCACGGCCGATGGCGTCGAGCTCGTCGATGAAGATGATGGCCGGCGCCACCGCCTTGGCCTGGTTGAACAGGTCGCGCACCCGGCTGGCACCCACACCCACCACCATCTCGATGAACTCTGACGCCGACATCGAGAAGAACGGCACGTTCGCCTCACCGGCAACCGCACGGGCCAGAAGCGTCTTGCCTGTGCCCGGCTGGCCCGACAGCAGAACGCCCTTGGGGATCCGGCCGCCGAGCTTGGTGTACTTGCCGGGGTTCTTGAGGAAGTCGACGATCTCGACCAGCTCCTCCTCGGCGTCTTCGATGCCGGCGACGTCTGCGAAGGTGGTTCGCTGCTCGGTGGCTTCGTACCGCTTGGCCCGGCTCCGTCCCAGACCGCCGATCCCACCCATCGCCGACCCGGCCCGCTTGTACATGTAATAGAAGAAGAAGGCGATCAGCAGCCAGGGGCCGAAGTTGAACAGGATGAGCTGCCACGTCGGAAGGGGTGCGTCAGGATCCTCGGCGTTGACTTCGACATCGAGTTCGAGCAGCGTCGCCAACAGGTCGTCCTCGGCGAACGACGGGCGCTCGGTCTCGATCCGCGTGCTCGTCACGCCCTCCACATCGGGATCGGCGATCTCCTCCACGAGGCGGGCGGTGATCGTCTGATCGGTGGAGGTCACCGATTCCACGTTGCCGCTGCGGAGCTCGTCGAGGAAGTCGGTGTACGAGACGAGGATCGGCTCCTCGGGCTGGAGCAGAGCGTTGGAGACGACCACGTTCACCACGAGCAGACCCGCCAGGATGATCCACAGCCAGCGAGCGCCCGGGGGAGTGGGGAAGCGACCCTTTGGCTTGTCGTCGGGCGGCGGCGGATCCTTGGGCATCCCCTCGACACGCCATCCGGGCGGGCTGGGAGGGGTATCTGGCTTCTGCGGGCTTCGTGTGGTCATGGAGTGTGTTCAATGGTACCGACAGCCGCCGAGTTGGGAGAAGGCTCCTGTCGTACGGCTCGAGCCGGGTGGTGGGCGGGGGTGAGGCCGGGTGGTGGGCGGGGGTGAGGCCGGGTGGTGAGGGTGGTGTGGCGGGGGTGAGACGGTGAGTGACGTCCCGGGGGGAGGAGTTCCCGGGACGTCATCCCGTCCTGTGGCAGACCGCCCCGAACCGGGCGGAGGGGGAGAGAGGAGAACTGTCCCGGCCCGGGGCGCTGGTCTGTCGATGGGGTCAACCTACGGGGCCGGGTGTAAAGGTCGTCTCAAGCCGACCGCAGGATCGTCTGAACGGCCGGGACCTGCCGGTGGGCAGGTGCCGGCGGATAGGCTGGGTCCATGCCCACCAATCGCGACGTGCTGGCCATGCTGGCCGAACTGGCCAGGCTCACGGTCCTCGACGAGGAGAGCCCGCAGAGCTTCAAAGTCCGTGCCTACGAGAACGCATTGCACGGGATCGAGGGTGCGTCCGGCGACGTGACCACCATGCCGATCGCCGAGCTGGTGAAGGTGAAGGGTGTCGGGAAGTCCATCGCCGAGAAGATTCGCGAGTTCGTCGACACCGGCACGGTGGCCAAGCTCGAACAGCTACGGGCCGCCTACCCGCCCGCGTTCGTAGAACTCACCAAGATTCCCGGGCTGGGACCGAAGACGCTCAAGCTGATCAGGCGCGAGCTGGGCGTGGAGACGCTGGCCGATCTGCAGGCCGCCATCACCGGCCAGACCCTGCGGACCCTGCCCGGGCTCGGGGCAACCAGCGAGGAGAAGATCTCCAAGGCGATAGAACGGCTCGGATTGCACGGCAAGGACCGCCGCACCCCCATCTCCGAGGCGATGCCGTTGGCGGAGCGGCTGGTGGCCGACCTGAGCGCTCTCCCCGGTGTGACCGCCGCCGAGTACTGCGGCAGCCTCCGCCGGCTGTCCGAGACGATCGGTGACGTCGACGTGACGGTCGCATCCGACGACCCGCAGCCGGTCATGGATTTCGTTGCGTCCCACAATGTGGTCTCGGAGGTGATCGCCCACGGTGCCACCAAGACCTCGATCCTGACTCGCGAGGGCCTCCAAGTCGACGTGCGGGTGGTGGAACCCCAGCAGTTCGGCTCGGCCACGCTCTATTTCACCGGTTCGAAGAGCCACAACATCGCGCTTCGACAGAAGGCGATCGACCGGGGGTGGCTCCTCAATGAGTACGGGTTGATCGACAAGGAGACGGACACGGTGATCGCATCCGCAACCGAGGAGGAGATCTTCGCCGCTCTCGGCCTCGCCTACATTCCACCCCCGATGCGGGAGGCCACCGGCGAGATCGAGGCCGCCGCCGGTGCCATGATCGATCTGGTCACGCTGGATGCGATCCGCGGGGACCTGCACTATCACACCACCCGGTCGGGTGACGGCCGCTCCAGCCTGGAGGAGATGGTGGAGGCGGCGATCGCCCGCGGCTACGAGTACGTCGCCATCACCGACCACGGCGAGGACCTCTCGATCAACGGCTCGAGCCGGGAACAGATGCTGGCCCATCGTGACGCCATCGCCCGGCTCCAGGAGTCTCACCCCGAGATCTCCTTGTTGTTCGGGTGCGAACTCAACATCGATCCGCAGGGCGGTCTCGACTACGACCCGGACTTCCGGACGTTGTTCGATTTCACGGTCGCCTCGGTCCACTCCCACTTCGATCTGCCGGCGGCCAGACAGACCGAACGGCTGCTCACGGCTATGGCCGATCCGTCGGTGAACGTCATCGGGCACCTCACCGGCCGCTACATCGGTCGTCGTCCTGGCATCGAGATCGACGTGGACGCAGTGCTGGAGGGTCTCGCCATCACCGGGGTAGCGCTCGAGGTGAACGGCGCCCTCGAACGGCTCGACGCCTCGGCCGACGTCATCCGCAAGGCGGTCGCCCGCGGGGTGACGCTGGCCATCTCGACCGACAGCCATCACACCTCCGAGCTGGGTCGCATGAAGTACGGCGTGTTGAATGCCCAACGGGGGTGGGCACCGGCGGCCTCGGTCATCAACACCAGGCCGAGAGCCCGGTTCCTGGAGTGGGCGGCTCGGCGTCACTGACCCGCGGCTCGATCGGGGCCGAAGTCGGAATCGTCAGTCGGCGAGTCGGGGCGGAAACCCTCCGGTGGCGATCGGCCCCCAGCCGGTCGGTTCGATGGTGATGAGGCTCTTTCCCTGGGTGCGCATCGCCTGGCGGTACTCCTCCCAGCCCGGGTGCTCACCGGAGATGCAGCGGAAGTACTCGACGAGTCCGTCCTCCGCCTCGGGCATGTCGGTGACGGTGGCGATGCCATCGACCTGAACCCAGGCGCCGCCGAAGTCGTCGCTGAGGACGCACACCGAGACGTGGTGGTCCCGGCGGAGATTCCTGGTCTTGTCACGCTCCGGATAGGTGGAGACGACGAGCATGCCGTCGGTGTTCACCCCGCCGGTGACCGGTGACATCTGGGGGGTTCCCCCGGAACGCACCGTGGAGACGATCCAGTGGTGTCGCGGTCGCACGAAGTCGAGCAATCCGGCCCGGTCGATGGTGGTTCTCGTGGCAATGCTGCGTCCCATCCCTCGACCATAGGCGGTTCGAATCGGATCACTCGTACTGCCGCACAAATCGAGGACAATGGTGTGATGCGAATCCGACGACTCGCCGTGGTGGTGGCGCTGGTGCCAGTTCTCGCGGTGGCGTCGTCCACTGCGGCTCACGCCTGCGAGCCGCTTACCGAGCCGTCGTTCGAACAGGCGGTTTCCAACGACGGGGTGGTGGGAGTCGTCGAGCGGGAAACGCTGGCACTCAACCCGTTCCCATGGGGCACGTCGATCTCCGTGGTGACACGAATCTGGGGCGGTATCCGGGCGGACCGCTGGAAGGTCAGCAACATCGGCTTCAACGAGTGCCCGGATCACCCCTCACGTTCAACTGGAACCTTGGAGTACGACTTCAGGGGGGCCGAAGCCGAGTGGACCGGTGTGCAGTCTCAGATCGCCTCCGAGGGGGAGCTCTCGGAGGCCGACCTGGTGCTGGTGGTGGCCGAGTTCGGTCCATCCGAGGAGTTCGCCGTCGGCGGTTTCGACCGGTTCATGGCGAATGTCCGGGTGTTCGGGTTCGAGCTGACCGTTGCCATCGCCGTGGTCATCGCCGGGACCGTGGCGTTGATCCGTCGTCGTGTGCGCAAGCGCTACGACCGGACGCTGTTCTGAACGCTGCCCTCGCCGATTCAGTCGAGTGTGCCGTCGGCCAGGTCGGCGAAGGTTTCCTCGGCGAACGACTGATCGAGCCTCACGATCGAAGCGCCGCCCGATGTCGTGGCGTTGGACCCTTCGAGTACGACGTTCGAGATCCCGGTGAGCTTCACCTGGTTGGCGGCCAGGGCGAATCGGAGCATCTCATCGGGGGCCAGGTCGGTGACCAGCCACGGATCGGTGGCGGCGATGATCTGCGGGAACGCCAGCGGGCCACGAAGCTTTGCACCGCCGAGAGCTGCGATCAGCACCAGCCCTCCGTTGAACTGGCGCTGGAAGTCGCCCGAGGTGAACGCCTTGCGGGTTCGGGAGAAGGCGAGGGCGGCTCGGCCATCCACCGTCTGCACCCCTGCCTCGAAGTCTGCCTTGGAGGCGTTGTCGCGGTAGGTGAACGGGATGTCGATGTCGAAGGGGAGGAGAGCGTCGTCGACCAGGAGTTCGAAGCCCTCGAACCCCGTGAGGACGTAGCCGTCGAGGTCGAGGCCGCTCAGGTCTTCGAAGGTCTCCATCATCATCTCAGGGCCACCCGCCTGCAGTGAGGCGTTGATCTTGGATGTCCCGTATCCGGGGATGGGGACCCAGGAGTCGCGTGGGATCCCCACCAGTGCCGCACCGCCGGCGCCGTCCATGCCGAGGATGTGGATCGAATCGGCTCGGGTCTCGGTGGCCACCTCGTCACGGCGAGCGTCCGATCCGACCACCGCCAACAGGATCGGATCGTCGCCAAACCACGGCGCCACCCCAATCGACGGCGCCTGGCCGGCGACGATGCTCCAGCTGCCGTCCGCTCGGAGGAGTCCGAGGACGTCGTCGCCTGCGGCGAAAACGGCGATCCGAACCCCCCGGTAGTCGGCCACACCGATTTCGCCCTTCACCGTCCCGAGTTCGGGTGCCGATCTCGGGACCGGAAGCATTGCCTCGGGCGTGCCGACCGGAATATCCGCGGAACGGCCGGTGGCGTAGCCGTAGTAGGCGGAGATGTAGTCGATCAGGGGTTGACCGGCGCCCTCGATCTCGACCACGGGTGCCAGGGTGGTCGTGGTGGTGGGGCGCGTGGTCGTAGTGGTGGGTGGGACTGTCGTGGTAGTGGTCGCAACCGTCGTCACTGCCGCACCGGCGCCTGTGCAGCCGGCGAGCAGCATCACCACCATCGCCAGCGAGATGAACCTGGGCATTGGACACTCCCCCGAGTCGGTACCCCTCCGCCGCCGGGGAGCGTAGCGTTCAGTCGAGCTCGAAGATCCACCACTCCTCTCCCGCTCCGTCCGGGCGAGTTCGAAACCCCCGAGGTGGCCTGCATATACTCCCGCCACACAAACGACCCCTGGGAGAGAACCGCGATGGCCAACACCGTGTTGATGCTCGCGCTCGTGGCCGGGGCAGCGGCAATCCTTCTCGCGGTGATCTTCACCCGTGTAGTGAATGCCGCCAGCCAGGGCAACGATCGCATGATCGAGATATCCACCGCAATCCGCGAGGGCGCCATGGCGTTCCTCAAGCGTGAGTACACATGGGTGTCGGTCTTCATCGTTGCCATGGCGATCCTGATCGCCGCGATGTTGGAGGACGGACCGCTGCGGGCCGGCGCCTACGTGGTCGGCGCCCTGCTGTCCGCCGGTGCCGGCTTCGTGGGTATGCGAATCGCAACCGCTGCCAACGCCCGCACCGCCGAGGCGGCCCGCACCGGGGGCGTCCAGAAGGCGCTCCCATTGGCGTTCCGCGGTGGCGCCGTCATGGGCTTCACGGTTGCGGGCCTCGGCCTGCTCGGTGTGACCCTCGGCTACATGCTGTTCGTGAACGGCAACGAGGGCGCCGAGCTGATCCGCGGCGCCGAGATCGTGGCCGCCATCGGCCTGGGCGGCTCCTCGATCGCACTGTTCGCCCGTGTCGGCGGAGGCATCTACACCAAGGCCGCCGACGTGGGTGCCGACCTGGTCGGGAAGGTGGAAGCCGGCATCCCCGAGGACGATCCCCGCAACCCGGCCACCATCGCCGACAACGTCGGCGACAACGTCGGTGACGTGGCGGGCATGGGCGCCGACCTGTTCGAGTCGTACGTGGGATCGTTGGTGGCGCCGGTCGCATTCGCCGCCTTCGCCTTCTCGGGTTCGCTGCAGGCTTCGGCCATCATCTTCCCGCTGGCCGTGGGCGCCCTCGGCATGTTCGCCTCGATCATCGGATCGTTCCTCGTCAAGCCGAAGGACAAGAACGACCTGGCCGCCGCCCTGCACCGGGGCACCAACTCGGCCATGGTCCTTGCCGCAGTCGCCACGCTCGGTCTCGCCTACTGGATCTTCGGTGACGTCTCCGAGAACCCGATCGGCATCTGGATCTCCGTGGTGGTCGGTCTGCTCGTCGGGTTCGTGATCGGCAAGCTGTCGGAGATCTACACATCCGACCACTACAAGACGGTCAAGAACATCGCCGACCAGGCCGAGACCGGACCGGCCACCGTGATCATCGCCGGCATCGCTTCGGGCAAGCTGTCCGCCGCCTACTCGGTGGTCGTCACCGTGGTCGGTATCGGCGGGGCGTTCTGGGCCGGCGACTGGGCGCTGGGCGAAGGTGGCGGCATCTACGGTGTGGCCATCGCCGCCATCGGCGTTCTCGCCACGCTCGGCATCACCATCTCTGTCGACGCCTACGGGCCGATCGCCGACAACGCCGGTGGTATCGCCGAGATGGCGCACCTCCCGGCCGAAGTGCGCGAGACCACCGACGCCCTCGATTCGTTGGGCAACACGACCGCCGCCATCGCCAAGGGTTTCGCCATCGGCTCGGCCGCAGTGACCGCCCTGGCGCTGTTCTCGACCTTCATCCAGGCGGTCGGTAGTGCCGCGCTCACCAAGGGGGTTCCCAACCCCCTCGAGTTCGGCATCAACATCGCCGATGTCGGCGTCACGATCGGTCTGTTCCTCGGAGCGGCGTTCCCGTTCATGTTCGCTGCGCTCACCATGAACGCGGTGGGACGGGCAGCCTTCACGATGATCGAAGAGGTCCGCCGCCAGTTCCGCGAGATCCCGGGTCTGCGGGAAGGGCGTGAGGATGCCAAACCCGAGTACGCCAAGTGCGTGGACATCGCCACCGCTGGAGCGCTGCGTGAGATGGTCCTGCCCGGACTCCTCGCCATCACCCTGCCGCTCATCATCGGCTTCATCAACGTCGAGGCTCTCGGTGGATTCCTGGCCGGTGCCCTCGTCACCGGGTTCCTCCTGGCCATCTACATGGCCAACGCCGGCGGTGCCTGGGACAACGCCAAGAAGTACATCGAGGCGGGCGCCCACGGCGGCAAGGGCTCCGACGCCCACAAGGCCGCCGTCATCGGCGACACCGTGGGCGATCCCTTCAAGGACACCTCGGGACCGGCCATGAACATCGTCATCAAGGTGATGACGATCGTTTCGCTCATCTTCGCCTCGGCCTTCGTGGGCTGATCCGATTCGACAGGGCGCAACGGCGGGTGACCACTCCGGTCGCCCGCCGTTCGTCTTTTCAGACCCAGCCGTGTCGTAACCTCCCATTCGCAATGCCTGTATCCATCACGCTCGTCCGACATGGACGCTCAGAGGCCAACGAGGCCAACCTGTGGCAGGGCCAGGGCGATGCAGCCCTGTCGCCCGCCGGGCTGCAACAGGCCGCAGCGCTGGGTCGCCGCCTCGGCGGTCGTTCCTTCGATCTGGTGGTCTCCTCCGACCTCCAACGAGCTCACGAGACCGCCCAAGCCGTCGACCCGAATGCCGAGACCGATCAGGCCTGGCGCGAGATGGACCTGGGAGCTTGGGAAGGAAGGACATTCGAAGAGGTCGCCGCCCACCATCCCGACCTGCTCGAAGCCATTCGGAACGGGGAGGCGATCTCCTTCGGCGAGACCGGGGAAACGGTCTTCGACTTCGAACAACGCGCCTGGAACGCCCTCGACCTGCTCGCCGGGAAACTCGACGACGGAGCGTCGGCGATGGTCGCCACCCACGGCGGCATCATCGACGTCATCATCGGTCGCTACCTGGGACGGGTCGAGGGCAAGCGGACCTACCCGATCGTCACCAACACCTCGCTCACGGTGCTGCAGGGAGAGCCCGGCGCCCTTCGCATGAAGAGATTCAACGACGCCACCCACTTGGGAATCGACGTCGGTTTCCTGGGACGGATGCGCGAAGACGGCATCCCCGTGGTCGCCTTCGTCCGTCACGGAGTCACGGCCGCCAACAAGGAAGGCCGCATCCAGGGACAGTCGTGCTGGGGACTCGACCGGGAAGGTCTCATGCAGGCGAAACGGCTGGCCAAGTGGTATCCGCGGCCCGATCGGGTTGTCTCTTCCCCGCTCCAGCGCGCCCTCGAGACCGCCATCGCCTTCGGGCGCCCCGTCGAGGAGGCCCCGGAAGTGATGGAGATGGCCTTCGGCGAATGGGAGGGCACCACCAACGCCAGCCTGGCCGGTGACGACGCCGCCGTGCGGATCTACCGCCACGGCGAGGACCTCCCACGGGGCGGCACCGGCGAGACCTTCGGGCAGGTGGTCGACCGCATGGGTTCGTTCCTCAGCGCCATGGCGGTGGAGCCCGACCAGCGGACGGTGGTCGTCTCGCACGGGGCCGCCATCCGGGCACTCGTCGCCGCCGTCCACGAACGGGGCAACGACATCAACGACAACCTCGCCGTTCCCGACAACACCAGCGTCACCCACGTCGTCCTCAGCCCCGACGGGCCTGTCCTCGCCGACTACGCCCTCTCCCCGCACCTGGAGGTCATATGAGCACGTCCTACGACTCGCAGCGGTATGCCCTCGTGAACCGGTGGGACCGCCGCCACGAGCAGACGGTGAAGCGTCACCTCGACCCCCGTCCCGGTGAGAGCGTGCTGGAAGTGGGGTGCGGTCGGGGACATCTGACGAAGGTGCTGGCCGAATGGGGCGTGGAAGTGGTGGGCGTCGACGCCAACCCCAGGGCCTCCGAAGTGGCCGTCTCCGACCGCGTGCGGCACATGTACGGCGAGGCGCTCGACTTCCCCGACGCCTCGTTCCAGAAGATCGTGTCGGTGCACGCCATCGAGCACATCCCCGACCTGGAAGGTGCGCTCGACGAGATGGCTCGTGTCCTCGAACCGGGCGGCCGGGCGCTGTTCATCTATCCGGCCGAACCGATCCAGGGGATCTGGGCCGTCCCGACCGCAGTCATCCTGCACCGCAACCCCCTCAAGGCGCGGCAGGTCCACTGCCAGTGGCTGTGGCCGGCCAAGCTGCGGAGGATGACCGAGAGCCGCGGCTTCGTGCACGTGCATTCGGGGTTCAATCTGTTGTCGTCACCGCAGTTCGTGACGCTCCTGGAGCGTCAATAGCGTCTGACTGCTGGCTGCGAGGAGCGAGGAGCGAGGAGCCGAGCGCTCCGCAGTCTTCCCCCCCAGGCGGGAACCGCTCCCCGCGACCCGACGTCCTATCGCCATCCAATCGCAAAAGGACACAACGATGAAGTATCGATTCGCACTCATTTCGGCACTGGCCATCGCACTGACGGCTTGTGGGGGTGGGGACACGACCACCGAGCCGACCGAGCCGCCCACCACGACCACGCCGACGACTCCGCCGACGACGGTCGCACCCGGGGGCGGACAGGCGATCGGCACCATCGACATCACCATCACCCATCCCGACGCCGACCCGGTCAGCTACACGATCGGGTGCACCGGTGACGCCTTCCCGGTGACGCCCGAGGTGGAGGGAGTGGAGGGCCAGGCGGCCTGCGACCGGCTGGCCGACCCTGCGGTGCTGGAGCGGCTCGTCAACGGCGTTCCCGCCGACGAGATGTGCACCGAGATCTACGGCGGTCCCGACATCGCCGTGATCACCGGGTCCATCAACAATGAGGCGATCGACGCCACCATCGACCGTGCCAACGGGTGTGGGATCGATGACTGGGACACGCTGTTGGCTGGAGTTCTCCCACCTGCCCTCGGCGTCCAGAGCTGAGCTTCACGGCACCAGGCGAACTGCCCGGCCGCAGCGTGCGGTCGGGTACGTTCGCGTAGGGCCCGGTCAATCCACGAGCGGGCCGAAGAAGCCTGCCGCAAAACGGACGGCCTCGTCGAGTGGGAACAGGCCGACGCCGTCGACATCGCCGTCCTGCCATGTCTTGGCGGCGGCCTCGTCCGCAAAGAACACCATCGCTTGGCACATCGAGAGGGCGGCGTGGCCGTCGGGATCCTGCCACCTGATTCCGATCCACGGAGCCGGAGGATCGGCGGCGAGCACGGTATCGCCGTCCTGTTCGATCACGATCGGGACGCCGGTCACGGCGCAGCGCGACTCGATCTTCGTCTTCGACCAGAAGACCGGGGCGATCGCCAGGGCATCCAGCGAGCACATGGCATTGGTGGATCCCCGGGGCAGGAACACCCGATGGTCGGTGGCAGCGGTCGTGAACGGGTAGGCGCCCACAACCACCGCATCCTCACCGAGGACGAGCAGGTCGAGTGCGGCGAGTCTGCGGGCGTCGGCCGGGTCGAGCCTCGGCGGGCCACCGGTGTTGGCGAATGAGTGGAGCACGCTGCGGTGAACCGACCGGAGGTGATCGTCGAGCGCCGCCTGACGCGAGGCCAGGGGAAGGTGGGCGTTGAGGCGGTCGACGGCCGCAGCGGTCTTCATGCCCACAGTCTGGTCGGCCCTGACCATCCCCGCGTCGTTCGACCGGCCCGCCCGGGCATGGGTCGCCGGGCCTGTTCATCCGGCGTTCATCGGAGGTCCTCGTGTTTCTCCGCCGACAGGGCGATACTGGGAAGGCTGGCAACGAAGGAGTCGAACAGGTGTCACGCACCTACGTCCTGGACACATGTGTCCTGCTCGCCGACCCGCATGCAACCCTGCGATTCGACGAGCACCAGGTAGTCCTCCCGCTGGTCGTGATCGAGGAGCTCGATCGCAAGAAGACCCGGATGGACGAGGTGGGCACCAACGCCCGGTTGGCCATCCGCTCGCTGGAGGAGTTCGGCGCCTCCCGGTCCGGCGGACTCCGCGAGCCGGTGGCGCTCCCGGGCGGAGGAACGTTGCGAATCGAGCTGAACGGCATCGTGTCGGAACGCCTCCCGAAAGTGCTCGATCCCGCCAGCCCCGACCATCGCATCCTGGCCTCCTGTCTCAACCTCGCCGACGCCGGAGAAGATCCCGTGCTCGTCACCAAGGACGCCTCGCTGCGGATCAAGGGCGCCCAGTTGGGGGTGGAGGTCGAGGACTACCGAGCCGACACGGTCCAGGCCAGCGAGCTGCGGACCGGTGTTGTCGAGGTCGAGACCGGCGGCGATGTGATCGACCGGCTCTTCGACCAGGGCAAGATCACCCTGGAGGGTGTGACCGCCGAGGTCAACGAGTTCGTCGTGCTGAAGTCGGGTCCGTCCCGCTCGGGAATGGCCCGGGTCATCGAGTCCCACCCCGAGGTCACCGTCGAACGGGTATCGGGTACCCCCCGGGCCTTCGGTGTCGAACCGAAGAACATGCGTCAGAATGTCGCCATGCACCACCTGCTCGACCCCGACATCCCGGCGGTGTCGCTCATGGGTACGGCCGGATCGGGCAAGACGTTCCTCGCCCTGGCCGCCGGGCTCGAGCAGGTCCTCGAACAGGGACGGTACCGCAAGGTGTCGGTGTACCGACCGCTGGTGGCGGTCGGCCGTCAGGAGGTCGGGTATCTGCCCGGCGACCTCGACGAGAAGCTGGCCCCCTGGATGGCAGCGGTCCACGACAACCTCCACGCCCTCTTCCACGACAGCGGAGTCGAGGGCGCCAAGGCTGCCATCACCGAGCTGACCGACCGCGGCGAACTGGAGATGGCCGCCGTCACCTACCTGCGGGGTCGATCGATAACCGGAGAGTTCG
This sequence comes from uncultured bacterium, assembly GCA_963825585.1. Classification (GTDB taxonomy): domain Bacteria; phylum Actinomycetota; class Acidimicrobiia; order Spongiisociales; family ZC4RG35; genus JAOUGY01. The sequence goes on from CAWGTX010000004.1 coordinate 83,688, forward strand.
TCATCGTCGACGAGGCCCAGAACCTGGAGCTGCCCACTCTCAAGGTGATCCTCACCCGGATGGCGAAGGACTCGAAAGTGGTCTTCTGCGGCGACCTGTCACAGGTCGACAACCCCTACATCTCACCGTACGGAGGGATGGCCGCTCTCATCGAGAAGTTCCGGGACAACCCGTTGTTCGGCCACGTCATCCTCGAGAAGTCGATCCGCAGCCCATTGGCGGAGATGGCGGCGAGGGTTCTGTAGCCGCTGGCTGCTGGCTGCTGGCTGCAAGAGTTGGACGGTACCTTGCCTGCCCCGCTTTCCCCGGGAGCTCGTAGCTCTGAAGCTAGGAGCTAGAAGCTAGGAGCCAGCAGCCAACCCCGCTCGATTGAGGAAGGCGGCCATCTGGCCGCGGGTGACGGTGTCGTCGGGGCAGAACCGGTCGGGTCCGCAACCGAGGGTGATGCCGGTGGCTGCGAGCCATTCGATGTCGGTTTCGAACACCGAGCTGTTGTCGTCGTCGAAGGTGACCGGTGTGTCGGGCTGGATGCTGTCCTCGAGCGCTCGCCGCAGGAAGGCGGCCATCTGGCCGCGTGTGACGGTGTCGTCGGGGCAGAACCGGTCGGGTCCGCAACCGAGGGTGATGCCGGTGGCTGCGAGCCATTCGATGTCGGTTTCGAACACCGAGCTGTTGTCGTCGTCGAAGGTGACCGGTGTGTCGGGCTGGATGCTGTCCTCGAGCGCTCGCCGCAGGAAGGCGGCCATCTGGCCGCGGGTCACGGTCTCGTTCGGGCAGAACCTGGTGTTGTGGGGCGGGTTGCATCCGAGCGTGATCTCGGCGGCGGCGATGGCTTCGATGTCGGTCTGAAACGGCGAGTCGTCGTCGTCGGAGAACGTTCCGTCAGTCGGTTCACCCTCCCAGGGGCCGACCATCGTGACGGTGTAGGAATGTGAGACGGTCGAGCCGTCGATGTCGATCCCGGTCACGTCGATCTCGAAGGTGAGGTCGCGTCCCCCTTCCAGCCAGTCGTCGAAGCGAGGGTCGGTGACATCCCAGGAGACGGTCGGTAGGAATCCGTGATTGACCGAACCGTTGTATTGGGTGATCTGGACGGTGCTGTCCTCGAAGCTCATCGAGACGTCCGTGCCGGTCAGGTCGGCCAGGAGGAATCGGCTGTGCGAAAGCGACCAACGGCTGGTGGAGAGCTCGATGGGGAAGAACCCGGCGGTCGGCCACGAGATGTACTCGGGGGCTCCGGCGTGTCCGTCGGCGGGATAGTCGCCGGTCACCCACATCGCGTAGGCCCGGGACGTGGCCCCGAAGCCGAACGGTCGGGAGGAGGGTGACAGGATCCAGCGGCGGTGGCCGACCGCGGTGTTGCCGGCGCCGGGATCATCCATGAAGCCTTTCGACGCCTCGATCAGGAAGTCGGGTTGGGACCCGCCGAACAGGTACAGGTTCGAGTTGTCGGCCCCGTCGTAGCCGCTCTGCGTCCAGCAGTCCCAGGAGGCGGGCGGCTGATGCGAAAGGGCGCCGTTGGCGTCCATGATGAGGGCTGCGGCCTGAGCGTCGGCGTCGAGGGCGCTGTCACGCGTGACGGGTCCGAGGTCGGCGAGTGCCCGGTAGAAGTTGACCGCCCCCATCAGGTCATCACCCACCGAGGCCGGGATGGTTCCCGCATCGCACCCTGCCACCGACCCGGTCCAGGGGGAGGTCGTGAAGGTCAGCTCGTCGATCAGAGGGGCGTAGTCCCTGTTGTATGCCGCCCGGACCGACGCACGGTCGAACGAGTCGATCGAGGGGTCGGCCAGGGTTTCGCCGGACCATACGTTCGCCCCCGTGGCCGGTCCGGAATCGAGGGCTACCGCCGCAGGAGCGGCCGCAGCCTGAGCGACCATCAGGACGGTCAGCGCAGCGGAGAGGACCGCTCTGACCCCGGTTGCCGTGTTCGGTGTGCGGCCTGATTTCATGGTTCCCCCTCCCGTGTCCACCGGTGACGGCGATCCTGTTTCGAACGGCCATCTTGGGAGGGGCGGCGGGAGTCGTCAACCCCGAGTAGCGTGCTGGCGCCGGTCGATCGGGAGGACATCGGTGGATTCGCGTTGTGTCATGTATCCGGGGAGCGCCTCGCCGTTGTTCCACTTCATCGGACGCCAGCTCGAGGCGGCCGGTCGTGAGGTCGTGGCAGCGGCGATCGGGGTTCCACCTGGCGAAGCCAGCCTGGTGGTCGCCTTCGGTGAGGCCTGTCGTCTTGCAGCGGCGGTCCCGACCACACCGGGCGTGTGGCTCTCACCCGACTTCGGCGACGACGTCACGGCGGAGGCGCTGGCCGCTTCGTCGGGTCCGGGCCTGGTGATCGGGAGTCTCCTCGACCCTGGGTGGGACCGTGCGGCGGCGGCGCGGCTCCGACAATTCGAGATCCTGCAGCTCCCGCACGTCGACCGGCACTTCGAAGTGATCGATGACCCCGCCGCCACCCTCCAGCTGTACGCCCGCATCATCGATCGGGTGGCCGCGCTCGTCCGAAGACTGTGATCCTTCGATAGAGTCGAGCCATGTTCAGGGGGAGCGTCACGTTTGCGGCCGTCATGGCCCTGCTCTTGATGGCCTCGACGCTTCCGGCGGTGGCTGATGCCACCGCACCGGGCGGCACGTTCCGCGACGACGACGGCAACGTCCACGAGGGCATGATCGAAGCGGTGGCCGCCGCAGGGATCACCCGGGGCTGCAACCCACCGGCCAACGACCGATACTGCCCCGACAACACCGTCACGCGCGGGCAGATGGCGGCGTTCCTCGTGCGGGCGCTGGGTGTGGCACCGGCGGGTGGAGACACATTCAGTGACGACAACGGCTCGGTGTTCGAAAACGACATCCAGCGACTCGCCGCCAGCGGCATCACCCAGGGATGTGCGCCGGGTCGGTTCTGCCCCGACGACGTGGTGACCCGCGGCCAGATGGCCGCCTTCCTGGTGAGGGCCTATGGCTACACCGGATCCACCGATGGCAACCCCTTCGGTGATGACGACGGGTCGGTGTTCGAGAACGACATCGAGATCCTCGCTCAGGCAGGGGTGACGCTCGGCTGCAACCCACCCGACAACGACGCCTTCTGCGGCGACGACCCGGTGAGACGCGATCAGATGGCCTCCTTCCTGGGCCGGGCGGAGGGGCTGGCAGCCGTCGTCCCGCCCGAACGGTGTCCCATCCTCCCCGCCGACAACATCTGGAACACTCCCGTCGACGATCTGCCCATCCACCCCCGTTCCGCCGGCTACATCGCCTCGATCGGAGCAGAAACCACCATGCACCCCGATTTCGGTTCGGGGGTGTGGCCGCCCGGATCCAACAGCCCGATCGGGATCCCGTTCGTCGTGGTGGGGGACGATCAGCCCGACGTGCCGATCGTGTTCACCGCCTACGGTGACGAGAGTGACCCCGGCCCCTATCCGGTGCCTTCCGACGCCCCGATCGAAGGAGGACCCGATGGTGACGGCGACCGTCACGTGCTGGTGCTGGACGGCGACGACTGCATGCTCCACGAGCTGTACCGGGCGTTCCCGCAGGACAACGGCTCATGGACCGCCGACTCGGCCGCTCGCTACGACCTGACCTCGAACCAGCTCCGCCCCGACGGATGGACCTCGGCCGATGCCGCCGGACTACCCATCTACCCGGGCCTGGTTCGCTACGACGAGGTCGCCGCCGGCGAAATCACTCACGCCATCCGCTTCACCGTCTCCGAAACCCAGCGAGCCTACGTGTGGCCGGCCCGCCATCTCGCATCGTCGAACACCGACACGTCCCTCCCGCCCATGGGCCAGCGCTTCCGGATGCGCGCCGACTACGACACCTCCGGATTCTCCCCTGAGATCCAGGTGATCCTGACCGCCTTCAAACGCTTCGGCCTCATCGTCGCAGACAACGGCTCCGACTGGTACGTCTCCGGCGCCCCCGACGAGCGCTGGGACAACGACGTGCTCCGCGAGCTCGAGGAAATCCCCGGATCCGCCTTCGAAGCCGTCGATGTGACATCGCTGATCGTGGACGAGGACTCAGGCCAAGCCCGATAGCGAGCTGCCAGCAAAGCGGCGTGAATAGCTTTGTCCCCCATTGCGTGGGGGACAAAGTTGTTCCCTATCCGCGCGGCCTCATTGTGCAGAACGTGATGCTCGCGCGTCGCTCGCTACGCCAACCGCAACCTCGCCGGTGTTCGTTCGGCGGCGAGCAGTTCGATGAGCTCGGGTTCGGGGAGCGGCATGGCGAGGTGGTATCCCTGGCCGAGGGTGCAGCCGAGCCGTTCGAGGGCGAGGAGCTGCTCGCCGGTTTCGATGCCTTCGGCGACGGTGGCGAATCCCATCGTGCTGCTGATGCCCAGCATCAATTCGACCAGCCGGTGGACGCGGGGGTCGGCGACCCGCTCGACGAAGGATCGGTCGAGTTTGATGGTGTCGACGGGGAGCCGATCGAGATAGGCGAGTGAGGAGTAGCCGGTTCCGAAGTCGTCGATCGCAACTCTCACGCCGTGTCTGCGGAGTTCGTCGAGGACTTCTGTTCCTCCGGACATGATGGCGCCTTCGGTGATCTCGATCTGGAGGAGTGACGGGTCCAGTTGCCGTGCCGCCAGCACGTCGAGCACCGTGCGCACCAGCCCGGTACGGGTCAGCTCGGTGGCCGACAGGTTGATCGACATCGTGGGCGTGGCGTGGGGGAATGCCCGGTGCAATCGCTGGAGGGTGTCGGCGGCGTTGCGGAGTACCCAGTCGCCGATCTCGGCGATGACCTGGCGGCGTTCGGCCAGTGGCACGAAGTCGTGGGGCCCGATCAGGCCTCGTGCGGGATGCCGCCATCGGACCAATGCCTCCACACCCACGATGCGTCCACTGGAGAGCTCGAGGATGGGCTGGTGGTGCAGCTCGAGCTGACCCGCCCGTATCGCGGTTCTCAACTCGGTGACCGCTCCCAGCTCGCGGCTGTGGGTGGAACGCAGACCGGGGCTGTGGACCCGGTAGGTGCCCTTGCCCTCGCCCTTGGCGACATACATGGCCTCATCGGCCTCCTTGAGTACGTCATCAGGCTGGGAGCCGGGCTCGATCATGGCCACGCCGATGCTGGCGTGCGTTTCGATCGACACTCCGTCGAGATCGAAGGGACGGGCCAGGGTGGCGATGATCCGTTTGGCGACCGTCACTGCGTCGTCAGGCGATGTCATGTCCACGAGCAGCAGTGCGAACTCGTCGCCACCCAGTCGGGCCACCGTGTCGCCGGGGCGACAGCACGACTCCAGCCGGCGAGCCACGTGGACGAGCAGCCGGTCGCCGGTTTCGTGACCGTGTCCGTCGTTGACCGCTTTGAAGTCGTCGAGGTCGAGGAAGAGAACCGATGCCGGTGTGACCGAGGAGGACGTGACGGACACCAGCCGTTCGAGCAGCAGGCTCCGATTGGCCAGCTCGGTGAGGGCGTCGTGGTGGGCCTGATGGCGGAGCTGGTCCTTGAGTTCGGTGAGTTTGGCGAGTGACTCCTCGAGTCGACCGTTCTCGAGCGACACCCCGACGTGTCCGGCGAGGGTGGCCAACAGTCGCAGGTCGCGTTCGCCGAAGTTGCCGATGTCGCTGAGCGGGCTCATCACCTCCAGGGTGCCGCTTCCCGGCGAGGAGATCGGGACGATCATGCCGACCACCCTGCCACCCCGTCGAACCAGGTGTCCTTCACCGTTGTCGTCGACCGACCGGATCTCGTCGTCGGCGACGGGTGCCGGGACCATCACCTCGGTGTCGTGGTCCACCCGGGAGATGGTGAGGAACCCGGGTGCGTCCACGCCGTCGGGATGCAGAACGATGCGGGCTCGCTCGGCGTCGAACATCGCCCTGGCCCGATCGACCGCCGCCGCCAGCGCATCCTCGATCTTGGGAAGCCGATGGAGCTCTCCGCTCACCTCGTACAGCGACTGGAGTCGTTCCCGCTCGAGTCGCTGGGAGAGATAGGCCCGATAGGCGAAGAACAACACCGCCGATGGCACCGCCGCGATCCAGGCCGCCTGCGGGCGTGCCCACAGCACGGTGGCGGCAACCAAGCCCAGGGCGGCGTTCATGAACCCGGCACCGACCGTGAGGGCGTACATGGTTCGTCGTTCGGTCTCGCTCAACGAACCACCGGACATGTGGATGGCCGCCGAGATGAGCACGTTCGACGTGACGAGGGTTGCGGCGATCCCGGCCGCCACCGCCAACCAGCCCCTCGGCCCGAGCGGATCGGAGGAACCGACGATCGTCCAGAACACTCCGATCATCACCGACGTCTGCAGGCTGAGTTGGGCCAGGTTGAAGACGAGCTTGACCGGGCGTTGCCGACGGGTGAGCCCGAGGGCGAGGGCGCTGCCGACCAGTTGGGCGGCGAGGATGAGGGGTGGCGGCAGGAAGAAGACCGCAAGCACCAGGGGCATCTCGCTCATCGAGAACGAGTGGGCGTCCCGACGGAACTTGATGTGGACGACGGTGATCTCGGCCAGATAGAAGAGGCATGCGAAGAGAAGCCAGTGGAGCTCGACCGGCGGCGCCGGTACCCCGATGTCCCACAGGGCCAGAGCGCTGAACACCGCGCTCGGTATGACGAGCGCGGTGAGCAGCCAGACTCTGTTGAAGCCGGAGAGGCGGGGCGGGCCGGCCACGTGTCAGTGCCAGCCGGAGACCGACCAGGTGCCTCCGCTCCAGGTGCCTCCGCTCCAGGTGCCTCCGCTCCAGGTGCCTCCGCTCCAGGTGCCTCCGCTCCAGGTGCCTCCGCTCCAGGTGCCTCCGCTCCAGGTACCCCCGCTCCAGGTACCCCCACTCCAGGTACCCCCACTCCAGGTACCTCCGGACCAGGTGCCCCCGGACCAGGTGCCCCCGGACCAGGTGCCCCCGGACCAGGTGCCTCCGGACCAGGTGCCCCCCGTCACGTCGACCTCCCCGGTCAACGGCTCTCCATCCCGGTACACGTGATAGGAGCCGCGCGACGCCTCGATCGATCCGGACCCGTCCGAACGGTCCCACTGCTGGGAAGTCGCTCGAGGGTGGACCGCAAGCGCCCGCCGGATGTCGAGAGCCCCGGCGTCGGCGCAGTTGCCGCGGGCTGAACGGACATCCCCGGCGGTGCGCAGTAAGGCAGCCTTGACCTGGTCGGGGGTCATGGCGGGGCGGTTGTCGAGCATGAGTGCGACGGCGCCCGTCACCACGGCGGCGGCCTGCGACGTGCCGGTGCCCCGGAAGAACCGATCGCCATCGGCGGCGTCGGGGAACTGGTCGTCGATGAACGACCCCGGAACCCGCAGGCTCGACACCGACCGACCCGGAGCGAGGATGTCGACCGGACGGTCGGCGGACCCGCAGTTCGAGAACGTCTGGACCCGGTCGTCGGACAGGCGGAAGGTACCCCTCGGATCTGTGGCACCCACCGAGATCACGAACGGGTCGTTGGCCGGATCCCGCAGTGGTGATGTCTGACTGTCGTTGCCGGCTGCCACCACCACCACGATCCCTGCATGCCAGGCGGACTCGGCGGCGTGCGCCAGAGGATCGATGCGGTAGTCCTGGACGCTGTCGGTACCGAACGCAAGCGTCAGCACCCGGATGTCCGCCGGACCATCGTCCTTGTGTTCTATGACCCACTGGATGCCGGCGATCACCTGCGACACGTCGGCGGTACCGGTGGCGTCGGCGACCTTCACGTTCACGATGTGGGCTCCCGGAGCGACCCCGGCGAAGTTGGCTCCCAGCCAGCGGTCGTTGGGGCGGTCCGGCAGCGCCGCATCGACCCCGGCGATGATGCCGGCGAGATGAGTGCCGTGGCCGTACATGTCCAAGTGACGCAGATTGTCGAGCCCGCCATCGAACGACAGGTCCGGGCCGTTGAGAATCTTGTCGTCGGCGTCGAGCCCGCCGACCGGAGTCACGCCCGAGTCGATGAGGGCCACGCCCACACCCTCACCGGTGATGCCACGGCGCCACAGCGAGTCCACGTCGAGCACACTGCCGGTGAGCACCGCCATCGGCACCCCCGAACCAGACCCGGCGGCGCTCGCCAATGTGATCCGGGTATCCGGGGTGACGTGGCGAACCCCATCGGCGGTCTCCAGCAGCTCCATCACCCCGGTGCCGATCTCCGCCGAGAAACCATCGATGATCGGGAGATCGGTCACGACGCTGCCACCGAGCGCCTCCAACCGGTCCCGCACCTCGGCGACCCGCCCCGCCTCCGCCTGGACGATCACCCTCATGTCGGTTCCCGTCGGTGTCGCACCGACGGGAACCGCAGCGATCATCAATCCGACGGCGACCCACGCACCCAACACACGCGATTTCGACCTCGTCGCCAGGGACATCGTCACCCCGTTCACACTCACCGACACGGCACTTCTCTTCGCAGCATCGGCGGTCCCGTCCAGCCAACTTGAGGGTGGTTCCCGGCATGACACTCCGCACCTACACGGCGTGCGAGGATCGGAGGTAGTCCGTCGACAACAGGTCAACAAGTGAACAGGTCAACCAGTCCGGCGGTGACCTGAATGGACTGGGGCATGCCCCGCGGTACGGACGCGGGCAGGGGTGCTCTGGTCTGCGAGGTGAACCGGACGCGTCAACAGATCAACCAGACCGGAATACCGACCGCGGCCCGTTGACTCGTCGACCTGTTGACCTGTCGACCTGTCGAGTGGTGATCAGCTACTTCCCGAGGCGTTCGCGGCGGTCGGCGAGGAGTTCGGCGGCGCGTTCGATGGTGATGGTTTCGGGCTCGTCGCCCTTGCGGAGGGAGGCGTTGACGTCGCCGTCGGTGACGTAGGGGCCGAAGCGTCCGGAGCGCACGGTGACGGGCTTCTTGGACACGGGGTCTTCGCCCAGATCGCGCAGGGGTCCGGCGGTTTTGGCCTGGCCGCGGCGGCGGGGTGGCTGGGCGAGGAGGGCGAGGGCTTCGGCCTCGGTCACGGTGAAGAGCTGGTCTTCGCTCTCGAGGCTGCGGGAGTCGTCGCTGCGTTTGATGTAGGGGCCGTACTTGCCGTTGAGGGCCTGGATCTCGACGCCGTTTTCGTCGTGGCCGACGACGCGGGGGAGCGACAGCAGTCTGAGGGCGTCGTCGATGCCGAGCTGGTCGATGACCATGCCCTTGAGGAGGCTGGCGCGACGGGGCTTCTCCTTGGAACCCTCGACCTGCTCTCCGAGCTGGACGTAGGGACCGAACCGGCCGACGCGGGCGAGGATGACCAAACCGGTGTCCGGGTCGGTGCCGAGGATCTTGTCGCCTTTGGACTGGTCGTCGATCAGCTCGGTGGCGCGTTCCACCGACAACTCGTCCGGGGGGAGGTCGTCGGGGATGGAACCCTTGTCCTCGCCACGCTCCAGGTACGGCCCGAACTTGCCCACTCGGACGACGATGTCGCGCCCTTGGTCGTCGGTGCCGATGGGGATGGAGTTGATGGCCCGGGCGTCGATCTCGCCGAGGTTGCGTTCGATGGTCTGCTTGAGACCGGCTTCGCCCAGGTAGAAGCGGGTGAGCCACGGCGTGCGTTCCTCCTCACCGGAGGCGATCCGGTCGAGGTCGTCCTCCATCCGGGCGGTGAAGGCGTAGTCGACCAGGTCGGGGAAGTGCTGCTCGAGCAGTGTCACCACCGAGAACGCCACGAAGGAGGGGATGAGCGCGCCACCCTTCTTCCACACGTAGTGACGGTCGAGGATCACACCGATGATCGAGGCGTAGGTGGAGGGTCGACCGACGCCCAGCTCTTCGAGCCGCTGGACGAGCGATGCCTCGGTGTATCGCCTGGGGGGTTTGGTCTCATGCCCGGTGGCAACCAGACGGTCGGCGGCGAGGTCGTCACCTTCGGAGAGTGCCGGAAGTCGGCGCTCGGAGTCGTCGGTGTCGTCTTCCGGATCGTCGGTGGACTCGACGTAGACCTTGAGGAATCCGGGGAAGTGTAGGACCCGACCCGACGTGGCGAATTCGGCGTCCCGGCCGTCGGAAGCGGTGGCACCGAAACGGACCGAAACGGACTCGCCGCGGGCGTCGGGCATCTGTGACGACAGCGTGCGCTTCCAGATCAGGTCGTAGAGGCGGGCGGCGTCGGCCGATTCGGACCCGAGTTCTTTCTCGACCTGGGCGGGTGTCCGCCACGTCTCACCGGCTGGTCGGATTGCCTCGTGCGCCTCTTGGGCGTTCTTGGCCTTGCCGGCGTAGGTCCGCGGCGTGGCGGGGACATAGTCGTCGCCGTAGAGCTTGCGGATCTCGTCCCGGGCGGTGACGACTGCCGATTCGGACAACGCCGTCGAGTCGGTTCGCATGTAGGTGATGTAGCCGTTCTCGTAGAGACGCTGGGCGACCTGCATGGTGCGGGCGGACGAGAACCGCAGCTTTCGTCCCGCCTCTTGTTGGAGGGTGGAGGTACGGAACGGGGCGTAGGGCTTGCGGGTGTACGGCTTGGTCTCGGTGGATCTGACCGAGAAGTCGGCACCGTCGAGGGCAGCCACCAGACCTTCGGCGGCGGACTGATCGAGCGCCGTGGCACCAGCCGTTTCCAGCACGCCGAGCGATGAGTAGTCGCGTCCGGAGGCGACCCTGGCACCGTCGACCGCCACCAGCGAACCGGTGAACTGGTCGCGATCGGATCCCGTCGTCGAGAAGGTGCCTTCGATGTCCCAGTACGAGGCGGAACGGAACGCCATCCGTTCCCGCTCGCGTTCGACCACGATCCTCACCGCCACCGATTGCACCCGGCCGGCGGAGAGTCGGGGGGCCACCTTCATCCACAACACCCGCGAGACGTCGTATCCGACCAGTCGGTCGAGGATGCGGCGGGTCTCCTGGGCGTCGACCAGACGGTCGTCGACGTCACGGGGATGGGCGAAGGCGTCCTGGATCGCGGCGTCGGTGATCTCGTGGAACACCATCCGCTTCACCGGAACCTTCGGCTTGAGGACCTCGGCGAGATGCCAGGCGATGGCCTCTCCTTCGCGGTCCTCGTCCGTCGCCAGGTACAGCTCGTCGGAATCGGCGAGCAACTCCTTCAGCTTCTTGATCTGCGCCTTGCTGCGGGTGGACGGGATGTACACGGGCTGGAAACCGTGCTCGACGTCGACCGCCAGATACGCCCAGGGTTCCTTCTTGTATTTCTCGGGCAACTCCTTGGAGCTCCCGGGCAGATCCCGGACGTGACCCATCGACGCCTCGACCTTGATGTTGGGGTCGAGGGCGCGCAGAAACTGGCCGATCGATTTGGCCTTGGTGGGTGATTCGACGATGACGAGCGGTCCGGGCACGGACCGGCAAGCTACGCCACCTGTGGGAGTGGTGTCAAGGTGCATGATTGCGGAGACCGTCCGAACGAGGCGCTCGGGGACCGGTTCCCGAGTACGACCGCACCTCGTATGACGTCGGCCGAGGGTAGATTTGCCAGGTGGACGTGTCGATCGAACGCATCACCGGTCGTGACCTCGTCCGGAGGGGGCCTTTCGCCCGCCTCTGGTGGTCACAACTCATCTCGAGCCTGGGGGATTGGGCGACGTTGTTCGCCACGTTCTCGTTGGCGGCGCGTATCTCCGGCGGTGGCGCGGCCGCAACCCTGGGCATCCTGGTGGCGTTGGTGGCCCGGATCCTTCCGGGACTCCTGATCGGCGTGATCGGCGGCGTGTTGGCCGACCGGTGGGACCGCAAGAAGACGATGATCGTCTCGGATTTCGGGCGCGCCATCCTCGTGGTCCTGCTCGTGTTCGTGGATTCGTACCGGGAACTGTTCATCCTCACCTTCTTCATCGAGACGCTGTCGCTGATCCGCCAGCCGGCGCGTGAGTCGGTGATGCCCCAGTTGATCCCGGAACGCCATCTGATGGCGGCCAACGGTCTCAACCTGATCGCCAGCTACGGCACCGCCCCGCTGGGGTCGGCGTTGTTCGCCCTGCTTGCCGCCTACGGGGAACGGTTCCTCCCCGATGCCGTCGACAACCCCGGTGTGGCGGCGGCCTTCGTGTTCGACGCCATCACGTTCGTGGTCACGGGCTTCGTGGTTCTCACGACCCAGATACCCAAGCTCGAGATCGCCAGGGAGCGCGCGGCCAGAGGGCGGATGGACATGCGAGCGCCGATCCGGGACATGCTCGACGGGTTCCGATTCGTGGGCTCCTATCCGACGGTCCGGCGACTGGTTTCGGGAATGGCAGCCGGGTTGTTCGGTGGCGGTGCGCTCTTCGTGCTCGGCCAGCCCTTCTCCGAGCAGGTGCTGCAGGGATCGAACTCGGGTTACGGAATCGTGGTGACGGCTCTCGGCATCGGTGCCGGTCTGGGGATGGGTGCGATGACGTTCTGGGGAAAGAGCATCCAGCGACGCGAACCCGTGTTCGCCGTTGCCCTGCTCGCGACGGGCCTGTCGATCGTGTTCACCGGTCTGACATCGACCGTGTGGGGTGCGGCCGGGTGGGTCCTGGTGGCGGGTTTCGGTACCGGCGTCGCCTACGTGACCGGGTTCACGGAGTTGCACTCGGTTGTGACCGATGACATCAGGGGTCGGACATTCGCGGCGCTGTTCGCCTCGGCTCGACTGGCGCTCCTCATCTCGTTTGGTCTGGCGGGCGTGGGCGCCGCTGCGTTGCAGGGAGTGCTTCCCGGGTTCCTGGGCAGCGGCGTCCGTCTGGTGATCGTCCTGAGCGGTGCGTTCATTTTCGCCTCGGGCGGTGGAACGATGTGGTCGGTGCGGTCCCAACTCCGGGGCGGACCGATCGACGACGACGCCTACCGGACGCTCCACGACGCCAGCAGCGCCATCGGGTGGTTCCGTGGCGATCGGCGTCCCAAATGAGTCTGTACATCGGGCTCGAAGGAGTGGACGGGTCCGGGAAGACGAGTGTGGCCGCCGCCATGGCAGCCACCCTCTCCGCCCAGGGCTCAGAGGTTGTGGTGGTGCGGGAGCCGGGCGGCACCGGGCTCGGTGAGGAGATCCGGCGCCTGCTGCTCCACTCCGACGACATGGTCCCGTGGGCCGAGGCCGCCCTGTTTGCCGCCCAGCGGGCGCAGTTGGCGGCCGAAGTCATCGCTCCCGCCCTCGCCCGCGGAGCCTGGGTCATCTCCGACCGAACCTACTACTCATCGCTCGCCTACCAGGGTGCGGCCCGCGGTCTTGGGGTCGAGGCGGTCCGTTCCCTGAACGAGGCGGTGCTGGGAGGGGTCGTCCCCGACCTGGTCGCCGTCATCGACGTGGCGCCCGAACTGGGTCTCCGCCGACAGCACGGAGAAGACCGCATCGGTGGTGCCGGTCTCGAGTTCCAGGCGGCGGTGTCCGATTCCTACCACCGGTTGGCCGCTTCGGATCCCGGACGGGTGGCGCTGGTCGATCCTTCCGGTGCCATCGCCGACGTGGCGGCCCGGGTGCTGGCGCTGGCTGCCACCATGAAGTCGCAATGAGTGTGTTCTCCGACGTCATCGGTCACGAGCGCGTGGTCGAGCTGCTGGAACGGGAAGCTCCCGCCGCCGCCAATGCCTATCTGTTCGTCGGTGCTGCCGGGGTCGGCAAGGCGACCGTTGCCCGCCGCTTCGCCACCCTGCTCCTGTGTCCGACGGGCGGAACCCATCCCACCATCGATGAGTGCAGGTCGTGCCGGCGGGTGGTCAACGGCAATCACCCCGACCTGATCCTGGTCGAGCCGGAGGGTCGCCAGAGCCTCGGGGTGGATCAGGCCCGGGCGACCATCCAGCAGGCGTCGCTCAAGCCGGTCGAGGCGGCCCGCAAGGTGTTCGTGTTGGAAGAGGCGGGGACCATGACCGAGCAGGCCGCCAATGCCCTGCTCAAAACGCTCGAAGAGCCCAGCCCCACCACCGTGTTCGTGTTGATCGCCGAGTCCGAGGACCAGCTCCCGGCAACCGTGGCGAGCCGCTGTCGAACCGTCCACTTCGGGCGGGTGGGCGACGACCCGCTCACCGGAGCGCTGCTCGGTCATGGGCTCGACCATGGACAGGCCGAGACCCTCACCCGTCTGGCGGGGGGGCGACCCGGGCTTGCCCTCGCTCTGCTCTCCAGTCCTGCCACGGCCGCCTTTCGCACCACCTGGCTGTCGGTCCCATTGCGCGCCAGCGATCGTCCCGGCGAAGCATTCAACCTGGCGGGGGAGATGCTGGCATCGGTCGACCCCCTCATCGAAAACGTGGGAGCCGACCTCGGCAAGGAAGAGACCGACAAGGCACGCCGGCGCGCCCGCCAGGCGCTGCTGGTCACCGGCCTCGAGCTGATCGCCTCCTGGTATCTCGACGCCGCCGCAGTCCAGTTGGGTGGCCCCATGAAGAACCGTGACATCCCCGTGGCCACCCTCACCCGCGTCTCGCCCGCCCTGGCGGTGCAACGCGCCGAACGGGTGATGGACGCCATCGGCGACCTCGAGATGAACCTCCGGCCCCAGCTGCTGCTGGCGGATCTGTTCGCGGACATCGCGATCGAAGGCTGAAGAAGAGCTACTGGCTGCTGGCTGCTGGCTGCTGGCTGCTGGCTTGAAGGGTCCGACGCAACACGCAACACGCAACACGCAACTGCCCCCTGGGCATCAAACGCAGAACGCAGAACGCAGAAGGCAGAACGCCTAGAAACGTGGCAACAGCCAACGCGAGCACTATCACACCCCCGGCCAAACACGCGAGAGGTCGTGGCCAGTACCGGCGGGGGGTCGAAGGGGGGTCGTCCCCCCTGGGCATGACCGGCGGGGGGTTGCAGGGGGGTCGTCCCCCCTTGTGTGTTGGGGTCGTCCCCCCTGGGCATGACCGGCGGGGGGTTGCAGGGGGGTCGTCCCCCCTTGTGTGTTGTCGAGCCGAGGGGGGGATTTGAACCCCCGACCTACGCATTACGAGTGCGTTGCTCTACCCCTGAGCTACCCCGGCGACGGTGGCGACAGGGTAGCGGCTCCAGCCCGGGGGTGAACCGGGATACGGTCTGTGCGGCGCGCTTGCTAGCGTCCCACCCGTGGCAGATCAGGCCGACTTCGAACGCGACGCCATGGAGTTCGCACCGCAGTTGTTCACTGCGGCCATGCGTATGGCCCGGAATGCGGCCGACGCCGAGGATCTCGTACAGGAGACGTTCCTGAAGGCGTACCGGGCGTACGGCACCTTCGAGGAGGGCACGAATCTGAAGGCGTGGCTCTACCGGATCCTCACGAACACCTACATCAACAAGTACCGCCGCGATGCTCGTCGTCCGCACGAAACCGATCTGGGCGAGGTCGAAGACCTGTACCTGTACCGTAGGATCGGGTCCGAACATTCGGCCGATGCGGCCCGCAGCGTCGAGGATCTGGTGCTGGAGGGATTGGTCGAGGCCGACATCAAGCGGGCGGTGGAGGATCTTCCCGAGACCTTCCGGATGCCGGTGCTGTTGGCCGACTTGGAGGGGTTCTCGTACAAGGAGATCGCCGAGATCCTGGATATTCCGATCGGAACGGTCATGTCCCGGTTGCATCGGGGAAGAAAGGCGCTCCAGAAGGCGTTGTGGGAATTCGCACGTAACCGAGGACTGCTCCCCGACGAGGTCACGGATGTCTGATCACTGCGACGAAGCACTCGCTCATCTCTACACGTACCTCGACGGCGAGCTCGACGACGACGCCATCGCCGAGCGGATCCGTACCCATCTGGTGGAGTGCCCGCCCTGTGGTGATGTCTTCACGTTCGAGGAGCGTCTCAAGATCGCGGTCCGCACGAGGTTGCGTGAGGATGTGCCGGTCGAGGTGATCCAGCGGCTCCAGATCGTCATCCGGTCCCAGTCGATCGAAGGCTGAGCCGTCGCCTCCGCAGTCGGCGGACGGAACCTGCGGGTCGGTCGGCAGCACGACCATCACGCCCAGGTGAGCGGCTACTCTGTTTTCTCCCATGCGCAGAACTCGTCTCATGTCACTCGCCCTTCTCGTCGGATTGCTCTTCGTCCTGGCCCTTCCGGGTCTGACGGTCGAGGAGACCACCGAGGAGGCGCCGACCACCGAGACCACGGTCGCCGGCGAGTCCGGTCCGGCGCCCAAGCCGCCCGCTGTAGAGGTAGTGGACGAAGTCCAGCCCGAGGTCCTGCAACCGTGGACCATCCGCTACCTCATCCCCGCCTCGATCGTGATCGCCGGTCTGCTCACGTTCGGTACGGTGGTGCAGTACTTCCTCAAGGTGGTCCGGACCCGCTACAAGACGGTCGAGTGACCGACGACAGCCCCTGGCCGTTCGCCGGCCGGGTGGCGGGTGTCGTCGCCCGCACCTACGGGCTGGCCGATTCCTATCACTCCGACCATCTCGCTTCGGAGATGCCGCCGATCGTGGCATCCGCCAACGACATGGTCGCTTCCGAGACCGGGCTGGTGGTGCCTGGTCGTCCCGATGTGGTCATCGTCGACCGACGTGAATGGGTCGAGCGCAACCTGGGTTCGTTCTCCGAGCTGATCGAACCTGCTGAGCGTCGATTGGCCGATCGGATCGGCGTGTTCGACGACGACACCGCTCGTGACGTGGCCCGCACCCTGATGGCGGCCGAGACCGGTGCCATGCTCGGGTTCCTTGCCCGCCGGGTGCTCGGCCAGTACGAACTGGTGGTGCCGAGCGGCGGTGAAGGCGACTCGATCGCATTCGTCGGCGCCAACGTCCTGCAGATGGAACGCGCCCAGCAGTTCCGTCCGTCCGAGTTCCGCATGTGGATCGCCCTCCACGAGGCCGCGCACCGCGCCCAGTTCGTGGGCGTCCCGTGGATGCGGGCCTATTTTCTGGGTCTGGTCAAGGAGCTGGTCGAGTCCTCGGTCCCCGACGAACGTCGCCTGTCCCGCCTGGTCGGAGAGCTGCGGTCGGCGCGCCGTGAGGGTCGTTCGATGATCGATGACCGGGGATTACTCGGACTGTTCGCCACCACGGGCCAGCGACAGGCGCTCGACCGGGTGCAGGCGCTCATGAGCCTGCTGGAGGGCCACGGCCACGTCGTGATGGATCGGTTGGGCGAGCGACTCCTGCCGGGACAGCGACGAATGTCCGCCCTGCTCAAGGCCCGGAGGGCGGACCAGAAGACGGCGCTGTTCTTCCGGCTGACGGGTCTCGAGATGAAGATGCGTCAATACGAGATGGGCGAGCGATTCGTGATGGCGGTAGAGCGTGATGCCGGCTGGCATGCCCTCGACGCCGCCTGGGCGGGACCTGAGGCCCTGCCGGACCTCGCCGAGGTCGAGGATCCGAAACTGTGGCTGAGACGCGTCGGCTGAGGCAGTTGGCCGAGCCCGCGCTGGCGACGATGACGGCGGCTCCGCCCGGTGCCCTGGTGGTCGCCTTGTCGGGTGGGGCCGATTCGGCGGCGGCCGCCTGGGTGGCCCGGGCCTCGGGCCGGCCGACCAAGGCGGTGCACGTCCATCACGGTCTGGCCCACTCCGACATGCTGGCGGCCGCCTCGGTCGCAGTGGCTGATCGCCTCGGCATCGAATTGCAGACCGTTCACGTCGAGGTACCAGCAGGGGCGTCGATGGAGCTCCAGGCTCGCCGGGTGCGGCTGGGAGCCTTGGAGGCGGCGGCCGGGCCGGGGGAGTGGGTCGTCACCGGTCACACTCGCGACGACCAGGTCGAGACCCTGCTGATGCGGCTGGTTCGCGGTACCGGCGTGGACGGACTGGTGGGCATCCCGGCCGTGCGACATCCCTACCTCCGGCCGATGCTCGCACTGTCTCGAAGTCACACCCGCGAGCTGGCCGCCGTCGCCGACCTCCCCTGGCGGGATGATCCCGACAACCTCGAAGCCCACCACCTACGAAACCGCGTCCGCGCCGAGCTGGTGCCGGCTATGACGGCGACGTTCGGGGCCTCGCCGGCCGAGTCGCTCGCCCGAATGGCGGCGTTGGTCGGTGACGACATCGCCGTCCTCGAGGACGCCGCCAGGTCGGTCCCGTTGCAACGTCGACCGGGGGAGATCCGCCTGGCGGTCGGATCGCTGCTGGCGGTGCCCCGCCCGGTCGCAGCCCGGGTTGTTCGAGCGGCGTTCATCGAACTCGAACCGCCGTATCCGCCGTCGGCCGAGGTGGTGGTGGCGGTGGTGGCGGTGGCCGATGGCGGGGTCGGGTCGGCGGGGGTCGGGTCGGTCATTGCCCGCCGGTCGGGTCCGTGGCTGGTGCTGTCGGTATCGGAGAGCGCCGAACCACCCGCGCCGACGTCGATTCCCGTGCCGGGGAGCGGCGTCTGGGGCGACCTGCGGTTCGATGTGACCGTTGGACCGCGTCCGGCCGTCATGCCACTGTCGCCCTTCTCCTTCGTGATGCCGTCTTCCGGCGTTTCCCGACTCACGGTTCGTACGGCCGACCGGGGCGATGTCATCCCGATGGCGCACGGCCACAAACGGGTCATGGACGCGCTGGCCGAGGCGGGTGTGCACCCGGGCGAACGGAGCAGGCAGCCGGTGGTGTTGGCAGGTGATGAGGTGGTGTGGATTCCAGGTGTGAGGCGGGCGGGTTGGGCCGGTAGGCCCGAGGGCCGCTACCTTTGCGCGGTCGCGACAGAGGAAACCCAGTGGCAACGATACGAACGCTGATCTCTTCGGAGGAGATCGAGGCGAAGCTCACCGAGATCGGTGCCCGCATCACCGAGGACTATCGCGACAAGGATCTGCTCGTCGTGGGTGTCCTCAAGGGTGCGTTCATGGTGATGGCCGACCTGTCACGCCACATCGGTCTCAACGTCGAATTCGATTTCATGGCGGTGAGCTCGTACGGCGCATCGACGCAGACTTCCGGTGTGGTCCGGATCCTCAAGGATCTCGATCAGGAGATCGCCGATCGCCACGTGCTCATCGTCGAGGACATCATCGACTCGGGGCTCACACTGAACTACCTGATGAAGTCGCTGCGCGTCCGCAAGCCGGCGTCCATCGAGATCGCCTCCCTTCTGGTGAAGCGTGGTATCCAGCGCGTCCCGATCGAGGTGAAGTACCCGTGCTTCGAGATCGGGCCCGAGTTCGTGATCGGATACGGTTTGGACTACGCCGGGAAATACCGGAACCTCCCGTATGTGGGTGTCCTGGAAGGCGAACTGGATTGATCGGTCCACACGCGGGTGGCCTGCGAGGTTCCCTTTGCCTCCAGCTCGCCGTACCATGTCGCAACGGAGGAGGTTTCCGTCTCGGTCGCGTCCGGGCACGGTGTTCCGCCTCCGATTTCGACCGATCGCCCCGCCGGCGATGCACTGAACCCAAGTAGAGGCCAACCTTGAACCGCACGTTTCGCACCCTGCTGATCTATGGCCTCGTGTTCGTGGTCCTGGCCGTGGTCGCCCAGCAGTGGTTCGACCAGATCTCGGCGCCTGCGGAAATCTCGTTGTCGGAGTTCGAGAACCGGCTCGAGGAGGGTGAGATCGAGTCGGTCGTCATCCTCGAGCGAACCGATCGGGTGCAGGGACGAGTGGTCGACTCCACTTCCCCCGAGGGCGCCTTCGACTTCATCGTCCAGTACCCGCCGGAGTACGAGGACGACATCACCCAACGTGTCATCGCCGGAGGCATCGACGTCGAGAACGACGTCGAGCCACCATCGTTCTTCGAGATCCTGATCGGGTTCCTCCCCTGGCTGTTCCTGATCGGGTTCATGGTGTTCATCTTCATGCAGATGCAGGGCTCGGGGAACCGGGTCATGCAGTTCGGCAAGGCCAAGGCGAAGACCATCAACAAGGATCAGCCCAAGGTCACCTTCAAGGACGTCGCCGGCATCGACGAGGCGATCGAGGAGCTCGAGGAGATCAAGGACTTCCTCTCCAGCCCTGACAAGTACCGGGCGCTGGGCGCGAAGATCCCCAAGGGCGTTCTCCTGTTCGGCCCTCCCGGAACAGGCAAGACGCTGCTGGCGCGGGCCATCGCAGGCGAGGCGGGAGTGCCGTTCCTGTCGATCTCGGGGTCGGACTTCGTTGAGATGTTCGTGGGCGTCGGCGCCAGCCGGGTCAGGGATCTGTTCGACCAGGCCAAGCAGAACGCCCCCGCCATCGTGTTCATCGACGAGATCGACGCCGTCGGCCGCCATCGTGGCGCCGGTCTCGGCGGCGGTCACGATGAGCGTGAGCAGACCCTCAACCAGCTGCTGGTGGAGCTCGACGGCTTCGAGGGCAACACCGGCGTCATCGTCATGGCAGCAACCAACCGCCCCGACATCCTCGACCCCGCCCTGCTCAGGCCCGGTCGCTTCGATCGTCAGATCATCATCGACGCCCCCGACATCAAGGGACGCGAAGGCATTCTGTCCGTCCATGCCAGGGGCAAGCCGTTCGATTCCGACGTCGAGTTGGCGGTGCTGGCACGACGCACGCCCGGCTTCACGGGTGCCGACCTGGCCAACCTCATCAACGAGGCGGCGCTCCTCACCGCTCGTCGCCGCAAGACCAAGATCGGCATGTCCGAACTCGAGGAGGCGATCGACCGGGTGATGGCCGGACCCGAACGCAAGACCCGGGTCATGTCGGACCAGGAGAAGAGGCTCACCGCGTACCACGAAGGTGGCCACGCCCTGGTCGGATTCGCCATGCCCCATCTCGATCCGATCCACAAGGTCACCATCATCCCTCGCGGGCGCGCCGGTGGATACACCCTGGCCTTGCCCACCGAGGACCGTTACTACAAGCGCCGCTCCGAGATGGTCGACGAACTCGCCTACGCCCTGGGTGGGCGCACCGCCGAGGAGATCGTGTTCGGCGACCCGTCCACCGGCGCCTCCAACGACATCGAGAAGGCCACCCGACTGGCCCGTCGCATGGTGATGGAGTTCGGTATGAGCGACCGCCTGGGGCCAATGAAGTACGGGCACGGTGGCGGCGAGGTGTTCCTGGGGCGGGACTACTCACGACAGGCCGACTACTCCGATGAGGTGGCGTCGTGGATCGACGAGGAGGTCCGGGCGCTGATCAATGCCGCCCATGAGGAAGCGCGCGAGATCATCAACTCGCACCTCGACGCCCTGCACCGGCTGGCAGACGAGCTGATGGAACGTGAGACGCTCGACCGCGACGAGGTCGCCAAGATCTTCCACGACGTCCCGAAGTGGGAGCACGCCAATGGTGGAGCGCTCAGGATCCAACGGCCCAGCGAGGCGGTCCCTCCGAATGGTGGCATCGCTGCGGCGCATCAGAGCGAGCCGACCCGTTCCCATTGAACGTCGGAAGTGAAGGCATGACCGCCTGGCGCGTGGCCGACCGCTCCATCGAGCTCGATCACCCGGTGATGATGGGGGTGTTGAACGTCACCCCCGACTCGTTCTCCGACGGAGGTGCGTATCTCGACGTCGCCGCGGCTGCGGCTCACGCCGACCGGCTGGTGGCTGACGGGGCCGAGATCGTCGACGTGGGAGGTGAGTCCACCCGGCCGGGGGCCCAGCCCGTTCCCGTCGAGGTCGAGATCGCTCGTGTGGTCCCCGTCATCGAGCACGTCGTTCGAACCGGCATCGTGGTGTCGATCGACACCATGAAGCCGGAGGTGGCGACGGCGGCGGTGGCG
This sequence comes from uncultured bacterium, assembly GCA_963825585.1. GTDB lineage: Bacteria > Actinomycetota > Acidimicrobiia > Spongiisociales > ZC4RG35 > JAOUGY01. The sequence continues at coordinate 105,139 of CAWGTX010000004.1, forward strand.
GCGGGAGCGAGCATCATCAACGACGTCTCGGGTTTCGTGGACCCATCCATGCGCCGGGTGGCGGCCGACAGCGGTGCCGGCATCGTGATCATGCACATGCAGGGCAGTCCACGAACGATGCAGGTCGACCCGCGCTACGACGATGTGGTCACGGAGGTGTGCGGCCATCTCGCCGCCCAGGCGGCCCGCTGTGTCGCCGACGGGGTCGCGCCGGCATCGATCTGTATCGACCCTGGCATCGGATTCGGCAAGACCGTCGAGCACAACCTCACCCTGATCGATCAACTCGACCGGGTGGTCTCACTGGGCTATCCGGTGATGGTGGGGGCGTCTCGCAAGAGCTTTCTCGGGAGGATCCTCGGGATCGACGCACCCGAACTGCGTGACCCGGCGACGGCCGTGACCACCGCCCTCGGTGTCGATCGGGGAGCGATGGTGTTCCGGGTGCACGACCCGGCCGGCTCGAGGGAGGCAGCGTCACTCGCCTGGGCTATCGTTGAGACTCGCGTTCTCCGCCGTCACCCAGGCAGCACATGATCACCGGACTCAAGCCCAAGGGATTCACCTGGATCATCTCCGATCGACTGGCCGTATCCGAACGGATCGGGGGCAACGGCTTTCAACACCGCCGGGTCCGGCGGGAAGAAGAGATCAACTGGCTGGTCCGTGAAGCGCGGATCACCACCGTCGTCAACCTGCTTCCGGGCAATCAGAACGTTCAGGCGTACGCCGCGGCCGGGATCGAGACGGTGTCGGTGCCGATCGGTTCCGACGTCGAGCGGGGCGATCCTGCCCGCCTCTACCAGGCTCTCGACGAGGCGCTCCATGACCCGTACGCCCGGGTTCTGGTGCACAAGGAGACCATCGACGACGAACTGGCCGGGATGCTCGGCGGGTACTTGATCTACTCGGGGCTCCTGAAGGACCGGATCATCGCCACCGCCGTGATCCAGGAGATCCTGGGCCGCGCCCTCGGACCGGAGGGACGATCCTTCATCCCGGAGCCCCCGGCGTCCTCGTGACCGATTCGATCGCCATCACGGGCCTGCGTGTGTTCGCCCGTCACGGGGTCTTCGATCACGAGTCGGCCGCCGGTCAGGTGTTCGTGATCGACCTGGTTGTGCACGCCGACCTCAGCGAGGCGGGTGCGTCGGATCGCCTCGATGCCACCATCGACTACGGGAAGCTGGCGGGACGGGTGCACGAGCTGGTGGCCGGTGAGCGATGGGATCTGATCGAGCGGGTCGCCCATCGGATCGCCGCGCTGGTGCTCGCCGAGCCTCGGTGTGAGGCGGTCGACGTCACCGTTCACAAGCCGTCGGCACCCATCAACCTTCCGTTCGACGATGTGGCGGTGACGGTATCGAGGCGCCGGTGACTCGGGCCGTCGTCGCCCTCGGGTCCAACCTGGGCGATCGCCTTGGCCTCCTGCGGGCGGCAGTGGCGGGTCTGAAGGAGATCGGCACCGTCATCTCGGTTTCGTCGGTGTACGAGACCGAGCCGGTGGGAGGTCCCGACCAGGGGCGCTACCTGAACGCTGCCGTGGTCGTCGACACCGCCCTCGAGCCCAGGGCGCTGCTCGAGGCGCTGCTCGGGATCGAGCGGTCGGCCGATCGGATCCGTGACGTGCGGTGGGGTCCGCGTACTCTCGACCTCGACATCATCTCGTACGGTTCCGAGACGGTCGACGAGCCTGATCTGACGATCCCCCATCCCCGGGCCAAGGATCGTCGTTTCGTGCTGGACCCCGTGTCCGAGATCGCCCCGAACGCCGTGGTCGCTCCCGGCACGACCGCCCAGGATGCCAGAGACGCGCTCCCTTCGGGAGGTGTCTTCCGTTGGCACGGCGATTGGGTGGTCGGGCATCCGACGCTCGGCTGGCGAGGTCAGGCGCTCGTCGCCGGGCAGTTCGTCCTGTTCGGCGTGCTGGCGGTGGTGGCGTTGTCGACCGCGGGCGCCGATCCTTCGGCGTTGCTGACCCTTGGCGGCCTCGCCGTCGCCGCGCTGGGCGGGCTGCTCGTGGTCGGGGCATTGCTCGGGCTGGGCACGTCGTTGTCGGCGCTGCCGGACCCCCGCCCGGGCAGCGAGTTGTCCGAACGCGGTGTCTTCGGTCTTGTTCGTCACCCGATCTATGGCGGGCTCCTGCTGGGCGGCATCAGCAGCTCCATCCTGCTGCAAACCTGGTGGCCACTCCCGGTGCTGGCTGTGCTGGCCGGACTGCTGACGGTGAAGGCGGGTCTCGAGGAACGCGCCCTGACGCTGATGCATCCCGGCTACACCGACTACGCCGCTCGGGTGCGGCGGCGCTTCATCCCGTTCGTATGGTGACCAACCACGTCCTGGAGACGGATGTCGTGTCGATTCGTCGACCTGTTCACCTGTCGAGAGCACGCGTTCGAGGTCATTGCGCGGGCTCTCAACCCCCTACCCCGCTCGTTTTTCGCCCCGGCGCTTGCGCCGGCGGACCCTTCCCCTCCGTGGCGCACAAGGTTCTACAGATGATCTTCGGCCCTTTCCTATCTGTTCACCTCGGGTACATTGGAGGTTGATGGCGCGCTCTCCTCCGAGATCGGGTGACCAAGCCGGTTCACCATCCACGATCAAGGAGTCCCCATGGCCCGCCGTTCTCGTGAAAATCGCACCGCAACTCTTGGTTACGACGAGCACCGACCCAACCGCGATGATCGCCGCCTCGATCACCGCCGCACCCGGCACGCCGCCAGCCAACTGCTTCACACGGCTGCGGATCCCGAGGAGTTGGTGCCTCTTCCCGAGGTCAAGCGGACCCGCGAGCACGAGCCCGTCGCCGTCACCGAGGTCAAGAGCCGTCAGTTCAAGGTGTGGAAGACCAAGTTCTGGAAGCGCCGCGATGGTTATCGCGACATGAAGGCCGAGATGGACGCCCGCTGGGCGGACTTGGAAGAGGACGACGAGGACGACTGGTAGCCAATCGGGTCGAGGGTCGACCCAGCCATTGAAGTTCGAATCACGAGCCGCCCCCGGGATCACTCGGGGGCGGCTCCGCGTGCGATGAGCTTCGAGCGACGAGCGACGAGCGACGAGCGACGAGCCAGAATGACCTGTTGACCTGTTGACCTGTTGAGCTGTTGACCGCTCCGGCGAGTAGATCTCCGCCGCCGATCCCCAATTCGCGCGACCTCGATGTGTCATGTGAAGGCTTCGGGCCCCAGGTGGGTCTCCTCGGCGACGATGGCCGCCACGATCCTTCCGGCGACGTGCGCGGGCGACATCCCCGGCGGGAAGCGAGGCGCCGTTCCCGCGATGGGCCGACTCGACAGACCGGTTTCGGTGTGGCCGGGATGGGCGTCGAGCAGCCGGATTCGTGCCGGTCGCAGCTCACGTCGCAGCGCCTGGACGTAGGCGGCGGTCGCCGCCTTGGAGGCCGAGTAGGCCGCCATGCCCATCTGGGGTTGGGACGCCACCACCCCCGAGATGGTGGCGAGGACACCGCCGTCGGTCATGGCCGGGACGGCGGCCCCGAACAGGAACATCGGCAGGAAGGTGTTGGTGAGGAAGAGTTCCTCGACGGTGTCCGACCCTGTCGACACGGCAGGGCCGAATGCGACCACGCCGGTTGCGTTCACCACCCCGTCGAGCCGGCCGTAGGCCGAGGTGGCGGCCGCCACCACCATATCGGCGTTGCCGGGCAACCTAAGGTCGGCAGGTACGACGACGGCGTCGACCCCCACGGACTCGAGGTGCTCCCGATGCCGCCCCGACAGCACCAAACGGGCACCGGCGTCACTCAGCATCCGAGAGATGGGCGCACCCAGACCGCCGCCGGCACCGGCGACGATGAACACGTGGTCTTCGAGGTCCATGAAGTCCTTCCCGCTAGCCTCGCTCCACAAAGTTATGAGACCGATGCGCATAGTGATAGTCGGGCCCGGGAGGGCCGGGGGAGCGATCGCTCTCGGCGCGTCCGCCGCAGGACATGACCTGGTCGGTGTCATCACCGGACCCTCCGGTCAGGTTCCGGGCGGGCTCGACGCCGTGCGGCTCCCGATGGGTTCGCCGGTGCCACCCTGTGACCTGGTGGTGCTGGCCGTCCGGGACGACATGATCGCCGATGTCGCCTCGACCCTGGTCGCACATGAGGCAGGGATCATCTGTCACCTGTCCGGCTTCACTCCGGTCGGTGTGCTCGAACGCTTTGCGGCCACCGGATCGGCGGTCGGCTCGATCCACCCGCTCCAGAGCTTGCTCGACGCCGAGCGTGGTGTCCTCGCCCTCCGTGGGTCGTTCGCCGCAGTGACCGCCGATGACGCAACCGCCGTGACCCTCTCGTCGTTCGTGCGCTCTATCGGGATGCGACCCTTCCGGCTCGCCGACGCCGACAAGGCCGCCCACCATGCCGCCGCCGCTGCCGCCTCCAATTTCGTGGTGGCGGCCCTCGCAATCGCGGCCGAACTCGCAGCCGAGACCGGGGTGCCGTTCGAGGCGTACGCCTCGCTCACCAGGGCCGTCGTCGACAATGCCTACGAGGTCGGTCCGGGTGCGGCCCTCACCGGCCCCGTCGCCCGAGGGGACGTCGGCACGGTGGCCGGGCAGATGAGGGCAGCAGCGGCGGTGTCGGCTGATCTCGGTGCCCGCTACGCCGCCATGGTGGAGGCGACCGCCCGGTTGGCCGGCAGATGGGACGAGATGTCGCAGATCGTGGATGGGCGATGATCGTCGTCCAGACCTTCGCCGAGGCTCGGGTGGCCGGGCGGGAGGGTTCCCGGGCCGGGCAGACCGTCGGGTTCGTCCCGACCATGGGCGCTCTGCATGCCGGCCATCGGTCGCTCATGAACGCGGCGCGGTCCCGCTGCGACACGGTGGTGGTGTCGATCTTCGTCAACCCGCTTCAGTTCAACGACCCCAACGATCTCGCCAGGTATCCGCGCCCGCTCGAAGCGGACCTGCAGTTGTGTGAGGAGACGGGAGTCGACGTGGTCTTCGCCCCCGCCGCCCAGGAGATGTATCCGCGACCGATGCTCACGGCCGTCACGGTGAGGAGCGTTGTGGACCGGATGGAAGGTCCTCATCGTCCCGGCCATTTCGACGGGGTGGCGACGGTGGTCGCCAAGCTGTTCGCCGGGATCCAGCCCGACGTTGCCTTCTTCGGCCGCAAGGACGCACAGCAGCTGGCGGTGATCACCACCATGGCCATCGACCTCGGCTTCCCGATCCAGATCGTTGGATGCCCGACGTTGCGTGAACCGGGAGGCCTCGCCATGTCGAGTCGAAACGTGTTCCTTTCGCCCGACGAGCGTGCCGAGGCGCTGGCGCTGGCGCGCGGACTCATGCGGGCCGCCGACGCGGTCGAGGCCGGCGAACGCACCGGAGAGGTGATCGAGGAGACCGCCCGCGCCGAGATGTCACACCTCCAACCCGAGTACGTCGAGTTGGCGAGCCAGGAGCGAGCGGACCGGCTCGAGGTCCTGGATCGTCCGGCGTTTCTGGCGGTGGCCGCCAGGGTTGGCACCACCAGGTTGATCGACAACGTCGCCTTCGACCGCGGCATCGATGGGTTCGTGGCCGATCGCGGCATCCTCGACGGCCGGAGCGCGTGATGCTGTTGGTGCTCGATGTAGGCAACTCGACCACCGTCATCGGTCTGTTCGACGGTGCCCGCCGGATACGCCGCTGGCGCATCTCCACCACGTCGCGCACCCCGGACGAGTACGAGCTGCTGCTCGACGGGCTGTTGGCGGCCGACGCCCCGGCCATCTCCGGCTCGGCCATGGCAAGCGTGGTGCCGTCGGTGACCGAGGCGTTGCGCCCGGCGTTGGCCCGGCTCACCGGCGAGCACGTGGTGGTGGTGGGTCCGGGTACCAGGACCGGGCTCCAGATCTCGGTCGACAATCCCCGTGAAGTGGGCGCCGACCGCATCGCCAACGCCATCGGTGCCATCGACCGCCACGGCGTGCCGGTGATCGCCGTCGACTTCGGGACAGCCACGACCGTCGACATCATCGGCCAGACCGGCGCCTATCTCGGTGGGGCGATCGCACCCGGGGTGCGGGTCGCCAGCGAGGCCCTCATCGAGGCAACGTCGGCGCTGCGCAGGGTCGAGTTGGCGGTGCCAAGACACGTCATCGGTCGCAGTACGGTGGAGGCAACCCAGTCCGGGCTCGTGTACGGATTCGCCGGGCTGGTCGACGGTCTGGTGGCCCGCTTCTTCGAGGACCAGGAGCTTCCCGAGGACACCGCAGTGGTTGCCACGGGTGGACTCGCCGCCGTGATGGCGCCCTTGTGTCGGCGAGTCACCGTCGTAGACGACGATCTGACCCTGTGGGGCCTCCACGTCATCTTCCATCGCAACCCGATTTGAACCCTGGAACGGATCGGTCCAAAGTGCCAGCCTTCACCGGAGACGATCAGCCATGACCGAACAGTCCGATCCCCAACCAACGACACCCGATCCGGTCGCCTCCGAGACGGGCGACGAGCACGAGCGAAGTGGGCTCGCCGATCACCCGCTGACCTCGGCCCGTCTGGCCAAGGTCGACGGGTCCAGGGCTGCCGGCATCGAGCCCTACCCGGTCGGCTTCCGCCGCACCCACACCAGTGAGGACATCCGAAGCCGTCATGGAGACCTCGGACCGGGGGCCTCGACCGGTGAGACGGTCACCGTGGCGGGCCGGATGATGCTCAAGCGAAGCTTCGGCAATCTGGTGTTCGCCACCTTGCAGGACGGCGCCGGACGGATCCAGCTGATGGCCCAGCGCGACCAGTTGGGGGAGCGACTCGACGATCTCGAGGATCTGGATGTGGGGGACACGGTCGGCGCGGTTGGCGAGGTCGTCACCACCCGGAAGGGGGAGCTGAGCGTCAAGGTCTCGGACTTTTCCCTCCTCGCCAAGGGGTTGCGCCCGCTTCCCGAGAAATGGCACGGGCTGAGCGACATCGAGACGCGATCCCGCCGTCGCTACCTCGACCTGATCGTGAACCCCGACTCCCGCGCCGTCGCCATCGCCCGGGCACGCATCGTCTCGGAGCTACGGCGTCAGTTCGAGTCCCGGGGCTACCTCGAAGTCGAGACACCGGTGCTGCTCACCCAGGCGGGCGGTGCCCTGGCGCGGCCGTTCGAGACGCACCACAACGCGCTCGACATCGGCATGTATCTGCGCATCGCCACCGAGCTGCCGCTCAAGATGCTGATCGTGGGCGGGTTGGAGAAGGTCTTCGAGATCGGAAGGATCTTCCGCAACGAAGGCATCGACGGCACCCACAACCCCGAGTTCACCATGCTGGAGTCCTACGAGGCCTACGCCGACTACCACGACATCCTGGATTTGGTCGAAGAAGTGATCTCGTCGCTGGCCGTCAGTGCCGTCGGGTCGAGTGTGATCGAATACCAGGGTCGCCCTCTCGATCTCACTCCTCCCTTCCGGCGCGCTCGCATGGTGGATCTGGTTGCCGAGGCCGTGGGTCGGCCGGTGTGGCCGGCGCCCGACGACCTGGCCGCTATCGCCGCCCGCCATGGTGTCGAGGTCGACGAGGCGTGGAGTCCGGGGAAGGTGATCGAGGCCATGTTCGATGACCTGGTCGAACACACCATCTGGGAGCCGGTGTTCGTGACCGACCACCCGGTCGAGATCTCACCGCTGGCGAGGCGACATCGTGACGATGCTCTCCTCACCGAACGCTTCGAGCTGTTCATCGCCGGCGCCGAGTACGCCAACGCATATTCGGAGCTCAACGATCCGATCGATCAGCGCGACCGGTTCACGAACCAGGCCGCCGCCCGGGCCGCCGGAGACGCCGAGGCCCATGTGGTGGACGAGGCGTTCCTGCGGGCGCTCGAATACGGCATGCCGCCCACGGGTGGTCTGGGTATCGGAGTCGATCGTCTGGTGATGCTGCTCACCGACCAGACCCACATCCGCGACGTGATTCTGTTTCCGACGATGAGACCCGAGGAGTGACCCGGGATCGACCCGCCCTGGTCGATCGCGTATGGAGGTCCGCGGGTGCCGCGGCTTTTCGCGTTGTCTGCGCTTGATTCCGATGGTGGGGGGCCGACAGGGCAACCATCATGATCAGGTTGCATCATTTCAGAGGCGAGGAGTTCTTCCTCAATTGCGACCTCGTCGAGAGCGTTCAATCAACCCCCGACACTGTGCTCACCCTCTTCGATGGGCGCAAGATGGTCGTGGCCGAGACCGCCGAGCAGGTGGTCGATCTCATCCGGCACTACCGGGCCTCGATCCTTCGCGAAGCCGACGCGCTCCGCTCGGGCGGCGCCAACCTGGTCGCCTTCCCCGGTGGACTCGAAGACTGAGGTCGACTCTGTTGAGCGGTCGACTTGTTGGCCCGTCGACCTGTCGACCTGTCTCGTCAGATCTGCCCGACGCTGTGGGAGTCGACCGCGGCCCGTTCGGCGATGCGGATGCAGGCGTCGAGGACCGTGCCGGAGGTGTGCCCGGCGTTGATGACTTCCACGGCCCCGACCTTGAAGTGACCGAGGTCGGGCATCGAACGGAGCGTCTTCGAGAGCAGATCGGAGACCCGATCTGCCACTACCTGAACCGTGCCGGGCTTGAGGTCGGCGAGGGTGGAAGCGAAGGTCATGTCGTCGATCCGACCCACCTCGTCGACCTCACGGACACCGGCACCGATCGTCGCCGCCAGGTGCTGGATGACCTCGAGGTCGTTGGGGTCGGCGGCGTCGAGCGGACGCATGGTGGGAAAACGCGCCACCAACAGCCCGTAGATGTCGCCGCGTCTCGCCATCCATCTGCGACCCCGTTCGAGCGACTCGAGGATGCCCGTGCGGTTGAGAATGCCGGCGTCGAGGTCGGTGGTACCCACCACCTCGAGGGTCAGCTTGAGCCTGTCGAGCTCGTCGAGGGTGTCGAGGAGCAGGCGCTCCATCTCTACCGGGTCGGTGGGTAGTTGGCGGTCCATCCGGTCCGACGATAGCTCGCGGGCTGTGAATGGGAAGGGCCATAGGCGAGTCAAACGGCGCCGACTGCAGAGACCCGATGTCGGCCAGAACCCAGGGGGACACGCCAGGAAAGCGGACGGTTCTGCCTGCGCCTCCTGCCCTTAACGACGGCTGGTTTCCGCCGACTGGAGTCTGACCATGAGTACCGCCTACCGCCAGCAGCTCGCAGCCGTGGCAGAGACGCTCCATTCCGAGCGTCAACTGCTCGAGCACCTGTTGTTCAAGCTGATCGAGGCGCGTCTCGTGTTGGCGGCGGACCAGGCCCGGTTCCTTCCCCAGGCGCTCCGCGAGGTGGAAGTGCTCGTCGACAAGGTCCGATTCGGCGAAGGTCACCGCCAGCTGGCCATCCGTCGTCTGGCAGCCGCCATCGGAGAACCCGAAGATCGGATCACGCTGTCGTTCCTGGTGCAGTGGTCACCTGAACCGTTCCGCACCATGTTCGCCGAGCACCGCGATCATTTCCGTCGTCTGACCACCGAGATCGAGCAGGCGTCGCTCGACAACCGCAGGCTGGCCAACCTCGCCGTCCAGAATCTCTCCGACACGCTGGGCACGCTCCTCGGTGGCCCCGACCCCGGCACCTACACCCCTCAGGGCATCCGTGGCGGCGCCACGGTCGTGCTCCCTACCCGAATCGACGAGGTGCTCTGATGGCGGACTTCTCCGCGCTGCATGTCGCCCTGAGTGGCTTGCGAGCCGCTCAACTGGCCATGGACACGGCCTCCCACAACGTCTCGAACGCCAACACCGTTGGCTACACCCGTCAGAAGGTCGACCTCACCACCCGCTACCCGAGGATGACGGCCGAGGGCCAGATCGGCTTGGGGGTGAAGGTCTCCGACATCTCCCGGGTTCGCGATGCCTTCCTGGACGCCCGCTACCGGTCGAGTGCGGCGGCGTCCCAGTCGATCGACGCCCGGTCCGCCTTCCTCGATCGGGCCGAGCTGGTGCTCGCCGAACCGGAGATGGGCGTGACCGCCGAGTTGAGCCGCCTGTTCGAGAGCTTCGAGGACCTGGCTCTGAATCCGCCCGACGAGGCATCCAGGGTGGCCGTCCTCGGACAGATCTCGGCGCTCACCGGCCGGGTCAACGCCGTCGCAACCGGATTCGAATCGCTCCGGTCAGACGGCGAAGTGGCCATGACCTCCACCATCGCCGAGGTGAACAGCGCGCTGCAACGAGTGGCGGAGCTCAACGTCGCCATCCTCGACGCCTCCACAGCGCCCGGCCAGCCCAACGACCTGATCGATCAGCGCGACCTTCTCCTCGATCGGCTGGCGGCGCTCGCCGGCACCACCGTTTCGATGGACGACAACGGATCCGCCCGGGTGTCGATCGGTGGCATCTCGCTGGTGAGCGGCGCCACATCCCGCCCCCTGAACTACGACACCTCGACTGGACAGGTGCTGCATCCCAGCGGAGTCGCAGTCATCCCCGGTGGCGAGCTGCGCGGAATCCAACTGGCCATCACCGAGGACATCCCCAACCTCATGACCCGGTTGAACGATTTCGCCGCCGATTTCGCCGCCGCCATCAACGGGATCCACAACGGTGGGTTCACCGCCGCCGGTGCCGCCGGTGGCGACCTACTCGGGTACGACCCCCTCAATCCCGCCCTGACACTCGCCGGTCTCGTCACCAATCCCGCCGACCTGGCAACCGCTGCCACCGCCGGGCCTCCGTATCCGGCCTACGACGGTTCGATAGCCCAGGAACTTGCAGACCTCCGCACCTCGTTGTCGGCCTCGGGTGGCAGCCAGTCGTTGTCCGACTCCTATCGGGCATTCGTCACCGCGCTTGGGCAGGAGTCGGCCGCCGCCCGCACCTCGTCGGAGACGCAGGCCGGTCTTTCGTCGGCGGCTGAACTCGCTCGAACCTCGAGCCACGGCGTGTCGGTGGATGAGGAGATGGTCAGCCTTATGGAGTTTCAACGCATGTACGAGGCCGCCGCCCGGGTGATCACAACCGTGGACCAGGCTCTCGACACCGTGATCAACCGTATGGGCGTCGTAGGGAGGTGATGACCGGTGAACATGAGAATCACGAATCGCATGATGGTGGACCTGGCGGTCCAGCGGATGAACACCCGGCTGGGTCAATTCGAGCGTTCCCAGCGTGACCTGGCGACGGGGCGACGGATCCACGTCGCCAGCGACGATGTCGCCGGGATGAACGCAGCCATCGGGCTGCGGGGATCGTTGGCCGCCAACGCTCAAGCACAACGCAACGCCGAGGACGGCCTCATGTGGACCGATCTCGCCGATTCCCGTCTCGGCACCATGGTCGATCAGCTGCAGCGGGTGCGGGAGCTGGCCGTGCTCGGCGGCAACGGCACCGCCAACCCCATCGAGCTCGCCGCAATGGGCGTCGAGGTGGCAGAAACCAACGAGTCGTTCCAGTCGCTCGCCAACGCCAAGTTGAGCGGACGCCCCCTGTTCGCCGGTTTCCATGGTGGCGACGCCGTCGCGAAGGTTTCGGGTACCTGGACCTATCAGGGGGACGCCGGCGAGGTCACCCGTCGCGTGTCGGAAACCGACGTGGTCAAGGTGAACGTGACCGGCGACGAGGTCTTCGGGTTCAACGCCGGGGAGGATGTCTTCACCCTGTTGGAGGCGGTCGAGACCCAGCTCAACACCGGAGACAAGGCCGGGCTGCAGAGCTCACTCGAAGCGATCGACCGGACGCTCGACAGGTTGCTCACCGCTCGGGCCACCGTCGGTGCCTCGGCGAACCGCATCGAGAAGGCCATGTTCCGGGCTCAGGCGGACGACGTAGCTCTGCGTACGTCGCTGTCGGAGACCGAAGACACCGACATGGCCCAAGCGATCATGGAGCTCCAGATCCAGGAAACCGCCTACCAGGCCGCTCAAGCAGCCCTCTCCAAGTCACTCCAGCCCTCACTTGCCTCGTTCCTGAGGTGAGCGGGCGTTAGCCTGTGTCCTCGACGTCTCGGAAGAGGACCAGAACACCGATGGAAGAACAACATCTCGAGTTCGACGATGGCATACCGGGTTTCCCCGATGCTCATCGATTCCAGTTGGTCGAGATCGTCGACGACGGGGCGTTCCAGTTGCTCCAGAGCGTCGACGACCCCGATCTCGCCATGGTCGTGGCAGTGCCCTGGCTCTTCTTTCCCGACTACTCGCCCGAGCTGACCGACATGGACCAGTCCGGTTTGGGTATCGAGAACGAACAGGACGCCGTCGTGTTCTGCGCCGTGACCCTCGACTCCGAGCAGAGGACGGCCCACATGAACCTGCTCGGTCCGTTCGTGGTGAACGTGAAGACTCGGAAAGGTCGCCAGATCGTGCTCACAGATCAGGACTACCCGTTGCGTGCCGAGCTTCCCATGGGCGCCAACTGATGCTGGTGCTGAGTCGCAAGTCTGGCGAGTCCATCGTGATCGGCAACGACGTCGTCATCACCATCCTCGAGGTGAGGGGTGGACAGATCCGTATCGGCGTCGACGCTCCCCGCAACCTGGCGGTCCACCGGGCCGAGATCTATGAGCAGGTGCAGGCCGAGAACCGGGCGGCGGCGGCGTCCACCGATCTCAAGGCTTCGATACTCTCGACCAAGGCGAGCGGTCTGAGACCTCAGGACCCACGGCCCGCCGAGTAGGTCTGGGCGCCGAATCCCGCGACGGCGCGAGCCACCACCCCGGCACGGTCACCCGCCCACGTGGCGGCCTGCGTGCGGTAGCGGGCCACTTCCTGGAGGAGCCGTCCCATGTCGTCGGCCAAACGGCCGAGGGTGGCCGCGGCCTCGGAGGGGGCGTCGGCGATGATCTCGCTGAGCGTTCCCTCGCCGTCGATTCCGGTGATGGTGCCGATGCCGATCGTGGTCATGGCTCTCATCAGCTCCGCCGCGCCCAGCTCGGCTTCCACCTCGAGGGCTTCGTCGATGGCGCGCCCGACGAAGCGGTGCTCGCCGGCGGCGATCAGCATCGAGATCTCGGCATGCCGGAAGAGGAGCTGTTCGAGCAGTCTCCTCTGATTCGACATGATGGCGATCAGGTCCTGGTGGCTTGGAGTGGCGAGTGCCGAAGTCATCACCAGGGCCCCGTCGGCAGATTCCCCCGAGGTTGCGCGTTTGGGGGGTGACTACGCCAATATGGCCCTCAAGAGTCGGCCCCCAGAATCCCGATGCCTACCTCGTACAGGACACAGAAGGCATTGGGGGTCCGACATCATGGCGACACTGACAGCGGAGCAACAGAACGCGCTCGTCACAGAGACGCTCGACCTGGTGGGACACATCGTGTCCGAGGTGGCAGCACGCTACCCACGCCACGTCGACCGCACCGAGCTCTGGAACGCAGGAGCGCTCGGGCTGGTCGAGTCGAGCCGTCGCTACGACCCAGAGTCGGGGATTCCGTTCGCCCGCTACGCCGCCATCCGCATCCGGGGTGCCATCATCGACTCGACCCGCACCCGGGACTGGGCATCACGATCGGTGCGTCGGCGTTTGCGCGAGATCCAGGAAGTCCACACCGGTCTCGAGGAGCAGAACGGTCGACCCCCGAGCAGCACCGAGATCGCTGGATTCCTCGGGATCAGCACCGATGAGCTCCATGCCCGGCAGGCACACGCCGCCACCAGCACCCTGCTCCACCTCGACCAGCCCACCGAGGGCGAGGAGAGCACCCTGGTCGACCGGGTCGAGGAGGACCGCACCGAAATCCTGCCCGACGCCGCCCTCGAGCAGCGCGAACTGCGTGGATCGTTGGTCGAAGCCGTTCGTCACCTCCCCGCCGTCCAGGCCGAAGTGATCTCCCGGTACTACCTCGAAGGTGAGCTCCTCCAAGACATCGCAGACGACCTCGGCCTCACCGAGGCCAGGGTGTCGCAGATCCGCTCTGAGGCACTGCTGGCGATGCGCTCGTTCTTCGCCACCCAGTACGAAGGCATCGAAGCCTCCCCCGACTCCGCCCCCGGCAAGCGCGCCCGTGCCGCCTACGTGGCCCGCATGTCCGAGCAGTCCAACTGGCGTACCCGCCTCGACGCCGAACCGCTCCTCGAAGCAGCCACCGCCGGAAGGGTTTCGTTGTACGAGGCGGGATGAGACCGGTGCAACGTGGAACGTAGCAACGTAGAACGTACAACGTTGAACGTCCGGCACCTGTCTCTCGACCCGACCCGGACGGGGCCGACAAGGGGTCGTGACAGGAAACCGAACGTTAGGTCGAGATCAGAGGAGCATCACTCTCCAATCCGGAGGGTGGTGCTTCCGGCATGAGATGCGTGATTCCAAGGGCAGGTACTCGGTCTTCTTCACACCTTCCCGTGGCGGCCCCCACACATCCCACTCCGCTGGAGGTGCCGGACCTTCAACGTTGTACGTTCTACGTTGTACCTGCTCCGTTCCACGTTCTGCGTTGTACGTTCTGCGCTCTTTCCCTCGGCGTCCACCTGCCGACAGGTATCCCATGATGGACGTCACCAAGCGCAAGCTCGAGGTGTGGCAGATGGCCGCCCGACCGGAGCCCGACCTGTACGGGGTTGCCGCCATCGTTGCGACGATCCCAGACACGGCCAGCTCGGTGGTGCGGTTCGCCAACTCCTCGTACGTCGGGGCGGTGTACCCGGTGGGAAGTGTCTTGGATGCCGTCGTTCGGATCGGATGCCGTCAGGTGGGCGCCATCGCCATGGCGTCGCTCAATCGGGATCTGGTGGACGGCTGGGGCGCTCCCGAGCTGTGGGAGGAGTCGCTCGCGGTGGGTCGGGCTGCCAAGGTGATCGGGCGGATCATGGGGTTCCCGCACCGGGACGGTGAGCGGTTGTTCGTCGCAGGGCTGTTCTCGTGCTCGGGGGCGGCATCGCTGCTCCAGGTCGATGCCGGCTATCTCGCCTGGCGGTCCCGGCAGTGGGGCCGTGGCATCACCGACGACCAGCTGCTCCACCGGGAGCGAATGGCCTTCGAGATCGACCACGTGACCGCTGCCGCTCGACTGCTCGATGAATGGAACCTCCCGACCGCCATCATCGAGGCGGTCGCATCGCATCATGCGCCCCGCACCAGATTCGACCTTGCACTGTGGGCGGGAATGACGGTCCTGGATGCCGGCTCGGCGGTCCGCTGCCACGACGCCCCGTTCGCCGCCGCCCTGGAGGAGCTGGGACTGGCCGGCCACATCGGCTCGGTGCATTCCGAAGCGTTGCGGTATGTCGACGCCCTCCGGGTCGACGAGCCGGTGGCGTCGCCCCCACCGAGATCGGCACTCTTGACGCGGTGAGCTGCCCGAACCGCCCCCGAACGTCTTTCCCGGCTTCCATGCCGGCCGACCGGTGACTCAGGAGCCGATCGAACATGGACCTTGGTGCGAGAAAAGTCGAACTGTGGAGCGCCTCGATGGCGGCCGATCCCGACCTGTACGAGGTCGCGGCCCGTGTGGCAACGATCCCCGACACCGCAGCCGCGGTCGTCCGCTTCGCCAACTCCGCCTATGTGGGTGCCGTGTATCCGGTTGGGACGGTGCTGGAGGCCGTGATCCGGGTCGGGTGCCGGTCGGTGGGAGCTCTCGCCATGGCATCGCTGAACCGGGAACTGGTCGACACCTGGGGAGCACCGGAACTGTGGGAGGAGTCCCTCGTCATCGGACGGGCCGCCAAGCTGATCGGCCGACTCCTCGGATTCTCGAGGGCCGACAACGAGCAATTGTTCGTCGCGGGGCTGTTCTCGTGCGCCGGCACCGCCGGTCTCCTCGCCTCCGATGATGGATTCCTCAACTGGCGACGGGGCCAGTGGATGAGAGGCGTCGACGACGTTCAGATGCTCAAGCGCGAGCAGATGGCCTACGGCGAGGACCACGTTCAGGTCGGCGGCAAAATGCTCGGTGAGTGGAACCTCCCGACCGAGATCGTGGCGGTCTTCGCCAACCATCACCGCCCCAAGACCGTGATGGAGAAGGCCTTGTCGGCTGCGATGTCGGCACCCTTCGACGATTCGGCCGCCCGCTGCCTCGACATGCCCTTCAAGGCGGCCATGAAACGACTCGATCTCGCCGACCACGTCGACTTCGTCGAAAGCGAAGCACGCCTGTTCGCAGACGCCACCGCCCAGGTGTTCGCCGCCATGGCCGACGAACTCGACATCGCGGGATAGCTGCTGGCTGCTGGCTACGGCTTGCGCTCTTGCGGACGGGAATCACCTTTTGCACATTGTGCAGAAGGTGGTGGTTTCGCTTACGTTTTGCACATTGAGGTATAGCGGATAGGGGACTGATGGGCGCTGTTGGAGTCATGAGCTTTGTCCCCCACGCAGTGGGGGAAGGGTCCGTCCGGCGAAGCGCCGGGGCGAGGAACGAGCGGGGTAGGGGGGTCGAAAGCCCGCGAGATGAACTCCGCACACGTTCCGGAACGCGTCATCAGGCCACGCGAGGGATAGGAACGCGTCATCATGCTCGCGAGGGATAGGCCCCCCCTACCCCGCAAGCGGGGACCCCTTCCCCCTCTCGCAAGCTCGAGGGGGACAAAGCTACTCCCTATCCGCGCGACCTCATTGTGCAGAAGGTGGTCGTTTCGCTTACGTTTTGCACATTGTGCAGAAGGTGGACACATGCTCGATGCGCCTCTCCGACCGTTCTATCCCGTGCGGCGATCGGATCGGCGTCGACGAACAACCGCAGCAACGATGACTGTGCCGGTGAACGCTGCCACGACTGCGCTCACCGGAACCACACGCCCGTCTCTGGTCTCCGTCGTCGGGGCGGGCGGGGAAGGCGACTCGCCTGCGATCGTGATCGCCGATCCATCGTTTCGGACTCGGGGATCGGGCCGGGGCGTCGGGGGCTCGAATTCGCTTGGCGGTCCGAGGAGCGCAG
Organism: uncultured bacterium; assembly: GCA_963825585.1. GTDB lineage: Bacteria > Actinomycetota > Acidimicrobiia > Spongiisociales > ZC4RG35 > JAOUGY01. Next base: position 121,917 of record CAWGTX010000004.1, read on the forward strand.
TCAGGGCGGCTTCGTCGTCGGCGGTGAGCTGGAAACCTGGGAGATCGATGGCGCCGCTCGTGGAGAATCGGATCTCGTAGAAGCGGCTGCCGGCTTCCCGGGAGTCGAAACCGGGTCCGCACTCATCTGTCTCGTCGAGGGTGGAGGGCTCCCCGCCCAGCACGAGCCCGTTGGGCTTCACCGTGAACTCGCCCCAGATGCGCGAGACGGGTGCAAACGTCTGACGCCGATATCCACTCACATCGGGGTACACGTGCGTGGTTGTCCACTCGACCACTCGCACAAGGGTCCCCAGCGCTCCGCGGTCCACCGAGACGACATCCTGGCCTGCGATCGCGGCCCGGACGTCATCGGTGTCGAGTGGGGCCGCGCAGGTCGACGCGACGGCGGCCGGCGACAACGCCAGGATCAAACCACTCATCAGTGCGATCGTCGCTCGCCGACATCGATCAGACATGCCCCACACGACCCTCCCCGAACCTGGTGATCCCCCGCCGACCAGCCACGGGTGACGCCATGGTTCAAGAAGTGTAGGACGGTCCTCCACGAAGCCGGCTTGCAGCCGGCAGGCTCAGCTCGCTTCGTTGGCCTCGACCGGCTCTGCCGGGAGGAGAACGGTCGGGCCTCCCGGTGCCAGGCCCGCGAGAGAACGGCCGATCCACACGGCTGCGAAGACGGCGGCGGCGCGCATGGCGGCGTCGCGGGGGGTGAGGGTGCCCTGCACGAGTTGGAGCCCTATCGGGAACATGAGCAGCAGGCCGACGGTGGCGATCATGCGCTTGAGCAGGGTCTGTCCGTTCACGTCCGCTCCATGAGATCACGGATGGCGAGGGCGGCGTCCAGTGCCGAGATCCGGCGGGCGGGGGAACCGAAGGCGGTTCCCATGCCGAATCCGAGCTTTGCGCCGGTGCCGAGCGCCAGGCTGATGGCCCGGGGTGCGCCGCGATCGGTGACCCACGACACCACGGTGGGGACGCCGGGGAGGGACTCGGGGAGCTCATCGCCCACCACCAGATGGAGGTATCCGGTGAGGGCTTCGTCCATCGGCACTGCGGTTCTCAAACGGACGGCCCGGTCGCCGATCAACCTGACCGGCCCTGTTGGCAGGGGCCCGCACACCGGGGCGAGCGCCGCCACGAGAGCGGTGAGATGGCCGAGATCGTCGGTGGGGTCGAGCGAGGCAACGGCCTGGACGAGGACGCCGGGCAGCCCCAGCTCGAGCATCCTGGCGCTGTCCCAATCCACCGTGACCATGACCGGCTCCGTGGCCGCCGCCGGCACCGCCAATGTCGGTCGGGCGATGACCGGCATCGCCGGCTCCTGGGGGGTCCGCGGGGGCACCGCCGACTGGGCGGCCGCGAGGAGACGGTCGAATGCACCCGCCACGCCCGCTCCCTTCTCGGGCGCCTCGGCCTCGATCTCGATGACCTCGCGGGCGAAAAAGCCGGCGATGCCGCCTTTGCGGACACGGTCGGCGCGGACGATCCGAGCCCCCGGGCCAACCTCGGTCGACAATCGCCCGAGGGCTTCCTCGACGGTGTTCGCTTCGATGGTGATGGTCGTGGTGTCGTCAGCCGGCATGGGTTGGCTCGCCATGTTCGATCACTCCAATCGGGATGAGGTCCAGATGTCCGGGTAGTTCGGGATAGGCGACGACCGGGAGGTCGACGCCCAGTGAGCTGAGCGTGCGTTGCAGTGGTCGTCGGAGGGCGAGGCTGCAGACCAGGGCGAGCGGCTCGCCTGTGACGGCCGAGAGTGCCGCGTTCGTATCGGCACGGAGCCGTTCGAGCCGCATCGGGTCCAGCACGAGGTGCGAGGTCCCGTCGACGTCGCGGATGGACTCGTGGTACGACGCTTCCAGGGCGGGGTCGAGGGTGATGACCTTGAGTCGGCCGTCGGGAGCGATCTTGGCGACGATGGCGGAGCCCAACGACACCCGGGCCGCCGTCACCAGCGCCTCGATGGACCGTGTCTCGGTGGCCTTGGTGGCAACGGCTTCCACGATGCGGCTGATGTCGCGGATCGATACGCGGTCGTCGAGCAGCCCTCTCAGCGCGGCATGCAGGGTCTGCAGAGGGAGGTGGTCGCTGCCGACCTCGTTGGCGAGGAGCGGCTCGTCGTAGCGCAGTCCGTCGACGAGCATCGAGACGTCCTGGCGGCTCAGCAGTCGGGAGGCGTTCGACCGCACCACTTCGGCCAGGTGGGTGACCACCGCCGAGGAGCGGTCCACCACGGTGGCGCCGGTGGCGGCAGCGGCGGTGCGGGCCGAGTCGGGAACCCAGTAGGCCTCGAGCCCGAACACCGGCTCGGTGGTCGAGGTGCCGCCCATGGCTCTCAGATCCGAGCCGTCGCCCATGGGGAGTGCCAGCACCTGATCGCGGGGCGCGAGGCCCCGACCCACCTCGGTGCCACGCATGAGGATCGTGTACGTGGAAGGCGGGAGGGAGGCGTCGTCTCGGACCCGCAGGAGGGGGATGACCACGCCCAGTTCGTCGGCGATCTGGCGTCGCAGCGCTCTCACCCGTTCCATGAGGTCGCCACCCCGTTCCGGGTCGACCAGGTCGAGGATCTCGTGAGAGAGATGCAGCTCGAGCGGTTCGACCCGCATCCGTTCGATGAGCGCCTCGGGATCATCGGGGGCAACTCGGAGTTCGGGTTCACCCGGGATCGGGATCTCGGCGTCGGGATCCACCGGTGTCCTGGTGGAGAGGAACACCAGCAGCGCCGCCAGTCCGAAGAACGGCAGTTTGGGGAGGCCGGGGAGCATGCCCATGCCTGCCAACACCAGGGCCGCCACCCGGAGTGCGTCGGGGTTGCCGAACACCTGGCGGGTCAGATCTGATCCGAGGGCGTTGTCGGACCCGACCCGCGTGACGAGCAGACCGGTGGCAACCGAGATCAGAAGGGCGGGGATCTGTGAGACCAGGCCGTCTCCCACCGAGAGGCGGGCGAACGTGTCGACCGCCTCGCCGAACTCGAGGCCCATCGAGCCGAGCCCGATGGCCAGCCCTCCGATGAGGTTGATGGTGGTGATGATGATGCCGGCGATGGCATCGCCCTTGACGAACTTCGACGCTCCGTCCATGGCACCGTAGAAGTCGGCCTCCTTGGCGATCTTCGCCCTGGCTTCCCTTGCCTGGGCTTCGTTGATGAGCCCAGAGCCCAGGTCGGCGTCGACCGCCATCTGCTTGCCGGGAATGGCGTCGAGGGTGAAGCGGGCCGCCACTTCGGCGACTCGTCCGGCACCGTTGGTGATCACGACGAACTGGATGATGACCAGGATCAGGAACACGACCAGGCCAACGACGACCGACCCGCCGATGACAAACCCGCCGAAGGCGTCGACCACCTTGCCGGCGTATCCGTCGAGGAGAATGAGCCGGGTCGAGGACACGTTGAGCGCCAGCCGGGTCAGGGTGGCCACCAGCAGGAACGACGGGAACACCGACAGCTCCAGCGAGTCCTTGAGCATCATGGCGGCCAGGAGGGCGAGCACCGACACCATGAAGTTGACGGCGAGCATGGTGTCGAGCAGCGCCGGTGGCATCGGGACCACCATCATCAGCACGATGGCCACCAGGGCCAGCGGCATCAACATCGCCGATTTGCCTCTCATGCGGCTCTCCTCCGTCCACCACGCCGATACGCCTCCGCCAGGACCACCGCCGTCGCCTCATACAGGGCGTTGGGCACGAATCCGCCCACTTTGACCCGCTGGAACAGCGAGCGCGCCAGGGGTCGGTTCTCGATGATCGGCACCCCGTGGCGGGCCGCCATCTTCCGGATCTGTTTCGCATGTCGGTCGGTGCCCTTGGCAACCACTCGGGGCGCCGGTTCGGGCGGCTCGTAGGCGAGGGCGACTGCGAAGTGGGTCGGGTTGGTGACCACGACCTGTGCCGAGGCGACGTTGATGAGACGGTTGCGGGAGATCTCCATGGCACGTCGGCGCCGCTGGCCTTTGACGAGCGGGTTGCCGTCGCTGCTCTTGTACTCCTGCTTGAGCTCCTCCTTGCTCATCTTGAGCCCCTTGGTGTTCTTCCAGCGGTTGAACACGTAGTCGGCGATCCCGATCACGAGGGCGAGGCCCGCCGCCCGGACCAGCATCTCCCAGACAACCGTGGAGACATCGGAGATGGCGCGGTCCAGGTTCTTGGTGCGCGCCAGGTCCTCGATGCCCTCCTTCACGGGGGCGTAGGCCACGGCGGTGAACAATCCGAGCTTGAGGGCGGTCTTGACGAGATCCCAGGTGGCGGTGGCCGGTTTGAGCTTCTCCAGCCCGCGCTTGGGGCTGAGATTCGACAACTTGGGTTTGGCCGCCTCCGGGGTGAGCACGAAGCCGACCTGTGCGATTCCGGAAGCGGATCCGATCACGACCGCCAGAGCCAGGAACGGTGCGACCCCCATGAGGAACATCGAGCCGGCCAACCACGATACGGACTCGAGGGACGGATTGGACCCGGCCGATCCGATCATGTGCTTTGCGTCCTCGAACAGAACCCGTGCGGTGGCCGGACCGAATGCGCGGCAGGGCGATCAGAGCGGTGACGAACGAGGCGGCGACACCGATTTCGGCGCTCTTGGGGATCTGCCCCTTGCGCTTCGCCTCACGCTTCTTCTTCTGCGTCGGCTTTTCTGTTTTCTGGGATTTGTCTTCGCTCACGGCACGCCAAAGCAGAGGGTTGCGCCGCGTCCGTGGGCGTCTGTTCTCCATCCCTGATGTATCACCGGTCGGCAACGGGAGGGGAGAGGTAAGGGGCGAGGCTGCTGGCTTCTGGCTGATGGCTTCTGGCTTGGCGCGAAGCTGGGCTCCAGTTCTCTCCGGTGGATGGACGCGATCCAGATGAGTGGCGCCGGTGTCCGCTGTCCAGTAGCCAGTAGCCAGTAGCTTCTCTGCCTTCGCTCGTTACTGTCCCCCCATGCGTCTCACTGTTCTCGGTTCGGCGGGCGGCTATCCGGTTCCTGGTGTGGCGGCATCGGGGTATCTCATCGATCACGACTCGACGCGGATCTGGTGCGACATCGGACCCGGGACGCTGATGGGTTTCCCCGACTCGCTCGACTCGATCGATGCAGTGGTCATCTCCCACGAGCATCCCGATCACTGTTTGGACCTGTTGGCGCTGTTCCATGCCCTCGCCTATCCGATCGCTCCCAGGTTCGGGGTGCCGGTGTACGCCACCGAGGAGACGATCGCCAAGATGATCGCCTTCGTATCGCCGAACCAGACTGCGCTGATCGAGCGGACGTTCCGGTTCGTCCCGATCGCGGGGGGTTCGGTGGCCGAGGCCGGGCCCATCGGGATGACGTTCGCCGAGACAAGTCACCCGGTCCACACCGTTGCCATGCGCTTCGAAGTCGGTGACCGGTCGCTCGCCTACACCGGCGATACCGGCCCGGCCGGCAACTGGCATCGGTTGGTCGACGGTGCCAATCTGTTCCTGTGCGAGGCGACGTTCGTGGGGAGCCGGGAGGACTACCCGTATCCGTACCATCTCAATGCCGGCGAGGCGGGTCAGATCGCCGATGCCGCCGGTGTCGACCGCCTCGTCCTGACCCACATCCCCGTCCACTTCGACCACACCCGGTCTGCCTCCGAAGCCGAGGCGACCTTCGGATCATCGGTTGCTGTGGCTGAACCCGGGGCCACCTTCGACCTCTCCTGACGTCGAGACCTGCCGTGAACTGCGACGGTGAACGGTCAACGGTGAACCGTGAACCGTTTTCTGTCACCCCCGACCGCGATACTCGTGAGGTGGGATCGGCGCACATTCTCCATGTCGACCTCGATGCGTTCTACGCATCGGTTGAGCAGTTGCTGCGCCCAGAACTACGGGGCAAGCCGGTGCTGGTGGGCGGGGGAGTGGTGCTGGCGGCGAGCTACGAGGCGCGGGCGTTCGGTGTGTCGGCGCCGATGGGGATCCGACGGGCTCTCGAGCTCTGCCCGCAGGCGGTGGTGGTGGGCGGCTCCTTCGATCGCTACCTGGAGCTGTCCGAGCAGGTGATGGAGATCTGCCACGACGTCACACCGCTGGTGGAACGCATCTCGATCGACGAAGCCTTCATGGACGTGTCCGGTTCGATCCACCTGCTCGGCTCGGCGGTGGAGATGGGTGCCACGCTGCGACGGCGGGTCAGGGACGAGGTGGGCCTTCCGATATCGGTCGGTATCGCCTCCACGAAGTTCCTCGCCAAGGTCGCGTCGGCCCAGGCCAAGCCAGATGGGCTGCTCGACATCGATCCGTCATCGGAGATCGAATGGCTTCACCGTCTCCCCGTCAAGGTGATCTGGGGGGTCGGACCAGTCACCGAGGCCAAGCTCTCCGACCGGGGTGTGGGCACCGTTGGCCAACTGGCCGCCACGCCGCGCGAGACCCTGGTGCGCTGGCTCGGACCGGGTGCCGGCAGTCACCTCCACAACCTGGCATGGAACCGTGATGGTCGTCGCGTCACGCTTGGCGGCCGAGCCGGATCGGTGGGCGCCCAGAGTGCGCTCGGCCGCGGCCTGGAAGACGATGCGGAACTCGCCAAGGTGCTGCTCATGCTGGCCGACCGGGTCTCCGGCCGGATGCGGAAGAAAGCGAGGGCGGGTCGAACGATCACCGTGCGGGTCCGGTTCTCGGACATGACCAGCGCCACCAGGGCGGTGACCCTACCGGCAGCGGTGTCCACCACCGCCGCCCTCCATCACGCCGGACTTCCGCTCCTCGCCGCAGCCCGCATCGACCGTGCCGGCCCGGTCACCCTGGTCGGCATCAGCGTGTCACACCTGGAGCCCGGTGAAGTGCTGCAACTGGAGCTCCCGTTCGACGACGGAGACCCCACCCGAGCCGGAAGCCCGGCCGGTGCCGCCCAACGCTCGATCGACGAACAGGTCGACAAAGCGAGAGCCCGGTTCGGAAAGGCGGCAGTCGGAAGAGCCTCGGTGCTCCTCGACGAGAAAGGCCGTTCCGTCCCCGACGGCTTCCGAGAACTGGCGGAGAAGGAGTAACGGCGAGCTTCCAGCGGCGTGAGCAGCTTTGTCCCCCACGTAGCGCAGCGGGGGAAGGGGCAACAGTTTTGTCCCCCACGCAGTGGGGGAAGGGGCCCCCGCGACGAAGGAGCGGGGTAGGGGGGTTGAAAGCCCGCGCGACCACCTCCGCACGCGTTCCGGAACGCGCCATCAGGCCCCGCGAGGGAAAGGGACGCGTCTTCATGCTCGCGAGGGATAGGCCCCCCCTACCCCACTCGTTCCTCGTGGGGACCCCTTCCCCCTCTCGCAAGCTCGAGGGGGACACAGCTACTCACGCCGCTCGTGCTTTCAGCCTCCCAATCCTCTGATCGTCGTGATCACGATGTCGCGCGTGTCGGCGATCGATGTCTCCATGGCTCCCGGGAACGCGACGACGACGAGGACCACGGTTGCCAGCGTGACGATGAGTTTGGCGGGGAGGCCGAGGGCGAAGATGTTGGCCTGGGGTGCGAATCGGGAGGCGACGCCCAACGCCACCTCCGCCACCATGAGCGCCGCCAGGGAGGGGATGGTGAGCTGGACGGCGGCGAGCAGCATCTGAGCGACGAGGGTCACCGCGGTGTCGGCGAGCCCGGAGGAGAACGACAGCGCACCATCGAGGGGCAGCATCACGACGGTGGCGCCGAGCGCCTCCACGGCCAGACGATCTCCGCCCATGACCAGCCACAGGGCGGCGGCGGTCAGGTTGAATCCCCGCGAGAACACCGAGTTCGCCTGGCCGGTGAGGGGGTCGAAGATCATGCTGGCGTTGAGGCCCGAGTTCATGTCGATGATCGTTCCTGCCACCTCGAAGGCGTGGAACAGGATCCCGGTGAGAAAGCCGAGCACGATGCCCACACCGACATTGGTGGCCATGATCACCACGAAGCCGGACAGCGTGGGTGGCGGGGGAGTGGGTCTGGCGAGTGCGAAGCCGACGGCCAGGGCGAAGGCGGAGCGACCCGGTGCAGGGAAAGCCTTGAGGATGGGCGATGCGATGACGAACGCGCCCACCCGGGTGACCCCGGCGATGATGCCGGTGATCATGGTGACGTCGAAGAACGCCTCCACGTCACATCGACCCGATCCGCTCCCAGAGCAGGGTGGTCCAGTTCACGAGTTCCCGAAGCATCCAGTTGCCACCGAACACGAGGATTCCGGCGGCGGCGACGAGCTTGGGGACGAAGGTGAGGGTCATCTCCTGGATCTGGGTGACGGTCTGGAGAACCGATACCACCACCCCGATCACGAGCGTTGCCGCCAGCATCGGACCGGCCAATCGGGTGACCAGATCGAGTGAACTCAGGAGGATCTCGATGACCTCGACGTCGCTCATGTGTTCACCGACGACACGAGTGATCCGATCAGCAGCACCCATCCATCGGCGAGGATGAACAGCAGCAGCTTGAGGGGGAGGGAGATGAAGGTGGGCGGGAGCATCACCATGCCGAGCGCCATGAGGACGGTCGACACGATCAGGTCGATGACGAGGAACGGGATGAACACCATGAACCCGATCAGGAACGCCGTGCGGAGCTCCGAGACGATGAAGGCCGGGACCAGCACGGTGGCGCCGATCTCCGAAGGCGATTCGGGCTGCTCGCCCTCGGCCATGTCGAGAAACAGACGGAGGTCCTCTTCCCTTGTCTGCGCCAGCATGAAGTCCCGAAGCGGTCCGTAGCCACGGTCGTAGGCCTCCTCGAGGCTGATCTCCTGGTCGATGAGGGGCTGGGCGGCGTCGTCCCACACCTGGGTGAGGACCGGCTTCATCACGAAGAGTGTGAGGAACAGGGCGATGCCGATCAGGACCGGCCCCGGGGGAGCGGTCTGGATGCCGATGGCGTTGCGGGTGAGTCCGAGCACCACGATGAACCTCGTGAAGCTGGTGGTGAGCAGGAGCAGCCCGGGGAGGAGCGAGCCCATGGTGAGCAGCAGGATGAGCGACACCGTCTGGGTGAGCCCGCCCTCGACGCCGTTCACCTGTACGGCGATGGAGGGCACGTCGGGCACCGCGTCGGGAGAGGGCACGGTGACCGCAGGGATGTCGAGCCGGGTGTCGGGGGCCTCTGGACCGGATTCGTCGCCGGGAGCCAGGATGCCGCCGTCGGGCTGGGTTTGGGCGAACCCGGGCGCGGGTGTAGCGGCCCAGAGCGAGACGAGGAGGGCGAGGGCGGTGAGGCTACGGGCGATGGTGGGCACTCGGGATCCTGGGGCGAGTCGGTTTCCGCACTGTCATGCTGCGCAGTGCGTCGATCGGGCTCGTCCCTGGCCCTGTGCCCATCGTCAGGTCCAGACCTGACGATGGTTCTTCCGTGTTCGGCTCATCATCCGGATGAGCCAGTTCCGTGAGGAGATTGATGCCGTGGTCGGTGGCGCCCACCAGGAACCTGCGGCCGTCGGTTTCGACCACGGCGATGACGCCGTTGCGTGTCAGCGCAGTGCGGGAGCTGACTCGCAGTCCTGCGGTGACGCTCACCCGGGAGCGCCGGAGCCACCAGATGACCAATGGGGCAGCCACGAAGATCAGGAGCGTGGGAATGGTGGAGGTGGGCATGCGTCAGGAGGGGTCCGGCCGGGGGTCCATGTCCGACACCCTGGTGGCGATGCTGTCGTCGAGCACGATCACGTCGCCTCGGGCGATGTGGGTGCCGTTGACGAAGATGTCGACGGTGGCGTCCGGGCTTCTATCCAGGGTCACGATGTCGCCCTCGGTGAGTTCCTGTAGCTGCTTGAGTGTCATCTCGGTCCTGCCCGCCACCACCGTGATGAGGGCCGGCACATCCGAGAGCACCTCGATGCTGCGATTGCCCCGACTCGCCGCCTGTGGCGCGAATTCTGGAACCACGATCGGAGAGACCACTTGTTTGCTCACGACACCCCCGTCGGCGGGTGCCGGCTCGGCTGAAGGAGTGGGGGAGGTTTGCGAGCGAGCAGATGCTGCTGGCTGCTGGCTGCGAGACCGAAGGGCGAGGAGCCGAACCGCGGGGCCAAGGCCGGGATTCGCAGAGCTCGGACGCCCGACGTTTCGCACCACGCTGGAACGCGTTCCGGCTAGCAGCCAGTAGCCAGCAGCTAGGAGCTGTCTACTGCACGATCAGCTCTGTCAGAACCGCCCGCAACACCTCGCCATCGGGGAAGAGGGCAACCGAGGCGTCGCTGAGTTCCTCCCGGAGTTGTTCCTGGCCTTCGACGGTTTGCAGGGTGGCGGCGTCGTAGTGCACCATCACGCCCAGTGCGGCGTCCTGGAGGAGCGGGACCTTCGAGCCCACCACTCCGGAGTCCGCCAGGGAGTCGAGCACGACGGCGAAACCGAGACGGGCGTAGCGGCCTTCCTCCCCGACCAGGTTGACGGTCATGGTGTCGATGGGGATGACATCGCCCTCGATCGGGGCGAGGGTGGTCGTGGGCGCAGCCGCCTCACCGCTCCCTCCCAGGAAGAAGAACATGCCGGCGCCGACCGCCAGGGCGGGGGCGACCATCAGGATGATCTTTTTCATCCCACCGCCGCCGCCCTCCTCACCTTCCGCCTTTTCCTTCTTCTGCTTCTTTTCCTTGGCCATTTCAGTTCTCCGTTGTCACTGGCGCCGCTGCAACGATCACGAGCTCGACCCGGCGATTGGCTGCCCGACCGGACTCGGTCTCGTTGTCGGCCAGTGGGCGGAACTCTCCGTACCCTGTCGCCGACAAGCGGGTCGGGTTTATGGCTGCACCCTCGAGAATCTGGAGCACCGCAAGGGCGCGATCGGCCGAGAGGTTCCAGTTGGTGTACCCGTTCTCGTTGAGCGGAACGGTGTCGGTGTGTCCTTCGACCAGGATGAGGTTGTCGAATTCGGCGAGGATCGGAGCCAACGAAGCGATGATCTCGGCGCCTTCCGGTGAGAGATTCGGTGAGCCGCTGGCGAACAACACGTCGTCGGTGGCGATGGAGACCGCCAATCCTCGGCTGTCGAGTCGTTGGGACACCGATGCCGCGAGACCGTAGACCGCCAAGGCCTCCACCAGCTTCTCCTGGACCTCTTTGAGCTCCTCGCTGCTGCTGAGGTAGCGGTCGTCGGTCGGATTCTCGGTCTCACCGGGAGGGTCGTTGGGGCTCTCGACCAACTCGACCGCCTGCACGGCGGTGCCGGCCTGCGGGTCGGTGAACCCCGCGCCGACGATCCCGGTTCCGGTGTCGAGCAGCCCCTCCTCGATCGAGGTGTTGTCGAAGGGGTCGGCCAGGCCCGACACGAGCAGCTGGAACTTGGTGGCATCCACCTGCGACATGGCGTAGAGGAGCACGAAGAACGCCATCAGCAGCGTGATGGCATCGCCGTAGGTGCCGGCGAAACGTAGCTCCGCCTCCATCTGCGAGGTGTCGACCGGCTTCTCCTTCTTGGCCATCAGGCGGCCTCGGCTCCACCCTTGGCCCGGGCCTGGTGACCGATTCGCTGGTCGGGATTCAGGTAAGACTCCAGCCGTTCCACCAGCATCCTGGGGCTGGCTCCGGCCTGGATTGCGAGCACCCCGTCCACGATCAGGGTCATGGCCCTCATCTCGGCGTTGTTCAGGGCGTCGAGACGGTTGGCGATCGGGATGAAGAGGGCGTTGGAGAAGAACACGCCGTACAGGGTGGTGAGCAGTGCCAGTGACATGCCGATTCCGAGCTGTTCAGGATCCGACAGGTTGCCGAGCATGTTGATGAGACCGACCAGCGTTCCCATCATTCCAAGGGCGGGGCAGTAGCCCCCGATGGCCTTCCACAGGCTGATCTGGGTCTGGTGGCGGGCGTCGACCCCGTCCATCTGGGTCTCGAGAATGGCACGGGCGTTGTCGGCGTCCATCCCGTCGACCACCAGCTGCATACCCTGCTTGAGGAACGGGTCCTCGATGTCCTTGAGCTTCTCCTCGAGCGCCAGCACGCCTTCGCGCCGGGCGACTTCGGCCATCTTCATCATGACGTTGACAGCTTCGTCACCGTTGGCAGGCTTGCCGGTCAACGCCTTGATGGCGGTCTTGATCATGCCCGTCAGGTCCGAGATGTCGAAGGCCGTGATACCGGCACCGATGGCGCCGAGCAGCACCATGACAATCGACGACGGGCCGATGAGAGGCCCGAACGAGTTCCCGTCCATGAGGGTCGAGGCGATGATGGCGACGAAGATGAGGGCGATGCCTCCGATGGTCAACATGATCGACCATCGCCATCAACTTGGGGGATGCGCGTGCGCACCTCGACACCTCCGTGTGAAACTCCGGTGGACCATCCATTGGTCCGTCCCCTCTCCAGTCGGCGCGCGACCAAGGCGCGTAAGCGGTGCCTTTGGACCGATCGGAGCGGACCCGAGGCTTCGGCATCCCCGTACTGAGACCGAACGTCGGGCGCGCCTTGTGCGTCCGGCGTGAGTGGGGAGGGCGACGTCGCCGACCCCACTCACGCCATCGCAGACGTCACCGCTTCAGGTTCACCAGGTCCGACAGGATCTCGTCGGACGCCGTGATCACGCGGCTGTTCGCCTGGAAGCCGCGCTGGGCGATGATCATGTTCGTGAACTCGGCAGCCAGGTCCACGTTCGACATCTCCAAGGTGCCGGCCGAGAGGCGCCCGCGGTTGCCGGATCCGGGGATTCCAACGAGCGGCTGGCCGGAGTTGATGCTCTCGGAGAACCGCGACTCACCCGACCTCATCAACCCGGTCGGGTTGGTGAACGAGGCGGTGGCGATGCTGCCGAGCACCTTGGTCCAGCCGTTGGAGAACTGCCCAATGATGGTGCCGTCGTCACCGATGATGAAGCTGCGCATGAAGCCGATCTCGTTGCCGTCCTGGGCGAATGCCGCCATCGTCGACGAGCCTCCGTACTGCACGAGGGGCGTATCGGTCGCCATGTCGATATCGAAGCTCAAGGGTGCCGCTCCGGCCGGGGTGATCCCGGACAAGGTGATCTGGCCGGGGGAGGTCAGCGCACCACTCGTGTCGAACGTGATGGAGGTGTTCGACAGAGTGGCAGCCACGCCGTCGATCTCGGCCGAAGCCGTCCATGCGTTGGCACCGGTCTTGGTGTAGGTCATGAGCAATTCATGGCCGTTGCCGAGCGAGTCGTAGACACTGATGGTGGAAACCACTGCGTCGCCCACAGCGGTGTCGGCCGGAAGGTTCCCGCCCAGGGAGACCGACGTCGTCACGATCGGATCGATCACCTGGGTGAGTGGGAGCTGAACGGCGCCCAGCGGCCGCGCGATGTCGATGGACCCGGCGTCGTCGGCCAGCCACCCCATCACCCTGGCGCCACCAGGGGCAGTCAGGTTCCCTGCCGAGTCGAAGCTGAAGTTGCCCGCCCTCGTGTACATGCGCGTTCCTGCGCTCTCGAGGACGAAGAAGCCATCGCCTTGGATGGCGAGGTCGGTGTTGCGGCCCGTCACCTGGCTGGCACCCTGGGTGAAGACACCGTCGATGGTGGCCACCCTGGTGCCGAGGCCGATCTGGATCGGGTTGGATCCACCGTCGACGTCACTGCCGGCGGCCGGACCCTGCAGGGTCTGGGTCAGTGCTTCCTGGAAGGTGACGACCGAGGACTTGTAGCCGGCCGTGTTCACGTTGGCGATGTTGTTACCGACGACGTCCATCATCGTCTGGTGCGAGCGCAGGCCGGAGATCCCGGAAAACATCGAGCGCATCATGGTTGGTGGTCCTCCCTGTCGGGGGCCCATCCGTGGGGTTGTCATCGGGGTCGATCCTTCGACCCGTTCTAGGTATCTGTCGTCCGAAGACGTTCGCCGTTAACGGCTGTAGTGGGTCCCCTTCGGTGTCCGTCCGTGGAATCAGGTGCCGGGGTCCACCTCCACGACGCTCTGGATGGGGAGCCATTCCTCACCGATCTCGAGCTCGGGCCCGTCGGCGGTGAATCTGACTCCGCCGACCTGTCCGCTCACCCGACTGCCGTCGGCGGCGATCGCCTCGACGGTCTTGCCGGTGAGCCCGACGGCCAAGGAGAACTGGGTGAGGTTCATGAGCTGTTCCTGGGTGTTCGCCAGGGTCTGGAGCGTCTCGACCTGGGTGAACTGGGCCGTCTGCTGCATGAACTGGGTCCCATCGGTGGGTTCCATGGGGTTCTGGTACTTCAACTGAGCCACCAGCAGTTGCAGAAAGGCATCAGGCCCCAACGCACCCAGCCCGGTGGCAGGGCTGGTGGTGGTCGGTGTTCCGAGGCCGGTGATTGGGTCGGTCATGGGTGTCTCCTCGAGGTCACAGTTGGACGCCGGTGTCGGCGGTGATGCGGCGGGGGGCGGCCCGAGGTGCGGCGGGCGGTGCGTCGTCGTGGTCGGGTCGATGCCGCTGGCGTTGTTCGCCATCCCGGCTCAGTTCGAATCCCCGGTTCGAGAGGGCCTGCTCGAGGTCCTGGACCAGGCCGGTTGGGGTCTGGGCGCCGTCCGGGACCGTGAGCCGAACCCCGTCCGACAGTATGCTCACCGTCACCCGGGTCAGACCCTGTTCGTCGATGGTCAGGGTGATCGAGCGAGGTGGTGGTGCATTCTCGAGTCGCCGGATGGCGTCCTCCACCCGCTGCAGCATTCCCGACGGAACCGTGCTCCCGGTCTCGACCGCTGCTCCGGGGACGGTGGGCTGGGTGGTCACCTGATCGCCGGTGCCGGTGAGCGGATCGACAGTCGGGAGCTCCGGTCGTAGCTGGTGGTGATCGGGTTGGGCACGGTCCGAACGTTCGGTCCCGGTGGACAGTCGCGCTTCGACGGCGACCTCGGCACCCGGCCCCGCTTGCTCGGGCATGGGACGGAAGCGCTCGCTCCTCTGGTCGGCCTGAACCGGGGCGACAGGGCGCTGCTGCTCGACCGGTTGTGTGTCGGATGGCGCTTCCTCCAACGCAGCGGCATCCTGATTGGGAACCTCGGTGGCCGGTGTCTCGGGTGCTGGCGCGACGACGGACGTAGCTGCGGTGGCACTGCCATCGGCGGCAGATTCCGTGACTGTCTCGGTGGCCGCTCCGTTGCCCCGGAGAGTGCGCAAACCGAGCCCCTGGGCCGTGATGGCGGCGTGATCGGCGGCCTGCGAAACCGAGTTGGTCTGTCGGGGCGCCGCGATGACGGCCGCAGAAGCCTGGGCGGCGACAACTGCGGTCTGCGAGGCGACCGGGTCCTCTGGCGCCTCGGCTCCGACGGGAGCCGTAGTCGGCGACGCCGACTCCTCTCCAGCTGAGATCGGATCGGTTTCGGGGGTGCGGGCGCTGGAAGGAGTGACCACCTCCGACTCGGTCTCCCCGGCTGGCGCAGGTCCGTCGCCGGCGTCCCTGAGGATGGGGTGAGCCGCGCCGATTCCGATGGCGCGGCCCGGGTGGGTCAGGACGGGTATTTCGGTGCCGGCAGCGGGCGCGCCGGCGGGGAGGATGGCGGCGACCACCGATTCGGCGCCGGGGACCGCCGGTTCGGCGATGGTGGCGGCGGGTGCGGGCTGCTGGCCGGGGATGGTCCCCAGAGCCGCAGCCATCGCCAGTTCGAACCCGCTCTCGGCGGTGGGGGCTCCGGCGTCTCGGGCCGGGGCAGCCTTGGTGGCCGGGGCAGCCTTGGTGGCCGGGGCAGCGATCGGCGGGATCATCATGGGGTTCCTCCGAGTTGTCGATATCGGTCGAAGACTGCATCCACGTACCCGGCGGCGACGGGTACACCCGGTCCGCCGTCGTGTTCACGGGCGACACGTGCCGGGCCGGCGTTGTAGGCGGCGAGGGCGAGATCGACCCGTCCGAACCGGTCGATCATCTCACCGAGGAATCTGGCCCCACCGGCCAGGTTCTGCTCGGGGTCATAAGGGTCCACCCCCAGCAGGTCGGCGGTCGCCGGCATCAGTTGAGCGAGACCGACGGCACCGGCATGCGAGACGGCGTCAGCGGTGAAGCTCGACTCGACCCACACCACCGCGGTCAGCAGCTTCGGGTCGATCCCCTCGGCCGCGGCGGCCCGATCGATCGAAGCCTGCCAGCGGGCCGCCCCGGCGGGAAGGCCACCGACCGGGGTGGTGGTGGAGCCGGGGGGTGTCGCCACCACCGACGTCGCAGCGGCAGCCGTCGCAGCAGGAGCCGACGACACCATGGCCGTCCCGAGTGCCCCGGCGAAGCTGCCCGAGGCGCGCCCGACCAGTGACTGGATCTGACCGACCCGGGCCATCACACCGCTGACTCCACCAGGCGTCATCGGTGTCGCGCCCGTCGGAGTGCCATCAGCTCGTCGAGGCTGGCTTCCGCCGACCTACGGGCGAGGTAGGCGAGCGCCTGCTTGCGGCGGTCGTCCAGTTTCGTGGCCACTTCGAGATCCTGGGCGCTTCTCCTCCACGACCCGTGAGCCGCCCGCGATCGGGCCTCGGCGTGGCCCCGGACCAGCTCGGCGGCGGTGTAGCGCTCGTGGGTGGCGATACCCGCCATACGCCACACCATCAGATTGTCGAGCCCCGGGGCGGTGTTGGCGGTGTCGATCACCGTCTTGCGATGGTCGTCGAGTGCAGTGATCACCGCCTCTTCGGCCTCTGCCAGTTCGCGGTTGGCCTCGCCGAGGGCGGCTCTCGCCTGCTTCTCCCATATGCCTCTGACACGGGTGATCTTGGTCAGGTCCTTCACAGCAGCTCCGCTCTCGTACAGATGTCGGCGAGCGCCTGCCATGAGCGCTCGAAGGTGGTGAGGTCGCCCGACCTCTGTTTGAGGAACTCCACGATTTGGGGTGCCACGCGGAGGCCCTTGTCGGCGCGGGGGTTCGATCCGGCGACGTACGCTCCGACCTCGACCAGTTCCTGGACTTCCATGGCCGCAGCGAGGGCGTCCCGGGTGACGGTCGCCACCCGTTCCTGTCGGTCGTTCCACAACTTGCCGGCGAGTCGGGAGAGCGAGGCGAGGGGATCGATCGCCGGATACCTGCCCTGAACCGCCAGGCGGCGGTCGAGGATGAGATGGCCGTCGAGGATGCCTCGGACGGCGTCGGCGACCGGATCGTTCATGTCGTCCCCGTCCACGAGCACCGTGTACAACCCGGTGATGGTGCCGTGCTCCCTCGGGCCGGATCGTTCCAGAATCTTGGGCAGCAGTGAGAACACCGACGGTGTGTAGCCCCGGGCGGTGGGCGGTTCGCCGGCGGCGAGACCGACCTCGCGCTGGGCCATGGCCAGCCGGGTCACAGAGTCCATCATGAGCACCACGTCACCGCCCCGATCGGCGAACCACTCCGCCACCCTGGTGGCGTAGAGGGCGGCTCGCAGGCGGAGCAGCGCCGGCTGGTCGGAGGTGGCGACGATGACGATCGAGCGCGCCATGCCTTCGGGGCCGAGCTCGTCCTCGATGAACTCGCGCACTTCGCGGCCACGTTCGCCGATGAGACCCACGACCGCCAGATCGGCCTCCTGGCCCCGTGCCAGCATGCCGAGCAGGGTCGACTTCCCGACCCCGGACCCGCCGAAGATGCCGATGCGCTGGCCCTTTCCGACCGTGCACAAGGTGTCGATCAGCCGCACACCGGTCGAGATCGGGGTGTCGATCCGCTTGCGGTCCATGGCCGAGGGCGTGTTGGCGTCGAGCCTCACCGCTTCACCCAGGATGGGCGGTCCGCCGTCGATCGGGTTGCCGAGGGCGTCGACGACCCGACCGATGAGTGAATGGCCGACGATGGCGCCGGGGCTGTGGTCGAGGCGTCTGACCTTGTCGCCCCTGCCCAGTCCGGCGGTGTCGCCGTATACGAGGGCCGTGGCGCCGCTCGGTTCGATCGCCACCACTTCGGCCAGACGGGTGCCGTCGGCGCCGCTCACCTCGAGTGAGTCGCCCAGACGGAGTCGCAGGCCACGGACTTCGAGCTCGTGGCCCACCACCCGTGCCAGGCTTCCCTCGACACGGAACGTCGGCATGACGGAACGATCAACCACGGAGCGACTCCTCGATGAGCGCCCATGCGGCGGGAAGCGTGAGATCGGCCCGAACCCAGGTTCCCTCGATGCGGGCTTCGCCGGCGCCGAGCGCCGGGTCGATCGCCAGCGTGATGGACGGGGCGGATCCGAAACCCGCCTGCACCTCGCCCTGGTCGATCGGCGAGATGTGGACCGTGAGGCGGTCGTCGTCGATCTGATCGAGTGCCTGCCCGATGCGCTCCACGAGGGACGCGCTGAGTTGCTCCGGGACCGATGCCACCAGGTGGCGGGCGATGGCCAGGGCCGTTTCCATGAGGGCGGGGACCAGGTCGACCGCGGTAGCGGAGAGATCGGTGACCGCCTGAGCGGCCGCGTCGCGCAGTCGCTGGGCCGCGGCCTCGGCCGACCTGCGAGCTGCCGTTTCCGCCGCCTTGGCTCCATCGGCGAAACCCTGCTGGTATCCCGCCTTGCGGGCGTCCTCGGACCGTTTGGCGGTCACCGGGTCGATGTAGAACGTGTCGGTGGACCCCATCACATGAGGGTCGTTGGCGATGAAGGGCTGGCGAAGGACTCCGCTACTCGACGAGCTCATTGTCATCTCCTCGTGCGATCACGATCTGTCCGCTGGCCTCGAGGGCGCGGATGGCGGCAACGATGCTCGTGCGGGCTTCGGCGACGTCCTGTTTGCGCACGGCGCCGAGAAGGTCGACCTCTTCGAGCAGCGACTCCCGGGCGCGTTCGGACAGGTTGCGGAGCAGCGTGTCTTTGACTTCGGCGTCGGCGCCCTTCAGGGCCAGGGCGAGGGCGGAGGTGTTGACCTGCTGCAGCACCTGCTGGATGGCCCGGTCCTCGAGGGTGCAGATGTCCTCGAACACGAACATGAGGGAACGGACCCGTTCGGCCAGTTCGCGGTCGTGCTCGGATAGGTGCTCGAGCACGGTCTTCTCGATGTCGCGGCCGGCGTTGTTGAGGATGTCGGCGAGTTCCTTCGGGCCGTCGCGGGGAGTGCCGTCATCCTTCTCGGCCTCGGAAAGGCGCTTGCGCATGGCCTGCTCGATGCGGTAGACGAGTTCCGGGGGAGTGCGACCGATGGTGGCGATTCGTAGGGCGATGTCGCCCGACTCGATCGAGTCGAACTCGGCGAGGATCTTGGCGGCGAGACCCGGCGGTTGGGCGGACAGGATGACCGCTGCCGTCTGGGGGTGCTCGTTGCGGAGGAACTGTACTGCCTGGTCGAGCTCCACCTTCTGGAGGAATCTGAACGGATGGATTGGGTCGAATGTCTCGAGGTCGGCGAGCTCGGCGGCCATCTCCATGGCCCGAGCCCGGGCCCGCAGGGACTGGGCCTCGGCGGTCGGATCGATCGACATCATGTGGTTGAGGGTGCCCGCCATGAGGGCGTTGCGGGTGCCCGTGTCGAAGTCGCCGAGGTGGGCGACTTCCTCGGCGAGGAGGGCCACCTCGTCGGGGGAGAGATGGTCGAGGATCGCCGACGCCTTGCCGGAGCCGATGGCGAGGACCAGTGCCGCCGCCCGCTGACGCGGGGGTGGCACGGCGAGTGCGCTGCCTGAGGTGACTGCGGGGAGTGCGCTGCCGTCGGCCATCAGACGGTCTCACGCCGATCGGCCAGCCAGGACCGCAACAGGGTGGCGATCTCCTCCGGCTGACGTTCCACCAGCTGGATCACATCGTCGGTGAGGCCCTGGACTGCGTTGGCCTGGGCGAGTGCACCGGCGTCGACCACCTGGCCGGCCATCAGCGCTTCGGGCATGTCGACGACCTCGCCCTTCCTGCCCTTCTTCGCCTTCTTCTTGCCGCTCCTGGTCATCAGGAACAGCCCGACCGTCACCAGCAGTAGCACGAGGGCACCGATGATTGTCGGCAGCATCGACACCATCCCACCACCGGTCTCCTCCTCGACCGGCTCGGTTTCGGCCGGCGCCGGGAAGGCCAAGGCGGAGACTTCGACGGTGTCTCCCCGTGCCGGGTCGGCGCCGATGGCGGCTGCCACCAGGGCGTCGAGAACGGCGACGTCCGGGGCGGTGAGACCAGTGAGTGTTCCATCGTCGACCACCACCGCCACCGAGAGTCGCTCGATGGTTCCGGGGGCTTCGGTGGTCCGGATCACGGTCCGGTCGATACCGAATTCGGTGATCGTTTCCTCGAGGTTGTAGTCGACCACTCCCTCTCCGGTCGGTAGGGGAGCGCCGTCGACGCCGACCGTCCCGGCGGGCGCGCCACCGTCGCTGGTGAGGGTCTCCACGGTCTCCGACGAGTTCAGCGGGGTGGCCGTCGTCGGATCGATGTTCTCGGTCTCTGTGGACCGCTCGTCGAAATCCAGTGTGGCCCGCACCACCACCGAGGCCCGACCAGGGCCGAGCATCGAGGTGAGCATGGTGCTCAGATCCCTGGCGACGAGGTTTTCGAACTCGGTGGTCATGCGCAGCTGCTGGCTGCCCATGGCGGTGAACGTGTCCTCGCCGGCTGCATGCAACACGGACCCGTCGGTGGATGCCACCGTCACCTGGCCAGGCTCGAGGCCCTCGACCGAGGACGACACCAGCATCACGACTGCTTCGATGTCCGACTCCGACACCGACCCCTGGGGATCGACGAGCACCGAGGCCGTCACGGGGTCCTGGTTCTCGATGAACAGGGCCTCTTCGGGGATCACCAGGTGTACCGTGGCGCTCCTCACACCGGTCATGGCCGAGAGTGTCCTTGCCAGCTCTCCCTCCAGCGCCCGCTGGTAGTCGACCCGCTGGCGGAAGTCGGAAACCGACAGACCCTGCTGGTCGAGCAGTTCGTAGCCCTGGGGAACCACCGAGCCCTGGATGCCGTCGGCGGCGAGATCGGCCCGCACCTGATACACGGCGTTCTGGGGCACCATCACTCGCGAGCCTCCACCCTCCAGCCTGTAGGGCACGCCGGCCGCGTCGAGGGAGTCGATCACCTGGCTGAGCTGGGCTTGGTCGATGTCGGAGTAGAGGACGGTGTAGGACGGTTGGCTGACCCAGGTGAAGAATGCGGCCGCTGCCAACAGAACCACGATGGCGGCGGCGCCCATTCCCACCTGTTGGGAGATGGTGAGATCGCGCAGGGTTCGTTTGAGAGTCTCGAGAGCCTTCATGTCAGACCTGCATCCGCATCACTTCTTGGTACGCCTCCACGGCGCGATTCCGCATCTGCACGAGCATGTCGACACTCAGCGTCGCCTTGGTGGTGGCGATCATCAGCTCGTGGATCGGTGTGTCTCCACCGGCGGCGACATCCTGGGCCATCACGTCGGCCGCCTTCTCGGTGTTGGACACCGACTGCAGGGCGTTTCCCACCTTGTCGGCGAAGGTGCCGTCCGATGGTGTGGCCCGCTCGATGGCGCGGCTCCCCCCGACGGAGGAGATTCCCGAGACGCCGGAGATGCCTGAGATCGGTGTCATCACTTGCCGAGCCTCATCGCCGATTCGTAGGCCTCTCGGCCGGACCGGACCACCGACAGGTTCGCCTGATAGGCCCGCTGGGCGGCGATCAGGTCGGCCATCTGCCCGGCCAGGTCGACCACTGGGCGGGTGACATAGCCTTCCGCGTTGGCGTACGGATGGGTTGGGTCGTAGGCGATGGGGGCCTCGGCGTTGGTCTCCTCGATCGCTACCACGTCGACACCGTGCAGGTTGGAACGGGCGGCGCCGATCACCATCTTCGACCGGAACGGCTCCTGGCCGGCCGGGTTGATCGTGTTGACGTTGGCGATGTTGTGGGCGATCGCATCGATCCAGGTGCGGCTCAGGCTCGCCCCGGAGGAACCGATGCTCAGCGTGTCGAAGGCTCCCATCACTGACCCCGAACGGCCAGGCGCAACAGGCCGGCCTTGTAGTTGAAGGCTTCGACCATTGCGTTCTTCATGAGATTCGTCTGCATCATCCCCACCATCTCGTCCTCGAGTTGGACGTTGTTTCCGTTGGCGCCGGGGAGGTTGCCGGTGCCCGCCACCACCGGTTCTGCTGTCCTGGTGATGCGTCCAGCGTTCAAGGCCGCCGCCAGCTGCCCCTCGAACTCGACCTTCTGGGCCTGGAAGTCCGGGACTTCTGCGTTGGCGACGTTGTTGGCGATGACCTCGGATCGACGCTCCAGGCCATGCAGAGCCCACTCGATGGACTGCGTGGTGAGGTCGTTGCGAATGATCATGTGCTGGGCTCTCCTCCGGAAACCAAAAGACGACAGGGCAGAACGCGGTGCGCTCATCCCTGTCGCCGTGAAACATCCATGTGATATTCGGTTGTCGAGGAGCCCTGTCGGCGAGCACGGAGAGTGGTTAAGTAGCTTCTGGCTTCTGGCTTCTGGCTGCTGGTGCGGAACGTCCGACGTCCGACGCAACACGCAACACGCCTGAACGCGTTGCTGGGCTCGGGAAGCATCGAGCATCGAGCATCGAGCGATTCTTGCCAGTAGCCAGTAGCCAGTAGCCAGCAGCTCTGCCTTTCTGCGCTACTCGACGAGTTCCGTTCCCGGCCTGTACGTCGACCACGCGAACCAGAATGTGTCGAGGTGGGGGACCTGTTCGAGGCGGGAACCTTCCAGTTCTCCGGAGATGGCGCGGCCGGTGATGTCCCAGACGGATCCGGTCTCGGTGTCGGTGAAGGTGTCGGAATCGGCAGTGAAGGTGAGGGTTTGTCCGTCGACCATGGGAAGGAACACCGCCACCGATCCGACGTCGCGGCCGTCGGAGGTGTCGGCTCCTTCGAGTGCGGTGTTCTGGCCCGCCTTCCAGAAGATGACGATGTCGGTGTCGCCGATGGTGTGGGATGTTGCCGTGGCCGATCCGCCGGAGACTGCCTCGAGGGCGAATGCGGTCGAGGCCTCGCCGACGCTCACACCCACCACCCTCTGTTTGGCTCGGGCCCGCGCGTCGGGGGTGCCGAGGAACAGGAATGGTTCGGTGTCGGGGTTGTCGTAGCCGAAATAGGGGTTTTGGCCGTAGTTCCGGTTGAAACCGGTCTCGCGGCTGAGAACCTGGCCGTCGGGGTAGGCGGCCTTGAAGTCGGCCCAGGAAAGCAGGGGAGAGGGAATCGCTTCGAGCTCGGTGCCGGCCAATGTGCCGGCGATGGCACGGCCGTCGAGGTGGGTCCACAGGCTCTCGGTGGCACGGTCGTACATGACGAGGGCCGACGCGTACAGGCTCCCCGAAGTTCCGAAGGTGGTCTCGACCCCGTCGATCGTCCGTTCGTAGGTGACAGCGCTGTTGCACAGGGGGCAATAGGTGACCGTCACCGGGATCCCGCCGACAGTGTCGTTGGCGATCTCGTGCCAGATCATGATGTCGACCGGGTAGGCCCGGGCGTCGCCGTCGATCTCGAGGGCGATGACCGGCTCGGTGTCATCGAGGGAGTCTTCCGACTCGGCGATCGAACGAAACGTGGGCTCGTCGAGTGGGGGGATGCCGTCTGGTGGTGGACCACCCGAGATCACCTCGGCTGGATCCACGAGTGCCCCTGGGAGCTCGCCGCTTCCCAACGCATCGAGGGCCGACTCACCGGTTTCCGCTCCGGCAACGATGGTGGTGCCCGAAGTGGCGGCGTCAGCCGTCGACGTCGTCGACGATTGGGTGGCGTCGGTGACGGTGGCGTCGGTGGTGGTACCCGAGCATGCGGTCACGAGGATGGAGAACATGGCGAGGAGGGCGATGGGTGCTCTCTGGTTCATGTGTTCACCAACGATCCCACACCGTTCCTCGTTCCTGAAACTGTCGGGAGTCCGACCATGATGTCGGTCGAACGTTTGGGCGGGAGGCAGAGGGGCTCTCGCCTGCGGGTCAGCCAGTCGTCGACCTGTCGACCTGTTGACCTGTTGACCTGTTGACCTGTCGACTTGTCGACCGCCACCCATCACGTGCGCCGCTCCGCCGCCACCTCGGACAGGATCGCTCGGTCGAGGATCTCGATTCTTCGGTATCCGGTCTCCACTGCACCCAACTGTTTGAGGCGGGCGAGGGACTCGTTCACCGTCTGACGGCTGGCGCCCAACAGGGTGGCGATGGAGGCCTGCGAAAGCTCGACCGACGAACGGGCCCGTCCCTCTTCGGCGAGCAGGTCGGCGACCTGGGCCAGCACGGTCTTGCGCAGGAGGTGCAGCACCCGCCGCTGCGTCTCCTCGAGCTGTCGCAACCCGGCCACCAGCCATCGCATGCATATCGCCGGATGATTTGCGAGCTCGGGGAGCAGCACATCTCGATCGAGTCGGAAGGCTTTCACCTTGCCGACCGATTGGGCGGAGGAGATGTAGGTGCCGCGGCCGAACATGGCGATGTCGCCCAGCACCGACCCGGAACCGACCCGGGCCACCACTCGTTTGGTGCCGTCGGCCACCCGGTAGAGGTCGACCTCGCCGGACTGGACCAGGTAGGCGCTGGCGGCTTCCTCACCTTCCTTGAACAGATGCGTTCCCGGATACTTCGAGATCGGTTCACCCACCTTGCTGAGCAGCTGGACATCCTCGTGGTCCAACGGCATGTAGTCGGCGCGCCCGAACGAACGGGCGATCCATGCCAGGTGTTGCTGCTCCACCAACTCGACCCGCCCACTTCCGTTCATGGTGCTGTCGGGTTTCATGCCACCAACCTGTCGTGTCCGGCCTGGAAGAACGAGGTCGCCGCCAGGTAGGGGTCATCGGCCACGAGCAGGTCCGCATACGCCAGCGAAGCTCCGTTGAACGTGTCATCGTTCCAATACGGGTCGGTCCGATCGATCGTGCCCCAGGCAGCCACATACAGGTACGGCTCGGGGTGGACGCCATCACCGGGGGAGGCACCGTAACTTGCTCGCCGGCCGTCCGGTCCCATCTCGAATGCCGGGTCGAGGTGCTCGGGCCACAACTGGACACGCGACACGCCGGTTGCCCCCGGGGTGCGGCGTGCCAACTCGAGGACGTGCGTGCCGAACCCGAACCAGTCGCCCAGGGCGGTGGCCGAAGCCGAGTCGACCGCGAGCGGCATGTCGGGGTCCACAGGTTGGAGCGGATCGTGGAACCCTTCGAACCAATCGTCCCGATATTCGAGGCCGAGGAACGTGGCACCGGCCGCCACGGTGGTGATGGGCGTCGACCGGAGGTGGTCGGCCGTCTGATGGACGAGAAGGCCCTGTTCGATCCTCACCTGCTCGTCGTTGCCGAAGAACGGCGTGCCGAATCCACCTGATGTGTACCGGAGACCGAGTTTTCCGGTGGCGGCGAACCGCTTGGGGGCGACGGCGAAGAAGGCGAGCTGGTGGAGTGCGGCCCGGGTGGTTGCGAAGTCGGAGGGGAGCGGAGCGAGTCGTCGACGGCCGTCGAGCCAGTTGCGGGTGGCGTATTCGATCGCGGCGGATTCGTCGAGCGACGACCAGGTCGCACCCTCGCCGGCGACTATGGTGACGATCGACCCGGTGCCGGCGGGGTCGGTCGGGTCATCGGCGAACCAGTCCGGATCGGTGTTCACCGGGAGCGACGGTTCGAGCACCCGGGCCGCGAAGCCGGATGGCAGCAGCGCCGTCGCCTCAGCTCTCGGGTCGTGTCGCTCGATGCTCATGAAGCCCTCCTCGGCCGGTTCGATGATGTGTCCGACGCTGTTGACAACAATGTCGGCCGGCCGATGTTCCCTCCGATGCGATCGCACGTCCGACAATCGAGGCACCAGTTGGGCGGCATCAGGCTCACGATCGCGCCGCCGGACCCCTTCGTGGGCCTCGGCTCCCGGGGACCACAGGGTGTCGAACGGGACGACCGCCATCCGCACCGACTGTGTCGCCGTGACCCGCTCGCTCGGAGGTGGTGTTCAGATGTCGGGGCCGAAACCCGCGTCAGATCAGGGCAGCGTCGGTGGCGATCTCCACAAGCGCCGGTCCGGGGTGTGCCAGCGCCGAGCGCAGTGCAGCCTCCAGGTCGTCGACTTCCTCGACGCGTTGCCCCAGCGCACCACACGATGTTGCGAAGGCGGCGAAGTCAGGGTTGTGGAGGGAGGTGTGCCACACGTCGTATTCGGCGGCGCGTTGTTCCTTGCTGATCTTGCCCAGCTCACCGTTGGTGAGCAGGACCACGGTGATGTCCATGCCATATCTGACGGCGGTGGTCACCTCCATGGCGTACTGCCCGAAGCCACCGTCGCCGCACACCGCGATCACCTGGCGTCGGCCTCCGACCGCAGCCCAGGCACCCATGGCCGCCGGCAGTGCGAAGCCGATCGAACCGAGGTAGCCCGACATCAACACTGTCTGTGATGCGGACTCGAAGTAGCGCCCGAAGGAGTAGGTGTTGTTGCCGACGTCGACACAGATCACGGCGGCGTCGTCGGCCAGGATGCTCAGGGTGTCGAACACCGTCGCCGAGTTGAGGCCATTGCGGCGGTCGTCGGTGCGGCGCCTGGCCTTCTCGGCACGCCAGATCGCCCACCGCTCGCCGACCTCGTTGCGTTGGTCGATCCACTGACCGTTTCCTAGCCTTGCCCGGATCTCGGTGGCGGCCAGCCCGACGTCACCCAGCAGGCCGAGCTCCACCGGGTGGTGCCGGCCGATCGCCCACGCCTCCCGGTCGATCTGGATGATCGGCTTGTACGGTGCAATACCGGTGTGGTTGGAGAACGAGGCGCCGAAGACGATGAGGAGGTCGGCCTCGTTCATGAACCAGCTCGCCACCGGTGTCCCGCTGCGCCCGAGGACGCCGCAGCCCAGTGGATGCTGATCCGAGATCTGGCCTTTGGCCTTGAAGGTGGTCACCACCGGGGCGCCGAGGTGCTCGGCGAGGGCGGTGATCTCTGCCATGTCGAAGCGGGCGCCCGCTCCCACCACGATCACCGGTCGCCGGGCCGAGCCGATGCGGTCTGCCGCCTCGTCGAGACGTTCGCCGGCGGGCACCACCGGGTCGGAGGTGAGCCGGCCCAGCGGTGAACCGGCCGGGGCGTCGGAACGAAGCGGCTGGACGTCGTCGGGCAACATCAGGTGACTGACCGCTCCGTCGAGCAGTGCCCGCTTGCAGGCCAGCGACATCAGCTCGGCATGGCTCGAGTCAGGGAGCACGGTCTCGGAGGTGGCCGCCACGTCCGAGAACACCGACTCGAGGTCGAGGTCCTGGAACGCTCCGCGACCCTTCACCTTGGAAGCCACCTGACCGGAGAGCGCGAGGACGGGTGCGCTGTCGACCTTGGCGTCGTAGAGCCCGGTCAACAGGTTGGTGGAGCCCGGGCCGGCGATCCCGAAGCAGGCGGCCGGCCGTCCCGTGAGCTTGCCGTAGGCGGAGGCGGCGAAGGCGGCAGCCCCTTCATGGCGGACGCCGACGTACGTGAGCTCGCCGCGAGCCTCGGCCCGGCGCATGGCGTCGGCGAAGCCCAGGTTGGAGTGGCCGACCATCCCGAACACGTGGTGGACGCCCCATGCGGTCATGGTCTCGACGAGGACGTCGGAGACAGTGCGCTCCGTCGGGGTCTCGTCGGGCAGCGCCACATACACGCCGTCGTCGCGAACCTCGGTGGGGTAGGCGGTGGGGGCGTCGTCGAATCCCGGCGGGGGAGCGCCGTTGCACGGCGAGTAGTCGTATCCGTGCCAGGGGCAGCGCAACCACCCCTTCTCGATCGAACCTTCACCCAGCGGCCCGCCCTGGTGGGGGCAGCGGTTGTCGAGCGCACCGATGCACCCCTCGGAGTTGGACACCGCCAGGCTGCGATGGCCCACCGTCACGGTCGTAACCCGGCCGTCGGGGATCTCGTCTGTGTCGATGAGGCGATGCCACGACCATCCCGGCTCGTCAGGAAGCACCGGTGGTTCGGTCGAAGGTGAGGCGTCGGTAGCCATTGGATCTCCTGGGCTGGTGGAAGGTCAGGCGTTCACGCCGCCGTATGCGATGCCGGTGAGGTGATGCATCTCCCGGTCGAAGGTGGTCAGGTCGTCGATACCGAACTGGTCGAGCCTTTCGTGCCCGCAGGCACGGGCCAGCACCGTCATCAACTCGGTGGAGGCATCGAGGAAGGTGGCGAGACGGTGGGCGGCGTCGTCGACGGGGAGCCGGGCCCGAAGATGCGGCTGCTGGGTGGCGATGCCCACCGGGCAGTTGTTCGAGTTGCAGGCTCGCATCCCGATGCATCCGATCGCCTGCAGGGCGGCGTTGGAGACTGCGACGGCGTCGGCGCCCAGTCCCATCGCCTTGGCGAAGTCCCAGGGGGTTCGTAGGCCTCCGGTGATCACCAGCGTGGTGGCAGGCGCCACCCGGTCGAGATGGCGCCGTGCCCGGGCGAGGGCGGGGATGGTGGGCACCGAGATGTTGTCCCGGAACAGCACTGGAGCGGCGCCGGTACCGCCGCCCCGGCCGTCGAGGATGATGTAGTCGACCCCGATGGACACGGCGGCATCGATGTCGGCCTCGATGTGTTGGGCGGAGAGTTTGGCTCCGATCGGCACACCGCCGCTCGCCTCCCGCACCGTTTCGGCGAGTCGGCGGTAGTCGTCGAGCTCGATCAGGTCGGTGAAGGTGGCGGGCGACACGGCGGCCGTTCCCTCGGACAGCCCCCGCACCTGGGCGATCTTGCCCACCACCTTGTCGCCGGGAAGGTGCCCACCGGTGCCCGTCTTGGCTCCCTGACCGAACTTGAAGTGGAATCCCTGGACGTCTGAGACCTTCTCGATGGCCCAGCCGAATCGTCCCGAGGCCAGCTCGTAGAGATACCGAGACGACTCGGCCTTCTCCTCGGGGAGCATGCCGCCCTCACCCGAGCAGATGGCGGTCCCGGCCAGTTCCGCGCCCCGGGCGAGTGCCACCTTGGCTTCCTCGGAGAGCGCGCCGAAGCTCATGTCCGAGACGAAGATCGGGATCTCCAGCCGCAGGGGTTTGGTGGCGGCGGATCCGATCACCACCGACGTGTCCACCTCGACTTCGTCGAGGAGCGGCCGCCGGGCGAGCTGGGCGGTGACGAACTGGATGTCGTCCCAGTCCGGCAGGCGATCGCGGGGAACTCCCATGGCAGCCACAGGGCCGTGGTGGCCGGTCTTGGTGAGCCCGTCGGTAGCCAGCCGGCGGATCACGCCGACGTGGGGTTCCTCGGGTGCGCCATGGAGGTCCTGGAAGGCGCCCTGATAGGCGGTTCGGTCATACGGCTGGGGGTTGTCGACCAGCCAGGCGGCTATCTCGTCGCCGTCCACGTAGACGGTGTCGTCCTCGACCCAGGACGTGAAGCGGTGCAGACGTTCGGCGGGGTTGTAGCTCGACACCCCGGTTTCGAAGCGGTAGTCCCACCCGTGCAGCCCGCAGATCAGGTCCTCACCGACCACCTTCCCGTCTGCCATCAGCGCACCGCGGTGCAGGCACCGGCCGTACAGAACCGAATGGTCGTCCTCCCAACGTACTACCACCAGGTCGACACCCAGGATGAGCACGCCGTGGGGCTGCTTGTCGGCCAGATCCAGCCATCGGGCAATCGGGATGGGGTTCAAGGGTGGTCCTTCCGTGGGCTCTCGGGACAAGGGAACCATTGCGGCGCCATCACTATGCCCACGGACACGTGGTCCGGGGGCCAGTGAACAGAGATCCTGACCCTCTCCAGGGCTAGGGATCGAAGTCGCTGGCTACCGGGTCAAGCTCGCCGCACCGATCAGTTCGTCGACGGTCGGGTTCGCCGATCGGATCCAGTAGCTCGACCGCGGCGAGCGTTTGTGCCGACGTGGTCATCCGAGCGTCACACCATGCTGGTCGCGGTACGTCTCGAGCAGTCGCAACCAAACCTCGCTCAGTGTCGGGAAAGAGGGAACCGCATGCCACAGGGTGTCGAGCGGAACCTCGCCGACGATGGCGATGGTGGCAGCGTGAAGCAGTTCACCGACTCGTGGACCCACGAAAGTGGCGCCCACTATCACGTTGCGGGAGGCGTCCACCACCAACTTGGTGGTGCCGCCGTGACCCTTGCCCAGCACCGAGGCAGCGGCGACATGGCCGATGTCGTACGTGACCGTCTTCACGTCGATGTCGGCGTCGCGAGCCTGCTGCTCGGTCATCCCGACCGCAGCGACCTCTGGGCTGGTGAACACGACTCGTGGGGTGGCCTTGGTGTCACCCCACGCCGAGGTTTCGACGCCGTTGATGTGGGCGCCGGCGATGCGGGCCTGGTACTTGCCGGTGTGGGTCAACAACGAGCGCCCATTGACGTCGCCCACCGCGTACAGCCAGTCGCCGGGGACGGCGGTGACGAGGAGGTGGTCGTCCACTTCGACATAGCGGCCCGGCTCCAAGCCAACCGTGTCTGCGCCGATGTCGTAGGTGTTCGGGCGGCGGCCGGTCGCCACCAGGATCTCGTCGGCTTCGATCACAGTCTCGGTGCCGTCGGAGAGCTTGACATGTGCCGTCACCGGCCCAGCGGCACCATCGCGTTCTGCCCAGTTGGTGGTGGCGCCGGTGTGGACGGCGATCCCCATCTTCTCGAAGGCGGCCGTCAACTCGTCGCCTACGAAGTCCTCTTCGCGGGCCAGCAGCCGGTCGAACATCTCCAGGATGACCACCTGTTCCGAGCCGAGCCACTTCCAAGCCTGTGCCATCTCGACACCGATGACACCACCACCGATGATCAGCAGACGCCGGGGCGCCGCGGTGGCAGCGGTGATGTTGCGGTTGTCCCAGGTGGTGATGTCGGAGAGTCCGGGGATGGGTGGTGTTGCCGAACCGGTACCGGTGGCGATCACCACCGCCCTGGCGGCGGTGTAGCGGGTGACGGTCCCGTCCGCAGCGGCCACCTCCACTGCCTTCTCGCCGGCGAGCCGACCATGACCGCGGATCAGGTCAACACCCACGCTCTCCACCCAACCCGCCTGACCGGCATCATCCCAGTTCGAGGTGAAGGCGTCACGACGGGTGAGGGCGGCGGCGATGTCGACGTGGCCCGAGATGGCCAGTCCCGGCACCCGGTTCGCCTCTTCGAGTGCCTCGCCGGGTCGGAGCAGTGCTTTCGATGGCATGCAGCCCCAGTAGGAGCATTCGCCGCCGACGAGTTCGCGTTCGACGATGGCAACCTTCAGGCCCTGCCGGCCGGCGACATCGGCGACGTTCTCCCCGGCCGGCCCAGCTCCCAGGACGATCACGTCATAGGTGTTCTGTGGTGTGGTCATGATGTGCTCCTCGGTCCGGTCGTTGCCCGTACCAGCGGACCAACGCCTCGAAAGGTCGGTGAGGCGACTCATGGTCGGGAGGCCGACAGAGTTGCTGATGTGCGATCCGTGTCAGAACCGAACCTACCCGCCGCCACCGCGCCGAAGACGGCGCCGCCGGCGGCGATCACGATCGACTCGAGCGCGGCTCCACCGACCGGCAGCAGCGATGGCCCTTCGAGGTGCCCGGAAGCCGACAGTGCCGCCGTGACCAGTGCCGCCAGTGAGAAACCGGCTGCCGCGCACGACGCACTGCTGCGTCTCGAGACCAGCGCGCCCGAACCCGCCACGATGGCGGGCGCCAGGTGAAACGTGACACCGGTGGTGACGACGGCCAGCACCGCCCACAGGGCGGCGAAGGCGATGCCTTCCAGCCATCGGTTTCGGGTGGGGTTCGGAATGTCGAATGTGTCGTCCATGACAGAACACAACGATGCCGCTCGTCGAACCATCCGCGAACCGACGGAATCCCGACGCTGGTCCATCCCGGCGGATCTCCCCGCCGGGAATCCGCGGCGATCACGACCGGTTCTCTCCCAGATGAGCGACCCGAGGTGGTGACGTGAAGAGACGAAGCATCCTGACGATGGTCGTGGCCGTGGTGGTCTTGATCGGAGCGGCCGTGTGGGTCGGTTCCGAGGGGGACAGAGCCTCGGACGATGCCGGCGCCGAGGAGGCCCTCGACGTCCCGTTGGCCTATCTCGACGGAACCGCCGGCAACCTGTCGGACTTCCGCGGTACACCGGTGGTACTGAACTTCTGGTCGTCGTGGTGTCCGGCGTGTGTCGCCGAGCTTCCCGACTTTCAGGCGGTCAGCGAGTCGCTGGACGGTGAGGTCGTATTCATCGGGATGAACATGCAGGAAGTCGATCATGCCGCCGCCGCCGAGCTCATCGCCGGGGCCGGTGTCACCTATCGGCTGGCCGACGATCCCGACGGCGAGCTGTTTCGGAGCTTCGCCGGTATCGGCATGCCCACCACGGTGTTCATCGACGCCGAGGGTCGGCCGGCGACCGTCCACGCCGGGGCGCTGTTCGCCGACGATCTCGAGGCCATCATCCGACAGGAGCTGCTCGGCTGACCGACACGGGTGTGACGGGACCAGAGGATGCTGGTGCCCGACCGGCCCGGCTGGCTACTGGTAGCGCAGGTATCCGGCGCCGGCGGAACGGAGGCGGTCGGTCTGTTCGAGTTCGTGCTTGATCTCTGCGCGGCGCAGCGACAGGGCTGTCAACGCCTCTTCGGTCTCGCGCAGCAGCGTGGTCACCCTGTCCGCCACCTCGGGGTCGGGTTGGTCGATCAGTTGGATCGTCCCGAGCGCGGGTAGATCGGGAAGATCTTCACCGTCGACCAGCCTTCCTGCGTCCTCGAGAAAGGACTCGAGGAGATCGGCCGCCTCGGACCACGTGAGCGTCACGAGCCCTCCCAGCCGGCCACGATCTGGGCCCAGGCGTCGCGCAGGTCGGTGAAGACCCGACGCACTGGCTCGGCAGGATCGAACCGCTTCGACAGATTGGCGGCCACCAGTTGGCGGTGCGAGTACTCGTAGAGCATCGCCAGGTTCGATGCCACCGGGCCGGCCGACATGTTGAGGGTTCCCATCAGTTCGGAGACGATCGACTGGCAGCGGGTGAGCTCCTTGTGGGCGATGTCGATGTCGAGCGCGGCCGGGCTGAGCGCCACCTCCACCTTGCCGAGCGCCGTCAGTACGCCGTCGTACAACATCACGACCAGCTGTCCGGGTGTGGCGGTGTCGATCGAGCTCTGCCGGTATGCCGCAACAGCAGCGTTCATGGTGTCTCCATCATCGGTTTGCGTTCAGGCTGCTCAGGCCGGCGGCGAGCTGGGACGAGAGTCCCTGCAGCCGGCCCATGGCATTTTCGAGTGCGGTGAACTGGCGACGCAGGGCCGCCTCACGTCGGACCAGCCGTTCCTCGAGTTGTTCGATGCGGCTGTCGGCGAGTTTGATCTGGGAATCCCACCGGTCCGTGGCCCGGTCGATCACGCCACCCGTCTTGATGATCCCGTCGAGGAGCTCCTCGAAGTTGGACGCGAGCCCCGACTTCACGGTGACGCTGCCGAGCGACAGGTTGCCGCCGGCGGCGCTCACCTGACCGGGCGTCGCTGATATGTTCACGAGCAGTCCATCGAGGGCTCCGGTGCCCAACAGCGACCGACCCGTGCCGGTGGCGGCCAGACCCCCGAGGGTTCCGGCCACGTCGACGCCGGTGTATGTACCGGCCAACCCCCACGGATCGCCGGCGACGGTGAAGGAGTTGCCGGACCCGTAGCCGAGCGAGGTGAGATTGAGGGCACTGCCGTCGCTGGCTGCCGCCACCCCGGAGATGCCGGCGCTCTTCAGCCCTGCGTTGATGGCCTCGACCGCGGCCTCGAGCGTCGAGGATGCGGGAACGATCACGTTGGCGGTGACACCGTTGACGGTGATGTCGAAGGCCTGATCGGCTCCCGGAGGGGAGTAGGGCGACCCGGTGATGCTCGGCCTCGTGGCCGCCTGGGTGATGGCGACGTCATGGGTGCCATCCAGGTCAGAGGACGCGGACCGGGTCACCGTCACCCGGGAGTCGGTTGACGATGACCGACGGGCGAACAATGACTGGACGTCATCGAAGTTGGTCTCCATCGCTTCGCGCAGCTTGGTCTCGTCGAGGGTGATGCTGCCGTCACGGTTGAGGCTGATACCCACCGAGGCCGCCGTCCGGAAGTCGCCGACCAGCCCGGCCACGGTGCCCGAGATGGCCGAGCGCAGCGACAGCTTGAGTCCGCGTGCGGTTGAGTCGGTCGACAAGGGACCGGCGGCTCCGCCGTCGGCGGCGGTGCGGGTCCGGGTGTTGATGGTGGAGAGCGCCGAGTTGAGCTCAGCCACGAAATCCCGGATCTTGGCCACCGCTCCCTCCTGGTCGGAGTTGACCGTCACCGTGACCGGAGCCGCGGTGGTGTTCGTGAGCGTCAGTGTGACGCCCGAGATCAGGTCGTCGATCACGTTGGTGGGGCGTTCGACGGTGATGGCGCCGGGACCGCTCCCAAGGGTCACCTGAGCGTCGAGCCCTTCCTGGACCGTGCCGAAGGTGCCCATGGTGGACAGTCCGTTGGTGACGGTGAACTGGGAGTCGTCGCCAGTCGACGTGCTCTGAAGTGAGAGCTTCACCCGGCCTGAATCAACCGTGATGATGGAGGCCGAGATACCGGCACCGAGGGCGTTGATCTGCGAGGTCAGATCGGCGAGGGTGGTGGAGGAGTCGGTGGTGATGTCGTGCTGAGTGGCACCCACCGTGATCGAGAAGGTACCCGCACCGACCAGGTCGGTGGCTGCGGTGAGGTCACTGGCGCCGGTGGGGCTGTCGCTGCCTGACGCCATCTGATGCGATGTGGCGAGGCGCGTCACCTGAAATGAGAGGCTGCCTTCGGCCGGGGTACCGGTGACGGAGACACCGACCGAGGCGTCCGACGAGGTGGCCTTCGAGAACTTCGACCAGTCCGAGGCCTCGTCGATGGCCCTGGCCTTGTCGCGCAGGGCGGAGAGGCGGGTGGAGATCTGACTCCAGGCGTCGTTGCGCTGCTGGAACGTCGCCTTGCGCTGCTGGGTCTGCTGGAGCGGGATCCGCTCGATCTGCATGAGCTGGGAGACGATGGAGTTGGTGTCGAGACCGGAAGCGATGCCGCCGATGCTGAAGAGTGGTGTTGCCATCGTCTACCTCGGAAGAAAGAACCTTGAGTGGGTGGTGGCCTCCCGAAGGAGGCCACCACCCGTTGATGTCCCAGTCGGCCTTTACCGCAGGAGGGAAAGGACGTTCTGAGGCGACTGGTTGGCTTGCGCCAACATCGACACACCGGCCTGGCTCAGGATCTGATGGCGAGTGAACTGCGCCATCTCCATCGCCATATCGGTGTCACGGATCCGGGACTCCGAGGCCGTCAGGTTCTCCAGAGCAACGCTCAGGTTGTTGACGGTGTGCTCCAGACGGTTCTGGGTAGCACCGAGCTCGGAACGGACCGACGAGACCGACGAGATGGCGTTGTCCAGAGCGGTCATCGC
The DNA here is from genome assembly GCA_963825585.1 of uncultured bacterium. Classification (GTDB taxonomy): domain Bacteria; phylum Actinomycetota; class Acidimicrobiia; order Spongiisociales; family ZC4RG35; genus JAOUGY01. The sequence goes on from CAWGTX010000004.1 coordinate 156,965, forward strand.
CGCGGTGGCGCCGCTCGCCGAGGTCAGGTCGATGCCGGACAGGTCCACGCTGAACACGTCGCCCGAGCTCAGTGTCAGGTCGGTGCTCACGGCGAGCTGATCCGAGGCACCCGATCCCACCTGGAAGGTGAGGGCGTTGGTCCCGAAGTCGGCGAACACGGAGTTGCCGGCGAACGTGGTCCTCGAGCCGATGGCGTCGAGTTCTGCCAGGAGTTCCTGGACTTCCTCGTTCTGGGCGGTTCCGTCCGTGGTGGCGGTGTTGGCCGCGTCGACCGAGAGCTCACGCATCCGCTGGAGGATGGAGTGGACCTCGTTCAGTGCGCCTTCAGCCGTCTGCACGAAGCTGATGCCGTCCTGAGCGTTCTTGATGGCGCCCGAGGTGCCACGGATCTCGGAGCGAAGGTTCTCCGACTTCACGAGGCCCGCTGCGTCATCGGCGGCCCGGTTGATGCGGAAACCCGAGGAGAGTTTCTCCAAGGACTTGCCCATCTGGACGTTCGTGGCCGAGAGGTTGCGGTAGCTGTTCAGCGCCGCAATGTTGTTGTTGATCCGCAGGGACATGATGACAACCTCCTTGTTGTCTAGCTTGCGAGTCCGACTTCCGTGTCGTCTCTTGCCCGCCCTGTCGACGGTGGTGCCAAGCCCTTTAGGGTTTGCTCAGAAAAACCTCGGTGGCCCCGATAGCGTCACGGGTGGAGCGCCCACGCGTTCGGCGATCCAGATCCGCCGTAGCCCGTGGCGCCAGCCGCCGGTGTCCAGTGGCGCCCAGTCATAGACGTGAATGTCGGCGTTGAATCGTGGATCATCGATCCGGGTGAACCGGTAGCCGAGATCGCTGAGCATACGTTCGACCGCGGCAGCGGAGACCCGCTTGGCCGTGCCCGACAGGGACTGGTCGTAGCCGCGTTCGCTGACCGTGATGAAGTGGTCGGGATCGAGCGAGTCCGTCACCTCCGTCTCGAGGATCAGCCTGTCGCTGACACTCGCCGCGAGCTGGAGGGATCGAAACGGATCGTTCAAGTGGTAGAGAACTCCGAGGTGAAGCACCCAGTCGAACTCCTCGTCGAGTGGCACAGGGTTGTCCAGATCGAGCACGATTGCGTTCAAGTCCGGGTAACGGGTTCTGATGACCTCGACGTGCTCGTAGCGCCCCTCGGCGCATGTCACGACAGCGCCTCGCTCGGAGAGCATCGCGCCCAGGTCGCCGAATCCGGCACCGAACTCGAGCACGGTCTGTGAATCGAAGGCTTCGGTGCCGAGATAGTGCAGGAGCCCTTCGACGCGGGCCTCACGCCAGGCGTCGTAGTGACCGGCGAACTGGTCCTCGATGTCGACGTCCTCGTCGACCCCGAGAACGGCTGCCGGACTCGCTTCGAGGTTCTCGACCTCGTGGTCTGCAATGGTCGGCGTACCGTGGGACCCTCGGACGTCGCTGCGAATACGGTCAACGGCGAGCTCGAGCATCGACAGCCGCGTTGCGATCAGCTCGAAACCATGGCCGACATCGCAGACCATCCGATCGAGCGTGGCGAGTACGTCGTCTGCACTCAGATCGGAGTTCATGTGGTACCTCCAGCCGAGCGGGCCGTCGCGAGTGGCGGGCCGAGAGCTCGGTCTTTGACATCGGTGAGAGACAGGAACAGGTCGAGGTCGTCCGGAGTGCCGAGGCCGTACATCCCGTCGGCCTCGGACCCGATACCGTGATATCCCAGCGTGCCGCCGGCCGCCACCAGACGGTCGTAAGTGGGGGCGACGTAGAACTCGCCGTTGACTCTGTCGTCGGCGGCGATCATCGCCTCCGAAGAGCGGATGAAGTCGGTCGCCGTGCCGAAGTTGTAGATGCCGACCGTGGCCACGTCGGAGACAGGGACCTTCTCGGCCACGCCCACCGCCCGTCCCGCTTCGTCGAATCGGATGAAGCTCCACTTGGGGTGGGTGGCGGTCATCGTCATGATGTAGCCGTCGGTGCCGGCTACGTCCCACGCTTCGAGGTAGTCGTCGATCGAGTAGTCGATGTACTGGTCGCTGTTGGCGATCATGAGCGGCGCCGCGGCGTCCATCACATCACGGGCTGTGAGCACGGTGCAGGCGGCGCCCTCGGTCACCCCGTCGATCAGCACCACGTCGGAGTCGGGGGCCCAGGTGCGGAGCCGTTCCGAGATGCCGAACTGGTCGTCGTGTGCCCGCTGGGCGATGAACACGAAGCGGTGGGGACGGCTGGGGGTGAGATTGTCGATGACCACTTCGATCATGGCCCGCCCCTCGATGTCGATCAGCGGCTTGGGGAGGGCGTAGCCGGCGTCGGCGAAGCGCGAGCCGCGGCCGGCCATCGGGACGACGATGGTGAGGGTGGTCACAGTCCTCCTTCGAACACACCGGGGTACTTGTCGCCGAGAACACTCGGGGTCTTGACCACGGCGGTCACGGTGTCCTCCAATGCCTGGAAACTGGTGGCGGTCCCCGGAGGCAGGACCAGGATGTCCCCGGCGCTCACCTCCCGGCCGCACATGATCGCCCGACCCGACACGATCACGGTCACCTCCACCGCGGCACGGTGATGGTGTTCGGCTTCGATGTCGCCTGCCCGGAAACGCTGCACCGCGACCTCGGCCTCGGACATGCGGACCACCGACGGCTCGAAGTCGCCCACGAACCAACCCCGGACCATGTCGTCGAGGTGGGCCTGGGTCACGTGATCCCAGCCCCGATCGGTCGCATCCGACACTGTGCCAGTGGGCAGGGATGGTTCAGGCACTGGTGAGGCTCCCTTCGAATCGGGGGATGGCCTGCGGATCGTGCAAGGAGTGATAGGCGCTCCGGTCGAGTTGATGGATGCCGATGTGTTTGCCGCTCAGCACCATCTCGTTGAAGGTGGGGCACACGAAGAAGCGGCCATCCACCGAGGCGTCCTTGCGGATCATCGCCATGGCGGCATCCACGAAGTCCCGCCCACGAGCGAACCAGTACACCCCGGCGGTGGCGAGACGGCTGATGGGTCGTTTCTCGCTCGCCTCGATGACCAGGCCGGCCTCGTCCACACGGACATAGGACCAGCGTGGGTGGACGCCCTCGAACACGAGCACCCCAGCGTCCAGGCACTGGCCCTCGAAACTGGAGATGATCGCGCCCAGGTCGGCGTCCACCACGGCGTCACCGTTGACGATGAGCAGCGCCTCGTCGTCGGGCAGATGATCGATGGCGATGAGCGCGGTGCACGCCGCCCCGGAGGTCTCTCCCACCGTCACCACCTCGGCGGTGGGTTCGATGAGGCGGATGACGCGGGCGGTGTGATAACGGAGGTCCTCCTCGGCGGTGATGGCCACCACCAGCCGGTGGTCGCGGGCGGCATCGCCGAGTCCCACGATGGCGTGCTCGATGAGAGGGCGCCCGGCGATCTCGGTCAGGTTCTTCGGGAAGAAGAACCCTGCGTCTGCATACGCCTTGGAACCGCCGGCGGCGAGCATGAGTGTCTTCACGGTGCACGTCCTTCGAGCAGGTCGATCTCGTTGCGGATCCGGTCGTAGGTGACATCGGTGGGTTCACGAACCGGCATCACATGAGCCCCGGCCTCGGTGGCCGCCTTGATGCCCTTCTCGTTGTCCTCGATCACCAGGGTCTCGTCGGGCGACACGCCCAGCGACTCGAAGGTCTTCGAGTAGATCTCGGGGTCAGGCTTGCCACGAGTCACGCACTCGTTGCTCATCCGCACGTGCAGGTACCGGCTGAGGTCGGCCTTGTCCATCATCACGTCGACGGTGTTCTGGATCGAATTCGACGCCACCGCCAGCTTGTACCCCCCGGCGTGGAGTCGGCTCAGGGCGAACTCGTGTTGGAACGTTGGTTTGCAGCGGGCGTGGACGATCTCCATCGTGTAGTTCTGTTTGAGGGCGTTGAGGAAGTTGTGCAGCGATCGGGGAAGCCCACGCTCGCGGCTCAACATCTCCAGCTTGTGACGGGTGGGGAGACCGTCGTAGGTGACGAGATGATCGAAGCGCGAGATCGTGTATCCGAAGTGACCCAGTGCCTTGTTGAGGGCCTCGTAGTGCCACTCCCGGGCGTCGATGAGCACGCCGTCCATGTCGAAGACGACTGCGGTGATCTTCATGAGAACCACTCCTTGGCGGCCAGTGGGTAGTCGGTACAGAGCGAGATGCCCGCCGCCTGGTGGACACCGGAGGTGGCCAGCGACTCCCAGACCCCGAGATAGGGCCGTCCGTGCAGTTCAGGGGAGACGATCGCCACCTGTTTCCCGGCTTCGATGTGGTGGGCGATCACGTCGGGTGTCCACCACTCGGGTCCGAAGGAGTCGAGCCACACACCTGCGCACCGGTCGTAGAGCACGGGATCAGGTTCGATGTCGGAGTGGCGGGTGAACACGTCGATTCCCGCCGCCATCCAGGCGAGCGCATCGGGCACGGCCAGGTCGAACACGTAGGCGCGAACCGTTCCGGTCTCGGCCAACTGCTTGGCGGTGGGTACGGCCAGCCCACACGCCTTCACGTTGAGAGCGAGCGGTGTGGACGGTCCGGTGGCGGCATGCTCGGCGAGCAGCACTTCGAGGGTGACGAGGTCGCCCCCCGGAGCGGGATCGTGAGACACCACGATCTCGCCGAGCCTGTCCCGGATGTCGGTTTCTATTCCAAATCCTGCCCGCCAGGCTTCCTTGCAGGCGTCCAGGCCGTTCTGTTCCGCGGGTTCCGTCCATAGCCCGCGGTGGGCCAGGAAATCCATGTCCTGAACCTGTCGGCAGAGAGGGCGGCGGGCTTAAGGCGGAAGGAGAGCCGGTACGTGTTGGCGACATGGCTGCTGGCTGCTGGCTGCTGGCTGCTGGCTGCCGGCTGCTGGCTGCTGGCTACTGGCTGCTGGTGGAGACCAGAGATCGGCGTCGATCGGTGGTGGCAGCGGCTTGGCGGGCTGTTTCGACGGCGGCGGGGACACGGTCCTGGAGTGTTGCGAGCATGGCGGGGAGGCGATGGGTGGGGACGGCTTCCACGGCGGCTTGGAGCAGGGGAGTGGCGCCGGCCTCTCCGAAGAGGTGGAGGGCGGTGGCGGCGGCGACCACCCGGTCGACCGGGTCGGAGTGCATCTTGGCGATCTCGAGGACTGGACAGAACTGGGCGAGGCCAACCGATCGGAGCCGGGTGCTCCACGTGGTGGCCGCGTCGAGCCCGCGGATGGCCGCCGTGGTGGTGATTCGTCCGGCCAGCCGATCGGTCAGGGTGGCGTGTTCGAGATACGCCTCGACGGTGTCGAGCCAGATGTCGACGTCGATGGCGGCCACCGCGCCGAGCGCTTCACCCACCGCGGCCAGGCCACCGGGAGCGAGATCGTCGAACAGCCGGGCAGGCTCGAGCCCCGAGCCGACCCAGGCGTGGACGAGCGAGTGGGCGGCCCGGCGGCGGCGATCGTCTCCGCCCGACCGCAGCACCTCCCGGTACTTGAGTGCCTCCGTTTGGCGCACGGCGATCATGCCTTCGAGCCCGTTCGACAGCGCGCCCAACACGGCGGGGTCGATGCCGCTCGACGGGTCGGGTCGCTGGGCGGCCGCCTCCCGCAGGGCGATCCATGCCACGCCGGGGTGGTCCCGACCCAGTTCCACGAACGCCGACCAGACCAGGGCCGGTTGGGATCGGCCCGAGGTCCGAAGCCAATCCTCCACCGGGCGTTTGGCGGCACCCGAACGCCGTGCCGCCATCGCCACGATGGTTGCGTAGCGCGATGCCGTCGCGAGCTGGCGGCGGTCGGTCGACGAACGGGCAACTTCGAGCAGTCGTACGAGGGCTGCGTCGTGGAATCCGGCATGGTGGAGAACACATGCGGTGTCGACCGAGGTGGTCGAGAGGTTGAACGCCGCCATGGCCCAGGTTCTGTAGAGCGGATCTCCCAGCACGTCCCCCGACCGGATCCCGAGCGGGCCTCGAACGATCACGCGGTCGACTCCGACGCCCGGCCAGGTGGCCGCCCGCACCAGTCGTTCCGCCGGCCAGATCGCCGGGTTGGGCACGATGGGCGGCTGCTCGGAGGTGATCTCGATGCCGTCGATGGTGGGGTCCGTCATCAGCCGACGCACCCCTTCGAGGTCGCCGGTGACACGGTCACCCGGTTGGAGGAACAACACCCACTCCGACGAAGCACCGGCGCACGCAGCCGACCACACATCGAGACGGGAAGCGTCCAGCAACACCGCATCGGTCGGGGCGGGTGACAGGGACGGGTGGATCGTGCGGACGACGCCGGTTGGGTCGATGTCCTTGAAGAAGGCCCGCGCGGCGCGTACGGTGCTCGACGCCGTACCGGTGTCGTCGCCCGCCACTACGAACACGGTCAGACCTGGCATGATGCGCAGCGTAGATGCGGAGGACCTCGAGTTGGGTGAGTTGGCCGACGGAGATTTCTCGGTGGTGGTGCAGGGGCCGGTGGGTCCGCGGCTGACGGACGTTGTGGCATCGGTACGGCGGGTTCTGCCGGCAGCACAGTTGATCGTCTCGACGTGGCAAGGCTCCGACGTCGCCGGACTCGATGCCGATGACGTGATTCTGAACGAGGATCCGGGGTCGGTGTCGCTCATCGACGAGCACGGCGTCGCCACCGCCCGGATGATGAACGTCAACCGGATGCTGGTGTCGAGCCGCAGCGGGGTGGAACGATGTGAGCGACCCTGGGCGATCAAACTTCGCAGCGACTCACCGATGGAGAGCCCCGCCTTCGTGGAGTGGATCGACCGCTATCCCGAGCGGGTCGACGAACTGGCCGTGTTCGACCGCCGGATCCTGACCAGCACCATCGCCACACGCCCGGGTCGGGCCGCCTCCGGTTACCTGTTCCATCCGTCGGACTGTGTCCACATCGGGGCAACCGAGGACTTGAAGCGTCTGTGGGCCACGCCACCCATCGATGAGGCCGAAACGGTTGCATGGCTGGTCGGCAAGCCCCGACCCCCCGCCTTCCGGTGGGGCTCACCCCGGTACTTCAACGAACAGGTCCTGTGGCTCGGGTGTCTGGCCGCCGCCGGGCACCACGTGGGCTACGAGCAGGCTGGTGACGTTTCGCCCGAGCTGATCCGCAGATCCGACCTCTCGATCGTCAACAACTTCGTGGTCCTCGAGCCGTGGCAACTCGGGATCCGCATGCCCACCCTCGAACCACAAGTCGCCCAGCTCGAGCTCGCCATGTACATGTGGCACACGGAATGGCAGGAGCTCTATGCGGAGCACATCGAAGGGCAGCTAGCTTCTAGCTTCTAGCTTCTGGCTTCTGACATGCGGGCGGACTTCGAGCCGCACGTGTTGATCGACTGAGGGGTGGCGGGGTGGCTCGAACAGACGCCGGTCCGCCCGGATTCTGAATATGCGGGCTGTCACGTTGGCCGAGCTCGAGCCGCAGGTTCTGAACGGGCGACGATGCTTCCCCGGCCCCTACCGACGCGTTCCGGCGTGTTGCGTGTTGCGTGTTGCGTCGGACGTTCCGGCCAGCAGCTGGAAGCTTCTTTCACGCCACAGCGAGATCCGTGAGCGCGTCCGCGATGTCGGGGAACCCGCGATCGTCCGCCATCGAGGCGAGCTTGCGGATCACGGCTGGTTCCAGGCGATGGGCCGGTGTGGTGAGGGCGATGGCGGTGTCGGGGTCCTCCGAGACGATTGCCGTCAGGATGCCGGTGGCTGCCACCGGGGCGTGGAGGCCGCCGAGCTCGAAGTAGCGAACCGCGAAGGCTGCCGTGGTGGCGGCATCCAGGTTGGCCGCGATGATCCGGTCGAACGACCCGCTTGGGTCGAGAACGGCGAGTCGGGCGAGCAACTCGACATGGTCGACGCCGGCGGATCGGGCCGACTTGATGAGCGGGCCCCAGTGCTGGAACGCAGCCGGGGACTGCTGAAGCAGCGTCGTTGCCTTGGCGTAGGCCTCGTCGAATCTGCCCACGGACGCCAGTGCCGCCACTTCGTGGCTGTCCAAGGTCCGACTCAGGTGTTCGGTGGAGAAGAGCGGTGAGATCGGACCTCCGATCCGTCGTCGCTCGAGAACCTCGAGGATCTCGCGGTCCCGACCCAATCGAGCGAGCGCCTCACAGGCGGCAACGGCGCACAGCTCGTCGGCGGGGACGAGTTCGGCGCCCTCGTTCGCCAACTCCAGGGCGCCTTCGACGTCACCATCCTGGAGTCGGTAGTTGGCGAGGGAGCCGTAGGCGTGGGCCCGGCTCTGCTCGTTGGCCTGTTCGCTGTAGGTCAGGGCCCGTTGGAAGTGGTCGGCGATCGCAGGGTTGGTGGGATCGCTCAGCTGCATCGACCGGGCGTAGTGGAACAGTGAACGGAAGTTCTCCTGGGTGTCTACGTCGGCGGCGGCGATCCGGACGTTGCGCTCGGCCTTGTCGCGGGTCCCGACGAAGTGTTGCGAATAGCCGATGTGGTCGATCCACAGCATGTCCAGGGGGGAGCTGGGGACGGACACCTCGCCTTTTGACACCAGCACGGGCGCCTCGTGGATGGCACCGAGGAATGCCGTGTCGGTGGTGGTGAACAGGCGGGTCGCTCGGAACTCCGAGGTGACCGCCCTCCTTTCGAGATCGTGGTAGTTGACGATACGGGGCTGGAAACCCTGGTACTCAGGACCGAAGGTGGCGAGGAAACGACGGAACTCGATCGGGTCAGGGCACACCACTCGCTCGTCGGCGTCGATTTGGAGCACGAAATGGGCATCCCGTGACCGTTCCAGCGCCTGGTTGCGTGCCCAGCCAAAGTCGTCGCGCCATTCGATGGTGCTGACCTCGGCCCCGTGGCGGCGGGCGATCTCGATCGTGGCGTCTGAAGATCCGGTGTCGACCAGATCGACTCGATCCACCAGACCGGCGAGCGAGGCGAGGCAGTCTTCGAGTGTCTCCTCCTCGTTCCTGACGATCATGCTGGCAACCAGCAAAGGTCGACCATCGGGCGCGGCTGGGGCATGCATCCGCTGCCGGCAGGTCCCGTTGTGAGTCGCCACGACAGCGCTGGCGACGAAACGCATGGTGGTGGCCGTGAGGGTCGTTCGTGGGTCGACGATCTTGGAGCCGATGAGTTCGGCGAGCTCATCGGCCGTGCCGACCAACACGGTTGGAATGATCCGACGGAGTTCCACGCCGGTGTGCGGATTGCGCATCCTGGCCAGAGCGACATCGGCTCCCTCGGCGGGGGGCAGCACGCCGACGAAGTGATCGGAACCCACGTCGTTGGTGCCCGGCACCGCGATCGCCCGGTGCCGTTCGAGTTCGGATCCGAGCGTCGTGAGGGCGCGGGCTCCGAGGGCTGCGTCATCGTGGATCAGAAGCGTCGGGCCTTCCAGGTCTGCCAGTGCTTCTGTCAGCCCCGCCGAGCCGTTCGACGCCGTCGTCGCGGCACCCGCCACCTTGGCGCTGCGCCCCATCGTGGTGGCCGGTACGACCACGATGGCAGCCGACGCTCCGGCCAGTCGGCGTGCTCTCCTGATGGCGGCCGTCGTGGTCTTGGTCGGGCCGAACGCGAGGATCACGATGTTCATGGCAGTCCTGTCGGCCACATCGGGCCGAGGCTGAAGGACTCCCGGACGTGTGCGGTGCTCCGACGGTGAGGGTGGGGGAGTTGGCCGCTGCCTCTGCCGCCCTTCTCCCACACGCGAGAGGCGGGCGCCGGGGCGCCCGCCTCTCGTCTCGTTCGGATGTGTTCCCCTACCCTCTGAGGAGGGACAGCACGTTCTGTGGCGCCTGATTCGCCTGGGCGAGCATCGAAGTGCCCGCCTGGGCCAGAATCTGGTGACGGGTGAACTGGGCCATCTCCATCGCCATGTCGGTGTCGCGAATGCGGGATTCGGAGGCCGTGAGGTTCTCGACTGCCACGCTCAGGTTGTTGATCGTGTGCTCCATCCGGTTCTGGGAAGCACCCAGGGTGGAACGGACCGACGAAACCGAGCCGATGGCGGCGTCGATGCTGGCAAGGGCCGCAGTGGCCCCGGCGCCGGACGTCAGATCGAGACCACTCAGCGTCGCGCCGAAGATGTCAGCCGAGCTCATCGCGAGATCTTCGGTGATGGCCAGCTGATCACCCGCGTTGGCGCCCACCTGGAAGGTGAGGGCGTTCGTGCTGTAGTCGGCGAAGACGGCGTTGCCAGCGAATGTCGTTCGGGTTCCAATGCTGTCGAGCTCGGCGAGGAGCTCTTGCACTTCAGCGTTCTGGGCGGTTCCGTCCGTGGTCGCGGTGTTGGCGGCGTCAACCGCCAGTTCCCGCATCCGCTGGAGGATGGAGTGGACCTCATTGAGAGCCCCCTCCGCCGTCTGGACGAAGCTGATTCCGTCCTGAGCATTCTTGATGGCAGCCTGGTTGCCCCTGATCTCCGAGCGGAGATCTTCGGACTTGACCAGTCCGGCCGCGTCGTCTGCAGCACGGTTGATGCGGAAGCCCGAGGAGAGTTTCTCCAGGGACTTACCCATCTGCACGTTGGTGAACGAGAGGTTGCGGTACGAGTTCAGTGCCGCAATGTTGTTGTTGATACGCAGAGACATAGTCCAGGACCTCCTTGTGGCCTGCGATCGATCTGGTGGCGACGTCCATGTCGACCTTGGTACGAGCGGTCCCGTCGACCGGTCACACCACGAGGCAAGCGTTTCTGTGAAGAGATATCGGACGTGGCTGGTCGGTCTAAAGCAAGAACCGTGGATGCCGACCGGAGAAATCCATGCGACGCCTCCCCAAGACCATCTCCGCCGCCAAGGCGCCGGCTTCGTTGCGCGCTCTGAGAGCGGCGGTCTGGGTTGCTGTCGGAGCGGCGCTGGCGGCGGCCGCTATCGCCGCCGGCGCCGCTCCCGCCGCCGTGATCGGTGTGGTGCTCGGGGCGGTGGCCGCCGTCGTCACCCAGCGGCTTCAGCTCGCCCGGTTCGCGGCCGGGGTTCGTCGGTCCGAGGGCGCCGACTGGATCGATCGTGTTCCCATGTCGCTTGCGGCCCTGCGCCGGCCACTACGGGCGGTGGAACAGCAGCTGTCGCTGCGCTCGGCAGCGCTCGACGACGCCACCGCCCGCGACCGCCTGCGCGACGTGGCCGTCGACGCCCTCGAACTCGAGGTGGACACCCTGGAACGGGCACTCGCCGATGCGAGAGCGGACATGGCCGAGATCCTCGGCTCGCTCGACCGTGTGCTCGCCAGCTCGGCACCGCAAGCGGTGCTCCGACGGGAACTGGTCGGGTTGAGGGAGTTGGTTCGCCTCAGCGTGTACGCCGAACTACCCAGTGATGTGGTTCCGCTCGGTGACGTGGTGGCCGAAGTGGTCGCCGCCGGCGTTCCACGCGGTCGCGTCCAGGTGAGAGGCGCACTCCCGTCGATGACGGCTCCCTCTCTGCTGATCGAAGCGATGGTTCGGTCCGTCATCGGCCACGCCCTCTCGATGGGCGAACACGTCGTCGACATCGCCGGCACCGTCGATGGCGCCATGGTGGTGCTGGAGGTGTCCGGCCCGATCCGTCCCGAGCCCACCATCCACATCGCCCTCGCCCGTCGCGCCGTGGCGATCCTGGGAGGCGATGTGGCGGAAAAGACCGATCGCCTCATGGTGGTGGTCCCCTCCCGATTCATCCCCGGCCTGCGAGCCGTGACCCCCCAACCGATCGACTGGGATCTGCCGGAGGCCATCTGAGCTGCCAGCTGCCAGCTGCCAGCTTCAAGGCTGCCAGCTGCCAGCTACCAGCAAGAGCCCATTCCGTCTCTCGGGTTTCCGGGCTTTCCCCGGCGCCGTTCGGGCCGACCGGAGAAGGGATGGCCGACGACGTAGCGATCGACGACCCTGAGGTCGAGGAAACGCCCGAACCCGAGGCGGCTCCTCCCGCGTTCGGAGGATCCTATGGCGGCGGCGGGCGAACCGTCCTCGCTCTGTGGCTACCGACCCCTTCCCGACGCCGCCTCATCGACGCCGATCTCGACATCGTCGAGGACGCCGGTGACAACCCGAGCCTCATCCTCGCCTCGACCCGTGGCCCCGCCGCCCGCCGTTCGTCGATCAGGGGCCTGGCTGCAACCGCCCCCGTCGTCGTGGTGTGCCATCCGGGCGGCGAAGCCGTCGCCGCCGAGATGGTCGCTCTGGGAGCGTGCGCGGTCGTCGCAGAAGGCTCCGAAGGTGCCGCCGTCCGCGTTCTCGACGGCGAGGGGTCGACCCACATGGTCGACGCCTACCTCAGCGAAGTCGACCGGAGTTGGGTGGGGGGTTCATCGCTCGGCGTGGACCCGGTCACCGGTCTCACCGCATCGAACGGGTTCGAACTACGCCTCGCCGAACTGGGCAAGGACGGTGGCATGCCCCGACTCGGTCTGATCGACCTCGATCTGGAGGGTGTGCGTCGCCAAATCGGCCCATCGGGTCACGCCGCCATGAAGCGCCGGCTTGCCGTCGCCATCGCCGGCGCCGCCGGCAACCGCGCCGCAGAGATGTTCGACCTGGGCTCCATGCTGGCGATCCTCGCCGGCTCCATGCCCGCACCCGTCGCCCTCGCGCTCGGCGCCGAGATCCTCGACATCGGTGCCACCTTCATGCCGAACGGTGAGCCGATCGAAGTCGCCGTCGGCTGGGCCGGGCCCGAAGCCGCCTCCGACGCCACAACCCTCCGGCTGCTGGCGGAACGGGCGCTCGAAGTCGCTCAAACCCGGGAAACGAGAATGGTCGATGCCGAGGAGATCAGCCACCACTCGGCCGCCTCGATCGAGCTCACCGCCTCCTATGGGGTGGCAGACGCCATCGACGCCCTGGACACCCGCGGCGATCACAGTGTCCGTGTGTCCGAGTACGCCGCCGACCTCGCTCGGGAGCTCCAACTCGAACCCGGTGAGGTGGCCGAGATCGGGCTGGCGGCCCGCCTCCACGACGTCGGCAAAGCCGCCTACGGAGCATCCGCCTTCGATTCCAGCGCCGAAGAGTTCGAACAAGCCCGAACCCTCCACCCCGAGCGGGGAGAGAAGTTCGTGCTCCCCAACGCCGGCCCCGCCGTCGCCGCCATCGTCCGGGCCCACCACGAACGCTGGGACGGCACCGGATTCCCCGACGCCAAAGCCGGCAACGACATCCCCATCGGAGCCCGCATCCTCTCGGTGGCCCACCGATATGACGAGCTCGCCAAAGCCGGCGCCTCCCAGGTGGAGATCGAACGGGACCTCCGATCCGAAAGCGGCCAATCCCTCGACCCCGACCTGGTCGAAGCGGCCATCGCCATCCTCGGTCGCGGATAGCTCGCTCGCTGGGTATCGCTCGATCAGCGGGCGTACGACGCCCCGAATGCGTCTTGGGCCACCACGATGCGGGCGCTGTGGCCGGTGCCGCCAGAGATCACGCGGGGCGTCATTCGTGTGTCATCGACGAGGATCTCCCGCTCGGACTGCCGATACCAGGCGGTCCCTTTCGACCAGGGCACGATGTCGACGATGATCACGACTCGACCATCGAAGTGCGAGGATGCCCGACGCGATCGAGGTGTCGGCCGGCCGCTGCGGTGCAAACCTGCGGTGTGCCTGCCGGCGGTGATCACCAGCACTGGTCCCGTCGCCACATCAGGAGGCGTCGATGCCCGGTCGGGTGCGCAGGCCGATGATCGAGTCGATCCGACCCTGGCGGTCTGGTGTGTGGCAACCGGCTCGACGCTATCCGATGCTGGGCGTAGACATCGAAGGCGCCCTTCTGGACGTTCTCGAGATCGCCGTCGCCTGAAGGCGTTGTCAACGGCAACCACGGTTCGTGCCAGGTTTCGCTGGTGCTATCCGATGAGTTCTGTGACGCGGAGCCCGAGTCGTCCGTCAACCACCACGATCTCACCTCTGGCGGTGGGCAACCCATTGACGAGGAAGTCGACCGGTTCTCCGACCGGGCGACCCAATCTGATGACGCCGCCCTCGTCGAGGGCCAGCAGTTCTTTGATGGGGATCCTGCTGCGGCCCAGTTCGACGGTGACATCGAGTACCACGTCGGCCAGACGCCCGAGCTCCGAAGGACCGACCGCCTGGCTCACGGCCACCGATGCGGGTGGTGGGGGTGGCGGGGTGGTTGAGGCGGTGGGGGAGCCGACCTCGGGAGCGAGTGCCTGGACCACATCGGTGGTCATCGTCCAGTACAGCCGCCCGCTACTCGGGCCGATGGTGCCGCGCCAGGCCAGCACCACGTCGGAGGACTGCCGGGCGAGGCTGTGGTCGCCGTTTGAGACGATTTCCACCCGCGGCGTGCTGATGCTGACGAGATGGCCCCTGCGCTCGCCCAGTGCTCGACCGATGCCGGCCACGAACTGGCTCATGGCTTCGTCGAGCCTGGACATGCGGAGCTCGCCGGGCATGTCGCCTTCGGTGTTCTCCGTCCCGGTCAGCATCACTTCGACCATCTGGTCGGCCTCGTCGCTGGTGAAAGCCAGCGTGGTTTCACCTTCGAGGCCGTCCGTGAAAGATGCCTTGACCACCACGAGCTTCCCGCCGCCCTCTCCGACGTCGTGCTCGCGGTGGAGCATCGACGGAGCACCGAACTCCACCTCGACGCCCAGCAGCAGCGACAGGTTCCTGGCGGCCGAGGCGATGGCGTGGTTGGCGATCTCCGAGAGGGGTGCGTAGTCGATGCTCATATCCAGTTCTCCAGGCGGGCTGCCAGCTCAGGCCCCTGTCGGCCGAGTTCGACGTTCATGAAGGGCAGCCCTTCGATGGAGGCGATGAATGGCTCGTCGACAGCGTGGTCGAGCATCACCACGTCGCCCGGTTGGAGACCGACCAGATTCGAGGCACGGAGCCTCGTCTTCCTGGTGTGGACTGCCAGGTCGATCTCAGCCTGCTCGAGCAGCGCCGTCATGCCACTTCCGTCACCCGGCTCGTCCTTGGACCCGCCCAACCAGCGCGCCTGGCGCATGGCGTCCTTGATGGGATTGAGGATGGTCAACGGGTAACACAGGCTCAGGAGACCCCGGGTGGCCGGACCGGAGGCGTCCACCACCATGCTGAACGTGAGCACCAGCACCATCTCGGTGGGGTTGGCCGCATGGGCGAAGGACGGATTCAGCTCGGAGGTGACGAACTCGGGCGTGATGTCGACCACACCCTCATAGGTTTCCTTCAGGGCGGTGAGAGGATGTTCGAGGATGGCGCCCAGCAACGTCTGCTCCAGCTGGGTTGGTTGGCGTGGGGCGATGGGCCGCCCAGGGCCGCCCAGCATGCGGTCCACCAGGATCAGTCCCAGCTGCGTGCTCATCTCGAACACGATCTGACCGGGAAGCGGGTTGAGGGCGACGATCGAGAGGATGCTCGGATTCGGCATCGACCGGATGTAGGCGTCGTAGGAGAGCTGCTCGGAGCCGATCGCTTCCACCGCCACCGGCGCCCTCAGCTCCCGGGTGAGGTTGTCGGACAGAATCCGCCCGAACCCCTTGTGCACCTCGGCGAGCTCGCGCACGAACCCATTGGGGAACTTGTTCGGCGTCCTGAAATCGAACGTCGAAACGTTGTCGTTCTTCGCCGCCGCCTGCTTCTGCTTCATCGAAGGGAGCAGACGATCGATCTCGTTCTGACTGAGTGCGGAACCGGCCATCGGAAAGCCTGTCGGCAGGAGGGGCCGCCGGTAAATGGGGAGGAGGGACTCACCCACGCAGAACGCCGAACGCAGCAGGCGGAAGGCAGAAGGCAGAAGGCAGAGAGCCGTGGAAGCGCAGTCGGAGGGCCCGGCCAGGTGGCTCTTTGGCGGTTCTTGGCTGTTGGCGTTCTGCGCTCGGCGTTCGGCTTCTGCCTCCTGCCTACACCAGCATCTCCTGCAGGCGACTCACGAGGGTGGCGGTGTCGAAGGGCTTTTCGATGACGCCGAGAACGTTGAGGTCGGCGAACTCCTCGTCGGCGATGTCGGCGCGTCCCGTGAGGAACACGATGGGGGTGCCGGCGGTGATCGGGTCGGAGGCCAGCTCGGCGGCCACGTCGAGGCCGCTGAGACCGGGCATCATGAAGTCGAGGAGCACCACGTCGGGTCCGTGTTCTGCGACGGCTGCTGCGACGTCGGAGGAGTGCTCGATGGCGACGACGTCGTGGCCACCGCGTTTGGAGAGCACCACTTCGAGGAGGTAACGGATGACCGGGTCATCGTCACAGACGACGAGTTTCATGGTCACGAGTGTCGCACCAGCCGGGGTCCTGTCAATTCGATCTTCGCATCTGAACGCCGGGCACGAACGTGGCGACCTGGGGTCACGAGGCGACCCGCATGAACCGCTTGAGCCGGACGGTGAGTTCCGCTGGTGAGAACGGTTTGAGGATGTAGTCGTCGGCGCCTAATTCGAAGCCTTTGACGACGTCGCGTTCGCTGCCGACGGCGGTCAGCATCACGACGGGGACCTTGGTGGAGGAAGCGGCTCTGATTCTGGTCAGGACCTCGAAACCGTCGAGCCCGGGCATCTGGACATCGAGTACCACCAGGTCGAATGGTTCACCGGCGAAGGCGGCTGCGGCTTCCGTTCCATTGCCGTAGTGGTCGACGATGAACCCTTCGTGTTCGAGGCGGTGGATCACGAGGGCGGCGGTGAGGGTGTCGTCCTCTGCGAGCAGGACCCGACCGCTGGTGGGCTCGACCCATTCGATCGCCACCCTGTCTCCGCCCCTGTCATGGGCGGTCCCGGCCAGTCGTCGGGCTCGGGACATCATGGTGGCCAGGCCTCTGTGTGAGGCGTCGTGAACAACACCCGCCGACATGCTGACCAGTGCTCCACCGGTGGTGGGATGTCCCTGGGTGCGCAGGCGGAGGCGGGCACGGTCCAGAAGTTCGGCCGTCTGGTCCGGATGGGCAGCGGTGACGATCGCCAGCTCGGCTTCACCCCACCTCGAAACGGTGGTGCCGATGCCGAGGGTTCCACGGATGGTGCGCTCGACTTCTTCCAGCACGTCCGGGTCGGGTAGGCGCGAGGGACGGCCTCCGGGGCCGTGGGTCTCACTCAGAATCGCCGCCACGGTGATGTGCTCGTCGGGATCCGCCATGGCGTCGAAGGATCGAACAAAATCGGCACGTTCGGATACTCCACTTCGGTCGGCCGAGAGGAACGTGCTGACCAGGTGGGAGAGAGAGTCCGGATCGAACGGCTTGGTTACGAAGGCCTCGGCTCCCAACGACAGACATTCGGTGCGCAGACCGGGGGCATCGCTGGCGCTCAGCACGATCACGGGTACACCGGCGCTGGCGATTCGACCAGCGAGGTCGGCCAGGAGGTGGCGGCCGTCTCCGTCGGTGAGCACGAGGTCGAGAATGATCAGATCGAACCGTTCGGTTTCGATGAGTCCGCGTGCGCCGGCGAGGTCCGGGGCCGCAGTGACCGAACGATCCGGCCCTTCCAGTCGATGCTTGAGGAGTCGGCTGATCAACTCGTCGTCGTCGACGACGAGGATGTGCTTGCTGCGGGCGGCGGTTGCGATCGTGCTGAGCTCGGCCTTGAGCATGGCCACGGCGTCGTCGATCTCGCCTCCAGTGGAGCGTTCGGCGGCGGCCGCCAGGACGCTGACGAGGGGGAAGCCGAAGCTGCCGCCCGATCCCTTGATGGAGTGGCAGAGTCGCCGGAGGTCACCGTCGTCGCCTTGGGTTTTGAAGGTCGCCATGGCGTCGTCCAGTTGGTCGACCAGCCCGCTCACGGCCTGCCTGAAGAATTCGTCGAGTGGGTCCATTCCGTCAAAGGCATCGGCTCGACTGCCAACATTGTGAAGCGGTTTCTGGCGCGACCGGCTGCTGGCGGGTCGTCGCCGAGGCCGAGCCTTCAGAGGTCGATCGAAGCCACCCGGTCGACGAGGTAGTCGCCGAGTCGACCGAGCACGTCGCGGGCTTCTCCTGGTGGGAGCACGGCGAGCGCAGCATCTGCGGTGGACAAGCGTGCCCTGGCCGAGTCGAGGGCAGCCACGGCGTATCCGCCATCGCGGACGATTTCTATGATCTCCTCGATCGCGGCATCGTCGTAGGGACGTGGCTGTGACAGAAGTTTGCGCACCCTGTCGCCCTCCGGGCCCGCGAGAGCCTGCAGCACCGGCATCGTGAACTTGCCCTCCCGGATGTCGGATCCGGCCGGCTTGCCGAGGATCTCGCTGGTGGCCACCAGATCGAGCACGTCGTCGGCGATCTGGAAGACCATGCCCACCTCGGCCGCCCAGGTGCTGACGGCCTCGATCGCCTCGGGCGTGGCGCCACTGGCCATCGCCCCGAGTCGGGCAGAGGTGCGGATGAGGCTGGCGGTCTTCTGATAGATGACCTGTTCGTAGTCGGCGATGCCGTGCTCGGTGTCGAAGTCGAACTGAAGCTCGCGGGTCTGTCCCTCTACGAGTTCGGCGTAGGTCGCCGCCAGCAGACGCACCGACTCCAGGTCGAGCCGGGACGCAGCTGTCTCGGAGGCCCGTGCCATCAGGAAATCGCCGGCCAGGATCGCCACCGTGTTGCTCCAGTTGGCGTTCACCGACGACGCCCCACGCCGGGTGTCGGCCTCGTCGATCACGTCGTCGTGGTAGAGGCTTCCCACATGGATCAGTTCGACCGACACGCCCGCCTCGATCGGTCGGACGTCGGGCTCGGGCCCGAACTCGGCGCACAACAGGGCGAGCAGCGGCCGGTACCGCTTGCCGCCGGCGCTGAGCAGATGCTGGGCGATCTCGGTGAGATGCAGATGGTCGGAAACGGTCGCCTCGAACAGCCGGGTCTCGAGGCGTTCCATGCGCTCCCAGATGTGCGGCAGTGTGACGAGGTCCCGTAGTTCCGACATTGTGACGGGGATGGTACCGACGACTCCGGGTAGCCGGTAGTCGACCGAGAGGTACAACGTAGAACGTAGAACGTAGAACGTATCGAACCCGGGACCACGAGGTGGTTGAAGTCCCCACGTCGGTCTTGAACCGAGCGTCGCGGCATTCGAAACGCGTGATTCCGTCAAGCGTGGGCCCAGAGGCACCAACGAACGAGCAAACTCCTTCCCATCCATGGCTCTGCCGCCCAGCGGAGGTCGGTCGCGACCGGTCGCGTCAGGACGTTCTGCGTTGTACGTTCTACGTTGTACCTGCCGCCTACCGATCCGGTGCAGTGTGCTCCACGTTTCCCTTCAGCACGCCTCCGCAATGACCGATTTCAGATGAGTCGAAGGGCCCTCAGGGGTACGTGAGGCTGGGCGGTATACTTCGACCTGCCAGCCGGGGAAGTCTGCGAGGAGGCATCAGCCTTGTTTGAACGTTTCACAGACCGGGCCCGTCGGGTCGTCGTCCTGGCTCAGGAAGAGGCCCGGCTCCTGAATCACAACTACATCGGAACCGAGCACATCCTGCTCGGGCTCCTCAACGAGGGCGAAGGGATCGCTGCCAAGGCTCTGGAGAGCCTCGGTATCAACCTCTCTGCCGTGCGCGAACAGGTGGTGGAGATCATCGGTCAGGGCCAGCAGGCACCGACCGGTCACATCCCATTCACCCCCCGCGCCAAGAAGGTGCTCGAGCTCAGCCTCCGCGAGGCGTTGCAGCTCGGTCACAATTACATCGGCACCGAGCACATCCTGCTCGGGCTCATTCGTGAGGGCGAGGGCGTCGCAGCCCAGGTCCTCCAGAAGCTCGGCGCCGAGCTTCAGAAGGTTCGTCAGACGGTCATCCAGCTGCTTTCGGGCCCCCAGGGGAGCGAAGAGCAGTCCGCACCCGGGTCCAGCTCGGGTTCGGGCTCGTCGCGGTCGGAACAGTCGGCCGGTGGTTCCACCGTCCTCGACCAGTTCGGCCGCAACCTGACCCAGGCCGCCCGCGAGCGCAAGCTCGACCCGGTGATCGGTCGCTCCCGTGAGATCGAGCGGGTCATGCAGATCCTCTCCCGCCGCACGAAGAACAACCCTGTGCTCATCGGTGAGCCCGGCGTCGGGAAGACCGCCATCGTCGAGGGTCTCGCACAGAAGATCATCTCCGGTGAGGTTCCCGAGACCCTGGCCAACAAGAAGCTCTACACCCTCGACCTGGGTGCACTCGTGGCCGGCTCGCGTTATCGAGGCGACTTCGAGGAGCGTCTCAAGAAGGTGCTCAAGGAGATCAAGACCCGCGGCGACATCATCATCTTCATCGATGAGATCCACACCCTGGTGGGGGCGGGTGCCGCCGAGGGTGCTATCGACG
This sequence comes from uncultured bacterium, assembly GCA_963825585.1. GTDB lineage: Bacteria > Actinomycetota > Acidimicrobiia > Spongiisociales > ZC4RG35 > JAOUGY01. Next base: position 177,055 of record CAWGTX010000004.1, read on the forward strand.
CCGCATCGATCCTCAAGCCCATGTTGGCCCGAGGGGAGCTGCAGACGGTTGGTGCCACCACCCTCGAGGAGTACCGCAAGTACCTCGAGAAGGACTCGGCACTCGAGCGTCGTTTCCAGCCCGTGCAGGTCGACGAGCCGTCGGTGACCGACACCATCCAGATCCTGTTCGGCCTCAAGGACCGCTACGAAGCGCACCATTCGGTGCGTTTCACCGAACAGGCCATCATCAGCGCCGCCAACCTGGCGGACCGCTACCTGTCGGACCGGTTCCTTCCCGACAAGGCGATCGACCTGATCGACGAGGCCGGTTCGCGGATGCGGATCAGCCGCTCTGGATCGAATCCGGACTTCGAGGAGATCGACCGCCGACTGTCCGACGTGCGTCGTCAGAAGCAGGAGTCGATTCAGGCCCAGCAGTACGAGCGAGCCGCTCAGCTCCGCGACCAGGAGCGGACACTGCTGTCCGATCGTGGTGTGGTCGAGAAGCGCCTCCAGGACGAGGGCGGTGACGCCGGCTGGGTCATCGACGAGGAAGAGATCGCCGAGGTGCTGGCTCAATGGACAGGGATTCCCGTTCACCGCCTCACCGAGGAGGAGACCGCGCGACTCGTCAAGATGGAAGATGAGCTGCACGAGCGGATCATCGGCCAGCACGACGCCATCGTGGCGGTGTCCAAGGCGATTCGCCGCACCCGGGCAGGGCTGAAGGATCCCAAGCGACCCTCCGGCTCGTTCATCTTCCTGGGCCCTTCGGGCGTGGGAAAGACCGAGACCGCCAAGTCGCTGGCCGACTTCCTGTTCGGCGACGAGGACGCACTCATCCAGCTCGACATGTCCGAGTACATGGAAAAGCACACGGTGAGCCGGCTCATCGGATCGCCTCCCGGATACGTCGGATACGACGAGGGTGGCCAGCTCACCGAGGCCGTGCGGCGCAAGCCGTTCTCGGTGGTTCTGTTCGACGAGATCGAGAAGGCCCACCCCGACGTGTTCAACACGTTGCTCCAGATCCTGGAGGACGGGCGGCTCACCGATGCGCAGGGCCGCACCGTCGACTTCAAGAACACCGTCATCATCATGACCTCGAACCTCGGGACCCGGGACATTCGCAAGAAGTCGATCGGATTCTCCAGCGACGACGAACGTGACACCTACGACAAGATGCGCGAGAAGGTCCACGAGGAGCTCAAGCGGCACTTCCGCCCCGAGTTTCTCAACCGGATCGACGAGATCATCGTGTTCCACGAGCTCACGCTCGACGAGGTGAAGTCGATCGTCGACCTGATGCTGGTGCGGGTGCGCAAGCAGCTCGGCGCCCAGGGCCTCGATCTGGTGCTCACCGATGACGCCAAGGGATACCTCGGCACGAAGGGCTACGACCCCGAGCTGGGTGCGAGGCCGCTGCGTCGTGCCATCCAGCGGATGCTCGAGGACCCGATGTCCGAGAAGTTCCTGCTCGGCGAGTTCAAGGCCGGTTCCACCATCCTGGTGGGCCTGGACTCCGAGAACGACGAGCTGACCTTCGAATGCATCGAGACCCCCGACGTCCCGCCCGTGGAGATGGCCGAGTCGGAGTGACGGGCTAGAACGTTCACCGTCGACCGTTCACCGTTGACAGTCCAGAGAAGACATGCCCCCCGGCTTCGGCCGGGGGGCATTGTCATGACGGAGGAGCTTCGAGCTACAGAGGCGTCCGACGTGTGACGCACCACTGAACAACAAACCCCATCCTGCGTTCTGCCTTCTGCGGCGAACGGCGAACGGTGAACGGTGAACGGTGAACAAGCAGAAACCCCCGCCGGCAAGGCTGGCGGGGGTTTCTGCTTCTGTCAGGCTGCCGGCTCGACGATCACGGCCGTGACCATTCCGAACATGCCTTCCTCGCGTTCCACGTGGTTGAGGATGTGGCAGTGCCAGACCCAGGCGCCAGGGTCGTGGGCCTGGTGCAGGACCGTGTAGCGCTCACCGGGTGCGACGTTGATGGTGTCCACCCAGTACGGGTGGTCAAGGGGGATTCCCTCCTTGGCAACCACCAACCCGTTGAACTGGTGCTGATGCATCGGATGGATCTGCAGGCCCTCGTTGAAGTAGTGGACCAGATACCAGTCGTCCTCCTGCAGCACGTAGGGCTCGGTCGCAGGGAACGACTTACCGTTGAGCGAGAAGCCGATCGTCCCGGCGTCGTTGAGGACCATCGTGATCTCTTCGGCGAGTTCGAGATCCTCGGGGATCGTGACCCCTGAGATGGTCTCGCCCAGCGGGAGCGAAACGTCGCCGACGATCATGGCGGCGAACAATCCGTTCGGGACCTGCATCTGGCCATGGTGATGGGCGTGGTACATGCCGACCGCCTGATGGGTGGCGGTGAACTCGTAGGTGTAGAGCTCACCGGGGCCGATCAGCGGCTGGGTGAGCGGTGCCACCCCGTCCTGGTTGTTGGGCGTGTCGATACCGTGCCAGTGGATGTCGGTGCCCATCGGGAGATCGTTCTGGAGTCGAACCTGGATCTCGTCGCCGACGTCGAGCTTCAGCGTCGGACCGGGGACCATCCCGTTGTACGTCCACGCCTCGACGAAGCGGCCCGGTTCGACCTCCCACTCGACGATTTGGGCAGTCAGGTCGAACACCTTCGTTCCGTCGACGAGGACCTCGGTGGGCTCGAGGATCTCGTTGCCCTTTCCCTCCGTTTCGGCAGGGAAGGCTGCGATCGACTGCGCCATGGCTGCGTCGAGCGCCGCCCAGTCCGTGTCCTCACCGCCGTGGGCCCCGTGACCCGCCGTCCCAGCTCCGGTGGCGTTCTCGGCAACCGTGAGCATTGTGCGCATCCCGGCCTCCTTGTGGCCGGCGATCGCACAGATCACCTCATAGCTGCCCGCCGGGAGGTCGGACACCTCGAAGGTGCCGTCCGCTCCGGAGGAGATGTCCTCGGATGTGCCGACTCCGAGGATCGAGAAGTTGTGGGCGACCGTCCCATCGTTGACGATCTCGAAGGTGGTGGCTCCCGGCTTCAGGCTCAGGTCGCCGTCGATGGTCCATTCGGCCAGGCGGATCGATGCGACGGCCATCTCTTCGGCGGCTGCCTGCGTGCCGCCCTCGGCGGCGACGGTGGCGGGGCCTCTCACGATGACGGCGGCCAGTGCCACCAGTCCCACCATGGCTCCCACGACGCTGAGCGCCGTCAGCGCCGGGTCGAATACACGCGGTTCCCTGCTCACGTCCCACACCTCCGGTATCGGTTGTCTCCAGTACCGACATCACAATCGGACGCCAGGACGTGTTTGGCCTTTGCGGGTCCCTATCAGGGGAGGCGAAGGTCCTGACTGTCAGCCGGGGAGTTCGGTGAGGTTCTGGAGGCGGACCTGGCCGCGTGCGACGAGTTTGCCGCTTGCGTTCGCGATCTCGACCTGCCACAGCTGCTGGGTCCGTCCGCGATGGATCGGCGTGGCCTCTGCGGCGAGAAGGCCACTCGTGTGGGGTCGAAGGAAGTCGGTGGTGTTGGAGACTCCCACGACGCCGGCCATGCCCCGGTCCATCGCCCACATGGCGCCTCCGATCGAGGCGAGGGTCTCGACGATCGAGCAGTACACGCCCCCGTGCACCACGCCATACGGCTGATGGTGGGTGCTGGACGCTTCGAGCGTTCCGGTTACCAGGTCGGTCGACGCCTCGGTTATCTCGAGGCCGATGTGCTCGGGGAAGAACTCATGCGGTGTCGTGCGAGGAGCAGTCATGGGCCGAGGCTAGGGGAGAAACGGCCCCCAGACCACCATGACGCGAGATGGCCCCCCGGCGTTCCGGGGGGCCATCTCGACTCGTCGTCCCGATGTCTCAGTTGAGCCGGGTGATGCGTCCCTCGCCACCGACCGGGTAGTCGGTTGCGGAGATCACACCCCCGAGCCCATCGATGATGTAGTTCGCCAGCGCCTGCTGGTACGTGAATCCCACCGTCGTGAACGGCAGCCCCCGGTACGGGTACTGGTCCCCATCCTTCGCCAGGAAGTCGATGGTGGCCACGTCGATCGGATCGCCGTCGACGACGGCGCCGCCGGTGACGATCACCGTTCCATCGTCGAGCACCACTTCACGAACCCGCGTCCCGGGTGTGGTCACGACACCGGTGGTGCCATCGATGACCTGACCGACGCCGGCGGCGTCGTAGGTCACGTTGAACCCGGCGATCTGGGCGAAGCGCCCGTCGCCGAATTCGACCCGGGAGTAGGCGTTCTCGAGGATCTCCTTGAACTGGTCCCTGGGCACGTCCTCCACCACCGACACGAAGTTCGGGAACGGCACCATCGAGAAGGTGTCGAGCTCGGTCAACGGTCCGGCCGGGATGACCGAGTCGTTGCGGATGCCGCCACCGTTCTGCAAGGCGACCACCGGGGTGTCGACGCCGAAGGCGGCGGCCACCTGCTGAGCCTGCCAAAGCAGCGAGTCGGCGATCAGGTTGCCCTCATTGGTCTCTCGCCCGCGGACGTTGGCCCGCACGCCGTCGAGGTCGACTTGGCTGTCGGCGATGACGTTGGTCGCCAGCGCCTCGAGGTCGGCGACGAGCGGATCGATCACCAGTGATTGCATGGTGGCGTTCGGCATGACCGCATCGTCACATGGCAGGGTGCCTCCGCAGTCGCCACCGGCGACGCGGACAGGCCGACTCCGGGTTTCGTCGACGGCCACCACGTTGCCCCCCTTGTCGAATCCGACCACCAGGTTGCCCACGTAGCTGTAGTTGCCCTGGGTGGTGACGATCGGCACGTTCACGCCACGGGCGTCGGTTGCGATGATCGGATAGCTGGCGTACGGCGTCGGCCGGGCGCCGGTGTCATCGGTGGGAATGAGCAGGTCGTCGTCGTTGGCGAGCAGTTCGTCACCGCCACCGGCGATCATCACGTCGATCCCGCGGAGTTCGGCCGCCAGGGCGATGTCCTCTTCGATGCTCTGCAAGTGGCTGATGAGGACGATCTTGGTGACGCCCTGCCGTTGCAGTTTGCGCACCTCGGCCTGGACCGCCGGAGCGACCTCGTTGACCACGACATCGCGCGGGCTGGAGATGGTGGGCAGGGCCGGGGTGGTTGCCCCGATGACACCGATCTTCTCGCCCCGTTCGCGGATCACTGTGCTCTTGGCGATCCGGCCTTGGTCCACATACGCCTGGAGCCTGGGCTCACCCGAGAAGTCGAGGTTGGAGCTCAGGTAGGGCGGTTGCGTCATCGAGAAGCCCGAGATGAAGTCGGCCAACACATCGGGTCCGAAGTCGAAGTCGTGGTTGCCGAGCGCGATGGCGTCGTACCCGATCAGGTCGAGTGCGACCGTGTCGTAGAACGGGATCCCGTTGTCGACACCGGCGTTGAACTCGGGTCCCGCCAGGAAGTTGTCGCCCGAGGAGACCATCATCACGCCGCGCTTGGATCCGGGGCTCCAGGGACGCCCCGTGGTGGCGTCGGCGGTCAGGTCTTCGACCACGGTCTTGAAACGGGCGGCTCCGCCGAAGTCCTCGAGGAACTCGTCGTCTCCCAGGGCGATCAGCTGGGATTCTCCGTCGTTGTTGTGGAGGATCGTCAGCCAGAAATCGACCTTGGGTGCCTTGGCCGCCGATGCGCCGGTCGCCCCCAGCATGGTGACGACCATGCTCATCATGACGATCAGCGAGACCAGGCGCCGTCGCCGGATTCCATGTACCTGTGCGTGCATCACAGCACTCCCTTTCCCTTGACTCTGTCGCAAACCATACACAAGTCGGCGGCGGGGAACCCGGGGTGTCCCGGGGAAAACCGAACGGGGAACATCTGGTGCGAGGGTCCGGCATGGCAAGATCCCCATGATGCCCATACCCGTCATCCTCGACTGCGATCCCGGCCACGACGACGCCATAGCCATCCTCCTCGCACTCGCCTCCCCCGAGGTCGACGTCCTCGGCATCACAACCGTCGGCGGCAACTCCACCCTCGAGAAGACCACGGTGAATGCCCTCAGGGTGTTGGAAGCGGTCGGTCGAAGTGACATTCCCGTCGCAGCCGGCGCCGACCGGCCGCTCGTGCGTCCACTCCACGTGGCCGAACACGTCCACGGGGCCTCCGGTATGGACGGTCCAGTCCTGCCCGACCCGGTCGCCCGCCCGGTCTCCGGTCACGCAGTCGACGTCATGGCGCAGTGGATTCGCGCCGCCGCCGACCCGGTCACGCTCATCCCAACCGGTCCCCTCACCAACGTCGCTCTTCTACTGGAACGTCACCCCGATGTCGTCGGGTCGGTCTCCCGCATCGTCCTGATGGGTGGTTCGACCGGGCTGGGCAACATCACCCCGGCGGCCGAGTTCAACATCTGGGTCGATCCCGAAGCCTCGGCAGCCGTGTTCGGCTCCGGTCTCGACGTGACGATGGTGGGGCTCGACGTCACTCACAAGACACTCCTGTCGGAGGCAGACGCCGACGAGCTCCGCGCCAGTGGTCGGGTCGGTGTGTTCGTCGCCGAGCTTCTCGACTTCTTCCGCAGCCGCTACGAGCGAGTGTTCGGAACACCAATCGCCCCCATTCACGACGCGGCGGCGGTCGCCCACGTCATCGACCCCACCCTCATCACCACCCACTACCTCAACGTCGAGATAGAGGTCGTTTCCGAGCTCACGTTGGGACGGACCGTGGTCGATGTCCTCCGCGTGACCGACCGGCTCCCCAATGCCCACGTCGGAGTGGAAGTGGACGGCGAACGATTCGCAACGATGCTGGTGGAGAGGATCAAGAGCCTGGACTGAGGAAGGCTGCTGGCCAGCAGCCAGCAGCCAGCCAGAACGCAGAACGCAGAACGCAGAACGCCAGGAAGGTACAAAGTAGAACGTACAACGTACAACGTAGAAGGTACCGGGCCGGCTCCACGACGCTTGTGGGAGCGGAAGGCTCGGGGCTCGCTTCAGCTTCCAGCCAGAACGCGCGTTCCCTGCGTGTTGCGTCGGACGTAGCCAGCAGCCAAGGTTCGCTCGTCGCTCGTCGCTCGTCGCTCGTCGCTCGTCGCTCGTCGCTCGTCGCTCGTCGCTCGTCGCTCGTCGCTCGTCGCTCGTCGCTCTTGGGCCTTCCGGCCGGGGACGGGGCCGCTTTGGAGCGCTATCCTGTCAGCTGACGGGTTCTCCGACCCGTCGCCAATTCCGAATTGGGAGGAAACAACGTGAAGCGACACATTCGTCTGCTCGCGTTCCTGGCTGCCTTCGCCATGATCCTCGCCGCCTGTGGCGGCGACGACACGGCTGATACGACTGCCGGAACCGAGCCCACCGAGACCACCGAGGCACCAACCGAGACCACAGCCCCACCAGCGGAGGAGACCACCACCACCGCCGCGACCGAGACCACCGAGGGTGGCGAAGCGATGGGTGGGGCCATCTGCGAGGTCACCGACACCGGCGGTGTCGACGACAAGAGCTTCAACCAGCTCGCCTGGGAAGGTGCTCAGTCCGTCGGGGCAGAGCTCGGATGGGAGCCGGTGGTGCTGGAGTCGGTCGCAGAGACCGACTACGAGCCCAACGTGAACTCGCTGGTGAGTCGAGGTGACTGCAACCTGATCGTCACGGTCGGATTCCTGCTCGGCGGGGCCACCAAGACGGCGGCCAACGCCAACCCCGAGCAGCAGTTCGCCATCGTGGACTTCGCATACGGGTTCGAGCTCGATGCGGACGGCAACCCCACCGAAGAGCCCGAGATCAAGCAGAACAACGTGCAGGGTCTCGTGTTCGCCATCGACCAGGCTGCGTTCCTGGCCGGCTACATCGCAGCCGACCAGACCCAGACGGGCGTGGTCGGCACGTTCGGTGGCATCAACATCACCCCGGTCTCGGCCTTCATGGAGGGCTTCGCCCAGGGCGTCAACTACTACAACGAGCAGAAGGGCACCGACGTGACGGTGCTGGGTTGGGACATCGAAGACCAGGACGGCCTGTTCACCGGTAACTTCGACAGCCTCGACGACGGTCGTGCCTTCGCCGAAAACCTGATGGCCGAAGGTGCCGATATCATCCTGCCGGTCGCCGGCCCGGTTGGTCTCGGTTCTGCTGCCGCGGTTCAGGACAACGGTTCTGCCCGTCTGATCGGCGTCGACGCAGACTGGACCCAGACCGCTCCCGAGTTTGGTGACATCGTCCTGACCTCGATCCTGAAGCGGATCGACGTGGCGGTGTCCGACGCCGCCCGGGCGGTTGCCAACGACACCGTCGGACCGCTCCTGGTGAGCACCCTCGAGTCGGGTGGTGTGGGCGTCGCCGACATCACCAACCCGCTCAAGGAGAACGCCGAGCTCGCCGCCGAGCTCGAGGCGATCGCCGCCGGCATCATCGCCGGTGACATCGTCACCACTTCGCAGGGCTGAACCCTGACGCAGTGATGGAAGAGGGCCCCCGGCGGAGACGCCGGGGGCCTTCTCCGTAGTAGGGTCGCCCATCATGCTGGGTCTGGGTGAGCGAAGAAAGAGCGGGCGGCCGTGAAGCTCGAACTGAAGGGCATCACCAAGCGATTCCCCGGAGTGCTTGCCAACGATCAGGTCGATCTGACCGTTGAATCGGGTGAGATCCTGTGTCTGCTCGGAGAGAACGGCGCCGGCAAGTCCACCCTCATGAACATCCTCTACGGGCTGTATTCGGCCGATGAGGGCGAGATCCTCGTCGACGGGGTGTCCCGCTCCTTCTCGAGTCCGCACGACGCCATCGACGCCGGCATCGGCATGGTCCACCAGCATTTCATGCTCGTCCCCGTGTTCACGGTGATCGAGAACATCGTCCTCGGTGACGAGCCCACCCGCGGGCTTGGTGTGCTCGATCTTCGCCGAGGAAAGAAGCACCTGACCGAGATCTCCGACAAGTACGGGCTGAAGGTCGATCCGGACGCCATGGTCGAGGATCTTCCGGTGGGCATCCAGCAGCGGGTCGAGATCATCAAGGTGCTGTTCCGGGAGGCCGAGATCCTGGTGCTGGACGAACCGACCGCGGTGCTCACCCCCCAGGAAGTCGAGGAGCTCTTCGCCATCCTGCGCGGGCTCAAGGAGGCGGGCAAAGGCATCGTCTTCATCACCCACAAGCTCAAAGAGGTCTTGGAGATCGCCGACCGGATCGCAGTTCTGCGACGGGGCAGGGTCGTCGGGACCGCCATTCCGGGGGAGACCGACGCCCAGCACCTGGCCGAGATGATGGTGGGCCGACCGGTCGATCTGGAGGTGGACAAGGAGCCTGCCCAGCCGGGCCAGCCGATGCTCGAGGTCTCCGATCTGGTGGTCCTCGACGACCGGGCCCAGACGATGGTGGATCGGGTCAGCCTCACGGTCCATACCGGGGAGATACTTGGTATTGCGGGTGTCCAGGGAAACGGTCAGACCGAACTGGTGGAGGCGCTCACGGGTCTGCGTACGCCGGTGGCCGGGGAGATCCGTATCGGGGGTGTGGACACCACCCACAAGTCGCCCCGCTGGATCCATTCCCACGGTGTGGCCCATGTTCCCGAGGACCGACAGCGTATGGGCCTGGTTCTGCAGTTCACCGTCGCCGAGAACATGGTGCTCGATTCGTACTACTCCGACGACTTCTCCTCGAAGGTGGTGATGCGCTGGGACGACGTCACCACACGGGCCGAGCAACTGGTCGAGCAGTTCGACGTACGTACCCCAGGCGTCGACGTGGCGGCCGGGAACCTCTCCGGCGGAAACCAGCAGAAGGTGATCGTCGCCCGCGAGTTCAGTCGGGATGTGAAGCTCATCATCGCCAGCCAACCCACCCGTGGCCTCGATGTCGGATCTATCGAGTACATCCACTCCCAGATGGTCAAGCAGCGTGACGCAGGTGCAGCGGTCTTGGTTGTCTCAACCGAGCTCGACGAGATCCTGGCCCTTTCGGATCGGATCGCCGTCATGTTCGACGGCAGGGTGGTGGCGGTTCTCGACCGTGACGAAACCGACGCCACGGACCTGGGCCTGTACATGGCTGGACACAAGACTGCCGAGGTGCAGCCGTGACCGTCGAGACACCCGAGCCCACCAATCCTGTGAAGGACACAGAGAAGCCGACGGTGAAACCGTCGTTCTTCCGTCGCCTGGTGGGCGCCGATGCCGATCTGAACGAGGTGCTGCTGCTCCCGGTGCTCGCCGTGGTCACGGCGCTCATCCTGGGAGCCTTCGTGATCGTCCTCACCGATCCGGAGCTGTGGCGGTTGTTCCGCTCCGACGGGTTCGGGCCGTGGATAGGCGAGTCGCTCGGAGCGGTGGGTGGCGCCTATGCCGGTTTGTTCGAAGGCTCGTTCGGATCGCTCAACGCCGTGTCCGAGACGCTCGTGTCGGCTTCTCCGGTCATTCTGGCCGGGTTGTCGGTGGCGGTCGGCTTCCGTGCCGGTCTCTTCAACATCGGTGGCGAGGGTCAGGTGCTGGTTGGTGGCCTGCTCGCCGCAATCGTCGGATTCCGGTTCACCGGTCTTCCGTTCCCCATCCACTTGCTGGCCGCACTCATCGCCGGGATCGTCGGTGGAGCGGTTTGGGGTGGTATCGCCGGTCTGCTCAAGGCTCGCACCGGCGCCAACGAGGTCATCACCACCATCATGCTCAACTTCATCGCCTCATTCGGGCTGGTCTGGGTGCTTAAGACCGACTTCGTCAGGGTCCCCGACCGCAGTGATCCCATCTCGAAGACCGTCGCCGAGTCGGCCCGGCTTCCCAAGTTGGCCGGCTTCGTCGACGGGAACCTGCGGGTCCACGCCGGCATCATCCTGGCCTTGGTGATGGCCTGGTTCGTTTGGTGGCTGTTGTTCCGGTCGACCATCGGCTACCAGTTCCGGGCGGTGGGCTACAACCCCTCGGCGGCCCGCTACGGCGGTATGCGGGTCGAGGTCTTGTACGTGGCGGTGATGGGCGTGGCGGGTGGCCTGGCCGGCATGGCCGGCGCCGACACGGTGCTCGGGGTGCTGTATCGCGGGACGCCGGGCTTCTCGGCAGGGCTCGGCTTCGACGCCATCGGATTGGCCCTGCTCGGGCGCTCCCATCCGGCGGGCGTCGTGCTGGCGGGATTGCTGTTCGGCGCCCTCGAGGCCGGCGGTCGGCAGATGCAGGTCGCCACCAGCGTGCCCATCGACCTGGTCCAGATCGTCCAGGCGCTCGTGATCGTGTTCATCGCCGCTCCGGCCCTGGTCAAGTCGTTGTACCGGCTCGGAAGGAAGGGGGCGGAGACATGACGGTGGTCACTACCCGGGTGGCACCGGTTCAGTCTCCGAAGGAGCTTCGTCGTGCACGCGTGCTCGGCATCTTCTACCTGGTGATGGCTGCGGTCACATACCTGGTGTTCAACCGTGGCGTCGAGGCCGGGTCGGAGGCATCGTTCGGCATGTCGCTACCCCAGGACGCCATTCAGTTGCCGGACGCAGTGGTTCCAGTGCGCGGGTTCACCCTGTTCGTGGTGGTCCTCTTCGTCTTCCTGGCGGCCGCACAGCTGACCCGCGGGTTCGGGAAGAAGGCCAATGTGATCCTGGGGGCCGCCCTCGGCGTGTTCGCCCTGGCCTTCCTGGCGTGGGCGGCGGCCGATGGCAGTTTCAACATGATCGGCATGCTCAATTCGATGGTGCTGCGGGCCGTCCCGATTTGCCTGGGCGCACTGGCTGGCGTCCTCTGTGAGCGGGTCGGTGTGATCAACATCGCCATCGAAGGCATGATGCTGATGGGCGCATTTGTTGGCGTGGTGCTTGCCTCGGCAACCGGAAGCCTGACCGTGGGTGTGATCTCGGCTCTGCTCTCGGGGCTCGTCCTTGCCTGGGTGCTCGGAGTGCTGGCCATCAGGTACCGGGTCGATCAGATCATCATCGGCGTGTTCATCAACATCTTCGCCCTCGGCCTCACGTCGTTCCTGACCTCCCGGATCCTGGTGAACATCCCCGACCTGAACAACAGCCCCCGTGCTCAGCCGATCGCGCTACCGGTGCTGGCCGACATCCCGGTCATCGGCCCGGTGCTGTTCAACAACAACATCTTCGTGTACGCCATGTTCGTCCTGGTCGCGCTCCTGCAGTGGGCACTGTTCCGGACACGTTGGGGTCTGCGGGCCCGGTCGGTGGGCGAAAAACCGAAGGCCGCCGACACCCTCGGGATCAACGTGTTCCGCACCCGGTACCGCAACGTCATGTTCGGCGGGATGATGGCCGGACTGGGTGGGGCGTTCTTCACGTTGGGCTCGGTCGGCCGATTCGACGAGAACATGACCGCCGGGCGCGGGTTCATCGGTCTCGCCGCCATGATCTTCGGCCGCTACCACCCGGTGGGTGCGTTGGGTGCCGCCCTGGTGTTCGGGTTCGCCGACTCGCTCCAACAGAAGCTCGCCATCCTCAGCACACCGATCCCGTCCGAGTTCCTGCTGATGGCCCCGTACATCGTCACCATCGTCGTCGTCGCCGGCCTCGTGGGCCGCACCAGGATCCCCGCCGCCGACGGCCAGCCGTATGTGAAAGAGTGACGACCGTTGGCCGAACTGCCGCGTGTTGCGGTAGAACGTACAACGTAGAACGTACAACGTACCCTGGACCGCGTCGGACGTCCCCGCATGGCCGAGCCATAGGTTCACACGATCGGCTCTACTCGTCGACGCGCACACGCGACGTTCGGTTACGTTCTCGTTTACGTTCTACGTTCTACCAGTCCCAGAAGGCCTTGAGCGTCCACCCCGTGTTCGACCCCTACGCCCCCGACTTCATCTCCGACCCGTATCCCACCTACGTACGGCTGCGATCTGAGTCGCCGGTGTTTTTCGACGAGCAGTGGGGCGTGACCTTCTTCACCCGTCACGCCGATGTGTCGGCGATCCTGAGGGACCGGCGGTTCGGACGCGATGTGCGCCATGCGGTCCCGATGGACGAGGTGGACCCGGAGGTGTTCGGTCGGATCTATCCATCCGAGTACCCCACATGGACCCGCCTGATCCGTGATTCGTTCATCGACCTGGAGCCGCCACGCCACACCCGGATTCGGCGTCTGGTGCAGCATGCCTTCACCCGACGAGCGTCGGAGACATATCGCGACAGGATCGTCGACACCGCGTCGCGGGCGCTCGATCGGGCGATGGAGGTCGGGTCGATGGACGCCATCGCCGACTTCGCCACCCCGATCCCGCTGACGATGATCGCCGAGCTGCTCGGTGTTCCCGCTGCCGACCAGCCCCAACTGGTCGAGTGGAGTCACGCCAGTGTCAGAGTCTTCGACGAGGCGTGTACGCCCGAGGAGGGCCAACGGGCGGAACAGGCGATGATCGACTTCCAGGACTATGTGGGTGGTCTGTTGGACCGCCACCGGCATCACCCGATCGAGAACCTGACCAGCGCGCTGCTGGCGGCCGAGGTCGACGGGGACCGGCTGAGCGAGGAGGAGTTGGTGGCGACCTGCATTCTCACGCTCAACGCAGGACACGAAGCCACCGTTCAGGCGATCGGTAACGCCCTGCTGGCTCTCGGCGCGCATCCGGGGGCCTATGCGGCGCTGCGGGCCAACCCCGGGCTCGTGGGGAGCGCTGCCGATGAACTGCTTCGGTTCGACACGCCGTTGCAGATGTTCGAACGGTGGGTGCTCGACGACCTCGACTGGAATGGCGTTGCCCTCCGCAGGGGTACGAAGGTCGGTCTACTGTTCGGGTCTGCCAACCGGGACGAGGCGCGTTTCGACCGGGCCGAGGATCTGCTTCTGGATCGGGTCGACAACCCCCATGTGTCCTTCGGCGGAGGAATCCACTTCTGCGTGGGGGCACCTCTCGCCAAGGTGGAGATGGAGGTCGCTCTCGCTCTGTTCGCCGCCCGGGTCGGGACGTTTCATGTGGCCGGAGGGCCGCCGGAGCGCGTCCCCAGTCTGGTCTTCCGCGGTGTCCGCCGTCTACCTCTGGAGCTCGGCGTGTGAGTCCGCCACCGTTCCCGGCGGTCAGCCGCCTGCGGTCGTCTCCGTGGTGTCGCCGGTCACCGTGGCGGGTGTGGTCGGCGCAGCACCGACTCCGGCCGGGTTGCCCAGAACCTCGATCTCCGCGATGGCCAAGTCCTCGAATACGTTGCCGCCCACGTCGGTTGCGCCGTACTCGGCGGTGATCTCGATCACCAGCTCGAAGGTCGGCAACGAGACGTAGGGGATGACCTGGAGGCCCGGCTCGTTCTCGAGGTCGGTCGGGAGGGGGATCTCGGTGTCGTCGGCGATCGAGACCCGCGCCACCTTGTAGTTCTGGGCGTAGCGGTCCGGGTCCTCGATGTTCGACCACAGGATCGAGCGGATGGAGACCTGCTCGGCGAACTTCAGGGTGATGGTGGGGTTCCCGGCTCCCGCCTCGAGACCGACCCAATTGAACTGGAATTCGCCTTGTCGGGAGGCGTCACCGTCGATGAGGTTGGAGCACTCGAACCCGGCGATCGCCTCCAGCTCCAGCGTTCCCAACCGGCACTCCACGGCGATCACGCTGAGAGAGACCGGCTCCACCCGGGGGGCGGTGGTGGTGGTCGAAGCCCCCGCCTCGAGAGTGGTGGCGCTGGGACCGTCCTCTCCGCCGAAGATGTTGACCACGACCACGGCCAGGATCACGACGAGGAGTACGGCGCTGATTCCCAGGGCAGCACGGACTCCGGCGGTCGTCTGGACTGCCGGCCGTGGCGCCACGGGGAGCGCACCCTGGCTCAGCCGGGCCCCACACTCCTCGCAATGGCGATTGGAAGCAGGGTTGGGAGCGCCGCACGACGGGCATTGGATCTCCTGACGGGGAATCCGGGTGGGGGCGGCGGGCTCGTCCGAGGGGGTGGCACCGAGAGAGAATTCCTCGAAGTCGCCTTCGCCGTCGTTCTGGAGCGGATCCACCCATGCACCACAGGTGGAACAGAACTGCTCGTCGGCGACGGCAGCACCGCAGTTGTCACAGATGTGTCCGGCCATGTCGACTTTCTGAGGGGCGGGCTATTCTGCCACGGCGATGCACCTGTGGGCGATCAGACCAACCGAGACCTGGGGCGTCGGCTCGATCCTGGGAGCTGTGATCATCTTCGCCGTCGCCGGCTACCTCGTGTGGGTGCTGGCGAAGCGCTCGGCCGAATAGCCACGCCGACCTCCCAGCGCTCCATGCTCCCGCCGTTTCCCGGTCGACCCGTGAGCCCGGGAACCCTCGGGACGTTTTCGTCTCACCGCCCCGATACAGTGCCCCGATGGTCTACGCCTGCTCAGCCTGTGGGTACCAGGGCTCCAAGTGGATGGGGTTCTGCCCGCAGTGCAAGAACCCCCAGCCGCTCGTCGAAGAGATCCCCCGTGCGTCCCGGGCGAGGGTCACAGCTCCCACGCCGTTGCCGCTCACAAAGGTCGGAGGGGAGTCCTTCGATCGACTGCTCACGGGGATCGGTGAGTTCGACCGGGTACTAGGGGGCGGACTGGTGTCGGGGTCGGTGGTGCTGGTGGGTGGCGAGCCGGGGGTGGGCAAGTCGACCCTGCTCTTGCAGATGGCGGGCTCGTTGGCCGCGGCCGGCGCCCGGACACTCATCGCCACCGCCGAGGAGTCGGCTGAACAGGTCGCCATGCGTGCCTCGCGCCTGGGTGTGGTCGGCGACGAGGTGCTCCTGCTGGCAGACGACGATGTCGATCGGATCGTCGCCGCCACCGAGGATGCTCGGCCCGACGTGCTGATCGTCGACTCCGTGCAGACGGTGGGTGTGTCCGAGGTGAACTCGGCACCGGGGAGCGTGAGCCAGGTCCGCGAGAGCGCTGCGCGCCTGATCCGCCATGCCAAATCGACCGGAATTGCGACGATCCTGGTCGGCCACGTCAACAAGGAGGGCGGGCTGGCGGGTCCCAAGCTGCTCGAACACATGGTCGATGTGGTTCTGTCGCTCGAAGGAGACCCCGACCGGGGCTTCCGGGCCCTGCGCAGCTTCAAGAACCGCTATGGCGCCACCCACGTGGTCGCTCTGTTCGACATGCACAGCGACGGCCTGATTGAGGTCGAGGACCCGTCGGCGGCCTTTCTCGCCGAATGGCAGTCCAACGTGTCGGGAACCATCGTGTTCCCGGCGGTGGAGGGTCGGCGGTCGGTGATGGTCGAAATCCAGGCGCTGGTGTCTCCCACCACGCTCGCCCAGCCACGGCGTTCCGTTCGCGGTGTCGAGGCCAGCCGCGTGCACCAGTTGCTGGCGGTGCTGGAGCGGCACTGCCGGATCAAGCTCTCCGATCAGGAGGTGTTCGTCAACGTGGTGGGCGGGTGGCGTATCGAAGAGCCTGCCTGTGACCTGTCGGTGGCGTTGGCCGTGGCTTCCTCGGCGCTGGACATCCCGCTCGGAACCACTGCCGCCTGGGGCGAGGTCGGCCTTGCCGGAGAAGTCCGGGCTGTGCCCTTCGAACTCCGCCGCCGTGAGGAGGCCCTCCGGGTGGGAGTGGAGCGGATCATCGCACCCGAGCCTGCGTCCAAGATGCGTCTCAGCGACGCCGTTCGGGGTGCCCTCGAGGCGCTGAGCTGATAGCCTGACGAGCCGTGGCAAGGAACAACTCCTCCACCCTCGAGACCCTCGAACGTCTGGCTCCGGGCACCGCCCTGAGGAACGGGATCGAACGCATCCTCCAGGCCGGCAAGGGGGCATTGATCGTGCTGGGCAGCGGCCCGGCCGTCGACGCCATCTCGAGCGGTGGCTTCGCACTCCAAAAGGCCGCCTTCAGCTCTGCCCGTCTGGCCGAGCTGGCCAAGATGGACGGCGGGATCGTCCTCGATGCCCACGGTTCGCAGATCTTCGGCGCCAACGTCCACTTCGTGCCGGATTCGTCGATCCCCACCGACGAGACCGGGTCGCGCCATCGCACGGCCGAACGGGTGGCCAAGCAGACCAAGCTGCCCGTGGTCGCCGTCAGCGAGGGCCGCAGGGTTGCGACCCTCTACATCGACGGCGAGAAGATCGAACTGCCGAGTCCGGTGGCGATCGCGGCAAAGGTCAATCAGGAGCTCCAGAACCTCGACCGCCTCCGTCGCCAGCTCAATGAGGCCGAGACGCTGCTCACCAACCTCGAGGTGTCCGGTATGGCCACCTATCGGGCGGTGACCTCACTCATCCAACGCACCGAGCTGGTGAGACGGGTGGGCGTGTCGATCGAGCGCCTGGCGATCACGCTCGGAGACGAAGGTCGGCTCGCCACCGTCCAGATCTCGGACCTGCTGCGTGGTGTCGAGCACACCCGGGATCTCACCCTCGCCGACTATGCGCCCAGCCGTCGCGATCTCGGCAAGGCGGTGTCGGCTCTCGAGGACCTGGGCGATCCCGACCTGGTCGACCCGATGAGGGTCGCCAAGGCGATCGGGTTGGGCGACCTCGAGCAACCGACGGCTCCGAGGGGTTATCGAGTCATGTCGAAGGCGGGCCGCATCCCCGATCATGTTCGTGAGACGGCCGTCAAGCACTTCCAGTCCTTCGACCGGCTCACGGTCGCCTCTGTCGAAGAGCTCGAGAAGGTTGAAGGAGTCGGGGAGGTCCGGGCGCGACAGCTCCGTTACTACTTCGACCGCTTGCTCGCCGCCGCCGAAACCTGGTCCCCACAGGGCATCTGAGCCCGGCCGACGCCCTCACCTCGGAGGTCGGGTACAATCACTGTTCTCGTATGACCACCAAGAAGCCAACACCCTCGCCCGCTCGCGCCCCCAAGGCCTCCAAGTACGGGGTCGGCGACAAGGTGGTGCATCCCCAGCACGGGGCGGCCACGATCGCCAAGAAGATCCGTCAGGAGTTCGCCGGGGAAAAGCGCGACTATTACGTGCTCGACATCGCCACCGAACAGCTCACCGTCATGGTGCCGGTCGACAAGATCGACGAGGTGATCCGTCCGATCATCTCCAAGACCCAGGCCAAGAACGTGCTGGCCGTTCTCAAGGACGAGCCGCAGGAAGCCGGATCCAACTGGAGCCGGTGGTACAAGGTCCTCAACGAGAAGATGACCTCCGGTGACATCTTCCAGGTGGCCGAAGTGGTGCGTGACCTGAACTTCGCCCAGCAGACCAAGGGCATCTCACCGGCTCTCAAGCGCATGTTGTCCAAGGCGCGACTCACGCTCACCTCGGAGCTCCAGTTCGCGCTCGACATCGACGACGAAGAGGCCGTCAAGCGCCTCGACCGCTCGCTGCCGGTCTTCGACACGGCCGAGTGATGCGCGTCGCCTGGGGCGTCGACGTCCACCAGCTGGGCGGTGACCCTCCGGTGATCCTGGGCGGTGTGGTGGTCGACGGAGTCCGTGGCGTGCATGCCACCTCCGACGGCGACGTCGCCGCTCATGCGGTGTGTGACGCCCTCCTCGGGGCGGCATGCCTCGGTGACCTCGGTCAGCATTTCCCGTCCTCCGATGTTCGGTGGCACGGTGCGTCCAGCGTCGATCTGCTCCGCCAGGTGGTTGCGATGGCGGGCGATGTGGGCGTTCTCACCGACTTCGTCGACGTCACCATCGTCGCCGAAGACGTTCGGGTCTCTCCCCACCGACAAGCCATCCGTGACGGGCTGGCCGCGGCCCTCGGTATCGACGTCTCGGCCGTGTCGGTAAAGGCGACCACAACCGATGGCTTGGGTCTGGTGGGCAGGGGAGAGGGAATCGCAGCGATGGCGGTGCTCACCGCCCGACACGTCTGACCTGACACCCGCAACCGTCTGGGCGGGGCGCAGGCGGGCGGCTTGTCTCCAAGTCCACTCTTCTCCCTATGATCATCGGTCCATGTCGATGCACGTCTTCAACACTCTCGGCCGCACCCTCGAGCCCTTCGAGACCCAGTCTCCCGGCAAGGTGGGCATGTACGTCTGTGGGCCGACGGTCCAATCCGAGCCGCATCTGGGGCACGGCCGTTTCGCCGTGGTCTTCGACATGATGCGTCGATACCTGGCTTGGAGCGGATACGACGTCACCTTCGTGCGCAACATCACCGACGTCGAGGACAAGATCATCGCCGCCGCCAACGCGTCGGGTGAGACCATGCAACAGCGGGCGGAGCGGATGACGGCCGCCTTCCACGACGTGTTCGAGGCGATGGGTGTTTTGGCGCCCGATGTCGAGCCACGGGCCACCGAACACATCCCCGAGATGATCAGCATGATCGAGGTCCTCATCGACCGCGGGCTCGCCTACCCGGCCGAGAACGGCGACGTGTATTTCTCGGTGCGCACCCTCGAGCAGTACGGAAAGCTGTCAGGGCGCAACGTCGACGACCTGCGTTCGGGCGCCAGGGTCGAGGTCTCCGAGATCAAGCACGATCCGCTCGACTTCGCCCTGTGGAAGGCTGCCAAGCCCGGTGAGCCGTCGTGGGATGCGCCGTGGGCGCCCGGTCGACCCGGCTGGCACATCGAGTGCTCGGCGATGGCCCGCAAACACCTGGGCGTCACATTCGACATCCATGGGGGAGGATCCGATCTGATCTTCCCGCACCACGAGAACGAGATCGCCCAGTCCGAGGGTGCCAACGGCGCCATGTTCGCCCGGTACTGGCTTCACAACGGAATGGTGAACCTGGGCGGCGAGAAGATGTCCAAGTCGACCGGTCACGTGGTCGACCTCCGTGAGGCGATCGACACCCATGGGGGCTTGGCCGTCCGGTTGCTGTATCTCCGCGCCCACTACCGGTCGCAGCTCGAGTTCTCCGAGGAACTCGTGCGCGATGCCCAGGCGTCGCTGCAGCGCATCGAACGCACCCTCGAGCGGGCCCCCCGGAGCGAGGGTGTGGAGCCAGACCCGACGGTGATGGCGGGCTTCCGGAAGGCGATGGACGAAGACTTCGGCACCCCCGATGCCCTCGGCGTCCTCTTCGACGCCGTCCGTGACGCCAACCGCCTGCTCGACGCCGCTGAGGATGCGGCGGCGATCGTTGCCGCCGTGCACGAGATCGTCGACGTCTTCGGGCTGCGTCGGACCGCAGTCGGTCTCGATGACCTGGCCGAGTCGGTGTCGGCGCTCGCTTCCGATCTGGGTGTGGACAGCACCGGCTCGGTGGAGGCGATGCTGGACGCCCTTGTCGCCCGTCGCGGCGAAGCGCGTGCCGCCCGGGACTTCGCCACCAGCGATCAGGTGCGTGACCGTCTGGCCGATGTCGGGATCGTGGTCGAGGACAAGGCCGATGGCAGTCGCTGGCTACGGCGATAGCCTCGAGGGCCTCCACGCAGTCGAGGCCGCTCTCGCTGCCGGGCGAGTGCTGGAACTGTTCTTCGAACGGCGTCATCAGGAGGGCGACGACTCGCTGGTCGACCGTGCCCGCAGTCGTGGGGTCAAGGTTCGTGCGGTCGACGACGTTCGGCCCCAGGCCCGCACCACCGCCCCGCAGGGTGTGGTGGCGCGCTGTCGGCCTATCGACTTCGTTGCGCTCGAGGACCTGGTGTCGGAGGCCACTCCGGCGTCGATGATCATGATCGATCACGTTGAGGACCCCCACAACGTGGGCGCCATCGTCAGGAGCGCGGTGGCGGCTGGGATCCCCCGGGTGGTGGTGCCGGAACGGCGCTCCGCCCCGGTCGGGGCAGCGGCCTTCAAGGCAGCGGCCGGGGCATTGGAACGCTGCCGGGTGGCGTCGGTGTCCTCGATCGCTGACGCCGTCGCACGATGCAAGCGGCTCGACGTCTGGACCGTCGGCTTGGATGCGGGCGGCGACCAGAGCCTGTTCGGCCTCGACCTGTTGACGGCGCCGGTGGCGCTGGTGGTTGGTGGCGAAACGGGCTTGCACCGCCTGGTTCGCGAGCGGGTGGACGTGGTCGCCTCGATCCCGATGGCCGAGGGCACCGAGAGCCTCAACGCTTCCGTCGCCGCCGCCCTCGCCGCCTTCGAGGTGATGCGCCTCCGGGCTCGGTGAACCCAGGGCCGAACCCTGGGTTCCCGCCGACCGTGGAGGTCGGTCTCAGCCTTCGGATCGGGCCCGGCGGCGCGGTTGAAACGGCTCATGACCGGTTGACGCGGAGATGCCGGCAACAGTGGCGCGCGGCACGAACCCGACGTAGGCGATCCCCGCGCGGGGTAGAGTCACGGTGTTTGCTGGCGTAGCTCAGTTGGCCAGAGCAGCTGACTTGTAATCAGCAGGTCAAGGGTTCGAATCCCTTCGCCAGCTCCACTAACCAAGAGAAGTTGGCTTTCCCGGGCCCTTTGGGGGATCAGCCCTATCGCCTCAGCATCCATGGTTCTTCAGCGGATCGGCCATGCTCGGTGTCTCACTCTCCTGGCGGAGGTACTCGGTGTCTGGTGGGTTGCCGCAGCGGCAGAAGCTCCCAGCCAAGATCCGGTGAAGGAATATCGAGGCGAAGCATCAGCCAACTGGCACTGGCACGAGGATGTGCTTGTCGACCCGATCTGTGGTCACGCCATTCTCATCAACGACGAACCGGAATTCCGTCAGGAGACGCCCGTCTGCCATCTGCTCCAGGACGACGTTCATCTTCGCTCCGGAGTCGAAGTCGGCGATCCCCTCGAATTGGAAGTCACCCCGCCACGCCACAGTTCCACTGAATGGCCACGGTGCTGGGGGTTGTTCGTAGATTGCGTAACGGTCGTTTCCTTGACTCTCGAGGTGGATGACTCGGGGATTCCCGGCATCGAGGTAGTAGTCGCCGCTGATGTCCGGAGCTTGTGGTTCTTCCTGTGCGGCGTTTGCTGGAGGTGACGCCGGTTCTTCAACGTCAGGAGGTTTCGCCTCTAGGGCGGGCGTGTCCGCATCGAAACCGGCTGTAGGGGATGCCGTAGTTGGAGTCTCGGGCCCCGTCGCCGAGCCGTCGTAGCGCAGCCACCACGCGACGGCGAGGCCGATCAGGAGAGGGATAAGGAACAGCCACCGACCTGGGTGGTGGGTTCGGGTCGATGGCTGGACATTCGTGGACCGGGGAGCTGTGGGCATTGGTACACCGGGTTGGCCACCGTTCCTGAGCGTCGCAACGAGTGTTCGATACCCGTCAGCGGCGGGGTCTCCACCCCAGCCGATCAGGTCGGCTGCGTGAACGCGCCTGAACTCCAGCGGGATCACCGAGTCGTCCAGCCGAGCCGGGACCAGTTTGGCCATCGACGCCGCCTCCTCGGCCTCGGCGACCACCCAACGCGAGCCCACCGACTGCCGCGACCACAGAACCACCACCTTGCGCGCTTGACGCAACGCCCGATCGATCACCTCGTCGAAGGATTGCCCAGGAGGAATCTCACGATCGAACCACACGTCAAAACCATCGGCGGTGAGTCGGCGAGCGAGACGTTCCGCGGCAGGCTCATCCGCTCTTGCGTAGCTGATCATCACATCAGCCATGAACAACCTGCCCTTCTCCCAGATGATGACCAGACACACCTCCGATTGGGAAGAGCCAAAGGGCAGGTTGATCGTGAAAGGAACCGACGGGCGAACGATCATCCCTCGGACCAGGTGAAGATGCTCAGCAGAGAGCCACCCGGCTGAATCACATCGCGACGAAGGCGGTGGCCAAGCCGGCCAGGCCCAGCCCGACCCAGTGGCGTGGGAGCATCCGTTCCCGGAGGAAGATCGCCGCCACCGTGGGGATGGCATAGAGAGCACCGGGGATGGCCGCCACGCTCATCGGGCCGCGCCTGGTGGCATACAGATACGAGGTATTGGCGACGATCGAACAGGCCGACCCGCCGGCGGTCAACTTCAAGGCTCCCCCCTTCGATCGCACCGGGCTCCCGGTCACCAACACCGCCACGCTCCCGACGATGGTGGCACCGATGAAGACGCCAATCACCGGCCACAGCCCGGTGCCGTCGCCGGCCAGGCCGAGGACGGTGAACTGGATCCCGAAGGCGGCCCCGCTGGCCAGGCCGTACCAGACACCGTGCGAGTCGAAGCGCTCACCGTCGTAGGCGACCAGCCTGATGGCACCGAGAGCCAGTACTACTCCCACCCAGGCGAGGGGGGAGAGATCCTCTCCGCCGATGGTGGCGGCAACCCCGACCGGGAGGAGAGCGGAGATGAAGCCGCTGGTCGGAACCATCGAGGGGGCAGAGGCCTTGGTGAATCCGAGGAACAGCAAGGTTCCACCGATCACCGCCCCCTAGCCTGCGACCGCCCCGACCAGCAACGCCCCTGGCGTGAGGGCGTCGGTTCCGGTAGCGGTGATCGCCGAGCGCGGCCATCCCGGGCAGGACCATGAAACTGAACCACCAGGCAACGCTCACCGGCGACGCCGACCGGGCCGCCCGCCCACCGAACACCGACGCTCCGCCCCAGACCAGCGAGGCGGTGATCGCGAGCATCAGACCGAGCATCGCGAGAGGCTACCCGGCGGTGGACGTCCCCCCGACGGCCTTCATCATGCCTCCCGGGAGCGCAGGGGCTCCTGGGAGGCTGCTGATCGGAGATCGCTCACGTGTAGCTTGCCGAAGGATCCGCCAGGAACGAATCGTTCGGATCGTGGCGTGTCCGCAGGGTTGAACGTCACGTCTGTGGCGATCGCCTCGGCAAGTCGTCGCCTGTCCGCGGTGACGATGGTCGGCAGGTGGTGACGGTGGGGGTCGGGTGCCGTGCGAAACCGGCTCTGAACCGAAGCCGTCGAGAAGGTTCTGGCCTACCTCCATCCAGTCGGTACCATGCGTTGAGGTGAATATTCCCGGGGGACCGTTGGAGCCTTTCCACATACCGTGCCTGCGCTCCATGGCGCGCCAGGCGCTCCCGCACCTGATCGAGGGCACGTTGATCCCGCTCGGCCTCTTCTATGCAGCGATGTCGCTGATCGGTATCTGGTGGGCGATCGGGTTCAGCCTCGCCTGGTCGTGGGGGGCGGTCGGCTTCCGGTTGGCCACCGGACGGCGGGTCCCGGGTCTGTTGATGGTGGGAACGCTCGCCCTCACCGCCCGCAGCCTCGTTTCGGTGGTCTCCAACAGCGTGTTCGTCTACTTCCTCCAACCCACGCTGGGAACGGTGCTGCTGGCGGCGGCCTTCCTCATCTCGGCCCCATCGGGGCGCCCGCTGGCCGCTCGACTCGCCGCCGACTTTCTTCCGATGCCTCTGTGGTTCCGCCAGGAGCCGGCGATCCGCCAGTTTTTCCTGCGCATCACGGTTCTGTGGGGAGGGATCCAGCTCGTCAACGCCGCCATTGCGTTGTGGCTGCTGGTCAGCCAGCCGATCCCGGTGTACCTGTTGGCCAAGACCGCCAGCACCACGGTGATCATGGGCCTCGCCGTCGTCGCCTCGACCTTGTGGTTCCGCCGGCTGGTTTCGAGCCACGGCCTGGCGGTGTCGGAGGTGCCGGTTGCGGTCTGAACACATGACCGTTCTCACCACTTCCGACGGGCTCCGGTTGCGGGCGCGGGCTTGGACTCCCGAACAGAGGAGCGCCACCACTGTCGTGGTGGTCCCCGGGTTCACCGGGTCGAAGGACCACGCGGAGGTGGTGGCCGTCGCCGAGGGTCTGGTCGGCGCCGGGTTCCAGGTCCTCGCCTACGACGCGCGTGGACACCATGGGTCGGGTGGGTTGTGCACGCTGGGTGATGCCGAGCAGTTCGATGTGGCGGCGGCCGTGGCGGCGGCTCGGGAGACGTCGGAACGTGTCGTCACGGTGGGTGCATCGATGGGCGGCATCGCGGTGTTGCGTCACGCCGGTACCGACGCCCGGTTGGACGGTGTGGTGACGGTGAGCGCCCCGGCGCAGTGGAAGCTGCCGAGGAACGTGAAGGCCGGGCTGGCGGCGGTTCTCACCCGGACTCGGGTGGGGACGCGCCCTGGCTGCACGCCACCTGGGCGTGCGAATCCATCCGGCCTGGACCAATCCGCCGGAGCCGGTGGCGGTGGCCCGATCCGTTCGAGCCCCGCTGGCGGTGATCCACGGTGCCGCCGATCGCATGATCCCCCTGTCGGAATCGCGTCGACTGGTGGCTGGGGCCGGTGGACCGGCCCGTCTCGACGTCGTCAGCGGGATGGGTCACGCCTTCCATGCGCTCAGCGTCCCCGCCATCGTGGACGCCGTGCGTTGGGTGCTCGACCGTCCGGCGGCCGGAGAGGCTCCGGTCTGAGCTCATCGGCTCGGTCGTTCGTCCCACCACCAGGCGAGTCCCACGACCTGGGGTCCGCTGTGCACGATCATTCCGGTGCCGAACGAGCCCACGAACTCCTCGACGGGCGTCACCTCGGTCCGCACGGCCGTCAGTAACGACAGCGATCGTTCGGGATCGAGGGCGTGGAGAGCCGCTAGGTGGAGTCGGGCGGGACCGGCCGGCGTGGTAGTCCGCCAGATCTCGATGATTCGATGATCGGCGGCTGCCGTGCTCAGTGCCGGTCGCAACGCATGCACCGAGCCATTCCGGAGCTCGATGATCGGCTGCAACCCGATCCATCGGCCCGCCCAGGCGGCGGCCTGCGGGACGTGGCCGGATCGGGCCAGATGGTCGAGGCCGGGGATCGTCGCGATCAGGCGTACTCGCTCTGCGACGTAATGCGCCTCCGCTTCCACCCCCTCGAGTGACTCGCCCCGTTGGGCCGCCCGGGCGGCCGCCATCACCACCAGCCCCTGACCGCCGGCGGCGGTGGCGGTGTCCATGACCCGCACCGGGAGATTCGCCCCCTCGGCGGCGGAGCGGGCGGAGATGAAGGTGCTGGCGCCCATGTCGTGAGACACGGTGAGGATGAGGCATCCCTCATGGGAACCGTACCGGGTGAGCGCGCCGGCGAAGTCGGCGGGCGACGGTCCCGAGGTCGTCACCGGATACGTCGAGTCCAGCAGCTCGCGGTTCGATAGGTCGCCATCCAGCAGGCTACGGCCGGCGGACTGGATGCGGAGGGGAACCACGACGATGCCCAGCTCGGCGGCGAGCTGCGGTGGGACGGTGGCAGCGCTGTCGGTGACCACGGTGACCGTCATGTCCGCGTTACTCTCGGCCACGCCGGCGTGTCCTGGTCGAAGACGAGCCTGGTCAGCGCCACCCGGGACCTATCGCTGGACGGAAGGGGCCGGTTTCCGGTGACCCGCTTGACGAGCATCGGGAGCACGGCGCACAGGCCGGCCAGCAGACCCCGTGGTCCTCGGAACCTGGCGAGTACACCCGGGATGGCGAGGTAGCCGGCGAAGGCGCCGAGCGAGGTGGCGCCCATGGCCTTCCCCAGGGCGAGGGAGCCAAGCATGACGGGCCACGCCTCCGGGCCGTTGACGGTCATCGCCCCCAGCGTGGGGGATATGCCGCGTCCGCCGGCGCCGGCGAGGATGACGGACCAATTGTGACCGACAACCCCCGCACCCCCCGCCATCGCCGCCAAGGTCGGCCGGTCGGGTCCTGCGAGGAGGGGACCGACCGTCCCTTTGGCAACGTCGAGAATCCCTCCCACGAGGAGCGGGCCGAGACCGGCCACCCGGTACAGCCCGGTGCCCGAGACGGTGCCCGTCCCATAGGTACGCAGGTCCACGCCGCGCAGTCTCCTGGCCAGCCAGCCCGAGAATGGCAGCGAGCCCACGAGGTAGGCGATGGCGAGCACCGCCGAGGCAGGAACCTGCGCCTTCATGTCTCGAATCTACTCGGGCGCCACTCCGACCAGGTAGGCCGAGTGTGGCTGTCCGCCTTCTGACACCGTCAACTCCGCTGCGGGCCATCGGGCGGCCATGTGGCGTCGGGCGCTCTGTGTGACCCCGGTCTCCGACCCCGCTCCGGTGATGAGCTCGATCCGCCCGGGTGCCACCTCGGCGGTCAGTCGGTCGAGCAGCATCGACAGTGCCGCTTCGAGGTCCGGTGTGGTGCCCACGGTCATCCCTGCACGGATGATCCAACTGCCCGCGGCGATCGGTCCGATCGGAGAGTCGGCGTCACGGACGGCCCTGGTCACGTCCCCTGCGGCGACCGCGGCGGCCGCCGCCCGCATCCTCACCACCGATCCGTCGGAAGCGTTCGGGTCATGCGCCCTGAGGGCGGCGATCCCGGCGGGCACGGAGTCGGCGGGCACCACCAAAACCCGCTGTTCGCTCAGCTCGACCACCTGATTGCAGGCGGGTATCACGTTCTCATCGTTGGGCAGCAGGACCACGGTGTTAGCGTCGGTGGCCTCGACCGCCGCCAGGAGCTCGGCCGTCGATGGGTTTCTCGATGGGCCACCGGTGAGGACGCCGGTCGCTCCCAGATCGAGAAGTCGGCGTTGGATCCCGGCTCCGACCGCGACGGCCACCACCGCTACCGCGCCCCGATGCCGCGTCCTCAACTCGAGGATCTGATCGACCAGGTCGGTGACATCCACGGCGTGGATTTCGCCGGCCGCTCGGGCCGCCTCGATGGCCGCTTCGGGATGATCGGTGTGGATGTGACACACCCACTCGCCCCGGCTGCCGACCACGACCGTCGAAGCGTTGCCGAGACGACCCCAGACCGTGCGGAAGTCGCCCATCATCTCGGGTGGGGCCGTCAGGCGGACCACCACCTCGTGGCGGGGCATGCCCTCGGGGAGAGATATGGTCTCCGACCGACCGGTCCCCTCGGGCCTGGTCGGAAGTGGTCGCCCGTCGACCACATGCAGCAGGGCGTCGAACAGGAGCAGGAGTCCGGAGCCGCCGGCGTCCACCACCCCTGCCGCCTTCAGGGCCGGCAACTGCTCGGGGGTCGCCGCCAGCAGCGTCGGCCCCAGCGGCCCGGGCGGCTCGTAGGACCGTGGCGAGGGACCCGCCGGCGACCGCGCGGTCGGCTGCGATGGCGGTTTCCCTCAATACGGTGAGGATGGTGCCCTCCACCGG
This sequence comes from uncultured bacterium, assembly GCA_963825585.1. GTDB lineage: Bacteria > Actinomycetota > Acidimicrobiia > Spongiisociales > ZC4RG35 > JAOUGY01. Next base: position 204,698 of record CAWGTX010000004.1, read on the forward strand.
GTGGAGTACGGCATGGTAGGCGGCGTCGGTGGCCCGACCGAGGCCGGCGGCCACTCGAGCCCCGTCGATTGCGTCGTGCTCCTCGAACGACCGGGTGAGCGCACCCAGGAGTTGTGAGGTGATCACACCGGAGGCGCCCCGCGCACCGAGCATCGCTCCACGCTGGATGGCCCCGCATACCGCAGCCATTCCCAGGTCCGGCCCGAGGTCGGGAGGGAGAGCTTCGATGACCCCTTGCAGGGTCGAGGTCAGGTTCGTTCCTGTGTCGGCGTCGGGGACCGGGTACACGTTGAGGGCGTTGAGATACTCGCGGTGATCGCCGAGGACTTGGTGGTAGACGATCATCACCCGTCGGAGGCCTGAGGCGGTGAGGGCGGTCATGGTGTCATGCAAGGGTCTGATCGTATCGTCCACAATCGGACCACTGGCCCGTGGTACCCCGTGGATCCGCTCGGTAGAGTCCAGAGTGAAGGCGAACGGAGATCCCCACGACGAGGGAATCGGCACCACTCCATCGGTCCGGATTCCGCCGGTTGCTCGTCGCCCAGGCGTTCTCGTCGTTCGGCGACTGGCTCGCCACCTTCGCCCTCATGACGCTCGTCCTCGACATCTCCGGATCGGCGGCTGCCGTCGGCGGCGTCCTGGCGTTGCGTCTGGCGCCGGCGACGCTGGCCGGGCCGCTGATCGGGATGGTTGCGACTCGCTTCGGGCGCCGGTCCCTTCTGGTCGGCCTGGATTACCTGCGGGGCGCGATTGCACTCATGATCCCGTTGGTGGCGGCGTTGTGGTGGGTGTACCCGTGGACCATCACCCTCGAGGTGGCGGCGGTCGTCGCCATTGCCGCCCGGGACGCCTCGATCCGGGATCTGGTCGACGAGGACACCCTCCCGCTCGCCAATGGCATGGTCATGGGGGGCACCTATGGCGCCATCCCGTTGGGAGCCGGTGCCTTCGCTGCCATCTCCACCTGGTCGGTGTGGATGCAGCCCGGCATCTCTGCCACGACGATCGCTTTCTGGGTGGACGCCGCCACCTTCCTGGTGTCGGCGCTGCTCATCCGGGGCATCGGCGAGATACCCGACCGGCCGGAGCCTGCACTGGGAGCCCGCGAGCGCATCAGGGTGGCCGACTCCTGGCGTGTGCCGTTGGTACGGGCGACCCTGCCTCCGATAGTGGCCGCGTCCCTCGGGATCGGCACTCTGTTCTCGTTGGGTGTCACATTCGTTCACGACACCCTCGGCGCCGGCCAGGCCCAGTTCGGCACCCTGGTGGCCGTGTTCGGGCTGGGGGCAGCCGCCGGGCTGGGCCTGCGCCAGATGGGGTGGATCGAAGGGGTGGGTGCGGTCCGGCTGGGGGTGGGCGTGATGGGGACCGTGATGGTGGTGATGGCCTTCGCCGACGCCATGCCCGCCGCCCTGGTCACGGCATTCGCCTTTGGGTGTGGCGGTGCCTACGCCATCGTCTCCGGGCTCACCGTCCTCCAGGCGGATCTGCCGGTGGAGTCACGTCTCATCTCGCTCGGCGCCTTTCACGTGGCGGTGAGGATGGCTCTCGCCGTCGGGGCGGTGGCCGCCGGACTCGCCGTGGATCTGCTGGGCTCCACCAGCATTGCCGGGCTCGCTCCGATCCGCCTGGTGTTGGTCGTGTCCGGTGCCCTGGCGGTCGGTTCGGCGACTGCGGTGCGCGATCGGTCCGGTGACCGGGGGTCCAACCGACTCTGATGCTTGTTCCGCCGACCATGGATACTGGTGAGATGGACGGGATCGTGGCGGAACCGGCGCAACTGGTGGGTCTCTCCGCCGAGGAGGTGGCCGAGCGGGTCGTCCGCGGTGAGGCCAACATCGTCACCGGCAGCGTCGACGCGGTCGATCGCCGAGATCGTGCGATCCAACACCCTCACCCGGTTCAACGCCATCGTCGGAACGCTGGCCGCGCTGGTGCTGGTTGTGGGCCCCTACCAGGACGCCGTGTTCGTCGTGGTCATGGTCGCCAACGCCGTCATCGGGATCGTCCAGGAGGTCCGCTCCAAGCAGGCGCTCGACCGTCTCCGCCTGCTGACGGTGCCGTCGGCAACCGTCATCCGTCAGGGTGCCCACACATCGGTGGCCGCCCACGAGGTGGTCGTCGACGATCTCGTCTGTGTCGGTCGTGGCGATCAGATCGTCGTCGATGGGGAGTTGGTTGCAGGCGAAAGCCTCGAGGTGGACGAATCGGTGCTGACCGGCGAGTCGAGGCCGGTCCCCAAGCGGGTGGGTGACCGGTGTCTGTCCGGGTCTGCGGTGCTGGCAGGCGCGGGTGTGGTTCGGGCCACAGACGTGGGCGACGCCTCCTACGCCGGCAGGCTCACGGTGGAGGCGAGGCAATTCCGGCTGGCGGCTTCCGAGTTGCGCGCCGGCCTCGATGACATCCTGCGGGTGATCGCGATCCTGCTTCTCCCCACCGGTCTGCTGGTCGCCTGGGCTCAACATCGGGCGGTGTCCGACCTCGGTGGCCTGGTCCGGGGGGCGGTGGCCGCCACCATCGGGATGGTGCCCCAGGGGTTGGTACTGCTGACCTCGGTGGCCATGGCCGTGGGTGTGGTGCGTCTGGCGAGGACCCACGTCCTGGTCCAGGAGTTGGCCGCCATCGAATGCCTCGCCCGCGTCGACGTGGTGTGCTTCGACAAGACCGGGACGCTCACCGGGGGCGTGTTGCGGCTGAGCTCGGTCGAGCACCTCGAGGGTGCCGAGTCCGTTGAACCGGCCCTCGTGTCGATCGCCGCTGCCGACCCGGCTCCCAACGCGACTCTCGCCGCCATCGCGGCGGGTCTCGAGGGTTTCGAACCGTGGCCGGTGGTGGGGGACCGGGTTCCGTTCCGCTCTGATCGGCGTTGGAGTGGTGCCGACTTCGGCGAGCATGGGCTGTGGGTGCTGGGTGCCGTGGCGACCCTCGCCCCCGATGTCCCGGAGGTGGTCGATCGAGCCGGCTTCCACGCCCGGCACGCCCGGCGGGTCTTGTTGCTCGCTCGTGCCGATGGTGGGATCCTGGGCGGTCCCCGTGTGTCCCGACCTGCGGCCCTGGTGGTACTGGCGGATCAGGTCAAACCCGACGTTGCGGCCACGCTCGGGTTCTTCGCCGGGCAGGGGGTGGACGTGAAGATCCTGTCGGGCGACGACCCGGCCACCGTGGCGGCGATCGCCTCGCAGGCCGGTGTCACCGGCCGGGTGACCGATCTGGAAGGTGTCACCGACGTCGCCGGCATGGCGGAGGCGGGGTCGGTGTTCGGCCGGGTGAGCCCGGCCCAGAAACGATCGATGGTCGCCGAGCTGCAGCGCGCCGGCCATGTCGTCGCCATGGTGGGTGACGGGGTCAACGACCTGCCCGCCCTCAAACAGGCCGACATCGGCGTGGCGATGGGTGCGGGAGCCGGGGCGGCGCGCGCCGTCGCCCAGGTGGTACTGGTGGATGGCGCCTTCGAGCGACTTCCCCGGGTCGTGGCGGAGGGGCGGAGGGTGATCTTCAACATCGAGCGGGTGGCCAAGCTGTACCTGACCAAGACGGTCTATGCCTTCATGCTGGCGATGGCCGTGGCCACCACGGGAGTCGTGTTCCCGCTGCTGCCCCGGCACGTCACGGTGATCGGTGTCCTCACCATCGGCATGCCCTCGTTCTGGCTGGCGCTCGAGCCGGGCGAGGGAAGGGCGAGACCGGGATTCGTGTGGCGGGTGCTGCGATTCGCAGCTCCGAGCGGGGCGTTGCTGGCAGTGGCGGGATTCTCGATCTTCTGGATGGCGCGGCCCGAGGCGACGACGACGGAGGCACAGACGATCACGATGCTGGTACTGATCGGGATCGGGCTGGTCGTGGTCACGGTGGCTGTTCGTCCCCTGTCCAGGCTCGACCAGGCGCTCCTTGTCGCAATGGTGTGCGGTGTGGTGCTGTTGGTTGCGGTCCCCGGCCTGCGCAGCTTCTACGCCGTCGACCTCCCGTCGGCGATGGTGGTACTTGCAGGTGTCGGGGTTGTGGCCCTCGCCGGTGGCCTGCTGGTGGCAGCGCATCGGGCGGCGGAGCGGTGGGGGCACCGGGTCGTCCGCCCGATGGGTCGATGGCGGTGACGGCCTGGGTGGACACCCGCCCGCAACGGTGGTGCCAACGGGTCGACCTCGCGTCGGCGCGACGACGTCCTTCCGACCCTGGGTACCTTGTCCTCTTGTGACGGGTGGCCGACGCCGCGATCGTGGCAGTGGTCCACCGAACGAGGTCGGCACCCTGCCTTGACGCGGCGGCGATGGCGACCTCCGTTGGGGAGGAGACTGTCCTTGAATGGTGGGAGTTCGTGGTGACACCTGCGATCGAAGTCGTCGATCTCGCAAGCGGTACGGCGGGTTCGCCGCCGTACGCGACGTCTCGTTTTCGGTGAACCAGGGGGAGATCTTCGGGATCCTCGGCCCCAACGGTTCCGGGAAGATGGCGACTATCGAATGCCTTCAGGGCCTCAGGAGGAGAGATGGCGGTGCGGTGTCGGTGCTCGGCCTGGATCCCGCCACACCGTCCGTCGAGCTTCGGCACAGGATTGGCTCTCAACTCCAAGAGTCTGCGCATCCCGATCGAATGAGGGTCTGGGAGGCACTCGACCTCTTCGGGTCGCTGAATGATCGGGGACCTTCGGTGGACGCGCTGTTGGCCGATTGGGGCCTCTCCGACAAGCGGCTCGACGGGTTCGGGGCTCTGTCGGGTGGGCAGCAGCACCGGCTGTTCGTGGCGCTCGCCCTGGTCAACGATCCCGAGCTCGTCTTTCTCGACGAGATGACGACCAGGTCTGGACCCGGCCTCGTGTCGAGTGGCGTGGGAGCTGATCCGTGGGATCCACCAGGCTGGCACGACCGTGGTGTTGGTGACCCACCTCATGGACGAGGCGGTGGCACTGTGCGACCGGGTTGCCGTCTTCAAGTGGGGTTCGGTGGTGGCCGAGGGGACACCAGTGTGGCAGAGCCGCCGCCATCACCTCCACCCGGCCGTGGCGACTCGTCCGGATGTCCGGCTGCGGGTCGTTCGGATCGTTCCTGGCAGACCCGTGACGATCGCCCCTGGTGCAGGAAGGGGGATCCAGGCACGGTGAAGACCCGAGGGGAAGGTGCCCGTGCACGTTGTCGACCGTGTTGATGCCGGGCGTCGGCTGGCAGTCAGGCTGCAGCATCTGCGGGATGAGGGGGCGGTGGTTCCTCGTCTGCCCGCGGAGGCATGCCGGTGGCGGCGGGGGTGGCGGCTGCGCTCGACGCCCCACTCGAGGTCATCGTGGTCCGCAAGCTCGGCGTACCGTTCCAGCCCGAGTTGGGCATGGGTGCCATCGGCGCAGACGGGATCCGCCCCGGACGTGGTGCGCTCCGCAGGGGTCTCGGAGCGGGAGATCGCCGCCGTCGATGCCCGCGAGCGAGCGGAGTTGGATCGCCGAGCGCGCCGCTACCGGGGCGAGCGCCCCCGTACACCCGTGGAAGGTCGCACCGTGATCGTGGTGGACGACGGCATCGCCACCGGATCGACCGCACGGGCCGCCTGTCAGGTGGCGCGGGCACACGGAGCCCGAAGGGTGGTGCAGGCGGCGCCGGTGGCGCCCGGTGGATGGGTCTGTCGGATCGGGGCAGATGCCGACGAATTCGTCGCCCTCGCCACGCCCGAGCCGTTCTGGGCGATTGGTCAGTCCTACCGTGACTCCTCCCAGACGACCGATGAGGAGGTGGTCGGCTGTCTGGAGCGGGCAGCCCGACGGGTGGCGGTGGGTGCTTCGACAACCGAGGGCGTCGACGATCCGGTTGGAGATGAAGACGTCGACGTACCCGCAGGAGCCGTGCACCTGGCTGGGCACCTCGCCCTGCCCCTCGGGTCTTCCGGGATCGTGATCTTCGCCCACGGCACCGGCAGCAGCCGCCACAGCCCCCGCAACCGACACGTCGCAGAGGTGCTGAACGCGGCCGGATTCGGGACGCTGCTCTTCGATCTCCTCACAACCGACGAGGAACGCGACCGGGGCGACGTCTTCGACGTACCCTTGCTCGCCGCTCGGCTGATCGGGGCCACTCGTTGGCTGCGGGCGCGGCCCGGCATGGCCCACCTCCCCATCGGGTACTTCGGCGCCAGCACGGGGGCAGCCGCCGCACTGTGGGCGGCGGCCGAGCCCGGGTCGAACGTCATGGCTGTGGTGTCGCGGGGTGGTCGCCCGGACCTCGCCGGTCCCCGCCTGGCGGCGGTGGAGGCCCCGACCCTCCTGATCGTGGGCGGGCACGACGGCGTTGTTCTCGATCTGAACCGTCGGGCTCGGGCTGAGCTGCGATGTGAGAGCAGGTTGACGGTGGTGCCAGGTGCCGCCCACCTGTTCGAGGAGCCCGGCACACTCGACCGGGTCGCCGAACTCGCCCGGGACTGGTTCACAGCTCACCTCGCCGACGGAACCCGTCGAACGGGCCGACCGTGAGCCGGCCCCTGATCGAGGAGACGCCCTGGCGTTGGCGGATCGACCCCACCGGGGACATGCGTGTCCCCGGAATCGTGTTCGCCTCCCGCGCCCTGCTGCCCGACGTCGAACAGGATCGCTCGCTCGATCAGGTCGTCGATGTTGCGGCTTTGCCAGGCGTGGTGGAGGCATCCTTCGCCATGCCCGACATCCACTGGGGCTACGGGTTCCCGATCGGCGGCGTGGCGGCCACCGACGTGGGTGAGGGCGGGGTGGTGTCGCCTGGCGGGGTCGGGTTCGACATCTCCTGCGGCGTGAGGCTGCTGGCGGCGCCGTTCGATCGCAGCGAGATCCTGCCGGAGCTCTCCAGGCTCATGGATGAACTCGACCGGGTGGTGCCGAAGGGGATGGGACCAGGAGCGGTGTGGGACGACCTGTCGGAGTCCGACCTGTCCGCAGTCCTCGTCGGAGGTGCCGGCGAGGTCGTGCGGCAGCGGGGCCTGGGTTCGACTCGAGATCTCGATCGCTGCGAAGACGGCGGCGCGATGGGGGGCGCCGATCCCAGCGCCGTCGGGGAGCGGGCGAAACAACGCGGGCGGGGTCAGCTCGGAAGCCTCGGGTCGGGTAACCACTTCCTCGAGGTTCAGGTGGTGGACCGGGTGTACGACACCGCAGCCGCCGCCTTCGGGATGGTCGAGGGCCAGGTGTGCGTGATGATCCACACCGGTTCGCGCGGTCTGGGACACCAGGTGTGCACGGACGAGGTGAGACATATGCAGGACGCCATGGCACGCCACCACATCCGCGTGCCGGATCGACAACTCGCCTGCGTCCCGGTCGACAGCTCCGACGGCCGCGCCTATCTGGCGGCCATGGCGGCCGCCGCCAACTTCGGCCGAGCCAATCGGCACCTGCTGGCGGAGGCGGCCCGGCGGGCCTTCCAGGGGGTGCTCGGTGACGACCGCCTCGAGCTCGTGTACGACATTTCGCACAATCTCGCCAAGTTGGAGCATCATGAGGTCGGTGGTCGGCAACGGCTGCTGTGTGTGCACCGCAAGGGGGCCACTCGCGCACTCCCGGCCGGCCACCGCGACCTGCCTCCCGATCTGGTCGCCGTCGGCCAGCCGGTCCTCGTGCCAGGGTCGATGGGAACCGCGTCGTACGTGTTGGTGGGGACAGAGGCTGGCGGTGCGTTCCACTCAACCTGTCATGGCGCCGGACGGGTCATGAGCCGAACCGCCGCCCGCAAACGGTTCTCCCCGGCCGGGTTGCGCCAGGACCTGGCTCACCGAGGAATAGAGGTGAGGGCGGCGTCCTCCCATGGCCTCACCGAGGAGGCCCCCGCTGCGTACAAGGATGTCGACGAAGTGGTGAGCACCGTCCACTCGGCCGGGCTGGCCCGACCGGTGGCCCGGCTCGTCCCGATCGGGGTGGTCAAGGGCTGACCCGGCCACCCGCCTGCCCAAGGCGGCTCACACATCCACGAGGAAGCGACACCGAACCGTGCCGTCCGCCACCTGCACCGCCAGACCCGAGATCGCCTTCGGTACCGCACCGGTTCCCACCACCTGCGGCGACAGGCTGATGCTGGCGGTCTCTTCCCGAACCGAGATGCCGACAGGCGACAGGTCGCTCGTGTCGAGGAGAAAGATCACATCCTCGAGGAGCCCGGCCAGACGGTCGTCCTCCGTGGTGCCCGACAGTGGGACGATGACGGTGTCGACCGGGTCGGCGGATCGTTCGGTGTACAGCTCGATGAGTCCCGCCACCGCCTCCTCACAGAAGGCGGCGAATCCGGGTCCCCACGCCTCCACGATCACGTCGGCGGTGTGCTCGATCATCTGGTGCCCCCTGGCGGCCGGTTGTGATTCTGCGCGCTCCATCGTCCCTCCGCCCGAGCGAGGCCAGAACCGATTCTGACGCGTGTTTCCGGGCCGATCAAGACGTGGGCGACTCCCGCAACCCGGCGACCGTGTGAGAAGGGGGTGCGCCCCGCCGCCCTGCCAGGAGGGGTTGTGGCGGGCGACGGGGGCGCATGCTCGTCGACACGTTCACACCCGTCGACGACGGTGATCATATATCGTGCAAAGTGCCTTGTGTCCATTTCGAGCGTGAGGCGGTCGCGAAATCCCAGGCTTGTCGATCAGGGCGGATACCCTCAGTTCCACTCATGTTGACACTCGCCGATCGAGAGATCCTCGACTTCGAACGTGGATGGTTCCTCCACCCCGAACCCAAGGACCGGACCATCGGGGAGGTCCTGGGGCTCAGTCCGACCGAGTACTACGATCGGTTGCGTGACCTCATGTCGTTGCCCGAGGCGGTTGCCTACGACCCCTTGACGGTGCGGCGGCTTAGACGGATGGTTGGTGCGGCATGAGTCGTGGCCGTCACGCCGCCCGAGCCAACTTCTCCCGCGATCTGGTGGTGATGGTCCTGGGCATCATCGTGGTGGGCGCTGTCGTCTTCGGGGCGTTGTGGTTCGGGTCGTCCATCCTGGGAGACGACGACCCGGGGGAGGACACCGCCGGTTCCACCGTGCCCTCCACCACCGTCGAGTCCGTTGCCACCTCCACCACCGTGGCGGCACCGTCGACCACCACGCCCCCGGCCGACACAACAACACCGACCATCACCCCTCGGGCTCCGTCCGAGATCGTGGTCCAGGTTCTCAACGCCGTCGGGACCACCGGACTCGCCGCCGACGTCACCGCCGAGCTGAGAGCGGCCGGATACGACACCGTGCCCGCCGACGACTACGAACCGATCCTGGCCCAGTCCCAGATCCTGTTCCGTGACGGATACGGCCCCGAGGCCTTCGAGCTGGCAGCGCTGTTCCCGGATGCCCAGGTGGGCATGAGCCGTGACATGCCAGAGGGCGTCGACCTCGTGGTGCTGCTCGGCGGCTCCTTCGAGGGCGGGTGACCGCTCCGGAGCCCGACCGGAGCCCGTGGCCATTCGTTGCAGCGGGCCTGGCGGCCATCCTGGCGATGGGGACCGCTTTGGGGGTGGGGGCCGGCATCTTCTCGCCCAGCGTGTGGATCGATCTCGTGGCGTTGTGGCCGATCCCCGTGCTCGGGCTCGTCTCCGGGCTCGGAACCTGGCTGATCGGGTCTCGGCGGCGTCGGCATCTGGCGATCGTGGGGTTGTCGGTCTTCACGTGGCTGGCGCTGGGTCTGGCGCTTCACCTTTCGGCGGCGCCCTGGTTGCCGGTGGCGTCGGCGGATATCGCCGGGCCGGCGCTCGACGATCTCGAGACCGCCCGACTCGCCATCGAGCTCGACACCGGGCGGTTCACCCTGGCTGCAGGGGCGGGCGCCGCCTACGAGGTTTCGCCGCTGCGGACCGGCGGCGGGGTGGCCGCCCCCCTCGGATACGAGCAGCTTCGCCTCAGCGACCTCTCGGTGGTGGTCGCTCCGCGCCCCGACCCCGGCGCCTACCGATTCGGCGGGTGGGCGATACTCTTGAACGGCTCCCTGACGTGGTCGCTCGACCTGTCCTCCCCCGAGCTCGAGGTGGACCTCACCGCCGTCCCGGTGTCGACGGCGGTCCTGGAGTCCCAGTCCGGGCGGGTGGTGTTGGGGCCGCCGATCGGGAGGCCCACGCTCACGCTCGGCGGCACCCACACCGTGGTGGTGCCACCTTCGGTTCCAGCCGCCGTCACGGGAGCGGCGTCCGTACCCGATGGGTGGTCGACCCAGGGTGGCTCGACGGTGGCGCCGGCGGGCTCGGATGGGTGGGTCATCGCCGTCGAGCCCGGGGCATCGGTCGCGATCGTCGACGGTTGACGGTTCCCCGATCCAGGGTCATGCTCCGGGTACAATCCAACCGTGCCCGAACTCCCCGTCAACGATCGCCTCCGGCGGTCAGCCCTCGTCATCTGGGCCTCGATCGGCAGTCTGGTGCTGGTGGGTGTCCTCATGTGGCTGGCGTCGCAGGTCCGCATCATCTGGCTTCCATTGGTGTTCGCCGGCGGACTGGTGGTGCTGCTCGACCCCATCGTCCGCTCGCTGCACCGAATCGGGATCCCGCGAGTGCTCGGGGTCCTGTTTGGGTTCATGGTGGTGGCCGCCATCCTCGCCGCCACCGGATTCCTGGTGGTTCCTGCGGTGCGCGCCCAGGCCGCCGACTTCGGGACGGCCCTTCCCGGGCTGTACGACCAGTTGGTGGCAACGCTGCGCGATGCAGGTGAACGGTTGGGCATCGACCTGGGGCCGGTCTGGACATCGGAAACGATCCGCGACTGGATCGCCGACCCGGCCAACCAGACATCGCTCCAGGATCTCATCGGTGGCTTCGGCTCGGGTGCCGGTCGCCTGCTGCGCGGCATCACCGAAGTCGTCGCCGTCCTCGGTCTGGCACCGATCTTCGCCTTCTACATGCTGCTCGACCTGCCTCGCACCAAGAACCTGCTGCTCGACCTGACGCCTCACGGAGTTCGCGACGAAGTGGCCTACGTGACCCGGCAGATGGGCACGGCGCTGGGAGCGTTCGTGCGAGGCCAATTGCTGGTGGCGATATTCGTGGGAACCCTCTCGTCGATCGCTCTGCAGCTGTTCGATCTTCCGTTCTGGCTGATCATCGGTATCGCCACCGGGCTGTTGAACCTGATCCCGCTGGTGGGGCCGTTCTTCGGGGCGACACTGGCGGCGACGGTGGCGGTGGTGGAGGGTCGGCCGGGAGCGGCCGTGTTCGTCGTGGTGGTGTTCACGCTCATCCAGCAGATCGACAACCACGTGATCACGCCCATGGTTCAACGGGCACGTGTCCGGCTGTCGCCACTGGTGATCGTGTTGTCGTTGCTTGCGGGAGGCTCCCTGGCCGGGTTGCTCGGAGTCGTCGTCGCCGTACCGTCGGTCACGGTGTTGCGGATCGGGCTCGGCCACCTGTGGCGCACCCGGGTTCTCGGGGAGTCGTGGGCGGAGGCGTCCGAGAAGATGATCGAAACCACCGACACCCCGGACCGGCTGAAAGAGATTCAGGCGCGTCGACGCTCGGCCCAGACCCGGCTGTTCGACACCACCGAGCTCGAGCCCGTCGACGACGAGACCGTGACGGTTCCGCTCGACGCCCCGGGGAGGTGAGCATGGTGGATCAGACCGAGGAGCTGGCCGGGTCGGATTCCTATCAAGCCGTGAGCGAGGGACGTGTGATCGACGTCGTGGATGGCGGTCTCGTGCTCGACAGGACCGTGTTCTACGCGCGCGGCGGCGGTCAGCCCGGCGACAGTGGTGTCATCCGATGGGACGGCGGCGAGGTGGCGGTCTCCGACACGCTCCGGCGGGAAGGCCGACTCATCCACGTCGTCGATGGCGACGACCTGCCCGCTCCGGGGTATTCGGTGGAAGCCATGATCGACTGGGATCGTCGCTACCGGCTGATGCGAACCCACACTGCCCTCCATGCCCTCTCTGGCGTCGTCTTTCGAGACTTCGGGGCCAAGGTGACGGGTGGGAACATGGAGCCTGGTGTCGCCCGGATGGACTTCGAGCTCGATGCGATCTCGGTCGTTTTCGGGCGCGAGGTGGAGGAGCGACTCAACGCCGAGCTCGCCAAGGGATATCCGACGGAGGTGTTGTACCTGCCGCGGGCGGCCGCGCTCAGCGACCCCGACCTGATCCGTACCAAGGTGAACCTGATCCCTGAGTGGGTCGAGGAGATCCGCGTGATCGACATCGTCGGCCTCGACCGTCAGGCCGATGGCGGCACCCACGTTCGTTCGACACTCGAGGTCGGTCCGATCCGGGTGGTCAAGACCGAGTCGAAGGGCAAGGCCAACAAACGGATGCGGATCGAACTGGCGGAGTGACGCCTCCGTGTGCATGGGCGGGCGGATTGCGCCCGTATGTGCACACAGAACCCCGGGTGGCTCGGGCCGCCGTGGCATCATGTCGACCGAAACGGAGGCCCTCAGTTTCCAGGTTCCAGGGGTTCGCGTGGTACTGACATCTGCATCTGAAGTCTTGTGGGTTGCCCTGGTGGGCGCGTTCGCCCCGCATGTGCTCGCCTGCGTCGATCGGCTCGGCCTAGACGGATCCGACGGACTGGATGCGGCGATCGCCGATGGCGAACGCTGGCTCGCCGATGAGCTCGAGCGACTGTTGTCGATTCCGTACGCCTCGCAACATCGCGGTCCGCTCGAGGTCTTCCAGGAGGCAATGAGCTTTCCGACCGCTCATCTGCTCGAGCACGGATGCGAGCCGGTGAGCCGCGATCCGGTGGCGGTCGATGCCCTGCCAGGCGACGTCTTCGATCTCGCTCCCGCCTCGTCGGCCGTGCTGGGCGAGGACGTGTGGAAAGCGCACATCCAGTGGGGGGTAGAGAAAGCGGCCTACCTGCAGGGAAGGCTCGGCTGAGATGGCCGTCACCGGTTTCTGGTATCTCCGTCAGGCCGCCGATGAAGAAGTCGCCACCTTGCGCCATGGCATCGACTCGTTCGTCGAGCGTGTTGGTCGTGATGTGTCGATCCAGGAGGTGATGGCAGCCTGGAAGGGTTGGCCTGCCCGTGTCCACGGTTTCGATCACAACCGGCAACTCGACCGGGTCAACCGGCTCTTCCTGGGTGCATTCCTGGCGGCCACTCCCGGTGAGGACATGTTTTACGCCTGTTCCCGCGACGACCTCGATCACGTCACCTGGGACGTCGGACGCGAACTCCAGCCGCAGCACTGTGAGGCTCTGTTCGCCCACACCGAGCGGTTCCCTCCGTTGTCGCTCCTCTTCTTGGGCCTGGGGCCGGAGCGGGCGTCGTGGCTTCCGGGCGCCCTCGGCAACTTCGCCCTCACTGCCGCCGAACTCGTCGAGTTGGGCGGTCGGATGCGCCATGCCCATGCGCTGGCACCAGCGGAACGGGCCGACGCCATCAAACGGATGAACGTGTGGCTGGAGGTCGGCAGCGCCTACGGTTTCAACACCGGCCACATACTCGAGGCCATCCCGGCCGTCATCGGCCCTGCCATCACGGCGGGGATGGGGCTGGTGTCGGTGACCGTCTCCATGTGACGGCGGCGATCCCGGCGAGCACGGCCACCACACCGACGAGTTGGGTGGCCCCGGGCCGCTCGTCGAAGATGAGGCGGCCCCACACCAGCGTGGCCGTCGGCTGCAACAGCACCGCGAACGATGTGACGGTCGCCGGCAGCCGGGGGAGGGCGTATCCGATCAGGATCCACCCCAGCACCTGGGGGCCCAACGCCAACGCCGCCAACCAACCGTGGCTCGCCCACGTGATGGACGTATCGATCGTCCCGGTGCTGAACCCGTAGGCGGTAACGGTGATGGCGGCACCGATGGTGGCGTCGAGAAGCGGTCCGGATGCCGGCCCTGTTCTGCCCGCCCGTCGGAACGTCACCAGGAACGCCGTGTAGAAGACGGCGGCGGTGGCACCGAGCACCACCCCGAACACGGGCCGATCACCGAAGGTGTCGGTTCCTCCCAGACCGGTGATGGCAGCCAGTCCGGCCATCACCAGCGGCGTGGCGAGCACCGCCCGACGAGCGGGTCGCTCCCCGAACAGTGCCCACGTGACGAGCGGCACCAATACCACTTGGCTGTTGACGATCAGGGTTCCGAGTCCGGCACCGATCTGGTCGATGGCTGCCGACCAGACCACCACGTCGGCGGCGAGGAACACCCCGGCGAGTCCGGCCAGGTGGCGCTGGTGCCATGTCCGGTCGTCGGTGCCCCGTTGCAGCGTCCAGATACCGGCGAGGACGGGAACCGCGTATGTCATCCGGAAGAGGGCGCCCGTCACCGGGCCCACTTCGCTCAGGCGGTAGAGGATCGCCGAGAACGAGATGACGAGTGCGCCGCCGAGAGCGGCGACGACGGGTGCTCGGGGTGGCGGTCGGTGCTCAGTCGGCGGCGCCGACATCGGCTGCGGCGTTCTCGAGAGTTGCCATCGAGTGGTGGATCGACTTCAGGAAGGCGTCGCTGTCCGACAGGGCGTCGTAGTCGGCGTGGATGCCCCACAGCAGCCGACCGTCGTAGGAGAAGAGGGCGATGCCCATTCCGTGTTGCGCCCACAGCGGAACGATCGGGAAGTTGGCGATCATCTTCGCTTCCAACAGGTACATGGGAAACTGCGGTCCCGGCACGTTGGTGACCGTCATGTTGAACGGCCGGATCGCCGAACCCACCACCCGGTTGGCCAGCGAGAGCAGAGGGAGCGGTGTGCCCCTGCTCAGGTCGACCAGGGTCGCCGCTCCCAGCGCCTGGTCGGTGGCTTTGAGGCGCTTGGTTTCGGCCTGGATCATCCGGAGGCGTCTCACCGGGTCCGGCTCGGAGATGGGGAGGCTCACCAGCCACATGGCCACCTGGTTGCCGAGGGTGCCACGTTGGGAGGCCTTGCGGACGCTGACCGGTGCCATCACCCGGAACTCGACACCCACCGTGGAGAAGTCGCGTTCCACCTCGAGGAAGTGTCGCACCGCGCCGGCGACGATCGCCAGCACCACGTCGTTGACCGTGCCGCCGAGGGCGTTCTTGACCCGTTTCACGTGCTCGAGGTCGAACTCGGTCCAGTCGAATCGCCGGTTGGGTCCGATGTCGGGGTTGAGCGGCGTGCGGTCGGCCGCCCGCAGCCACCCCGACCGAAGCGAGTTGGCGGCGGCGGTCAGCTTGTGGGCGGTCTGTCCGAGCGCTTCCTTGCTCGAACTGAGGAGGTCACCGGCAGAGGTGACGGTGTCGATGGTTTTGCGGGTGGTGCGGGCCAGCTCGGAGACGGCCAGCTGGGTGCCGTTGGGCGCCGTCCGGGGTTTCCAGACGGGGGCGTGTTCCACGTCGGAGGTGGGGATCACGTTGAGGAGGATGGTGGTGAGGTCGACCCCACTGATGCCGTCGATCATGCAGTGGTGGATCTTGGCGATGATGGCGAATCGGTCGCCTTCGAGGCCTTCGGCCACCCACAGTTCCCACAGTGGTTTGGTCCGGTCGAGCTGCTGGCCGACGATCCGACCGGCGAGCCGTTTCAGCTGCTCGTCTGTCCCAGGCCGAGGGAGGCTGGTGTGACGGACGTGGTAGTCGAAGCTGAAGCTGTCGTCGTCGATCCACACCGGTGCCCGGTTGTAGGGGACGTAGGCGAGCCGCTGGCGGTAGCGGGGGATGTACTGGAGCTTGGACTCGATGTGGGCCTTGACCCGGTCGATGTCGATGCCACCGTCGGGTCGTTTCAACTCGCCGGCTTCG
Source organism: uncultured bacterium (assembly GCA_963825585.1). Taxonomy (GTDB): domain Bacteria; phylum Actinomycetota; class Acidimicrobiia; order Spongiisociales; family ZC4RG35; genus JAOUGY01. The sequence continues at coordinate 220,311 of CAWGTX010000004.1, forward strand.
AAGATCGCCACCGCCGCCACATGCATGTGGGTGGTGCGCGACTCCAGCGCCAGGAATGAGGCGTCGAGATAGGAAAGCGGTTCGTAGAACGGTTCGGCCATGTGGGTGCGAGGTTAGGCCCAGTCGCAGCCTCATGCCGTGTCCGCGTGATGTGCATGGCCCCATCGGTCGGCGCCCTCGGCAGGATTCGAACCTGCGGCCTACTGCTTAGGAGGCAGTCGCTCTATCCCCTGAGCTACGAGGGCAGTGGTTTTCCTTGCGGGACAAGGGGTTTGGGGTGGTGAACGGGCTTGTGTTCACCACCCGGGGAGGGTAGCAGCGGCACCGGTGACAGCCGTCGAGGTCGGCTTTCGGGGTGGGAGAGCGACTGCTTCGGGGATGCTCGAAGCAGTCGCTGTGTCCTCGATCGTGAGGGGCGCCGTGTTTGCGGCGTTTCGGCCCCGAGAACATCCCAGAACGAGGGTGAGAGACCGACTGCTTCGTGCAACAGCTTCGGGTCTGTCGGGGATGACGCCTGCTGGGGCGGGTTGGTCAACGATGCGAGCGGTCGACGGTCTCGGTTTTCGCCTCGGGCATCGGCTGCCTGTTCTGCGTGACCGCCGCCGGGTTGTCGCGTCGCCTGTGAGTGTCCCCGGTGCTCCGGATTCGCCGGCCCTGAACTGGTCGTGTGCGTGGGTAGTTGTGAGGTTGCTGTTGTCGGCCGTCGCGGTTGAGGTTGCGTCCACTGGCGGGGTGGTTCAATCTGTCTCAGATGAGGACCTGCCCCCGCACCCGGGTCACCGCTCGTCTAGCGCTGGCCGGTCTTGCTCTGGTTGCGCTCGCCGGTTGTGTCGATTCTTCGGGCGTTGACGAGTCGGGCCCTTTCAATCATCGACCTCACAACAGGCGAGTTTCTCGGAGCGACGAACCTGGCGCCCACCTACGACGTCGACGCCGATGGTCGGATGACACCCGTGCTGGACAGGGTGCTCGACATACGACCGCCTTCGTCTACCGGAGAGATCGGCGTGTTCGTCCGATCGGAGCTGGAGCCTGGCAATTCGCTCCTGGCGCTACCGAGAAACCCGATATCTTGATGTCGTTCGATGAGGTGGCTGGATCGGGCCGGGCGAGCGTCGATCTCGGATCCAAGACGGTTGTGCCGTATGAGACGAAGTGAAGTGTGGGGTTGGGATCACGGCGATGGTCTTCTTCTCGGCCGGATGCACGCTCACTGGGGGGCCGTCTGACTCGAGCCTTCTCGACGGTTCGACCTCAACCGCCGTGGTGTCGTCGACATCGACCGTCGCCACTTCGCCCGATCCGGGTGACCGCGACACGTCGAGCACTCAGGGATCACCCGTCGTGATCGAACCCGTTGGGGCTAATGCGATCTGGCCGCTCGACTCGCTCAGGGCTGCGGCTGGTAGCTTCGTGCTGGACGACTGTTCGGCGCTGCCTGTTCGGCTCGTTGCTCCACCCACGGGGCATTGCCCCGAGGTCGGATCGAAAGACGCCGGCACCTGGTGCTACCTCGTTGCCGGGGTGGTAGACGGCGTCGTTGTAGCGTCGTCCGTTGCGGTTTCTTCCGAGTATGTCTTGACCCAAGTGCACCCAGACGAGATGCCGTCCGAGGCTTTCGACAATGTTGTCGTGATGACATCGCCCGGGATCGACTCGGTCGAAGGCGGTGTGGTGACGTTTTCCACGGGGCTTCAGGTCGGAATGGGGGAGATCAGAGTATCGACGTGCGGAAACGGAATCCTCGACCGGGACGGTTCGCCCCCCGGGGAGCAGGACAGCATTGAGCTGCTGATCGACATCGACTCGCTTGAAGTGGTCGGCGCCCGGTGCCAGGCTTCTGCATGAGCGGCGGCGGTCTCCAGCCGGGCCCGGGGAATCGGGGACATCTGTCGCCTTGCGTGAGTCATGACGCCGCCTGATGCACGGCATGGGCGGTCCCCCGGGGTTTGCGCTGTCAGTGAAGTTGAAGCGGCGCTTACTCCAGTCCGAGGAGAGCCGCCAGATAGAGCACATCGCGCGTAGGACCCTCCCTACGCAGGGCTTGCGGTGACCCGCTCGTCGAAGTGCCGATCCCGAGCACTTGACAATTCGGGCGTTACTGCATCCGATCTGGGCGATCGGGGCGCGTCATCTCAGCCCGAGAACAGTGAGCAAGGCTGCATCAACGCCCCATTGTTC
>CAWGTX010000005.1:0-150289 GCA_963825585.1 uncultured bacterium
CCGACGGCGAACACCGACAGGAGGATCGGCGCCAGCAGCCCGTACACCGTGGACGAGATGTAGCCGGCAGCCGTGCCGATCTGGTCGTATCCGAGCGCCTCGACCATCCCTTCGGGCAGGCCTTCGATGAGGGCCTGCATGTCGGTGCCCCCGATGGCAGGGAACACGCTCACGTACATCGCCGACACGGCGGCGAGAGCACAGCCCCACAGGATCAGTGATCGCCGGGCGTTCCTGATCACGCCGGTTGTGATCGGCATGGTGTCAACGGCCATGTCACACCTCCTCTTCGATGGGCATGCGGTAGAAGTCGAGGAACAGGTCCTCCAGTTCGCGATCGACGGCCGACCAGGCGATCACGCGGTGGCGGGATGCCGCCTTGAGCAGTGCGTCGGGCTCTCCCCGCAGCAGGCAGGTGAGCGTGTCGCCATCGACTGTTACGTCATCGACACCGTCCAGCCCGGCGAATGCTGGGGCGTCGGCCGGTTCTGCGAAACGGAACGTGATCATCTGACCGGCGTGGTGGCGGAGAGCCGCCACGTCGTCGAGGTCGACGATCTGCCCGGCCCGGATGATCGCCACCCGACCGGCAACGCTTTCCACCTCGCTCAGCACGTGCGACGACATGAACACGGTTGCACCCTCCCGTGCCGACTCGGTCACCAGATCGAGGAATTCCCGCTGGAGCAGCGGGTCGAGACCGCTGGTCGGCTCGTCGAGGACGAGCAGTTCGGGGGCGTGCATGAAGGCCTGGACGATGCCCACCTTCTGCTTGTTGCCTTTCGACAGGCCCCGGATGGGGCGGGTCAGGTCGAGCCCGAACCGTTCCGCCAGCGGACCGATACGGTCCGCTCCGGCTCCGCCACGGAGCCGGGCCAGGTATCGGAGGGCATCGCCTGCGGTCTGCGCACCCGCCATCGACAGTTCGCCGGGCAGGTAGCCGATGCGGGACCGGAGGCCCGCTCCGCCGTCGCGGGGTGCTGTGCCCAACACCTCGACCCGTCCGGCGGTGGGTCGCAGCAGGTCGAGCAGGATGCGGATGGTGGTCGACTTGCCGGCGCCGTTTGGCCCGAGGAAACCGAACACCTCCCCGCGGTGCACTTCGAGGTCGAGGCCGGCAAGTGCCCGCACCGACCCGTAGTCCTTCACCAGGCCTTCGGCCCGGATGACGGGATCAGTCATGTCGTCGTCTCCTTGTTGCTGAAGGCGCCACGGAGGGTTGCGCCGAATGCCTCGGTCACGAGGCCGTCACAGAAGATCTCGGTGGCAGGGGCGAAGTAGTTGGTCACCGTCGGCTGACCGACCAGGTCCCGGGCGGTGAGGTCGACGCCCAGCAGCCGTTGCACGTGCTCGTGCAGCACCAGCGCACCCAGCGACCACATGGTGAGCACGGCTGCCCGTTGCTCGGGGTGATCGGAGGGGCGAAGCATCCCGGCTTCCACCCCTTTGGCCATGTAGGCGTCGGCGTCGGCCACGAGTTCGTCGACCAGTGCCGCCACCGTGGGGGAACTCTCGATCAGGACGCGTGCCAGGTATCTCATGAGGGGAGGGCCGTCCTGCGTGTGACGGAGGGCAGCGACCGGGTCGACGCCCGGGCCGGAGGACATGGCCGCCGACTTCCCATCGCGGATCACGGCCACGACGTGTTCGTCGCACGCCTGTCGGAGGCCTTCCTTCGAGCCGAAGTGGTGGCTCACCAGCCCGGGTGAGACTCCTGCTTCCTCTGCCACCGCACGCACCCCGGTAGCGGCGATGCCATCACGAGCGAACAGTGTGATGGCGGCGTCGCGGATCTTCGCCCTCGTGGTACGATCGTCGACTGAACGCATGTATAGGAACCTATACGATCGTACAACGCTGTGTCAAGGGCCGCTCGAGGAGTCATCCGCTCGGGGGTTGGCGGGCCACGGGTCGTATGATCCGCTTCACAGCGAAAGGAGGCGGTGTGGACGTGATGCTGATCATTGGGAGGGTGCTGTTTGCCCTGCTTTTCGTGGGATCGGGCATCGCCGCCCACCTCCAGCAGACCTCCGCCACCGCCATGTACGGTCAGATGCGGGGCGTCAGGAACGCCACCGTGCTGGTGCGGGTGAGCGGGGTGCTGCTCGTCGCCATCGGCGCCGGCATCGGGCTGGGAATCTGGATCGACATCGCCGCCCTGGGCGCCATTGCGTACCTGCTCACCGCCAACGTGATGGTCCACCACTTCTGGACGGATTCGGACATGCTCAAACAGCTCGAGGTGTCGAACTTCATGAAGAACCTGTCGATCGCCGGCGGGGCGCTCATCATCTTCGCCCTGGCCGATCAGATGGGCCCCATGCTCACCGCTCCGCTCCTGCGCTGATCCCGCTTTCAGCCGACCTGCACGAGTGCCGCCGGGTGGAGGGGACCCGAGCCCGCCGCCCGCAGCAACGCACCGACCATCGTCAGGGTCCACCGCGAGTCGACGGTGTCGTCGAGCAGGATGCCGGGCTGGGTGGGCGGTCGACCGGTCACATGGAAGGCGTCGAGCAGGTTCTCGACCTGTTGCACGCTGTTCTGCATCTCGGCCTGGGGTCGGGCCGTTCCTGTGGCGGCGACGAGAGGGCGGAACTCGAGTCGCAACGTCTCGGCCACCTTGCGTCCCAGTTCGAGTGTGGACCCGCTCTTCGATGGCACCACCGTCAGCCATCTGATGTTGCGACCGGCCAGCTCGGTTCGGATCATGCGGGCCAACGCCGAGACCAGGATTTCGTCGAAGCGGCCCGAGTCCACTCCCGCCGCGATCAGATCGCCGAACACGGCGTCGCCCGCACGGCCGAGCACCACCCCCGGTTCCAGCCGTCCTTCCCTGAGCCCCGGTAGCTCGCCGCTGACGCCGACGGGCCAGCGGAGCCTGGGCTCGATCACCAGGTGACGCCGTCCCAGGAACTCGGCGGCCGCTGCGGCGAGCTCCTCGTCGATGTCGAGCGGGAATGCCGGTGAGGTGCAGCTCGCACAGCGGCCACACGGTTGGGCGGCCCGATCGTTGAGCCGGAGCCGCAGCTTCTCCATCAGACAGCCCTGCCCGTGGATGTAGTCACGCATCGCCTCCTGCTCGGAACGACGTGCCGCCGTGACCGCTGCCAGGCGGGCGTGGGGATACACCCACGACTCGCCGGTGCGGTACCAACTCCCCGAGTGACGCTCGAGCGCGCCCTCCACCTCCAGCACCTTGAGGGTGGCGGCGATGCGGGTGCGACTCAGGTTGACCGCCCGCTCCAGGGCGGTCGGCTTGAGGCCGGCGTCGGCGGACGCGATCGTCTGGAGGATCACGTCCACGTCCTCTTCCCGGGGGAAGGCGGTGTCGATGAAGTAGTCCTGGATGGCCCGGTCTTCACGGCCTGACAACAGCACCCCGTGGGCCCGGTCGAGCGCCCGGCCTGCCCGCCCGACCTGCTGGTAGTAGGCGATCGGGGTTCCAGGGGACTGGTAGTGGATCACGAACGACAGGTCGGGTTTGTCGTATCCCATGCCCAGGGCCGAGGTGGCCACCACCACTTTCACCGTGTTCGCCTTGAGGGCGTCCTCGACTGCAAGCCGTTCGGAGTCGTCGTCCTGTCCCGTGTAGGCGAGGGCGGCGATCCCGCGGCTGGTGAGGAACTCGGCCACCATGTGGGCGTCGCCGACCGTGAGGCAGTAGACGATCCCCGACCCCACCATCCCGGGGATGCGGGCCGCCAGCCAGGCGAGGCGGTCGACCGGTGACGGCATGGCGATCACCTGCAACGCCAGCGACGGTCGATCGAGCGGTCCCCGGATCACCACCAGGTCCTCGCCGAGCTGTTCGACGATGTCGTCGGTGACCCGGTCGTTGGCGGTGGCGGTGGTGCACAGCACCGGCATTCCTTCGCGGAGGCCGGCCACCACCCGGCCGATCCGGCGGTAGTCGGGTCGGAAGTCGTGACCCCAGTCGGACATGCAATGCGCCTCGTCCACCACCAGCATCCCGATGCTGGCCAGCAGCGGTCCCAATGCCCGCGCCCGGAAGTCCTCGTTGTTGAGTCGCTCGGGAGAGATGAGCAGGAGATCGACCTCACCGGCGGTGATGAGCCCGAAGATCCGCTCCCACTCGTCGCGGTTGGTCGAGTTGATGGTTTCGGCCCGCAGTCCCATCCGCACCGCCGCTCCGATCTGGTCGCGCATCAGCGCCAGCAGCGGCGAGACCAGCAGCGTGGGCCCCGCGCCCTGCTCGCGCAGCAGCCGGGTGGCGATGAAGTACACCGCGCTCTTGCCCCATCCCGTGCGCTGCACCACCAGCACCTGGCGGCGGTCGGCCACCAGGGCTGAAATCGCTTCGAACTGATCGGGCCGGAACGAATCGGCGCCGGTCAGCTCTCTCAGCAGTTCGGTTGCGCGGGATCGGACATCGGACGTGATCGGGGACCTCCTGGGACTCGTGAGGCCACCGTACCGGCCGCCAGTGACAGAAAGCCCGTTGCCGCCCCGCCGTCATCATCGGACGTCCTCGTTCCTCGGCCGCCCTACGCTCTCCGGGGACCCAATGACTACGCCGCCACGTTCGCTTCCAGATCGGCGCGCCCTCATCGCCGTAGGCGGCCAATTCTTCGTCAACGGGGCGATGACTGCGTCATTCATCGCCCGAGGGCCGCAGATCCGCGACGGGCTCGGTGTGACCGTCGACCGGTTCGGGCTGCTGCTCACGGTCGCCGCCCTCTCGGGCATCGTGGGAAGTGCGGTGTCGGGGCGCATCATCCACCGAGCGTCGACACGGCGTGTGCTGCGAACGGGCGCGGTGGTGATGGTGCTCGTCCTTCCGGTCATCGGCGCCGCCGAGGATCCGCCGGTGTGGCTGGCCGCCCTCCTGATCTACATGTTCCTCGACGTTCTCGTCGACATCTCCATGAACCTGCAGGGGTCGTGGCTCAGCGCCCGCCGCCACGCCCCGGTGATGAACCGGCTCCACGGGTTGTGGAGCCTCGGCTGGTTCGGCGGAGGTCTCGGGGCGGTGGCCGCCAACGCCGCCGACATCAGCCCCTTCGAGCATCTGCTGGTGGTGGCGGCGGTGACGGCGGTCGCGCTGGTCTTGGTGACCCGGAACCTTCTCCTCGAGGACGAGACGGGCCATGCCGACGCTGCACCGACGGTCGCCGACGCCTCCGGAACGGTCTCCCGGGCACCCGTTGTGTTGCTGGTGTTTGCAGGCATGTTCGCCGTGCTGGTCGAGGTGACCGGCGGTGACTGGGCGACATTCCGGCTCACCGACGACTTCGCAGCTTCCGCTGCCCTCGGCAGTCTCGCCTTCGTGGCGTTCTCGGTGGGGATGACGCTGATGCGGTTCGTGGGCGACTCGCTGCAACTGCGGCTCGGCCGGTCGGCACTCCATCGCTCCAGCATGGCGATCGCAACGGTGGGGTTCGCAGTGGCGTCCCTCATCGGGAGCGAGGCGGTCGCCATTGTCGGATTCTTCCTGGTCGGGGTCGGGGTGGCCACACTGATGCCCAAGCTCTACGACGACGCCGCTCGCTTTCGCACTCGCCGTGGCACCGGCCTGGGTGCCATGACGGCCGGCATGCGGGTGGCGTTCCTGATCACCCCCGTCGCCGTCGGCGCCCTCGCCGGGACCCTGTCGGTTGGCGCCGCCATCGCCATCGTCACCCTCCCAGCCATGCTCGGCCTGGCGCTCACCACCGAGATCGCCGACCGCAGCCGACGACCTCAACCCCCCGACGTCGCCTGAGCGCCGTCCACTTCTCCCACTTGGGCACAGAATCGACCCACTGGAGGTCGGTTTTGTCCCCAGTTGGGTGAGGGGTGGGTGGCGTCACTCCGATTCGGCGTGCCACCGCATGGCGTGGATCCTGAGCCGCCCCAGCTCAGCGACCTCGGTCAGCCGGAATCCCATTCGCCCGTACAGCGTCACGTTGTCGGGGTTCTCGGTGTCGAGCGCCACGCCGGTCGAGCCAGGGTGGAGGCGGGCGAGCTGCTTCACCTGCTCCACCAGCCGCCGTCCGTGGCCGGCGCCCTGATGGTTCGCCGCCACCCCCACCATCGCCAGGTAGTGGTGGGGTTCGGTCGGTGCCGCCGCCCGGGAGATACGTGAGTAGTCGTTGAGATGTCGGGCCGTTCGCGGGCCCAGCCGAACGGCGAGCGGGAGGAAGCGGATCAGCTCGGCCACCATTCGGGCGCTCCACGTCATCCCTCCGGGAGGCTCGACGAGGGCGGCGCCCGCCAACTCGTCATCGACGAACAAGCCGAGCCGGGTTCCGCCCATCGAGGCGGTGAATCCGAACAGGTAGCGGACCATGGCTCGGCCATGTTCGGCGGTCTCGAGCAGATCGGTGAACACGGGGTCGCCGGAGAAGGCGCCTGCGACCACCTCCACGAAGGTGTCGCGGTCGTCGGGGCGGAGCTCCCTGATCACTACGTCGGGCCTCATCTCGAGTGGCTGTCGTCGTAGTGATCGACGGCGAAGGCGAAGGCCACCTTCACGAAGAACAGTGCCGACACCGCCGCCAACGGTGGCCCCAGGGATGGCGTCAACATCACGACGAGGACGATGCCCGCGGCCAGCCCGACACCGCCCACCAACCTCTGGTGGGGTGAACCCGACAGCTGGTTCACCACCAGGGCCGCCAGGATCGTGAAGCCCCACACGATGGCGGGGGCTGCGAGCCGCACCTCCAGCAGCCAGGCGATGGCCGGCAGGTGGAGATGCACGGCGATGAACACCAACCGCTGGCGGGGCCGGATGGCGTAGAAGCGACTGGTGCCGCGTGTCAGGTTGGCGACGCTGCCCGCAGCGACATCCAGGATGAGGAGCGACGCAAGCACCGCCCGCCGCAAGGGCACCCCGCTCAGCAGGTCACGGCCCGCGAGCAGGATCCAGGCGGTCGCGGTCAATCCGAAGGCGGCGACGACCACCAGCTCCGTCCGGCTCTGTCGTTCGCCGAGGACCTCGTGCAGCGGCTCGGGAATGCGCACCGTCACGGCGACCACATCCCATCGAGCAGGCGATACATCGGGTCCTGGTCGACCGCTTCGCGCCGTGCCAACCGGTCGAGCGCCCACCGGTCGACGGCGCGCATGACACCGAAGGTGGCGAGCACCAGCAGCTCGAGGTCGACGTCGGTTCGGATGATCCCGAGCCGCCTCCCGTCCTCGACCACCGCCCGGATCCATCCGTCGAAGGCGCCGGAGCTGATCTCCTCGTACCAGCGCCCCAGTAACGCCGCCACGGCCGGGTGAGCGGCGAGATGCGATCGCAGCCGCTCGTCCCCGGCCCGCAGCTCCGCCCAGAACCCGTCGGCATCGGCGGCAGGCGTCCACGGCCCGAGCACCCGAGCCAGTTCCTCCGCCAGGTCACGCAGCACTTCTCCGGTCAGGTCGTCCTTGCCGTCGAAGTAGAGGTAGGCGCTCGTCTTGGAGATCCCGGCGGCGTCGATGATGTGGTTGTACGACATGTCGCCGGCCAGCCCGTCACGGGCGACCGCCAGGATGTGTCGCCGCCGGTCCTCCGGCAGTCGGGCGAAACGGGGCAATGGCATGTACCGATCGTACACACCGGCAGTACACATCGGGGGCTGTGATCGCGATCTGGGGACAGAATCGACCGCCAGAGTGTCGATTCTGTCCCCAAATGGGGTTTGGGGTCAGGGCTCCGGTCGTGACTTGTCGGCGATCCTCAGCGGGAGGCGATGGCCCGTTCGAGCGTCTGGACGAAGGCCGAGCCCGACGCGGTACCGGGCCGGATTCCCTCGAGACGATCGATGACGAGAGCTGCGGTGTCGTCCTGATTACACCCGAGGCTCCGGGTTGCCTCGAAGAATCGATCGGTGTCGAGCGACGCGGCCGCAGCTTCGACGTCGACCGCCACCCCCTCGATCGCCACCCGGTCCACCTGCTGCGTCGCCTCGGCAACCAGGCCCATGAACACATCGACGAGCTGCTCGCAGTCGCGCAACCCTCCGAGGACCGCATCGACATCGAGGCCACCCTCCTCACTCGTGAGGTTCGAGCAGCCGGCGACCACCATGGCGGTGATCAGCACGACCAACGATCTGGCTCTCATCACAGGGCAGCGTATCGATGCCCTGCGAGGACACAATCCTGCTCGGAGCTCGCCTCGCTCCTCGCCCCTCGCTCCTCGGTTACCGTCCACCCCACGCCCACGAGCGAGGTGCAGTGTCTGTGTCGGTTCCGGATCGTGCGAGAGTCGTGGTCATCGGCGGTGGGGTGATCGGCGCGAGCGTGGCCTATCACCTCACCAAGCTCGGCTGGTCCGACGTGGTGCTGTTGGAACGGGATCGGCTGACCTCGGGCACCACCTGGCATGCCGCCGGGCTGATCGTGTCGGGGGGGATGACCACCGAAACCCTGGCGTGGATGTCGAAGTACACCCGCGAGTTGTACGAGCGCCTTGAGGACGAGACGGGGCTGTCGACCGGGTTCAAACCGGTCGGATACGTCCAGACCGGGGCCTCGCCCGAGCGGGTCCACAAGTTGCGCCGGGAGGCCGACTTCCTGCGGGGTGTGGGGATCGAACGCGAGGAGATCTCCCCGGCCGAGGTGCAGGCGATGTGGCCGATGCTCGACACCGCAGGGATGCTGGCGGGCTTCTACACCGCCAACGAGGGACGGGCCGACCCGGCCAACTGCGCCATGTCCCTCAGCAAGGGCGCCCGCATGGGCGGCGCCACCGTCGTCGAAGGAGTCGCCGTCACCGGGTTCGACGTCGCAGGCGGGAACGTCCGCCGGGTGCACACAACCGCCGGCGACATCGAATGTGAGTACGTCATCAACTGCGCCGGCATGTGGGCCCGCCAGATCGGGGCGATGGCCGGCGTCGCCATCCCACTGCAGGCCGCTGAGCACGCCTACCTCATCTCCGACCAGATCGACTCGGTCACTCCCGACATGCCGATCCTGGAGGACCCCGACCGTTTCGCCTACTACCGGGAGGAGACCGGCGGGTTGATGGTGGGGTTGTTCGAGCCGCTGGGTGCACCGTGGAAAGTCGACGCCGTCCCCGACGATTTCAGTTTCGGTGAGATCGCCAACGACTGGGACCGGCTGGGTCCGTTCCTGGAGGCGGCGATGGAACCGCTGCCGATCCTGGAGGAGATGGGCATCCGCAAGCTCTTCACCGGGCCTGAGAGCTTCACCCCCGACAACAACTCGTTGATCGGTCCCGCCCCTGAGCTCGACAACTTCTGGGTGGCGGCGGGGATGAACTCGCTCGGCATCCTCCTCGGCGGGGGAGTGGGAAGCATCGTCGCCAACTGGCTGGTCGACGGCGAGGCGCCGGTCGACGTCACGTCGGTGGACATCGCCCGGGCCCACCCGTTCCAGACCACCAGCCGCTTCCGTCGCGATCGCACCGTCGAGCTGCTGGGCCGGTTGCATTCCACCGGCTCCTGGCCGCACTCCCAGCCGCAGCGGGCGCGCAACATCCGCCGCTCCGTCCTCCACGACCGGCTGGCGTCGGCGGGTGCCCGCTTCGGCGAGTCGTCGGGATGGGAGAACGTGTCGTGGTTCGGCCCGGTCGACGTCGACATCGCCCACCAACTCACGTACGGCCGCCAGGGATGGTGGGATCATCACGCCGCCGAGCACCACGCCACCCGCAACGCCGTCGCCGTCTACGACATGTCGTCGATGTCGAAGCTGTCGGTGGAAGGTCCAGACGCCGAACGGGTCCTCGACCATCTCAGTGGGAACGACGTTGCGGTGGAACCGGGACGCTGCGTGTACACCCAGTGGATGAGCCCGGCGGGCAAGACCCTCGCCGATCTCACCATCACCCGGTTGGCCGACGACCGGTTCCTGGTGGTGGTGGCGGAGGCGTTCCACCGGCGCGTCCTCACCATGCTGCGATGGGCGATCGGCCCGAACGACCGGGTCCACGTCTCCGACCTCACCTCGGCGATGACGCTGCTCAGCGTGCAGGGGCCGCGATCGCGGGAGCTGTTGTCCCGCATCAGTGACGCCGACCTGTCCAGCGACGCCTTCCCTTACTTCTCGGCACGGCACATCGACCTGGAGTGCGCCCTCGGGTGGGCGTTCCGGATGAGTTTCGTCGGTGAGCTCGGTTGGGAGCTGTACATCCCCACCGAGTTCGCCCTCGGCGTGTACGACGCGCTGGTGCGCGAGGGTGCCGGCCTCGGACTCGCCCACGCCGGGATGATCACCCTCGAGAGCACCCGTACCGAGGCGGGGCGCCGCGACTACGGACTCGACATGGAGAACACCGACTCACCGATCGAGGCCGGGTTCAGCTTCGCCCTCGCCCTCGACAAACCCGGCGGGTTCGTCGGCCGCGACGCCCTCGTCGCCGAACGTGATGCCGGCCCGCCCGGGCGCCGCCTCGTCCAGTTCCTCCTGGATGACCCCGAACCACTGCTGTACGGCGAGGAGCCGATCTTCATGGACGGCGAACGGGTCGGCTACCTTCGCTCCGGCAACTACGGCCACACCCTCGGCGCCGCCATGGGCATGGGCTATGTCGAGCATCACGACGGCGTCACCGCCGACCTGATCCGATCCGCTTCGTTCTCGATTCAGGTCGCCGGAGACATGATCCCCGCCAAGGCCTCGCTGCGCCCCATGTACGACCCCGCAGGACAACGAGTCCGGATGTAGATCTGTGACATCCAGGGGGGACGACTATCCCCAGGGGGGACGACCCCCCTTCGACCCCCCGCCGGTAGTGGTTCCGGGTGAGTCGTGCTTGGCCGGGGGTGTGGAGGTGCTGGCGTCGGCACTTGCCACGTTCGACGGTGAACGGTCAACTGTGAACAGTTCCGGGGACGACCCCCCTTCGACCCCCCGCCGGTAGTGGTTCCGGGTGAGTCGTGCTTGGCCGGGGGTGTGGAGGTGCTGGCGTCGGCACTTGCCACGTTCGATGGTGAACGGTCAACTGTGAACAGTTCCGGGGACGACCCCCCTTCGACCCCCCGCCGGTAGTGGTTCCGGGTGAGTCGTGCTTGGCCGGGGGTGTGGAGGTGCTGGCGTCGGCACTTGCCACGTTCGACGGTGAACGGTCAACTGTGAACAGTTCCGGGGACGACCCCCCTTCGACCCCCCGCCGGTAGTGGTTCCGGGTGAGTCGTGCTTGGCCGGGGGTGTGGAGGTGCTGGCGTCGGCACTTGCCACGTTCGACGGTGAACGGTCAACTGTGAACGGTTCCGGGGACGACCCCCTTCGACCCCCCACCGGTGATGCCCAGGGGGGACGACCCCCCTGACCCCCCGCCGGTGCTGGGGTTGGGCGATTCGCTGTGCGGGCCGGGGGTACGGAGTCTGGGCGTTCCCTGCTCGCCACGTTCAACGGGTCGACTCCTCTGCCTTCCTCCTCCGCCTTCCTCCGCGTTCCTCTGTTGATGCCCAGGGGGGACGACCCCCCTTCGACCCCCCGCCGGTGCTCGTGGCGAGGTGATCGCGTGCTTGGCCGGGGGTCAGGATCCCATCCGGTCTTCAGTTGCCACGTTGAACGGTTGACTCCTCCGCCTTCCTCTTTTGTCACCCCTCCGCGATATGGTCCCCCCATGTATCAACCGGCCCGTCCCGAGGTGGTGTCCGACCGCCTCGCTGCTCTTCGATCCGGTGGCGTCGCCACCATCGAACGTCTGCTGCGGCGCGTCCCGTCGCTGGCGGACGCATTGGTGGGGCGCGGTCACCTGGTCGATCCGTACCTCAGGTCATCGGCCAAGACCATCGACAGCATCAGCCGGTTTGCCACCCTCATCTCCTCACAGGCGGTCATCCCGTTGATCATCGCCCATGCCGGCATGACCGAGACCAAGCTGCTGTCGGTGACGGCGTGGAACGGCGGTCTCGTCTCGAAGGAGCAGGCGATCGCCGAGACGGGCGCCGACCCCGAGGTGCTCGAACGGGCCGTCGCCGGTCTCGCCGAGCTCCTCCTCATCGATCCCTCCACCGGGTGGTCGGCGCTGCGGCCCGGGGTGTTGGAACACGTCGCACTTCCCGCCCGGCCGTTCCGGCAGCACTCCGATCGCTACACCAGCGCCGAACTCGAGATCATCGCCTCCAATCTCGATGTCGTCGCCGGATCCCGCAAGTGGGAACGAGTCGACGCCGTCGAGCGGGCGCTGCGCGACCCCGACACCGTGGGAAGGATCCTCGACCACCTCGACCGCGACTCATTTGCCTTCTTTCTCGAAGTCGCCCAGGCACCGGGCTCGATCAGGGCTTCGGACCCGTATCGGGCGATGACTGCCTACATCAGCGAGCATGAGCGCATTCGGATGCTCACCTCGATCGGACTGATGGGCCGGGACCGGCACACCGGGGAACTGTGGGTGTGGCTCGACGTTCTGGTGGCCATGCGGGGCGGGCTCTTCGACGACTACGACGAGTTCGTCGCCCGAGCTCACCACCATCACCGACGACCACCGGATCGCATCGATGCCGGGCGTCGTTGCCACCTTCGACCGGTTGCTCGCCCAATACGCAGCCTCCCCGGTGCCTGCTCTCAAGAGTGGGGGAATCGGGGTCCAGGCGATTCGCTCGACTGCCAAGGCGCTGCGGCTCGACACCGTCACGGTGGGCCTCCTCACGGTGCTGGCGGTCGACCTGGGCCTGCTGGGATCGGTGATCGTTGAGGAACGCGGGAGGGGCCGGAACCGCACCATCGAGTACGAATGGCGTCTCACCACCGCCGTCACCGAGTGGAAAGCGCAGCCGGCTGCACGACGCTGGCAGCGGTTGGTGGCGGCCTGGCTCGACAGCCGCCAGCTCCCGGTCGACGGGAAACCCATCGAGCGCTATGAGTTCTCGCCGTGGAGCGGCACCGCTCTCGTACCGAGGGGCGTGTTCGCCCGCGCGATCGCCGAGCTGGACGGCGTCTCGATGCTCCGGGGCGAGTTCGCCACCTGGATGGTTCATCGTCACCCCACCCTCCACGACGTCGAGACCGCCGCCCAACTCCTCGCCGAAGCCGAGGTGCTGGGGCTGATGGAAGGCTCCGATCAGGTGACTCTCACGGCGGCGGGCCGGCTGCTGTTCGGCGGCGGGGAAGTCGAGGAGGTGCTGTCGGGCGGCCCGGTCACCTTCGTGGTGCAGGCCGATCACAGCCTCATCGCCCCGCCCGATCTCGCCGCCGATGTCGCAGCCACCCTCGAACGTTTCGCCCACCTGGAGTCGGACGCCGGCGCCCGCATCTACCGGATCGACGAACGTGGGGTGGCATCGGCGATCGACGGCGGTATGGAAGCCGACGAGATCCTCGCCTTTCTCGCCCGACACGCCCCCACCGGCGTGCCCTCGAACGTGGAACGAACGGTCACCGATGTCGCCGACCGCCACGGCAAGCTGCAGGTGGGTTCGGGCGCAACCTGGATCGCCAGCGACGACCCTGCGCTGATCTCCCGGGCGGTGGGCGTGAAGGTGGCCAAGCTGACCGCCATCAGCCCGACGTCGGCGGTGTCGCCGCTTCCCCGAACCAAGGTGATGACAGCCTTGCGGGCCGCCGGGCTGCCTGCACTCGACACCGAGGCCGAACGCCCCGCACCTACGTCACAGGTGCCCCGCGGCCCCGTCGACCACACCGAACGGATCGAACTCTTCCCACGTGATCTGTCAGCTCTCGCCGCCGGGTTGTCCGACATCACCGAGCTCACCTACGAGGTCGACTGGGACTCCGAGCTCGACCGGCTCACGGAGGACCTGTGACCGACCCCGCCAACCCGCTCATCGTCCAGTCCGACCTCACCGTGCTCTTCGAGGTTGCGTCGCCCAAGGCCGAGGACGCCCGGGCGGTGCTGGCCCGCTTCGCCGAGCTCGAGAAGTCGCCCGAGCACATCCACACCTATCGGATCACACCCCTCAGCCTGTGGAACGCCGCATCGGCCGGGCTGAGCCCCGGCGAGGTGGCGTCGACGCTGACCGGGTTCGCCAAGTACCCGGTGCCGCCGTCGGTGCTCACCGAGGTCCACGACCAGATGGGTCGCTACGGCCGGTTGGTCATCGTGCGTGACTTCGACAGCGGCGGACTGGCGCTGACCACCATCGACCCGGCCATCCTCGAAGAGGTGGTGCGCGACAGGATGGTGGCCGAGCTGGTGGGCGAACGCCTCGACGGCAACCGCTTCGCCGTGCGACTCGGCGACCGCGGCGCCCTGAAACAGGCGCTGCTCCGAATCGGATGGCCCGCCGCCGACGAGGCGGGCTACACCGAGGGCGAGGCGTTCAGCCTCGATCTCACCGCCACCCTGCGCGGATATCAGGCCGAGGCGGTGGAGGCGTGGTGGGCGGGCGGGTCAGCGGCCGGAGGGAACGGGGCGCTGGTGCTCCCGTGCGGAGCCGGAAAGACGGTCATCGGGCTGTCGGCCATGGTGCACAGCCGCTCCCACACTCTCATCATCGCCACGTCGATCTCGGCCGCCCGGCAGTGGATACGCGAGTTGTGCGACAAGACCGACATCGACCCGTCGATGGTGGGTGAGTACTCGGGTGATCGCAAGGAGATCAAGCCGGTCACCGTCGCCACCTATCAGGTGCTCACCTGGGCCGACCCCAAGGCGGGAGAGGACGCCGACCTGTTCGAACGCCATCCGCATCTGGCGCTGTTCGACCGGGCCGAGTGGGGACTCGTCATCTATGACGAGGTCCATCTGCTTCCCGCCCCGGTGTTCCGGGCCACGGCCCGCATCCAGGCCGTGCGCCGGCTGGGGCTCACCGCCACCCTCGTTCGCGAAGACGGCAAGCAGGGTGACGTGTTCAGCTTGATCGGCCCCAAACGCTACGACGCACCGTGGAAGGAGTTGGAGTCGCAGGGTTGGATCGCCCCGGCAGCGTGCACCGAGGTTCGGGTGGAGATGACGCCCGAACAGCGCATGGACTACGCGGTGGCCGAGCCCAACCTCCGCTACCGGGTGGCCGCCACCACCCCTTCGAAGCTCGACGTGCTGGCGGTGCTGGCCGAACGCCACATCGACGACCGGGTGCTGGTGATCGGTCAGTACCTCGACCAACTGCGAGCCGCCGCCGAGCTGCTCGATGCCCCCCTCATCACCGGCCAGACCTCGCAGTCGGTGCGCGACCAGCGCTTCGAGGCGTTCCGGACCGGGGAGCTGAAGCGGCTGGTGGTGTCGAAGGTGGCCAACTTCTCGATCGACATCCCCGACGCCAACGTCGCCATCCAGCTGTCGGGCACCTTCGGCAGCCGTCAGGAGGAAGCACAGCGACTGGGACGCATCCTCCGACCCAAGTCCGACGGAAGCATCGCCTACTTCTACTCGGTGGTGGCCCGGGAGACCGTCGATCAGAGCTTCGCCGCCAACCGTCAACGGTTCCTCGCCGAGCAGGGCTACTCGTACTTCATCACCGACGCCGCCGATCTTCACGCCGGTTGGTGAGTCTCCTCGAAGGCTGCGAGGACCTTGAGGGTGTCGAACCGTGGATCGGAAGGGTGCATCTCGACGGTGGTCTCGTGGAGGTGGATGGTGAGCACCGTGTTGGCGAACAACACGTCGAGGGTGTGATCGATGGCTCGGTGCGCACGGATGACGGGATCGAACGACTCGTCATGTCCGCCAACTCCGGGGTCGTTGGTGAGGATGGCGTAGATGACGTCGCCGTCGTGGAACCACACGGTCCCGCTCGACTGATCTCCCGCCACCTGTAGGGCCCCAGACAGTCGGGCGGCGGCCATCGCCAGCATGGCGGCGGCGAGAGAGGATCGGTCGACGAGGGTCCTGTGCACGTTCACGTCCTTGTGGGTGGTCGCTGAGATCCACGTCGGCCCCATGCACGACCAGGGAGAGGACCATCCCGGCTAGACGCGAGAGGGCTAGTCAGGGGGAAAGGCAGAACGCAGGCTAGAAGACGCAGAACGCCGAACGCAGAACGCAGAACGCCGAACGCCCAGAGACCAGCTGGCGTGGGCGTGAAGCCGAGAGGCGGTCACCCGTCGAAGTGTGGTCGACGACGGATCCGGGCGTTCTGCCTTGTGCGTTCTGCGTTCTGCGTTGTTCCAATCCACTCATTCATCTCGCCCCACCGGTCGTACAGCCAGGTCTCGAGGCCGGGACGGTCGAGTGGGACGGCCGAGGCCGGGTAGCGCCACACCCGGGTGGCGATGGACAGGTCCATCTTGAGGCCGTGCCACACGTCGGCGAGGCTGTCCATCTGTTCGGTTCCGGAGTGACCGACGAGAGCGATGCCGGCGTTGGGGGCGGCAGCGATGGCGGCGGCCACCCCGCCGGGCTTCGGGGGCAGCACGTGGAGCATGGTGCGCGCCCTCGCCGCATGATGGGTCAGCCCTCCCGTCTCCAGTTTGTGGATGGCGCGTTGCCAACGTCCTTCTGTGTAGTTGCCGCCTTCGGGGAAGATCACGACGGCGTCGTCATGTCCCATGGTGGCGGCGAGGTGTGCGATCGCCCGGGTCGCCGCCTCGCCCGGTCGTCCACGGCTCTCGATGAACCGCGACGGCAGTCGGGACAGCAGGATGTCGATGGCGGGGTCCCACTGGAGCGTGTCCTTGAGGACGATCCGGGGCCGACGGTCGTACCGGTTGACGAGCGCCTCGACCAGCAGGATCGAGTCGCCCGGACCGGCGTGGCGACAGAGCACCAACAACGGGACGCCGTCGAAGTCGGCCGGTCGGGTGCCTTCGTAGGCGATGTCGAGTCCGAAGGTTCGCCGGGCCGAGGCCACCGCCCGTCCCAGGAACCATCCCATCAGCAGGTAGTGGTAGTCCTCGAACCGCCGGGTCCGGAGTCTCCATCCGAAGCCCGACGCCACCCACAGCGCCAACAACTCCACCAGCACCAGGCTCTCGAGCACCAGCCACACCATGAGGAACCACAGCAGCCGGAGCGGCCGCCACCGTCCCGGGACGTAGCGCGAGGCGAAGGCTGTGATCAACGCCCACCCGGGAAGCGTGGACACCATCGTCACCGTTGCCAGGACGACCGCCGGTCCCAGCACGATACGTCGGAGCCAGCGGGGCCACAGCCTCACGGCGACCGGCTCCGCAGGTAGTCGGCGGTGGCGGCGTGGGCGGTCTCGATCAGTCGACCGGTGTCGGCGGTGTCCCGCCACCGGAGTTGGCGGCGGTCGTCGAAGGCGATCGGGTTGCCGCTCGGGAGGAGGTGTAGTTCCACCCCCTCCGGGAGCGAGTCGATGGCACGGGCGTAGCGGTGGCGGCGCGAGATCTCGAAGGCGATGAGCGCCGGCTCGTGCGGCTTGGTGGGCGGACGAAGTGGCTGTTCGATCCGTCCCACCTGGAGCACGAAGATGCTGGTGGCGCCCAACGTCACCGCCCGGTCCACCGGGACCGAGTTCACCAGGCCTCCGTCGTAGAACGATTCGCCGTCGATACGGACGGGTGGGAACAGCCCCGGTATCGCCGACGAGGCGAGGATGGAATCGGTCAGCGATCCGGAGGTGAACCAGTGCTCAGCAGAACGTTCGATGCTCGCCCCCACGCACTGGAACGGCACCACCAGGTCCTCGAATCGGTCGGTGGGGAGCACACGTTGGATGAGTTCACGCAGGCCGGCGTTGTCGTGCAGGGCCACCGGGTGGCGACGCATCGCTCTCACCCGGTCCGACACCGAGGCGGTCATCAGCCCCGAATCCTGGACGTCCTCCCACACCTGCCGCAACCGTGCCGCCCCGGACACACTCGGATCAGCGGCGACCATCGCTCCGTTCAGAGCTCCGATGGACGACCCCACCACCAGGTCGGGCGAGATGCCCGCTTCGAACAGGGCCTGGGTCATCCCGACCTCGACCGCTCCCCATCGTCCCCCGCCTCCGAATACGAATGCCACGGTCATGCCGGGAGCCTATCTCGGGGCTGGGCGGATTGGGACGAGCGGACAACGAGAGCACGCCCATTCGGCGGTCTGCGAGACCGTCTGTCTGGTGGCGGCGCGTTGTCACGAGTTGGAGGCATCGAGTCCGGGCAGCCCCCAGAAGGCGCCCCTCAGGCCGACGTCCTGGAAGTAGGACAACGCGTCGGAGGGCTCGCGGCGTCGGTAGCCCCGATCCAGACGCCCGGCGTACCAGCCGGCCGCGAACCGCCACAGTGTCGCCAGGTCCATGCGATAGCCATCGGTGTGTTCAGTCCGGGTCAGCCAGGCATCGATACAGGCGTCGTCGCAGAACAACAACTGATTGCTGCAGGTGTGGATCACGTCCTCCCACATCCGGGCGGTGGGAACCAGGAAGTGCGCTCGTTCCGGCCCGGCGGGCGGACCCGTGGTGTCGACCCGCCACGCCAGGGCACGTTCGCAGGCGGGGCACGATCCGGCAACGATCACCGAGTCGCAGCCGGGCACCAGGTGGGGGATGGCGAAGGCATCCCAGCAACACCCGCCCCACCACAGCGTTCGATCACTCATCACGCTGTACCCGAACGAACGCGTTGCGAAGGGATGGGCGAGCACGATCTCCCCCTCGATGCCCAGTGCCCAGGCACGCCGGTCGGCGAGGAGCCCGATCGCCTCGGACACCCGATCGGGCCCACCGGCCAGATCGGCCAAGACGTCGGAACTCGGCAGCCGCCCGGTCGTTGCCAACGCCTCGTACACGGCCACACGGATGTCTTCCAGCACGTCATCACCAAGGATGGGGTCTGTCATGTCATGCTCCTCGTGGGGATCGCGGCCTCATCAAGCTAGAGGTTTGGAGCGAGGAGCGAGGAGCCGAGAGCTTTGTCCCCCACGCAGTGGGGGAAGGGTCCGTCCGGCGAGGCGCCGGGGCGACGAAGGAGCGGGGTAGGGGGGTTGAAAGCCCGCGAGACGAACCCTCACGCGTTCCGGAACGCGTCGTGAGGCCACGCGAGGCATAGGAACGCGTCATCATGCTCGCGAGGGATAGGCCCCCCCTACCCCACTCGTTCCTCGTGGGGGCCCCTTCCCCCTCTCGCAAGCTCGAGGGGGACAAAGCTACTCCCCATCCGCGCGAGCTCATTGTCCAGAAGGTCGTTGCGTGTTGCGTGTTGCGTCGGACGTCGGACGTCTTCTCGCTACGCGACGAGGGCATCGAGCGCGATCGTGATCATCCGATCGACCGCTTCGTGGACCACTGGACGATGCGGGTTATACCCGCTCATGTCGTCGTCCTTCTCGACCAGGGGGTTGCCGTCGACGGCGAGGATGCCACCGGCCTGGCATCCGTGGAGCGCGGCCACCACGAACAGGGCGGCACATTCCATCTCGACGGCGGAGACCCCGGCCCTCTGCCAGGTGAGCAGATCGGAGCCGAGCACCTCGCTGGGGTAGAACACGGCTCCGGTGAGGGCGATGCCCTCGAACACGCCGTCGTGTCCGGCCGCCGCCGAGCGCAGGGCGTTCACCACGTCGATGCTGGCGAGGGCGGGAAACGACATCGGTACCAGGCGTTCGGTCAGTCCGTCCTCACGGACAGCACCGGAGACGATCACGAGATGGCCGTCGACGATGTTGGGCTGCATCCCTCCGCAGGTGCCCGCCCGGATGATGCGGGTGGCGCCACCGCGGCACAGCTCCTCGAAGCAGACCCCGGCTCCGGCGGCGCCCACACCGTGGCTCACCACCCCCACGGTGGTGCCGTCGTGGGTGCCGACGTAGGTGGCGTACTCCCGGTTGGTGCCGACGTGGCGAACGTCGCCCAGGCGTTCGGCAACCTTGGCGGCACGGGCGGGATCGCCCACCACCAGCACCCGCTCGGGGACGTCGTCCGAATCGATGTCGAGGACCGGGAGTTGCATCACACCACCCTCTCGCTGCCGCCGTCGATGGGGATCTGGGCTCCGGTGGTGGCGGCAAACCGCCCACCGGCCAGTTCGGCCACCACCCCTGCCACCGTGGCGGAGCTCACCTCGGTGTGGAGGAGGTTGCGGCGCTTGTACTGATCCGGGGTGAGACCGTAGCGGGCGGCCCGCTCGGCGATCAGCTCCTCGGTCCACAGCCCGGTGTCGAACACGGCGTCGGGGTGAACGGCGTTGACCCTGATCCCGTCGTCGGCCCACTCCAGGGCCGCCACCCTAACCAGCTGGGTGAGGGCGGCCTTCGAGGCCGAATACGAGGCGGCGCCCTTGCCCGGTGCCGGCACGTTCTTCGAGGCGATCACCACCACCCGTCCCCCCGCCGGCGACAGAGACAGCAATGGGTGGGCGAGTGAGAACAGGTCGGCGACGGCGTCGAGATTGACGGCCATCACCTTGCGCCAGTCGGCCCGGTCGAGCGAACCGATCGGCTGCGATGCCCCGAAGATGCCTGCGGCCGGGACCAGCACGTCGAGCCCGCCGAAACGTTCAATCCCGGCCGCCACCGCCGCAGCCTGGGCGTCGGGGTCGGTCACGTCACATGCGATGCCCAGCCAGGCGGGGCCTGTGAAGGCGTCCACCACCGTCTCTGAGCGGTCGAGGCCGATCACCGCCGCCCCCCGCTGCAACAGCTCGGCGGCGCACGCCTTGCCGATCCCCGAGGCGGCCCCGGTGACCAGCGCCACCATGCCCGCCATCTCCGGTCGGGCCCCGCCCAACCGCAGCTTGGCCTGCTCCAGATCCCAGTACTCGCAGTCGAACAGGTCGCCCTCCGACAGCGCCACGTAGCCACCGAGATGATCGCTCGACCGTTCGATCACCGGCATGGTGTGGTGGTAGATGTCCGAGGCGATGTCGGCGTCCTTGGCGGTGGCCCCGATCGTGAGCAGCCCCAGCGTCGGGTCGAGCACCACCCGGGGTGCGGGGTCGAGCATCACGATCTCGGTGCGTGCCCGGTCGGCGTTGCGTTCGAAGTAGCCGCGGTAGTCGTCGACGAAACGTTCGAGGTCGGTTCCCACCAGCGGGACCCGCTTGGTCCGGATCACGTGGTCGGGAGTGAGCGGTCCCTGCGAGGCGATGGTTGCCAAGTCCGAGCGCCGCACGAAACGGCACACGGCCGGGTCGGTGTGCCGTTTCATCACCATCGGCTTGCCCGCCGCCGCCGAGATCGCCTGGCGGAGTCGGGCCAACTCGACCGGATCCACCAGGGGGAGCGGGTCGACCTTCACCATCGGCTCGGGAGCGTTGGCGTCGAGCCACGTCTCGGCCAGCGAGATCAGCTCGACGTGGCGTTCGTACGCCTCACGGGTGGTGTCGGCGAAGGTGAACAGGCCGTGGTTGAGCAGCACCATCCCGATGATCCCGTCGCCGGGCTCGGCGGGCCAGATCTCCCGCACCGCCCGCGCCAGGTCGAACCCGGGCATCACGTAGGGGATGACCACCACCCTGGGGCCGAACACCTCCCGCACCCGCTCCTCGCCGTCGGCCAGGTTGGTCAGGTTCACGATCACATCGGCATGGCTGTGCTGCACAGCCCGGTGGGGGAGCAGGGCGTGCAGCAGCGACTCCACCGACGGCTGCGGAGCTCCCGGGTCGAGTCGCGCCGACGAGAGCTCCCGCATCATGTCGGGATCCGACAGCGTCTCCAGCTCCACGAGTTCCGCCAGCCGCTCCACCGGCAACGGCGTGAACCCGGCAGCCTCGATGCTGCCCAGATCCCATCCCGAGCCCTTCACCCACAATGTGTCGATGCTGCGCCCGGTGATGTCGACGAACGGCGCCTTCACCGACGTGTTCCCACCCCCGTGCAGCACCAGTCCCGGGTCCGATCCGATCAGCCGCGACCCGTACACACACTCGCCGAGCGGGCCGTCGAAGGCCGCGGCGTCCGCTTCGTTCCATCTGTTCTGCATCATGACCTCTGAAAGACGTTGAAATAGCGCCGCTCGGGGGCTTTCGTTCCCCGCTAGCCCGCTTCGCGGGAGCGACATCGGCACGCGCGCGAGACGTTCTCGCGGGCTTTCGACCCCCCTACCCCGCTGCGCGGGGGCCCCTTCCCCCACAAGTGGGGGACAAGATTTTCTCAGTAAGGGGTATCCCCTCCGTCGATCGAGAGCGACTGGCCTCTGATGATGACGGCGTCATCGGACAGGAGGAAGGCGATCACTCTGGCGACTTCTTCTGGGGTGATCTTGCGTCCGAGTTGGGCGGCACCCATGCCGGAGAGGAGCTCGTCGGCGGGGACGCCGAGACGGGGTTCGAGCCAGTCGGCCACACCCGAGAGCATGGGGGTGTCCACTCCACCGGGGCAGACGGCGTTGACGTTGATCCCGTCTTCCGCCCACTCCATCGACAGTGAGCGGGTGAGCCCGATGACGGCAGCCTTGGAGGCGTTGTAGGCGGCCATGTTGCGGTAGCCGGCCTTGCCGCAGTTCGACGACACGTTGACGATGGCGCCTCCACCGTGGGCGCGCAGGTGGTCGCCGACCGCCTGGGAGAACACGAACGAACCGACCACGTTCACGTCCATGTGACGCCGCCAGTCCTCGGCGGTGGCATCCCAGGCGGCGTCGAGGGTGATCACACCGGCGTTGTTGACGAGGCCGTCGAGGCGTCCGAATCGTTCGACCGTCGCCGCCACCACGGTGGCGGCGTCTTCCGGGGAGGTGACGTCGGCCGCAACCGCCAACATGGTGTCGGGGTCGGTCGCGGTCGGTGCCTTCAGGTCCACCAGTGTCACCTTGGCGCCTTCGGCTGTCAGTACCCGGGCGATGCCTCCACCGATGCCGCCGCCGGCTCCGGTCACCACATACACACGTCCGTCGAGTCTCATGTCGGTCCTCACCATGTCGGTCGGGTCAGTACGCCGCCGTCGACCACCAGATCGGCCCCGGTGATCCAGCGGGCCAGGGGCGACAACAGGAACAGGCAGGCGTCACCGATGTCTTCAGGGGTTCCCAGTCGTCGCAGCGGGGCGGCCGCCCGCCAGCGAGCCACCCCTTCCGGCCACTGTTCGTCGATACCGGGCCGTCCGATCAGCCCGGGCGAGACGGTGTTGACCCGAATGGCGTGCTCCCCGTATTCGAGGGCGGCTGCCCGGGCGTGCATGAGGACCGCCGCCTTCGAGGCGGCGTAGTGGCCGTGCATGGGGGCGGGGTGATGGCCTTCGATCGAGGCGATGTGGACGATCGATCCGTTGCTGGCCCGGTCGATGAGGTGGGCGGCCACCGCCTGGGTGAGGCGGTGCACGGCTGTGACGTTGGTGTCGAGCATCGATCGGAAGTCCTCGTCGTCCATCCCGGCCATGGCGGCGATCGGTTGGATTCCGGCGTTGTTGACGAGGCCGTCGACCTTGCCGAATGCCCGGACCGCCTCCTCGATCACCCGGGCGGGCCCGGTGGCGTCGGTGAGGTCGGCGGTCACCACCGCCATCGGCCCTGACGCCCCCGAGGTGTCGATCGGGCTGGTACGGGTGTGTGCGACCACGCTGGCACCCGCCTGCGAGAGCCGGGTGGTGATCCCGGCGCCGAGGCCGCCGCCGGCCCCGGTCACCACCACCACCATCCCGGTGAGGTCGAGGAGTTCGGCTGGGGTTCCCACGGTCATGGTTCACTCCTGGTGAGTCGGGTGATCTCTTCGGCTGCCTCCGGGTAGGCGGTGCACAGCTCGCCCCGGTCGCCGAGCTCGAACTGATCTTCGTCCCACGGTGGCGCCATGGTGGTGCCCACCAGGCTCCAGTCGCCGGCCGTCGATGCTCCCATCCACACGCCGGGCTCCACCACCACGCAGGGGCGGTGCCCGCCGGCCAGGTCGTCGGACAGGTCGGGGCGGGTGATGGCACCGTCGGAGTGGAGGAGCAGCATCCGCACCGGGGCGCCGGCGTAGTGATGCCACACCTCCACGCCGGTGAGCCGGTGCATGGCCGAGAAGTCGTCGGGCCGCATCAGGAAGTAGATGGCGGTGCCGTGGGGGTCGCGCCAGGTCTGGGCCCACATTCCGCCCTCGTCGGGGAGTGGTTCCAATCCGAGCAGGGCGATCACCTGGTCGGCGGTCATCGCGCCAGCCAGCGGGCGGCGTCGGTCACCTCGGCCAGAGCGGCGGCGACGTCGACGGTGCGGGTCCGGCCGTCGGCCACCACCCGGTTGCCCGCCACCCAGGCCGTGTGCACCGAGGCGGGCGATGCCCCCCACACCAGCCGCGACACGAGGTCGTCCTCGCCGGGAACCACCGGATGGAAGGCGGGGTCGTCCAGGGAGAGCGCGATCATGTCGGCCGCCGACCCGGGGGTGAGCCGTCCCAGGTCGGGACGGCCGATGGCATCGGCTGCCTCCCGGGTGGCCATGGTCAGCACCTGGAGCGGCGTGAGCACCTGCGGGTCGAGTGCCGTCACCCGGGCGAGGCGCATGGCGGTGCGCATCTCCTCGAACAGGTCGAGACGGTGATGCGAGGCGGGACCATCGGTTCCGAGCCCCACCTTCACCCCGGCAGCACGCATGTCCATCACCCGGGCCACACCCGACCCATGTTTGCTGTTCGAACACGGGCAGTGCGCCACCCCCACCCGGTTGGCGGCGAACAATTCCATGTCGGAGTCGGACACCCACACGCAGTGGGCGGCCAGCACTCGTGCCTCGAGCATCCCCAGATGCGCCATCCACTCGGTGGCGCCGAACCCGCCCGTCCGTTCCCGAACGGTGGCGTCCTCCCAACGGGCCTCGTCGACATGGATGTGCACCAGCATGTCGTGGGCAGTGGCGGTGGCCGCCACCGCCCGCAGGCACTCCTCCGAGGTGGAGTAGGCGGCGTGCGGTCCGATCCCGATCTGGATCCGGTCGGAACCGGCCCACCGTTCCCGCATGGCCACCATCTCGGCCAGCTGCTCCTTCCAGGTTCCGAACCGGGTGAGTTGGGCGTCCTCGATGATCGGGGCCGTGACCACACAGCGCAGCCCGGTGGCGTCGGCGGCGGCGGCAACCGCTTCGCCGTGGAAGTACATCTCGACGGAGGTGGTGATGCCGTTGGCGAGCAGTTCGGCTGCGCCGAGGGTCATGCCGGCGGCCACGTGCTCGGGGGTGAGCTTGGCTTCGCGGGGCCACATCACCTCGTGCAGCCAGCGATCCACCGGCAGGTTCTCGCCGGCCCCACGCAGCAGCACCATCGGGGTGTGGGCGTGGATGTTGACCAGGCCCGGCATGAGCACGCCCGACACCAGCTCGGGAGTGACATCGGGTCGCGGCGGGGCATCGGCGGCCGCTCCCGACCAGATCACCGTGCCGTCTTCGAGGTCGACGATGCCGGGGGAGTGGATCGAGTCGGCGTCGTCCATCACGAGGACGTGGTCGGCCTGTATCCGCTGGATCATCGACGCACCCCGGGTAGAGTCCACTTGTCAGACAAGCTACCCGGGAGCCGACCGCGGTTGTCGAACGCGCCCCGCCCTCACCCTCACCCAACAGGTCGCCGACGACCTCCGGCACCGCATCCGCCGCGGTGACTTCGAGGCGGGTGACCGACTGCCCGGAGAGCTGCGACTGGTGGAGGAGTACGGGGTGTCGCGTGCCACCATCCGCACCGCCCTCCAGGACCTCGAGAGCCGCGGGCTCATCCACGTCAGACGTGGGCTTGGCTCGGTGGTCACCCCCGGAGAGACGGGCGTGCGGGCCGATATCCGCCGACTCGACTCGATGTCGGAGACGATCCGCTCGCACGGCATGGAACCGGGGATGGCGTACCGGTCGCTCGAGGTGCGCACCGCTGACCCCGACGAACGCGGCTGGCTCGATCTGGCCGACGGCGACCGGGTGCTCGCCACCGAACGTTCCCTCACCGCCGACGGCGAGCTGGTCGCCTTCTCGTGGGACGTGATCCCGCTGTGGATCTTCGGCGGCGACCTCGACCCCACCGAGGTGCAGGGTTCCCTGTTCGAGATGATGGAGCGCCACGACGTCCGCGCCGAGACAGCCGTCACCCAACTCGGCGCCGCCCACGGCCCCCACATCGGCTGGGGCGACCGCCCCGACGACGCCAGCTACCTGGTCCTCACCCAGATCCACCACGACCGCGACGGCCGCCCCGTCGCCTACGCCAAGACCGCGTTCATCGACGGCCGCTTCCAGTTCGGACTGGTCAGGAACCGATAGGCAGAACGCAGAGCTCGAGTCGAACGCCCGAACTCGGGCGAGCTGCGATCGTGGGGGAGTAGCCGGGTCGATGCTGCCGCAGGCGGTTCCGGGATCGGTTTGGGGGGGTCGGTTCGCAGGGCCGCGACTCGGATCGGACTGGGTCACGAGGTCGTACTCGAACGTCTACGCTCCTACGTTGTACCTTCTGCGCTCTGCGCTCTCTGCTTCCTCCTCGCTGTCTACACTTGTCTGACAACTCTCCTCCAGAGGTGCTGCTTGCGTTCGATCGACTGGGTTGACGGTGCGCTCGAGCTGGTCGATCAGACCTTGCTCCCGGGTGAGCTGGTGCGACTGTCGGTGAACGACGTCCCGACCCTGGTGGACTGCATCAAACGGTTGGCGGTGCGTGGTGCTCCGGCGATCGGGGTGGCCGGAGCATTCGGAGTGGCGATCGCCGTCCGCAATCACGCTCCGGGCCCAGAGCTCGACGCCGCCGTCACCTCGCTGCGCAACGCACGTCCCACCGCCGTGAACCTGGCCCGCATGGTGGACCGGGTGGTGGCGTTGGCACCGGCCGGGTTCGACCGGGTGCTGGCCGAGGCGCTGGCGATCCGCGATGAGGAACTGGCCGCCTCGATCTCGATGGGTGAGTACGGCGCCGATCTGATCGAAGCGCTGGTCGACGCCTCCTCGTTCCGCACCATGACCATCTGCAACACCGGCGGGCTCGCCACCGTCGAGCGCGGCACCGCCCTCGCCGTCATCCAGACCCTGTTCGAACGCGGCCGGCTGGCCGAGGCTCTGCCGCTCGAGACCCGCCCTCTGCTGCAGGGCGGTCGACTCACCACCTGGGAGCTGCAACAGATGGGCGCCCCGTTCCGGTTGATCGTCGACTCGGCCGGACCGTTCCTCCTCTCGCGGGGTGGGGCCGACGTGGTGCTGGCCGGCGCCGACCGCATCGCCGCCAACGGCGACACCGCCAACAAGATCGGGACCTTCAGCCTGGCGTTGGCCGCCCGCCACGCCGGCGTGCCGTTCCTGATCGTGGCGCCCGAGTCCACCGTCGACGTCGACACCGCCACCGGCGACGACATCGAGATCGAAGACCGCGGTCCCACCGAGGTCGCCTCCGTGGGGGGTCAACGCATCACCCCCGACGGTATCGACGCCATCAACCCCGCCTTCGACGTCACACCCGCCGGGTTCATCACCGCCATCGTCACCGATCGGCGGGTCGTGCGTCTCGACAAGGGCGAGACGCTGCACCAGGTTTCGATGGGTCCGCTTCGGCGGCCGGTCGAATGACGCAACCAACCATGACAAGGAGACATCCATGCGACTGAAGAGACCGGTCATGACCCTCACGGCGCTGGCGCTCGTGCTGGCTGCCTGTGGCGGCACCGACGACAGCGCCGAGACAACCGCGGCCGGTGAGACCACCGAGACAACCGCGGCCGGTGAGACCACCGAGACCACCGCGGCCGGTGAGACCACCGAGACCACGGCGGCGGCGCCGTCGGGCGAAGCACCGAGCTTCATCTACATCACCCCCAACCCGATCGGTGTGAACAAGTTCCTCGAGCTGGGTCAGATCGGAACCGATCGGGCGGCCGCCACGCTCGGGGGCACGTCGAAGACGTTCGAGTCGACCGACCTCAACAGCCGCCAGACCAACCTGGACGCGGCCGTTGCCGAGGCGCCCGACGTGATCGTGCTGACCACCTTCGAGTTCACCGATTCGGCCAAGGCGGCAGCAGAGGCCAACCCCGACCAGCGGTTCATCCTCATCGACGCCTGCCCAGAGGAAGCGCCCTCCAACCTGTCGTGCGGCGTGTTCCGCGAGCAGGAGGGCGCCTACCTGTTGGGCATCATGGCCGGTTCGCTGTCGGAGGCGAAGCAGGTCGGCTCGGTGGTGGCACTCGACATCCCGTTCCTCCACCGGTATTCGGACAGCTTCGCGCTCGGCGCCCAGTCGATCGACCCGGCCATCACCGACTCCCAGGTGTTCGTGGGTGGTGACAACCCGTTCAGCGATCCGGCCCGTTCCAAGGAGCAGGCGCTGGCACTGGCCGCCCAGGGGCTCGATCACATCTTCGCCGTCACCGCAGGTGGCAACGGCGGCGTGTTCGAAGCCGCCACCGAGCAGGGATTCCTGTCGTACGGCGTTGACGTGAACCAGTGCCCCGACGCTCCCGGCTACGTGGTCGACAACAACCTGAAGCTGGTCGACAACGTCGTCGAGACCCTCATCATGGACATCATGGACGACGGTGAGGCCGAGGTCCTGAACTCCTTCGGTCTCGCCGAGGGAGGCACCGGCGTGGTGGCGCTGTCCGATGACCTGGCCGACTCCGGCTGTGTCATCGCCGAGCATCCCGAAGTGGTGGAGGCCGTGAAGGCCGCCGCCGCGCAGATCATCGACGGAACCCTCGTCATCCCCGATCCGCTGTTCGGCTGATCGACGGATGACACTCGAGCTCGAGCTCCGGGGTATCACCAAGCGGTACCCCGGAGTGATCGCCAACGACGGGATCGACCTCCAGGTTCGCCCTGGTGAGATCCACGCCGTCGTGGGCGAGAACGGAGCCGGCAAGACGACGCTCATGTCGATCCTGTACGGGCTGGTCGCCCCGGACGAAGGAGAGATCCTCGTCCGGGGCGAACCCGTCCAGCTGCGCTCGGCGCTCGACGCCATCGGTCACGGCCTGGGCATGGTGCACCAGGCCTTCAAACTGTTCCCAACCCTCACGGTGGCCGAGAACATCGTGTTCCGCTCCGAACCGAAGCGGAGAGGAATGGTCGACCGCCGAGCGGCCGAGGCGAAGGTGGCCGAACTGGCCGCCGCCAACGGCCTGGCCGTCGACCCGTCGGCCACCGTCGAAGACCTCCCGGTGGGCGTGTTGCAACGCGTCGAGATCCTCAAGGCGCTCTACCGCGACGCCCGGGTCCTGATCCTCGACGAGCCCACCGCAGTGCTGACCCCGCAGGAACGCGACACGCTGTTCGATGTGATGAGGTCGCTGCGCGCCAGTGGGCGCACCATCGTGTTCATCACCCACAAACTCAACGAGGTGATGGCCGTCTCGGACCGGGTCACCGTGCTCCGCAACGGTCGGGTGGTGGCCGACCTGGTCACCGCCGATACAACCCCCGCCGAGATTTCACACCACATGACCGGCCGCGACGTCGACCTGGAACGCCCCCACGGCATGGGGTCGCCCGGCGGGGTGGTGCTCGAGGTGCAGGCGCTCACCGTCGCCGGCGAGCACGGGCTCGAGGCGGTGTCGGGTGTTTCCTTCCAGGTGCACGCAGGTGAGATCGTCGGTATCGCCGGTGTGGCCGGCAACGGCCAGTCCGAGCTGATCGAGGCGATCGCAGGACTACGCCCGGTCGTCGGTGGCACACTTCGGGTCAGTGGTTCGGCAGTGCATACGGCCTCGGTCGCCGACCGCCGGGCGGCCGGAATGGCCTACATCCCCGAGGACCGGCACCGGGTGGGGACGGCGGCGCCGTCGTCGATCTCCCGCAACCTGCTCATGGGTTTCCAACGTCGGTTCTCGCGGCGCGGGTGGATCGACCGCTCAGCGGTCCGCAGCCATGCCGAGCAACTGGTCGAACGTTTCGGGGTCAAGGCGCCGTCGATCGACACCCCGGTTGCGACCCTGTCGGGAGGCAACCTGCAGAAGGTCGTGGTTGCTCGCGAGATGAGCCATCCCGAGGGCCGCCTGCTGATCGCCGAACAACCCACCCGTGGCGTCGACGTGGGCGCCATCGAATTCATCCACAGCCGCCTGGTCGACTTCCGTGACGCCGGCGGCGCCGTTCTGCTGGTCTCCGCCGAGCTGTGGGAGATCAAGGCGCTCGCCACCAGGATCCTCGTGATGTACGAGGGGAGGATCGTCGCCGAGGTCGATCCGGCCACCGCCGAGTCCGAACTCGGTCTCATGATGACGGGAGCCGGACATGGTTGATCGGATGTACCGATTCTTCGGATCTCCCGTGCTCGTATCGGTGGTGATCGCCTTCGCCGTGGCCGCCGCCATCATCGCCGCCACCGGCGTCAGCCCGTTGCTCGCCTTCGGCGAGATGTTCAACGGTGTCACCGACGGGTTCGGGGTGCGGGGCCTGCTGGCTCGTATGATCCCCATCGTCGGGCTCGCCCTGGCCGTCTCGATCTCGTTCCGGGCCGGCATCATCAACCTGGGGGCCGAGGGTTCGCTGGTGATGGGGGGCCTGGCCGGGACGCTCCTCGCCATCTACCTGCCCGGCCCCGGCATCGTGGTGATCCCTCTGGCGATGCTGGCCGGAGCGGCGGTGGGGATGGCGTGGGGGGTGATCCCGGCGATCCTCCAGAACACACTGCAACTGCCGGTGCTGATCTCGAGTCTGCTCCTCAACTATCCCGCTCGGGCCATCACCAGCTATCTGGTGCGATTCCCGTTCGCCGACCCGACCGTGACCTCCGCCTCCACCGTGGAAGTGCCCGCCACGGCCCGCATCCCCGACCTGCCCGGGGAGGTGAGTGTCACCCTGATCGGTGTGCTCGTTGCGGTGGCGGCGGTGTGGATCTTCAACACCCGGACAGTGGGCGGGTACGAAACCGAGATCGCCGGACTCAACGGACGCTTCGCCCGCTACGGCGGCGTCAGCACCGCCCGCCAGATGATCTGGACGATGGGCGCCACCGGTGCCATCGCCGGGGTGATCGGATCACATCTCATCGTCGGCGACGTCGGGCGTTTCCTCGACGGCGACCTGGTTCGCACCGGGTTCGCCTGGTCGGGTCTGCTCGTCGCCCTGCTCGCCCGGTTCCAGCCCTGGGGGATTCTGGCCGCAGGGACGTTCTTCGCCGCCCTCCAGGTGGGTGGTTCCGCCATGCAGCGCAACGCCAACGTCTCCGAGCAGATCAGCCAGGTGATCCAGGCGATCGTGATCGTGGCGCTGGCCTCCCGGATCGGTTTCAAACGCCGGAAGAGTCCCGAGCCAACGGTGGCCGACACCGAAGCCGCCACGGTCGGGGAGGTCTGATGTTCGATCAACTCTTCGACGGGGCACTCATGGAGTCGGTGGTGCGGGCACTCGTCCCCGTGTTGCTGGCCGCCCTCGGCGGCATGATCTGCGAGCGGGCGGGTGTGTTCCAGATCTCGCTCGAGGGGATGATGTTGGCCGGAGCCTTCGCGGCCGTGGCCGGCTCCTATGCCGGAGAGTCCGCACTGCTCGGCATCGTGTTCGGCATCGTCGCCGGGGTCCTCATTTCGCTGGTGCTGGCGTTCGGGACCATCACCCGGAAAGGCGACCCGATCGTGCTCGGTGTTGCCATCAACCTGTTGGCGCTCGGGCTGACCAGCTTCCTGCTTCCCCAGATCTTCGGCGTGCGCGGGGTGTTCCAGGATCCCCGCATCACCGGCCTGGAGAAGATCCCAATCCCCGGTCTGGTCGACATCCCCCTCATCGGCCCCGCCCTCTTCAACCTGAGTGTCCCCGGCTACCTCACCATGCTGGCGGTCCCGGCCTTGTGGGTGTTCCTGTTCCGCACCCCGATCGGACTCCGCCTGCGTGGGGTAGGTGAACGCCCGCTCGCCGCCGAGACCCTCGGTGTCAGCCCCACCCGCTACAAGTACGGCGCCGTCATGTTCTCGGGGGTCATGGCCGGCCTGGCGGGAGCTCAACTCGCCCTCGGCAACGTGGTCCAGTTCGCCGAGAACATGTCGTCGGGTCGCGGCTGGATCGCTGTGGTGGCCGTGCTCCTCGGCCGTGCCCACCCGGTGGGTGTCCTCGGCGCCTGCCTGCTCTTCGGTGTCGCCGAAGCCCTCGGCTTCCGCCTCCAGGGCAACGGCCTCCCCGTGCAGGTGACCGACGCACTTCCCTACGTGGTGACCCTCATCGCCCTCGCCTTCGCCCGCAAGCGGTTCACCCGCCTCCTCGACCTGACCGGAACCCCCGTCTAGAACGGCGACCGGGGAGGGAGCGGAGGGCCACCTGCCTTCTTGTTCCTCCCCCCCGGGGGAGGAAACGGCCCAACGGCGTGCGGTCCGCGGCCAGTTGGCGCGACATGCGGCCCGATGATCCCGGTTCTCGCCAGATTCTCCGGGATTCCGGGCTGAAGAGGGCCAATCAGTGGCTCGGCCTGAATAGCATCGTCAACATGAGAGCGTCCGTGTGATCGGTTGCCGCCCGTGAACGGCATGGCGCCGATCCGTTTCGAGAACCGATGACCGGGATGTCCGTCCGAGTCCGCACCCTCTTCCGTGTCATGGCACTGCTCTATGTGGTGGTGGGGGCACCATGGTTCTTCGCGCCGACCTACTGGGCGGAACGCTTCCCGTGGGCGGTGACGCCGTTCGTGGCGATGACGATCGGGGCCTGGTGTCTGGGCAACGCCTGGGTGGCGTTGGTGGCCGCCCGGCTCCGCCGGTGGACACTGGTGCGGGCGATCGTGGTGTATCTCCTGGCGTTCGGGGTCGGACAGGTCGGGGTGCTGGTGTGGTTCAGGGACCGGTTGGTGACCGATCAGCCGCTCACCTGGCCGTACGTCGCCGTGCTCGTGTTGACGGTGGTAGCCGGGGTGGCGGCGACGGTCGACATGGTGCAGGCCCATCCCGCTCCCGACCTGCTCGACGAGCCGGCACCGCGGTGGGGGAGGGCGTTTGTCGCCGTCTTTGCCCTGTTCGTGATCTTCCTGGCGGCGGTGGCGTTGGCGGCTCCACCGATCGGGCTGGAAGGCCGTGTGTTCCCCGAGGAGTTGAGTCCATTCACGTTGCGGGCGTTCGGGGCGTTCTATCTGGCACTCGGCGCAAGTGCGCTGGCGCTGTTGCCGGTTCGGGTGGTACGACCCACCTTGTGTTTCGGGTTGGCGGGAATGGGTCTGGTGGTTCCCATCACCGTGGCGATTCCTGTGTTCTGGAACGTGTTCGACATCCCGAACCATCCGCTGCAGGTGCTCTACATCGTGGCCTACGTCGCGGTGCTGATCGTGACCACCATCGGACTGGCCGGCCGCCGCGAGATGCTGCGGGGCTGATTCCGCCCTCGCTCCTCGCATCTGGCTCCTCGCTCGTAGAGGCAGACGGACTCCTCTCCCGCTCACTCCCTCCGCCAAGCCTCACGAGGCACTCACGCGAATCACCTATTGACGAACTCATCTGTCAAATCGTATCTTCCCCCTACTCGACAAGGAGGCAGGTGTGGAAGAGTCGATGCCGAAGATCGTACGAGCCGATTCGTCGCTCCCGGGAACACTCGAGTTGGGGGCGTTCTCCGTCTCGCTCAACGTGGCCGACCTGGCTGCCAGTCGGGCCTTCTACGAGAAGCTCGGGTTCGTGGTGTCCGGTGGGGACCCCGATCACGGGTACCTCATCCTCAAGAACGGCGAGGCGATGATCGGCATCTTCAAAGGAATGTTCGAAGGCAACATCCTCACCTTCAATCCCGGTCTGACGGGTCGGATGGAGATGATCGAGAACTACACCGACGTCCGCCGCATCGAGAAGCACCTCGCGGATCAGGGTGTGCAGCTCGCTCAGGGCACCGACCCCGAGGCCGCATCCGGACCCGCACACATCACCCTGGTCGACCCGGACGGCAACCAGATCCTCATCGACCAGTTCTTCTAGGCCGCCATGGCCACGATCTCCATGCTCGACACGCCGCAGGGGGTGGCACATGCGCTCCACCCGCTCAGGGTGGAGATCCTGTCGCTTCTGGGCGAGCCCGACTCAGCCACCGGTCTGGCGGTGCGAATGGGACAGACGCGCCAGGTCGTCAACTATCACCTGCGGGCCTTGGAATCGGCAGGATTGGTCGAGTTGGTCGAGGAGCGGCCGCGCCGGGGTCTGGTGGAGCGGATCGTGCGGCGCTCCCACGATGTGCTGGTGGTCGATCCGGCGCTGTTCGGCTCGCTCGACCGGCGTGACCGGGTGGGATTGGGGGGCGTCATCGCCGCCGCCTCTGACATGATCGGGCGAGCCGTCCATGTTGCCGATGCCGCCGGCACGGCAGGTGAACGGGTGGCGGCGGTGATGCTCGATACCGTCGTTCACGTCGACAGCCTCTCGGCTCTCACCGGACTCGTCGAGGCGATGGCCGATGTGCTGGCGCGCTACGACCGACCCGGTACCACGTCTCTCCCCTTCCGATTTGCCGTCATGGCACTACCCGACCAGAAGGGGGATCCATCGTGAGCGAGCTACGTCCGAACAACCACGAAACGCGGATCGGAGCGTCGCTCGACGAGGTGTGGAACCTGCTCACCACCGCCGAGGGGTTGGCTTCCTTGGCTCGGTGCCGAGGCATCCATCGAACTCGTGGTCGGGGGCGAGCGGGTGGTCGGGTGGGGCCCCGACATGCGGATCGAAGGCTCGATCGACCTCATCGACTCGGGGCTCACGGGATGGTGCCCATCATCTGGGACCCACCCAACACGATCATGCTCGCCGGACCGGACCGCACGCTGGTGTGTGACCTGGAGGGCACCCAACCCGAGCTGTTCGCCTACCTGCAGCTCGCAGACCATGGCCACGCCGACTCGTCCGAGTGGCGAGAGGAGACCAAACGCCTCCTGATCGACGCGGCCACGGGAGCCCAGTCCGCCGACGACGGCGACGAATAGCGGACCGTCGGGAGGCTGCCCTACGCTCGCAGCCGTGACCACCCCTGTCGCCGACCACAGTTCGACGCGCCGGTTCGCCGGATGGCGCATCCTGGTACTCGCCACCTTCACCGGGGCTCTGACCGGGCCCGGGCAGACCATCGGCGTGAGCGTGTTCGTCGACTGGCTCATCGCCGATCTCGGCCTCACCCGCTCACAGGTGTCGCTGGCGTACCTGGTGGGCACCATCACCGCCGCGCTGGCCATGCCGGTGGCGGGCCGCATGATCGACGTGTCCGGCGTGCGCAAGGCCATGACCGTGATCGGGTTGGGGTTCGGCGCCGCTCTCATGGCCATGTCGGGTGTGACCGGTTTCGTCACACTTGCGCTCGGGTTCGTTCTGATCCGTGGGTTGGGGCAGGGCTCGCTCACGCTGGCCTCGACAGTGGCCGTCACCCTGTGGTTCGAGAAACGGCGCGGCACGGTGCTCGGCATCTACAGCACCGGGTTGGGGATGCTGATGGCGCTGGTCCCGATCGGGCTCAGCTTCGTGATCGAGGGGGTGGGCTGGAGGGCCGCCTGGATCGTGGCCGGGCTGGCCATCTGGCTGACGGTGGTGCCCATCGCCCGCTTCGGGATGATCGACCGGCCCGCCGACATCGGCCAGGTCCCCGACGGCGTCCGGCTCGAGGCCAACCCCGGGGATTCCCCCGCACGGGTAGCGTCAACCAGGAGCGAGGCGCTGCGAACCTGGCGGTTCTGGGTGCTCGTGTCGGCGTCGGCGGCGGTGGGGATGCTTTCGACCGCCCTCAACTTCCACCAGATCTCGCTGCTGGGCGACGCCGGACTCACCCCGACGGCCGCCGCCGCCATGTTCCTTCCCCAAACGGTGGGCACCGGCGTGGCGGGAGTGCTGTTCGGAGTGGTGAGCGACCGGCTCACCGTGCGCAGCCTGCTGCCGATGTCGATGGCGCTCCTTGCAACCAGCCTGGTGCTGGCGTCGATCCTCGTGCCAGGCCCGCTGGTGGTGCTGTACGCGGTGCTGCTCGGGGCCACCGGCGGAGCGTCGCGGACGGTGTCGGCCACCTTGATGCCCCGGTGGTTCGGCGTCACCAACATCGGCTCGATCCAGGGTGTGGCCACCTTCGTAGGCGTCGCCTCCACCGCAGTGGGACCGGTGGCGTTCTCGGTGGCCCGCGACGCCACCGGTGACTACCGCCGAGCCGCGCTGCTCTACGCCCTCATCCCCGTGGCCGTGGCACTGGCGTCGCTGACGGTCAAGCCGATCCGCGCCTGACGACAAAGGTGGCGTCAGGTCGAGCGAGATCTCAGTCGCCCACCGCCCCGTCGTACTGCTCGCGCAGGATGTCGGCATGGCCGGCGTGTCGGGCAACTTCTTCGATCATGTGGACGAGGATCCAGCGAAGCGACACCTGGCGTCGTCCGGAGTCGACCACCCGGTCGAGGTCGGGGTCGGCTGCCACCACCCGGCGGGCCTCGTCGATCTCGGCCCGGTAGAGGGCGATGAGGGAGTCGGCGTCGTCGTGGTCGTCGAGCACGAAGTCGGCGTCGGGGTTCTCCTTCGACCAGGGGAAGTCGACCTGGCGTCCGGCGTAGACGGCCTGGAACCACCACCGTTCCACGTAGGCGAGATGCTTGAGCAGTCCCCCGAGACAGGTGCCCGAGGGCACCGGTGTCGCCCGCAGGCCGGCGGCGTCGACCCCGGCCACCTTTCCGATCATGACCTCGCGGTAGTAGTCGAGGAAGGTGGTGAGCGTCTCCAGCTCGCCGGCAGTGGTGGGTGGTGCTGATGGCATCGGGCCACTGTGCCAGCCGCAGCCGTTGCATGCCGGCGGATTTGTCCCGACCGGTATCGTCGGGACGGTGGGAACCTTGCGCATCACCGGCAACGCCGAGGCCGACCAACTGCTCGACCACGACGGCACCGCCTTGCTCATCGGCATGCTGGCCGATCAGCAGGTGCCGATGGAGTGGGCGTTCCGGGCGCCGGCCACGCTCGCCGATCGACTGGGCGGTCTCGACGCCGGCCGGATCGCCGCCATGGATGTGGAGGACTTCGTGGCGGTGTGCTGCGCCAAGCCCGCCATCCACCGCTACCCGGCCGCCATCGGACGACGTATCCACGCCATGTGCGAGCAGCTGGTCGAGGACTACGACGGGCACGGATCGAACGTGTGGGCCGATGTGACATCGGGCGACGAGCTGTCGTCGAGGCTGGCAGCGCTCCCCGGCTTCGGCGCCGAGAAGACGATGATCTTCGTGGCCATGCTGGCCAAGCGGTTCGGTGTGGCGCCACCCGGATGGGAGCACGCCGCCGGTCCCTTCGCCGACAGCCACCCCCCGATCCGCCGCCGACATCGACGGGCCCGACTCCCTCGCCCACGTCCGGGAGTGGAAGAAGGCCCAGAAGGCCGTCGGGAAGACCAAGCAGGAGTGAACCCAGGGCCGAACCCTGGGTTCACGCCGACCACCACGGTCAGTCCTGGCCCTCGGTTCGCAGGGGTTCGGGCACACCCCTCGATCGATCCGTCGCCTCGTTCGAGCGCCCCGCCGTCTTGACGGACTGCGCTCGTCATCTCAGGATGGCGGCGCCCCGAACGGAGAGGTGTGGCGTGGACAACGGACGACCCGATCGAATTGCGAAGCGACAACGCCGCAGGTGCGCCCCGGAGATCCTGGCGGCGACTGTCGACGCCAACGAAGGGTCGGCCCTCGCCTACGGTGGCGACGATGTCACCGCCCGACTCACCGAAGTGGTCCGGGACGTGTTCGAACATCCCACCGCCGAGGTGTTCCCGGTGTCCACCGGCACCGCCGCCAACTCGCTGGCCTTGTCGGCGATGACACCACCGTGGGGTGCGGTGCTGTGTCACGAGACCGCCCACATCATCGTCAACGAAGCGGGAGCGACCTCGATGTTCTCGGGCGGGGCGGTGATGCACGGGCTCACCGGTCCCGACTTCACCGTATCCCCCGACTCGCTGACCGCCGCTCTCGAATCGGTGGGATGGGGTGACCCGCACCACTCCCAACCGTCGGTGCTGTCGTTCACCATCCCCAGTGACTTCGGCACCATCACGCCCGCCCGAACGGTCGCCGAGCTGGCGTCGATCGCCAAGCAACGGGGTCTGAAGGTCCACATCGACGGCGCCCGTATCGCCAACGCCGTCGCGGCCGTCGGGCGGTGCCCCCGCCGATCTCACCTGGCGGGCCGGGGTCGACGTGTTCTCCCTCGGCGCCATCAAGAACGGCGGGCTCAGCACCGACGCCATCGTCAGCTTCGACCCGGCCGTCAGCGAGCAGCTCGTGTACCGCACCAAGCGGGCCGGCCACGTCGCCTCGAAGATGCGGTTCCAGTCGGCCCAGCTGATCGCCTACCTGACCGACGATCTGTGGCTGCGGCTCGCCGGCAACTCCAACCGGAGCATGGCCGGGTTGTCGCGGGGTCTCACCGAACTCGGACGTCGAGCTGGTGAACCGGGTCGACGCCAACATGGTGTTCGTGAGAGCTCCCGGAGTCGGTGATCGACCGCCTCGAAGCGTCGAATCTGCTGTTCTATCGGATCGATCCGGGTGTGATCCGGCTCGTGACCAGCTTCCAGACCACCGCCGACGACGTCGAGCTGGCGCTGGCCGAGGATCGGCCACGCCCTGGAACGGTGATGCGGACCGGGGTCAGTCCGCCAGATGCCGAGCCAGGAACTCCCGGACCTTGGGCACGCGGTCGTTCTCGGGGGTTCGGTCCACCGTGAGTACCGAGTGGGCGTCACCGGGGAGATGGTCGATGCTGAGCAGGTCCCGACCTTCGAAGCTGTCGGCGAGCGTCTCGAACCGTTCGACCGGGCACATCACGTCTCCTTCGAACCGGAGGGCCAGCAGCGGAGTTCCAGACCGGACCGCCGAGGCCAGGTCGGCGTCGGAAACACCCAGGGCCGACTTGCGGTGCCGCCGGCTCATCCACGACAGCCAGCGAATCGGGGTCACGATCGGCACCGCCGGTTGACTCGTCACGGCGGCGTGAACGTTCGACTCGGCCATCAGAGCGAATACCAGGTTGCCGGTGAGACACATCCCGATCACCCCCACCTTGGGATGGCCGGTGCGCTCGGCGACGTCGACCACCAGGTGGCGGAGCATGCCGGTGATGGGGCTGGTGGCGTCAGTGGCCAGCAATTTGATCTTCGCGCCGGACACAGAACACGCCCCGGACGTCCATACCGGATCGTCGCTCCTGGTTGGGCTTGCCGAACAGCAGCGGGAGGAAGACACGGAAGCCCCCGTCGGCCGCCAGGTCTCGAGCGAGGTCGACGCAGCTGGGTGACATGCCCCCGGCTTCGTGGAAGACGATCACTGCCGGTTGCGACTCCGGACCGGTGACGTACACCGGGATCTGCGATCGCACGCCCGGGACGTCGACGGGTGACTCGAAGACGAACCCGTCGAATCCCGATGGCGGGGGATAGGGGAGCGGGATCATCGGTTCACCAGGGTGTCGATCCGACTCCGCTCGGTCCGGAACAGGGCTGACGGCTCGTACCGGGAGTGCAGCTGCCAGGCCGGTTTCCCGTCGGTGGGCGGTGTCTCGGGGTCGGGAACCTCCACGTCGATCTCGGGCAGCACCGGTCCGCCGATCGGGTCGGTGGCCCGGTGGAGGTTGACCCATCGGCCCGTGCCGTCGCCGCGGTAGGCGTCGAGCCCTTCGGCGACGGCGGCGGCCAGATGCGTGAAACCGGCCGACGGGAAGTAGGTGCCGTAGAGGTGGCCGATCGGCGAGCCGTAGGTGAGCATTCCCAGCTTGGTGAGCCGCTCGGGCCGGTCGAGACCGAACCGGGTCTGGTTGGTTCGCCGGGCTCCGCCGACGAGGGCCATCGCCACCAGCGAGATGATCGTCCCCTGGCTGTGGCACGCCACGATCAGCGGCTTGCGCCGGGCCCGTGGAGCCAGCCCGGCCCGGGTCTCGATCTCGTCGCGAAGACTGGTGACGGCGTGGGGGCCGTAGGCGGGTGGGGCGAGGGGATGGAACCAGCGGGGCCAGAACATCACCACGTCCCAGATCACACCGGTGCCCCGCCGCGACTCCGCCCCGCCGGGCATGATCCCCACCGAGAGTCGTCGGGCGATGAGCAGGCTGGGGAGAGCCACCGCGAAGGTGAGTGCCGTCGCCTCGATGTCGGAGAACGAGAACGACACACCCATCACGGTGAGCGTGGGTCGAAGGACCAGGATCACTGCCACGGCGACGACCACTGCTGCGGCCGGGACCTTCGAGCCGGTTCGGAGGAAGAACACCACCAGGACGCCCGCCGCCAACACGAACAACCACGTCACCAGACCGGTTGCGGAGGCAGGCAGCCGGTCGGGCAGGTTTCCTTCCTGGATGCACGCCTCGAACAGGTCACCCGCAGGTGCGCAACGTTCGGAGAGGATGTAACCGGCAGTGATGATGGCGAGCGCCGGCATGGCGGAGAACAGCTTGCGGAGCCCACCGGTGGTGGCGTGGATCAAATACCACATCGCCTTGGCGGGCCGTTGCCGGGTATTCACGACGAGGGTGATGCCCACGATCAGCATCACCGCCAGCATCCACACCAGCACGCCTGCAGCCACCCAGTTGACGCCGCCCACCCGGTAGCCGGCCAGGCCCAGGTAGTCGGCGAGGGCGAGGATGACACCGGCGCCGAAGATGAGACCGAACAGGACGGCGAGCGTGGCCGCCCCAGCGGTGATGCCTCCACCGGCGAACCAGGCGACCACCGCCACCACTGCTGCGATCACGACGATCATGGCCGACGTGTCATGGATGTGGGGCCAATGCCGGTCGTCCTCCACCCCTCCCAGAAGGAACGTCAGGACGCCGAGTCCGGCGGCGGCGGCACCGACGATCGGGTGCCACACGGTCAACCAGCGCACGACCCTGCCCGGTTCGGAGGTGGTGCCGGTCTCGACCAGCGCCCACGCCGAGGCCATGAGCATCAGGAGGGCGATGATGGTGGGCACGTCGGCGGGGAGGCCCACGTCCCATCCGGTGTCGCTGGCCGTGGCCGCTGCGAACGCCAGCATCAGATAGCCGAAGCCGAAGTGCAACCGGCGGAGTCGGTGGACGATCGAGTGCGCCTTCCACATGCGTTCGTCGGAGATGTCCCATCCCGCCGGGTCCTCCCACGCCGGCGCTTCGGCGGCGTTGACCGAGGGTGGGTCGAGGGCGGTGTCGTGCGGGCTCCACAGCAGTCGCTGGCGGTCGGCGAAGGTGAGCCGTTCGAAGTGACTCCTGGTCGACGCCTCGGACACGAGAACCCACCACAGCACTCCGATGCCGAGGAAGATCGCCGCCGCCCACCACACCCGGTTGTCGTCGCCCACCGACCAGTGCCAGTACACGTCGACCCCGGCGGTGACGGCGAGGTTGATGAAGATGCCGGTCAGCCACAACCCGAACAGACGCACCCAGGTGATGGTGGTGGTGGTCCGTCGGCGGGCAGCCCAGCCGGCGAGGTTGGCGAACGAGAACGGCAGCAGCAGCACCCACAGAGCCGTCAGACGATTGGCGGACGTGAGCCCGCCCCAGTGGAAGGCGCTCACCGAATCGTGGACGCCGAAATCGTCGTCGCCGGTGATCCGGTAGGTCCGGATGTACCGGCGCACGTCGCCCGTCGAGTCGGCCGATACCAGCTCGACGGGGTCGGTGTAGAGCATGTTGCGGGGCGGAGTGCCCGACACCCCATGGACCCGAAGTTCTTGAACCGACACTTCGCCTTCCCGATCGCCTCTCGGACTCTATGGACCGAAGGCCTGCCGGGTGCGAAATCTCCGCAGGTTTCGACGAGTTCCAGTTGGACGAGCACATCGTCGCCCGTCGGCAGGACCTTGGCGCGACGGGCCGGGCCGAGGGCCCGACCCGTCGCGGTCGCGCGATCAGGTGTCGGAGGTTGTGAGTTCGATGCTGGGCATCGCCTCTTCTTCCATGGTCATGATGCGGGCCGCCGCGAAGAGCATCAGCCCGAAGACCGGCTTGGCCACCACGTCGGCGATGGAGTAGCCGACCTGGCGGATGACCTCGGCCGTGCCGGCGTCGAGACCGAGCAGCGGCACCAGGAAGGCGATGGGGTACACCGCCCAGGTCACGAGCAGCAGCGTCCGCATGCCGCGGATGATGCCGGCGGCCCGGCTCGTCATGTTGGCGAGCTCCTTGCCGAACTCTCCGTAGAGCACCCACAGGATGTACACGAACGGGATCATCGCCGCCGTCCACCACAGCCACTTGGCGGCGGTGTCGGTTGCGACCTCGCCCGGATATCCGAGCACGATCATGAGCGCTGCCGCCACACCCAGGCGGGTGATGAGCGACCGGCTCCGATCACGAGCCAGATGCAGCAGCAGCACCAGTTCGGCGAGAAGCAGCGGCACCGTCAACAGCCAGTCGGCGTAGCGGTATCCCTCGTTGAACGTCGCCGTCTGCACAAAGCCCTCGGCGCTCTCGGTGAACGAGTCGGCCCAGTTGCCGAAGATTCGCAGATAGTGGTACCCGGCGATGCCGACCACCAGGGTCGACAACGTCACCGCCATTCGATGGCGGGCGGATACCTGGTTACGCCCCAGGATGAAGAACAGTCCGGCTGCCAGCATGGCGGCAACGACGAACGAGAAGGAGTTGTACACCAGCTGGAATTGGCCTGGTGTCAGTACGAGGTCCATGAAGTTCTCACTTTCGGTCAGGTCGGGTGGGTCCCCGGCCCCAACGTGGCGGTGCGAGCGCTTCGACAGCTCAGGTCACGCGGG
Organism: uncultured bacterium; assembly: GCA_963825585.1. Taxonomy (GTDB): domain Bacteria; phylum Actinomycetota; class Acidimicrobiia; order Spongiisociales; family ZC4RG35; genus JAOUGY01. The sequence goes on from CAWGTX010000005.1 coordinate 42,265, forward strand.
ACCGGTCTCGAGCCGTGCGGTGGGTCGATCTGCCAACATCACCTCCTCGTCCCCTTTGTGATATTTATCACTAATACGGAGTGGTAGGTCTGTCCGGATGACCCAAGGAATCTGTCGGCGGCGGTTGCTACGGTGACCGGCGGATGACCTACCAACCGAGGGGGCTTGCGACATGACCTTGCGCATCCACGTCGCACCCCATCCCGATGCGCTGGTGGCGATGCTGTGTGAGCGGCTGATCGCCGAGCCGCTCGACCCGTTCACGCCCGAGATCGTGGCCGTGCCCACCCGGGGTATCGAACGTTGGCTCACCCAGCGGATCGGTCTCGAGTTGGCGGCCGTCGCCGGCGGGATCTCTGCGCATGTCGAGTTCCCCTCGCCTCGGGACCTGGTGCGTTCGATCGTCGATGGGGTACCCGCGTTGGGCGCCTCGCTGGCTGCATGGGAGGGTGCCTCGCTGCAGACGGTGGTCATGGCCTGCATCGACGACGACCTCGACGAACCATGGATGTCGCTGCTGCGCCGCCACCTCTCGTCTCCGGCGGTGAGCCGGATGGCGGCCGCCGCCAAGATCACACGGCTGTTCTCGGCCTACGCCCGCCGCCGCCCCGAGATGATCGCCGACTGGGCCGACGGGCGTGACGTCGGTCCCAACCTCACGGACATCTCGGCGCACCACCGGTGGCAGCCGCTGCTGTGGCGCCACGTTCGCACCCGAACCGGTGTTCCGGCTCCGGCCGAGCTGCTCTCAACTGCCCTCGACCCGATTCGAGACGGTTCGGTGCCGCTTCCCGAACGGATCTCGGTGTACGGATTGACCGGTGCGGACCCCTTCGACCTGGCGGTGCTGGCAGCCGTCGCATCCACCACCGACGTGCTGGTCCACGTCCTGCACCCGTCGCCCGCCCTGTGGTCGGACATCGCCGCCGACCCGCCCACCACCCGGGAGGATGCCGCCACACGGGCACGACATCCGCTGCTCTCGGCCTGGGGCAGGGACAGCCGGGAGCTGCAGGTGGTGCTGGCCGCCGCCGACCCGGAGGTTCGCCAAGCCCCCCCGCTGCCCGAGTCGGCCACGCTGCTCGGCCGGTTGCAGGCCGACATCCGTGCCAACCGCCGACCCGGACGTGTGGAAGCGGACCGCTCGATCCAGATCCACGTCTGTCACGGTGCCCGACGCCAGGTGGAGGTGCTGCGTGACGCCGTGCTCCACATCCTGGCGTCCGACCCCGGCCTCGAACCCCGAGACATCGTGATCATGACCCCCGACCTGGCGACGTTCGCGCCACTGCTGGAAGCCGGATTCCCCCAGGGCGACGGGGCCGGGCTGCCCGACCTGCGGGTGCGCATCGCCGACCGGTCTCCGGCCGCCACCAATCCGCTGGTGCGGTTCGCCGCCGGGGTGCTCGACCTGGTCGACGGGCGTCTCGATGCCTCCACCGTGCGTGAGCTCGTGACCCGACCGGTGGTACAGCAGCGGTTCGGTTTCGACGGGGACCTTGCCCGCTCCATCACCTCGATCGTCGACGACGCCGCCATCGCCTGGGGACTCGACACCGACCACCGCCAATGGTGGGGTGTGGGCGGGGTGTCGGAACGAACCTGGCGCCGAGGGCTCGACCGCGCCCTAGCGGGTGTGTTCTACCTCGACAGCCCGGTGCGGGTGGTGGGTGACGTGTCCCCCCTCGACGGGGTGGAGGGCCAGGACACCCGGGCGGTCGGCATCCTCGCCGCCCTCGTCGACCGGATCGCCGCCATCCGCGCCACGCTGTCGGGCCCACTTCCCATGTCGGCGTGGGCAACCGCGATCGGTGACGCCACCCGGATGCTCGCCGACACCGGATTCGAGGGTGAGTGGCAGTGGGCCCAGCTGGAACGGCTGCTGGCCGAGACCTTCCCCGTGACCGGCGGGGTCGACCCTCCGGTCACCCTGACCGAGGCCCGACGGGCGATGGCGGCGTGGACCGACGACCGGCCCAGCCCCCTCCACTTCCGCACCGGTGACGTCACCGTGTGCACACTCGCTCCCATGCGTTCGGTCCCGTACCGGGTGGTGTGCCTGCTGGGAATGGACCACGACCGCTTCCCCCGCCGCACCCGCACCGATGGCGACGACCTCCTCGTCGGCCACGAAGGCATCGGCGACCACGACCGCAGCGGCGAGGACCGCCAGTTGCTGCTCGACGCCGTGATCGCCGCCGGCGACCACCTCGTCATCACCTATGCCGGGCGCGACGAGATCACCAACGCCGAATACCCACCGGCAGTCCCCATCGCCGAGTTGCTCGACACGCTGGCGGTGATGACCGATCGCCCGGTCGCCGAGCTGCAGACCCGCCACCCGCTGCAGAGCTTCAGCCAGGACGTGTTCACCGACGGGACTCTCGGCGTCGAGGGTCCGTGGGGTTTCGACCCGATCCAGCTGCGGGGAGCATTGGCGGTCCAACGACGAGACCAGCTGGCGCTGCCGATGACTCGCGAGTGGGTGGGCACCGAACCACCCGAAGTGGTGCGGATCGACGAACTGGTGTGGTTTCTGTCGAACCCGATGCGCGGGTTCGTGCGGGCGTCGCTCGGGTTCGGCATCCCCTCTCTCGACGACCTTCCCGACGACGCCCTCCCGGTGTCGCTCACCGGTCTGCAGAGTTGGGCGCTCAAGGACCGGCTGCTGGAGGGGCTGGCGGTGGGACACGACCTCGAAGCCCTCATCGCCCGTGAGCTCGGCGCCGACAACCTTCCCCCCGGCAGTCTCGCCACCCGTGAGCTCGACTACGCCCGCCGTGACGTGGAACAGCTGTGGGGGGCGGCGCTGCAACGCGGCTATCACCAACCGCGGCACCGCTGGTTCCGGGGAGAGTTGCAGGTGGCGGGCCGGCTGGTGGAAGGTTCCGTGCTCGCCGATCCGGAAGCCGCCCATGTCCCGCTGGTGACCCCGTCGAAGGTGAAGGCGTCGCATCGTCTCGGTGTGCTGGTCCGGCTGGCCTTCCTCACCGTGCTCGACCCGTCGAGACCCTGGCATGGACTCATCCTGGCCCGCAGGGTGTCGGGGCGTGGGCTGCACGAGACCACGGTCGGCCCGTTCGAGGGCACCGACTCGGAGCGGGGCACGGCGGCACTCGTGGTGTTGGAGCGACTGGTGGCCATCTTCGATGACGGGCATCGGAGGCCGATGGCGCTGCCGTGTGAGACGGGCCGTTCGTTCCAGCAGCACGCCGCCACCAATCGCGGCCAGGCCATCCGCGACGCCCGGGCCGAATTCGAGAAGAAGGGGTACGGCGAGAACCGTGACCCGTCGCTGCGGCTCCTGTTCGGCGACCTCGACACGATGCTGCAGCTGTTGGAGGAGACCGACTTCGAACTGCACGCCGAACGGCTGTGGGCTCCGGTCAGGGGCCTGTTCAGGGAGCGTGGAGCGTGAGCATCGACCTGACCGCACGCCCCATCGGGCCGGGCCGCACCGTCATCGAGGCGAGCGCCGGCACCGGCAAGACCCACACCATCGCCGCCCTCGTGGCTCATCTGGTGGCTATCGAAGGAGTGCCGATCGAACGGATCCTCGTGATCACCTTCACCCGGGCCGCCACCGCCGAGCTGGCCGGGCGCGTCCGCTCACGCCTGGTGGAGGCGCTGAACGTTGTGCGTTCCGGGGAGGCGGACAGCTCGGACGAGCACATGTCGGTGCTGGTGGCGGCGCTTCCGGCCGAGCTGATCGAGGCCCGGGTGGCCTCCGCGCTCAGCGGATTCGACCAAGCACAGATCTTCACCATCCACGGCTTCGCTCAGCGACTGTTGGGTGTGCTCGGGTTCGGATCGAGACTGCCGACCGATCTGGAGCCGGCCGCCCTCGATGCCCGCACCATGGCGGTGGCCGCCGCCGACCTGGTGGTGGGGCGCTGGGCGAACGCCGAGGACGGCCGTGACAGGATCAGCCCGTCCGACGTGGCCCGGATCGGGATGGAGGTCGTCTCCAAACCCGACGCCCGCATCGTCCCTTCGCCGGAACACACCGGCGGCCGGGCCAAGGCCCGCGTCGAGATGGCGCACGCCATCCGCGACGAGATGACCCGCCGCCTGCGTCATGCCGGCCAGGTGAGTTTCGACGACGGCCTGGCCGAGCTGGTCGACGTGCTGGCCGACCCGGAGGTGGGTGAAGAGGCCCGGCGGATACTGGCCGCCCGCTACGAGATCGGCCTCGTCGACGAGGCGCAGGACACCGACCCGATGCAGTGGCAGGTGATCCGGGCCATCTTCGAACACGCCCGCCTGGTGGTGATCGGCGACCCCAAACAGTCCATCTACCGGTTCCGCGGCGCCGACATCGACGCCTACCTCGACGCCGCCCGCGGCGCCGAACGCCGCCAGCTGGACACCAACTGGCGCAGCGATGGTCCCCTGCTCGAGGCGCTCGACCTGTTGTTCGAGGGAGCGACCTTCGGCGACGCCGACATCGCCTACGTTCCGGTGAGCCCGGCCGACGGTCACACCGATTCGAGGATTGCCGGGGTTCCGGCGGCGATGGCGCTTCGTTGGCTCAGCTCCGACATCGGCGTCGAGAAGCGCTCCGACCGACCCCAGTTCTTCTCGCTGTTCCCCACCCGGAGGGCAGTGGCAGCCGACGTCGCCGCCCAGGTGGTCGACATGTTGGAGTCGAGTGTCGTCATCGAGGATCGGGCACTGCAGCCGTCCGACATCGCCGTGCTGTGCCGGACGTCGCGTCAGGTCGACATGGTGAGGGCCGAGCTCGACAAGCGCCGGGTTCCGTCGGTGTCGGGACGGAGCGGAGCCGTGTTCGTGTCGCGGGCGGCCGAGGAGTGGCGCCGGTTCCTGATGGCCGTGGAACATCCCGAACGGATGGACCTGGTGCGGCTTGGTGCCACCTCGTTGCTGATGGGCATGGAGCTGGCCGACGTGGCCGCCCTCGACGACATGGCAGAGGTGTCGCTGCAACTGGAGATGCGGTCGCTGCAACGGATCCTCCACGACGTGGGTGTGCCCCGGTTGATCTCCGAAGTCGACCGGACTCGCCATCTGACCGAGCGGGTCCTGCTGCGCCCTGACGGCGAGCGGGTGATGACCGACCTCACCCACATCGCCGAAGAGCTCCACGCCGCCTGGCGTCCCGGACGAATGGGATCGCTGGTGGCCTGGCTGGAGGACGCCATCCGCGAGTCGAACCAGCGCGAGAAGGACTTCGCCGAAGAACCCGAAGCCCGGCAGCGTCGTCTCGAAACCGACGCCGAGGCGGTGCAGGTCCTCACCGTCCACGCCTCCAAAGGACTCGAGTGGCCGGTGGTCCTGGTGCCCTACGGCTGGGACGTGTGGGACCGGACCCCCGACATCCCGGTGCGACACGATCGCTCCGGTGGGGGACGGGTGGTCGACGTCGCCGGCAAGGACGGCTGGGCCGGGTTCGATGACAACGCGGCCGCCGCCCGTCGGGAGGAACGGGCCGAGGAGAGCCGTCTGCTCTATGTGGCGCTCACCCGGGCCCGCCACCATCTGGTGGTGTGGTGGGTCAAACACATCGAGGATGCCCCCACCAGCACCCTCGGCATGCTGCTCGCCCGCCAGTCGTGGAAGGAGGCCGCTCGCAGCGCCCGCCCCGGGGTGGTGGTCGCGCCCGCTGTCACCGCCCTGCCGGAGGTCCGTCGCTACGGCGGCGGTTCCCGGACCGAGGCCACGATCGCCGCCGCCATCTTCGACCGGCCGCTCGATCACGTGTGGCGCCGGGCCTCGTTCTCGTCGCTCTCGCCCGACCACCCGATCGCCGACGAGGTCGCCGAGCTCAAAACCGACGACGAGATCGGTGACGATGTCGACACGTTGCCGCCTGCCGACCTGCCGATGGCCGACCTGCCCAAGGGCGCACGGTTCGGGACCCTGGTGCACGAGATCTTCGAGTCGGTCTCCTTCGACGATCCGGATCTGGAGGTGTCGCTGCGAACGGTGCTCACGCCCACCATGCAACGCTCCGGCTGGGAGTTCGACCCTGAGGCGTTCGTCGCCGGGATGGTCGGAGCGATCACCACGCCGCTCGGTCCGTTCGACTCCGATCCCGCACTGGCCGGGGTGGGCAGGGTGCTCAAGGAGCTGGTGTTCGAGCTGCCGGTTCCCGCCACCGTGTCGCTGGCCGACGTGGGCGTCGTGATGCGCTCGCATCTGCCGGTGGGCGACCCGTTCGGGTTCTACGCCGATCGGCTGCTGGAACTCGACGGCCAGAGCTTCCGGGGGTTCCTGACCGGTGCCATCGACCTGACCCTGGCTCTGGCCGACGGCCGCTGGGTGGTGATGGACTACAAGTCCAACGCCCTTCCCGACTACGGGGCAGCCGCCCTGTCCCACGCCATGATCGAAGGCAACTATGTGCTCCAGTCCACCTTTTACCAGGTTGCCCTCCACCGATACCTGAGCTGGCGGCTGCCCGGTTACGACCCGGCCGTCAATCTGGGCGGGTCGATCTATCTGTTCCTACGGGGCGCCATCGGCCCCGACACCCCGGTGGTCGACGACGTCCGCCAGGGAGTGAACGTGTGGACGCCACCACCCGCCATGATCGTGGCGCTCAGCGAGCTCTTCCGGGGAGACGGGACATGACGGCGGATCCGAGATTCGTCCTCGCCGCCTCGAACCGTTCCACCGTGGTTGGGGCCTCAGGGCTGCTCGCCGGGTTCAACGACGCCGGCGTCGTCGACCCGCTCGACGTGGCGGCGGCCATGTCGATCGGCCGGCTGTTGGCCGAACCCGACCAGACGGTGCAGCTGGCTGCCGCGCTGGCGGTGCGCGGCACCCGCTTTGGGCATGTGTGCATTCGCCTCGACACCATCCGTCAGGCGGTGGTGGTCGACGGACAGGATCTCGAGTCGATCGAGGCGCTGCCGTGGCCGGACCCCGACGCCTGGCACGACCGGCTGGCCGCCAGTGTGCTGGTCGGCGATGGAAGCGGCGATCACCCGCTGGTGCTGGTCGACGGTCGGCTCTACCTGGAGCGGTACTTCCGCTACGAACAGCAGGTGGCGGCGATGATCCTGGGCCGCTGCGCCCAACCCGCCGGTGCGATCACACAGAAGATGGCCGCCATGCTGGAGACGCTGATTCCCGGCCCGGGTGGGGAGAACCGCCAGCGCCGCGCCGCCGAGACCGCCCTCACCCGCCGCTTCGCCGTGATCGCCGGTGGACCCGGCACCGGCAAGACCCACACGGTTGGCGCCATCCTGTCTGCGCTGACCGTCGAGAACGAGTCGGTGTCGGTGGCGCTGTGTGCGCCGACGGGCAAGGCGGCGGCACGCCTCGGTGAGGCGATCGCGGCGGTGGCGACCTCCATCCCCGACCCGGACATCCGCGGGAGGGTCACGGCCGTCACCCCATCCACCATCCACCGGCTGCTCGGGTGGCGGCCCGGGCGGGGGCAGTTCGTCCACGACGCCGGGCACCGGCTGCCCCACGACGTGGTCGTGGTCGACGAGATGTCGATGGTCTCGTTGCCCATGGCCGCCAAGCTGCTGGCAGCGGTCCGCGACGACGCCTCGGTGGTACTGGTGGGAGACCCATTCCAGTTGGAGTCGATCGAGGCCGGGACGGTGCTCACCGACATCGTCGCCCCCGCCGAGGACCGGGGAGCGGGGTCACCCGTTTCCGGTCACATCGTGATCCTCGACCGGGTGCACCGATTCGACGCCGACTCGGCGATGGCCGACTTCGCCCAGGAGGTGCGCACCGGAGACTCCGACGCCGCCGTCGAGCTGTTGTCGGAGGGCCACGACGCCCTGCGGTGGGTGCCGGATCGATCGGCCGCCGGGTTCTCGGAGCTGTGGGAGCGTCTGATGGATCGCCGGTCCGAGGCGGTGCGCCTGGCCGGGGTCGGCTCGGCCCCCGAAGCCCTGGCGGCGCTCAACCAGGTGGCGGTGCTGTGTGCCCGTCGCCACGGACCCGACAGCGTGGCCAAGTGGGGACGTGACATCGAAGTCGATCTCGACCAGCGGTTCACCGGGCTTCGCTACGGCGGCGAGTGGTATCCGGGCCGACCGGTGATGATCACCTCGAACGACTACCGACTGGACCTGTTCAACGGCGACATCGGCGTCACCGTCCAGGCGTTCGGTGGCATGCGGGTGGTGTTCGAGCGGGGCGGCGAACTGCGGGAGCACCCGTTGGCCCGGCTCGGCGAGCACGCCACCGTGCACGCCATGACCATCCACAAGAGCCAGGGTTCCCAGTTCGAGGAAGTCGTCGTGGTCCTCCCCGATGAGGCGTCCCGGCTTCTCACCCGGGAGCTGCTGTACACCGCCGTCACCCGAGCCTCGAGCCGCGTGTGGTTGGTGGGGAGCGAGGCGGTGGTGCGTCACGCCATCACCCGGTCGGTCGAGCGGGCATCCGGATTGGGGACACTGCTGTCGACGTCGTCGGGGCGAACCGTGTAGCGCTCGGGTCCGTATACGTTGGTACAACGCAACGAAGGGATCCTCATGCGTCGCCTGCGCATCCTCATGCTGGCCACTGCCCTCCTCCTGACCGTCGTCGCTCCCGCCTCGGCGAGAACCTCGTTCCCCCAGGTGATCCCCTTGCCCGACGGGTTCTTCCCCGAAGGGGTCACCATGGGGTACGGCACCGACATCTACACCGGATCGCTGGTCGACGGCGCCATCTGGAAGGGCGACGTCGACTCCGGTGAGGGTGAGGTCCTGGTGGCCGGTGTCCCGGGCCGATTGGCGGTGGGGATGGACTTCGACAAGCGCTCGGGCCATCTGTTCGTTGCCGGCGGTCCCACCGGGGTGGCGTACGTGTACGACGGCGCCACCGGCGATCTCGTCGCCGAGGTGGCATTGGGGGCCGGGTTCATCAACGACGTGATCGTGACCCGCACGGCCGCCTACTTCACCAACTCCTTCGCACCCGAGATCTATGCGGTGCCACTGAGCAGCAACGGCGCCATCACCGGCGACGCCAGCACCATCGCACTGGGTGGCGATTTCGGGTTCGTGCCCGGCGGGTTCAACGCCAACGGGATCGAGGCTACCCCCAGCGGCTCGACGCTGGTGGTGGTGAACAGTTCGCTCGGCACCCTGTACCGGGTGGACCCGACGTCCGGGGTGGCGTCGCTCATCGATCTCCGTGGTGCGGTCGTGAACGGTGACGGTCTGGTTCTGCGGGGCCGCACCCTGTACGTGGTGGAAGGCTCGAAGAACCAGGTCACCGAGGTGCGCCTCGCCGCCAACCTGAAGTCGGGCCGGGTGGTGGATGCCATCACCAACGAGGTGTTCGATGTGCCGACCACCGCCGACGCCTTCGGCAAATACCTGTACGTGGTGAGCGCCAAGTTCAACACCCCGGTGACGCCCGACACCCCGTACGAGATCGTCCGCGTCGAGCGCTGACCCCCGCGGTCACCCTCGTCGAGTGGCACGGGTTCTGTGTGCATGAGCGGGCGGAAACCGCCCGCTCATGCACACACGACTCCGGTCTGACTCGTCGCGGGGCCGATACCCTGTCGCCGTGGCCCAATCCCGCAGCTTTGTTCGCGCCCGCTACGCCGAAGCGGCCGAGACCCTCGAGGCGCTGCTGCAGATGCCCTACCGGATCTCCCGGCGCACCTCGAACCACACCTACGAAACCGGGCTGCTCGCCACCGATCTCGGACGGATCCGGCTCCAGCTCAAACTGTCGGGCGAGTGGATGGCCAACGATCACCCGCGCCTGTCGCGGTCGTTTGAGGAAACGCTCGCCCTGGTCGAGGCCGAGGTGTCGCCCCGGCTGACGGCGGCGTGGGCGTCGCCCGCCTCCTCCAACGCCCCGTTCGCCGAGGCCGACGCCGCCGTGGTGGCGGCGGTGCGCCGTTGGAAGCGCACATCGAAGCTGCGGTTCTTCCCATGGAGGGTGCTGCTCCGTCTGCGCGCGCGCTGACTCAGCTCGGCACCACGCACAGCTCGTTGCCCTCGGGGTCCTCGAGCACGATCCAGGAGATCCCGAACTGGTCGACCCGGCCGACCCAGGTGGCGCCGAGCCCTTCCAGACGCCGTGCCTCGTCTTCCACGTCCGCCACGTGGATGTCGATGTGGAGACGGTTCTTGGCGGTCTTCGGTTCGTCCACCTGCTGCAGGAGCATCTTGGGACCGGTTCCGGTCGGGTCGACGAGTGCTCGGTACTGGCCGGCACCGCCTTTGTGCTCGTATCCGAGGGCACCACACCAGAACTCGGTTTGCCGATCGAGGTCGGTGACGTCGAGGGTGAGAACGAGGTAATCGGCCATGAACCCAACCCTACGCCCAACCGGCGCTCAACCCGGTCACCGATCCCGTGTGACACAATCCGGCGGTGGACATCCGATGGCACCGCACACTCGGAGAGACGCTGGTGGCGACGATTGCACCCGACAGCGTCGACTTCCCGTGGACCTGCGGGCGATTGGTCTCCTCACCTGCCTTCGACCACGTCCGCCCCTCCTTCACCGACCCCGACCGTTGGGAAGACGACGACGAGGGGCTCGATGCGTTGTGCGACGAGGTGACCGCCGGCGGAGGCTTCGAGCTGTGAACGCCCGCCCGGCCCTCCCCAGGGGTGTGTGGTGGTCGGCGGGCGGAGCGGTAGCGCTGTTGCTGGTGGTGTCTTCCCGTCACGGCTTCCACCGCGATGAGGTCTACTTCGTGGCGGCCGGACGCAGACTCGACTGGGGGTATGTCGACCAGCCTCCGCTGGTGCCACTCATCGCCCGGCTCGTGGACTCGCTGTCTCCACTCACCTCACCTGCGCCGCTTCGGGTGCTGCCCGCCCTGGCGGTGGGGGCGGTGGGCATCGTGGCCGCAGCCATCTCGCGTCGTCTCGGGGGATCGGCGCGACTGCAGGTGTTGTCGGCGATCGGGGTGGGATGGGTCGGTGTCCTCCTGGCACAGGGGCATCTCCTGAGCACGGCGGTGTTCGACTTCCTGGCCTGGTCGGTGGTGCTGCTGCTGGTGATCATGTTGCTCGACGGTGCCGACCCGCGCTGGTGGCCGGCGGTGGGAGCGGTGATCGGGATCGGCTTCCAGAACAAGCACACCATCGTCGCCCTCTCCGTCGCCCTGCTGGTGTCGATGCTGGGGTTCGGACGGTCCGCGTTGGGAGGTCCCTGGCCTTGGGCGGGTGCCGCCGTCGCGGTCGCGCTCGCTGCCCCGAACATCGTCTGGCAGGCGACTCACGGCTGGCCCCAGCTCGAGATGTCGGCGGCGTTGGCGGCCCGATCAGACGGGCCGATCGCCTTCGTGCTGCAGCAACCTCTGCTCCTCTCGGTCTCGATGGCCGTCCCGGCCGCGGCTGGGTGGTGGTGGTTGTGGCGGTCGTCACGCTTTCGCCCGATCGCGGCTGCCTACCTCCTGCTGTTCGTGGCGTTCATGGTCACCGGCGGCAAGGCCTACTACCTGGCGCCGATGGCGACAGCCCTCGTGCCTGCAGGTATGGAGTGGTTCGTGGGCCGTCGCCTGTTGCCGTTCGGTGCGATCGGCCTGGCGATCGGGTTGTTCGTTGCGTTGCCGCTGCTCCCGGTGGCGGCCCAGGCTTCGTTCGACCCGATCGGCGAGTTGGGTGAGACGGTCGGCTGGCCCGAGTTGGTCTCCCAGGTCGAGGGTGTGGCGGCTGGGTTGCCTGCCGACACGATCGTGTTCACCGGTTCCTACGGTCAGGCCGGAGCCATCGAGTTGCTCTCCGATCGGCCGGTGTTCAGCGGGCACAACTCGTACTGGTGGTGGGGTCCACCCCCTGAGCACGGGCCGGTGATCGGCCTCGGTCCCATCGAGTCGACCATGGCACTGTTCTGCGACGACGTCGAACGTGTGGGAACGATCTCCAACCCATGGGAAGTCGACAACGAGGAGCTGGGCAATCCGATCCTGTTGTGCCGCCAACCGAGCCGTCAGCTGGCCGACGTGTGGAACGAGGTGCGGCACTACAACTGACGCTTTGGGCGATGTCGACGTGCGTAAAGCTTCGTCGAATGCCGCTGACGTACCACTTGTTGGCAAAAGCGTCGCGCGGTAATGTTGCGTCGTCAGCGAGGGGAGTTGCTGTGCGAGGGATCGCTGGGGTGGTGCCAGGGGTGGTGTTGATCGGCTTGGTGGCTGCCGCCTGCAGCGGCTCGGCCGAGCCCGCCGTCACCGGCGCCACCACGCCGCCGTCCACCACCAATTCGACCATCGCCGTCGAGACCACGACCACCACCACGGTGGTGACGACCACTACCGCAGCGCCGGCGTCGACCACAACGGTTCTCTCAGAGCCGCCCATCCCCGACACCTCGGGCGATGACTGGACCAAGATCATGACGGAGCTGTACGGCATGATCGGCCTGGCTATATCGGAACCCTCAGACTCGTCCCTGCTTGAGCACTCGTGACGTGTGCCTCGGATCAGAGTTCGACATCGAACTTCGGGGGCGTGATCCGCCAGTACGAGGAGGACGGCTGGTACGAGCTGCCTGGGGGTGCCTCTGAGGTGCGGGAGGTCGCTCTTCAGTCGGAGAGCGGTGGGCGGGCCGTTGTTCTCGTCAGTCGATGACTTCGACGGTGCGACGGCAGTCGATCAGCGAGGGAATCGTGGTCCGAGAGTCAGACGACCGACCCGTCGTCGCAGCTCTGTGGACTCTCGAGCTTGGCGATGACGGTCGATGGCGAATCGTTGAGGTTGAAAGTCTCGGACCGGTGGAGGGGGTGCCTGATTGAGGCTGGCGATCGCGCTATCCGCGCTCGATTGTATCTGGTCTTGGCGCATCCCGCAGCAACTGCGGCTGACAGCCATGGGTGATGGCGAGTAACCCTGGTGCGTCATACGGAGTCTCCTCCTTTCTCACCCCCGTCCACCTCGGCAACTACGTGATCGGGGAAGCAGCGGGGACTTCGTTCGGTGATGACCCGGGGGTGTCGTGCTGGAGCCGGTTCGACGAGCTGCTCTACGCCGACCAGCCGGAGGAGTGGGTGCCCGACGAGCTGGCGATCGAGGTGGCGATGCTGCTGCTGCCGGACGAGTGCAAGTCGGCGCCGGCCGTGCGGCTGGCGGCACCGGAGGTGTTGGAGGACAACTGTGATCCCGGGTCGATCTTCGCGGTGCGGGGCACCAGGGATTGGGTTCCCGGAGATCCATTCGTACCGCCGGGTCGGTTCGTGTTCAGGGGGATGACCGGGAGCGAGGTGGTGGACGAGGTGGTGTTCAACACCTGCCTCGAGGTGTTCGACCCGGATGACGACGTGGCCGACGTCGCCAACGCCGTGCCCGCCCCGTCGTTCGGGAAGTCGCCGGAGATCGTTGGGCTCACGGGCCTGGACACCTGGCTGTGGCACGACTTCTCCGACCCGGCGAGTCACTACCTCGAGGCGGACACCGTTGTCACCACCATCCGGAACCTGCCGCTGACGATCGAAGCCCGGGCGTGGGTGGACGAGGTGGTGTGGGACATGGACGGCGACGGTGACTGGGATGCCGGCGTCGACATCCCCGAGCCGGTGTGGCACGAACCGCCGACCCACGAGGTATACGTCGATGCGGGCGGCTCGAACTCAGCCGACGACGCCGCAGCCGTGTTCGTGTACGAGACCAAGGGCGAGTACGTGGTGTCGGTGGGTGTGGTGTGGCACGGGGTGTACACACTGACCGTGCCAGACTTCGGTGGCATCTACCAGTACCCAGCAGTGACCCGGGTCGAGACCTTCCCGTATCGCGTGTGCGAGATCCGCGGTGTGCTCACCCAACCCGACGAGCAGCCGAATCTCGACACGTGCCCTGTCCCCTAGAGCTTTGTCCCCCTCGAGCTTGCGAGAGGGGGAAGGGGCCCCCACGAGGAACGAGTGGGGTAGGGGGGGCCTATCCCTCGCGAGCATGATGACGCGTTCCTGACTTTCGCGAGCGAGGTTGCGCATTCCGGAGCGCGTGCGGAGTTCGTCTCGCGGGCTTTCAACCCCCCTACCCCGCTCGTTCCTCACGGGGACCCCTTCCCCCACTCCGTGGGGGACAAAGCTGTTCCTTCCCCCACTCCGCTCCGTGGGGGACAAAGCTGTTCCTTCCCCGACTCCGCTCCGTGGGGGACAAAGCTGTTCCTTCCCCGACTCCGCTCCGTGGGGGACGAAACTGTTCCTTCCCCGACTCCGCTCCGTGGGGAACAAAGCTGTCGCTCTTCCCCCCACTGCGTGGGGGGACAAAGATGCGTCCCACCGACCCGCTGGCAGCCATCATGTCGTGATGGAACACATCGATGCAGGGGCAGTGGTTCGACGCGGTCCCCGGATATCTGAACACTGCGGCGGTGGGGCTGCCACCGCGTGCGACGTTGACCGAGGTGGATCGGCGCCTCGCCGAGTGGCGGGAGGGCCGATGTGATCCTCCGAGCTTCGACGCCGACGTTGCCCGGGCTCGCTCCGCCTACGCCCGCATCGTCGGCGTGGACGCTGTCCGCGTGGGTGTGATCGGTCCGGCTTCGGTGGGTGTGGGGATGGCGGCGGCGTCGCTGCCGGATGGGGCGACAGTGTTGTGCGCCGACGAGGACTTCACCTCGGTGCTGTTCCCGTTCCTCGCCGACGGACGGCTGTCGGTTCGCACGGTGCCACTCGATCGGCTGGTCGACAGCATCGACGCCGGTGTCGACCTGGTGGCGGTGAGCGCCGCTCAGTCGGCGGATGGCCGGATCGTCGATCTCGCCGCACTGGCGGATGGTGCGTCGTCAGCCGGGGCGCGCACGCTGCTGGACCTGACCCAGTCGGCCGGGTGGTTGCCGATCGATGCGGCACGCTTCGACGTGACCGTCTGTCATGCATACAAGTGGTTGTGCTGTCCGCGTGGCGTCGGCTTCGTGACGGTGTCCGAGGAAGCGTTCGAATGGCTGCGGCCGGTGAACGCCGGTTGGTACGCCGGGGATGACCCGTGGACGTCGATCTACGGTCCACCGCTTCGTCTGGCCGAGGATGCCCGGCGCTTCGACACGTCGCCGGACTGGTTCTCGGTGGCGGGGGCAGCCCCGGCTCTGGAGCTGATCGCCGACATCGGGCTGGAGGCGATCAACCGCCACGACGTCGACCTCGCCAACCGGTTTCGTGCCGGGCTCGGCCTCGATCCTTCGAACTCGGCGATCGTGAGCATCGACACCGACCGCGCCTCCGCATTGGCCGAGACCGGCATCGTCACCGCAGGCCGGGCCGGCAAGGTGCGACTCTCGTTCCACCTCTACACCACGGAAGCGGACGTCGACGCTGCGGTTGCATGCCTGCGGGCCGAGTGATCGGATGGCAGGTGGGGGATGTCACCGCCGGCGGAGGACGCTCCACACGCCGGCGGCACCGAGCAGCAACGTGACACCGATCTTGGTGAAGTCGATCACCGGCTTCACTTCGACGCCGGAGGGACCGATTCGGATGACGGCTACAGGGCGGCCCTGGGACATCCCGCCTCCGCCGCCTCCGCCGCCCTCGCCCCGACCGCCTTTTTCGTCGTTGCCGCCACCCACCCCGAACCCGAACCCGCCCGCCCGTTCCCAGGCGGCCGCCGCGATCACCAGGTCTTCGCCCACCGTTCGGGGTTCCGAGAACACGGTGCCGGGTGACGCTGCTCCGAAGAGATCGGAGACGCCGGCCCGTATCTCCCTGGCCACGGTCTCGGCGGTACGGTCGACATCGTCGGTCATGTGAACCTCCTCCACATCAGTGCGAGCGCGATGGCGGACAGGGTGAAGACCCGGGCGATCATCACCGGGTCGCGCACGGGCACACTCCGTCTGGCGAACTCCACAGCGTGCGGCCGACGGTACGAGATTCCGAAGCCGAACCCAGGCCCTTCGGGACCGAGCGACCAGGTCCGGTCGACCAGGCGGAGAGTGTCGCCCGCGAGCGTGTGGTGAGTGGTGGTGTTCGAGGACGTGCCAATCCGCACCATGGTGTCGACCCTACACCGCTCGCAGGCCGCCCCCTTGCCGGTTGCCGCGTTGTGGGGTCGGCGCCCAACCACGCGCCCAGTCACCTCCCTGGCGTGACGAAGGAGCAGTCCGGCCCCACGGAAGCCGCCAGGCGAAGGTCGAGCGTCGCCAGCGGGGCGTCGAGAGCCTCGGCGAGCGCGACGTACCAGGCGTCGTAGCTGGTCACGTTGGCCCGGAGCGACCAGATCCGATGGGCCAGCGGTTCGTACGGATACAGGATCATGGGGATGTCCAGTAGGTCGGCGTGTGCGAGTGCCGCCACGGTGTCGGAGATCGCTCCTGTGAGGCTGGCTCGGCGGAGCATCCCCGCCACTTCGACGGGGAGCTGGTGGGGTGCTGCCAATCCTCCGGACGCCAGAGCTTCGGCCGCCCACGCCCCATCGGGCCCTTCGTCCACCAGGAACGCCACGACGACAGAGGCGTCGACGACCGTCGTCACGGGCGGTCGGAGTCTTTCAGCTCGAGGATGGCGGCCCCGTCGAGTCGGCTGCCGGTGGCCGACTTCCGTGCCTGGACCCGTTCGATGACGGTGGTCAGGTCCGGCTTCCGGGCGAGCTCGATGAGTTCGGAACGGAGGTACTCCTGCAGCGACCGCCCCGAGCGGGCCGCCCGGGCTGCGAGCTCGTCCCGTGTTTCGTCGGGAACATCGCGCACTGTGATCGTGGTCATGTATGCATTTTGCCGCTGTTGCATGTGTTCTGCAATCACGTTCGATCGGTTTGTTCGACCAGTGAATTCAGCTGGGTGACCGTTCGTTCCAGCTCACCGGCCAGTGGCGTGCCGCGCCGGCGGAAGACGGCGACGAGCGAGCGGTAGTACCAGAGCTGGTCGGCATCGGGGTTGAAGCGCCGCCACAACGACGGGCCCATCTGCACGTAGTCGGCGACGATCGAGCGGGCGTTGTGCAGCTTGTCGGCGTTCGAGACGAGCAGCGAGTCGTCGGCGTGTCCTTCGAGCGCGGCGATGTAGGCCTCCTTCCGCACACGCCATGGCATCTTGTTCTCTCCCGATCCGGGTTCGGCGTCGGAACAGTCCCGGACGATGCGTGCCACCCGCTCGCCGAAGCGACCCACCAGTTCGTCGAAGGTGACTCCGGTGTGGTCGAAGTCCTCGAGGGTGTCGTGCAGCAGCCCGGCGATCGCCTGGTCCTCGTCGCCGCCGGACTCCAACACCAGTGATGAAACCCCGAGCAGATGGGAGACGTAGGGAACGCCGCTGCCCTTGCGAACCTGTGTGTTGTGTCGCTGTCGTGCGAACACGAGGGCGTCGTCGTAGCGTTCGGTGAGCATCGGTCCTTCCCTGTCGTCGTTGTGTCGGGCTACCTCTCCTCCAACGTACTCACCGCCGCTGACACTTTTCGCTTCGGCGGCCATCACCGGCGGACGCAACCGCGTCGACGAACGCGGAGAAGACCGGATGCGGGTGGCCCGGGGTCGATGTGAGTTGCGGCTGGTACAGCGTCGCCAGGAAATCGGGGTGTCCTGGTCGCTCCACCGCCCGCACCTCCCCGGTGTCGTCCCGGGCCGTGACGATGTGGGTACCGGGCTTTCCGTATTCGGCGTGCGAGGCGTCGGCGATGCCGACGAGGCTGCGGGCGTGCTCGACCAGCACGTGTTGGAAGCCGCCTCAGGTGCCGTGGGATGCCCTGCAGGCGTGCGGTGCCGCTTCGACGGTATCAAGGGGGTCTGGGGCCGGCACCCGCAGGTCAGAAGACGAACAACCCCTGGTTGGCTGCCAGCACCACTCCGGCGATGGCGGCGATCGCCAGCAGCGAGGCGTAGAGCTTGCCCCACACCGACCACTGCTTCACCCCCCACCGGCGTACGGCGACCACCGTCAGCACCACGGCGAGCACCGCCAGCACCCAGGGGATCGGCAGCAGCCACCGGGCTTGGGGTGGGAGGGCGATCGCCCCCAAATAGGACGTGCGGTCGAAGGCCACGTCGACCAGAACCACCCCGAGCCCGAAGGCGAGCAGGGTGGCCGCCAGGCCGTAGACGGCGCCCAGTCCCAGCGTCGCCGGCCACCGGATCAGTCTCGAGGGCTCGGACGGCTCGGCCACCGGGGCGGGGATGGATGGCATCGTGAACGGATCATCAACCGGTGGCGGGAGCGGCGTGGGCTTTGGACGGTTGGCCTGACGAATACCCAGACCCACCGCCACCGGCAGCGTGGTGTAGGTGAAGAGCACCACCAACCCGCTGAGGGCGGCGGCGACCAGGAAGTCGGGGTCGAGCATCCCGAAGCGGCCCACCATCGCCAGGGTCACGGCGTCGGCGGGCACCGTCTCGTCGGGTTCGATGGCGCCCACGCACGACGTGTCGACGATGGACTCCGGGTCGGCCAGGAATGACGCCATCACCTGATCGATGCAGGGGTTGTCGAAGGCGACACCGTGGGCGCCGTAGGGGTGCACCACCACCGTGGCATTGGTGAGGGTGGCTGCCGCCTGTTCGGCGTAGGCCGGAGGAGTGATGGGGTCGAAGCGTCCCGACAGCACCAGGGTGGGCACGTCGCTGGTCACCGGGGTGTCGACGAAGTCGTCGAGCTCGTCGACGTCCCACACCTCGCACACCTCCAGGAACGCGGCGAGCTCGTCCTCGGCTCCTTCGGCGAAGGCCGGCCGCACCCCGTCGAGGTTGATGTCGCCGGGTGTGAAGTCGGCATCCTCGGCGCAGATCACCGAGTAGTACATCCCCTCGGCGAAGGTGCGGTCGTAGGCGATCAGCGGCCACACGAACTCCAGGGCGGTGGCGTCGCCCGCTTCCAGGTCGGCGATGATCCGTGGGACGAATGCGTAGTTGCCCGGGCTGTACATGAGCTGGAACAACAGATCCAGCATGACGCCGCCGGTGAGCGACGCCTCGGCGCTGGCGCCGGTGTCGGAGTCGGCAACCTCGACGACGAGCGGGTCGGCGTCGAGACGTTCGACCAGGGCGAACAACCTGGCCTCGAGATCGGGGTAGTCGGTGGAGCAGACCGGGTCGGATGCGCAGAAGGCGAACACCTCCCCCCACACCCGGTTCTCCGTGGCGGCGACCTCGGGAACGAAGTTCAACTGGGTTGGCACCACCGCGTCGAGGGTCACGCTGCGGAGGATCTCTGGATGATCCCGCAGGAGGTGGAGGCCGAGCAGCGTGCCATAGGACACCCCGTAGAAGTCGATCCGGTCGTAGCCGAGGGCACCGGCGAGCACGGGGATGTCGGCAGCGTTCTCGACGGAGTTGAAGGCGGACAGGTTCACCCCGTCGGAGACCAACCGTTCCCGGCACTCGACGACGGCGGCCATCGCCAGCCGTTCGGCCTCGTCGTCGTCGGCTTCCAGCAGTTGGGTGACCGCGTCGAAGGACTCGGTGCACGACAGGTCGGGGCTGGCGTAGCTGGTGCCACGCTGGTTGAAGATCACGATGTCGCGCCCGGTGGTGGCGGCGCTGCCGGCGGTGAGCAGCGAGAACACCTCGAAGGCCGATCCGCCGGGCCCGCCCTGGGCGAGGAACAGCGGTGCCGCCCCCGGGGTGTCACTGCGACGGATGGCGACGGGGATCTCGATGGTCGGGCCGTCCGGCTCGGCGTGTAGCTCGGGAACGGTGACGTATCCGCACTCGAATCCGTCGTCCTCCGGAGTGAGGCTCAGCGGTCCCAGTTCCAGCCCGTCGAAGGGACAGGCGGCGGAACGCAACGTGCCAGCCGGCGGCGTCTGGGCCTGCGCCGTCGAAACCGAACCGACTGCGGCACCGGCGAGTACCGCCGCCATGACGAGTGAGGTCTTCGCCGTTCGCATGAGCCTTCCCTCTCGATGAGAGCTGGGACGCTACCGGCGCCCTACCGCAACGTGGCTCCGACTACCCGTCGCTGCATCGCTCTTGACGGCCTTTCCCAAGCGATACCTGTGTGACACAGCATTGGCGCTGGCGTCGGCCGGGGTGGGCGAAGAGCAGCTGCAGCGGAATCCGGCTATGGCAGGTGCCTTCTCCGACTCGTTCGCCGCTGCCGGTCAGTCAGGTCATCGCCCACACCTGCCAGATCGTGATGGCGTTGATGACGATGCCCACCCCGATCAGCAGGTTGTCGTAGAGACCGGGGTAGGGGAGTCCGGCCAGATTGAACAGGATCAGGAACGCCGCCGCCCCCACCGTCACCCACTTCAGGGTCGGGTCGTTGAGCACCACGCTCATCACCGCCATGACGATGGGGATCAGCATGAGGCCCGCCGCCAGCGTCCACATCCACGGGGCCGCCTGACGCCCCTGTATCTCACCCGGCACGAAGTCGCCGGCGAAGATGCGCAGCACGTCGCCCAGCAGATACACGAGCATGAGGGCTATCCACAGCACCGAGAGGACCACCCGGCCCGAGACCATCGTCGTCATGGGCGCACCTGGATGGCGATCTTGCCTCGGGCTTGACCGGACTCGAGGTGGCGAATGGCGTCGGCGGCCTTGGCGAGGGGGTAGACCGCTCCCACGTGAGGGTGCAGCGTTCCCTGCTCGATCATCGAGCTGAGCGCTTCGATGTCGACGTGGGTTTCGCGCGACACGAGCATGGCGAGCTTCTGGGACACGAAGGGAGACAGAAGCGTTGCCCGGATCTGTTTGCCGATGCCCAGCCAGCGACCTCCGTCCTCGCCGATCACCACCAACCGCCCGCGCTTGGTGAGCAGGTGGCGCAGTTGGGAGACGCTCTGGGTCCCGGCAACGAGGAGGACCGCGTCGAACAGACCGGCCATCGTCTCGAGTTCGCCGGTGTTGTAGTCGAGCACATGGTCGGCGCCCAGCGAGGCAGGCAGGTCGGCCTTGGCGGCGCTGGCGGTGGCGGTGACCTCCGCTCCGGCAGCTTTGATGGTCTGGACCAGGAACGTACCGACCCCGCCCGAGGCCCCGAGCACTGCCACGTGCTGGCCGGGGGATACGGCGGCGGCGCGGGTCGCCTGGAGGGCGGTGAGTCCGGACACGGGAACCACGGCTGCGTCGAGGTGTGAGAGACCGACGGGTTTGGGGACCAGTTTGGATTCCGAGGCGGCGGCGTATTCGGCGAAGGAGCCGTGGGCGATCCCGTAGACCTCGTCGCCCGGCTGGAAACGGCTGACCCGGGAGCCGACGGACGCCACCACGCCGGACACGTCGAGACCGAGTACCGGCCGTTTGGGTGAGCGAAGTCCGAAAGAGAGGCGCCCGACGTAGGGGGTACCCCGCATGGCGTGGACGACACCTCGGTCGAGACCGGCGGCATGAACTTGCACCAATACCTCGTCGGCTCCAACTGCGGGCCGTGGCACCGAACCGTATGTGACCGCTTCGGGGCCGCCGTAGGTGCGACGAAGAATGGCGGCCATGGTCGGTGTCTGGGTGGTTGTCGGGTTCATCGTGCGACCTCCGGGATGTGGTTCGTACTAAGTAAAGCACACTTTTCGATCCAGTTCGTACTTAGTACAATGAGCAAGAACATGCCGACACGACCACAGACCGGTCTTGACAAAGGTCGCATCGTGGATGCAGCAATGGTGGTGGCCGATCGAATGGGGACCGGCCCCATGACGATCCGGAGGATCGCCGCCGAGCTCGACATCAGCCCGATGGCGATCTACCACTACGTGGCGGACAAAGAGGAGATCCTCGACGCCATGGTCGATCGGGTCTACCTCGAGATCGGGCTGCCGGTGATCGGGGCGCCGTGGCGTGTCGAAATGCAACGTCGGGCCCACGCGGCCCGGCGCGCTCTTCGGAGTCACCCATGGGCGGTTGCTCTGCTGGACTCGCGGACGTCGCCCGGTCTGGAGACCATCCGCCACAACGATGCCGTGGCCGGATGCCTCCGCACTGCCGGGATGTCACTGAGGCTCACTGCTCACGCCGTCGCCGTGCTCGACACCGTCGTCTTCGGATTCGCCGTCCAGGAGGCCGCGCTTCCATTCGGCCCGGACGACGTGGGTGCAGTGGTCGCCGGCATCGTCGAGCACATCCCCTTCGATCAGTTTCCCTTCCTCGCGGAAATGGCATCCGAGCTGGTGCTACAGCCGGGCTACGACTTCGGAGACGAGTTCGATTTCGCCTTGGACCTGGTGCTCGACGCCATCGAACAACGGTTCCGGGCTGAACCGAATCCGTGACGGTTCAGCGGAGGCCGCCGACTGGCCTGCGGGTGGGTCGTGTGCTCGTCGAGCAGTAGACAGAGGAGCTGGGCGGTGTTCGACAAGCTCCGTCTGCGCGGCTGACCGACGGGATTCACGCGCTGGCTTGGGCGATGGTGACGGCGATCTCGTCGAGAATGCCGGCCAGCTCGATGGGGGCCTCGATGAACATCTCGTGATCGCTTTCGACATCGAAGACGGTTGCACCCAACCTGTCGGCCATCGATCGCTGGACGTCGGGGAGGATGAGGGTGTCGTTGACGGCGACGATGTACCAGATGCGCCCGGTCGGGATCTCCGTGCCGGGCCAGCCCTCGGCGAGGGCGGCGGTTCCCTGCTCGCGCTGGGTTCGCCGGAGGGCCTGGAGGTATTCGGACCGTTGCTCTTCGGGCATGACCGACGCCATGATCTCGAGGTCGAGCTCGCACAGCCCGTCGCCGGTGTCGATCACGAGTCCTTCGAATGGCGCGAACGGGTCCTCGGGGTCGGCTGTCCCGCCGGCGAACACGTCGAGAAGCGACTCCCCCGGGGCGAGGGCGAGGGCGGTCACGTAGACGAGCGGCAGCCGGGGCACGAGCTCGTGAACCAGTCCGATGGTGGCGCCACCGAACGAGTGGCCAACCAGGATCACGTCATCGCGTTCGCCGACGACGCCCATCACGGCGTCGCGGTAGTCGGTCAGGGTCGAAGAGGGGTCGGTGCAGGGCAGGTCGACGATCTGAACGTCATGTCCGGCGAGGCGAAGCGGTTCGGCAGCCGGAGCCAGCTCGGCGGGTGTGCCCCAGGCGCCGTGAACGAAGACGAAGTCGGCCATCCTGGCACCCTACCCACGAGCGCTCACCTGTGGTGGTGGTATCGGATGTTGACCCCTTGAACCAGGCGGATGGCATTTCCTGCGTCGGTCGGGAGTGATCGGAACCCGGGTCGCGCACCCCTTGCCGACCCGGGTTCCGATGCGTTCGCCCCTCCATGGTTGTGTGTCCGTGGTGGTGTACAAGGACACGCCAAGTTCGAGCGGATCGTCATTCTGAATGCTGTTCCGAACTACGTCAACTTCGTTTCCGGGTCGCTGGTGGAGGTAGCCTCGGACGATGGCGGCGACGACGAAACGACTCCCACGACGGCGGCGGGCAGAAACTCGGGAGCTGCTGTTGGCGGCCGGCGCCCTGCTGGTGGACGACCTGACGGCCGAGGGTCGGGACGATCTGCTCCGACGGATGTTCGCCCACCTGTCACTCGATGAGGTGTTGGACGCTGCCACCCGGCTGCAGGTGTTCTTGGTGGAGCACCCGCCGCCCATGTCGATGAGCCACACGGTCGCCGATCGCAGGGATCCGAGCCCGACATTCGCCGGTTGGCTCGCTGAACGTCGTCGCGAGATCCTGTCCTGTCCGCTCGAAGGCTACGGTCGCATCCCCAAGGCGACGGTGTACACGGTGTTCGAAAGCGAGGCGGACTTCCATGCCGAACTCGCCCGGCGTCTCTACTCGGGTCGGTTGAACGAGTCGACCGGCATGGAGAGGGTCGCGTCCGAGTTGCTGTCGCGGTCCGACGGGCTTCCACCGTTCCCGGTGCTGGTTCGGGAGTTGGCCGAGGCGGAATTCCGTCGCACCATCGGCCTCGCCGCCTACGTCGATCTTGGCGCCACCCCGTACCTCGGCGACCCAGAACTGGCCGCCATCATGCGGACCGGTTACCTCAACGAGATGGGCATTCTGGGCGAGTTCTACGAGCAGATGCTGGAACCGTACGGTCGTCGTCTGCGAGACGGGATCGGGATGGATGACCTCTACGCCGCGCTCGACGCGGTGTTCTTCGGGTTCGCCTTCCGCGGCAAGGTCGCCCCCGATCTGATGGGCCCCACATCCGACCGGGGTGCCAAGATCTTCGTCGACGTGGTGGAGGCGATCGTCTTCGACTTCACCGAAGAGGCGTGAGCGTCACACCTCGGCCCGGATCGGTGCCTCCACCAACTTGGCACGCAGCCGCCAGGGGCAAGGTCGATGCGCGCCGATGAAGAAGGCGATTCGGCCATGGAACGAGATCGCCGGCCTGCCGACATGCCGCCCTCCCCGGCCAAGAGACCTTCTTTCCCCTCGTTGCGTGCTCAGCGTCGAACCGCCCGGCTCATGCGGCGGGCAATAGGACCGTTCGTCGCTCGAGGCATCGGCCACCGCATGTTCCACATGCAGCAACGGTGCAGCGGTAGCGGCCCTGGACGTCGGTGACCAGTCTCACAGTGTCGTACAAGTCCATCGGCGTTCCGCAATGGGGACAGGTGGGGCGGTCCATTCCGTTCTCCTCTCGTCGTCTCCATGTGAGACGGCGGATACGGGCCTGCGCTGACACTCGGGTGGCGCTGCCCGACCCGCCTCCGGGCGCAGTCGGTACGCTCGGGTGCAGAGCGACGACGAAGGGAGCATTGGATGGCGGCGACGGTCGAGGACTGGGTCGAGGCATACCGGGTCGCATGGGTGGAGCGCGACCCCGATGCGGCCGCGGCGCTGTTCACGGAGGACGGCACCTACCGGTCGAACATCTTCGAGGAACCCCACGTGGGGCGCCAGGGTGTCCACGATTACTGGGCGGGTGTGACCGCAGGTCAGAGCGCAGTGGAAGTGACGATGGGGCGGCCCTTCGTCGACGGTGATCGTGTGGCGGTCGAGTTCTGGACCACCATGGTGGTGGGTGGCGACGAGGTGACGCTGCCCGGCTGTCTGCTGCTCGACTTCGCCCCGGACGGCCTGTGTCGCCGCCTCCGCGAGTACTGGCACTATCAACCGGGTCGGTTCGACCCACCCCCCGAGTTCGGGGGCTGACCCCGGTCGGCGTCACCCGTCGATGATGGCGGAGATGACCCAACGGACCCGGGCAGCGGTGGCTGAGTCCAGGCTCCCGTGCCGACGAACGAACCGATGTGCGCCGACCGATCGCAGTTGATCGCATGGCGCAACCCCGACCCATCCCTGATTCGTTCTGTCTCGCCTGCGTCCAATCGGGGTTGGACCTACGAAGCGCCGCTCCGGGCGTTCGTCAGGGAACGAGTACGGCCATTCGGTCGCCGATTCCACCACCTGCTCGACCACGATGTGGGCACCCACCAGCCGGGAGTCGAACTCCCCCCGGGCGAACTGCGCCTGTCCACCACTTGCGACGAGGCCTACGCTCGCGGCGAAAGGCGCGCCGTTCGAACAGCGAGGAGGCGTCGCCTACCGCGATAGGAGGCACCATGGCCGACAACACCGCCAACTCGTTGATCCCAGACTTTCTGGAGTACGACCGGTCGATTCGCAGGAGGTTGCGAATCGCCAACGCTGCGGCCTGGTTCCGCGCCACCGGGATCCAGGTTGTGTGGTTGATCGTCCTGGTCGCAGGAGCCGGCGTGCCGCTCACCCAGGCGATAGCGTCGGATGGCTGGGATTGGGTCAATCCGGTCCTCGGATTCGTCGTGGTGGTTGGAGCCGGTGTCGAGCGGATCTTTGGCAGGACCTCTGAAGCTGCGGTGTCCCTCGACGTGCTCCGCCGAAACCTGGCGCGCGAGCGGCGGCTGCTGATCACCGGTTCGCACGAGTACGCAACATCGGACGATCCGCATCGGCTGTATGCGGAGAGGGTCGAGGCACTCATCGGCACGTACGACGAGGAGATGATCGGATACACAGGCCACGTCCTCGGCAAGCAGCGCTGAAGCGCGGGCCCCTTGTGGGTTGTGAAACGGCGCGCAAGCCAGGCAACTGCTGTTGGTAGATCTGCGTGGGCTCGCGCGCACCCGTCGGGTCCTTCGGACATGGCGCGCAGCAGCCTGATAGGGTCGCACTCGGGTGCCGCCGGCGTGCTTCGCAGGCGCCCCTGCGAGGTTCTCTACGGCAACGCAGCGAGACGAGGAGGACGCCTTGGGTACTACGGATCTCGGGCGGACGAACGCGCAACATCGATCGATGCTCGGCCATCTCGTCACGATCGGCACTGCCTTGAATGCGGCGTCCTGGCCCGACGACTTGCAGCGGATCCATGGCATCGGGCCAAGGTACGAGGCGATCCTGCACGGCGAAGGCGTGACCACCTTCGAGCAGCTGAACTCGATGGACGCCGACACCAGGGCACGGGTCGAGCGAGCGCTCGACGAGTTCCCGTCCGCCGCCCTCGACGAGTGGATCGAGGCTGCGGCGCCGCTGACGCAGGAGGCTCCCCAGGAAGCCGAGACGTATCTGGCTGACGTGCAGCGCCGAAGTGGCCGGCCCATCAAGCGAGACGGAACCGTGACGACCGTGGTTCGAAACGAGGATCGACGGGCGGTGCTCGAGCGGTTCAACGCCTTCGATGCCCCGACCGACTACCCACCGGTCGGGGCATTCGTCGAGGCGTTGGGCGCCTTCGTCGCCGCCACCAACGGAACGGCCCGCATTCCGAAGTTCGACGTGCGCCATCTCGAGACGCTGCAGGCGGCGTACGCCTCTTTGGATCCGGAGGCCAACTGATGCCGGGGTTGACACCCGAAGACATCGAATTCATCAACGCGGCTTTGGCGAGCAGCGGCGTACAGCTTGGCTCGAGCCGGTACGGTCGTGTTCCTTCGCCGCCGGGCGACGGTGAGTACGGCGCCGCGCCACCTGACGAAGAGCCGAACATCTACGACCGCGCTCCACTCCTGCCGTCGCGGCGGAGGCCCGACGGCACGATCGAATACACACCTGGCCCCAGGCCGGTGCAGCTCCCGGCGGAGGCCTCGCAGAGTGGATCGGAGTACTCCTCGGTCGGCCTCCTGGTCAATGCCCGCCGGGCCGATGCCGGATCCCCCTACGAAGTGGCCCATGACGCCCGCCGGGTCACATCGAGTTCCCCATACGGTGTCGCGAACGACGCCCGTCGCGCGAACGCGAGCCCGGTCTACGGTGTCGCCGACGACGCCCGCCCCAATCGATCCGCTGGGTCGGAGTACGAACGTTTCGACGAGGCGATAGGGGCCGAACGGGCGAACCAGAGCGACGTTGGCGGAGCTCGCGTCGAGGGGAGCGGTTTCTCGCCGTCCCAGGTGCACGAGCCGGGAGGCGGCGGAGTAGAGGCGCCGGCCGACGAAGACTCTTCGGAAGAAGCGGAGCAGGAATCCGAGGAGGCCTCCGCAGGAGGGCCTGGCGACGAGGGTGGTGCCGAAGCCGAGGAGCTGGAGGAATGACCGTCGAACGCTTCGTTCGCAGGACCCCGCTGGCGGGCGAGCCGGTGGGACGGGAATTCAGCCTCAACTGGGGAGACCAGTCGCTCGTGCGCGAGCTTCGGGTTTGGTTCGTCGAAGACGGCGAGTCGGTGGCGGCGTTCCAGGTGGTCTGGCAGACCGAAGCCGGGGGACTGTTGCGGTCCCCCATCCTCGGCCAGGTGCGGTTGGGTGACGACGGCAGTCCGGTGCAGCCCAGCGCGGTCACCGTTCTCGACGAAGACGATGTCGTCAACGGCGTGTATGGAACCCACGGTGGCGGCAGCGACCTGGTCAACTCGATCGGATTGATCACCCAGGGCGGAGGTCGTAGTCCGCTCGGCTGGTCAGCCGGCGACAACTTCCTGTGGCAGCTGTCGGACATGCCGGAGGACTACATGCCCAACGCCCTCGTCACCGGCCTCTACGGGCGCTACGACGCAGCGGGCCTTCGCGCCATCGGGTTGCGGTGCACGGTGGATGGCGAGGGGCCTCGACTGGTGCGCTGGGGGCACCGGCGGCCGGGTGGTGCCGGTCACCGATGCCGGCAAGCCGCCTCGGGTCGACCACGCCCGGGTGCCCGCCGCCCCGGCCGAGCACCCATCGAATGCGGGGCGCCTCGACCACATCGGTGACCCGACCCCAGAGTCGGCGCGACCCAACCCGAATCACGTCCGCGTCGACGTGAAACGAATCGACCAATGGGACGACATGCTGCGTATCCACTCGGCCGACGGCAGCGTCGACGAGTTCCGATATCGCGGCCGGTCCGTGGATGCCGCGGGCGAATACTGGGTCGACCGCTACGACGCCAACGTGAAGTTCCGCTACCGCCGCGGCGGCGGAGGTGCGGATGGTGGATACTGGGTGGAGATGCGCGACCCGCGCTCCAGCCCCGTCGCCGTCCACGTCGAACCGGATCGGGCCTGGATCGAAGTCGACGACTCCCCCCGCACCGTCTACGTCGCTCCTGTTCGCGCCACCGGTCGCAGCCGCGGACGGGCCGTCGTGGGACAACGTCTTCGGCCTCGACCATCGGGTGGACTATCTGGCGTGGGCGATGCGAGGACTGGACGTGTCCCGGCTGGCGCCATTCAATCTCCAGGAGTCACCGGGTGCACTTCAGGAGGAGGTGTTCGCGGGACCACAGCCGGGTAGCCGCGACTTCCACATCGCCACCAACGGCAAGGCGACCGTCGTTCCCAACGGGTGGAAGTTCGTCGGTGACGTGGCGGGCAGCACAAAGGCGCGGACGGCGTCGTCATTCTCGGACGAGGAGTCGCGCCAGACGTGGGCCACGTCGCTCGGCATATCCGCAGAGGCTGATGCTCTCGGGGCCAAGGTCGCATACAAGAACAACAGCGCGGCACACGCGGCCGTGTCGAACGCGTCTTCCGGGAAGGTCGTTTCGACCATCGTCGAGTCCATGGAGTTGAGCCACACACTCGTTGTGGATCTGGCGACGGTTCAACTCGCCGACGGCTTCCGCCATGCGGTCGGCGAACTCAAGATGTCGCCCACCGATGACCAGATCGCCGAGTTCGTCGGGCGGTTCGGCACGCACTTCGCCCGGGCGGTGACGTACGGATCCAAGACCTGGGAACAACGACACGAGACCCAGGAGAGCGTGGCCGACGGGGCTACCACCGGCTCCAGTCAGAGCCAGTCGGTGGAAGCCGGGTACCACGGTGAGGTGGGTGGAGCGTCGGGATCGGTGTCGTGGGGATCGGAGGGTGAGGCGTCAGGCTCGACGAAGAAGGGGACAGGGCTCGATGTCAGTTCGAGTGGTTCGGTGGGCAGCGCCGGTGAACCAGTGCCGATCATGCTCGAAGTCGAAGAGCTCACGCACCTCCTGAGCCCGGTGTTCTTCGACGATCCGTTCGTACATGTCGATCTTCGTCGTGCTGTGGAGCGGTACCTTCGAGAGGACTTCGCCGCGAACGTCGCCTTCGACTACGACGACCACGGGCTGGACGGCTTGATGTTCGAGGTCTCCCAAGGTCCGGGGTACGGCCCGATCGGGCGAGAGGGGCAGGCGGTTCGTTCCGAGGACGAGCTCGGGACCTTCTGGTGGATTCGCGGCGGGATGCGACATCGGTTCGGTGCGGGCGAACTCTGGTTGTTCGAGTTCGCGGGTGGCGGGAGCGGGCCTCCGATCGCGAGGGTGGAGCTCGAGAACTTCCCCGACAGTGGCGAGACCGTCAGCCTCGAGGGCAAGGTGCTTGCCTCCGAGGAGGATCCGTCGAGGGTTTGGTGGGTCGGGGCGGGAGAGCTTCACGTCGTCCCCAGCGACGTCGTCATCGATGTGCTGGGTGGGAGGCAGATGGTGACGGTTGTGGCGGCGGAGGCGCTGGACCGTTTCCAGAAGGCCTCGGCCCCCACGTCGATCCAGGGCAAGATGATTCGTCTCGCCGACGAAGAGCTCGCTCCGGGAGCGGCTCCTGTTGTGTGGGTGATCCACGGACGTCAGAGGCACCGAATCGCCGACAGCTTGGGCGTCCGCAAGCGAGGTGGGTGGCAACAGGTTGCCCTCGTCACCAAGCCGGTGTTCGACCGATACCCCGACAGCGGCACGCCGGCCCTGTGAGGACTGCACGACCAGACGCTACGGCCCGACCATGCCTTCGAACGGATTCACGAGTTCGACTCCGCGGATGATCTGGCCCGGGTCCACGCGCTCGGAGAGACTCGAGTGCTTGCGCATGGCGGAGGCTCCGGCCAGGCGCGTGGAGCAGGGAGCCGGGAGCCGCCGACGGTGAAGTCGGCGTTGACATTGTGCGGTCACGGTTCTCCGCTGTCTGGCTCCTCGCGGTTGGCGCCTCGCTCGTTCCAGGAGACGGACTGCTCTTCGCCTCGTTGCCACCTGCCCGTCCGTTCGATGTAGATGTCTTCCCTGGCCAGCCTTCCACCAGTGCCACGAGAACCCGCATCAGGGTGCTCGGCTAGGTCGACGAAGGCGGTCATGGCGGCTACGCGTTGGCCCGCACCTGCGTAGTTCTCGAGGAACTGACGTACCACGGCGTCCAGCGAGGTTCGCTCCTCGAGCGCACGGACCTGGGCCCGCCGCAGTACCGATGCATCGATCGTCAGGCTGAGATTCGCCATGCGATCAGTGTAAGGAACAGCTCTTGTGCCGGGTGCATTCAGCGGCTTGCGGTCCCGAGCGTCAACAGGGCTTCCACGATCGCGTCGGGTCCGTCGTCGGGGCCGAGCTGGTGGCGTCCGGGCGGGGAGGATTCGGATGCGGTGACGATGTTGTCGACGAGCCCGGTGGCGGTGTGCTCGTCGACCACCAGCAGGGTTCGGGCGAATGCGTGCTCCTGCCCCAGCAGCTCCAGTTCGTGCGTGACGCCGAGACGTTGCGGACCGAAGCCGCGCAGATCCATGAGCACCAGATCGCTCTCGCCGAGGAGTGATTGCACCGTTGCCTGCCAGGTGGAGTCGAAGCAGAAGAACTCCTCCACCCGGTACCTCCCGTCGGGGTCGGGAACCGGCTCGAGACCCGATAGGCGTTCCTCGAGAGTGGCGCCATTGTCGATGAACAGCCGGCGCAGGTGTCCACTGGTGAAGGCGAGGAACTCGTCGGGTTCGATGCCGGCAGCGGCCAGATCGGGTGCCCCGATGAGCCGCACCGGCCCGATGTGCCGCCAGCGGGCGGCGACGGCGTCGAGCAACCCAGCTGTGCCCGTGCCCTTGTCGAACACCCGCAACAGCAACAGCCGCGTCACCGTCCCACTGCGATGCACGAACGAGTGGTACACCCACAGGGTGCCGACGGCCAGGACTCCGAACAGTCCGAGTCCGATGGCGAGTGCACCCAACTCTCCGCCGGTCGCCGCCGACACGTAGTCCAGGCAGAACACGAAACACATCGACCCGAGCAGCAGCATGTGATCGGAGAAGCCGTGCCGGGCGTACCACCGACCCAGGCGCATCAGCACCCACCAGCCTGCGGCCGCCGTCACCACGAACCCGATGAGCGGCACGAGCAGGAAGATGGCCACGGCATCCTCGATGCCCGCCAGTGCGCCCAGGTCTACCGCCAGTCTGGTCGCAGCATCCGACTCGAGGGTTCCGAGCAGCGCCTGGGAGCCGGTGACGGCGAGCAGCATCACCCCCAGCACGAGCACACCCACCGCCCGGAATGCCCGACTGAAGAAGGCGGCCACCACCGCCGTCGGGAGCCCGTTGAAGAACACCCACCCCAACAGGGCGTTGCCGACTCCCGAGCGGCCGGCGAGCGACACGACGATGGTGGTAGCGAAGTACACCGCAACCGCGGTGATCGTCCAGCGCCGATCCCCATCGGTCGACACCCACACACCCGGAACGGCCGGCCAGCTGAACATCAGCACCAGGAACAGCGTCCGGAACGGGAGGACGGGGACGTCGTTCCACAGGTAGAAGAGCGCGGTGTAGGCGATACCCACGAACAGCCCGGCTCCCACCGTGATGGCCACGTGAACGCGTTTCCGCTGGGCGAGAAGGGCGGCCGCCCGGGAGCCCGTCGGCGTCCGGGTCGCCTCGTCGGGGTGTGCACTCACGGCGGCGGGGACCTCGGAGCCGGTCGCCATCATCAGGCTCGCCACGGATCGGCGGTATCGGCGCAGCAGCAGACTCGTCACCGGGAGGGCGAGCACAGCTGCCACCAACAACAGGAACGGGGCCAGTACCCCCAACTCCTCGAGGTCGGTCAGCACGGGTCGCCCATTTCGGTCTCGCCCAGGTACTGGGCGATCTCCTCGGATGTGAGCGTGCGGGGGCCGGCCAGCCGGCAGGCCGCCTCCACCAGATCGTCGACGCCCACCCTCCAGCGCCACACCCCGGGCCCGGCCGCCAGCAGTGCCGTGTCGCTCTCCCACGCCACCGCTTCGATGCGGGCCGATCCGGGGTGGGCGATGGGGCTTCCCAGCATGGCGTTGGCGGCCAGGTCCCAGATGATCGTCCGATCGTCCTCGCCCACCGACACCAGTCGGGACCCGTCGGGACTGAAGGCGAGGTCGAGAACCCGGTCGGTGTGACCGACCAGGGTGTGGACTGGATCACCGGTGACCCGATCCCACACATACACCAACCGGTCGTCCCCTCCCGATGCGACCATGGCGGCGTCGGGGCTGACGGCGAGGGCGTCGACGGTTCCGTGATGCCCGTCGAATGCCACCTCCGCCGTCCCGGGGCCGAGTCGGATCACCTCGCCGTCGGCGGTGGCGGCGAACGCCTCGCCCTCCACCGCCAGCAACGCCCGGGCGACCACCTCCCAACGATCGTCGGCGGAGTACACCGCTTCGGCGTCGGCCCACACCGCTCCGTCGACCAGGCGGATCGGGACGTCCAATGAACCCTGGATCCGGTCCCAGGTGCCGGCCACCTTCCGCCACACCCCGCCGGTTGCGTCACCGAGGACGGCGCCGTCGCGGCTGACGGCGGTGAGCGTTGCTTCGGGAAGCTCACCCGTCGAAACCGCCTCGGCTCCCACCGCCACGAACCCGTCGTCGGTCACCGCCAGGTCGGCGATGCCGATGGTGGAGTCGATTCGGGTGGCGAGTGGCGAGCGTCCCGTGAGGTCCCAGCCTTGGGCACGTCCGGACCGATCGATGCTCACCAACCCACCCGCTGCCCATTGGGCGACGGCGAGGATGGGGGCCGCCTGGGCGTTGGCCCCGACGTCGGTGAGTTCGAGTCCGAGGCGCATGGTCTCCGGGTTCCACAGCCGGATCCAGCCGTCCACTCCGGCGGTCGCCAGCCCGTCGGACGTGAACGTGACGGCGCTGACGGCACCACGGTGGGCCGCCACCGGCTCGCCACCGAGGAGGGTGACTGTGCCGTTGTCGAATCCCACCGCCAGTTGGTCGCCCGGCCCGAACCCGAGGGCCGACACCCCCGCCCCCGGAAAGGCGGCGTCGTCCAACGGGGTGCGGGCGGCGTCGACGACGCCAACTTCGCCGCGTTGGCTACCCCAGGCAACCGAGCCGGATGGCGAACGCGCCAGCACCGACACCCGGGCCTCGGTGGTGGCCAGGGTGTCCATGGCGCAGTCCGGTTCCAGCGCCACCACCGCACTGCCGCTGCCATCCTGAACCGAGATGACCGCTCCCCACGGGGCCGATCCCACAGCCAACACCCGTCCGGCTTCGGGTCGGCACCGCTCGCCGCCCGGGAGTGTCACGGAGTCGGAGGTGGCGGTGACCAGCCCTTCGGGTCCGCTCGCCACCGAGCCGACGCCACCGGCGAGTGCCACCACCTGGCCGGTCTCCGACCACGACGATGCGTCTCCCTGGCTGTCGACCAGCACCAGCGAGCGGTCGTCGGCCGGGAACACGGCGTCGACCACCCCGTTCTCCTCGACGATCGTGGTGGCCCGGAGACCGGGTCCATCCGTGAGGCCGCGCATCAGCGCCGAGACGGTGGGCATCCCCGGCTCGTGGGCGTGTGCTGTCAGCGCCAGCCTGAGTCCGAGGTCGAGTTGAGTGTCGTAGAGGGCGGTGGCGTCGGCGGCGATGCGCTGGGCTTCGGCGCCGGTCCGTGCCTCCACCGCGGCCGCCCGCTGCACGGTGGCGATCGCCGCCAAACCGACGATGGCGGTGGCGGCCAGTGCCGCCGCCCAGCTCAGGTTGCGGACCCGGCGCCTGTTCTCTTCGCAGGCGTTGAGAAAGCTGCGCTGGGCCAACGTCACCGTTGGTGCTCGGCCCCCGGCGGCCGCCACCAGACCAAGCACGGCGCGCAGGTCGTTCCCCCGCAGCAGCAGGCTGCGGTCCTCGGGTGTCTCGGCCCATCGCAGCGCCGACTGGAGCAGCCGGGTGTGTTCGTCGAGCCATTCGAGGTCTGTCTCGACGGCCACCACCACTTCGTCGACCACCGCCCCCAGCTCGGCATCGGTGGCCATGATCAGATCGAGATCGGGCACCGGATCGGGAAGACGTTCGATGGGGATGGGTTCGGCCAGCACCGGTATGAGGCGTTTGCCCAGCCCGACCGCCTCCACGAGCTCCCGGTCGCAGTTGGGTGAGGCGATGAAGCGCTCCGAGAGGATCAGCACCACCGCCCGGGCGCCCTCGATGCCCACGCTGATGCGGGCCCGCCAGTCGGAGGCGGGGGTGATGGACTCCTGGTCGATCCACACCCGGTATCCCCGCGCTTCGAGTGCGTCGGTGAGGGCGTTGGCCAGCTCCGAGGTGGTGCGGCTGTAGGAGATGAACAGCCACGACTCTCCCTCCTCGGGGAGGACGTGGGTGGCCGGTGCGGGCTCCGAGATCACCGCCCGCCCATTCCACTCACGGCTCCACCTCGAAGGACGTCTCGAGTCGCCCACCGCCGCCGGCGTGGTCGAGCGGTTCGGCCTGCACGGTGATGCTGCAGGTACCGGCGTCGGCGCCGAAGCTGATCGGGAACCGGTACTCGGTGGTGCCGGGTGCCGACGGGTCCGGTGAGGCGGTCCCGAAGTCGAACCCACCGCCACTGCAGAACCACTCGTATGAGATCCCGTAGGCGGATCCCGAGTCCTCGAACACGGTCACCTCGATGGTCCCGCCGGTGTCGGCGTGGCTCACCGTCCCGATCGGGTCGATCGCCAGAACCCAGTTGGCGAACCCGATCTCGACCACCGCCACCACCGGTTCGGCGCCGGTGGCCGACGCCTCCACGGCACAGCGGGCGGGGGCGGGCGGAGCGTCGGGTTCGGTGAGGAACAACAGGTCGGTCCCGTCGATGACGCAGTCCTCCTGGCCCACCGAGTCGGGATGACCGTCCACGAGCCGGTACGAGATCTCCACGTCGGGCTGGGCGTCGGCCCACAGCGGCACCCTCAGTTCTCGCACGAAGGTGAGCGTACGGGGCTCGAAGGAGATCACGGGCGTTTCGGCCGGACCACTCGTGGTGATGGTGGTTGCGACCGTCTCCACCGTCGATTCACCGGTGGTCTCCGCGGTGGTGGTGGACTCGGGTTCGGGCACCGTGGTGGACCCGGCGGCGGAGTTGGAGGAACCGGTGGGGGCGAGGGTGGCGTTGGTGGTCTCGGCGCCGGAGGTGTCACCGGCCTCCCCGCCACCGCATGCCGCTGCCACCAGACAGATGATCGCCAACAGTGCTCGCATGATGCCGCTCCTCGCTTCGACGATGAGAGAGCGCTCGGCGTCGGTGGATACCGCGTGGTGGTCCCAAGGGGCGGAGTCGCCGGTCGGGACCGCCGTCACCTGGAGAGCGTACGCCGCTCGGATGTGCGATGTCGCGAGAAGCGGGGACGGGAGGCCAGGAGCTACGAGCTACGAGCTTCGAGCTTCGAGCCTGACCTGTTGACCTGTTGACCTGTTGACCTGTTGACCTGTTGACCTGTTGACCTCTCTTCCTGTCGACCCCCTCTTCCACCTTCTCCAAGGGGTAGCCTCGACCCAAGTCGGTTTCCCGATATCCGAGGAGTTGTCAGATGGCGCACGTGACGTTCGTGCACGGGATCTCGAACATGCGGTCCCCTGACCTGGTGTTGGAGGCGTGGAAGCGTGCCCTGGCCAGGAACGACGGTATCGACCTGGGGGCGGAGGGCGTGACGTCGTCGCTCATCTACTGGGCCGACGTCATGTATCCAGAGCCGCGGGCCGATGACGACATCAACGAGAGTGCCGACGACGGTGTCGCCGAAGCGGACCTCGACGACGTCGACCTCTCGTTCGTCGATCAAGCCGACGGCGACGAGCGGGCCTGGCTGCAGGCGGTCAGCGACAAGTACCAGTTGGATGCCGCCGAGGACGAGGCACCCCCACCGGGCGAGCCCGACTCTCCTGTGTTGGAACGCATCCCCCTGCCATGGTTCCTCAAGAAGCGGATCATGGCGATCTTCCTGCGCGACGTTCACCACTACCTGTTCGACGTCGACCACCAGCCGAGGCCTGGCACCCACTACAAGGTTCAGACCGAGATCCGTCGGAGGTTCCAGGAGTCACTCGCCGAGGCCGCCGCTGCGGGGCCGCCGCACATCGTGGTGGCACACAGCATGGGCACGGTGATCTCCTACGACAACCTCAAGCGGGTTCCCGACTGCCTCCCCGTCGATGGGTTGATCACGCTGGGAAGCCCGCTCGGGCTGGACGAGATCCAGGACAAGCTGCGCCCCGAGTGGAGCCGCGACACCGGTTTCCCCGACAAGGTGACCAGGTGGGTGAACATCTACGACCGCTTCGATCCGGTGGTCGGCCTCGATGCTCGCTTCGGCAACGACTACCGCAAGAACAGGGAGAACGCCGTGGTCGACATCAACGAGCAGAACTGGGGCAAGTTCCGTCACGCGGTCACCAAATACCTGGCTGGCCCGCGCATGCGGGAAGAGCTCGGTTCCATGCTCGAGCTGTAGGAGGAAGAACCATGGCCTGGGCCGACGCCTCAGACACGACCGCCCGCCTGGTCGGAATGGTGGGAAGGTACGACCGTGACGGCGCCACCGACTGGTGTGCCGGGCTGATCGAGCGGTTGGCGGCGACCGCCGAGCCGTTCCCGGCCGACGAGGCGAAGAAGGTGCTGTCGCAGCTGCGGTCGAACCGCTGGTTCGACCTGATGGAGTCCGTCGCCCAGGCGTTGGTGGCGGGCGGTGTCGACCACCCGCAGATCCTCCGGCAGTACGCCCAGGCGCTCATCGACGGCGGCCGGCCCCTGGCTGCGGTGTCGGTGCTGCGAACCCGACTGGCCGACCTGCCCGACGGTCACGAGGAATCCTCCGAGATCTGCGGTCTGCTGGGCCGCTGCTACAAGCAGATGTATGTGAACTCCGGCCAGCCGGGATTTCCCCGCAACCGGAAGCTGTTGGCCGACGCCGTCGACGCCTACGGCTCGGTGTACCGCTCCGATCCCGGTGAACACCTGTGGCACGGGGTGAACCTGGTGGCGCTGCTGGCGCGGGCCGAACGCGACGGTGTCGACATCGCCGGTGCCCCGGCGTGGGGCGACGTCGCCGCCGAGGTGCTGGCAGCGGCACAGGCGCGCTGTGAGCAGGCCGAGGCCAAGCCGTGGGATCTCGCCGTTGCCCTGGAGGCGGCGCTGGCGGTGGGCGACGACACGGCTGCACTGGAGTGGCTGGGTCGCTACGTGCAGACCGACGCCGGGGCGTTCGAGCTGTCGGCCACCCTGCGTCAACTCGAAGAAGTGTGGCAGCTCAACCCGGGCGGCGAGCGCGGTGCGATGCTCACCATCCTGCGTTCGGCGATCCTCAGTCGTGAGGACGGTGGCGGGGTCAGCCTCGACATCGGTGCGGCCAACCCCGGCACCGACGCGTTGGAGGCGGTCTCCGACGTGGTGCTCGAGAAGGTGCTGGGGACCACCGGTGTGCAGAGTCTGAAGTGGTACCGCAGCGGGCTCACTCGGGCCGAGGCGGTGGCACGGATCTGCAACGATTCGGGAGAGGGTGTGGGAACGGGGTTCCTGCTGGCAGGCTCTGAGTTGTCCGATCAGCTGCCCGCAGATGAGATGTTCGTGATCACCAACGCCCACGTGGTCTCGGAAACCGTCGCCGGGGCCTTGTTCCCCGACGAAGCCCAGATCACCTTCGAAGCGCTGGGGCTGGAAGACTCATTCGCCGTCACCGAGCTGGTCTTCACGTCACCACCCGACCAGCTGGATGTGTCGGTGCTGCGGATCGATCCGAAAGCTCCGACGGTGGAGGCGATCCCGGTGGCACCCCGCCTCCCCGCCAACGACGGCCAACAGCGGGTGTACGTGATCGGCCATCCGCTGGGCGGGGGTCTGTCGTTCTCGCTGCAGGACAACGTGCTGCTCGACATGGAGACGCCGAAGCTGCACTACCGGGCACCCACCGAACCGGGCAGCTCGGGGAGTCCGGTGTTCAACGCACAGTGGAAACTGGTGGCGCTCCACCACGCCGGGGGAACGGCGCTCCCACGGCTCAACGGCGCCAAGGGCACCTACGCCGCCAACGAGGGACTGTGGATTCAGTCGATCCGTGAAGCGCTGACCGCGTTCCTCGCTCAGCGCTGACGGTCGGCGGCTCCGGCGGTGGTCTTCTCGGTGACGAGCATGGCGGCGGTCACTCCGTCGATGGTGCCGGTCACCGGCAGGCCCATCGCCTCCTGATATTTCTTGACCCAGTCGACCGTCTCGCTGCCGTACCCGCCGTCCGCTCCGTGTTCGGGGAGCGCCTCGGGGTTCCACGCCAGCAGGCACTGCTGGAATCGTTCGACTGCCGATCCTTTGACGCCGCGTTGCAGCACTGTTTCCTCCTCGAGGGTGATGGTGGTGGGTGTGGTGGCGGGTGTGGTGGCGGTGCTGGTGGTCGTGGTGCCGCGTGGCGCCGATGACGTTCCACCACCGGGGACGGTCGACCAGTCGATCTCCAGTGCGGTGGGGCCGACGTCGATCTGGAAGTGCATCCGATCGCGCTTTGTCCAGTTCCCGCCCCATGCCCACACCGACCGACCCCGCACGTTTTTGATGGCGAGGGCGGCTGCC
This sequence comes from uncultured bacterium, assembly GCA_963825585.1. Lineage (GTDB taxonomy): Bacteria > Actinomycetota > Acidimicrobiia > Spongiisociales > ZC4RG35 > JAOUGY01. Next base: position 80,941 of record CAWGTX010000005.1, read on the forward strand.
ACGTGCGACGACTTGATCTTGCCCGAGTAAGGGTCGCCTGTGGTGTATGGGTTGGCGGCCGGGTCGATGTCGATGGCGATCCCGAACGAGTGCAACGAGTAGTTGTTGGTGCCGGCGATGTTGCGGCAGTTGTAGGCCCACGACGAGCTCGGCTGGTATCCCGCCGAACGCAACGCCGCTTCCAGGGCTTTGAAGGCGTCGGTTGCCGGGGCGGCCACCCCACCGATGGACTTGCCGAAGAAGTTGGGGTTGGTGAACCCTCCCGACCCCTTGTGGCACAACCAGTCCGCCCACAGGCGGCGGAGATCGCCGGTCGATGTCTCGAGGGTGAGCCCGGGGTCCTGAAGTTCGGCGTCGCCTTCGGCGTCGAGGAACTCGGCGGGCATCCCCTCGGTGCTTGGAGCGAACGAATGATCCACGGCGAGTCCTCCTTCGAGGTGACGCATCTGGCGACCTCTCCGATCGAGGCTAGCGAAGCGCCGAGGAGGACGGCGGGTGGGGGCGTACACCACCCGGGAGACGCCACTGGCGCTCATCCGGCGAACTGCACCTCGACGGGTGCCAGCGTGATCGAGCACCTCGCCGGAGAACCCGATCCGCGTACGCCGGGGATCTGGACGGTCACGGTGTCGGAGCCTCCCTCGCCCGCCAGGCCCAGTTGCACCCTGGCAACCGAATCGGCCTGGACATCGAGCCCGAAGAACCACGACTGGTCGGCCAGGCTGTCCGAAGGGGCGTACTGGCGTCCGCCGGCGCCGCGGGCGATGACGTCACGGGCCGCCGGGATGGCCACCGCCACCGATCGGTTGTTGACGATCTCGATGTCGAGCGTGGCTCCGCTCTCGAAGGTCCCGAAGTTGGCTCGGCTGGTGGATGTCACCCGCCCGCTGACATCGGCGCACTCCGGGGTGCCCTGCCAGGGAGGGAAGGTCCCCACCAGCGCCGACCAGGCGCCCACGCCCACGGCGAGAAAGACGAGCACCAGGACGATGGCGCCCGCACATCCCGACCTTCCCGAGGCGCCGGCTCGCACATCGGCGACGGTGTGGCCGGGCGGCTGGGAACGCCGTTGCTGGAGGGACTGGTTGAGGGCCTGGGTGATGCGGAACTTCAGGTCACCCACACTGTCGAAGTAGGCCACCGTCGCCCCAGAGTCCTCCAGCTTGCGCCGGAACCGAGCCTGGGCGGCGGAGGTGTTGGCGGCGTGCATCAGTTGCAGCGGAGCCGCTTCCGGCTTCAGGAGGAACACCAAGCGTTCCATGCCCAACTCGGTGGCGGTGTCGAACTCGAGTTCGGTGAACGATCTGGAAGGGTCATCGCGCAGCGGGCTTCCGTAGTCGAATCCGATGATGGCGAGGAAGATGTCGGCGCGTTGGAGATGACTCACCGACGTCGCCGCCGGATCGAGGTCGCTGGCCGGGAAGAACTCCATGTGATGAGCCTTGGCGCCGTCGATGGCGTTGACGGCCCGCTCGGCGCCGTCGAGGAAGGACTCACCGTCCGGGTACTGGCGCATCCCTTGGGTGTGACTGAGAAAGACGAGGACCTGATCGGCTACGACGGTCACCTCCGCGGTCGACCCTACACCGTGCCGGCCATGCACCCGGTCAGGGCTCGATGACAGCCACCTCGCCGCCCGACTCCCTCACGGTCTCCACCATGTGGCCGGTGCCCCCGGGTCCGTCGCCACCGGCGCCGTCCCACACGAAGATGCCCCGGAGCGGCGGTGCCGCCTGACGGGCCCACTCCAGCATCCGCAGGTTGTTGGGCGTGTGGGGGTCCTCCAGCTCGTCCATGCCGGGTTCGGGACCGACCACGGTGGTGGCCGGGTGCGCCACCACGGCGTCGAAACGCCGGGTCCACTGGTCGCCTGCGAACCTCACGGACTCGTCGAGGAATGCTGACGTTTGGCGGGGGAGGAACACGGTGAGCCGGCGGTCGGTGTCGAGCCACGCCTCGCAGAACAACAGGTCACCCCCGCACGCCGCTCCCGAGAACGCCTCGGCTTCGGGGTCGGCGATGTCGTCGACCGCCAACCGGATCCTGGTCGTCACCGGGCCGACGTGATCCGGTGGGAACCGCGCGGTGGACCGGTAAGGGGCGTCGATCATGTGTCCGGAGAACACGACACTGGTCACCGGGCGACGATACCCGGACCGAGGGCCTGTTCCGGACACTCGTGGCGATTGGTTGCGGGTGTGGCCTACACGGCGGGGTCCGCCGGGCTAGCGTCGGGGTTCGCGACGTCGACTCGGTCACACGCAGAAGGGATGAGACGATGCCGGACGAGTCGAATTCGGGCGCTCGGATCTTCATCTCGTACGCCCACGAGGACGAGGAGCTCAAGAACGAGCTCGACAAGCACCTCAAGGCGTCTGAAGCGTTCCGCCAAGGTCGAGGTGTGGAGCGATCGCGAGCTGATCGCCGGTCAGGAGTGGGATGAGTCGATCATGGCCGAGCTCCACCAGGCCAACATCATCCTGCTGCTCATCAGTGTCGACTTCAACGCCTCCGATTTCATATGGGACAAGGAACTGGCGGTCGCCATGGAACGTCACAAAGCTGGCACCGCCCGGGTGGTGCCGGTGATCCTGCGCAAGTGCGATTGGGACGACATGCCCTACGCTGCCCTGCAGGCGTTACCCCGCAACGCCACCCCCATCACCGAGTACCCCGACCGCGACTCCGCCTACACCGAGGTCGCCCAGGGGGTCGAACAACTCGTCGACCTGATCAACGCCCAGCAGGGTTCTGGGTGATCGGTTCGAAGGCCCGGGGTGGGCAACACCCCGGTGGTATGGATGTCGGCAATGGAGGTTGGGTGTGACAGGAATCACGGCATCGCCGGAGAAGCAGGCTGACGTCCTGATCTACCTGCTGGCAGCCGACGAGGACCAGGCTGTGTGCGAGGCGATCCGCCGCCACCTGGCCCCGATCACCAGGGACGCCGATGTCGGTATCAGCGTGCTCGACGACTTCAGCGCGCCGGGTGGGAGCGACATCGCAGAGCACCAGAAGCAGCTGCTGGTGGCCGACATCGTCCTGTCGATCATCAGTGCCGACTTCATCGACGACGACGAGATCTACGCCCGGAACCAGGCGGTGATCGACCGGTACAACCGGGGCGAGACGCTCATCATCTCGATCCTGGTCAGGAACTGTCTGTGGAAGCTGCTCCCGTTGGCGGCGTTGCCGATGCTGCCCAAGAACCATCAGCCGATCAACAACGCCCAGTTCTGGAACAGTGAGGACGACGCCGTCACGTCGGTGGTGGCCGACCTCTACGAGTCGATCAGCGAGATGCTCACCAAGGCGGGCGCCACCATGGCGGCCGCGCCGACCTCATCGACTCCCGGCACGGCGCCCCGGGCGGATGCCACTCCTCCCGCCGGACCCGCCGATCCGGTGGTCAGCGTTTCGCTCACCGATGCGCAAACGGCCGCCTCCGATCTGGTGGGTGCCGGCGCGCCGAGCGCAGGCGGTCCGGCTCCCACCGAGGGCCTGGCCGAGGCGACATCTGCACCCGCCGACGCCGAAGAGACGGCCGGGCGGGCCGTTGCCGAGCCCGATGTCGTGATCGAGCTACCCGCCGTCGAAGCCGCCCCAACGGCAGCCGACCAGGAGACGACACCGGACGGTGCACAAACCGGCTTCGTGTTCAACAAGCCTGCCGTCACCGCCCCCATCGAGGTGGACTGGCGCCGGCAGTACTACCGGAAGGTGCTGGCCAAACGGGCAGTGGCGATCCTCCTGGACTTCGCCATCCTCTTCTTCGTGATCCCCTTCACGTTGGGCTTCGTGTATTTCGTGATCGCCGACCTGGCGGGGATCGGCGAGGAGAACGACCTGACCGTCATGGACGGGATCTTCTACCTGTGCATCGCGGTGTTCTATCTGGTGGCTCCGGCGTTGGAGGCTTCCAAGTGGCGGGCCACCCCGGGAAAACGGATCCTCAAGCTCGAGATCACCACCGAACAGGGTGAACAGATCTCGTATGGGCGGGCGTTCGTGAGGAACGTTCTGCGCACGCTCACCGCCTACTCCTACGTGTTCGTGGTGCCCTTGATCGTCCAGTACTTCCGGTTCCGGAAGACCAAGCAGCTGTTCCACGACGAGGTGTCGTCCACCACCATTGGAGAGCGTTTGACGGCGTAGCCGTCAGCCGATTCCGACCGCGTCGAGCAACTCGGCGACGTAGGAGCGGGCCAGCTGGGCGCTGAGCGCCTCGGCATCGACCACGTGGATGATGGGCGGCACGCCGTCACCACCCTCGCTCAGCACCGGCACGAAACCGCCCGGGTATTCGAGCAACCGCACCAGGTCGAAGGCCGACGGCCGGCTCAGGTCGTTGATCCGGATCGGGCTGGTGTTGAGCGCCTCGTCGAACCAGAAGCGCAGATTGGCTTCGCTCAGGACCAGCTTGGTGTCCCATTCCGGTCGGGCCGAGAACGACCGCTCGAACAGGGCGACGATGGCGCCGGCTTCGGCGTTGATGTCCGATTCCACGCGGGAGCGTTTGCTGTGGGACCGGTCGAAGCGGATGAGCTCGGGGTGGAGTCCGGCGAACACCCGCAACACCGTGTTGAGCGACAGCATCCCCACGAAGCGGCCCCCGTCGAGAATCAGCAGCCGGCGTGCGCCGGTGAGCCGCGAGAGCATGAACGCCAGCAGGTAGAGCCGGGTAGACCACCATTCCGAGGCGATGTCGATGGTGACGACCCGTTCGGTGCGGGCATCGGAGACCACCTGGATGATGCCACCGGCGTAACTGGAGTCCGGGATGATCTGGTCGGCGGTGACCGGCACACCCAGGTCCACGACGTTGCGGGTGACGTGGCCGGCGATGCGGGTGTTCGACACTGCCGCCGTCACCAGGCTCTCCAGCTGGTCTGGTCCGGAGAAGAACGACACCACGTGGTCCTGCATCAGACGTGAGCGGAAGGCGGTGACGTCGGCGAGCGAGACGGTCGGGTCGGTGAACCCGTCGATGTGGCGTGGCGGCCACGGGGCCGATTCGTCGAGCAGGAACGGGAGGATCGGGATGTCCTTGTCGATGGCGGCCAGGTATTCGAACTCGGTGATCGAGGTGTGGTCGGCAACGGCACCGGGTGGGAGCGGGGCGTTGGCGGCGCCCACCGGCACGTACCCGTACCGCCAGGCCACGATGATCACCACGGCGTCGCTGTCACGGACGGCTTCGAGGACCCGGTCGAGGGGGTAGGTGCGGGCGGCGGTCATGTCCTCCATGGCGACGACGTCGTGACCGAGCCGCCGCAGCCCCCGGATGGCCGCCGCCCGGTACTCGGTCAGATCTTCAGACGTGGATGAGACGAATACCTTCATTGTCTGTCCCCGTCGACCCTACTCCGCACGACCGACCCGCTGCGTCTAGGGGAGCCGGGGGAGGGGAGGTGGGAGCGAGGAGCGAGGAGCGAGGACGCGGTGGACATGACTGCCCTGTCACCACCCCGGGTTGGCGTCTCCCGACGCTCACGGGCGAGGTCCGCTCGCATCTGTTCGATGATGCGGTCGATGCGCACGCCCTCGTTGGTCTTTGACCCGTTCGATGACGCATGGTGAAGCGCCACCAGCTGCCACCCTTGGTTGAACACCGGGCTTCCGCTCGACCCCGGATCGGTCGGGGTGCGGTAGTGGACGTAGGTCTCGCCGACGCCGGTGGCTTCGTTGTCCTGGAGCGAGATGCGCAGATCGAGGCCCTTCGGGTACCCGAGGATGTTGAGCCGGGCGTCGCCTTTGAGCGACACCGGAGGTACCCGATTCGTCCGGGGTGGGGGAGTAGCGCCGTCGGGGGGTGGTGCGGCGAGTTCGAGCAAGGTGGCGTCGAGCAGGTTGGGTGGTGACGTCCACACCACGCCCGCGAATCTCAGTTCCTCGGTTTCCTCGGCGGTGCCGGATCCGAGGAATGCCGCCGTGAGGGCGTCGGGTCCCTGCGGGTAGGGGTATTGGGCCTGGACCTCGGGATCGTCGGAGCAGACGTGGGCGTTGGTGATGAGCAGGTGGCGACCCGCCCACTCCTCGGATATCCAGCTTCCGTCGAAGAGGAAGCCGGTGCCGTCACCGTCGTACTTGTTGGGGCCGATCCGGGCCACCCCGGCGGCTCGTTCGAAGGCCTCGGTGAGCCACCGCAGCGACTTGTAGCCGGTCTGTCCCCACACCTTCTCGTAGTCGCCGGCCTTCTCGGGCTGGAGACGCACGGTGGAGGTGCCGCCACCCACCTCGGCCAGGCGAGCGTTGAACATGGGCAGGATCACGTCACCGGGCGGCTCTGCGTCGGTGAGCATCCACAGGTCGACCAGCTGGCGGCGGGTGCTCTGGACACCGAAGGCGTCGGTGCTGTCGAGGTAACCCTTGGCGGCTTCGATGGCGGCGGGGTTGTCGCCGATCGCCAGGTTCGCCTCGATCAGGTTGGCGTAGTCCCACGGTGCCTTTTCTTTGCGGTTGGAGATCTCTTCGAGGATCTCTCTCGCCCGGTGCTGCGCCTCGGGTGAACCGGCATGGCGATCGGCCCGGGCGATCCGCTCCCGATGGGTGAGCAGCGCCACCGCGTTGACGCCGTGCCACAGGTGGTCGCCGAGGCGTCGGCCGTAGGCGTTGGAGTAGTAGGCGAGCGACGTCTCGACGTCGTAACGGCGTGGTTCGATCGCCGACGGTCGGGCGTTCACGTAGTACTGCTTGTACGCCCGACCGAGCAGGCCGAGGGTTTCACCAAGCTCGTTCTCGAGGTCCTCCGCCGCGGCGGCACTCGTGCCGGTGTCGGTGAGTTCGGCTTCGATCGCGGCACGCAACTCCAGGAGTCCTTCGACGGCCTCGGTGATCCGGCCGACTTCGATGCGGGCCTGGGCGAGCTGACGTCGCACCTGGGCGTCGTCGACGGAGTGCTCCACGAATGCGGCCGCCACCCGTTCCATCCGCTCGAACCAGGCATGGCGGCGGAGCTCGGCCAGTACCCGGATGGCGGCCGACCGTTCGACGGTACGACCGGTGGAGCCGACGTCGGCCAACAGCGCATCGAGCAGCATCTCGACCCCGGCCAGGTTCCCGGCGGCGAAACGGTCCGCCAACTCGGCCGGTGAGGTGTCGTCGTCCCACCCGGGTCCGACCACCGCTTCGTCCGCCACGGTCGGGGCATCGGTGGGGGTGGTGGCCGGTTCGGGTGGGGGACGGGTGTCCTCCGCCTGGTCGTCGTGGCGGTCGAGCCCGGCCTTCCGCCGGACGTCCTCACCGGTCGGCGCGGCCGACTGGTCCGAGTCGTGGAGGGTGGCGTGGAACTCGAGGTCGGGCACCAGCTGTTCGAGTTCGGATATCGATATCAGCTTTCCCTGCCATTCGGCGTCGACGTCGAACTCGACCTCGGAGTCGGTCAGGTCCTGTTCGAGGAGGAAGGCGAACGTCTGGAGTTCGTCGCCGGTTCGTGCCACCACCACCTTCCAGAACCGGGACGGGAATCTGGACCTTCACGGGACCGTCGTCGTCCTTGCCGGTGAACACCTTGTCGTTCTGGTCGTCGAGCACCGGGCCTGCCAGCACACACAGGCGTTCGGCCTCGGCCTGTTCGAGGATGTAGTTCTCGAGCCTGCCCCATTCGCCCCGCAGGTTGGAACGGTTGAACACGTCGACCTGAGGTGAGCAGTTGGTGACGTGATAGGTGTCGCCGTTGGCGCGGCGCACCTCGGCGTAGGTCGCCCCCCAGGCGACGTCGTCGCGGCGGACGATGTGACCCTTGTCGAAGTTGCCCCGGTCGGCGGTGTAGAACTTGTCGGGCAGTTGCAGCCGTTTGTCGAGGCGGGGTTCGGTCACCCACTTCTCGATGTCGTTTGCGCCGAGTCCGGTCAGGCCCTTGCGGCTGTAGTCCAGGCCCGGTTCTGGTTCCTTGGCCGATGCGCTCCCATCGATGTTGGCGGCGGTGAACAGCGCCAGTCGACGGGCGGCGTGCATGACGACCGAGAAGTGCTCGTAGGCGATGACCGGGCTGCCGTCGTCGAGCAGGGCGACGAGGGAGGTGTCGGCCAGGTGCGGCATCGGCACCGGGATGCCCAGGAAGTTCTCGTCGTATCCCGTCCGGGTGTCGTAGTCGTCGTCGACGAACGGCTCGGTCATCTTCTCCGGATCGAAGCTGAGTCCGGTCTCGGTCATGCACTGATCTCCCTGCGATGGCGTCACCCCGGGTCGACTCGCACCTGGAGGAGCTTCGGTCCCGGCCACCCTACGTCCGCCAACCCGCGTCGTGCACAGTGAAGCCCAGGGGATCGTCCGTGGCGTTGCCCGATTGTGGGCATTGGTCTCTGGTATGGCGGGCGGCGCACCACCACCCTGAAGCCATGGGCGCCGCGTCCGATCCCGAGGTGAGTTCCCGGGTGACCGGTCATCCTGTACTGGCCGACCCCGCCCCGGTCGCCTCCGTGACCGTCTTCTGGCAGGACCGCCTCTTGGCTGCCCACCAAGGCGAGGTCATCTCGACGGCGCTGATGGCAGCCGGTGTGGATGTGTTCGGTCGCCACCCCCGTGACGGCGCCCCGCTCGGCCTGTTCTGCGCCAACGGTCAGTGCGGCTCGTGTGTGGTGATCGCCGACGGGGTGCCGGTGAAGGCCTGCATGACGCCGGTCTCCGACCGGATGCACCTGCGACCGGCCGACTCCCTACCCGAGCTGCCCGTCGATGACGAGCCGGCCCAGCTTGGGACCACCAGGGTTCGACCCGTCGAGGTGCTGGTGATCGGCGCCGGACCGGCCGGGCTGGCGGCAGCCATCGAGTTGGGTGCCGCCGGAGTGGACACGTTGCTGGTCGACGACAAGGACCGTCCCGGTGGGAAGCTCGTTCTGCAGACCCACAAGTTCTTCGGTTCCCACCGCCTCACCGGGGCGGGTGTACGCGGGGTGTCGATCGCCGCCGAACTGGCCGCCAACGTCGCCGGGTTCCCGTCGGTGCAGCTGTGGACCTCGGCAACGGCGGTGGGGGTGTTCGCCGATCGCCGTATCGGGGTGGTGCGCCACGGCGGCTATTGGCTGATCGAACCGCGGGTGGTGCTGGTGACGACCGGGGCGCGGGAACGACAGCTCTGCTTCGCCGGTGCCACGCTCCCGGGGGTGGTGGGGGCCGGCGCCTTCCAAACCCTGGTCAATCGCGATCGGGTGCTCCCCTGGCGCAGGGTGCTGGTGGTGGGATCGGGCAACGTCGGGTTGATCGCGGCGTATCACGCCCTTCAGGCGGGGGCGGAGGTGGTGGGGGTGGTCGAGGTCACCCCCCGGGTGGGTGGCTACCGGGTCCACGCCGACAGGCTGCGCCGACTGGGGGTTCCGATCCATCTCGGTCACACGGTGTTGGCCGCGCACGGCACCGACCGGGTGGAGGCGGTCACGGTAGCGGCCGTCGACGGCGACGCCCGGCCGCGGGCCGGCACCGAGCGCAGCTTCGCCGTGGATGCGGTGTTGGTGGCGGCCGGTCTCGCCCCCCTCGACGAGCTCCTGGTCCAGGCGGAGTCCTGTGGGATGACGGTGTTCTCGGCCGGCGACGCCGGTCAGGTGTCGGAGGCCTCGGCCGCCGCCTGCGACGGACGCCTCGCCGCTCGTCGCATCATCGAGGTGCTGGGCCGGTCCCCAGCTCCGGATCCCGACGGGTGGGGCGGGTTGCTGGCGGCGTTGCGGGCTCGGCCCGGTCCGGTTCACCCCCGCCAGCCCATCGACGACGGCTGGGAGGTGTTCCCGGTGTTGCGCTGCACCGAGGAGATCCCCTGCGACCCGTGCGCCTCGGTGTGCCGTCGCCAGGCCATCCGCCTCGAGGGTGACCCACTTCGGGGTGTCCCCCGCTTCGTCGGGGAGGACTGCACCGCCTGCATGCGTTGTGTGGCTTCGTGCCCCGGCCAGGCGATCACGGTGGTCGACCGCCGCGCCGACCCCGACCGGCCGCTGGTGACCGTCCCCTGTGAGCTGGGCACGGTGGAGGCGGGCGAGTGGGTGGTGGCGGTCGACGACCTCGGGGCCCGGTTGGGGACGGTCCAGGTCGTGCGGGTGCTCGACCGCCGGAGCCAGCAGGGCACCAGGCTGGTGCAACTGCGAGCCGGTACCGACACCGCTCCCCTCATCGCCGGGATCCGCCTCGGGCCGGCATCCGCCCAGCAGCCGGTGGAAGGGGTCGGCACCGTCATCCCGGACCAGGTGATCGTGTGCCGCTGCGAACACGTCACAGCCGGCGAGGTGCGTCACGCCATCCGTTCCGGCGTCGACGACGTCAACGAGCTGAAGGCAATGCTGCGGGTGTGCATGGGTGCGTGTTGCGGCAAGAACTGCCCCGAGCACATCGCCCGCCTCTACGGGGAGGAGGGAATCGCGGGCGGCGAGGTCACCACCGCCACGCTGCGGCCGCTGTTCCTGGAGGTGCCACTGGGCACGCTGGCGGCCGGCTCCCGGGAGTCGACGTGACCGCCGGATGCGATGTGGCGGTGGTCGGGGCCGGATCGGTGGGCACCCCCATCGCCTTCGAGTTGGCCCGCCGGGGATTGAGGGTCGAGGTGTTCGACCCCCGTCCTTCGGTGGGAAGGGGCGAGAACCGGGCCGCCATCGGTGGGATCCGGGCCACCCACTCCGAGCCCGCCAAGGCCCGGCTGTGCCGGGAGTCGCTCGAGGTGTTCGCCGGCTGGGAAGCGGAGACCGGCGACGAGATCGACTGGCACCAGGGCGGCTACCTCTTCGTCGCCCACCGTCCCGAAGACGAGGAATCCCTGCGGCGGGTGGTGGGCGTGCAACGGGGGATGGGCCTCGACGTCGACTGGGTCGATCCCGACCGGGTGGCCGTGCTCGTCCCCGGCATCGACCGGCGGGAGCTGCGGGGAGGGACGTTCTCGCCGGGCGATGGCACGGCGTCGCCGTTGAAGTGCGCCCACTCGTTCCGGGTCCGGGCGGAACGGGCCGGGGCGCGGTTCCATTTCGGAGTGGCGGTGACCGGTTTCACCACCCGCGGCGGACGGGTCTCCGGGGTGCGCACCGGCGACGGGGTCTGTGAGGCGAAGCTGGTGGTGAACGCCGCCGGGGCGGCTGCCGCCCGGGTGGGGGCGATGGCGGGAGTCGATCTCGACGTGACGGTCGAGGGGCACGAGGCGGGGATCACCGACCCGGTGGCCCGCTTCCTCGACCCGATGGTGGTGGATTTGCGTCCGGGTGAGGGCTCGAAGAATCTGTACTTCTACCAGGCGCCCACCGGTCAGGTGCTGTTCGCCCTCACCCCCGACCCGCCCCAACCCGGGGCCGACCGCCGCTCCACCTCGGAGTTCCTGCCGTTGGCCTCCCACCGGCTGGTGACGGTGTTGCCCAGGCTGCGCCACCTGCGGGTGCGTCGGGTGTGGCGGGGCCTGTACCCGGTCACCCCCGACGGCTCGCCACTGCTCGGCTGGGCCGGGCCCGACGGCTTCTTCGTGGCCGCCGGCATGTGCGGGCAGGGCTTCATGCTCGGTCCCGGCATCGCCCGGCTGCTGGGACGGGTCGTCACGGGTGCCGACGACGACGCCGACCGCATGGTGCTGGCCGACCTCGACCCCACCCGCCGCTTCCTGGGAGCAGAGCTGCTGGCCTGAGCGGCGCCCTCGATGCCGTACGGGCCGAGCGGCCCGCCGCCGAGAGAGTTCGAACGCTAGGTTTCGGGGTGCCCGAAGAACGGGGTCGATCCGACAGCGGGGAGCGAGATTGTGAACAGGGTGTTGTGGGTCTTGCAGATTCTGCTCGGTGTGTACTTCGTTGCGGTGGGGGTGATGCACTTCGTGGTGCCCGACGGGCTCCCCGCCCAGATGGAATGGATGTATGAACTGTCGGACTCGCTCCACCTGGTGAGCGGTGTTGCCGAGATCCTCGGTGGTCTCGGGCTGATCCTTCCCGGGTTGACCGGTATCAGACCCGAGCTCACGGCGTGGGCCGGCGCCGGGTTGGCGCTGGTGATGGTTGGCGCCCTGGTGTGGCATGTCACACGAGGCGAGTACGGCAACATCGCTTTCAACGTGGTGTTGGCCGCCCTGACGGGGTTCATTGCCTATCGCCGGTTCACCACCGATCCGCTCCGAGCGCGAGCCGCGACCTGACCGACCCGGTCGATTGGTTTCGTCGCCCGCCGGGGGCGGCCCGTGCATGGGGTGTGCGACGCCGCGGCGCCGCCATGAGCGACACCGGTGCTGCCGTCTCGGGGGCCACGGTGGCGGCACCGTGGAAGTCACCCGCCGGATCCGAGACTCCGGTGACCGCCGTCACCGAATCGACCGGCCGGGTCCGTCTCCTGACATCCGGTGGGCGCGGTACCTACACGCTCACCGTGAGCGGGGTCACCAAGACCGGCACCTTCTTCGACGGCGCCAACCGCGTTCTGACCTGGTCGATCATTCGCTGACGACCGTTCCACGAGTGGCAAGCGTGGCCCGGCGGATCCGCCGGGCCCCGCTTCATCATGGTGGCATCTCCGCGTCCCCGACGACGTCACTCCATCAGGCGCAACGTGCCGGGGAGGTTCATCTTCATCATCCTGCGCACGGTGAGCAGTGGCGCCGACACCACCGCCCCGATCCCCATCACCGCCACCATCACAATGGTCTCGGGGGCCAGCACCACAGCCAGTCCGAAGTCGGGGAGGGTCTCGGTGAGAACTCGCTGGGTGAGCCACCACACCATGGCGAGCCCGCCCGCCGTCCCGAGCAGCGTGGCGACCACGGCCACCACCAGGTTCTCTATCGAGGCCATGCGCAGCGCGGTTCGAACCCTCACCCCGAAGGCGAACATGGTGGCGTGTTCCCTGGCGCGGGACTCCAGGTTGATGGATGCGCTGTTGAAGGCGATCAACAGCGCCAGCAGCAGCACTGCCACCACCATCACCTGGATGACGCCGACCAGGGGTGCGAAAGCGTCTCGAACCGCCTCGGTGAGCGACGTCACAGAGGTGACCGAGGTCACATGGCGGAGATCGAACAACTCCCGCTGGACCTCGGTCTCGGTCGCTCCCGGGGCGGGGAGCAGGTTGAGCCCGTTGGTGACTCCACCCAGGTTGAAGATGTCGGCGTCCTCGGCGTGCATGTACACCACGGCCCGCACCGGGTATGGATGGGTGGCAAGGACCGGCAGCGGGGTATCCAGTCGGCTGAACGTGGTGAGACCTTCCCGGTGCGGGTGGCGGAGGACAACGGTGTCGCCGACCTCCACTCCGAGGTCGCGGGCGGCCTTGTCGGTGATGATCAGTCCACCGCCTTCGCCGATCGAGCCGGTGGTGACCGAGGGCTGCCAGAAGCCATTGCGCAGATCGACCAACTCCACCAGGGCATCGAGTTCGACGTCGCCCGCCCGCAACGCCACGGGGAGACGGAGGGTCGGCTCGACCCGGTCCACCGAGTCGGCTTCTGCGATGGCGGAGATCTCGGGCGACTCGACGAGGTGGAACGTGTCGAGTCCCACGGTGATCCGTTCGGAATGTCGTGCGACAGCTTCGGCCTCGGCCGTGTCGACGGCGTCGAACATGGAGTCGGCGATGCCCCGGAAGCCAACCATCACCGTGATGGCGGCGGCCAGAGCCAGCACAGTCAGGGTGGTGCGACGCCTGTCGCGTACCAGGTCGTGGAACGGGATGAGCGTGAGCGTCGATGCGGAATGCCGCCGTCGTCCCCGTGGTGTGTGGCCGTGGTGGACGAGATGGCTCGGTCGGATCGCCTCGATCGGCGACACGCGTACCGCCTTCCACACCGGCACGGCACTGGCGAGGAGCGGCATGACGGCCCCGACGATCGCCACTCCGATGAAGGCCTCGGGCTGGAACGACGTGTCCCACGCCGGGATCGGCACCGCCGACCGGAGCACGTTCCCCATCGCCTCGCCGATCAGCATCCCGACTCCCACGCCGAAGAGCACCCCCAGAAGCGAGATCTGCAAGGTCACCAGCAGCGGGCGGACGGCCAGCAGCCACGGGGGCACCCCCAACGCCATCCCGATGCCGATCTGGCGGCGTTGCTGCTGGACCATCCGGTGGACCAGGTTGACGGCCGCTCCGATCGCTCCCAGCATCAACAGCGTCGCCAGTGCGTTGAACATGGCCTGGTCCTGATCGATGTCGTTGTTGAGGGCCGTGTACGACAGGTTGTCGTCCCGGGTGGAGACGGTCGCTCCCATGCCCAGGCCGGACACGGCCTGCTCCAACTCCTCGACCACCGCGGCCCTGTCGGCCCCGGCGGTGAGGGTCAGCACCAGGTTGTTGACCATGCCGGGAGCGTCCGCCACGTCCTGGGCCGTCTCGATGGTGGTGAACACGGCGGCGAATGTCGCCTCCGACATGAACATCCCACCCTCGGGGGCCACGGTGAAGAACTCGGGGGTGGTTGCGGTCGCCACATACTCCAGATCCCGATCACCGCTGACCGAGATCCGCCCTGTGTCCGGCAGGTCGTAGAAGTCGGCGAAGGTCGTTTCGATCATCGCCACCGGCTCGCCCCGGTCGGAGTCCGTCAGGGTGCGCCCACCGACCACGTGGTACCGGTTGACGTGCGGTCCGTCCCCTGAGAAGTCCGTCCCGGTCAGCTCTCCCCGCACGATGACGGGACGCCCGTTCGAGGCGGCCTCGACCTGGACGGGGAGGATCAGCCTCTCCTCGGTGTCGGCGATCAAGGCGGCATCCGCTATCGACGATGCGGCCGCCTCCAGCTCTCCTCGTTCCGCCAGCGCGCCCACCGCCAGGTCGACCCGCAGGTCGTACATCGCCAGCATCTGGTAGCTGGCCGGGTATGACACTTCCCTCCACGCCGTGGTGGAGGTCAGCCCTGCGTAGCCACCTGTGCCGATGGCGATGACCAGGGCGATGGCGCAGACCTTCGCCAGGTGTGATCGGAGGTCACGGAACGACCATCTCAGGGTGACCGCCAGAGTGCGCATGTGGGCCTCCTCACCAGTGCAGATCGGTCACGGGGGCCTTGCCGCCCTTGGGCGGGCCATCTCCCACGATTCGTCCGCTCGACAGCTCGATCACCCGGTCGGCCATCCTGGAGATCTCCCGATTGTGGGTCACCACCAGCACCGCTCGTCCGGTCTTCGCCTGTTCTTCCAGGAGCTGAAGGATCTGAACCCCGGTGTGGAAGTCGAGTTCACCGGTCGGTTCGTCGCATAGGAGTACGGGATTGTGGGTGGCGAGGGCGCGAGCGATGGCCACTCGCTGTTGCTCGCCGCCCGAGAGCTCGCTCGGGAATCGGTCGGCCTTGTCGCCCAGACCCACGCTGGCCAGCACCACATCAGGGTCGGTGCCGGAGCCGGCGGCATCCGCCCCGAACCGAACGTTCTCGTATGCGGTGAGCCCGGGGAACAGATTGAATGCCTGGAAGATGAAGCTCACCGTGTGTGCCCGAAACTCGAAGAGCTCGCGTCGCCCGGATACCGCCAGGTCGACGCCGTTCACCCGCACCGCCCCCGACGTCACAGTGTCGAGGGCGCCGAGGACGTTGAGGAGCGTGGTCTTGCCGCTCCCCGAGGGTCCGAGCACCACCACGAACTCGCCCCCGTCGACCATCAGATCCACATCTGTGAGAGCGGTGACGGCCAGCGAGCCCTCTCCGTAGCGCTTCACCACGTCCTTGAGTTCGATCAGCATCTGCTGTGCTCTCTTCCTGACTGCCGATCCGGCGCGCCGACCCGGCCGATCACAACCAAGCGTGAGGCCGCTTGGCTCATTGGTGGACCAGCGGTCGCCGCTCCGGTGTGGGCGTCCTCGATACCTGGGCGCGCGACCTCGTCTCGGTCTCCGCCAGGGCGGTGTGGTGAACCGTCGAGATCAGCCAGAGCACGATCATCGTGCCCATGACCACGCCGAGCGCCACTTCGCTGGCGTCGACGAGCATCACGACGCCGGCGGCGAGCGCAACCAGACCGAGGAGTGTGGTCACGGCCACGTACAGCCTGTTGCCGTGCAGCAGCCGATCGAAGCCGGGTACCACGGCTCCCGCGGAGGCGACCAAGCCAAGGCCGAGGATGGTCACTCCCGTTACCCGGATGCTGTCCATCCCTGGTAGGGCCGACCCGGTCAACCACAGCACGTACGCCACCGCGGCCAATCCAACCAGAACCGTGGCGATGCGGTCTCTGGTAGGGATTCGCATGGTTCGCTCCTTCCCGGTGCCCGCCGAGGGGACACCCCATGTCCGGGCACCCTCACAGCACAGCTTCGGGTGGCGGTGCCGTGTCGCGCAAGGGGCGGTGGTCCTGTTCTGGTGCGGCTCCGGAGACGATCACTGCTTCGCTTCCGAGGTTGCGAAGCGCAGCCGGCGCATGCCTTCACTCGACCGGTCGTCGCCGACACACCTCGGCCCGTTCCGGTGGTTTCGGCGGCGTGGGTCACACGACCTTCGATACTCCCGGCAGCCTGAGAGCCAACGCACCCAATCCGAAGCTGAACAGCACCCCCAGGATCGAAACACCCAGGTATTCGATCTCCGGTGCCAGGTCGATCAGCCTGCTCGCCAGCACCAGCCATACGAGCACGATCTGATGGATCACGAAGGCGGCGAACGCCGCCCGGCTCATGGCACGGGCCAGCGGCCCCTGGCTGTTCCAGCGGCGGGTGAAGACGTCGACCAGCCACAGCGCCGTCGTCACCATGAGCGTCGCCTCCAGCAACGCCATGATCAGCGACAGCAACGTCCCTCCACCGGCGAACGCTTCCATCTCCGCCCCGGTGAGCTGTGAGACGGCGACGATGTACACGGCGATGCCGGTCGCAGTGGACCAGGCGACTCGCCGGGCGATGCGGCCGACCTGCTCGTCGACCGGGTCGACCCACCCGCGTTCCGCCGCCAGCACCCCGAGGGTGAACCCGGTGATCCAGGCCGGAGCCTGGCCGAGGGCGAGTCGCCAAACCTCCACCCCGAGCGGCACCCAGAGTCGGATCACGTACGAGGCGGCCGCCATGGCGCCCACGGCGAATGACGAGTGTCGCCAGGCGGGGCGGCGCCGGTGAGACGGGGAGGGGCGGTCGGATGGTGCGCACCACGGCGTATCCGATCGAGAACACCAGCAACACGCCCAGGAACCAGGTGGGCCCGGGTGCCGGCGGCCACCAGACCTCGGGCAGGAAGGCGAGAAAGCCCCGATCCCACCCCTGCCACCCCGGGTCGACATATTCGACCAGCGGGCTGATGAACACGATGAAGAACAGCATCGGTAGGCCGAGTCTGAGCAGCCGACCTTTCAGGAATGGCCCGAGACCCTTTCGTTGCAGCGACCGCGGGGTGAACATCCCGGCCACGAAGAAGAAGACCGGGATGGCGAACAGCGCCGTCACCACCGACATGAGGACGAGGACCGTGAGCAGCGGCTCCCGAACCGGGGTTTCGGTGAACACCCAGTCCCCCACACCGGTCCACGCCATGGTGGCGTGCCCGACGATGACCCCGATGACGAGTACCACCTTGAGGTTGTCGATCGAGCGTGAACGGGTGCCGCCAGCCGGCAGGCGGTCCAGGACTGACGGATCCGTCGTCATGGTTCCTCCGATGTCTCGCATCCCCAGCCAACCACGCTTCGGAGGCTCCGTGTAGGGGCCAAGGTCGGAGTGCCGGGAGTGTCGGTGGTTCGACTCGAAGGCGGGACCTCCTCCTCCTGCGCCGAGGGCAGCCCAGCCGTGCGACGACCTCGACATGGAGATCAGCGGCTCGGGCAACGTCGAATACCTGGGTGACCAATCGCTTCGGACCGACATCTCGGGGTCGGGTGACGTGAGCCGTGGTTGACGACTGTGACCGAATCGTTACGTCGCGGCGACGGCGGTGATACCCGCCCTGCCGACGATGAGGGTGTAGCGATGAGAGGAGCACACATGAGGAATTCCATCAGTCGACCGCTGGCACTGGTCCTCGGTCTTGCGCTGTTGACTTCGGCCTGTGGCGTCGGTGAAACCGCCGATTCCACCGTGACGACCGAAGCGCCGACCACCTCGGCCACCGAGATGCCGGCCACCACGACCACGTCGGAGTCGCCCACGACCACCGTCACCAACGCCCCCACCACCACCACAACGACCACCGTGCCGACGTCCACCACCACGGCTGGACCGACCACGACGACCGTGGCCGGTGAGGCGGTCGACCTCGGACCGCTGGCCGGTGACGTGCTGGGCGTGGTGGGCGTCCGCCACGACGACGTGCTGAACGTCCGGTCCGGTCCCGGCGTCGGGTACTCGATCCTCACCGGTCTCGATCCGCTCGAGGACGAGGTCGTCGCCAAGGGCAACACCTGGTACATCCCGGGTGCCTTCTGGATCGAGGTCGAGGCGGATGGTGTGGAGGGTTGGGTCAACCTCCGGTACATCGCCTATCTGGGCGACACCGACGACATGACCTCCCGGGTGATCGCCGATCTCGGTGAGAGGCCAGAGGCCGAGACGATGCTCGACCTCGGCATGATCGTGGCCGAGGCGGTGGCCTACGAGGGCGAGGGCGCACGCGACCCGGTGGTATCGGTGGCGCCGAGTGTGGGTGATCTCGGCGAGGTGACCATCGACGTGCTCGGCCTCGCCGACGACAGCATCGGTGGATACCGGCTGCACGTGTTCGGCATGCCGTCCGAGAGCGGAGAGGGCTTCGGTCTGGGTTCGGTGGAGGCCACCGTATTGTGCATCCGGGGTGTGAGTGGGGGTATCTGCATCTGACAGATGCTGCGGAGACGAAGAACCACTGAACGGCCACGGGGCCCGGTCGATCGACCGGGCCCCGTGTTGGCATGCCCTCCGATGCCGGGATGGGCCACGAACTGGTCAACCCGTCGCCACCCCGAGCGCAACCGAGAAGAAGCCAGTGGGGCGCCACCAGCGCGGCCGGCTACGCCGGCTGTGCCCACCCCGTGCGAACCGGCTCGGGAGCGGGTCGGAGTGTCGGAGTCGCAAGAGGGGTTCCGGTGCGAGATTGCATGGATCACACCACCGCGTCGGAGCGGTGGGTTGCGACCCGCCCCAGCCGGTCACCCCAGGCGCGAGCTCGTTCCAGCTCTCCCGCCTTCAGAGCCTGATCGACCTCGACGTCCCTGACGGCGACGTAGAAATCCTCGGGGGCGCAGATGAGATGCCGCCCCTTCGAACGGAGCCGTCGCCCGATGGCGGCGGCCGCCGAACCGAGCGGCCCGGAGACCCGGGTCCCGAATGCGGCGGCTTCACCGGGACCGGAAATCCAGTGAGGCGAGCCACTCCCGCGCCCCATCGCCTCGCGAGACCAGCGCCCGCTCGGTCTTGCCGGCGGCGTCGCGCCGGGTGGGCGGCTTGCTGAGCCCGAAGGCGTGGGTGGGCGCTCCCACCACCAGCAGATCGGCGACCGGTGCCGTGGGCGCATCCCCCACCTCGAACACCTCTACCGAGCCATGGCCTGCCAGGCCGTGGGCGATCTCCTCGGCGATGGCGCGGGTGTTCCCGAACATCGACTCGTAGACAACGACCACGTGCATCGACTCCTCCTTCGGCGCGCTCTTCGACAGCTCCCACTGGGAGTCCGCCTCCACACGACACTGCCAGGACGGGGCCGCCCTGACTAGAGCCGATGTGCCGGGCCGGACAGAGAGACGGCTGGGACCTGCGCGGTTCCGGTGGTACGGGGGTGAGCAAGCGCCGCGGGGGCGGACCCTGAGCACGCGGCCATCACGGCGAGCCGGGGATCTGTTTCACCATTCTCGGCGATCGACCGGCCCCTCGATCGTCGGCGCATCCGACGAGGGTGTGATGCGGTCAGACGTCGGCAGTGGCGCGCCGCCACTTGTGGTCGACGCCCTGGCCCACCACGGCTCGAAGTGGGGTTGAGTAGCCTCGGACCAGGCTGAAAGGTGGCCGGGTCATGTCCACTCGGGAACCTGGCTCGGTGGAGCATCGCGACGACGTCGTTCACGCGCCGGCGTGAGAAGGGAGCCTCAGGTCAGCCACCCGTGTGCACCCACCTAGCGACCTGTTTGAAGTCCTCTGCAAGGAGTCCGACGTGAGCTTGCCCAACCTGCTCGACCTCGTCATCGGCCTGTTGTTCGTCTTCATGGTGTTCAGCCTGATCGCCTCTGGTGTCTACGAGTCGGGAGCCCGGATGTTGGCCACTCGGCCCCGCACCCTGTGGAAGTCGCTCCGCGGCCTGCTCGACCCCGACGACTCCGGGGGCGATCGGCGACCGATGGTCGAAGCATCGGCCCGGGAGACACTGACCGACGTGCTCTACGCCCATCCGCTGGTCCGCCAATTGGAAGGCCGACGTCACACCGACGCCTTCAAACGGTCGCGCATCGCTCACATCCCCAACACCGACTTCGCCCAGGCCCTGATCGACGTGATCGCGCCCGCCGGCGACACCGGGACCACCCTGGACGACTTCCGCAGGAGCGTGCGGGATTCGGAGCTTCTGCCCGAAGGGCTGAAACGGTCGCTGTTGGCGATCGTGGCCGACGCCGACGGGAGCCTGGATCGGGCCCGGGTGGACATCGGGGACTGGTTCGACGCTCGGATGACCGCCGTGTCCCGCTACTACAAACGAAATACCCGATACGTGATGGCGGCGATCGGTGTGGTGGTGGCGATCGGGTTCAACGTCGACGCCATCGGAGTCACCCGCTCGCTGTACGAGGACGATGCACTGAGGGCGGCCGTGTCAGCCCAGGCCGACGCAATCATCGAGGCGTGCCAGAACGAAGCCGACGATGCCGACTCGGTCACGTCCTGTATTCACACCGAGCTCGAAGACAGCGGCGCCACGGGCGACCTCCCGGTCGGGTGGACCAGCGATCGCCGTGACGTCGACCTCGGGAGTGTCCTCGGTTGGCTGATCGCCGGTGTCGCCATCGGCCAGGGTGCACCCTTCTGGTTCGACCTGCTTCGTCGCGCCGGCAGTGTGAGGAAATAGCCGCGGACGCCCGAGAGCAGATCGTCACCGTCTTCGACCGTGTGGGCGAGATCGCATGCCGGTCTCATGACCATCGCAGATCGGCTCGACGCCGCACTCGAGGCTGTCGGCCCGGCTCATCACGCCGCCTACCTCGAAACCGATGGATACGACCCCGAGTGGCTGCTCTGGTACGCCGAGTCCGGCCGTGGCGGAGGGACTCGCCGCGTGAACGACGGACGGATTCGTCGTGGACAGCTGCCGGTTCCCGGCTTCACTGGGAGGGGTGATGAAACACCGCCCCGGGTGTCGGGGCGGAGACGCTCGAGAGGGGGGCCTCCATGCGAGCTGGGTGGTATCGATTCTGGTCGCCGCAGACGTGGCGTGACTGGTCCGGCGCTCGACGTGTGTGGTCCGACCACCAACGGGCCCGGTCGTCCCTGGCCGCCCGCATCGCCGCCGCCGATGCCGAGATCCGCAGCGCTTCCGAGCAATTCATCCGAGCCGACCGCAACCATCGCTGGGCCTCCGAGCTGAATCCGGTTGAACTGCCGATCCGCATGAAGCGTGGCGAGATCGGACTGGGACGGGTGCAAAGCGTGGAGCTGCTCGAGACCCGGCGCCGTGACGGCGCCGACGTGTGGACGGTGGTCGATCGGGGGGCCGTGCTGTTCACGAACCAGCGGATGGTGTTCGACGGTGCCAAGGAAGTGTCATTCGTCTTCGCCGACATCACGGCCGACTCGGTCGGTCCCGACGGTTGGACGGTGGCGGTGTCGTCCCGCAAACGTTCGCACACCCTGGCCGGGCCCATCGAACAGCTGATGGTGTGCAGGCAGGCGGTGGCCGACGGCACCGGTGGCACCGATCCCCGCTTCAGGTGGCGGGTGCTGATGGACGAGTCGACCGAGCGTCGGCGCCGCGCCGAAGGCGCCCACCGGGAGAGCGTGGCCGAGCTCGACGGACTCTCCCGTCCGGACCGCCCGGTCAGCCCGGCCTGGGTTCCGGCGGGGGTGGCGGTGGCTCTCGCTCTCGCTCTCCCCGGGCCGGCCGTTGCACCGCCAGACACCACGGTGGTGGAGGCCCTTGTGACCACCACCACCGGCGCCACCCCTGAGCCGACGGTGCTCGGTGTCACCGTGACCAGCGAGGCGAGCGAGGGCATGGTCGCCAGGGTGGTCGAGGTGTTGTCGGCCGACACCGTGTCGGTGCGGTTGGCTTCGGGTGAGCGGGTGAGTGTCCGACTGGCCGGTGTGGAGGGGGTGGATTCGGTGGGTCCGGCCGCCCGCCAGATGCTGGCGCAGTTGATCGGCGGCCAGGACGTGGAACTGGTGACCGACGCCGCCGCCGGCGCCCACCATTACTACCTGTACCTGGACGGGTCGCTGGTGAACACCGAGCTGGTGAGCCGTGGTCTCGCCCGGTCCAGCGGAGCCGGGCTGGCGCTGGCCGACCTGTTCGTGACCGCCGCTGCGTCGGCCGAACAGCAGGCGGTGGGCATCTGGGCCCCGACACCCCACCACCACGTCGTCGTCGACCTCGAGCACCTCCACCACCACTACGACGACCGAGCCCACCACGACCACCACCACCGAGCCGGTGACGACCACAACGGAGTCGGGCTGTCATCCCTCGTACGAGGGTGCGTGTGTCCCGGTGAATGTGGCGGATGTCGACTGCGCCGGTGGAAGCGGCAACGGTCCGTTCTACGTCGGTCGTGTCACTGTGGTGGGACCGGACGTCTACGACCTCGACCGGGACGGCGACGGCATCGGCTGCGAGTAGCGGCACGTCTGTGTGCACCAGCGGGCGGAATCCGCCCGCCTGTGCACACAACGCGTCACCGGCGGCGTCCCCCAAGGACGAGCAGCGTGATCGTGAAGACGATGGCGAGGGCCGTCAGCACGACGATGAGCACGATCGTCAGCACCGCCAGGATCGCGCCGAGGACGATCGGGAGTGTGACGGCGGTGGCGGTGACGATCATGACGGCGGTGGCCCAGTGCTCGGCCCGATTGGCGAACGAGAACCCCGAGGTGGTCGTCACCAACAGCACCGCCACCGCCAGCGCGGCACTGGCCGCCAGGAACAGCCAGCGGCCGACCCCTCCCAGCGTGGCGATCCAGGCCACATGCCGCATCAACAGCCCTGTGGTCTCCGGTGCCACCCGTTCGTTCAGCATGAGGGCGTGAGCGGGCACGGCCATGCCGAGGGCGGCGACCGCCGTCCATGCCGACCTGGCCAGTCGGGGATCGACCGGCACCGGGACTGCCTCGTGGGCGACGCTGACGTCGAGCAGTTCCTCGATGCGGTTCATGTCATTCCTTCACCAGTCCCATTGGGCGATGGCCACGAACCCGGCGAGTTCCCCCTCGCCGATCGTGTCGCCGCTCGCCACCACCCCGATGAGCACCGGGTCGAGCAGGGCTGTCGCCGCCCCGACCGAACCGACCGCCACCGCCGCCGCTCCGGCTGCCGCCACTCCGAGCGCACGACCGAGCCGTGCGGACGCCCGGCCCATGGTCTCGCTCAGAACCGAGGTCCCGACGGGTGCCGGCACCGTTGCCTCCTGACCGAACCGCTCCAGCTCATGGGCCGTCAACGCACGGGGAAGCGCCGACACGTCATCGGTCCATCCCACCGGTGTCTCGTGGGCGATGAGGAGGTCGGCGAAGTCGACGTGTGTGATCCGCTTCAGGTGGCGTCGCTGCCGGGTGGGGATCGCCATCCGACCGGATCTGACCACCGGGTCGGCGGTCAGCGGCAGCACCACCCAGTTGGACCCTCTCTGATCGAACACGAACGGCCGCCGGGTGAACGGGCCCACTCCGATGGTCCTGACCGGGGCGCCGACGGCAGCGCAGCGTCGGCTCACCCGGGCGAGTCGGAGCTCGATGTGGTCGGCGATGGCCGGGTCCGGCCCGATGGTTGTCGATGGAAGTGTGTGCATGTGTGATCCTTTCCTCGATTGGGGGACGCAGGAGGAGATCCGCCACTGACAGTCATCCGCCGATGGCACGGAGGAACAGCCAACCGGCAACCCATCCGACGCCGGCAGTGACGACGACGACGAGGCCGGAACGTGCGCGCAGCCGCATGGACGGTGTGGGTCGGTGGCGGTGTCGTGGTTCGAGATCGTGGTGTGAATCGGTCACGCCCGGGCAGACGCCAGGACGCGGTGTGGACTGACACGGGGGCCATGCCGTGGCGTCGCCCCTCCGGCCGGAAATATCTACGAATCCGTGTCAGTTTTCTGGTCGGTCGTGCGTCCCACTCCACGTAGGCCAACGGGCCTGCTTGTCGAGGCCTTGCCTGCCCCGACCCAGTGACGAACAGATCGATATACAGACCGATACAGATGGTGGCGCCTGGGAGGGCACCCGTGTACATGTCGAAGTCAGGGCCGGCCCGCCGGTCGGTCCGCCAACATCCCGCACCCCGCACGCACCACACCCCTGAATGGTGCCGCTTGTCGGGCCGGGGAGAGGACCCATTCATGTGGAACCCGAAGGAATGGAAGATTGGGCGCCGGTACGCCGGTCAGACCGCTGAGATGCCGTACGCAGATGCCTGTGCGTGCGGCTGCGGCGTCTCGGATGCCGACCGCCGTCAGATACGTTCCGATTTCCTCGACGCCATCATCGATGACGTCGTTCCCACCGCTCCAGTATGGGTTCGTTCCCACGACGACCCCGATGTGATCTTCACCTATTCGCCGGGAGCTCGCCCCAGCCGCTGAAGCCCCGCGAAAAACCCTCGGCATTCATCCGTCGATCTTTGTCAGTATTGGCTGTGTGGACGCGTCCTACTGATACGTCCGCCTGGAAAGGAGTCCGGGCGAGAAGGAGGTAGACGATGACGGAGGCCCAGTCCGACTGCGAAAGACGCTGCGAGCCCGCCACCGGCCCCGTTGGGTGCCGGCAGCAGACAGACTGCCTGTTTGCGAATGAGCTGGCTCGCCTTCAGACACAGAAGTTCCGGTTCCTTCGATCCCGTGGGGTCGATGCGCAAACCGCCGAGGACATCGTCGGGAGAGCGGTCGAGAAGATGCTGACGGTGAACACACCGATCATGCATTTGGCCGCCTACTTCCATCAGGTGGTGATCAGAGAACAGGTGACGCTGTTCAGGAGGATCGCCAACGAACGCCGGATAGCTCCGCTGTTCGTGGTCCGCGAAGGCGTCGAGGACGTCCTCGAGGACTTCGAATATCAGGAGCGGATGGCGCAGTTGCGGGCTCTGAAAGGCGTCTCCGAGGCGTCGCTGCGCCTGGCAGAGCTTCGTTGGATCTTCGGATGCAGCACCGAAGACCTGATCGAGCTGACCGAGCTCAGCCGTGACGCCATCGATCAACACATCAGCCGGGTACGCCGGGCGGCCCGCAGAGCAAGGGAACGGGGAGAGTTCTGAGCGGGGATGGGTGATCGCCCATCCCCGCTGGGGGATCTCTCGACCGACCCCTCGAGTCGGCCCCGACATTCGGCTCAGGAGACGATGTCGCCCTCCGGGGTGGCGTCGGGCACGGACACTTCGGTGAAGCACTCGGCAGTCATGGCGTTTCTCGCTGATTCGTGGACCCGATGGCGACGGCCCTCCGGCGGGTTCCCGAGGCGACTGGGCGCCTTGGCCACGACCGTTCCTCTGGCGGCTCCGACGGGCATCTCACCCGATCGGCGAACCGCCCCAGAGTGCTGCGATGGGAAGTGCGGCGATCCGGTCGCCGAGCGAGAACGAGCCAGGTCCGGTGTGGAGGACGACGCCACACACGAATCGATCCCCAAGCTGGTCGCGCAGCCAAGCAATGTGAGCGGCGTCGCTACCTTTGGGCGCCGCGGTCGCCTTCACGTCGATGGCCACGACCCGGTTCGCCTGCAGTCGATGAGCAGGTCGACTTCGTGTCGACCGTCTTGTCGCTCGGTGGTGAATCCTCGGCCGACACCGACTCAGTTCGATCTCGGGCCGGAGCTGGGCGGCCACGAACGTGTCGAGGACTCTGCCGATCAGGTCGCCGTCGGGTAGCACGGCGGCTGTGTCCAGTCTGCGGGCCGCGGCCAGCGAGTGCAGCATCGACGATGTAGCGTTTCGACGACTTGACCAACCGCGCCAGCCGACTCGTGAACCATGCGGGCACCTCATCGATCACGTAGAGGTTCGACAGGAGCCGGTCGTAGCCGAGCGCTGTCTTCCGTCGACACCGGCTGCTCCGTAGACCGTGGCGTCGGCGACGACGCCCGCTGAATTGAGGGCCAGGACTTCGAAGTACCTCGCCAGACGAACCGGGTCGCGGGCGGCGGACTCGGCAGCGTCTCGGGTGAGCACCTGCTCGACATAGCTCGTGAGCCAAGGCTCCCGCGTCGGCGTCGAGGGCGAGTCCCGGTCCGGGACAGCCGCCACGCAGTGC
The DNA here is from genome assembly GCA_963825585.1 of uncultured bacterium. Lineage (GTDB taxonomy): Bacteria > Actinomycetota > Acidimicrobiia > Spongiisociales > ZC4RG35 > JAOUGY01. The sequence continues at coordinate 107,193 of CAWGTX010000005.1, forward strand.
GATGTCGATGTAGCCGGGCAGGTCGGGTGTGTCGCCGGGGGGGCCAGTGCCATCGGGTCGCCGTCGGCGAGCACGTCGAGTGGGCTTCGCAGGTGTGTCGCACCACCGCGTTCTCGCTCGTTCAACCCCCACATTCGCAATCGGATCACGCGACCCGTTCCTGGCCAAGTAGGCGTATCGAGGTCGGCCCGGACGCTGCCGGTGAGAATGAATCGTCCAGGACGACTGTCTGCGTCGACGCTCGTTTCACTGCGCCAATCACGTCGCGGCCGGCTTCGACCTCACGGATCGTCGAGAGAGCACCGGCTCGGCCTCGTGCGGAGCAGCGTGGCATCGACGATGAATGCTGCTGCTTCGCGTAGCCCGATCGAGCCGAACGGTGCTGGCGGCGTGACCGAGCGGCGGTCGTTGTCTTACCCGAGGCCCGAGGCCCGACGACCATCACCGCCGGATGGGCAGCGACGATCTCGGCGAGCTCTTGGTCGAGAAGTCGAGGAACGTAGTCGGCCACTCTCTACCACGATACCGGTTTGGACCACGTTACGCTCCCTATCTGGACCGCTCGCTGATCCCTATTTGGACCATCTTGGTGCCGGTTCCGACCACTCGCGGGCGCAGCGTCGCCTCGGGCCGCCGTGCGCGTCCGCCGTGACTACCTTCTGCACGATGGCATCACCGTACGGTCCTTTCACGTCCTGCCCGTCGCCGCTCCCAGGGCCCGAAGCCGTCGGGGGTCCCCGATGAGAGCCGCCGTGTATCCAGGCCCTGGCGCAGTCGCGTCGGGATGTCGCCGAACCGGGAGATCCCGCACCCAGTGAGATCCTGATCGAGGTCTCGTATGCGTCGATCTGCGGCACCGACGCCTCCGAGTACGACCACGGTCCGCTGCTGGTTCCGTTGCACACGCCGCATCCGGTGACCGGTCACAGCGGTCCCACCATCCTGGGCCACGAGTTCGTGGGGCGGGTCATCGCCGTCAACTACACCCCGGGGTTCGACGTGGGGGACCGGGTGGTGTCGGGTGCCGGTGCGTCGTGCGGGGAGTGTTCGTGGTGTCGCGAGGGCCGCACCAACCTGTGCGCCGGTTACTACACGATCGGGTTGCACGCCCACGGCGGGTTGGCCGAACGGGTGGTCGCTCCCGCCGGCACCTGCCGCCGAGTTCCCGACAGCCTCACAGACGGGGAGGCGGTTCTGGCCCAGCCGCTGGCGGTGGCCGTTCACGCCGTGTCCCGTGCCCGGGTGACATCTGCAGACACGCTGGCAGTGATCGGGGTGGGTGGCATCGGTGCGTTCCTGGTGGCGGCGGCCCGGCACCGCAAGGTCGGACGGATCATCGCCGTCGACATCGACGACCGTCGTCTCGAGACGGCGGCGGCGCTCGGCGCCGATGTCACGATCAACGCCCGTCGCTCGGATCCTCTCGCCGGCATCCTCGAAGCCACCGACGGTGCCGGCGCATCGGTGGTGGCCGAGGTCTCCGGGGCGTCGAGTTCGCTGCCGCTCGCCATCGCTGCAACCAGGCGCGGCGGACGGGTGTTGCTGGTGGCGCTTCACCCCGGTGAGACCGGGGTTCCGCTGCTCGACCTCAACCTGGGCGAGCTCGACATCGTCACCACCTTCGCCCACGTGTGTGGCGACGATCTGCCGGAGGCCCTCGACGTGCTCGTCGACGGCGACGTCGCCCGTCACGTCGTCGGCACCATCATCCCGCTCGACCGAGTGGTCGAGGACGGGCTTCGAGGTTCTCTCGTCAGGCCGGGCTGGCGGAAAGATCCTGGTGAGGATCGGCGGCTGAGCGATCTGGTGAAGAACTACTGATCCGTGACGAATTGGTAGTTCGACGGCTGGCGACGCCGCGCAGTCGTCAGGTCGGTGACCACAGCGCCGTGACCGGGATGGCCGACAAGCGGTCTTCGAAGGGGTGGGCTTCGGGAGCGGCGGCCGATCTGGCGGCGAGCAGTCGCAACAGCCTGGGAATCTCAGCAACCCGTTCGAGGTCGGCGATCTGGTTGACGATCCGGGTGACGCTGGTGGCGGCGTAGGAGTCGTACCAAGCCCGTCGTCGCCGCGATGGTCGGTCGATCACCTCCGGGAAGCCCCCCCGGCACAACAGGTCGGCCAACCCGGCGCGATCGACAGCCCGGCTGCGCACGATGGAGGTGGGAGACCGATCGATCGTGTCGAGGACATTCTCGCTCCTCCCGGCGAGCTCCAGTTCGCTGAACGGCCACAGTTCGACCACCTCGACTCGTCCGACCAGTGCCTCCGCCATCTCCGGGACCGACAACAGCCGAGCAGAGCCGGTCAGGAGGAATCGCCCAGGCCAACGGTCGGCGTCGACGGATGCCTTGACGGCACGAAACAACCGGGGTTCGAGCTGTGCCTCATCGATCACGAGCGTGTCGACCCCGTGCTCGATGAACACGCGTGGGTCGGCGGCAGCCGCCATACGGGTCGCCTCATGGTCGAGGGTGAGCACCTCCACCCGGCCCGGAAGCCCGAGCAGCGACGTCACCAGAGTGGACTTGCCAACCTGGCGTTCTCCGTTGACCACGACGACCGGCGTGTCCGCCATCGCTTCCCGGACTCGCGCTGCGACGTACCGTTCTGTGGCCATTGTGACGATGCCAGCGGACGAAAGCGTTGTAGGTTTCGTCCGCAGGCTGATGTAGGTTTCGTCCGCACTCTTGCGGAGAAGTCGTCCGGTAGACGTATCCCTGCTGCATGCCCCGAACGTCGCTGCACGCGCCGGCTCGGGCCTCAGACGATGCCCGCCTTCAGCGGTCGTGGTCACCACCGAGACTGGCTTGGCGCATCATCTCGGCGAGTGCGTGGGCGCCCTGGGGTCGCCCGGTGTCGGCGACGATCTCCCGGTAGACCGGGGTGAACTCCTTCAACGCCTCCATCACCTCGGCGGTCAGCTCGGACGGCATGCCACGTTCATGATGGGCGTAGAGGATGAACGCCTTGACGACCTTGGGGAACTTGTTCATGTAGGTCTTGGGGGCGACCACCTTGCGTGGGAACCGGTCGAGCATCACCACTTCGAGCGACGCCGGGCTCCACCGCAACGGATCACACGGCCGGTACTGGGCGGTCAGCCAGATGAGGGTCTCGACGATGCCCCGAGTGTCTTCGTTCTCTCCCAGTGCCCGGCCATGTTCGGAGGAGAAGAACGCCTCGACCAGTTCCTGTTCGTCGTCTTCGGACCAGGCGGGGAACTCGTACCCGGCGCCGCCGGATGGGAGGAGGCCGACCATCCACTCGACCAGGGCTCGGCATTGCGGCCACGTCGCCGTCTCGGTCGGCGGCCACACCATGTCCCCGTAGGCGATGGCCTCTTCCAGCCGTGTCCGTGCATCGGCCCAGTCGGCCCGCTCCGATGTGAGACCGATGACCTCGTCATCCCCAGCCAACTCCTCGAACTGGGCGACGAGCCCGTCGACCGGTCGGTCGGCTATGAAGGCGTCCTTCACCATCGTCCCCAGGTTGTGGTCGATGTACACCAGCATCGACAGGCAACGATCACCCGGCCAGCGTCCGCCGATCAGGTAGTTGTCGCCGTCGCCGAACACCTGGCCGATGACGTGGCATCCCTCCAGTTCGAAGTCGGGCAAAGCGGTCACCCAGTCCGGCATCGGGTGGCTCCTGGCGGCGAGCACCTTCGAGACCTGCGCCCTCCGGCTGTCGGGGCCGATCAGGTGGATGGCGTGCAGCAACGCGGTCGTCTGGGGAACGTCGATCGCGACGAACGAGTCGATCAGCCCGTCCATGCTGATCGTGGGCTTGCGCCCGGTCATCCGATCATGCGGACTCTCGCGGCTGACGTACAGGTATTCGCTGGCCCGGGCGAGCAGTTCGAGAGGATGGTCCTGGGCCAGTGCGCTGTCGACGTCATCGAACAGGGATGGCTCGGCGGCCCTCGTTCGTGGCTTCCTGGGCGGCTTGCGGTGATGCGATCGGCTCACGATCCGACGTTAGGCGGCTCCGGCCGTGGTTGCAGGCGAGCCGGGAAGGACGGCACGCCGGTCCGTGCAACGGGAGCGCTGACCGTCGGAATCGTCAACCGGACCGGGTCCCGACCGATGCGCTCGATCTCCCGGATTCAGGCGTCGCCGGGGGCAACGAATCCGGACCCGTAGGCGAAGATCACGGCCTGGGTCCGGTTCCTGGCGCCGATGTCGAGCAGGATCGAACACGTGTGGATCTTCACCGTCTCCATACCGATGAACAACTGGTCCGAGATGTCTTGATTGGAGCGCCCGCGCCAGCAGTCGGAGCACTGTCGCTTCCCGATCGGTGAGCGCACCGGGGTTGCCGTTCGGCGGCTCTCCGGTCGAGGCGTCGCGGTTGATCATCGCACGGATCTGCCTGGGGGAACAGCAGCGACTCGCCGGTCGCCACGACTCGCACCACCTCGATCAGTTCGGTCGGCGGCACCCGCTTGAGCACGAAAACCCGCCGCACCCGCCCGCAGTGCCCCGAAGACGTGCTCGTCGACCTCGAAGGCGGTCAGGACCAGCACCCGGGGCGGGCCAGCCATGGCGGTGATGCGCTCGGTGGCTTCGAGACCATCCAGCCCGGGCCAGTTGGTGTGAGACTTCGGCGACGATGGCCGCGGGTCGGGGGCGATCGGGCAGCGCCTGCAACCTGCGAGCCGGGAGCCCGTGTTCCGATCGGTCAGTGTGCCGCCACGGCGACATCCAGGGCGTTCGAGAAGAAGCCCAGGACTCGCCGCTCCCACTCCTCGCCTGCGGCGGCCAGTCCCCCGGTGTGAGCCGCTCCCGGCACCGTCCACACCTCGACGCTGGCGGGGGAGAACTGCTTCATGTCGGCGGCGGCGTGTCCTTCGTCGGGCATCGAACCGGCGGTGATCAACAGCACCGGTCGAGGGGCGGCGGCGGCGATGGCTTCACTGAGCGCGAGCGGTGGTTCGGCTGCGGTCATCAGATCGGCCAGACCGTAGGTCACGGTGTCGAGGCCTTCCTGGATGGCTCCCCGCACTCCGTACACCTCCGACAGCCACGCCTTGTCGGCCGCCACCCGGTTGGTTGCTCCTTCGGCGACCACGGCCATCACCCTCGGGTCGGCGGCGAGGGCGCCGATCGCCTGCTCACCACCCATCGACATACCCAGCAGTCCGATACGCTCGTCGTTCACGTCGGGCCGGTCGGCGAGGAACGAGACAGCGCCTTCGATGTCCACGTCGCCGTACCAGCCGAAGTCCATGCCACGCCCGTCGCTCTCGCCGTGGCCGCGGGCGTCGTAGGCGAGCACACCGAATCCGTTGTGGGCGAGCACCTGCACCTGGTTCATCACGGCACTCCGGGTGGAGCCGGAACCGTGGAGGACGACGATGGCGGCGCCGTTCGTCGATGGCACGTACCAGCCGGCGAGTTCCACCCCGTCGGCGGCAGGGAATACCACGTCGGTGTAGGCGAGTCCCAGGTCGGCCGGTGTCGACGATCCGAGCCGGGTGGGTGCCACATTGGTGGCCGCAACGGCCACACCCAGCGTCGAGGCCACCACGAACACGGCGACCACCAAACCCACCACGACCGGGACCTTCCACCATCGGGCGGCCGCCCTCACCAGGCGAGCCCCACCCCAGACCAGCATCGCCAAGCCGGCGACCGCCACGGTAAGCCCCAGCACCGTGGTGAGGGTGAACCCGGTCTTTCGGGCGTAGGGGATCCCGATGCCGCCGCCCACCGCAAGTGCGACCAGCCCGACGGTGAACGCAGCCGGCCCAGAGCGCGGACGCTGTCGTTTCGCCGCCGGGCGTAGTCTGGGTGGGGTGAGGGTGTCACCCTTGAGGGGGGCCACCGCTACACCGCCGTGTCGGAGTGGTGGGTGACGAGTCGACCCAGCCGCTCACCCCATGCCCGGGCCTTCTCCAGTTCGCCCGCCTTGAGGGCCTCATCGACCTCGACACCCCGGGCGGCGACATAGAAGTCCTCGGGGGGACAGATGAGGTTTCGTCCATTCGAACGGAGTCGGCGTCCGATGGCGGAGGCGGCCGAACCGAGCGGTCCTGAGACCCGGGTGCCGAACGCGGCCGTTGCCCCCGAGCCTTGGGGCATGGTGGCCAGCCACTCCCGCACCCCGTTGCGTGGAGACACCAGCGGGTGATCGGTCATGTCGGCGGCGTTGTCACGGGTTGACGGCCTGCTCAGCCCGAACGCATGGGTGGGAGCGCCCACCACCAACAGGTCGGCGTCCAGAGCCTCGGGCGCATCACCAACCTCGAAGGCCTCCGCCGTGCCGTACTTCGAGAGACCGGCGGCGACCTCCTCGGCGATGGCCCGGGTGTTCCCGAACATCGACTCGTAGACAACGATGGCATGCACGGGTCGTCCTCCAGTGTTCGATGGTGGGTCCTCATTCGACCGTGCCAGCAGCGGCTCCCGACCGGTAGAGCCCATCGGCCGATTCACCGGTGGGGTTTCTGGTTGGACCGTCTGGATGGGCCGACGGTGCGATCGATCCGGGTACACCGACGCAGACCCAGGGAACAGCACTTCGAGTAGGTTCAAAGTTCTCTGTGGTAGCGTCAAAGTCGAGCGGCGGCGAGAGGTACCAGATGGCGATGTGCGATTGGTTGTTCGGCCGTGAGTCGACTCCAACGGCGGTGCACGTCGATCAGGTCGGCCGATGAAGCCTGCAGCCTTCGTGTACGAGCGTCCCGGCTCGATCGTGGAGGCTGTCCGGACGCTGGTCGAAGCCGGACAGGACGCCAAGGTGTTGGCGGGAGGGCAGAGCCTCATCCCGCTCATGGCCTTCCGGTTACTGAGGCCGGCGATGCTGATCGACATCCGGGCGATCGCTGAGCTGGGCGGTATCGACGTCGGCTCTCAGTCGGTGCGGATCGGCGCCTGCGCCACCCATCGGGCGGCCGAGCTGCAATTGGGCGGTCGGATCCCTCTGCTCGGAGCGGGGCTGCGAGAGCTCGGCCACGTGGCGATCAGAAACACCGGAACCGTCGGCGGGAGCCTCGCCCACGCCGACCCGGCGTCGGAGTGGGGGGCGCTGGCGGTGGCGCTCGACGGCACCGTCACGGTGACGGGTCCCGGCGGCGAACGAACGATTCCCGCCGACCGTTTCTTCCTCGACTGGATGCAGCCCGACCTTCAGCCCGGTGAGATCGTGACGTCACTCGACATACCGCTGCCGACTCCCGGAACCGGGTGGGGGTTCGTGGAAGTGGCGCGCCGACGGGGCGACTTCGCCTTGGCCGGTGCGGCTGTCACCCTCGACGTCGCCGACGGAGTCGTCTCGGGTGCCCGGATCGGTCTGCTCGGCGCCGGCCTCACACCGATCAGGGCTCGCACCCTCGAAGCGGCTCTCCTGGGAGTGCCGGCCGCAGAGGCGTCCTCGATCGCCGAGGCGGTGGATGCCGACATCGAGCCGCTCGACGATCAGCACGCGCCGGCCCGGTACAAACGCAGGCTCGCTCAGGTGGTGGTGGAGCGGGCCATCCGTGACGCCGCGGCGGTGGCGGCATGAACGTCGAGGTCACCCTGACGGTGAACGGCACGCCTGTCGTCGTGACGGTGGACGTGCGATCGACGCTCGCCGACATGGTGCGTGACTGTCTGGGCCTCACTGCCACCCACCTGGGCTGCGAGCAGGGTGTGTGCGGGAGCTGCACGGTGCTGGTGGACGGACGCAGCGCCCGGTCGTGTCTGATGCTGGCCGCCTCCGCCGACGGGTGCCACGTCACCACGGTCGAAGGCCTGGCCGGTGACGGTGACCTGCATCCGGTCCAGGAGGCGTTCTCGCGTCACCATGCGCTCCAGTGTGGGTTCTGCACCCCGGGGTTCTTCGCCACCGTGGTCGAGATGATGAACGAACGTGTCCCCGCCGATGAGGCGCTGGTGCGCGAACGGCTGTCGGGCAACCTGTGCCGCTGCACCGGCTACCACAACATCGTGACCGCCACCATGGAACTGCTCGAGGGCGGATCATGACCCGCTACGTCGGCACGTCGGTTCCCCGCACCGAAGATGCCCGGCTCATCCGGGGCCAGGGTCACTATCTGGCCGACCTCGTCATCCCCGGCATGCTGGAGGCAGCGGTGGTGCGGAGCCAGGACGCCAGCGGAGCACTCCGTTCCGTCGACGTCACCGACGCCCTCGCCGTTCCCGGCGTCGTGGCGGTGCTCACCGCCGCCGATCTCCCCGAATCCGCCCGAGCCATCACGCGCTCGTTCTACGTGCTGACCCCTCAGTTCGTGGAGCGTCACTCGGTGAACGTGCTCGGCGCCTCCGAGCCGGTGCTCGCCTCCGAGCGGATCAGCCGGGTCGGTGAGCCGATCGCACTGGTGGTCGCAGCAGATCGCTACTCCGCCGAGGACGGCAGGGAGGCGGTGATGGCAGAGGTCGATCCCTCCGATGCGGTGGTGGACCCCGAGGCGGCGCTGACCGCCGGCTCGCCCCAGGTGGACCCGACGGTCCCCGGCAACCTCCACGGCCGGTTCGAGGTGGTGGTCGGCACCCCCGACCAGGCCCGCCAGGGAGCAGGTCATCGTGTCGCCGCCAGGTTTCGGATCGGAAGGTCGGTTGGTTCCCCGATCGAGAACCGGGGGGTGGTCGCCCACTACGTCGACGACCTTCTCACCGTGTGGTCGACCACCCAGATTCCCCATGTACTCCGCTCGTACCTGGCGCCAATGCTGGGTCTGGAGGAGGAACGGATCCGGGTGATCGCCCCCGACATGGGCGGCAGTTTCGGGGGCGGGGTCTACCCCGAAGAGGTGTTCGTCCCGCTCGCCGCCATGCGGCTCGGCCGCCCCGTCCGCTGGGTGGAGGAGCGGGGAGAGGACCTCATGAACTCGCGTCACTCCCGCGATCAACTGATCGATGCCGAGCTGGCTTTCGACGCCGATGGGTCGTTCCGCTGTCTGACCATGCGGATCCTCCAGGACTGCGGTGCCGTCAACCCCTTCGGGATCACGCTCCCGTTCAACGTCGCCTCCCACGCCCGTGGGGTGTATCGCATCGACAACTTCCGGGCCGAAGGGTTGTGCGTGCTCACCAACAAGACGAGGAACACCCCGGTGCGGGGGGCAGGGCGTCCAGAAGCCGCCTTCGTGGTCGACCGGCTCGTCGACATGGGCGCCCACCGGTTGGGGATCGACCCCGCCGACCTCCGGCTCATGAACCTCATCCCCGCCGAGGAGATGCCCAAGGACATGGGCATGATGTATCGCGACGGCAACCAGCTCATCTACGACAGCGGCGACTTCCCCGACCAGGTCGAGGTGGCCCTCGGTGCGTCGAACTACCGGAACCTGCGCAATCGACAGCCCCGCTCGGACCGGCACCGGATCGGGGTCGGCATGTCGTGCCATGTGGAAGGCACCGGGCTCGGACCCCACGAGGCGTCCGAGGTGAGGATCGACAGCTCGGGGACGATCGTGGTGCGGTGTGGTTCCCAACCGCACGGCCAGAGCCACGCCACCGTGTTGGCCCAGGTGTGCGCCGACGTGTTCGACGTCAGTCCCGATCAGGTGCTGGTGCGCACCGGTGACACCGCGCTGCTTCCCTACGGTGGAGGCACCTTCGGAAGCCGGAGCGGGGTGACCGCGAGTGCAGTGGCGAGGATCGCCTCGGAGGAGACCCGCCGCAAGGTCGAGGAGTTGGCGTCGGAGGTCTTGGAGATCTCGGTCGACGACCTCGTCTTCGAGGGCGGCCGGGTCTTTCCCCGCGGTGTTCCCGACGCCGGGCTCTCCCTGGCCGAGCTCGCCCGGCTGGCCGCCCCCGGCCCGGCCTGTCGGCGTCCCCACGACCCCGGGCTGGCGTCGTTCCAGGTCTTCGTCCCGCCGTCGGTCACGTTCTCGTCGGGAACCCAGATCGCCGTGGTCGAGGTCGACATCGACACTGGTTTCGTCGAGGTGCTCGACGTGGTGGTGGTGGACGACTGCGGAACCATCCTCAACCCGATGGTGGTGGACGGCCAGCAGCACGGGGGAGTGGCTCACGGGCTGGGCAACATGCTGTTGGAGGAGTTCCGCTACGACGAGGCCGGCCAGCCGGGGTCGGTCACCTTCATGGACTACATGCTCCCCACCGCCACCGACGTCCCGTCCATCACCGTTGTTCACCGCCCTCATCCGACCCATCTCAATCCGCTCGGTGTGAAGGGCGCCGGGGAGGGTGCGACTGCTTCGGCGCCCGCAGCCATCGCCAACGCCATCTGTGACGCCCTCATCGAGTTCGGGGTGGAGATCACCGAGATGCCCATCACGCCCGCTCGGCTGCTCGATCTGATCGACCTGGGCCGTGACTGACGTGTGTGGTGTTGCAGGCCCTGTCGAGTACCGTTCTCGATCGTCATGAGCATTCCCTCGGAGTCACTCGAAAAGCCCTCCGACGAACCGGGCGACGGCGGAGAGATCCGTGATGTCTCCCTGGTCTCGCTGGGGCGTCGCATCCGTCACCTCAGGCAGGAACGGCGCATGACACTGCAGGACCTCGCCGAGGCGACCGGTCTCAGCTCGTCGATGATTCAGCCTGGTGGAACGGGGCCGGACCAGTCCATCCATCGGGTCGTTGGTGGTGATCGCCTCGGCGTTCCGGGTTCCGATCGCCGACCTGTTCGTCGAGATCGATCAGGGCCGCGAGGACTACGTGGTGCGGTTCGAGGACCAGTCGGTGGTCTCGCCCTGGCCTGGTGTGGCTCGTCGCACCGCTCGGATCGATCGGCTTCGCCGTGTGGAGATCTCCATGAACGAGTGGGAGCCCGACGGCGGCACCGAGCCCCAAGAACCGGCTCACCACGCCGGCTACGAATACGGGCTTCTCATCGAAGGTGAGCTGACCGTGGAGGTCGAGGGCGTCACCCATGTGCTCAAGGCGGGCGATCTCATCTCCTATCCCTCCACGGTGCTGCACAGTTCTTCGCAACGCCGGCACCGACGTCGCCCGCGCCGTGTAGATCGATCTCGAGTCCTTCTGAGCGTCGCTCCCCGTGTGAAGCGTCAGTAAAGGGAAATCGAGCATCGCCTAATTCCGGTGTCTACGATGGACCCATGTCCCGTCAGGTACTCAACTCACCGGATTACCACGTTCCGATCGACGGGTTCTCGCAGGTGGTCGAGGTGCCACGCGGGCGCGCCTGTTGATGGTGTCGGGGCTGACCTCCCGCACGGCCGACGGCACCATCGTCGGCGTCGGGGATCCCACGGCCCAGATGCGGCAGATCTTCGAGAACCTGAGGGTGATCCTGGCGTCGGCCCGGATGCTCGCTCGACGACGTCGTCTCGATCCGCACCTACGTCACCGACATCGGAGTGTGGGACCAGATCGACCCGGTGTGGCGGGAGCACTGGGGAGAGGTGTGGCCGGCGTCGACCCTGGTGCAGATCAGCCGACTGTTCGACGAACGCCAACTGATCGAGCTCGAAGCCACGGTTGCCAAGAAGGAGGATCGATGAGTTCGTACGACCTTGCCGTGACCGGCGGACGTGTCTGGACCGAGGGCGGGTTCGCCGACGGGCTCGACGTCCTTGTGAGTGGAGAGACGATCGCCGAAGTGGTGCCGGCCGGGTCGGTGCCGCTCGGCTCCGCCGAAGTGATCGACGCCACCGGACGGCTCGTCATCCCGGGTGTCATCGACACCCATTCGCATCGCCCGCGACCCTGGCTTCACCCACAAGGAAGACATCACCTCCGCTACCCGGGCCGCCGCCGCTGGAGGGGTCACCGTCACGGTGGGGATGCCCAACGTCAACCCGCCCACCACCACGGCCGCCCTCTTCGAGCAACTGCTGGAGGGGCACAAGGGTCGGGCGGTGGTGGACTACAACCACAACCCGTCACCCACCAACCTCGCCGAGGTCCCCGGGCTGGCGGCCCTCGGCTGCCTCGGGTTCAAGTTGTTCATGGTGATCGACGAGCAAGCGCGCGACTACCCCCACATGCCCGGGTTGGGGATCAGCGACCACTCCGACATCGCCAAGATCCTGGAGCGGACCCGGGAGACCGGCCGCCCGCTGATGTGCGCCCCAACGACCAGGCGCTGCTCGAACTGATCGAGCACCGCCACTGGGAGGCCGAGCTGATGGGGCCCGAGCCGTACTCCAAGGCGGAATGGATGTTCGACGGGGCGGTGTGGAACTCGGCCGTGGCCACCCTCATCGAGATCCAGCGGGGTATCGGCGGCAAGCTGCACGTCTTGCACATGATGTCGGACCGAACGGCGTTCTTCGAGTTCCGGGGTGTGCCCACCGCCATCGACCTGTTCAAGGTCGTCGAGACGGGTATCACCCCGGTCATCGACGGTGGGCTTGGTGGCCGGGACGGGGCCAGATCGGTGCGGGGATCATCCGTGCCCCGATCGAGTGTTTCGAGAAGGCCGCCGAGGCGTACCGACTGCGATACGGCTCCTGACCCGACGATGGTCGACACCTTCACGGCCGACAGAACGACGCTGTTCTTCGACCCCGACCAGGAACCGATAGCCCACCTGACCAACGGACAGAGGGTCGTCGCGCACACCGCCGATTCCTTGTGCGGTTTGTGGCGACAGGTTCCGGCGGGCGGGATGCACATCGACCAGGTCATCGAGCGGCTTGGCGGCGCGTGCCCCTCACCGGCCCGTTCTCGGTCGAGGATGCCGAACCGGGCATGATCTTGGAGGTCGAGTTTCACCGGGTGGAGCCAAGGCCCACTACCGGCACCGCCTGGACGGGACTCTTCCATGGCTTCGGAGCGCTCACGACCGATGTCGCACGGTCTCCAAGCCGAGCTCGAAGCGGGCGTGTTGGAGGTCCCGTATCGCGATGGCACTGCCTACCTGCCGGTTGGGGAACACACCGTTGAGATCCCGATTCGCCCGTTCCTCGGAACTGTCGGAGTGGCACCAGTCCGCGAGCGACGCATGTCATTCAGTCAGAGCCCCGAGTATCTCGGCGACATCGACCAACCGGGTGTGACCGCCGGCGCCACGCTCGTTCTCCCCGTCAACGTTCCCGGCGGTCTGCTGGCGCTCGGTGACGCCCATGCAGCCCAGGGAGACGGTGAGATCACCGGGGTTGCAATCGAGATCGAAGCCGAGGTCGAGTTCACGGTCCGCGTCGTCGATCGTGGGGCTGCGACCTACGTTTCGCTCCCTCAGCTGAACACCTCGACTGCCATCGGGTCCATCGCAGGCATGCAGGGCACGAACCTCGGAGATGTGGCACGCGTCGCGTACACCGATCTGGCTCGACGTCTGACCCGCGGATACGGGTTGTCAGCTCTCGACGCCTACCGACTGCTCGGCCAGGTCGGCCGACTCCAGATCGGCAACATGATCGACCCCTTCTACTCGGCGATCGCCTCGATCGATCTGGAGTATCTCCCGTGATGTCTGGCATCGAGTCTCGGCGACCGGGTGGGGCGGTCGCACCCGAGCCGATTGCTCACATGCGGGCGCTGACCCCGGTGGAACGCTGCGCTGCGGTCCAGAAGACCACCCGGCGTTCCGCCCACTCGACGATGGCGTAGAGGGCGTAGGCCATGAGCGACAGCACGACCAGGAATGCGAACAGGTTGGCTGTTTCGAGTCGGGCGGCGGAGAACTCGATCTGGAATCCGAGGCCGCGTTGGGCGCCGGCGAACTCGCCAATGATTGCGCCCACCACAGCGAATGCCATGGCGGTGCGGAGGGCGGCGAAGATGTAGGGGAGGGCGGTGAACAGCTTGAGCCGCCGGAACGTCTCCCACCGCGACGCCCGTAGCGACGCCATCAGTTCCAGCTCGTCCTCGGCGGCGGCGCTGAGCCCGGTGATGGTGTTGATGAGAACCGGGAAGAAGCAGATGAAGGCCGACATGATCACCTTGGGGGCGGCCCCGAACCCGAACCACACCACGAACAGCGGAGCGAGGGCGATCTTCGGGGTGGCGTTCAAGGCCACCATGTAGGGGATCACCGTTCGCCGAACGGTGGCGAACTCGGCGACCAGTGTGCCCAGCACCAGGGCGCCGCCGACTCCCAGGGCGTAGCCGAGCACGATCTCGTAGAACGTGATCCACGTGTCGGTCCAGTACGAGATCGGCGAGAACAGGTTGATCACGTAGTTCCACAGCGACCCGGCGATGGCGCTCGGCGGGGGCAGCACCAACGGGTTCACGAGCCCGGCCCGGGAGATGGCCTCCCAACCGGCACTCAGCAACACGAGCGACACCAGGAACGTGAGGACCGATTTGTTCCGCTCAGACATGGTGGCCTCCCCGGTGGGCTTCGAACAGTTCCCGGACCTGCGCCACGTAGCGATGAACCTCGGGGGACGACAGCAGCGACTCGGGCCGTTCCCGACCGAGATCGATGGCGACCTCGCCGCCGATCTTGCCCGGACGCGGTGTCATCACCACCACCCTGTCGGCCACGAACACGGCCTCGAGCGGGTTGTGGGTGACCAGCACGGCGCTGCGTTCCTCCTGGACGATCACCCGGCGCAGCTCGGCGTCCATGAACTCTCGGGTCAGTTCGTCGAGGGCGCCGAACGGTTCGTCGAGGAGCAAGAGCTTGGGTTCGTTGATGAGCATGCGGCAGATCGCCACCCGCTGCTGCATGCCGCCCGACAGCTGCCACGGATAACTGTCGGCGAAGCCCTCCAGCCCGACCAGCTTGATCAGGTCGCGGCCGGTCCTGATGGGCCGCCACCTTCTCCTTGCGGACCTTCACCGGCATGAGGATGTTCTCGAGCGCCGTCAACCACGGGAACAGCACTGGGCGTTGGAACATCATCCCGGTGAGCTCGCTCGGCTCGGTCACCTCGTTGCCGTAGACCGACACCGCCCCTTCGGTGGGGGTGAGCAGGCCGGCGATGATGCGGAGGAGCGTCGACTTGCCGCAGCCGCTGGGTCCGAGCAGCGCCACCAGCTGGCCGTCGGGCACCGTGATGCTGACGTCGTCGAGTGCCACCACCGCGTTGGCGTCGGCGGCGCCGAAACGTTTGGTGACCCCGTCCACCGCGATGGCGGTGGAGGTGTCCCGGATCTGCGCCGACGGGTCGCCAGCCCGTCGCTTCCCGAGCCCGCCGACCGTCATATCAGGTGCGCACCAGCGGGGCGACGTCGCTCCAGAACATCTCCCACTGCTCGATCAGTTGACCGACGTTGTCGTAGATGAACTTCATCTCGAAGGCCGTGCAACCCGACTCCAGGTACTCGCTGATCCGTTCCGCCACCGACTCGGGGGAGCCGATGAGCGAAGAGTTCCAGATCTCCGCCAGGGTATCGGCCTTCTTGCCGTCGTCGGCGAAGATCCCGGTGGTGCCGGCGTATCCCTCTTCGAAGGCGAGCATGGTGGGCTCCACGTCCTTGCGGGCCTTCTCCACCGTGTCGGCGATGTACACCTGGATCTCGGTTCCAACCGTGAAGTCTTCTGGCTTGCGGCCCCGCTTCTCGAGCCGTCCGTGCAGGTCGTCGATCGCCTTGGGGAATTGCTCGGGCGAGATCCAGAACGAGAGCCATCCGTCGGCGTAGTCGGCGATCATCTCGAGTGACTTCTCCGCTGATCCGCCCATCCACACCGGTGGCAGCGGCTTCTGAATCGGCTTGGGGTAGATCTCGGCGCCCTCGAACTGGATCATGCGGCCCTGGTAGGAGGCGACGTCCTTTGTCCAGACTTCGCGGATCGATTCGAAGACTTCCCGGGTGTGGCGGATCTTGGTGGCACGGTCGATGCCCATCACCTCGAACTCGACGTTGTGGGTGGAGGCCGCCGCGCCCTGTCCGATGCCGAACTCGAGTCGGCCCCCGCTGAGCACGTCGATGTTTGCGAGCTGCTTGGCGGTGGCGAGCGGCTCCCGGTAGGGGAGGCAGAGGACGGCAAGTCCCAGACGGATGTTCTCGGTGACGCCGGCGAGGAACGCCAGGTTGGTGATCGACTCGAAGAAGATCGGCTCGTAGTCGTCACGCCCGACGGCATCGAGAAAGGACTTCTTCGAGCCGCACGAGATGTGCACCGAGTCGAGCAGCTTGTTCCAGACGAGATAGTCGTGGACCCACAGGGTGTCGAAGCCGAGCCGCTCCGCCTCCTGGGCGCTGCGCACGATGGACGCCGGGTTTGCCAGCGGACCCGCGACCGGGATTCGAACGCCGTACCGAGGGGGCTTCTGCATGAGGGTGCCTCGCTTCCGTGCCTGTTCCTGGGATCCGTCTTCTAAAGTGACTCTAAACAGAAATTGATCGACAGAGAAGGCCGGATGCGCACCTCAGTAGCGACCAAGCTGGCAATTCTTCGCGAGTCCGAACAGCGCTGGTTGGAGGTGCTCGCCGAGATGGTGTCGGTGGACAGCGGGCCCGGCGACAGCGCCGGAGCAGACTCCATGGTGGCCCTCCTCTCCAGCCTGTGGGAGGGCCTGGGATTCGCCGTCGAGATCGAACAGGCCGGGGCTCCGGTGGTGATCGCCCGCCGCCCCGGGCCCGGTCGGAGGCTGATGCTGATCGGCCACTACGACACCGTGTTCCCCGCCGGTACCGTCGCCGCCCGCCCGTTCCAGGTGCGGGACGGTCGGGCGACCGGCCCAGGCTCCTCCGACATGAAGGCGGGTCTGGTGGTGCAGGTGGCGGCGATGTCGGTGCTCGACGACCAACACTGTGACCTGATCGTGATGATCAACGGCGACGAGGAGTCCGGCTCGGTGGGGTCGCGCCCGCTCATAGAACGCCTCGCCACAACCGTCGATCTTGCCCTCGTGTTCGAACCGGGCGAACCCGACGGGGCCATCGTCACCGGCCGCCCGGGCGTCCGCCGGTTCCGGATGGGAACGATCGGCCGCCCTGCTCACACCGGCGTAGAACCCGAGAAGGGACGGAACGCCATCGAAGGCATGGCCCATCTCGTACTCGCCGTCGCCGACATCGGGCGGCGGGGCGACCTGGGCTCGGTGACGGTGGCGATGATCGAGGGCGGGTCCCGTCCCAACATCGTTCCTGAGCACGCCTCGATCGTGATCGACGGTCGGGTACCCACCGAGGAGGCCGGCGACCGGCTGGCAGTGGAACTGGCGGAGCTCTGTTTCGATGTTCCCATCGACGGCGTGTCGGCCTGGGTGGAGCGACTCGAGGATCGACCGGCGTTCGTTCCCGTGGGTGGATCCGGGGAAGTCGTGGACACGCTGCAACGACTGGCTGCCGAGGCGGGTCTCACCCTGCCGGCTCGACCCGCCCGCGGATCATCGGACGGCAACTTCACTTCCGGGATGGGTGTGCCCACCATCGACGGTCTCGGCCCTCCTGGCGGAGCGTTCCACACCGACGACGAGTGGTTCCACGTCGACGGCCTCATGTCCAGGGCGGCTCTGGTGGCAGGACTCGTCGAGTCGATTGGTCGGGGCGAGGCCGCCGCTCTACGAGCGGTCAGGGGATGAGCACGGTCCTTCCGATCGCTTCGCCCGATTCCAAATCGGTGAGCGCCCGGACCGCCTGGTCGAGTGGGTAGGTGCGCATCACCCGCGGCGTGAGCAGCCCTGCGTCGATCATCTCCAGCACTTCGCGTACGTCGATGATCGACGCCCAGTGCGACCCGTAGATCTCGATCTCACGGAACACGATGTTGGGAACCACGGCGTGGAAGTCGACACCGGGCCGATAGCCGACCAGCGCCAATCGACCGCCGAGTTCCAGACAGGCCAGCGAGTCCACCAGGGTCTGCTCGGAGGACACCAGGTCCACTACCACCGAGGCACCGCGGCCGCCGGTGAGCTCCCGCACCTGTTGGGCGAACCCGGTTTCGTCGATCATGATGATCTCGTGGGCGCCCTCGTCGCGGAGCACCTGTTGGCGGCGGGGGTCGGTGTCGACCGCCACCACTCGGGCCCCCATGCGGGCGGCGATCTGGACGGTGTGGATGCCGACGCCTCCGCCGGCACCGACCACGACCACCGTCTCGCCGGCTCGCAGTTTCACCCGTCGGACCAGTGCCCGGTACGGAGTCACCATCGAGCAGGTGGCGATGGCGGCGCCTTCCATGGTGGTGGCGTCGCCGAGCGGGAGGAAGAGGCGCTCGGGGACTGTCACGTATTCGCTGTAGCCACCCGCAGGACCGAACCCGTAGCGGGTGCCGAGGTCGACGCACAGCGACGTCCGCCCGTCGATGCAGTACAAACACTTGCCACATGAGACGTAGCCGTAGGGGACCCCACGGGTTCCCGGGGTGACGCCGGTGACCGCCGACCCCACTTCTTCGACGGTGCCGGCCAGTTCATGTCCGAGCACACACGGGAGCACCACGGGGACGTGACCGTCGCGGATCTTGAGGTCGGTGCGGCAGACACCGGCCGCTTCGATCCGGATCAGGACCTCATCGGGTCGCGGCTGGGGGCGTTCGATCTCCAGCAGCTGTGGCTCCCGGCCGAACTCGGTCACGACTACTGCTCGCATCGCCAGGCCTCCTCGTTCGAATACGTCTCCACGCGTGTCGGTTTGGGTCCGGCGGTGACCGATTCGTGCACCATAAAGCGGCGGAATGACGCCTGTCGGTCTCGAGCCCGAACGTCGACGATATCGGAAGCGGAGGCCGACCGGTCGTTGTGTGCATGAACGGGCGCAAAGCGCCCGTTCATGCACACACCAGGGCTCAGTCCTCCGACGTATGGCGCCCGACTCGGTCGATGTAGTCGACGCTGTGGAGACGATCGGCAGGCGTCACAGTCGGATCGCATCCCGCTCGAGCTCTTCCCTGTGAGCGTTGTCCATGTTCGTGTCCGCGACCACGTCGACGGACGCTTCGAGGATCTCCTCGAGTCGACTCCTCAGCCGGGCGAGGTCGAACAGCGTTCGGCTCGGTTCGAGCGTGACGAGCAGGTCGATGTCGCTCTGTTCGGTCGCGGCCCCTCGTGCGACCGAGCCGAACAGTCGCACGTTCGAGGCGCCGTGGTCGGCGGCCACCTCCCTGATCGCATGTGAGCAGCGCATCACCCGCGCCAGGAGAGGAGCGTCGCCGCCCGCGGGCTCATTGCTCCGCGATTGCAGCGCAGCTGCGACTGCACTGAGTTCCTTCGCCGGCTCGTCGTCCGACCGGGATGTCGGCCGCCGCATGTCATGTGTGCCGTGTCCTTCCATTCAGCCCTCGATGATGGCAGCGATGATCCACCGCACCCGCTCCGCGGTGTCGGCATCCACCACCCCCAACCTCCGCACCAGGCGGTGGGCATCCACCGATCTCAGTTGGTCGCATTGAAGGTAGGTCGTCTGGCGAAGGCCGTTGCCGGCGGTGGGCTCGAGTTCGACCCGGGTCGACCACGGCCTCTTGGCGGTGGTCCCGGGTACGACGAACCTGACCGGGAACGCGGTCTCGTGGAAGGCGTCGGATGACACCACCATCGCCGGCCTCACGTTGGCCGGCTCGGATGCAACCGGCTCGCCGAAGTCGATCAGCCACAACTCGTCAGTCGAGGCCATCGGAGACCGTCAACTCGTCGGACTCGCTCCGGAGTTCCGCAGCGCCCGGTTCCCCCGCCTGGGACACTTCGGCCGTGAGCCGGTCGAAGAACTGGCGACGTTCGAGGGTGTCGACGGCCAGCCGAACGGTGTCCTTCATCTGAAGCCCCATCCGATCGGCGAGGACTTTGATTCGGTCGTGGGTGTCGAGGTCGATCCGGATCGTTGTGGATGGCCGCATCCGGACAGTCTACTGACAGTAGACTGGCGTTAGTGGGATGCGTGCTCGAGTTGGTGGTGCATGGAGTCAAGTTACGGCGGAGCTGTGACAGATTTCCCAGCCCACGGTCGAGGAGTCTGCAACCCTCTGGAGTGCGGGTAGCACAAGTGCTACACTGGCCGCCATGGCCACCGTAGGACTTCGAGAACTCAGACAAGACGCCTCCGATCTCGTGCGCCGGGTCGAACGAGGCGAGGAAATCGACATCACCGTCGCCGGCCGGCTGGCGGCCCGGATGGTGCCCCCTGCTCCGCGGCGTTGGCAGCGATGGGACGCGGTCGCCGCGGCGCTCTCCGGCCCGACCGACCCTGATTGGGAACGCGATCGAGCGCTGATCGACCAATCGATCGTGAACCCGTGGGAGCGCGCCGATGAAGGCGGTGCTTGACACCAGTGTGCTGATTGCGGCCGACGTGCCGGAGTTGGAGGGCGAGCTGGCGATCAGCGTTGCGTCGGTCGCCGAACTGCACTTCGGGGTGCTTGTCACCATCGACTCCGACGTCAGGGCCCTCAGGCTGAGGAGGCTGACCGAGTTGCAGCGGGCGTTCGATCCCTTGCCGATCGACGACGACGTCGCCGCCAGCTACGGCCTGCTTGCGGCGGCCGTGACGGAAATCGGTAGACAGCCCCGGTCGAGGGTGATGGACCTTCTGATTGCCGCCACCGCTCACGCCCACGGGGCGCGGCTCTACACGAGGAACACCGCAGACCTGGCCGGGCTGGAACGGCTGGTCGATATCGTCGCCGTCTGATCGATCCCCGGGCAGCGAACATCTAGCCTTGTGACGTGTCAGACCACATCGAATCCGTGCTCGCCGCCATCACCAAGGCCGACCCGATGCGGGGCCACGCCGCTCGGGCTGTCATCGATGGATTGACCGGCGGCGAAGACCTCGAGCTGATCGACCTGGCGTCTGTACAGGCGTTCGCCTGGTACGTCATTCCGATGAAGTGGATGACCGACCTCGACGGCCATCGGGAGGCGGTCGGTGCCGCGGCCGAGGTGCTGTCCCGTTTGGGACTCGATCGATACGCCGCCGTGTTCGCATCGGAGCAGACCGCCCGCATCCTGGAGGCCTATCACCAGTCGACCGAGGCCGGGTTCGCGGCGTTCCGCAAGGCGGTGGCGGCCTCAGGCGTCGAGCCGCCCGATCTGGACGACTTCGCCTGGGGTGGCGTGATGGGTTGGCAGGAGTCGTCGGCGCGCACCGCGGTGGCGCGAGCGCTGGAAGCGGCCATCGTGGCGGGAGAGCTCCGCCCCGGTGCATCGGGGTGGAAACGGGTAGCGGCCGCCGTGACGCAGCGCACCCTCGACACCGAGTTGCCCGACGCGGCCGGTCAGACGTTGCGCAACCTCGTACTGACCGAGCGGCTCGGGTTGTGGGTCGACACCGTGCGGGGAGGCGGCCGTCGGCTCCACGGCATCCGTTCCCGCCATGCCAACCGGCTGTTGCACCCGATCCCGGTGCCGGCCGATGTCGACGAGCGGATGGCACCGGTGCGCTGGCTGCTGGAACGCACCGGCGTGAAGGTGACGCTCACCCAGGCCGGATACCTGGACACGGCGACCGTCAGGGACGGTTGTGAGCGCTTCGGCTGGGATCTCTTCTGGACCGACCGCGCCGCCAAGAGCGAGAGCGAGGTGGTGCAGCTCTACGAGCTGCATGAGCTGCTGCGTCGACTCGGTGCAGTTCGCCGACAGGGAAAGCGCCTCACCCTCCTCAAGCGCGGACGGACCTGGCTGGACGATCCGGAAGTCGCCTGGCGGGAGATGGCCGCCGGGCTCGCCCCGAACGACTGGTCGAGGGCAGTGGCCGAGGTGATCACCCTGTTGCATCTCGATGGTGTTCGCCTCGACCACGGGATCTATGAGACGGTCGCCGGGATCCTCGCCGAGGTCGGATGGTCGACCGACGGTGAACCGCCGAATGCCGGGGCGGTCACGTCCAGCTGGTACGACGTGCAGCGCCCACTGCGGATGCTCACCGCCGCAGAGGAGGTCGGCAAATGGGACGAACGGCACACGGTGCTGGCGCCATTCGCCGTCGACACCCTGCTCGAGATGGTCAGGGCCGCTGCCACCGGTCCGAGGTCGAGCCCGTGGTGACACGATCCCGGTGACCGCCCGCTGGCAGCGACGGACCGCTATGTATCCACGAAACGGATAGTGGTATCCGTTTTGTGGACAAAGGCGCTACTCCATCGTTGCTTCCCATCCTCCGATCCCAGCAGCAGGGCGAGATCCTGGTTCGGCTCCTCGGGAGACCCGACCACGGAACTGAGCGTCAGTGATCTGGCATCGCTCGTAGCCGTGCCCTATGCGTCTGTTCATCGCGAGATCGACCGGGCCGAGCAGGCTGGTCTGGTGGTGAGCCGACGCGTCGGCAACGTTCGTTTGATGAGAGCCAACGTGGACAGCCCGTACTTCCATGGTCTCGCCGACATCCTCGTGAAGGCGTTCGGGCCACCAGCCGTCATCGGCGGTGCGATAGACGAGGTCGCCGGGATCAGTCGGGCGTTCATCTACGGGTCCTGGGCGGTGGCGGCAACAGGCGGCGAGATGGTGCGGCCGGTGGCCGACATCGACCTTCTCGTTCTGGGTGACCCGGATCGAGATGAGTTGTTTGCGGCGCTGGCGCCGGTCGAACGGCGGCTCGGCCGGGAGATCCAGGTCTCGATTCGGTCCAGCGACTGGCTCGAGCGTGGGACTGGCTCGTTTCACGACACCGTCACCAGTCGACCGCTGGTGGCGGTCCCGCTCACTCGTACGGACTGAGCGTGCCGCTGTCGTCACGGTGGTGGGCTCAAGGTCCCGTGCACCAGAAGGCTCTCCACTCTCACAGGTCGTTCATGCCCAATCGAGCTGACCGGCGATGAGAGCAGCTTGGGTTCGATTGCCGGCCCCGGTCTTGGTGAGAATGTTCCTGACGTGGTTGGCGACGGTGTTGACGCTGATAGCGAGTTCCTCACTGATCTGGACCGCGTAGCCGGGTCCGCCAATAGGTCAGCACCGAGTAATGGATCCCGGTGTCGTCGAGCGCCAGACCCGCCGCCACCTTCCACGCAATGTTGGTCCGTAGCGCCGACGCCGCGTCGCGATCCGACAACCCCTCCAACGACTGCAGGACCATCACCGTCGCGATCACGTCAGCAGGCACCGACGGGCGACCACGACCCGAGCTGAACAGATCAGCGAACATCTCATCGGGGAACAGATCGCTGCGGTGATCAGCGAGGAACGCATGCACCGAGTCACCCGCCACCAGATGACGGCACAACGCAGCCGCGTCCAACAACTCGACATTCGGATCGCTCTTGCCCTGCATCCACCCATTCTTTTCGATCCCCACGAAAATCGCGAGCACCAACGAGCGATTTCTTCAACAGCGTCCTAGAAGCACATCGGTGCTGCCTGCCAACGGTCGAGCAGAGGAGCCGATCTACTGAGTCGCTCGAGGTCCCCGGACGCCGAGGGCGAGCCTGGGGAGGAGTCCTTCGAGTCAAACCATCCGGGCTTCCTGCTCGCGACACCGCCGTTTCCGGGTCGCGGGCGCTGGCACGGCGGTTTTCTGCTTCACCTCATCGGTCGAGGGCTGGGGGAGCTTTGTGGGCTGTGCTGCGCGACGCGCGACCAACACCATCTCTTCGAGTCCGATCGAAGACAGGGCCTGACTTGGAGACTCCGTCGCCGATCTTCTCGGTCAGCTGGCCCAGAACTCGATCGTTCCGCCGACCGACACCGCAGCGAGATGCGTCGAGTCGGGCGACCAGCCCACGCAGGGCGATACGTAGCAGTCGTCTCGGGGCCCCGGCAGGGACGCGACACCGATCGGTGTGCCCGTGGCGAGATCGCCGACAATGAGCTGATCGTCGTTGGTGATGGTGGCGAGCCGACGCCCATCTGGGCTGAAGGCGAGGGCCAGCACTTGCAGGAACGCCTTCGCCGCCGGGTCGGTCCATACGAAGAGGTCGGTGACCTCGAGTCCGGTTCGGCGGGCCACCGCGATCTGGCCGTCAGACCCGGCAAAGGCAACACGTCCTCCATCGGCGCTGACTGCGATCGACTCGATGTCGAGCCGCAAACTCGAGGTGGATGCAGGACCCAGCCCCGCCCGGCCGGCTGGGATTCTTGCTCTCACGTCGCCGGACACCGCATCGATGACCGAGAGCTCGGTCTTCCCATCCGCCACCAACAAGTCGCTGGACCCGGGAATGAACCTCGCCTGCAGGTCCGGCTCCGCAGGTCGCTCGGGAAACGGGAGCTGGTGATCGGCGCCAGAAGGGACTGCCACCACCAGGACCGTTCGACCGAACGCCACGGCGACCCGATCTCCCGCGGACGACCAGGAGACGGATGTGAGCCGGCCTTTGTGAGCCCGGTACCTCTTCACGACACGGGCCGGAAGGTCGAGACGCTGGGTGAGCTGGTCATCCAGGATCACCAGGTGCCCCTCGTCCGACCCGAGCGCAATCCAGCCGTGCGGCGAGACGTCCACCGCCCGCCAACCGAGCAGCGCACGACATGTCGATGCCACCGACCACGTCTCGGTGTCGACCACCTGCAGGGCTCGATCGGTCGCCACGGCGATGACCTCGCCACGAGGGTCGAACGAGAGGGCTCGCGCCGGGGCTCGCCCCAGCCGACCGAGGCTCCGCTCGTGACGGAGTTCCGGGACGCTCCCCGCGGCGGTGACGAGTCGGCGTGTGCGCTGATAGGGGGCGATCACCGTTGCCTGGGGAGCTGGTTGGAGCCGGAAGACGTCGGAGTAGAAGCCGATCTTCGGGTCGAGACGCTGCACGAACCGTACCGGGTTCACCGCGGCCTCCACCGCCCGGTCGCTGAGACCCGTCGTGTAGGCGTCGCGGCGCTGTGACGACAGCGAGAAGACCGCCCGTGGGAACCAGCGCTCTGCCATGGACCGTTCCTCGAGCGTGAGCTCCTGTCGCGGTTGAGATGTCACCAGCAGGCGATGGCGAGCGAAGCCCGGGTGCACGAGGCGAACCACCCCTGGCCTCGACCACGGCTTCTGCACCCAACCCAGTTCGGCAAGCCGAGCCAACGCCGTCTCGCATCGAATCTGCCGCCTGCGCCTCTCGTCCTCCCCTCCGCGCCCGACGCCCATGGCATCTTGAACGACGACAACCCCGGCGGCAGTGTCCTTTGCCCCCACAACCACGCAGCTGTGATGAGATCATCGGCCACAGCGGCGACGTCCGACCCCTGAGGCTGTTGCCATTCAGCGAGGGCCGCAATGTCTTCAGGAAGCTGCTGGGCGTTCGGGAGCACCGCACCGCCGACGCGCACGATGCGTTTGGCGAGATACCCCGACGAGGACCCAGCGCCGGGTATGCCAACGTCTGGGATTGCGGACCGCTCGAGCGCGCTCCGGATCTCGAAGCGGACGACGTCGTGGGCGCGATCGATACGCCGCTCCCCTCGTCCATCCCGCTCCAGGAAGCCGGGACCGATCACGAGCACGAACAGCGACGAACGCTGGATGGCATCCCGGATTCGGTGTCGGAAGTCGACCCCCGGAGCGACATCCCCGACGTCGAAATACACCCGCTCCGGGCCGAGTCTGATTGCGAGCTCCCGCGCCAGCATCTCGGTCCAAAGCTCGGAGTCGTCCCGCCGATAGGAGATGAACACGCTCGCCGATTCACCCGTCTCGCTCGCCGACGTGCGGAGTGTGGCCAGCGATTGGTCCGGGTGGATCGCCCAGAGTCGCGGATCCGGCCCTCCAGCGGTCAAGGCGGTGGCGACCAGCCGGGCGGCGACGGGATGGACCTCGGCTTCCGTCGGGAGCTCCAGTCCCTTCCGAAACGCCAGATCACGCACGGCCACAGGCAGGGATTCGGCCCTCATGAAGGCTCTGCCCGCAAGAACCGGGACGACCGGCAGACCGCTGTGCAGGGCTCCGGTGATCTCTTCCAGCTCCCCATCCGTCGACTCCGACACGGTGGCCGGACCCGTCGTCCCCGTCTCCGTCGTGAGGATCACTGCGACGGCTGCCGCATCCTCCAACCTCGAAGCCGCCGCATCCAAACGACGGATTGCCGCAGCGATTCGGTCCGTCCACTCACAATTGGGCCGACCTGCGATCACCAACACCGACGACCTCGCCATGCTGACTCACCTCAGGCTCGATCGGCACTGCCACACCAGTCTGACCCTGTCCGCCTGCACCATCCAGTGCCGCAGGTCCCAACCCCTGCGGAACCCGGGCCTTGGCTCCTTGCACGTGGCCACCGGTCATGAGTGGACGAAGGTGTGGTGGCTGACGTTGCCGGCCAAGTTCGGGCGTCGACTGCACAACTCACGGCGGCGGGGCCCTCAAGCGGCAGAATCCGCGGTTTGTGGTTTCAGGCTGTGAATGGAGGGCGCGCTCCAAACCCGCGCGCCGAAACTCACCCTCGAAGCACCCACACCCGGTCGAGTATTTCGGTCACTCCGGGGGTCAGGCGCTTGAACCCGTAGTCAGCGAGTACCGCTCGGTAGATCGTCTCGCGATCGGTTGACTGCTCGGCTGCCTTCTCGAGCCGAGCGAGCAGCTCCAGGGGTGGGATCTCCTCGAGGGTTCGGGGTCCGGCGGTGCGTTCGATCACGTGGGGCTGGTCAGCCAGGCGGTAGGTCTTGTCCTTGTTGCCGAGCTGTTGCAGCGGGTTGTCTGCGACCAGTCGGCCCTGGCGTTCGGCGCTGGTGAGGGCGGAGTTGAGGGCGCTGCGGATGTTGCGGCCGGCCCGTCGGTTGCCGGCGGCCCGGTTGTACACCTGGATGAGTCGGTCGCCGAGGATGGGGCCTTCGGTGGCGACCACCCGAACCAGGCCGTCGATCAGTTCGGGTTTGGTGGCGGTGAGCGGGTCGGCAACCGGCCCGTCGAACTGTTGGTACTCCACCATCTCGCCGGGCGCCGATGCCGGTGGGAACGCCGCCGGTGCCGGGGCTGCCGCCACCGGCACCATCGGCATGATCGGTGACCGCACCTCGACTTCCTCCTCCTCGTCGACCGGCTCCCAGCGGGGCAGGTCGTCGTCGTCGAAGTCCTCGGTGATCGATCTGGTCGCCTCGATCGCCGCCGTGATCAGTTCACGCTCCGGCTCGCCCGGTTCCTCCAGGGGAGCAGGCTCCGGTTCGTCGGAGGGTTGTGGCCATTCGCCGATCGGGATCACCCCGAGGCTGCGCAGCTCGCTGGCCAGGGCTTCGGCGGTGGCGTCACGGTCGACGTTGAAGTCGGTGTGATGGACCCGCAGCACCGTCCAGCCGCATCGGGCCAGGTCGTGGGTTCGTTCCCGGTCGTACAGGTACTGGGCGGGGGTGTCGTGATGCGGCCCGTCGTATTCCACCGCCACCGAGCCCACCGGCCCGTCGATCACGAAGTCGAGTCGGTAGCGGCCGCTTCCCACCGGGGCCTCCACCTGCGGTGTCACCGCGAACCCGCGGCGGACGAGCCGGTTGAACAGCCGCTGCTCGGAGAGCGAATCGAACGGTTCGACCAGTTCGTCTTCGGAGACTTCCAACGGCACCCCGGGTGCCTGGCGGAGCTCCCAGTCCCGGTCGGCGGTGATGGCGTGTTCCAGGAACGACCGCCGCACATCCTCGGGCTTGTAGCCGCCGGGAGGGCACGAGTAGAACACCCGCAGTTGCTGTTTCGCCCGGGACACGGCCACGTTCATCTGGTTGACGGTGATGGTCTCGAAGGTGCGGAGGACGTGCATGCGTCCCGTCGTCGGGCGGCCCGCTCACCATCGACAGATAGATCACGTCCCGCTGTGCGCCCTGGAACTGATAGGGCGTCCCCACCCGCAGGTCCACCGACTCCAATGCGGTCTCGTCGATGCTGTCGAACACCAGCCGTTGGATGATCCCCGCCTGCTCGGGGGTGCGTGCAACCACCCCCACCGTTCGCAACCACCCCGGCGGAGATTCGAGCAGGGCCCGCAGGTCGGCGACCAGGGCTGCAGCCTCGTTGGGGTTGGTCCGCTCGCCGTATCCGTCGGCGACGTGGTGGGCGATGATCGGCTTGGGACGGTGCGGGTCGGTTCCGGTGAGGACTTCCAGGTCGACGTCGGCGAGGTCCCGGTAGATCTTCTCCTGGGCCCATCCGATCACCTCGGGAGGGCAGCGGAAGTGCTCGGTGAGTGAGATCCTGTCGACCACCGTCGCCCCGATGTTCCACAGCGACTCGGTGGGATCCAGCCGTGCCCTCACAACGCCGTCGCCGATGGCGGCCCGGGCTGCGGTGAGAGCGGCGAACGCCCTGAACGACGGCGGCGACGTCTGGAACGGGTCGCCGACGATGGCCACCGACGAGGCGAGCTGCATCACGAACGACGAGGTGAGGGGCGACTGGGATGCCTCGTCGACGATGACGACATCGAAGGCGGGTTCGGAACCGGTGGCCCGGCCGGCGAACATCTCCGCCACCTCGTCGATCGCCATCACCCACACCGGCACCGCGTCCGAGCAGCGGGTGAGTGCCTTCTGGGCGGCCCGCAGGTTGGGGAGGTAGCTCTTGGCGGTGCGGGTCTTGGGGACGCGCTGCTGGGCGGCGGAGTAGTCCCGCAACGCCTGGGTCAGCTCGGGCTGTGCCGCCAGCCGTTCCTGAACCCCGAGCCATGCCTTCTCCTCGACCAGCGCCTTCCTGGTCTCGGTCAGCCGGGCTTCGCTCTGCTCCAACGTTTCGAGGATGCCCTTGCGGGAGGCGAGCCGTCGGAACTGTTCGGAGGCGTGCCTCCACTGCCAGGCAGCTTCGACGTCGGGCAGTCGGGCGAAGAACCCGCCCACGTCGTCGTCCAGGGTTTGGGCGAACAGGGGAGCGGTGGCGGCGAGCCGGTCGAGGGCGGCGGCACCGGCTGTGGCACGGCGTTGCAACGCCCGGAGCCGGTCCATCTCGGCGGCGAGCTGGGTCCAGGGGGCCGGGTCGTGACGTTCGGCGAGCACCGTGAGCGCCTCCGCCAGTTCGCTGCGGCGGTGCAGGTCCTGGGGGAGCTGGTCGCGGTATCTGGTGAGACGGCTCACCCGTTCGGCCAGCCGTCGGGAGGCAGCCGCCCATTGCAGCCCCACGGCGTCGGCCCGCAGCTCGGCGGGCGACCACGGGTCGGCGAGCTCGACGCCGGCCTCCCGCAGCGGGGTGAGGGTCTCAGTTGCCTTCTCGATGGTTGCGACCGCTTCCCGGGTCATCTCGGCGAGACGGCGGGCGAGCGGCAGGGCCTGTTCGGGGTCGAGGTCGTTGACCCGTTCGACGTGGGGTGCCCAGTCGGCGACCAGCCGCTTGTGGGCGGTGGCGGCGTCACACCAGCGGATCAGCAGGGCGGCTTCCTCGTGGGTGTCGACCACCGAGCCGTTCACGGTGACGCCCGAGAGGATCGCCACCGCCTCCTTCACCGGCTTGGACTGCAACCAGCCTCTGAGTCGGCGCCCCGGTTCCACCTCTTCGGTGATGGTGGTGGCCGCCGCCTTCAGCGCCCCCTCATCGGACCCTGCCGGGGTCACGATCGAGGCGCCGGCGAGGGATTCGAGACTGGAGGCGATGGTGGCCGCGGATTCCGAGGTGCGGGTTGCCTGGGCGGTCCACAGGTCGAGGTGGCCCTGGCGGGCGTCTTCCACCAGACGTGACATCCACGGGTTGGAGCCGTCGAGCAGCCCGTCGAGCAGCCCGGCGGCACCGACGGCGGCTTCGGCCAACTGGTCGGCCAGCTCCGCAGACGACGGTGCGGTAACGGCTGCCCGCCGTGACGACCCAGCGACAAGACGCTGGGTTTGTGCGGTGGTGAGTTGAAGGCCGTGGGCTTCGCCCGCCGCCACCTGGGCGGGCATCGCCACGTTGTCGGCGATGATCGGAGCGGCGATGGCGCCCGCCTCCCACACTGCCCGGTCCTCGAGGTCGGCGATGGCTGCCAGGTCGCCGGGTAACAGCGCGAGCGGCTGGTCGGCGGTGTCGTTGAACCACCCGTACATCTCGGCGTCGGCCATCAGCGCGTCGGCGGCGTCTTCCACCGTGCCCTGGTAGCGGCCCGATTCGAAGCGGATGTCGCGTTCGGCTTCCCACGCTTCGATCAGCTGGTTGACCAGGCGGGTGCGTTCCCCCTGCAGTTCGTGCATCAGGGTCGTCAGCCGTCGACGTCGCTGCGGCGGTCGTCGATGGACTTGTCGTTGCGGCGGGCCGAGATCCGCTGCACCGAATGGGCCAGCAGCTTGCGGTCCTGGGAGCTTGCCTTCAGCACCGGCACCACCAGGTCGGTGAGACCCGGGATCACCTTGTCCCGCACCTCGTGCAGGGCCTCCTCCTTCTCGGCGGTCACCAGCACCCGTTTGCCCTGGGCGAGCAGATGGCCCAACAGGTTGGCGATGGTGTAGGTCTTGCCGGTGCCGGGTGGCCCGAACACCACCGTGAGCGGGTTGCGTTCCATCGACAACGCCATCTGGCGTTGCGCCGGCGACGACGGTTGGGGTAACAGCAGCTCGGGATGGAACCGCTGTTCGATCTCCTCGCCCCGGGGCAGCGGTGCCAGTTGGGCGTTGGTGATCTCGACCAGGCTCAGCATTGCGTCGGACAGTTGGTCGACGTCGGCCAGCGCTTCCAGCAGATCCACCCTGGCCTGGGTGGAGCGGGGCCGGACGGCCACCAGCGGCGAATACGAGATGCGGGGGTCGGCGGGGATGTCGATCGGTTGGCCGGCTTCAGGGTCCCAGCTGCCCCGCCCTCCCGAACCGGCGAAGCTGCCCACGTATTCGGTGAACGCCGGGCCGACCTCGTCGGGTGCGAACACGGTGTCGAGCTCGCCGAGTCGCTCCGCCAGGACGCCAGGCGCCTCCCGGGACGGGCTGTTGACGGGAGGGAACAGGTCGGTTTCGATCCGCAGTTCGGATTCGTCGACTTCGATGTCGACCCGCGAGTTGTCGCCGTCGAATTCGATGCGGGCCGGCATGGTGACGGCGGGCCGGCGGATGGCGGTCCCGTCGGGGTTCCAGGTGATCAGGCCCACGCCCACCACCACTTCGAAGCGTTCCGGGTCGGCGGCGACGATCTGACGTTGCTCCCACAGTCGGGAGTAGAGGGCTTCGACGGCTCGGGCGGTGCGGTACGCCTGCCGCCACCCTTCCAGGGTGTGCTCGTAGCGGACGGCCGCTTCCTCGGCCCGGCGGTCCAGCTCCCATTCGTCGGCGGTGTCCGACGGCCGGGGCGCGGGGTCCATCGACGCCGGATCGAAGCTGACCCCGGCGTCTTCGGCCCAGCGGACCCAGTCGGCGTCGGGTGGGGGAGGGGCGGGGATGGCGGGTTTGGTGACCGACAGCACCACGCCGGGGACGGTGGTGCCCGCCATCACCGTTCGCACCGCCGGATGTGCAGGGGCGTCGGCGATGAAGGTGACCGGCCTGGAGGTGCCTTCCACCATCCACTCTTCGAGAGCCCGCACCTGGCGGACGTTCATCCTCGCCAGCGTGGCGAGGTAGGTGAACATCTCCCTCGTCAGTTGCGGATTCATGGGTCCTCCCAGCCGAACAGCTCACCCCCGGCGGTCCGTGCCCCCGACATCTTGGCCGCGATCGGCGTCAAGTGAAGCCGAGCCGCCCCGGAACCCAACCCGAAGCATCCCGACCAGCTGTCAGGTGGACTCTTCCCCCAGCGCCTGGCGGAGCCGGTCGACGAACTCAGGCCACATCTCGGGTCTGAGGGTGCCGGCGATCTCCTTGGCGACGCTGCGTGCCGCGGCGTCGAGGATCAACTTCTCGAACGGCGTCGCCGCCGGCACCGGTGCCGCCACCGGCAGCGTTGCCGACACTGGGACTGGTTGGTCGAACTCGACCACATCGTCAGCCGTGGGCGGCTCGTCGATCTCGATCGCCGGTTCCGGATCGGGCTCGAGCTGCCGGGTCGGCTCCTCGACGACAGGTTCGGGGGGTGGCGGCGCGAACTCCTCCAGCTGGTCGGGCAACGCAGCCTGGTGAACGATCGTCAGGCTGCGGGTGGTGCGGGTGGTGGCAACGAACAGCTCGTTGAGGCCCTGGGGGCTCTGCTCGACGATCGCCCCCGGTTCGACGATCACCACCGCATCGAACTCGAGGCCCTTCGACTCCGAGGCCCGCAGCACTGTGACGGGGTTTTGGGTGGTCTTCCGTCCGTCACCCCACGCCACCTGCTCATAGTCGAGGGCGACGGTCGCTTCCTTCACCACGGCGTCGGGGCAGATGAGGGCGACGTTACGGCCGAATCCGAGCTGCCGTTTCACCGCCGAGACGGCCGTTCGGAGCACCGGCTCGCCATCGGCGAAAACGATTATCGGCTCCTCCCCGGTGGCCCTGATCGGGTCGGGCACCTTCACCGGGAGGTCCAAACCTTCGGCGAGGAGCGAGGCGATTCGCATCACCTCGGCCGGCACTCGGTAGCCGATCTCCAGCTCCACCATCTCGTGGGTGTTGGGTGACAGGTTGTCGATTACCTCATCCCACGAGCGATGACCCCAGGCGCCGGTCGCCTGCGCCAGGTCTCCGACCAGGGTCATCGCTCCGGCCGAACGGCGCTGAAGGGATCGGAGTTGCATGGGGGAGAGGTCCTGGGCTTCGTCCACCACGATGTGGGCGTACTGCTCGTTCGGTCTTCCGTCGAGCAGTTCCGCCAGTTCGTCGATGAGGGCAATGTCCGACGCCGTCCACGGCTCGTCGCCGATCCGGGTCTGCGCCGGCCGATACAGCAGCTTGGCGGCATCCGAACCGAGCACGGGAGCGACGAACTCATTGAGCCTGTTGACACTGTTGAGGAGGTCCCGCAGAAACTCCTGAGGTGAGAACGTCGGCCAGATCCGGTCGATCAGATTCTGGAATTCGGTGCTCGACCGGATGCTCTGGGCATCGGGAAGCCCGCTGAGGGTCGATCTGGTGTCGCCGTCGCCCACCGACGACCCAGACATGTAGGCGATGAGTCGCTCCCGGAACGTGGTTCGGGCGTTCGAGAACGGCTGACCCATCGAGATCGTCTCGGTGATGATCCGACCGAGGCGTTCCGCTGCGGATCGTGGTGCGGAGTGTTCCGACGCGGATGGACTCGTCCTCGGTGGGGATCGTGATGCGCGACCGGAGCGCACCGGCGAGCACCCCGGCCATTCGGGCGTCCCCCTTGACTCGGGCCACTTCGGACCGTTCCGGGGCGAGACGGTCCAGGCGGAACGGCGAGAGGTCGGTGACGGCGAGCTGTCGCACACCGTTGTCACCGAGCGCCGGAAGCACGTTCTCCACGTACCTTATGAACCCTCTGTTCGGCCCGACGAACAGCATGCGCATCGGGTCGATGCGATCTCGGAAGATGAGCACGGAGATTCGCTGGAGGCCGACCACGGTCTTGCCCGTACCCGGCCCACCCTGGATGACCAGCACACCTTGGGCAGGTAGTCGCATGACCCGGTCCTGTGCCGCCTGGATGGTCCTCGACCATGTCAGTGAGTCGGCCGTCCCGTGAGCGGGCGAGTTCCCGAAGCAGGGGGTCCGGTCCGATCTCGATCTCGTGCTCTTCGCCGACCCGCACGACGAGTCGGTCGTCGCGGATGTCGACGATGGTGTTGCGTTCCGTCTCGAAGGTCCGCTTGCGAGCGACGTTGCCGGGTTCGTCGCGGGTCGCCTGCAACAGGCCGGCCGCCAGGTCCGACTGCCAGGCGATTACAACCGGGTCGTAGTCGTCGTCGAGGATGGTGCAGCGGCCGATGTATACGACGCTTCCGGCGCCATCGAACTCTCCGTCGGCTGCGTCAAAGCGCTGCATTGCCACCGGGTCGTTGGGTGAACCCAACCGTTCGAGGGCGGCAGCGTTGCTCCGGTTGATCGCCGCCCCCGCCTTCGGTACGGCGGCAGCGCTGCCGTCGCCGGAGAGCAACCGCGCCCGGTGAGCTTCCCGGTACTTGTGTGCCAGGTCGAAATACTCCTGTTCGAGCTGCAGATCCGGATGCATCACCACCACCCCTTTCGGTCCGAACCCACCGTACGGACGGGGTCGGACAGATTGCCTGCCCCCTCGACACCGTACCGGTAGGTCTCCCGCCCGCAACCACACCGATTGCTGGGCCGTTCGATGAGCCAAGTTCGATGGCGGCGCCTCATCGGAACACCGGCTGTGTTGCGGGCCCGGGGCCTACAAGCGGGTAGACCGCATGGACAGCGTTGCGGAGGTCGCGTGCGATGGTTCCTGCACGTGCGACCACCTCGACGTGCAGCCCGAGCGAGGCGAATGTCTCTGCCGCCTCGACGAATGCGCCGTCTCCTGACCCGACGACGATCCGGTGAAACAGGGTGGCCGTGTCGATGAAAGGACGGATGTGGTCGAGGATCGCCTGCTCGGCGCCGTCACGGCCGGGGCGTTGTCGTACGTCAGCACCGGGAAACGCCTGGTGGGCCACGGTGGCCAGGTATGGGCCGGTTCCGACCACGGTGAGGTCGCCGCGTCGGCGCATGGCGGCCTGGTTATAGCCCTCGACGCCGTCGGAGAACGCGTGCGCTCCGGCACGCGGTCCGCCCATCAGGTTCTCGATGTCCACCAGGTGCAGGGTCCTGCCCGGTGGTACATGCCGGGCGAGGGCGCATCGGCGTTCCGGTGCCACATAGAGCCGGGGTCCACCACTCGAGTTCTTGTCCGTCACCGTCGTCACCTCCCAGGAGTCGCTTCTTGTCGACATGACTATAAGATGGGCCAGGCTTATTTGTCAAGTAGACAATATTTCGGTACCGTCAGGTCCATGGATGCCAGCTACGACCCGGGTGCGTTTCCACCATTCGCCGTCACCGTCGATCTCGTCGTGTTCAGTCTGAGCTCCGGGGTGCTCGAGGTCTTGCTGGTCGAGCGGGGAGAGGAGCCGTACCAGGGTCAACTCGCCCTCCCCGGAGGCTTCGTCCGGCCCGACGAGAACCTGGACCAGGCTGCCGCACGTGAGCTGTACGAGGAGACGGCAGTAAGGCGTTCCGTCCCTGAGCTTCGGCAACTCGGTGCCTACGGTTCCGTCGATCGCGATCCGCGCATGCGTGTAATCACCGTTGCCTACTGGGCGATCGCGCGTGATCTCGAGGAGCCGGCCGCTGGATCAGATGCCGCTCAGGTGCACCTACTCCACGCCCATCAGGCCATTGCGCACGGTGTCGGGTTGGCATTCGACCACCGGGACATCCTGAGAGACGCAGTGGCGGAGCTCCAGTCAGCCGTCGAGACCACATCTCTGGCAGTCCAGCTGTGCCGGGACGAGTTTTCGATCGCCGACCTTCGAGCGGTGTACGAGGCCATCTGGCTCACCAGCCTCGATCCCGCCAACTTCACCCGCAAAGTCCTGGGTCTTCCAGGCTTGATGGAACCGACCGGCCAGCGGCGAACCGGCGGGCCTGGTCGCCCACCGGAGCTGTACCGGCCAGGGCCGGCTCGCGTTCTTGATGTCCCGTTCAGACGCCCGACTGGGTGAGCAGAACACTCGCTGAGGCGGCCCTTCCGTGATTGACGGCCGTTGCCTCCAGAGAAGAACCAGTCACAACGTCAACCAAGCGCTGAAGCACTGGCTAACCAGTGCTCGATACAGGGAGCCGAGGCGCGACACTCCACGAGTTCGCTGCCTACCCGCTCGGGTCGATCGCCCATGGGTTCGTACGCCGCCGAGGCGAGAATCCGGTGGAGCCCGGGGCAGTCCTCGCATCGAGTCTTTTCGGAATCGACCCGTGTTGGTGTGGCGGCCCCTGGTTCGTACTCGCGAATCAGACTGCAGCCTGCACAACAATGGCAACCATGAGAACGACCAGGAGTGCGCCGAGCGCGGCTGCTGACCGGGGGTGCTCGAGGACCCACGCACTCAGGGACTCATATCGGTCTTTGGCATCCGCTGCGTATCGGCGGCGCCGGACGTCCCATCTCGCTTCGGCTGGAAGAACTGGCCGGAGGTCGCGCCCTACCAAGAACCCAGTGTGGGTGGCGCCGCGGACGTTGTACTCGAACG
This sequence comes from uncultured bacterium, assembly GCA_963825585.1. Taxonomy (GTDB): domain Bacteria; phylum Actinomycetota; class Acidimicrobiia; order Spongiisociales; family ZC4RG35; genus JAOUGY01. Next base: position 142,806 of record CAWGTX010000005.1, read on the forward strand.
AGTACAACGGGAGAAGGTGGACCATGCTCTCTACCTTCCGATCGGTCGGAATCTGCCGAACCTGGCGTTCGGCCTCGGAAAACCAGGCGTCATCCACGATCTTGGAGAGCATCTTCCTGGGGATCTGAACGATGGGCGCCGAGATCGTGATGTCTGGCAGCGATCCGCCTTCCCAGTAGAAGCAACCGCCATCCAGGGAAACTCGGTGATCGCCGAACTGATGTACTTGCGGTACTGACTCCTGACGCTTCCTGGCTTCAACCTTGACCAGCTTGTATTCAAAGTGGTGTCCCGTCCGGCATGTGGGGCATCCCATCGCGCCGCTGCCATTGCAGACACTGCACCCGACAGATACCGTCGGGCCTGTATCGATGGAGTACTCCGGATTCGGGCTGCGGAACCCGCTCAGCTGATTGCGCTCGCCGAAGTCTTTCAGGGTGACGGGCTCAATGACGACTGATGTCGGGTTCGGGAAGACGCTGATCGAGTTCCCCGTTCCACCGCACGCTGCGCATTTGAGTCTCATGCTGCCCGCACACGTGGGGCACGGGCGGTCTTCGATCGTCTCCTCGCTGACAAACATGTGCTCTCCCGCTGGAAGAGTTGGCGCGAGGGCCGCGATCTCGGAGTTGCTCTTCACGTTGTAGCGTTTTCGAGGATCGTCGTCGGACTCGAACGACGAAGCGGTGGTCCGGTATTCGATCCACGATGTGGTGACGCTAGCCAGTAGCAAGGCTTTCACGTGGTCGAAGTGGGCATCGGGGGCTCGTACCAGCTCCGGGCTAGCGCGCTCCTTCACGATCTTGAGAGATGGCTGGTCAGGTAGTTGACCGAAGAGATAATTCTCGACGATCCGACCGCCGCGAATCAATGCGGCCAAAGACGCGGCTGACGGCCTCCTTGGCCTCAGCTGGTGAGGCGATTTCCTTGCGCGTGTGGAGCTGATCGAGCGACTTGCGGAATCCGTCCTGTGCGGTGGAGAGCTGCAGGTGCTTGGGCGCCAGTCCGATGACGGGCCGGTCATAGCTCAGCAGGACCGGCACCAGTTCCAACCCCAGTTCGCGTGCTGTCCGGTACTCGAGCTGAACAAACGTTTCCTCGTTGCCTGGGACAGTCGAGCCGGCTCGAAGACCGATCAGGCCGATCCACACCTGGCAGTCCGTTAGAGCTTGGCGACATCGACTTGCCGGTTCTTCAGCGGTTGGATAGAAGAGATCGGAGTCGTCCATCGTGGCTGGTTCGAAACCGGCTTCTCGGCACGCGGCGGTGGCGGCTGCCACATAGGACTGCTCGGGCGTCGGGTGGTCGGCCAGTTCGCGAGTGAAGCTGATGAATGCTCGCATGTCCCCTTCCGAGTCGAACCATTCAGCTCGCGACCAAGAGTATCGATTCCACCGAAGCGGTGCCTCGGCACAGGGATTTCGTTCAGAGATCCACTTACTCAGTCCGGGGCGTCGTTGGTGTGGCGATCCACCTTCTCGCGTGCGTGCCCCCTGGCGTCGGGATTGGTCGTAGCGTACGTGGGAAAGGCGGTCTCTCCCGGACCGACGGGAAGCCGGGGCGGATTGGAAGGCGGTAGACCCCAGTGGCGCGGCGGCCCCCCATGGCTACATTGATGACCGATGACGCGCATGAACTGGGACGCCCTGCGACGTCGCGATCGCACACGCATGCAGGGGTCGGAGAACGTCTTGAGCGACTTTTCGCCGACGTGGCCCGCCCCGACTCGCCGAACGAGAAGCGGATCGATGAACGTCCCAAGCGACGTTTCGCCGCGATGTGTTGTCTGCGGTCAGATGGCGAAGAAGGGCTCCAATCGGTGCACGCCCTGCGGAGGAGCGAAGCCTGCGAAGAGCTCCGGCGCAGGCAGGGTTCAAGTCATGAACGCCATTCGTCAGGGACTAACAGACCTCGATCTCGACTCGCTGACTCGGGTAAACGACATGGTTGTCGAGCTTCGTCGGGCGAGCAATGACCGGCGGAAGGTAGAGGTCGGGCCAAAGGCGGCAACGAGTCGCCAAGGTGAATCTCTGGACGAGCGAATCGCGCAAGTCATCACGTCTGAAAGCTGGATAACCATCGATCAGCTCCTCGACCGCTTGAACAAGGATTCTTCCGGGCATGTCGTTTCCGTGTCGCAGGTGAAGGGTCGACTCCGAGCCCAATCGATCAAGTACGAGACGGATGGCAACCGAGTTCGTTTGCGACCCAAGGCGGCTCGTGTTCGCCGAGGCGGTGGGAGTGGCGGGCGTAGGTAGGCGATGGACGCGGCGTCGCTCACATCGGCCTGTGTACGAGGGCTGTTGTCGCACCGCGACCAGGATCGGAAGTGCGCCATCCGCCTCACCGATCCGGCTTTGATATCGTCCCCAACGGGTCGGTGACGCAAGGGGAGGTGCAGTGGACGATTCGACGTACATCGGGTGGACGCTCGACACGCTGATCGCCGAGATGCTGGCCGGCGACGAGGACAAGCCGTTCGCCGACGTCGTGGCGTGGGCGGCCAACGGTGACGCAGTGCGGAGGGCACTGTCGGACCTGGACCGTTCCGGGGATCGTGCATGCGTTCCTGCAGGCGATCAACACCGTGCCGAATCAGCCGCCCTGGTACTTCAACGGCCCTTACAAGCCGTTCTATCAGCACCATCGCCGAACGGAGCGCCGACCCGAATCGTGCGGCGGTGTTCGCCGACGTGTTCACCGTTCCCTGCCGACGAGGCCGAGGCGGCTCGCAAGATCCTGCGGTTCAAGGAGCTGGCAGACAACACCGACCGGCTCTACCCAGGCGCCGGATTCTCGCCGAACGCATGCGCCATGTTGTGGTGCTTCCAGGATCCGAGACGCTGGCCGTACCTGTCGACCGATGCCGAATCGGTGCTCGCGGTGCTCCGGGTGCTGCCCAAGACGCAACGGACCCTGACGAGCGTTACCTGGCCTACCGGGCGCTCTGGCGACCAGCTCGCACGACTTCGCCGTGACCACAGCCGGCGTGGCCGCCGCCGTCAAGCGGATCACATTCGGTGAGCCCTGTCGATCTACGCCCCGGCTCGCCGAGAACTCCGACCTGATGGCTACATACTCCGACGGCCGCTACCCGAGCGACGCCGACGAGCAGCGGGCGGCGCGCAACATCGCCGCCGTGTTGGGCGAGTTCGATCTGCTCGCCAAGGGCATGGTGGAACCGGTGGCCGACCAGCTCGTCCGCTCCCTCGTCACCAGCAAGACCGACCCTCGCACCGCCTTCGAGATGAGCGCCCCGTCCCGGGCCGACGGCTACGCCATCTTCACGGTCGAAAAGGACATGACCAAGCCCGCCATTCGGGTCTGGGCCACCAAGTCGGGGCTGGCGATCGGTGCCCACTTCGGTTCCCGGAAATACGACGAGGCCTTCGAGATGGGCTCGAAGCTGGCGGCCAGCCTTCCCAGTGGCATCCAGTTCTTCCGGGTTCGTGAGCACAAGTCCGGCGACCGGCTGGAGCCCATCGGTCGGGACTCCGGTGCAAGGGTGAGCTGTTCGTGGGGGAGTGGTTCGAAGGTGGGCTCACCGGCGACATCGGCGACCAGATCCTCAAGACCGTCGCTCGGCTTCAACCGGTGTTCGACCAGATGGTGATCGCCTCGGGTGAGGCCGGCACCACCGTGGCGACCGAGAACGACCCGCTCGCCGCCGACGTCGATGCGTTCCTCAGCCAGACCGGCTACCCCACCGAAGCCGACAAACAGGACAAGGCCGAACGCGAGCAGATGGCCGGTGTCATCTCCGAGGAGGGACTGCTGGCGTTCGACCTTCACGAGTTCCGCCGCATCTACAACACCGGCCGCTACGGCGCTCCCGGGCCGCAGTCGATCCTCAACACCAGCCTCGGTCAGATGAGCTCGGAGCAGCTCGACTGGTTCGCGCCGAACCTCGAGTACCTGCTGCGGGGCGACGACCCGTTGGCGACCAGGGTCAACGCCCTGATGAACTCCGACGATCGGGGGGTGAAGGGCTTCGGCGAGGCGGTCATCACCAAGCTGCTCGCTATCGAACACCACACCGAGATCCTTCCCGGTCTTCGTGTACCGGGGACCCAAGGGCAAGGCCACGATGCTCAGCTCCTGGACCTGCACGACGAGTCGCTCGACACCCTCGATGTCGGTACCCGCTTGGTTCGCTCCAATGAGCTGCTGCGGGAACCGGCTGGCGCCGTTCTTCGGTGACGACACGTTCGGGATGAAACGCTTCCTCTACTGGTTGAGCGAACGACCCGCCGAGGAGGAAGAGGCCGACCCCATCGACTGGGTCGGCAACCTGGCCGACGCCGTCCTCTACCCGCGGGAGACGATCGAGGAGTTCGTGGCGCTGCTCGAGGACAAGGGCCAGATCATCTTCTATGGCCCGCCCGGCACCGGCAAGACCTACCTGGCCCGGGAGCTGGCCAAGGCGCTCGCCCCCGACCCCCGCCACCGGATGCTGGTGCAGTTCCACCCGTCCACCTCGTACGAGGACTTCTTCGAGGGGTTCCGGCCCGAGACCGACGCCACCGGACAGCTCACCTACCGGCTGGTGAAGGGTCCGCTCGCCCTGATCGCCGAACGGGCCAAGGAGCACCCGTCGCAACGGTTCGTGCTGGTGATCGACGAGATCAACCGGGCCAACCTCCCCAAGGTGTTCGGCGAGCTGTTGTTCCTGCTCGAGTACCGGGAGGAGACGGTGCGGTCGCTGTACCGGCCCGACGAGCCGTTCGAGCTGCCCAAGAACCTGTGGATCATCGGCACCATGAACACCGCCGACCGTTCCATCGCCCTGGTCGACGCGGCCATGCGCCGCCGCTTCCACTTCGTACCGCTTCTTCCCCGACTCGGGGCCGATGGCCGATCTGTTGGAACGCTGGCTGCAGGCCAAGAGCGAACCCGACTGGGCGGCGATCCTCCTCGACCTGGTCAACGACGAGCTGATGGAACGCCTGGGCGGGCCCCATCTTCAGATCGGTCCCAGCCACTTCATGCAGCCGGGCCTCACCGAAGAGGGCATCAAACGGATCTGGAACTACTCGATCTTCCCCTACATCGAAGAGCAGCTCTACGGCGACACCGCCGGCATCAAGAGCTTCACTACGACCAGGTCAGGGCCAGGGTGCAAGAAGGCGCATCACACCCGAAGGCTCATCCGCCCAGGCATCCGAGGAGACTTCGAGGAGGGCGATGTCGACGACAGTCCAGCTCCAGGAATGGCGTAGCGAAGAAGACGTCGAGCTGTCCTTCGAACAGGTCGACGCCCTCCGCCGGGTCGCCGGCAAGGCCATCGACATCACCCCCGGTCGGCGTCGCGACACCTGGAACCTGAGGGCCACCTCCTACGCCGGGGCGATCCGGGTGGGCGACCTGTCGGTGCTGATCCGACCCAAGGTCCCGCTCGAGAACCTCTTCTACATGCTGTCGGCCGGCCAGAACGACCTCGACTTCGGTACCAGCCTGATCGGCTTCGAAGAGGACGAGCTGCTCCCCGCCCTTGCCGCCTTCTTCGAGCGCCTGGTGACCGACACCCTCAAACGGGGTGTGCTCAAGTCCTACAAGGAGCACAACGAGACCCTGGTCGCCCTGCGCGGCCGGATCGACGTGCCGGCGATGCTCCGCACCGGTGGGATGCCCGCTCCCATCCCGTGCCGGTTCGACGAGCTGTCGATCGACATCGCCGAGAACCGGATCCTCCGCACCGCCGCCATCGCCCTCACCACCTACCCCGACGTGGCGCCGGCGGTCCGCCGCAACCTGCGCCGCAGCGTCGGCGTGCTCGACGGCGTCGCCCTGGTCGACTCGCGAGCGATCCCGCCGGTCAACCTGACCCGCCTGAACCGCTACTACGAACCAGCCCTTCGCATGGCCGAGGTGATCCTCCGCTCAGGTGGCGTCCGTGACCGAGCCGGGACGCTGGAGGCTTCGACGTTCCTGATCGACATGAACCGTCTGTTCGAGCGGTTCGTCACCATCCAGCTGCGCCGCCTCCTCGCCGGCAAGCTCGAGGTGCGTGACCAGGAGACACACCCACCTCGACGTCGGTCGCAAGATCCCGATGTACCCCGACCTGGTGTTCTACCGCCGAGGCGAGCCGGTGCTGGTGGCGGACATCAAGTACAAGCTGACCGACGACGGTCTCGGCCGCAACCGGCGACTACTACCAGCTGCTGGCGTACTGCACGGCTCTGGGACTGCCGAGAGGGGTGCTTATCTACTCAGCGGACGAGGGGAGTGGCAGGGAGCGACAGCGACAGTCGCAGGAGGTCGAGGACTCTTGTGGTGGTGTCCCTCGACCTGTCCGGAAGTCGGCCTTCATTGACGGAAGCCGCACAGAATCTGGCAAGGGGCTTGAGCGATCACGTCTTGGGATCGAATCTCTGATGGGTGGGCGGAGTCAGCAGCCCGCGCTTCGCCCGGGCAGCCGCCGGGTGTGTGATCAGAACGTGCGACAATGAGCAGAGCACTGCTCTGGCTATTCGCCGACAACCAGGTCGACGCTGGCGGTGCAACAGCAGGTGGGGCGGTCGGGATTTTCCGATACAGCGGGAGGCGTCTACGGGGCTGCCGACCATCTGGCAAATAGTCTCATGGGCGCGTTGCGGTACGAGGCGTCGCGTCGGTGGCCGGAGCAGCGGGTCGTCTACGTGTTCGGGTCGCCGCCGCGGCGGCCCGGGTGGTCATCCCCGGCGCCATCTTGTTGGGCGATGCCCGCCTCGTGGCGTTCCCCGTGCCCACCACCAGGAAGACCTTCGCCTGGACCACCGCCCCGCTGCTCCTCGATCGCCTAGCCCGCAGCGCTCCCATCACCGGCGTGGAGGTCCCGCCGGCTCCTGCTGTATGGCCGCCTGCTCGCCGCCTCGGCCGGATGGAGAGGCCCCGTCGGAGTCGGGGGCTACACCCTGACCGGCGCCGAGGATCCTGGACTCGCAGCGGTTGGCGAGATTCCTTTCGGAGTCTGCTTCGCCGGCGGCGGCACCGACGTTGAAAGTCAAGCTCCTCGACGACCTCCTCTTGGTCGAGGACGACGTCCTCATCGACTACACCGCGATTCGTGGACCTCGCCTTTCGGGTGCAGCTCGATCGGGACGACAAAACAATGAAGCATGGGCCGTTCGTCACAGGAGTGCCTACCGGCCGGGACGATTCTCGCCGCGCCGATCATCGCCCCCGGCCCGAATGGTGCGGAAGCGGTGGCCGATCTCATCGAGTTGGTGCATGCCCATGCGATCCGAATCGGAGGGAGCAAGAACACCGGCAAGGGGATGGTGTGGTGTCATGTGCTCACCTCGGACGAGGCGAAGTCGTGAGAACTCGAGATCAGCAGCAGGCGGCGGCGTTCAGCGTCGCGGGCTAAGTCGTCGAGCGACGACCTTCACACCAGGCTGCGACAGCTCCCCACTGCCCTTCGCATCCAGGGCTGGCCGTCACCGTTGCGTTCCCTAGTAGAAGTCCGAGATCGGCGGCAATCGCTGGTTCAGCGATGCGTG